>CAVTAQ010000005.1:0-95593 GCA_963732725.1 uncultured Alphaproteobacteria bacterium | reverse complement strand
CCGCCGTGCCGGAGATCGAAACGTACTTTCGGCTTGACCGAAAAATCTTCTGTCACGACAAACCTATTCTTGGAGTCGAAGAGGGGGAGTCGCGATGAGATCGAATTCAAGGCAATGCTCGCTGAGTTTCGACCAGCGCTGTGGTGGATAGCGGCATCTTCGTCGGCTTGATTATTCTTTTTTCCGAAAGCTTCCTGCTTGGCTTGATAATCGTTGCTGGCTCGATTCATGACCAAAGCGAAGCTGGCGCAAGGCGTGGCGTCAAACCTTTCGAATTTTCAGAAAGAAGTAACTTCGAAAATTTCGGACAAGCTTGGTTCGATATCGAAACCTGAAAACGAACTGAAGGGAGGTGGACAGATGCAAGGACTTCGGGATGCTCACGCGCAAATCCTGAAAATTGCGATTGGCGCGACATCAAAATGATTATCGTCGGGTTGCCGTGTTACGAATGTAATGATCCGATGGCCATGCCTTAGTGGCCCCTGGTGTGCGGATATGCAAATTGTGTGGATACAAAGCCGACTAGATATTGTCTGGGAAGATTCGTTAAATCTCACATTAAGTCCGGGTTTTGGCATATTGTCAGCGATGGTCATACGCTGATGATGAACGACGATTGGGGAATGGCTTGCGGCGGGATGCTCCTCAGATTACCCAATTGTTTGGGCTACATACACACGGCAGCAGAGCGCCGGAGCCGTTGGTCCCAATAGTAGCGGCTCGGGTGAAAGGCCGAACATCGATCCGAAAAAGATAACCCGTATCAACGATGGGAGAAATTGCCCAAAATGCAGAGATTGGAACGAGCCATTCTGGATAAGGGAACAGATAGGGGGCTATTATCATACTCCATGTCACTACTCTGAACGGATAATGGACAAGAGCTGGGAGCAACTCGTCCAGGAGGCAATTGACGCGGATTATGTGATGTATTCAGGGTCCATGCTAATCGCTCGAAACGCATCGAACCTGGAATGGAAAAGCTTTATACAGACTTGCATGGAAAAAATTAGTTCCCGGCGGATGTTTATCGCAACAGCTGCCTTCGATGATCCCAATCATCCAGATGTAGTTCGTTTGCGTCATTTTCGAGATAGCCGTTAGCAAAGATGTTTTTGGCCGAGCTTTCGTGAAGCTATATTATTCATTTTCGCCGGTACATGGCTCGGTATCTCCGCAAGCACGAACCCTTAAAAAAAGAACGTGCGAAGTGCGTTGACGTGGTTGGTCCAAAAGTTGCCAACCATCTGGGCGTTTCGAATCAAGTTTCGGGGACATGGTTTAATTGATTTAGCCACTCTCCATCTTGGCATGGAGTCGCCATGAGGCGTCCTAAGATGAGAGTGACCGATTACGAATATGCAGGATCGGACGTATCTGACAAGACCACGCATATCTGTGTGGTTGACGATGACGGCGCAGTTTTGCGCCGCGATGTGGTGGCGAGCGACACCGATGCGCTGGCCAGGTGGGTGAAGCGGCACTGTCCCGGGCTGGTGCGGGTGGTGCTGGAATTACGGCGAATTACGGTGACACGTGCAATAACCCCTTATTTAATACTTGCCAAGATTGTCAAACTTTGAGCATCTATCTCGATGAAAAGGCGAACAATTGGGGGTTAATGCACGTGGCACATGCTGCTGGCCAATGCGCCCGATTTGCAAATAGCCCATTCACGCCTCCTTTAGAATTACGGGAGTTACAGTGACACGTGCAAGAACCCCTAATTCCACCACGGTGCAATTGCGCTGAAAGTGCATCTATTTCTCACACCCTTCGTGTCTTTGTGCCTTCGTGCGAGAAAATTCTAAATCGCACAAAGCCACTAAGCCACGAAGATTACAGGGTTTTTCGATGACTATGCATACAATGCCCTACCCGAGTGCCAGAAAAATAGCACCAATCTCCTTGGGCCACAAAAACCACTTTCCTGAAGCCGCCTGAAGCCGCCCAGCCCCTACCTCGGGAAATGGATCAGACCCGCGCAGTCCCCCGACTTGTGGGCGGCCCAGTCGGAAGCATCGGCCGTGTCGGTGGAGAGGCACCAGCCGCCGCCGTTGTCGCGGCCGCTGTGGCTGAGCAGATCGCCGGTAAAGGCGCTGTAGCCTTTCCAGAATTTCACCTCGTCGAGGAAGAAGGCGTCCTGCCCGCTGGTGCCCAGCGCAAACCGGCTGACCTTGACCGGCGTGGTGATGCTGATCTTGGTCGAGCAGCTGCCCGATCCCTGGACCGATTGCTGGATAAAGTTGCTGCCGTTCTCATCGTAGAGATAGAGGGTGATCCTGTCGGCGGTGTTGGTATTCGATAGGTTGCTGTGGCAGTTGTCGATCTGGACGGTATATTCCTCGGAATTGCCGGTGAAGGCATACTGGATGGTCTTGGCGGTCGATACGATACCCGTCTCGATCGCGCCGCCCTTTGAAAAGGCATCGCGCAAGGTATCGATCACCGGATAGGTCAGACCTTCGCTGTGGGTTTCGAGAAACGCGGTTCCGCCCACCGTATAGGCATACATGCCGGCCTGCGGGAAAGTCTTGGTGAAGATCTGCCGGCCGGCCAGGCTGCTCGCCTCGATGCGGATATTGGTCGATCCGGCGGAGAGCGGGACCGTTGCCGCCGGGGTGCCGGCCGTGTTGTCGAGCGTGGTCGAGCGGGCCTTGCCGTCCGGATCGATCCAGCTGACTTTCAGCCGAAGCACATAGCCGCCGGTGTTCGATACCGCGACGACGCCGCCCGTTTGCAGGATGGTTTCGCCCTTGTCGGTGCCGCCCCGGAAATCCGGCGCGAAATGCAGGACCGAGCCATACATGGTGTTTGCGGGCACAATGCCGATGTTCTTGCCCGCGCTCAGCAGCAGCATGTCCTGGTTGAACAGGAAATCGGCGATATCCTTGCCGATCGACTTCTGGCCGCCGGGATAGGTCGGAAATCCGGCCTTGCCGAAAGGCGCATCATAGTGCCAGTCATGCGACAGGCAGGCATCGCGGAAATAGGTGGTGTAGGGTTCGGTTCCCCCGCTGCACGAATCGGCATTTCCATAGGTGCGGTTGGGCCGGTATTGCAGGACGACGCCGCCATCGAGAGGGTTGTAGATGGTCAGGGCGGCATCGCTGTTCTGGTTCCAGACCCAGTAGTTGGGGGATGTCTGGCGTGAATTGTAGGTAAAGTGGACGTTCTTGTAGCTGTAGAATTGCGGATCGTTTGCCGATTGGGAGGTATAGCTGGAGGCAGGCGCATAGCCGCTCAGCTTCCAGATCGCGCTTTGCCAGTTGCCGGGCGCATTCCCGGCCTCCAGCTTGCCGGTTTCGACATGGAGCGCCGCGCCCGTCCAGACATTTTCGATGCGGTAGGTTCCCGCCACGCTCATCGCCGACCAGCTTCCATTGCGCAGAAAGCCAGCCGGGCTGGATCGCGCTGACCTGAAGCGTGCCGGTTTCGACGTTGAGATAGGTGCCCTGCCAGACATTCTTGATACGCACGTTTGCCGTGCCGGAAACCTCCTCGAACACCCATTGCGCGCTGAGCCAGCCGGGGGCTGCGGGCGTGCTTTGCGGCGCGCCGGTTTCGATGTTGATTTCCTGATCGGTCTGCCAGGCGTTGCGGATGCGCACATTCTGCGCGCTCGCCGCGCTCACCCCTGCCAGCCAGAGCGCCAGCAGCATCGCGAATGTCCTGCCCAAATTCCGCATCTGCCGCCTCCTGAGCGCCGGGGGCACGAGGCCGCCGAGGTGTTGATTCAAAAGCTTGCGGTGAAGATCCTGCCCTTCATCCGCTCGAATGTTCGACCGGGCAGGAGTGGTAACACTGGCCCGCGCTGTGTCAAACGGATTGGCGGGAGGCCTTTACCTTGCCCCTGAATTGAACCAGACAACGCCGCATGAAAAGCTGCATTGCATCCCGCTGTGATGGTTGACCTCGATGTCATCCGCGCGGCGGCGCTGGAGGGTTTGCCGCACGGCTTCCTTGGCCGAGGCGGCGGGGTTTCGCTTGGAGAAGTGGCCGGGCTCAATTGCGGACCGGGTTCGGGCGACGATGCGGCGCTGGTGGCCGAAAACCGCAGGCGCGCGGCAGATGCCGTTCTGCCGGGCGCGAGGATAACGGCGGTCTATCAGGTGCATTCTGCCACTTGCGTGACCGTTACCGAGCCCTGGGGCGACGATGCGCGGCCCGAGGCGGATGCGCTGGTTACCTCCCGGCCCGGCACCCTGCTTGGCATTCTGACGGCTGACTGCGCGCCGGTGCTGCTGGCCGATCCGGGGGCCGGGGTGATCGGCGCCGCCCATGCCGGGTGGAAGGGCGCAATCACCGGAGTGACTGACAATACCATTGCTGCAATGGAGGCGCTGGGTGCGCGGCGTGAGGCGATTGTGGCGGCAGTGGGTCCGTGCATCGCGCAGGCAAGCTACGAAGTGGACGAAGCGTTCGCCCGGCGATTTATCGACGAGGCCGCGCACAATGCCCGCTTCTTTGCATCCGGCAGGTCCGGCCACTGGCAATTCGATCTGGAAGGCTATGTTGCCGCCCGGCTGGAAGCTGCGCAAATTGGCAAGGTGCAGCGTATGGGGCTCGATACTTATGCGGCGCCGGAGCGGTTCTATTCCTTCCGCCGGGCGACCCATCGCGGCGAGGCAACCTATGGACGGCAGATTTCGCTGATTGGCCTGGCTTGAATCCCCGCAAAACCCAAGTGTCGAAAAACCGTAAAAACCCGGTTGGCAGGGTGCGCTTTCGCGTCTATCAGGCGCGCCAAGCCGGTCCCTGTCGCGGGTCAATTTCGCGTGGAGACGGGTATCCAGGGGGCCTTCAGGCACACCGCACGAATGAATTCCAGCCCGCTCCAGCCTCTGGTGGCGGGCATCAAGAGCAAGGCTAGACCAGACCATGGCAACAGATGCGAGCCCCGCAATCTTGAATGGGGCCAACCCCGAACAGGATGCCGGGGGAGGCGTGCGCCGCCGCGATTTCATCAATATCGCCGCAGTCAGCGCGGCCGGTGTCGGCGGACTTACTGCGCTGATCCCGCTGATCAGCCAGATGGCCCCTTCTGCCGACGTGCTGGCGGAAAGCTCGGTGGAGATCGATATTTCCGCGATCCAGCCCGGCCAGGCGATCAAGACGATGTTCCGCAAGCAGCCGGTTTTCATCCGCAACCTGACCCCGGCCGAAATCGCCGAGGCCGGAAAGGCCGATGTCGGTTCGCTGCGCGATCCCCAGACGCTTGCCGAGCGGACCAAGGAAGGCAAGGAAAACTGGATGATCACCATGGGCGTTTGCACCCATCTCGGCTGTGTGCCGATGGGAGCGGGCGCCGGCGAGGTCAAAGGCGAATTCGGCGGTTATTTCTGCCCCTGCCACGGCTCGCACTACGATACCGCCGCGCGCATCCGCAAGGGCCCCGCGCCCAAGAACCTTGAGGTTCCGGAATACGCATTCGTGTCAGACACTCTCGTCAAGATCGGCTGAGGTAGAATATCATGAGCTTTCCCTGGGCCAAGGAATACAAGCCGAGCCATCCCTTCATGCAGTGGATGGATGAGAAGCTGCCGCTGCCGCGCCTCGTCTACAACGCCGTCGGCTCGGGCTATCCGGTGCCGCGCAACCTCAATTACTGGTGGAACTTCGGCTTCCTGGCGCTGATCTGCCTGGCGATCCAGATCGTCACCGGCATTGTCCTGGCGATGCATTATGCCGCCAATGCAGCGGTTGCCTTCGATTCGACCGAGCACATCATGCGCAACGTCAACTGGGGCTGGCTGATGCGCTATGCCCATGCCAACGGCGCTGCTGCATTCTTCGTGGTGATCTACATCCACATCTTCCGCGGCTTCTATTATGGCTCCTACAAGGCCCCGCGCGAAATGGTGTGGCTGCTGGGCGTGGCCATCTTCCTGCTGATGATGGCAACCGCGTTCATGGGCTATGTGCTGCCCTGGGGCCAGATGAGCTTCTGGGGCGCCAAGGTGATCACTGGCCTGTTCGGCGCGATTCCGCTGGTCGGCGAGCCGATCCAGCAGTGGCTGCTCGGCGGCTTCGCACCCGATAACGCCGCACTCAACCGCTTCTTCTCGCTGCATTATCTGCTGCCGTTCGTGATTGTCGGCGTGGTCGTGCTGCATATCTGGGCGCTGCACATCCCCGGCTCTTCCAACCCCACCGGGGTCGAAGTGAAGAGCGAGAGCGATACCGTGCCGTTCTACCCCTATTTCATCGCCAAGGACGGCTGGGCGGTCGGCGCATTCCTGATGCTGTTCTGCGCGGTGCTGTTCTTCGCGCCGAACATGCTGGGCCACCCGGACAACTATATCCCGGCCAACCCGATGAGCACGCCTGCCCATATCGTGCCCGAATGGTATTTCTGGCCATTCTACGCGATCCTGCGCGCCTTCACCTTCGACTTCCTGTTCATTCCGGCCAAGCTGCTGGGCGTGCTGGCGATGTTCGGCTCGATCCTGATCTGGTTCTTCCTGCCCTGGCTCGACAAGTCGCCGGTGCGTTCGGCCAGCTACCGCCCGCTCTACCGCAAGTTCTTCTATCTGCTGCTGGTAGCCATGGCGGTGCTGTTCTGGTGCGGCGGCCTGCCGGCTGAAGAGCCCTATGTGGTGTTCAGCCAGATCGCCTCGATGTACTATTTCGCGCATTTCCTCATCATCCTGCCGATCGTCTCGTCGATCGAACGGCCCGATCCGCTGCCCTTCTCGATCACCGAGTCGGTGCTGGGCGCGGATGACAAGGCGGCGCTTGCGCCCGCTGCGGCCGAGTGAACTCTAGCGAGACGGAAAGACTGACCCCATGATCCGCATCCTCTCCATTCTCGCCGGCCTGTTCTTCACGGCGGCGCTCGCCTGGTCGCTGCTCTGGGGCCTGGTCGGCTTCGAAATGCCGCACACGGTCGAAGGCAAGTTCCACAAGCACGCCAAGCACCTGTCGCTGTCGACCGATGGCCCGTTCGGCCATTTTGACCGCCAGCAGCTGCAGCGCGGCTTCCAGGTCTATCAGGAAGTCTGCTCGGCCTGCCATTCGCTCCGCCAGGTTGCCTACCGCGACCTTGGCGCGCTGGGTTATAACGAAGCCGAAGTGAAGGCGATTGCCGCCAAGGCACAGATCCCGGCCTACAATCCGGCCACCGGCGAAGTGAAGAGCAAGGCCGGCCTGCCGACCGACAAGTTCCCGCCGGTTCCCTATGCCGCGCTCGGCAGCCCGCCCGATCTCTCGCTGATCGCCAAGGCGCGGCACGATGGCCCGGCCTATGTCTATTCACTGCTGACCGGCTACCAGAACCAGCCTGCCGAGCTGCTGAAGGAATTCCCGGACGCGAAGACTGGCGAGGGGCTGCATTACAATCCCTATTTCGCCAATCTCAACATTGCGATGGCCCCGCCGCTGAGCGGCGAAGGCCAGGTGACCTACAGCGACGGCACCAAGGCGAGCGTGGATCAGATGGCCCAGGATGTCTCGGCATTCCTGCAGTGGACCGCCGAACCCAAGCTCGACAAGCGCAAGCAGACCGGCTGGCCGGTGCTGATCTTCCTGCTGTTCGCCACGGTGCTGGGCTATATGGCCTATCGCAACATCTGGGCGGACCAGAAGCACTGAGCCCTGATCAACTGAAGTCGCTGATCCGCACGGTACCGGACTTTCCCAAGCCCGGTATCCTGTTTCGCGACATCACCACCCTGATCGGCGACGGGCCGGGACTTGCGGCTGCGGTCAGCCAACTGGCTGATCTTGCCGAAGCCGCCGGGGCTCAGGCCATCGCCGGCATCGAAGCCCGGGGCTTCATCTTCGGGGCAGCAGTTGCCGCCCGGCTGGGTCTGGGCTTCGTGCCAGTGCGCAAGCCGGGCAAGCTGCCAGTGCCGGTGCTGGCGATCGACTATGCGCTGGAATACGGAACCGATACGCTCGAAATCGATCCGGGAGCGATCGCAGCAGGGCGCGCGCGTGGTGGTGATCGACGATCTCATTGCCACCGGCGGCACCGCGCTCGCCGCTGTGGAATTGCTGCGCAAGGCGGGGGCGAGGATCGATCAGGCGCTGTTCGTGATTGACTTGCCCGATCTTGGCGGGGCGGCAAAATTGCGCGACGCAGGCCTCTCAGTCGATGCCCTGATCGACTTTCCCGGCCACTGACCGCGTTGCCAGATTACTTCTCGCTTACCCCGGCGAGCACCAGCACTGCCTTCGAAGCGGCAACCGTTCCCAGTTCGGCGAGGGCAAAGTGGTTCGCCTCGATCTCGGCCATGTCGTAAACGTAGTTGACCATCACTCCGTGCGATTGGCGCTTGCCATTTGCCGACATGTCAGCTCCGGCATGCACCGCTTCAAGCCGCGCACCGTTGCCCAGATGGAAGCGGGCGACCGGATCGATGACCCCGCCCTTGGCCGAGCGCGCCACGACGAGATATTTCGCGGCCAACGCCTTCAATTCACTGTCGGAGGGAGTCTTGGCCCCTTCGCCCAGTTCGCCGGCCAGCCACTTGGCGAAGCCGGGCAGCGGCGAAAGGGTGGCGAAGGTCTTGAGCTGAGGCAGATCCTCACGCAGCAGGCCTGCCACGCGCTTGATCAGGAAATTGCCGAAAGGAATGCCGCGCAGGCCATCCTGGCAATTCGAGATCGAATAGAAGATCGCATGGCTAGCCGCGCGCGGATCGACATGGGCGCGGTCGGGCGAAAGAATGGTGCCGATTGCCCCCGGCAGTGCATTCAGCAGCGCTACCTCCACGAAAATCAGCGGTTCGTCGGGCATCTGCGGGTGGAAAAAGCCGTAGCAACGCCGGTCAGCAGGTTCCACCCGTCCGCGCAGGTCATCCCATCCGGCTATCGAATGGACTGCCTCATACTGGATGATCTTCTCGAGCACCGATGCCGGTGTATCCCAGGCCAGACGGCGCAGCTCGAGGAAGCCCGCGTTGAACCAGGCGGTGAAGGCATCCTCGAATTCGGCATCAAGCGCCTTGAGGCCCCCATTGCTGCCCGGCGCGGCCAGCAGGTCGCTGCGCATCGCCAGCAAGCGCCGGGTGCCGCCCGGGGCGAGGTTGAGCATGTTGATCAGGCGCAGGCAGGGCGATTCGCTGGCATCGTTGAGCGCCTGGGCCGCCGCTTCGTTGCGATCCTTGAGCCAGCGATCAATGGCCTTGTCGATGGCTGCGGCATCTCGCGGGTAATTGGCGTGCAGCTGGGCCAGAAACGTATGCCGGGCCTCGGAACTGCTGGCCTCGTAAAGGTCGAAAAACGCCGATGCCAGGGCCGGGCCCGATGCGCGTCCGCGCAGCGACAGCAATGCCCCGGCCAGTTCGAGCAGGCTTTCGCCGCTGGCAGGCTTGGGGGCAATTCCGATGCGGCCCAGCAGCTTGCCGAAGCGCGAGCCCATGACCAATTCCAGCGCGCCGCGTTTTCGCGCGGGTACCATCTGGCTCTGCAGGGGCATCTCCATCGCGCCAATTCCCTGACACATTGCCGGACCGTCCGGCGATTCGCACTATAAGATGGTTAGTATTAAGCGCCGATGACAAGTGCCAAGGTATTATGCTGTAACGTTTTGCGGCAGGGTGCGGCAAAAAAGGCGCAGCCCGCTGGCGGACCGCGCCTTTTGCATGGATCACTCAGTCTTCCCAGGTTCCGATGACGTGCCGGTAGAGCAGTCCGCCCACCGCCCCGCCAATCAAAGGTGCAAGCCAGAACAGCCACAGCTGCTGCAGTGCAATTCCGCCTTCCACCAGCGCCGGACCGGTGCTGCGCGCCGGATTGACCGAAGTGTTGGTGACGGGAATCGAAATCAGGTGGATCAGCGTCAGTGCCAGCCCGATTGCTATCGGCGCAAAGCCGGCTGGCGCCCTGCCGCTGGTCGCGCCCATGATGATGATCAGGAAAAATGCGGTCAGCACCACCTCGATGGCCAGGCCCGCAGCCATCGAATAGCCCCCGGGCGATGCCGAGCCAAAACCGTTGCTGGCGATCGCCCCGGCCTTTAGCTCAAACCCCGCCTTGCCGCTGGCAATCGCATAGAGCACGAATGCCGCCACGATCGCGCCGACCACCTGGGCGACGATATAGGGCATGACATTGCGCGCGGCAAAGCGCCCGCCTGCCCACAGGCCTACGGTTACCGCCGGATTGAAATGCCCGCCCGAAATATGCCCCACGGCATAGGCCATGGTCAGCACCGAAAGGCCAAAAGCCAGGCTGACCCCGACAAAGTGAATACCATGTTCGGGAAAGGCCGCCGCCAGCACCGCGCTGCCGCATCCGCCAAACACCAGCCAGAACGTCCCGAAGGCTTCAGCCAGAAGGCTGTTCGTGTTTCTCATAGGTCCCTCCAATTGCGCGCAACTGCGCCGCACGCGGAAGCTGGCGCATGGCCGATGGCGAGTAAAGCGCATTTTGCGTGGGCCGGAAGGTGCGGCTTTCAGCGGTCCGCGGACCGGTTCGTAGCATGATTTACAACAACCACGGGCCCGAGAACTTCGCATTTTTACAGACTGTTAACCATAGGCCGCGATCCTGTGATTTACGCCACAAAACCATATCCATGGCAGTCCCAAGGCGATTTCGCTGAGTTACCCAGCGCCTCGACAAGCCCGGAGCAATCCGTTCCGGCGTCAGACAGGGAAACAAGGCAATGGCTAACATCAGGGGCAACAGCCGCAACAATGTTCTTACCGGAACCTCCGGTGCCGACACTATCGACGGACGCGCCGGAGACGATACGCTTGACGGCGGCAATGGCAACGACACTCTGCTGGGCGATGTGGGCAACGATATCCTCTACGGTGCCAACGGCAATGACACGCTGCGCGGCGGGGCCGATAACGACGTGCTCAATGGCGGGCTCGACAACGATATTCTCGACGGCGGCACCGGCGAGGATACCGCCAGCTACGCCGGCATTCAGGCAAACAACTTCATCGATCTTGCCGCAGGCACCGCGATCCAGCAATGGTCGGCAGTTACCGTGGGCAGCGACACTCTGACCAGCATCGAGAACGTGATCGGCGGCGACTATTACGACACGATCACCGGCTCGGCGGGCAACAACAAGATCTGGGGCGGCGCGGGCACCGACACGGTCTATGCCTCGCTCGGGCTCGATACGCTCGACGGGGGTGCAGGCAATTTCGATGCGGTCCGCTTCGACAATGCCGCCTCGGCAGTGACCGCCAGCCTCGCCAGCGGCACCTATTCGTTTGCCGGGGCCAGCGGCACGATGACCGCCATGGAAGCACTCTACGGCAGCAATTTCGGCGATGCGCTGACCGGCGACGCGGCCAGCAACAAGCTTGACGGGCGCAGCGGAGACGATGTCATCGCGGGCGGCCTGGGCAACGACCAGATCTGGGGTGGTGCCGGATCGGACCGGCTGATCGCCGACGGAGGCACCGACGAGCTTATCGGGAACTACAGCATGGAAGGCTTCGGCGACAATGCTGCCGACATCTTCGAAGTGCGCACCAGCGCGCAGGTTGTGACCATTTCGGACTTCAAGCAGGGCGAAGACAAGCTCGATCTGACCGATTTCGGCTTCGATTCTATGGGTTACAGCCCCACCTGGACGGGCTCTTCCACGCTTCAGGGCAGCGTCCTGGTGCTGACCCTGACCAGTGTTTCGAGCCAGACGGTCGAGATCCGGATCAACGGCATCACCCCCGGCGAGGCCTTCAACGCATCCGACATGATCGGCGGCAGCCCGTCGCTCGAATACCACCAGACCTATCCGCTCAACGGCGGCAACGGTACGGCCGATACCTTCCTGATCAACCCGCTCGACGGCAACCGCACGATCTCGAACTTCGAGAACGGGCTCGACCGGCTCGATATTTCGGGTTTCATCAACAACGGCTGGGACGGCTACCTGTCGAACGCGCCTGACGGATCGGTGAACATCAATTTCTACAGCGGTCCGGACGCTTTCACCATCTCGCTGCCAGGCGTGACAGTCGGCCAGATCGATGCGAGCGACTACCTCCTCTGAACCACCACTCCTCCCTCCCAGCGGGCAATTGCGACCCACCCGACGGGAAACTCGGCCGCTCCGTCCACAAGGACGGGGCGGCCTTTTGTTCAGCCTACCGGCATGTTGTCGATCAGCCGGGCCTTGCCGATGCGGGCCGCGACCAGCAGGCGGGCCGGATTTCCGGCGGCGCGCACAAGTGGCTCAAGGCTATCGGCATCGCACAGCGCGGCGTAATCGACCGAGGCGAAGCCGCCCTCCAGCAGCGTGGCCTCAAGCACCGCCAGCGCGCCAGCCACTTCGCCGCCCGCCTCGATCCGCGTGATCGCGGTGCGCATCGCTCTCGGCAAGACGGAAGCATCGGCGCGTTCTGCGGCACTCAGATAGGCATTGCGCGAAGACATCGCCAAACCATCAGCCTCGCGCACGGTTGGCACGCCATGAATGTCGGTCGCGCCAGGCCGGGTCAGGTTGAGATCACGGGCCATGCGGCGGATGACGGCGAGCTGCTGCCAGTCCTTCTCGCCAAACAGGGCCAGATCCGGCTGCACCTGGTTGAACAGCTTGCACACCACGGTTGCCACCCCGTCGAAGTGTCCGGGCCGGGCTGCGCCGCACAGGCCCTCGCTCAGCGAACCGCCAACCGAGAGGTTGGTGGCATAGCCGGCCGGGTACATTTCAGCCGGCGAAGGGGCCCAGACCAGCGAAACGCCCTCTGCGCGCAGCATTTCCAGATCGCGCTCGAACGGGCGGGGATAGGCGGCCAGATCCTCACCCGCACCAAACTGGCGGGGGTTTACGAAGATCGACACCGCAACATGCGCGGCCCGCGCTTTGGCTTCGCGCACCAGGGTCAGGTGCCCTTCGTGCAGTGCGCCCATGGTCGGCACCAGGGCCAGCGGCCCGTCGCACCTTAGCGCATTAACGGCACTGCGCAGTGGATCGAGGGTCTCGGCGATTTGCATGGCGGGTGGCCCTTGGATATGACGGCGCCAGCCTAGCGCCGGAGCGGCGCAGGCGGCAACCCGTCGAGAAAGCGAAATCCCACTCCGTGAGCGCACACCGTATCGTTTTCGCCAATGAAAAGGGCGGCACCGGCAAGTCGACGACGGCAGTCCACGTGGCGATTGCGCTGGCCTATCAGGGCGCGAAAGTGGCGGCGATCGACCTCGATCCGCGCCAGCGCACCCTGCATCGCTACCTCGAAAACCGGATCGAGACCGAGCGGCGGCGCGGCATCAAGCTGCCCGGGGCTGCCTTTGCCGTGTTCGAGGGCAACTCCGTAGAAGAACTCGACGCACAGTGCGACCTGCTGGCCGATGGCGCAGATTTCCTGCTGTTCGACACGCCTGGCCGCGACGATGTGTTTGCGCGCCACGTTGCCACCCAGGCAGATTCGCTGGTCACCCCGCTCAACGACAGTTTCGTCGACTTCGACCTGATCGGCCAGGTCGATGCCGAAACATTCAAGGTGCGCCGCCTGTCGTTCTATGCCGAACTGATCTGGGAAACCCGCAAGAAGCGCGCGATGGCGACGATCAAGGAGCAGAAGCGCGAGATGGACTGGGTGGTGGTGCGCAACCGCACCGGCTTTACCGAGGCCCGCAACATGAAGCGCCTGGAAGGGGCCTTGACCGAACTGTCAAAACGGGTCGGCTTCCGCATCGCCAATGGCCTGAGCGAGCGGGTGATCTACCGCGAACTGTTTCCCTCCGGCCTGACCCTGCTCGACAAGGGCCAGCTCGGCGAACTTGGCACCAGCCATCTGGTGGCCCGGCAGGAGCTGCGATCATTGCTGGCGGGGCTCAACCTGCCGATGCCTGCCAAACCGCAGGCCGAGCTGGAGCTGGTCACCGGGGCATGAAGCTGATCTGGATACTGCTATTGGCGACCCTGGCCTGCAAGCTGATCGTGCGCCGCTGGCCCTGGCAATTGCTGGGATTTCCGCATTCTTCACCCGAGCGGGAGCGTGCACGGGCCCTGCTGGGCGTGCGGCGTGATGCCGGCAGAATTGAGATAATCGAGGCCCACAAGCGCCTCGTCGCCCAGATTCACCCCGACCGGGGCGGCAGCAACGATCAAGTCCACGAAGCCAATGCCGCACGGGATATTTTGCTCGGAGCGGTGAAAGAGCGTTAACCGGAGCCAGCATGTCCCACATTTTCCATCCCACGGTCCTGCGCGAATACGATATCCGGGGCATTATCGGCGAAACCCTGGGGGCAGACGATGCCCGGGCGATCGGGCGCGGCTTCGGCACCCTGCTGGCGAGAGACGGCGGGAAGGTCGCGGCGGTCGGCTATGACGGGCGGCTGTCATCGCCGATGCTGGAGGAGGCGCTGGTTGAAGGGCTGAACCTCAGCGGAATCGATGTGGTGCGGGTTGGCATGGGGCCAACCCCGATGCTCTACTATGCCGAAGCCTCAGCCGAAGATGTTGAGGGCGGCATTCAGATAACTGGCAGCCACAATCCCGCCAATTACAATGGCTTCAAAATGGTATTTCGGGGCCGCCCGTTCTTCGGCGCGGATATCCAGGAACTGGGCCGGATGGCCGAGCGGGGTGACTGGATCACGAGCTGAAGGCAAGTCCGAGCGCCGTGAGGTCCTCAGCGCCTATATCGACCGGTTGACCGAGGGGCTGGCCGGGATCGACCGGGCGTCGCTCGAAGGCCTCAGGATCGGCTGGGACGCGGGAAATGGCGCCGCCGGCCCCGCGCTGGAGCGTCTGTGTAAGAAGTTGCCTGGCGAACACCATCTGCTCTTCACCCAAGTGGATGGGACGTTCCCGAACCATCATCCGGATCCCACTGAGGAGAAGAACCTTGCCGATCTGAAGGCGCTGGTCGCGGAGAAGAACCTCCATTTCGGAGTGGCATTCGACGGCGATGGCGACCGGATCGGCGCCGTCGATGGCCTTGGACGGGTAATCTGGGGTGACCAGCTGCTCATGATCTACGCCGAAGACCTTCTGCGAATGGTGCCCGGATCGACGATTATCGCCGATGTGAAGGCAAGCCGGGCTCTATTCGATCAGGTCTCAAGGCTGGGTGGACATCCGCTTATGTGGAAAACCGGACACAGCCTGATTAAATCCAAAATGAAGGAAACTGGTGCGCCGCTTGCCGGTGAAATGAGCGGCCACGTGTTTTTCGCGCACGAGTATTACGGATTCGACGATGCGCTTTATGCAGCAGTGCGGCTGATCGCGGCCTCGGCGCGGCTGGGCAAATCGGTGACCGAACTGCGCGGCGAGATGCCGCCGCTGGTCAATACGCCGGAACTGCGCTTCCAGGTGGATGAAACGCGCAAATTTGCGGTGGTCGAGGAAGTCCGCACGCGGCTGACCGCTTCCGGCGCGGATGTCGATGCAACCGACGGGGTGCGCGTCTCGACTGCCGACGGCTGGTGGCTGCTGCGCGCATCGAACACCCAGGACGTGCTGGTGGCGCGGGCCGAAAGTGCCGACCAGGCGGGTCTTGACCGGCTGATGGAGCAGATCGACGCCCAGCTTGCCGCCTCGGGCCTCAAGCGGGGTGAACAGGCCGGGCACTGATCATCGCTCGACATTGCCCCCTTTTCCGCCATAGTCGCGGGCTCAGACAAGCAGCGGGGGCAATGCAGCAATGACATCAGGCGAACGGTTGATCCTGACCCGCAGTCCCGGCCTGCGCATGCTGACCTTGTTGCTGTTCTATTTCACGCAAGGCTTCCCGATCGGCCTGTTTTTCTATGCGGTGCCTTCGTGGATGGCGGCCAATGGGGCGGGCACCGGCGAGATTGCCGCAGTGGTCGGCGCTGCATCGCTGCCGTGGTCATTGAAGCTGATCAACGGCTTCCTGATCGATCGTTATACCTTCCTGCCGATGGGCCGCCGGCGCAGCTGGATCATCGGCGCGCAGGGCGTGATCGTGCTGGTGTTTCTGGCTGGCCGCCGTGATGTCACCGGACTACAGCGACGTGTTCCTGCTTTCAGCCATCGGCTTTGCCGCCAATCTGGCGACCAATTTTCAGGATGTCGGGATCGACAGCCTGGCGGTCGACATCATGGCCGAGAGCGAGCGGGCCAAGGCCGCCGGGATCATGTTCGGCGCGCAGGTGCTGGGCATCTCTGCGGCAACGGCGCTTGGCGGCTTTTTGCTGCAGAACTTCGGGTTTGCCACCTGCCTGGCCGTTGCCTCAGTCGTCCCGGGGTCGGTCATGATCTACGGCCTGCTGATCCGCGAACGCGAAGGCGAGCGCAATCTGCCGTGGAGTGCGGGGACAAGCCACCCCTACAACCTGACGGTCAAGCCGGAAGCCTGGGCACCTTTGCTCAAGAATAGCTTTCGCGCCATTCTCGCGCCTCTCAGCCTCGCGCTCTTGCCTGTGTTGCTGCTGCGCGCGCTGCCAGCCGGGGCGCATGAGGCCTTTCACCCGATTCTGGCGACCAAGACCGCGGGCTGGTCGCTGAGCGATTACACGAATGCCATGTCGACAATACAGCTCGTGTCGGGCTTGCTGGGCCTGACCCTTGGCGGCTGGATGGTCGATGCCATCGGTGCCCAGCGTTCAGCGCTGATCCTGATGCCGATCGGGATCGCGATGTATGTGGCGATGGCACTGGCGCAGGATCATTGGTCGGACAAGACCGTGATCCTCGCCTATTTCTTCGGCACCGACGTGGTCGGGATCTTCGTCACGATTGCCATCATACCGATCTGCATGCGGCTGTGTTCGCCCGCCGTCGCCGCGACGCAGTTCACCCTCTACATGGCCATGGCCAATTTCGGACGTCCGCTGGGTGCTTCGGTGGCGGCGGCAACGGCAGGCGTTGGCAATCCGGCGACGATGTACTGGGCAATCGCCGGGGGTTGGGCAATCGCTGCCTGCATTTTGCTGGTCATGCGTTTCCCGGCAGAAAATCGCGCTTTCCACGAAACCGCAGAAGTATTGCCGCAGGGCGAAGGCCTGGCTCCGGCGCGCGATTGATTCGGCGGCAAGCTATCAGCTAACCGGCAGGCAAGTTCAGGAGGCACCATGCAAAAGCTCTACCCATCTGCCGAGGCCGCGCTCGACGGGCTGCTGCGAGACGGGCTGCTGATCGCCTGCGGCGGATTTGGCCTGTGCGGCATTCCCGAGCGGCTGCTGGATGCTGTGCAGGCAAGCGGGGTCAAGGGACTGACGTTTGCCTCCAACAATGCCGGGATCGATGGCGAAGGCATCGGCAAATTGCTGCGCTCGCGGCAGGTGGCCAAGATGATTTCGAGCTATGTCGGCGAGAACAAGGAGTTCGAGCGGCAGTATCTGTCGGGTGAGCTCGAAGTTGAATTCTGCCCGCAAGGCACGCTCGCCGAACGGATGCGCGCTGGCGGCGCGGGGATTCCCGGTTTCTATACCAAGACCGGGGTCGGCACGCTGGTGGCCGAAGGCAAGGAAACAAAGACCTTCGATGGTCAGGACTATGTGCTCGAACGCGGCATTTTCGCCGATCTGGCGCTGGTCAAGGCCTGGAAGGCAGACACGACCGGCAATGTCGTGTTCCGCAAGACTGCGCGCAATTTCAACGTGCCTGCCGCGCAGTGCGGCAAGGTGTGCGTGGTTGAAGTGGAAGAGGTGGTCCAGGCAGGCGCGCTCGATCCCGATTCGATCCACTTGCCTGGCGTCTATGTCCAGCGCGTGATCCTGGGCGCACCCTATGACAAGAAGATAGAATTCCGCACGGTGCGCGAAAGGGAGCCTGCCTGATGTCCTGGACCCGCGACGAAATGGCCGCCCGTGCTGCGCAGGAGCTGCAGGACGGCTATTATGTCAACCTTGGCATCGGCATTCCGACGCTGGTGGCCAACCATGTGCCGACGGGCATCACCGTCACGCTCCAGTCGGAGAACGGCATGCTCGGCATCGGACCGTTCCCCTACGAAGGTGAGGAAGATCCTGACCTGATCAACGCCGGCAAGCAGACCATCAGCGAACTGCCGCACTCTGCCTATTTTGACAGCGCCGCCAGTTTTGCCATGATCCGCGGCGGACATATCGATCTCACGGTGCTCGGCGCGATGGAAGTGGCCGAAAACGGCGACATCGCCAACTGGATGATCCCGGGCAAGATGGTCAAGGGCATGGGCGGGGCGATGGATCTGGTCGCCGGGGTCAAGAAAATTATCGTGGTGATGGAACATTGCTCCAAGGATGGGAGTTCCAAATTCATACCGCAGTGCACCTTGCCGCTGACCGGCTGCGGCGTGGTCGACATGGTGATTACAGACCTTGCCGTTTTTGCCCGCAAGGATCACAATTCGCCATTCCGACTCGTCGAGCTGGCACCGGGTGTCACCGCTCAAGAAGTCCGGTCGAAGACGACGGCTCACTACGAAGAATGAACGGGAGAACCACGATGACCGACCTTACCGCAATCCCGCTGACCCGGATCGACGGCGCCAGCGACAGTCTTGCAAATCATCAGGGCAATGTCCTGCTGGTGGTCAACGTCGCTTCCAAATGCGGGCTGACCCCGCAGTATGAGGGGCTGGAAAAGCTCTATCAGGAAAAGAAGGCGGCGGGCTTCAAGGTGCTGGGCTTTCCGGCCAACGATTTCGGCCAGCAGGAACCAGGCACGCACGAGGAAATCGTCGAGTTCTGTTCGGCAAATTATGGCGTGTCGTTCCCGCTTTTCGCCAAGGCCGATGTTACCGGGGCGGAAAAGCAGCCGCTTTACGCCGCGCTGACCGAGGCCATGCCGCACAAGCAGGGCCCGTCGGAAGAATTCCGCGAGCGGCTCAAAGGCTATGGCATGACCCCGACCGAGGACCCTGAAGTGCTGTGGAACTTCGAAAAGTTCCTGATCGGCAAGGACGGCAAGGTTGCCGCCCGCTTCGCTCCTGGCACCGAGCCGGGCGATGCGGCGCTGACGGCGGCGATCGAGGCCGAGCTGGCGAAGTAGCGTGCCCGCGCCCGCCGAGGCGGGGGGGACAACAGGCTGGCCCATCGGCACGGCTATTCGTGAGCGCTATCTCGAGGTGGTCGCCTCGATCTACCTCTACAACGAGCATCGCGGCTATACCGCGCTTGACCGGGTGCTGGAGGCGGCGCGCCAGCGCTGCCCGGATGACGGTGCCTTCATCGCCGCCGTTTCCAGCCACCGGGCTGACGAACGCAAGCACTATGTCATGTTCCGCCGCTGGTTCGAATTGCGCGGGCGGATGCCGCTGGCGGTGGACCGAAGCTATGGCCACATCGACCGCTTCGTTCGCCTGATCTTCGGCTGCACCATTGACGAGCTCGATGTCGGGCATGTGGTTGCCGATCCAGCCGCCTTCGAGCGATTGTGCCGGGTGATCGTGCTTACCGAGCAACGCGGGCTGGCGCAGGTCGAAGCGCTGCTGGCCAGCCGCATGATCCGCGCCGACAAGGCGATGCACCGTATCTTCAGGGTCATCCACGAGGACGAACCCAGCCACTTCCTGCCCTATCGCGCCTGGCTGGAACGCCAGGGCTGCGCAGTCGAGACCTGGCGCGAACGGCTGGCAGACGCGGCAATCCACAAGGTGCTGCTGCTGGCCAAGCTGCCCGCGCTGTTCTTCGATGCGGGCGCGATACGGCTGAAGGACTGGCCGGATGCGGGGGAGGCCGGCTAGAAGTTTTTCTGATTAAGACGGCACCAGCCCGCTCCCCCACCCGGCCTCCCAAGACATTGTATCTTATGGGAGGCCGGGTGGGGGAGCGGGCTGGTGCCGATTCCGAGTCGGGAAAGACTCTAGCCCAGCGCTGCCTTCAGATCTTCCGCCAGATCGGTCTTCTCCCAGGGGAAGAAATCGCCCTCAGCCTTGCGCCCGAAGTGGCCGTAGGCAGCGCTCTTGCGGTAGATCGGCTTGTTGAGGCCAAGGTGGGTGCGGATCGCGCGCGGGGTCAGGCCGCCGAGCTTGTCGATGCCCATGATCGCCGCTTCGATCCGGTCGTCGCCGACAGTCCCGGTGCCGTGGGTATCGACATAGAGTGACAGCGGCTTGGAGACGCCGATGGCATAAGCAAGCTGGATGGTGCAGCGGGTCGCCAGGCCTGCCGCGACAATGTTCTTGGCAAGATAGCGGGTGATGTAGGCCGCCGAGCGATCAACCTTGGTCGGATCCTTGCCGCTGAACGCGCCGCCGCCGTGCGGGGCCGCGCCGCCATAGGTATCGACAATGATCTTGCGGCCGGTGAGGCCGGCATCGCCATCGGGACCGCCGATCTCGAACTTGCCGGTGGGGTTGATGTGATAGACCGTCTCGGCCGTCAGCAGGCTGGCTGGCAGCACCTGGGCGACGACAGCCTTGACGTATGCCTTGAGCTCGGCCTCCTTGGCGCCCTCGTGATAGCCGGATGCATGCTGGGTCGAGACAACAATGGCAGTTGCCGCAGCCGGCTTGCCGTCCTTGAAACGCAGTGTCACCTGGCTCTTGGCATCGGGCTCCAGGAACGGTGCCTTGCCCGAGTGGCGGTCGGCGGCCATCTGCTCGAGGATCTTGTGGCTGTAGTAGAGCGTGGCCGGCATCAGGTCCGGGGTTTCGTCGCAGGCGAAGCCGAACATGATGCCCTGGTCCCCGGCGCCTTCATCCTTGTTGCCTGCTGAATCGACGCCCTGGGCGATGTCTGCGGACTGGGGATGGAGGTGGTTTTCGAAGTTCAGGTTCTGCCAGTGGAAGCCGTCCTGCTCGTAGCCGATGTCCTTGACCACGCCGCGCACGATCGTCTGGATTTCTTCCAGAACGCCGGGTGACCAATCGCCGTCGCGGTCGATCATGCCCTTGCCGCGCACTTCGCCCGCCAGCACCACCCGGTTGGTGGTGGTCAGTGTTTCGCAGGCTACCCGCGCCTCGGGATCCTTGGACAGGAACAGATCGACGATGGCATCGCTGATCTGGTCGGAAACCTTGTCGGGATGGCCTTCGGAAACGCTTTCGGAAGTGAAGAGATAGTCGCCGCGCATGGATCACCTGATATAAAGGAATCTTTATGTGATACCTGCTCTAGCGGCGTGTGCGGCGCGACGCAACCAGGGAGAGGACAAGAAGAATTGCGGCCCAGCCAAGCGGAAGCATATTGCCCACACGCGAAAACAGCGTCGGCGGCAGGGCGGGCGGCACCGTTCCGTCAAGCCTCCCGGCGCGGTGGCGCGGCACTTGCTGGCGTACGATGCCATGGGCGTCGATCACCGCGCTGATCCCGGTGGTGGTGGCGCGCAGCACCGGCAGGCCCTCTTCGATCGCCCGCATCCGCGCCTGCGCGAGGTGTTGCGGCGGACCCCAGGCACCGAACCAGCCGTCGTTTGATGGGTTGAAGAGATAGTCAGGGCGGTTGGCGCGATCCGCGACCTGGCCGGAGAAGACGATCTCATAACATATCTGCATGCCTGCCTTGCCCCAGGGTCCGAGATCGAGCGTCTGCGGTCCGGGGCCCGGCCAGAAATCGATATCGCCAGGCACCAGCCGCGACAGACCGAGCGGCTCCAGCAGCGGGCGCAGCGGCAGGTATTCCCCGCCGGGCACCAGATGGGCCTTGGCATAGGAGCCGCGGATTGCCCCCGCGCTGTCGATGGCAGTCACCGAATTGCGCGCACCGACCGCGCGGCCCCGGCGCACTTCAAGGTCTGTGGTTCCGGTCAGGAGCAGGCTGCCGGGGCCAAGCAATGCCCCGATCCTCCGCCGCGCCATGCCGGGATCGGAAGCGTAGGTAATGCCTTCGTAATAGAATTGCGGATAGCCGTCCTCGAGATAGTCAGGCACGCCGGATTCTGGCCAGAGCACCAGGCGCGGCGTGTTGCTGCCAGTCTTTTGCGAGAGCCGGATCGTGCGAACGAAAGTGTTTTCCCATTGGCGCGGATCTTCGAGGGCTTCCTGGCGCACGTCGGGCTGGACGAGGGTGAATGGCAGGGTTCCCTGCCGCGAAGGCGCGTTGCCCGGCAACAGCATCAGGGCCGCAGGCAGCAGAAGCATCGCCGCACCCTGCCAATCGGTCCTGGCGCGCCGGGCCGCCATCAGCCAGCTCGCCGCCAGGATTATGACCAGACCGGAAAGCGCATAAGTGCCCAGTTGCGGCGCCATGGCGGCCAGGCCGGGGCGGTCGAACGGCCCCAGCGCCGCCATTGCCAGCGGGTTCCAGGCATAGCCGCTGAATAGCCAGCTGCGCAGCCACTCGGTGACAATCCAGCAGCCCGCAAAGGCGAGCGCCAGCGCGGCAATGTTCCTGCGTCCCAACCGCCATGCCGCCGCTGCCGCCAGCGCCGGATAGAGCGCCAGAAACAGTGCCAGCCCGATGACAGCCACCCAGCCCAGCCAGTAGGGCATCTGCGCCTGATAGGTGAAGGCCATGGCGATCCAGTTGTTGCCAAGCGCGAAGTGGCCGACCCCGAACAGCCAGCCCAGGGTCCACGCCTGCCGCGCAGTGTTGGCCCGCGCGATCAGTTCGATCAGTCCGGCCATGGCCAGCAGGGTCAGCGGCCAGAGGCGCAGCGGCTCGAAACCGCAGGCCGCGAGCACGCCAAACAAGAGCGCGCACCAACGGGGGTGCGCGCTCACGTTCGCCGGGACATGATGGAGGGGGATCATAGGTCCCGGCTTTTGAACTGTCGTCAGCCTGCGTGCAAGATCAGCCTTCCTTGTAGCCGAGCAGGTCGCCCGGCTGGCAATCCAGTTCGCGGCAGATGGCTTCAAGCGTCGAGAAGCGGATTGCTTTGGCCTTGCCGGTCTTGAGGATCGAGAGATTGGCGAGCGTAATGTCGATCCGCTCGGCCAGCTCGGTCAATGTCATGCGGCGCTGGTGCAGCAGTTCGTCGAGCTTGCAGCTGATCCGGCATGCAATGTCGCAGTCTTCCGGCGTCATCACACGGTCCCCTCGGCATCTTCGGTCAGCCGCGTTCCATGGTCAAACACCCGGGCGAGGACGAACAGAAGGAGCGCGGTGATCAAGCCGAAAAAGTTGGCCGAGACTTCGACATGGCTGTCCGGAACCGCCCGGCTGATAAGGAATTCGGCAGGAGCCGTGAGCAATGTGAGCACCTGGAAAGCCAGCGCCAGCCAGCCCATGGCGCGCAGCCGCGCAGCGTTTTCGGGGATGAAGGGCGAACCTTCACCGACCGTATCGATGATCGCCACCAGTTTGCGCAGGAACAGGAAGCCAAGACCTGTCAGCACGGCAGCGGCAGCAAGCAGCACCGAGACCGCCAGCAGGGCATCGCGCCCGTCGAGCCGGATGTCGTTCTGCGCCGCCTCGACGACAACACGATTGCTGAACATCCACACCGAAGGAATTGCGGCACACAAACCGATCCCGAACACGACAGCCAGGCCCATGGTGATGACCAGCAGCAATCGCGTGCCGCGCAGCAGTGGGTCAGATCGCGGGGCGAGGTTCATCCTGTTGCCTCCTCAGACGCGACGTCAGGCGATTGCCGAGAGCGGGACCGAAACGGTCGGCAGCCACGACATCAGAACGGCGGCTGCGGCCATGGCGGCAACGGAGATACGGCTGGCAAGGTCGAGCGTCATCAATTCAACTCCGCATGGATATCAGGCGAGGGTGGCTGCAGCCACAGCTGCATTGTTGGCGACCGGCACCGCGACGGTGGGCAGCCAGGCGGCCGTGACAATCGCGGCTGCGAGGATCATTGCAGTGAAGCGGGTGGTGAAAGTCTGGGTCATTGATCGTTCTCCGATATGGTCGATATCGATAATCAATAATCCGAGTCGGCCTTATTGTCAATCGATAATATCGAAAAACGATATATCCCTCGTCGTTTTACGCTAAACCGCCAAAATCAGCCACTCTTCACCCTGCCGTCACCCCGGCATCGATCTGGATGCATGCTCCGTGATAGCCGCGCGCGGCGTCGGTTGCGAGGAAGGCAACGCATTCGGCAACATCCTCGATCTCGCACAGTTCAGGCCGGGCCGAGCCGATCCTGCCGATGAGCCCCATGTCGAGGTGCATGATCCGCCCCATGCCCTGGGTCAGTCCGGTCATCATCCCGCCGGGCGCAACCGCATTGATACGGATCGGCTGATGCATGAACTCCATCGCCAGCGCCTTGGTCATGTTGGTGAGCCCCGCCTTGGTCGCGCAGTAGGCGGCAAAATAGGCCTGCCCCTGGAAAGCCGCGCAGCTGGTAACGTTGACGATCGCCCCGCTGGCTTCGAGCAGGTGCGGAATGGCCGCGCGCGCCAGCACGAACGGTGCGGTAAGGTTGACCGCCAGCGACAGATCCCAGTCTTCGTCGGAATAGCTGGCGGATTCGCCGACAAGCATGACACCGGCAACACTGCACAAAGCGTCGAGCCTGCCAAATTCGCTGACGGTTCGTGCGACTGCCGCCACGCAGTTGGCCCGTTCGGCAAGGCTGAGCGGCAGAACCAATACCTTCGATCCAAGCGCACGGATTTTCGCTGCGGTCTCCTCGAGGCCTGCAGCCGCAATGTCGAGAATGGCGACATCAGCCCCCACTGCTGCAAGCCGGATCGCGGTTGCCTGCCCCAGTCCCGCCGCCGCGCCGGTGATGAGCGCCACTTTGCCCCGCATGTCGGATGGAGCCATCATTGCCTGTTCTCCTGTCTTTCACCGTCCACTGGCACCGCTTTACCGCAAGCTGTCAAGCAGGCGAGTCCCGGAAACCAATTGGAAAGGATTTCGGTGATCTAACCGTTGAAACACTTAGACCGCATTGGGGGTTCACAAGTGACTGTTCTGACCATTCGCAAGCACCAGCGCTTTGCCGTCCGCCGGATGATGCGGCTGAGCAAGACCAAAGGCAAATGGCTGGGCGGCCTGCTGGTGGAACTTTCGCTGGAAGGCTGCCGGATCGGCAACCTCAAGAACGAAACCCTTGCCGTAGGCCAGCAGATCAAGGTCAGGATCGACGGCTTCGGCGACATGCTGGCCGAAGTGCGCTGGAGCCAGCCCGGTCTTGCCGGAATGCGCTTCATCCACGCGCTGCACACCGCCGAACTCGATGGACTGCTTCGCCTCTGCCGCGGCCAGTGCGACGAAAACAACGAAATGCGCGCCTACGGCACCTGATCAGGGCTCGGTCAGCACTTTCGCTTCCGGATACTCGCTTCCCAAGACGCGCAACCGGGCGATTGCCGCCCCATCGCCCTTGAGCGTTCCATCCAGAAACGCACGCAAGGCAATGCGGGTGATGGCGTGCTGGCGATCAGGGTCAATCAGCGACGCGGGACCATCACAACCGGGCACTTTCATTTTCGCGCGCTCGAAAAACAGGCAATCCGGGTTCTTGCCCTCTGGATGGCGGTCGCTGTCATCGTGAAACCAGACATGCGCGCCGCCCTTGATCATGACCTCGTATTTGGGCGGTTCGACCCGCGAAAAGGCAACATGCGGCCGCCCCATCAAACGTGCGAACAGATCCTGCTCGGCCGACAGGAACAGGACCGGCGGGCTTGCAAAGCTGTGTGCGGTTCCGAACAGGCCGATATCTTGTGACAGGGCTGTCTGCACCGGATCCGACGCGCCAACCAGCACTGCCGCCTTGATCCTCGGATCGCGGGTCTGCGCGCCAAAGACGGTGAAATAGGAGGTGACACCGCCAAGCGAATGGCCGCCAACCGCGATCCGGTCAGCGTCGATTGCGGGAGCGAGAGTGGGCGCCCTGACAAGTTCTCCGATCAGAAAGCGGATGTCCTTGACCTGTTCCCCGACATCCGAAATGTCCGCAAAGGACACGCCCGTCCAGGACGCGCTGGACGTCAGTGGATGGTCTGGCGCGGCCACGATATAGCCGTGACTGGCAAGATCTCCCAGTGTCTGCGCAAACTGCGCGGCTTTGCCAAAGGTTCCGTGGCTGAACACCAGCAGCGGCCAGGGCCCGCCCCTGGCGAAAGTCGCAGCACCCTTGGACCGCTTTGCCTGCGGGGCAGTTGGATACCAGACAGTGACATCGATCCGCCGGTTGGCCGATCCGGCAAAGCCCATGCTTTTCTTGATCGGACGGCTTTGGTCGGTGAACCGCAAATGCATCTCGCCAACGGGATGGACAACTTCCTCTGCGTGCGCAGCCTGAAGGGTCAGTACCGCCAGGAGTGCGGCCAGAAGCCTAAAGATCGCGGTGGCTGGCATCGCACAGTGCGCCGTTTTTCGACTGCTTGCAGCCACAGAAATAGACGGTCTTGCTTTCAGCCGCCTCGAACTTGCTCGGAGCAAACTCACTGCCCTTGTGGCTGCCATCGCAGAACGGCTGGTTCCCGCTCTTGCCGCATGAGCACCACCAGTAGCTCTTCCCGGCCTCGACTGCGACCGCATAGGGGGCCTTCTGGGGCATTTCAGGTGTCGGCATTCCGGCTCTCCTCAGGGTTGATGTCAGGCGGCCTGTTTCGCCCGCGCGCGGTCGATCGATTCCTGCAGCGTGATTTCACAAAGCGCCACCCGCTGCAAGGCGCGCGGCCCGCCGGCATAGTCCGAATGCTCGCGCCGGGCATGCTGGACCGCGAGGTTGTCCCACATCACCACGTCATGCAGTTGCCAGACGTGGTCGTATTGGCGGGCGGGGGCATATTGGTGTGCGCACAGTTCGGTAATCAGGGCCGCGCTTTCGGCTTCATCCAGTCCGATGATTTCTGTCGCATGATGTTCGGTGCAGAGCAGCAGCGGCCTGCCGTTTCTTGGGTGGGGAAACCTGAGCGGATGATCGGCAATGAAGGGCGGCCAGTCGTATTCCTTGACGTTGGAGATATGGACATGCCGCAAGCTCAGCCCTTCAAGCCGGCGCTGCATGGCCTCCGGCAGGTGCTTCCAGGCGCCGAAATTGCTGACATAGGTGGTCGATGTCGGCGATCCCGGCAGCTCGATCGCCTGCAGGCAGATCGCCTTGATCGGCGTGTCCGTATAGGTCAGATCGCAGTGGAACGGCAGCTGCATCGAACCCGCCGGATCGCGGTTGTGCAGCACCGAGACGAAATCGCCCTTGCCGGTATTGTCGACCGGGGCGGGCGGGCCGAACCAGCTGGCAAGCTCGATGTGGCGTTCGTTCGTCAGGTGCCCGCCGCCGCGGAAGAGCAACAGCGAATGGCGGTCATAAGCCTCGCGCAGCGCTGCGATATCGGCGGGCGCGCGACCGCGCTCCACATCGAAACCGATCACCTCGACCCCGAAATCAGCATGGAGCGGACGGAATTCCATCGGGCGATCTCCTTTGGCCAGGTGAGCAGCCTGCTAAAGTTCGTTGAGTTTCGAGCCCATAGGCGGATAGCCGGGCACGGGGTTCTCGGTGAAATAGATCAGCCGTCCGAAGGCCTGATCCGGGCGGATGGCAAAGCGATCATCCTCCGCGCCGACAATCTCCAGCCCTTTGCTGCGCAGATGGTCTGCGGCCGCCTTGGCCGAACGGACCTTGAAGGTCAGGCAATAGATGCCTTGCACATCGCGCAGATGCTGCGCGAGCGGCGAGGAACCGTCGCCCGGCACCATCGCTTCGATCACGGTATCGCCAAGATCAAAGGCGAGGCATTCTGCCTGGTCGCCCGGCAATCTGCGCTGCCCCAGCTCGGGAAGATCGAGCCGCTCGCCAAAGCATTCACGCGCAGCCGCCAGGCTGGGCGCAGACACGCCGACCGATTGCAACCCCTCGATCCCCAGCGGATGCCCGTCGCGCCAGCGCGAAGGATTCCAGCCAGCCTGTTGACGGGGATCGTTGGGCAGATCCGTCGACAGCATCTCCAGCCGCACGCCGAGCACTTGCTTGCGTCCGGTGAGGAAATAGATTTCTTCCATACCCGGATCGTAGTGCAGCTTGAAACCCCTGGCCTCGAACCGCGCTGCCGTCTGCTTGAGATCGGCAACCCTGAGTGCCAGGCCCAGCCAGCGCATCGGCCCGGCATTGCGGCGCAGCATCTCTCCCGTCGGCGATTGCGGCGAGAGACCCGGCCCGGCAGCGGCAATCGGGATGATCATCGTGTCGCCGATCATCATCAGGCGTTCCTCGCGGTCGAGGCCCATTTTCTCGGCCTCGGGCGTCATCAGCATCTCGTAGGCGGTTTCGGCTCCGAAAATGTCCATGAAGAAGGCATCGCAAGCCGGCCGATCCTTGTTGTCGGCAAGGGCCCAGCTGACATGGGCGAGAGGCAGGACTGCCATCGCCTCAATCCTTCCGCCGAAGCAGCCGGCCCGGATGAACACCGGTGTGTTCGCCGCGCTCGGTCAGCACCTGGCCATTGACCACAGTGGCCCTGAATCCGCTGGCCCGCTGCGAAAACCGCCGCTTGCCGGTCGGCAGATCGTGGACCACCGTAGGCATTTCCGGGCCGACAGTCGCAGGATCAAGTACGTTGACGTCGGCCATCTTGCCAACGGCGAGCACGCCGCGATCATTGAACCCCCAGGCATTCGCCGCCCGGCTGGTCATCATCTGAATTGCTTCAGGCAGCGAGATCAGGCCCTTTTCGCGGCAGAAATAGGCCAGCAAGTGCGTCTGGATGGAACCATCGGCAATCTGGCCGACATGGGCACCCGAATCGGAAAAAGTCATGATCGAACTGGGATGACGCATGACCGTGACTGCTTCCTCGTCCGAAGCGCGGGTAAGGTATTGCATGAACAGCGCGTCCATGTCGGTCTCGATGGCGAGATCGAACAGCACTTCGAGCGGGTGCGCCTTGCTCCGCTCCGCCGCCAGTTCGGCCAGGCTGCGATAGGGCGGCATCGGTTTGTCGAAATAGTAGAAATCGTCCCACTGCGGCGGCTTGCCCTCTGCGCCGGAAAGCGTTCCATACTGGGCAGTGTCCACCGCATGGATCAGCCGCGCGCGCACTTCGGGATCAGCAAGCTGCGCCTTCTGCGCTTCGAGCGGCTGGGCGCGGAATGCCTTCCACGCAGGCTGGGCATCGAACAGGAAGGCGGTTCTGAACGAAAACAGCGAACTGACGCCGCGGCTGTGGGTCTGGCCGAACATCCGCCCGCCCGCCTTGGCGACGCCCTCGATATATTCGATCTGGCCGAGCGCGAAGCGGCCCAGCACGCCATAAGTGGTGGCGACGCCGCTCGAAACGGTGAGCGCCTTGAGCCACTGCCAGTAGGCGTCTCCCTCGGGATTGCCAGGCAACATGATTTCGTGGGCGAGCTCGAATATCGCGCCCTTGCGGCCCTTCATCGAGCCGACCAGCGCCGCGACCTCATCGCGATCCGCGAGCCGCGAGGCGACCGGCTTGTCGTCCGAGGTGAGGTGCGCGGCGCTGCGTGAGGTGGAAAAGCCGATTGCGCCCGCATCGAGGCCGCGCTTCAATTCAGCCTGCATTGCGACAAGATCGTCGGTGCTGGCCGTGTCGGTGAAGGCGCGTTCGCCCATGATGAAAGTGCGCAGCGCGGAATGTCCGACATAGGCCGCATGGTTGATCCCTTTGGGCAGCCTGTCGACGACGTCGAGGTAGTCGTCGTAATGCTCCCAGCAGAAGTCGATCCCGGCCTCCATTGCCGCGCCGGAAATGTCTTCGGCCCGCTCGAGACTGCGCGCGACGAGGTCCTGGCGGCCCTTGCGGATCGGCGCGATCGAGAAGCCGCAATTGCCCATCACAACCGTGGAAACACCGTGCCAGCACGAATTGGTGCCGAGATGGTCCCAGTGCATCTGGGCGTCCATATGGGTGTGGCCGTCGATGAATCCGGGGGTGACGGTGAGGCCATCGGCGTCGATGATGCGCGCACCGTTGGGCGCAATCTTGCCGATTTCGGCGATCTTGCCGCCTGCGATGCCGATGTCCGCCGTGTAGCCAGCAGCGCCCGTACCATCGACGATGGTGCCGCCGCGAATCACCAGATCCAGTCCGCTCATTGTCTCTCTCCTCAATCCCTAAGCAGGTTGTGGCCTGCCTTGGCCCATCTGTCCGGGCATACTGCTATGCTTGGGCCGTCGCCCTTGCGTATCACATCGACGAACAGCATTCGCCCGGAAACTGGATCGAGATGCGCCCTGGCAATTGTGCCTCCGGCGCGCTCATCTAAGGGTATGTCGAGCGTGGGGCATCCGTCCAGCCAGCTGTCAGGCGCAATCGCGAGACAGGCCCCGGATGACGCCGAAACAGCCCGGTTTCCAACCTGCACTACGCCCGGATAGAGCGGCACTTCCCGCGCATCATCCGCTGCCTTTGCGGCAAGGCCCGGGTCCACCCGGCGCACCGGCTGCCGGGAAGAGGAAAGCCGCTCGCGCCGCATCGCCTCGCGGCGCAATTCGGTCGCGGCAAGATCAAGGTCGCCCGCGTCCGTCAGCACCACGCCATAGACCTCGCTGGCAATCGCCGACTCCAGCCGGTCCTCCTGCAAGTCGCGGTGCACCGCTTCGGCATCACGGTCGAGCGGGTCGCCATAGCCGCCGCCCGAGGCGCAGAACATCTCGAACACATCGCCCTTGGCCAGCGCCAGACCGACCTGGTGGATATCGACCGGCTCGGTCTGCCCTCCGGCGCGGTGGACGACCTGGATCGTGGTGCGCACCGCATGCATCACCGCGCCGTAGTGGATTTCGATCAGGCCATAAGCCGAGATCACCGAGCCTTCGGCGTCGAGAATGGTGACAGAGTAGTCCTTCGACTCGGTCACGATCGGCGAAATCGCGGTCTGCTGGACGGCAGCGCCCGCCTCCTGCCCGATGGCTTCAAGGCGGCTGCGCAGCAGCTCGGGAGCAATGGGATCGTCGCTGCGTCCAGCCTGATAGTTCATGTCTGCACCTCGATCACCAGAGTGCGGCTTGCATCGAGCCGGGCAGTCATACCCTGCGGCACCCAGATTGTCGTGTCGGGCGAATCGATCAGGGCCGGGCCGGCAAATGTGTCTCCGGGGGTTAGGGCGGGGAGATCGTGGACGGGGATCGCAGTTTCCGGTGCCGAACGTTTGAGGCTGACGGGACGCGATCCTCCTCCGAAGGGGGAGGGGGACCGCCCGCGCAGCGGGGGGTGGAGGGGCACAGGCGGTGGAGCCTGACTACGAGAGGCTACGCTTGACGGCGCCTGCCCCTCCACCAGCTGCGCTGGTTCCCCTCCCCTGAAGGGGAGGATTTCGCCCTCCATCCGCCCGATACCCACGGCCCGGATCCCGACCAGCTCGACAATCCCCGATGTCGTGACCGAAGCCGCCCCGAACCGGCGCAGATATTCCGCGCGGAACAGTGCCTCGACTTGCGCCCCGCCATCACCCGATGCCGGCTGGCCCGGAATCGCCAAGGTCAGTTCCCAGCGCTGGAGCAGCCAGCGCATGTCCACCTCGAAGCGCACCTCGCGGTCTGCTTCGGGCATGCCGTCGGCTGACAGGTCCTGCCACACCGCGTTGCGCAATTCGGCAAAGGTCCGGTCAATCGCTCCGGCCTCGCCCGGCAGCTTCATCAGCAGGGTCGCAAGTCGCTCGCGGCGTATATCCATGGTTGCCGCGCCAAAGGCTGAAAGCACCGAGGCCAGTTCGGGCACCAGCACGCGGCGGAGCCCCGCCAGCCTGGCAACCTCGGCGGCAAACAGCGCGCCGCAGCCGCCATAGCTGACCAGACAATGCTCGCTGGCGGCCAGAGCATGATTGGAAAGCCGCGCGCGCACCGCCTTGACCATTTCGGCCACTGCTATCTCGCGGACGCCCCAGGCGGTATCAACTGCATCGAGGCCCAGCTGCTCACCCAGCCGCGCGCAAGCCGCCAGCGCCGCCGCCCGGTCAAGCACCATCGCGCCGCCGAGAAAACGGGCCGGATCGATATAGCCCAGCACCAGCAGAGCATCGGTCAGCGCCACTTGCGTGCCGCCCCGGCCATAGCACACCGGCCCCGGCGAGGATCCGGCCGACCTCGGCCCGACCCGCAGCATCCCGCGCTCGTCCACCCAGGCCAGCGAACCGCCCCCCGCGCCCACCAATTCGACATCGACACGTGGCAGCGCCGTCCAGAAGCCCATCAGATCGCCGCGCTGGGTGCGCGCAGGCGCTCCGTCTGCCAGGTGCGCGACATCGAACGAGGTGCCGCCCAGATCGCAAGTCAGCACTTTGTCCTCGCCAGCATCCGCCGCGATCCGCGCCGCCGCGGCCACCCCTGCCGCCGGGCCCGAAGCGGAGAGCCACACCGGCTGTTCGCGCGCCTGATCGATCGAGATCGCCCCGCCTCCCGAATGGCACAGCAGCACCGGGGCAGTCAGCCCGGCATCGCGCAGGGTCTCTGCCAGCCGGTCAACGCCGCGATAGGCACCCTTGGCATAGGCATTGAGCACGGCCAGCGTGGTGCGTTCATATTCGCGGATCACCGGGCGCAGTTCGACCCCGGCGGAAACCGGCATTCCCGGCAGGCTTTCGCGCAGCAGCCGCGCCGCTTCGCGCTCGTGATCCTGATTGAGAAACGACCACAGGAATGAAACGGCGATGCTTTCCACCTGCGCCTCATCCGCCAGATAGCGCCCCGCAGCTTCGGCGGCCAGCTTGCAGGCGGCCAGCACCCCGTTGCCGATTTCCGGATAGGTGCTCGGTGACTTCGCGCGGTGGCGTTCGGCCCCGACGATCACCACTGCATCGGTAAAGGTGCCGCCAACATCGACGCCGATCAGGACATTGCGGGCTGCCATCGCTCTCCCCGGCGGGCACCTTTTGCGCCCTGCCTTGCGGGCCGCATAGTGAGGGCGGCGGGGGATGAGTCAATCTCCCATTGATTTACCCGCCAAGCGCAGGCCATGATCGTGCATCGCGGGCCGCAAGAGCCTGCGTGTGGAGAGAAAGCCATGAACGCGCCCGTCCGCTCGCTCGTCCCCGAAAGGCCCTACCGGCTCGAACAGTTTGCCCCCGGTTTGTCGGTCCGCACTCTCTATCCGGGCGGCAAGGCCGGACCGGACAACATCGTTGCCAACGATATTCCCGGCGGCCAGACCTGGAGCGAAAACTTCGCGCTGGGAACCCCGGACGATCCCTTCATCATGCTGGTGCCCGACATCCGCATGCCGCCCAACCAGATCTGGCCGATGCACTGGCACGATTGCTGGACCCTGGTGGTGGTGATCGAAGGCAAGTGCCTGATCGGCGACTGGTACATGGAGCCGGGCGATGTCTTCGTTGCTGCGCCTTCGGTTGAATATGGGCCCTTGCTGATCGGACCCTCGGGTTGCCGGCTGCTCGAAGTGTTTGGCGACGTGTCGCTCTCCCCCGGCGGCTATGGACCCGAATACCGCGATCACCCGACGCTGCAGGGCGGCACCCATGTGTTCCGGGAGCGCGATGGCATCAACCGCAGGAACGAGGGCCATTCAAGTCTCTCGCTCGAGGGCGCTGAAGGCATGTGGAAGACCCGCCTGGTGCCCGGCGCGGTGTGGGACATGGGCGACAGGAACGATCCCGAACGCCCGGTCATGCGCTACACCCTGCTTGCGGCTGGCGAGAGCATTGCCGCCACAAAGCGCGGCGACGACTATGCAGCGCAGCTGATTGCGGGCTCGGTCGATATGGGCGGCAAGGGCCTCGCCGCCGATGACGTTGTGCTGGCCGAGCGCGGCCATGCCATCCCGGCATTGGTCGCGGGCAACGACGGGGCCGGAATCATCGAATACTTCCGCACCACGCGCGCGCTTTAGGAGGCGGGAATGCAGTTCAACCATGTCGGCATATCCGTAGCTGACCTTGATCGCTCGATCGCCTTCTACCGCGACATGTTCGGGATGGAGCCGCTGGCCGATCCCTTCCCGTTCAGCGGCGAGCAGTTTTCCGAAATCATGGACATTCCCGATGTCGAAGGGCGGATGTGCATGATAGCCGGGGGCAACCTGTGGCTCGAACTGTTCGAGTTCACCAGTCCCCGGGGCAAGGCCAAGGATCCGGACTATCCGGTGAGCGACCGCGGCTATTCGCATTTCGGTCTGACGGTCGATGATGTGCAGGCGACATATGACAAGCTCAAGGCCGCCGGGGTGCCGATCCATGGCCGGTTGCAGACCTTCGCCGGCGGCGGCATGCGCGCGGCCTATTGCCGCGATCCGGACGGCAACGTGTTCGAGATCATGCAGCCGGGCAAGGGCATGCCGGTGCCGCAGGCTTGAATCCAAAGCTGCTGCCGGTAAGCGGCAAGACCCGGCTTATCCTGCCGCAATTGTCTTGGTATCGCCGCAATTGCATCGCTATGGGCGCGGCCATGAACACTAGCCTCAGCGCCGCGTCGCGCATCGCCGCATGCCTTGCATTGCTTTCCGCCGCTCCCGGCCAGGCTGCCGCGCCTGCCGCAGCCCCGGCAGCGCCGCCCGCATCGATCCTGGCATTGCCGCTGCAACCAGTGGTTTCAGCGGCAATGCGCAGCTGCCAGAGCAAGACCGCGACCGGCCTCGGCTATACCGTGCTGCGCCCGGCGACAGGCGTAAAGCCGGGTGCAAGAGATGCCGTGCTGGTCAACTACATCGGCTATCTGGCGGCAAGCGGCGAAACCTTCGACCAGAACATGCGGGTGCCGATGATGGTCGAAAACGTCGTGCCGGGCTTTTCCGAAGGGCTGCTCCTGATGCCAAGGGGCAGCATCTACCGCCTCTGCCTGCCGGCCGCGCTGGGCTATGGCGCCAAGGCGCAGGGTCCGATCCCGGCGAATTCCCACCTGGTGTTCCAGGTCGAACTGCTCGATTCAAAGACCATGGCCGAAATCGAGGCAATGCAGAAAGCGCAGGCAGCCCAGCAGCCTGCCAAGCCCGACCCAAAATCAGCGGCTCCGAAGCCCTAGAGCGGATTGCGGCGACACTCGACGAAGCGAAGCGATGGCGTCATATCGGCGCTATGACTTCTACCCTCCGCTTTATCGTCACCGGAACCGACACCGATGTCGGCAAGACCGTGTTTGCCGCAGGGCTCGCAGCCCGGCTCGGCGCGCGTTACTGGAAGCCGGTGCAGGCCGGGCTCGAAGGGGGCAGCGACAGCGAAGAAGTGGCGCGGCTGGGCGGCGGACGGGTGCAGGTTCTGCCCGAAGCCTATCGCCTCACCACGCCCTGTTCGCCGCATGAGGCAGCGCGGCTCGATGGGGTGGTGGTAGATCCGGCGCGGCTGGCCTTGCCTGAAGTCGAAGGTCCACTGGTGGTCGAAGGGGCAGGCGGGGTGCTGGTGCCATTTGCCGACAATCTGCTGGCCGCCGATCTGTTCGCGCGCTGGGCTCTGCCGGTGATTCTGGTGGCGCGAACCACGCTGGGCACGATCAACCACAGCCTGCTTTCGCTCGAAGCGCTGCGCGCGCGCGGCCTCGATCTCCGCGGGGTGGCGTTCTGCGGTGAGGCCAATCCGGCGAGCGAGGCGGCGATAACCCGGCTGGGCAAGACGGCGCACCTTGGCCGACTGCCTCGAATTGATCCGCTCAATGCCGACACGCTGGCCGCCGCTTTTGCCGCCGGAATCCGCATGGACCTGCTGACATGAGCGCGCGCTCGCCGGTGTGGCATCCCTTCACCCAGCACGGTCTGGAGGAAGAAATCCCGCTGATCCTGCGCGGCGAAGGCGCGGTGCTGCACACTGCTGACGGGCGGCGTATCATCGATGCGATCTCCAGCTGGTGGGTGACAACGCACGGCCATTGCCACCCGAAGATCATGGCGGCGATCGCTGCGCAGGCGCAGCAGCTTGATCAGCTGATCTTCGCGGGCTGGACGCATGGGCCGGGTGAAGACCTTGCCCGCCGCCTTGTCGACCTTGCCCCGAGCCCGCTGGACCATGTGTTCTATTCGGATTCCGGCTCAACTTCGGTCGAAGTCGCACTGAAGATGGCGCTGGGCTATTGGGCCAACATTGGAAGTCCGCGCCACCGCATCATCGTCATGGAGCACAGCTATCACGGCGATACCGTGGGCGGCATGTCGGTCGGCGCGCGCGGGGTGTTCAACCAGGCTTATGAGGCTCTGCTGTTCGATGTCGCGCGGGTGCCGTTTCCCGGTGCGGGGGCGGAGCAGGCCTGCCTCGATGCGCTGGAGGCATACTGCGCGAAAGGCGATGCCGCTGCCTTCATCGTCGAGCCGCTGGTGCTCGGCGCGGGCGGGATGCTGGTCTATCCGCCGCATGTGCTGGCGGCGATGCGGGACATCTGCGCGCGGCACGGCGTGCTGTTCATCGCCGACGAGGTGATGACTGGCTGGGGCCGCACCGGCACCCTGTTCGCCTGCGAGCAGGCTGGCATCGTGCCCGATCTGATGTGCCTGTCGAAGGGTCTGACAGGCGGATCGCTGCCACTGGCGGTAACGCTGGCCAGCCCGGCGATCTACGATGCCCATTACAGCAAGGACCGCGCGAAGCAGTTCTTCCACTCTTCAAGCTACACCGCCAATCCGATTGCCTGCGCCGCCGCGCTCGCCAATCTCGATGTCTGGCAGGACGAACCGGTTTTGGAACGGATTGCGGCACTGACCGCGCGGCAGGCGGAAGGGCTGGACACGCTCGCCGCGACCCCGGGCCTCGCCAATCCGCGCCAGTGCGGCACGATTATCGCTATCGATGTGGCGGTGGATGACGCGGGCTATCTTGCAGGTGTCGGCCCGGCGCTGAAGGCGCACTTTGCAGATCGAGGCGTCCTGCTTCGCCCGCTTGGCAACACGATCTACGTCATGCCGCCTTACTGCATCGGAGACGATGACCTTGCCGCCGTTCATGCAGCGATTGCCGAGGCTCCTGCAGTCCTGCGCCTGGGCGATCATTAGCGGACGAATCTTGCCTGTCCGGTTTAAATGAGACAGTCTCTGTTCTGTAAGGCGGAAGGAGAAGCCCGTGGCCAGAATTGAATCCATCGCGCGGCTTACCGAACTGATCCCCGATCCCAGCGCCATGGCGGCGGCCAAGGTGCTCGACCATCTCGACGAACAGGCGCTTGCATTCATTGCCCGCAGCCCGTTCCTGATCATGGCGACCGATGGCGGCGACGGGCTGGATCTCAGCCCCAAGGGCGATGATCCCGGCTTTGTCCATGTGCTGGACAACAAGACCCTGCTGGTGCCCGAGCGCAACGGCAACCAGCTCAAGATGGGCCTCAGGAACATCCTTTCCAACGGCCGTATCGGCCTGCTGTTTTTCCGGCCCGCAACGGGTGATGTGCTGCGAGTGGTCGGCCAGGCCGAGCTGTTCGACGATGCCGGGCTGTGCGAGCGCCTGATCAGTCACGGCAAGCCGGCCATCCTGGCGATCCGTGTGACGATAACCCGCGCCTTCTTCCACTGCCCCCGCGCCATCCTGCGCGCGCAGCTGTGGAAGCCGGAAAGCTGGGATGCGCCTTCACCGGTCAAGATGGGCAAGATCTACGCGGCCGCGCTCGCCCGGCCCGAGATCGAGGATTACATCGATACGGTAGGTGAGGAGCGCAACCAGGAACTTTGGATTTAAAGCGGAAGCGCGGCCGAGGCTTCCACGCCGAACAGCCCCGCGCCGCTGCCCGAATCAAGCGGCCCACGCGCATTATTCGGGCCGAAAAGCACGAAGCTTGCCATCAGCAAAACCGAAAACGCGGAACTTATAGCCAGTTGCTTGCTCATAGCCTGTCTCGATAGCCCCCGCCCGAGGATAATAACCTAAGTTAGCAGATATTGCAATGCAGCATCTACCGGCCGCCGCTTAACATTCGGTGAAGCGAACCGGACACTTGCGCACAGGCCCCTCGCAGGCCTATCGCGGGCCGGATGGCCGGAGCGCGCAGATCGAGTGATTGGGGCTTTCCCCGCTGGCGCGGCTATGGCGGCTCGCGCGAGACGGTAACCGTGCGTTTGTGCGACCGGGTTGGCTGCCAGGAACGTGGCGACTGCCCGGCCCCCAAAAGCCCGAACAATCCTGAGCGCTGGTATTTCTGCCAAGCCCATGCCGCCGAATACAATTCCGGCTGGGACTATTTCGAGGGGCTTTCCAAGGAGGAAGCCGCCGAACGCGAGGCGAGCGAGCGGCAGACACATGAAGGTTATCACCAGTCGGCGCACTATGGCTGGGCCGGATCGGGCGATGGCAGCCGCAGCCGCGACGAGATGCGCGCGCTGGAATTGCTCGAACTGGATCCTGATGCTGATTTCGAAGCAGTGAAAAAGGCCTGGCGCGCCAAGGCCAAATTGGTGCATCCCGACGTGCGGCCCGGCGACGGCGATGCCGCCAAGGCCTTTCAGGCATTGCAACTGGCCTACGAAGTGCTGCGCGCCGCCGAAGAACGGCGTGCCTGGGGGGGCTAGAAGTCCCGACCTTAGAGTATCCGTGATGGACAAGCGAGAGATTTGACCCAAAGTCTGTCTGCCTTGAGCAGTGTATTTGCGATGACGATGAGTTTTCGCATGACGGCGGTGATGGCGATTTTGGCGGGTTTGCCCTGCGCGATGAGCTGCTGGTATTTGGCCTTGAGGTCCGGGTACCCAGCCCGGCCTGCGCAAGGCAGACCGTTGCTGGCAGCAATCTATCGCTTGATCATTACGGATACTCTAAGCATGCGAAAGGAACAGTTCGATGCCTCAACGCCTTCCCCGCCGCCGCTTTCTCATCGGGCTTGGTGCAACCGCCGCGATACCGGTCATCGCTGCGTGCGGCGGTTCAGCGGCTGAAGCGAAGGTCTACCCGGTCCGCTACTCCGAGGCTGAGTGGCGCCGCCGACTGACGCCGGCCCAGTTCCATATCCTGCGCGAAAAAGGCACAGAGCCTCCGGGCACATCGGCTCTGCTCAAGGAAAAACGCCCGGGCACATTCGTCTGTGCAGCAGATGGCCATCCGCTGTTTGCTTCAGCCACAAAATACGAGAGCGGCACTGGCTGGCCAAGCTTCTGGCGGCCGCTGCCCGGCGCAGTGGAAACATCGACTGACTGGGAAGTGGGCTACCCGCGCACGGAAGTCCACTGCGCTCGCTGCGGCGGGCATCTGGGCCATGTGTTTGATGACGGACCCCGGCCTACCGGCAAGCGATACTGCATGAATGGGGACGCGATGGAGTTCCGTCCTGTGTAGAGAGCCGGTGCCGCTGCTGTTTCAGTTTAACTGAAACAGAGTTCTGGAACAGTCAGGTTTTAGCCGAAACTGGCGCTTTTCCCGGTCTGGCCTTCTGCTCCCGGAATTTGCAGCGCCGCCGTCAGCAGGGCGAGCTGTTCCAGCGTGAAGAATTGCTCAAAAGCCAGCCCGTAGAGCGGAGCCGAACGCCAGCATACCCTGGCCCAGAGCACCGGAAGACCATCAGCCTTCAGCTTGATGCGCTGACCGAGCGCAAGATACCTGCCGCATTCGATGCGGGCGCCGTGCTGCGAGATATCGCGCACGGTCGCAGCTTCACCGTGTTCGCCGATCCACGCAGTTCCCGGAATGTCGATCCGCAGCCGCACCTGGCGGCGCGGATAGGGGCTGACCTCGTCGATAAAGGCATGCACGTCGATTGCTGCTGAAAAGCGGAAACCGGCATGGCCGTCGCGTTCCCAGACGCGTTCGACGAAGTATACTTCGCCATTGGCCAGTTCCAGCGCCATGCGGGTATCTTCGGGAAGCGCATGAAACAGCCGCAGTCGCACGCCGGTTTCCGAAACATCGCGGACAATGCAGAGAAATTCGCCGCTCTCGCAAACCAGCTTGGCGGTCCGGATCAGCAGCGTGAAGCGCTGCGCTCCCCGCTGTTCTGCGGGGTCCTGGTCGAGTTTCTCACCCTGTTCCATAGTGCATCGATCCCTTGCGGCCTCTGTGCGGCGATGATTGTTGCACCAAATGGCTAACGGCCCGTTAACCACAAATGCGCCGGTCGTGCTTTTGCCTGTTGGTCAGGACGGTGCCGGACAGGGGAATTTAAGCTTTTCAAATCGGCGGCACGGCTTATCGCGAAGCCATGAGCAATGAGCGGATAGTGTTTCGGCAGCCGGACGACTGGCATGTCCATTTGCGCGACGGGGCAATGCTGGCCTCGGTCGTCGATCATACCGCGCGGCAGTTTGCCCGCGCCATCGTCATGCCCAACCTGTCGCCGCCATGCGCCACCAGCGCCGATGTCGCCGCCTATCGCGAGCGGATCCTGGCGGCGTTGCCGCAGGGCCGCAGTTTCACTCCATTGATGGCGCTCTACCTGACCGATGCCACCGATCCCGGCGATCTGGAAACCGGTTTTGCGCTGGGCATAGTGACGGCCGCCAAACTCTATCCTGCCCATGCCACGACCAATTCCGCCCATGGCGTCACCGACGTGCGGGGGGTCTATCCGGTGTTTGCGCGCATGCAGGATATCGGCATGCCGCTGCTGGTCCACGGCGAGGTAACGCACGCCGATGTCGACATCTTCGACCGCGAGGCGGTGTTTATCGATCAGGTTCTGACGCCGCTGCTGCGCGATTTTCCGTCGCTGAAGGTGGTGTTTGAGCACATCACGACCCGCGAGGCCGTGCAATTTGTCGAGAATGCGCCGGAGACGGTCGCAGCGACGATCACGCCGCACCATTTGCAGATCAACCGCAATGCCCTGTTCGCCGGCGGCATTCGCCCGCATGCCTATTGCCTTCCGGTCGCCAAGCGAGAGGTGCATCGGCTTGCGCTGCGCAAGGCGGCGACCTCAGGCTCGGCAAAATTCTTTCTCGGCACCGATTCGGCGCCGCATGAGGTGAAAACCAAGGAAAGCGCCTGCGGCTGCGCCGGGATATTCAATGCCCCTCATGCGCTTGAAGCCTATGCCACGGTATTCGATGAGGAAGGCGCGCTTGACCGGCTGGAAGCATTCGCGTCGGTCAACGGGCCGATGTTCTATGGCCTGCCGCTCAACGAACGGCGGGTGGTTCTGGAAAGGCGCGCCTGCGCTGTGCCTGAAACGATCAGGGTCGCGGGCGGCGCGGTCGTGCCATGGCTTGGCGGCGAGATGCTTGCCTGGACATTTGCCGGGATTCAGCCTGCCGAATAGCGTTGCCTCAGCTGCCCGAAGGCCGTTCCGGGACCCTCGGCCAGCCTTGCCTCGATCATCGCCACGACCGCATCGGGACCGTGCACTTCGGTGTCGATTTCCAGATCGTAGATGTCGTTGGCGTAGACGGTTTCGTAAAACCATGGGCGCAGCCGGTCGAGCCGGTCGATGATCTTGCGCACCGTGTCTTCGCCCAGGATGTGCGTTGGCATCGGTTTGTCCATGGTGCGGTTCGCCACCCGCGCGCTGAGCACTTCGTAACTGGGCTTGAGGCAGACGAACAGCACCGGCAGGCCTTCAAGCTGACGGACCAGGTCCTGCAGCACCGGCGGATCGCTCATCGCCAGATGATCGAGCACGACGTTGCAGCCCTCGCGCGATGCCGCCGCGATCCAGCCATGCAAGGTCCGGAAAGCGGCCTCACCCTTGGGGCCAAAGCTCCACCGCAAGGGGCCATCGGGATCGGCTTCGTTCACGGGGTGCGCATAGATACCCTCCCGGCAGCGTGGGCCGTGGTGGCCGAATTTGGCGGGCAGGGTGCCCGAGAGGAAATGGTCGATGCCATAGAGCAGCCAGAAGTCGTCTGATTGCTTGGCGAACAGCTCGCAGGCGGTCGATTTGCCCGATCCCGAAGTGCCGGTGACGATAACAATCTGGCCGCTCACTGCCCGCCTCCCAGCACAATCTCGCCGCGCGCCAACTGGCGGAAAGGCTCGGCAGGGGAGAACTCCTGATTGTCGCCCCAATGGGTAATCCCATCCCAATCCCATTCGGCGAGAGACCATACTACGGTGTGGTCTGTATAGCCGGTGAAGACGAGGCCGGGGTCGATCACGCCGGTGGCCCGCATCGTGCGGCCCAGTGCATCCCTGCCTTCAAACAGCACCTTGGCAGGCCCGAACTGGCCAAATTCGGTTATCTTGCGGTATCCAGATACCATGCTGGCCATTTTTCCATCTTTCATGATAAAGCCGCCGATGCATTTGGCCTCATTGCCATAGGCTTCGCCCGGATTGCCCATGCACAGCGCATGAAAGCTGCTGCCATCGGCGATGCCCCAGAAATAGCCGCCAAAGGCCAGCGATTCGTAGTCGCGCACGCCATAGGAAGTGTCGCGCATCGAATGGCAATCGACCGCCCAGCTCTCACCGTGCCGGCTGAATGGTTCCGCGCATGCGGCCAGGCTGTTCGATGTGGAAGCTGGCGGTGGCGCGCTGGCTGGCATCGCCGGTTACCAGTTCGTGCACCGGACCGCTGGCCTCCCAGACCAGGTCGAGGACAAAGCCTTCCTTGTCGTAATCGATCTTGTAGCGGGTGAGCGGCTCAAGAACCTGCACCGCCAGCGAATTGCGCGCCTGCATCGCAAACTTGCCCTCGACAGGCGGAGCGGCCTGCAGGTGGCTCCAGTTGTAGTAGAGGCAGTTCCACTGGAACTGGCCGGAAGGGTCCCACAGCACCGGCCCGCCATTGAGCATGCCCATGTTCGGCCGGAAGTAATACTGGATCAGCCCATGCACCCGGCGTTCGGGAATGGAGACCGAGAACCAGACGCTTTCATTCCAGTATGGACTGTCGGTGCGGTTTTCTCCGAAGCTGTCCGCCTTCAGCAATTCGTGCATTGCCCGTATTTCCTCTGCGTTGTGCAACCAGCATAGCTTGCATTGGAGGCATGCCAAATCTTTCTGCCGCCGCTTCCCTGCAATCACAGCTTGATAATGTCGGCACCGGGCAAATGGGTTGCAATAAATCCATACGTATCCCTCCATTACGGCACTTAATTAAAGTCCACTGAGCTTGTGCTGGCAACACATTGGCAATGAAGAGATCCGTCATTTTTCGGGGAAGTGTTTCTCGCAAGCTGCATCCCCGGAAGCCGACAATTTGAGCCCTTGAAGCTGCAATCCTCCCGTGAGAAGACTGCTGTGGGAGGACGAAGCCATGGAAAGGGATCTGGCAGGCAAGACCGCGCTGGTAACCGGTGCCAGCAAAGGCCTTGGCGTCGGCATTGCCGAACGGCTGGCTGCTGCCGGTGCGCTGGTAGCCGTCAACTATGCGTTTGACAGGGTCGCCGCTGAAAGCACGGTGGCGCGCATAGAAGAAAATGGAGGTGCAGCATTTGCAGTCCAGGCAAAACTTGGCGGCGCGGCCGAGGCGGCCAAGCTGGCCGATGCCGCCTGCGCCGAATTTGCGCGCCGCACCGGCTCGGACGGGCTCGACATTCTGGTCAACAACATCGGCGGCGGCGATTATGCGTCGATCCTGCAGGTTACCGAGGCAAGCTTCGATCAGGTCATCGCCAACAATGTGCGCGGGGCTTTCTTCCTCACCCAGGCCTTTCACCCGAAATTGCGCGACCACGGGCGGGTGATCAACCTTTCCTCGGTCGGAGCGCGGCTGACTGATCCCAATATCATCGTCTATACCATGGCCAAGGCGGCGGTGGATGCCTTCACCCGGGTGCTCGCGGCAGATCTGGGGCCGCGCGGGATCACGGTCAATGCGGTCGCGCCCGGTTTCACGGCCGGGCCAACCAACGATTACATCGTCAGCGATCCGGTGGCGGCCAAAGGCGTTACCGATGTCACCGCGCTGCGCCGCTTCGGCCAGCCCGAGGAAATCGCCGACGTGGTCTATGCTTTGGCCTCGCCGCTGGGCCGCTGGGTCACCGCGCAAAGTATCGAAGCCAGCGGCGGGTTCAAACTTTAGGAGAGCCAGACGATGGCCAAGGTCGTGCGGTTTCATGAATTCGGCGGGTCCGAAGTCTTGCGGCTTGACGAGATCGATGTCGGGGAGCCCGGCCTGGGAGAGGTGCGCATCCGGGTCGGCGCCTTCGGGCTCAACCGGGTGGAGACCTATTATCGCTCTGGCGGATTCATGCCGCCGGAGAGCCTGCCATCCAAACTGGGTTACGAAGCGGCTGGTGTGATCGAAGCGCTGGGTCCGGGGGTGAGCACCTGGTCGGTCGGTGACCGGGTCGCCACCCTGTTCGGCCTCCCTATGGACCGGTATGGCACCTATGGCGAAAAGATCCTCTATCCCGCCGATATGCTGGTGCCTGTTGATGCAAGCCAGTCACTGACCGAGGCGGCGGCCAGCTGGATGCAATATGGCACCGCCTATGGGCTGGTCGATCTGGGCCGGATCAAGTCCGGCGACATCGTGGTGATCAACGCCGCATCCTCATCGGTCGGACTTGCGGCAATCGAGATCGCCAGAAACCACGGCGCCGTGCCGATTGCTGTCACCCGCGGGAGCGGCAAGGGAGCGGCGCTCAAAGGTCACGGCGCGGCGCATGTCATCGTCAGCGACGAGGAAGACGTTGCCGCGCGGATATTGGAGATCACCGGCGGAAAGGGCGCGGATATCGCTTTTGACGCTGTTGCCGGGCAGCCGTTGGCGGCGCTGCTCGCGGCAATGGCGCCGCGAGGCACAGTCATCGTCTATGGCATGCTGGCGGGGTATTCGGTCGAGCTGATGCTGCCGCTGCTGATGCAGGGAAATCTCGCGCTGCACGGTTTCGCCGCCGACCGGTTGATCAAGCACCCGCAAGACCGCCGGGCCGTTGTCGAATATGTCTCGACCGGCCTGGCGACCGGCAAGCTCAAACCGGTGATCGACCGAACGTTCGGCATCACGCAAGTGGTCGAGGCGCATCGCTATCTCGAAAGCAATGCGCAAGTGGGCAAGATTGTCGTGACCACGGCGACTGCGGGAGAATGACATGAAGCGAGCCGTCGCCATCGCCGCCCTGCTGCTTGCCAGCGCCGCACCCCCGCCCGCAAATCGCGACTGGCCGCACTATGGCGGGCAATATGACGAGGCCGGGCATGCCGATCTGCGCCAGATCAATCGCAGCACCATCTCGCGGCTTGGCCTTGCCTGGTCGCTCGACCTGCCGGGCGAGCAATCGCTTGAGGCTACCCCGCTTGCGGTGGGCGGCGTGCTCTATTTCACCGGCAGTTTTTCCGACGTCTATGCAGTCTCGGCCGAGAGCGGAAAGCTGCTCTGGAAGTACGAAGCCCGGGTCTGGGAAAAGAACCCCGACAAGTGGCACTACATATTCCCGCTCAATCGCGGCGTTGCTTATGATCAGGGCCGGGTGTTCGTCGGGGCCACGGATGGCCGCCTGATCGCGCTCGACGCAAAGACGGGCCGGGAGCTGTGGAGCGTTGAAACGGTTGAGCGCGGTGATCGCCGCACCATCACCGGCGCACCGCGTGCGTGGTCAGACGGTAAAGGGGGCGGCAAGGTCATCATCGGCCAGGGCGGCGGCGATTTAGGGTCGCGCGGCTATGTTACCGCTTATGACCAGCAGACCGGCCGGCAGGTCTGGCGGTTCTACACCGTCCCCGGCAGCCCGGAGGAAAATCGCGGTGATGCGGCGATGGAAATGGCCGCCAGAACCTGGGGCAGCGGCGAATACTGGAAGACCGGCACCGGCGGCACCGCCTGGCACGGGATCACCTTCGATCCCGAACTCCGCCGCATCTATGTCGGCACCGGCAATTCGGGGCCCTATGACCCCGAAAAGCGCGATCCCGGCGGCGGCGACAACCTCTTCCTTGCCTCGATCGTCGCGCTTGATGCCGATACCGGCAAATACGTCTGGCACTACCAGCTCAATCCGCGCGAAGCCTGGGATTACAAGGCGGCTGCGGGCATGGTGACAGCGACGCTCAACATTGGCGGCAAGAAGCGCAAGGTCCTGATGCAGGCCCCCACCAACGGCTTCTTCTATGTGCTCGACCGTGAGACCGGCAAACTGATCTCCGCCGAAAAATTCGCCAAGGCAACCTGGGCCGAACGTATTGATCTCGAGACCGGTCGCCCGGTCGAGGCACCCGGCATCCGCTATGAGAAAGACCCGGTAACGATCTGGCCATGGACCGGTGGGGCGCACAACTGGCAGGCGATGAGTTACAACCCTGAGACCGGGCTGGTCTATATCCCGACCATGCAGCTGGGCTTCCGTTTCACGCGCAATCCCGATGTCTTTCCCGGCGTTGTGGCAACTCCCGAGTTCACCAATGACCCGCACGACGGCAAGGGTGCGCTCGTCGCCTGGGATCCGGTTGCGCAGAAGGCGCGATGGACCAGATGGCAGCGCTGGATGTGGAACGGCGGCACGCTTTCGACATCGGGCGGTCTGGTATTCCAGGGCGAGAACGATGGCTTTGTCCGCGCCTGGGATGCGGCCAGCGGCAAGCAGCTGTGGCGCTTCAATGCCGGTCTTGGCATCATCGCGCCGCCGGTCTCCTATTCCTGGAAGGGCGTGCAATATGTCTCGATCCTCGCCGGTTGGGCCGGGCCCAATCCTTATGGACAGGGCCTGATGCCAACCGGCTGGCGCTATAACGCACAGCCGCGCCGCCTGCTGACGTTCAAACTGGGCGGCCGGGCCAGATTGCCGGCAACCGCGCCTTATGACGAGACCGTGCACCCGCTCGACGATCCCGCCATCACACTTGATCCGGCCCAGGTGCAGGCTGGCGAGAAGCTGTTCTGGGCCAATTGCGTTGCCTGCCATGGCGGCCGCGCCGAATCGGCGGGGGCTCCGGGGCCGGACCTGCGCGAATCAGGCGTGCCGCTCGATCCCGAGGCCTTCCGCAGCGTGGTCCGGGATGGCGCGCTGCTGCCCAGGGCCATGCCGCGCTTTGCCCGGTTCAGTGATGGCCAGCTGGATCAGCTTCGCAGCTACATCCGCCAGATGGCGCGCAACGAAATCGCGCGGAAAGCGAAGGCGGCCAAGCGCCGCTAGAGTCTTTCCGACTTACGTCGAATTCGGCACCAGCCCGCTCCCCCACCCGGCCTCCCATAAGATACAATGTCTTGGGTGGCCGGGTGGGGGAGCGGGCTGGTGCCGACTTAATCAGAACGCCGCTAGAGTCAGAGATTGCCCGAATGGGTCAGCCCCAGCGCCGCATAGGAAGGATCGGTCTGGCTGCGGCTGGGGCCGACGAAACCGGCATTGGCCAGCCAGTCTCCCGCACCGGCATGCGAATGCGACCATTCGCGTATGCATACGCGGTTTTCGATCAGCCAGGCGCCCTCTTGTCGCACCAGGGTATCCACATACCGTCCGCCAAGCTGTCCTATCGTCTGCACGCCGCCGGGCTCTTTCGGCGGATAGAGCAAGGTTGCGATGAAATAGGTCTCCGCCCCCGCCCGGTCGCCGGTCACCTTGATCAGCGACTGGCCGAGCAGGTGGCTGACCAGATCAGTGGTCGCGAGGGAATCCGCGACAGTCCGGGCCGAAAACGGCTTGCCCGGCATCTTGTAGGTGCCGTGATCGTCCCAGCTTTCCTCGAGGTAGACCGAGGCCATCTCCACCTCGTCCGCCCGGTCGCAGCCGTGGCAATAGGTGGCGAGCAATGCGCGGATGTCGTGGTGATCGAGCAATTCCTGCAGGCGTGGATGACCATGGTGGCCTCTCCCGGTGGTGTCGGTGGGGAGAGGCTATGCGATTGGCGCGGGAGGGCAAAGGGAAATGAAAGAATGGCGGGTCTCATGCTCGCGGCAGGGTCCTACAAACCCAATTCCGAGTGCGACCCCAGCCTCACCAATTGCAGGGTTTCATCGTCCGGTTTGCGGTAGATCAGCACCAGATCGGGCCTCACATGACAGTCCCGGTGGTCTTTCCATTCGCCGGTCAGAGCGTGATCGCGATTGTGTGCGGGGAGAGGCGCATCGGATGCCAGGAGAGCGATCAGTTCATCCATCTCTTCGAGGATGAATTCTCGAAACCGGCCTTTCAGTTCCCGTTTGAGATCGCGTTTGAATCGTCCTGTCGGATCAATCGTCCGCATCAAGGTCAGCCAGAAGGGCCTTGAAGTCCGGATAGCTCTTCAGGTTGCCAGCGCGCGCCTCCTCCATCGCGGCAATGGTCTCCGCGTTGGGGCGAAGCGGATCGAACGGCAGGGCCTTGTCATGCGCGACACGGGTGAGCATCAGCCGCACGGCATCGGAAACAGTAAGCCCCATCGTGGCGAGCACGGCGGTGGCCTCCGCCTTGACGGTGCCGTTGATGCGGGTCTGGACGAGAGCGTTGGCGGCCATGAATGACAATGTAATGCAACTTGCGTTAAATTGTCAAGGCTTGCGCAGCCCGGAGATAATGGCAATCACATTGATCACGCTCTCACTTGCTTCCAGACAAATCGCGGCATCTAGAAAATTGGCCGTGCGCTTATGTTGAAGTCGGACGGCCAAGTCGAGTGCGCTCCTCGCGTATTTCCGAACCTCCTCGGCTGCAGAACCGCCAAGTTCGACCGCAATGTAAGCCTCTATCAATCGCTTAAAATCGGTCTGGCTGACTCCAACGCCATCAAGTTGAGGATGTTTCAACGGATCATGCACTTCTTGCGCACACGAAATTAGCGCTTCGCGGCACAGCAAGCCGACACTCTGAAACTGCTCCTCGACGGTGGCCTTACTTAGTGCTAGCCGAGCTTCATCGACACCACGATCAACCCAAATCCAGCCAGTAGGCTCACGGACATTTACGTGTAATGCCTTGATGGCCGAGATTGCTGGCCCAGCTAAGATCAGCCACGAACGTGCGGCGTGACGCATAGCCAACCAGGTCGGTGGACCACTTGCCGTGCCATTGCCATAAATCTCGATAGGGAAACGGATTAGCGATGCCCCGCCGTCGCATTTCTGCGTCAACGACATCAAACTCCTCGCTAAACTGTCGATTAACCTCATCAATGCGAGGCCCGCCGGTAGCGACCGCAACCATGGTAGACCGAAGCCGATCAATTGCTGCCAGTAGCTCTTGGTCGGTCATCGTTGAAGCGCGCTCAAAGCTTGCCGGTCAACTCCGGCACCGCGTTGAACAGGTCCGCCACCAGACCCAGATCGGCGACCTGGAAGATCGGCGCATCCTCGTCCTTGTTGATGGCGATGATGGTCTTGCTGTCCTTCATCCCCGCAAGGTGCTGGATCGCGCCGGAGATGCCGACTGCGATGTAGACTTCAGGCGCAACGATCTTGCCGGTCTGGCCGACCTGGTAATCGTTGGGCACATAGCCCGCGTCAACTGCTGCGCGGCTGGCGCCGACGGCGGCACCGAGCTTGTCGGCGAGCGGGAAGATGACCTGCTTCGAAAGTCGCTGCATCTTTCAATGCGCGGCCGCCCGAGACGATGATCTTTGCGCTGGTCAGCTCGGGACGCTCAAGCTTGGCGATCTCGGCACCGGCGAAGCTGGAAATTCCGGCATCGCCTGCACCTGACGCTGCCTCGACGGCAGCCGAACCACCGCTGGCATCCGCCTTGGCGAAGGCCGTGCCGCGCACGGTGATCACCAGCTTGGCGTCAGAGCTTTCAACCGTCGCAATGGCATTGCCGGCATAGGTCGGCCGGGTGAAGGTCTTGGGGCCTTCGACCGAGAGGATGTCGCTGATCTGCATCACGTCGAGCAGCGCGGCAACGCGCGGGGCGATGTTCTTGCCGTGGGCGGTTGCCGGGGCGAGGAAGGCATCATATCCGGCCATCAGGCCAGCCACCAGCGGCGCAACGTTTTCGGCGAGCTGGCTGGCATAGGCGCCATCGTCGGCGAGCAATACCTTGGCGACACCTGCCACCTTGGCAGCGGCATCGGCAGCGGCCTTGGCGCCCGATCCGGCGACCAGCACATGCACTTCGCCGAGCTTGGCGGCAGCAGTGACAACCGCCAGCGTCGCATCCTTCAGCGTTGCGTTATCGTGTTCTGCATAGACCAGGACGCTCATGCGGCGACTCCCATTTCCTTGAGCTTGGCGACCAGCGCATCGACATCGGCGACCTTGATCCCGGCCTGGCGCACCGGCGGTTCGGTAACCTTGAGCGTCTTGAGCCGCGGTGCGGTGTCGACGCCGTAGTCTGCCGGGGCCTTGGTGGCGAGCGGCTTGCTCTTGGCTTTCATGATGTTGGGCAGCGAGGCATAGCGCGGCTCGTTGAGGCGAAGATCGGTGGTGATGATCGCGGGCATTGCCAGCTTGACGGTTTCGAGCCCGCCATCGACTTCGCGCTTCACGGTGACGCTGTCGCCCTCGACGGTAACTTCGCTGGCGAAAGTGCCCTGGCCACGGCCCATCAGTGCGGCGAGCATCTGGCCGGTCTGGTTGCAATCGTCGTCAATCGCCTGCTTGCCGAGAATGACCAGGCCGGGCGCTTCCTCATCGGCGATGGCTTTCAGGATCTTGGCAACTGCCAGCGGCTCAACCTCGTCATCGGTCATTACCAGAATTGCCCGGTCAGCACCCATGGCGAGCGCAGTGCGCAGGGTTTCCTGCGCCTTCTGCGGCCCGACCGAGACGGCGATGATTTCTGCCGCGACGCCCTTTTCCTTGAGCCGGATCGCCTCTTCGACAGCGATCTCGTCGAACGGGTTCATGCTCATCTTGACGTTGGCAAGATCAACACCGGTGCCATCGGACTTGACCCGGGGCTTGACGTTATAGTCGATCACCCGCTTGACGGGGACGATAATTTTCATCGCTTGCGGTCCTTTTTTAGCCGAACGATTAAATTTCAGAATCGCGAATCGCCTTTGCCGCAGATGCGAACAAGGTCAAGCCCTGGAGGAATCAAGCCGCCTTCTTCACTTCCGCCACAATCTTCTTGGCTGCATCGCCCAGATCGTCCGCCGGAACAATGGCAAGGCCGGACTGGGCCAGAATTGCCTTGCCCTGCTCGACATTGGTTCCTTCCAGCCGCACCACCAGCGGCACTGACAGGTTCACGTCCTTGGCCGCCGCGACAATGCCTTCGGCAATCGTGTCGCACTTCATGATGCCGCCGAAGATGTTGACCAGAATGCCCTTCACGGCAGGATCGGACAGGATGATCTTGAAAGCTGCGGTCACCTTCTCGGTGGTGGCGCCGCCGCCGACGTCGAGGAAATTGGCCGGGAACATGCCGTTGAGCTTGATGATGTCCATCGTCGCCATGGCAAGGCCCGCGCCGTTGACCATGCAGCCGATATCGCCGTCGAGCTTGATATAGGCGAGGTCGTATTTGCTGGCCTCGACTTCCGCCGGATCTTCCTCGGTCTCGTCGCGCAAGGCTTCGACGTCGGGGTGGCGGAACAGCGCGTTGGAATCGAAGCTCATCTTGGCGTCGAGCACCATCAGCTTGTCACCAGCGCATTCGGCCAGCGGGTTGATTTCAATCATCGCGCAGTCGAGCGCCACGAAGGCATCGTAAAGCTGCCTTGCCAGGACCTGCGCCTGCTTATTGAGATCGCCCTTGAGCTTCAGCGCGAAAGCCACTGACCGGCCGTGGTGGGGCATGAAGCCCTCGGCGGGATCGATAACGATGGTGGTGATCTTCTCGGGCGTATCGTGGGCAACGTCTTCGATGCTCATGCCGCCTTCGGTCGAGACGATCATCGCGATTCGTCCGCTCTTCCGGTCGACCAGCATGGAAAGGTAGTATTCCTTGCCGATATCGACCCCGTCGGTGATGTAGAGGCGGCCCACCTGCTTGCCGGCATCGCCGGTCTGGATCGTCACCAGCGTGTTGCCGAGCATGTCCCTGGCATTGGCCTCGACCTCCTCCAGCGACTTTGACAACCGCACCCCGCCCTTGGCATCCGGGCCCAGTTCCTTGAACTTGCCCTTGCCGCGTCCGCCGGCATGGATCTGCGATTTCACCACATAGAGCGGCCCGGGCAGCGCCTTCGCCGCAGCGACGGCTTCCTCTACAGACAAGGCAGCATGGCCAGCGGGCACCGCAATGCCGAATTTCGCGAGCAATTCCTTGGCCTGGTATTCATGGATGTTCATCTGGTGGGTTTCCGCTTCAGTAGCATGGCGGGGCATGAAATGCGCCGCCCCCTAAGCATATCGCTGGCGACTTGAAAAGTGGCGGATAGTGGTCACAGTGATTTCATGATCGATCGGGCGCATCTTGAAGCGATTGTCCGCGAGGCCGGGCGCATCGCCATGGCAAGCTGGCCGGGCGACGGGCATCAGGTCGAAGTGTGGGAAAAGAAGCCCGGGGATCCGGTCTCGGAGATCGATCTGGCGGTGGACAAGTTCCTCAAGCGCGAACTGGGGGCGCTGCTGCCATCGGCCGGATGGCTGTCCGAGGAAACTGCCGATGCTCCCGAGCGGCTGGACGGCGGCCTGCTCTGGCTGGTCGATCCGATCGACGGCACGCGCGATTATGTGCGCGGGCGCAAGGGCTGGGCGGTGTCAGTCGCGCTGATCAGCGCCGGGCGGCCCCTGCTGGGCATGCTGAGCGCGCCTGCACGGCAGCAGTTCTGGCAGGGCGAGGCGGGGCGGGGCAGCTGGCGCAATGGCGAGCGGCTGGTGGCCAGCAAGCGCCAGGAATTGTCCGGAGCACGGGTCCCCGCGCGGATAACCAGCCCGGGCGAAGATGGCGATCTGGTTCCCGTCGAGCAGCCGAACTCCATCGCACTGCGCATGGCCATGGTCGCCGCCGACGAGGCCGATCTGGTTGCCACCATGCGCTGGGGCTTCGAGTGGGACATTGGCGCCGCCGCGCTGATCGCGCGGGAGGCGGGGGCAGTAGTCACCGACGTGTTCGGCCAGCCGCTCAACTACAACAAACGCAATCCGCGCGATTTCGGGGTGCTGGTTACGGCACCGGCCATCCACGGGGCTGCGGTGGAGCGGCTGGCCGACCGGGCGCGGGAGCTGGTTAAGGGTCTGTGACCTAGCGGCATCAGGCTGGCGACCTCTTCGGCATGGGCATCGGCAACAGTGCCGAACAAGCTGCCGTGCTGGATATGGCTCCATTGCATTATGCATTGCACTTCAAGCCAAGCGTTGAGCGCCTCAAGATCGGGGAAGTTCGGCATCGGCTGCCACAGTCGGCGGCGTGCATCCTGCACGTTCTTCTCGACCTGCCCCTTCTCCCAGCCCGAATCCGTCATTGAGTTGGCTGAATGTGCTTACGCAAAATATCGACACATCTTGCAAGCCAGCCAGGAATTTACAGCAAGATGCTGATAAAAGTAAGAAATATGGCGCACCCGACAGGATTCGAACCTGTGACCTCTGCCTTCGGAGCGGGTACCTTCCGAATCGCTCAAGAAGCGACAGTACCTGTCTTTCTACCCCATTCTGCGACGTTGGCAATGAACAGGCGATGCGGAAACTTGGCCATTCTAGCCCAGATGCTGCCGTGACTTGGACCCCTGCTGCTTCCGTGGTGCTTACGCGGAAGAATGCAGGTCCGGAAAGGGTTTGCACATGGGAAAGATTACAAATCGTCTGGTAGAGGCCGCTCTGGTTCACGCGACCGACTATATCATTTGGGACGACGAAATCTCCGGATTTGGTGTCCGCATTTTTGCGTCTGGAAAGCGCAGTTACATCATACAATACCGATCATTGGGACGCTCCCGCCGGTTCACCATCGGCGGACATGGCGTCTGGACGCCCGAACTCGCGCGCCGCGAAGCCAAGGTGCAGCTTGGCCGGGTTGCGCGCGGCGATGACCCAGCCGAGGAGCGACAGCTCGATCTTCAGGCAATAACGGTGAAAGAGCTATGCCAGCTCTACCTCTCCGACCTTGAGCGCGGCCTAATTCTCGGCAAGCGAGGCCGCCCGAAGAAGCAATCGACCATCGGCACCGATACCGGGCGAATCAAGCGACACATCATTCCATTGCTTGGGTGTCGCCGGGTCAAGGACTTGAGCCGGGCGGACATCAATAAGGCGATGAAAGACATTATGGACGGCAAGACTGCCAAGACTGTCAAGACCGAGAAATTGCGGGGCAAGTCCATCGTGCGGGGCGGGACCGGCACTGCAACCCGGACCATTGGTCTGCTTGGTGGAATCCTGACCTATGCGATCGAAGCCGGGATCATCGATGTCAACCCCGCCCACGGCATCCGCAAAGCCCAAGGACAATGTCCGTGATCGCCGCTTGAGCGAAGCGGAATATCGCGAGTTCGGTCGCATTCCTCCGCAAGGTCGAAGCTGAGGGGCAATATGTCGTCGCGGCGCAGATTGTTCGGCAATTGGCGCTGACGGGATGCCGCCGTAATGAGATGGTTTCATTGAAATGGTCAGAAGTGGACGTCCAATGCCAGCTGCATTCGCCTCGAAGACAGCAAGGAAGGCAAGTCGATCCGTCCGGTCGGTCTGCCGGTCATCGAATATTTGCAAGGCCGAATTGGTTCGGCCTATGGCACCTATGTCTTCCCCGGTCACGGTGACGACAACGCGTTTGGGGCCTTCGCCAACCATTGGGCCAAGATGTTTACTGGGACTCAGTTCGAAGATCTGACAGCCCATGTCCTACGCCACAGCTTTGCAAGCGTTGCCAACGATCTCGGGTTCACCGAGATCACTATCGCCGCACTGATGGGCCATGCCAAGGGAACGGTGACCAGCAAATTGAACCGCCCCGGGATTGCCGGAGGCCATTTGGTTTAAGTTACGCGGCCATGGGGACATCGTCCAGCATGGCGTAATATCGTTGTTCGGCTTCGGCAGGCGGGATGTTGCCGACAGGTTCGAGCAGTCGCCGGTTGTTGAACCAGTCCACCCATTCGAGAGTGGCGTATTCAACGGCTTCAAAGCTGCGCCATGGTCCGCGCCGGTGGATCACCTCGGCCTTGTAAAGTCCGTTGATCGTCTCGGCCAAGGCATTGTCATAGCTGTCGCCGACGCTGCCGACCGAAGGCTCGATCCCGGCTTCGGCCAACCGTTCGGTGTATTTGATCGAGACATATTGGCTGCCGCGATCGCTATGGTGGATCAGCCCGCCGCGATGGACAGGCCGCCGATCATGGAGAGCCTGCTCCAGGGCGTCCAGCACGAAGCTGGCGTGCGCGGTCCTGCTGACCCGCCACCCAACGATATAGCGGGCATAAACATCGATCACGAACGCGACATAGACGAACCCGCCCCAGGTCGAGACATAGGTGAAGTCCGATACCCACAGCATGTTGGGTGCCGGGGCATGGAACAGGCGGTTGACATGATCCAGCGGGCAAGGGGCTGCCTTGTCGCTGAATGTGGTGCGCAGAGGCCGCCAGGTTGAACCGCGCTCCGCCGCCTTGCGGCGCTGCTCGGCTTGCTCCCAGTCAACCGCCAGGAATGTGGTGCGCATGGTCAGCAAACTGGAATAGGACGTCAAAGCCAAGTCCGTCCTGATAGAAGGGAAGCAAAGCCACTGGGTCGTCAGTCGGGCGCGCAACTCGGAGCGTAGGCACTGTGGTTTTAGTCGGAGGACCAAGCCTAGCTCCGGTCTTCCGCAAGAAATCAAAGACGGCCTGGGACCTGCCTGGCTCGCCAACGACTGATCCTCAACGCTGCGAGTATTACGCTGAATGTGCCGCCCATCAATTTCAGCCGCCAAGCAGCGTGCCAGGCTGAATGAACCTAAGTCCGGTTTCGACAATTCAACCCGCCTTTGCGAATGGCGGCTATCTTCGCGGACGCTCCCGCAGCAATATCGCGATATTGCCCTTGCTCACCAAGGCAGAGGTCAGCTTGATATTCAGCGAATGGCGAAGTCTGGCGTACAATTTCGTAGGCGTTTTGAGTTTAATTCTGGCCGAGTCCGTCATTAAGTTGGCTGAATGTGCTTACGCAAAATATCGACACATCTTGCAAGCCAGCCAGGAATTTACAACAAGATGCTGATAAAAGTAAGAAATATGGCGCACCCGACAGGATTCGAACCTGTGACCTCTGCCTTCGGAGGGCAGCGCTCTATCCAGCTGAGCTACGGGTGCCAAAACCGGCATCGGTGCGGGGCGCGGTTAGCAGAGGCTGGGCGGGCAGGCCAGCGGGAATGTGTGCAAAGTGCAAGCCTGCCGACCGTGCCCGGTATTGGTGATCCGAAATCGCCAAAAACTGCGGTTTTTAGCGAAAGTTTACGTTCGGGGACATCTGCGTCCCGATTCGAAACGTGCGCCTCTGCTGCACGGTTCGCGCATTAATGCGTCGATGGACCAGCGTCATCCCGCGAACAGCGCCAAGCACCTTGAAACAAGAGGTTTCCCGTGGCGGCGCGGCAGTTAGTGCACGCATTAACCAAACGTAGAGACTGAGAGGGCATTTTGTGCGAGTGCGAATAGAGATTCCCACTTAATCGCATTTGGGGTAATTCAGCGCGGTAGCCGCCAATTGCGGGTCGCGAACAGGGCTTTGATCTTAAACTCGCATCGGGAGGCAAGGTGGCGTGACACCGGCGGAAAAACAGTCTTTTGCTCAATTGCTCGAGCGATACCGGCGTCCGGTAACCATCGTCGCTGTGGCGAGCGTGCTGCTCAACATCATCGTGTTCGCTGGCTCACTCTACATGTTGATGGTCTATGATTTGGTATTGCCGAGCAATTCCATAGCATCCCTGACCGGCCTGTTCGTGATGCTGATTGTCATCTACGTGTTTCAGGCGCTGTTCGAAGCAATGCGCGGCGATGCCTTGCTGGGCATTGCCAACGGCGTGCATGACGATCTGTTCGGCGCGGTGCACTATGCGGCGACCAATCAGCCGCTCAAGGGCTCGCAGCGCGGCGGCGATGGCATGCAGCCGATTTGTGATCTCGATCAGGTCCATTCGTTTCTGGCGGGCCAGGGGCCGGTAGCCCTGATTGACCTGCCCTGGGTGCTGCTGTTCCTGATAGTGCTGACCGGATTTCACTGGGCACTGGGACTGACCGCCTTGCTGGGAACCCTGGTGCTGGCGGGAATCGCCTGGTGGACCAGCAAGCAGACCAATGCGGGCACCCGCGAACTGAGCAACATCATCGGCCGCCGCGCCGCCTCGACTATGGACGAACTGCGCTTTGTCGAAAGCTCGATGGCCATGGGCATGCGCGACCGGCTGCTGGCGCGCAGCGCCGCGTTCGAGCAGAACTTCCTTGCTGCCCAGGCGTTCCTGTCACGCACATCGACCCGTCTGGGATCGGCAAGCCGGATCTTCCGTCTGTTCCTGCAATCGCTGATCCTCACGGTCGGTGCGCTGCTGGTAATCGCCGGAGAGGCGACCGGCGGCATCATCCTCGCTTCCTCGGTGCTGGCCGGCCGCGCGCTGGCGCCAGTCGATTCGGCGATCGCCAACTGGCGCAACCTCTCGGCCGCTCGTGCCGGCTGGAGCCGGATCGTCGAGGCTGTTGCCACCAACCGGCCGCCAAACGCGCGCCATGTGCTGCTTGGCAAGCCCAAGGGCGAACTGACCCTGCGCGATATCTGGGTTGTGCCGCCCGGCGCAACCGAGGCCGCTGTCGCGGGCGTCAGCCTGACGCTGCAACCGGGCCAGGCGCTGGCAATCATCGGCCCCAGTGCCGCGGGCAAGACCACGCTGGCCAAGGCTATCTGCGGGGCCTGGCGCACGGCGCGCGGCGAAGTCCGGCTCGACGGCGCGACCTACGATCAGTGGGACCCGGAAGTGTTTGGCGCCAATGTCGGCTATGTCGCCCAGTCGGTCGATCTGATCGAAGGCTCTGTGGGCGAGAACATCGCCCGCTTCGATCCTACCGCCACCTCTGAAGCCATCATCGCCGCGGCCACAGTCGCCGGCCTGCATGAAACCATTCTAGCGCTTTCTGCCGGCTACGATACCAAGATGTCGACCACCGGCGGCGAGTTTTCGGCCGGACAGCGCCAGCGCCTTGGCCTGGCGCGGGCGCTCTATGGAGATCCTTTCCTGGTGGTCCTCGACGAACCCAATTCGAACCTCGATGCCGAAGGCGACACTGCGCTTGCCCATGCCATCGAAGCGGTAAAGTCACGCGGCGGTATTGTCGTGATGGTCACCCACCGCCCGGCGACGCTCGGGCCCATGACCCACATCGCGGTGATGCACAGCGGCAAGATTACCGATTTCGGCCCGCGCGATGAAGTGCTTGGCCGCGCCACCAAAAACATCACGCATGCCGCTGCGAACACTGCGGACACCAAACAGAAGGCAACTGCAAAATGAACATGCCGATGCAAATCGCGGGGGCGGGCGATGGCCCGGGCCTGTTCAATCCCGACCAGCCGCCTGCCGACACCTCGGAAGGCGTGCGCAAGGCGCTGTACTGGGCGGGCGGACTGCTGGGTCTTTTGCTGTTGCTCGCTGCGGTCGTGCCGATCGGCGGCGCCGTGATCGGCGGCGGCCAGGTCGGCGTTGCCTCGCGCGTCAAGAAGATCGCCCATCCGACCGGCGGCGTCATCCAGGAAGTGCTGGTGAGCAATGGCGAGCACGTCGAAAAGGGCCAGCTGTTGATGAAGCTCGACGACCGGGTCTCGGGCGCGGATGCCAGCTATTCAAGCCTTACCGTCGAACAACTCCTGGCACAGCGCGCCCGGCTCGATGCCGAGCGGCTTGGATTGGGACAGATCACATTCCCCCCTGAACTGACCTCAGCCGACAGCGAAACGGCGCGCAAGGCAATGACCGATGAAGCGCAACTGTTCGCCATCCGCCGCACCGAACAGGCGCAGCTCAGCGCACAGCTGCGGGACCGGATCAACCAGTATAACCAGTCGATCCACGGCATTGGCGCGCAGATCGGTTCCTTGCAGACCCAGCGCCGCCTGATCGAGCCCGAACGGCAGAATGTGCGCGACCTGTGGGACAAGCAGCTGGTGACGATCGGCCGGCTCAACGAGCTTGAGCGTTCAGCGGTCAATCTTGAAGGCAATATCGCGACCCAGCAATCCCAGATTGCCGAGATGCGCGCGCGCATTTCCGAAACCCAGGAACAGCTGATCCAGCTCGGCCAGACCCGCCGGGTCCAGGCCGGCGAGGAACTTGCCCGGATCAACACCATCCTCAACGACCAGCAACTGCGCAGCGTTTCGGCTAGCGACCAGAAGGCGCGTACCGAAATCCGGGCTCCCTATTCGGGCACCATCGAAAAGATCGCCTTCAATGCCATTGGCGAAGTGGTTCGTCCGGCCGAGGCCATCATGGAAATCGTTCCTGACAGCGATTCGATGGTCGTCGAAACCATGATCAGCACGACCGATATCGACCAGGTGACCAAGGACCAGTCCGCGCGCGTGCGCTTCAGCGCGTTCAACCTCCAGACAACCCCGGAAATTCCTGGCAAGGTCACTTACGTTGCGACTGATCGCACCGAGAAACCCGAAACCGGCATGAGCTACTTCATGGTGCGGATCGAAGTCGATCAAGCTGTGCTTCGGCGCGAGAAAATGAGTCTGCGCAGCGGCATGCCAGCCGAAGTCTACATCGAGACCGGCAATCGCTCGCTGCTTTCTTATGTCACCAAGCCGATGCGCGACCAGTTTGCGCGGGCATTCAAGGACAATTGAGGGCATCATGGGGCAGACAGCAATACCAATGAAGGCAGCGCTGCTGGTCGCTGCAGCGCTTGGCGCGACGGGGCCGGCATGGGCTCAGGATGCGGGTCCAGCGCCTGCGATGGATGCGCCGCGCGCCTATGCCGGGGCAATGCCGGATGGAACGCCGGGGGCATGGTCATCGACTGAAGTGCCGCCGCCAGTTACCACCTTTGTCGATGCGCTCGAACGCGCGCATTGGTCGAATCCGTCGCTGCTCGCCGAACGCGCCAAATTGCGCGGCAGTGATTATCGCATTGCGGCGGCCCGCGCGCTGGCCGGGCCGACTGTCAGTGTCGATCTGCGCTATGGCTATGGCTACAACCGCTCGGTTGATTCCCTGTCGGGCAACAATGTTGAGCATCAGGGCTGGACGCCGACCGCAACCGCGATCCTCAGCCAGCCGGTCTTCACTTTCGGGCGCATCGCCGCAGAAAACAGGGCGGCAGAAGCGCAGGTCGAGTTCCAGGGCGCGGTTCTTGCGAGCACCGAGGAGCAGACCCTGTTCCAGGCAATCGGGGCCTATGCCTCGGTCCTGCGCGATCGCGGCGCGGTGCGCATCGCCTCGGAATACCTTGTCACCCTGGAACGCGAACTGGCCGACAATGCCTATCGCCTGCGCAAGCGGGAGGTGACATCAACCGATGTCCAGCAAGTCGAGACCCGGCTTGAACTGGGCCGCGAACAGCTTCTCGCGGCGAGCCGCACCCTGGCGGCGAGCGAAAGCCGCTTTGTGCAGGTGATCGGCGCAATGCCGGGCGCGCTGGAAGATCCGAGGCCGCTCGCCATTCCGGTGCGGGGCCTGGACGAGGCTTACGCGGTCGCGGAGCGCAAGAACCCGGTCGTCGCTGCAGCCTATGGCCGCGAAAAGATTTCGCGCGCCCAGCGAGAGGCGGCCAAGGCCGAACTGATGCCGCGGATCGAACTGCGCGGCGAAGCCAGCACCGGGTCTGCGGTCACAACATTCTCCGATCGCTTTCGCTCGAAAGAGCTGCGCGGCGATGCCGTGGCCACCTGGACGGTGTTCGATAGCGGCGCCCGGCTGGCGCGCCTGGGCGAAGCGCGCGCGATCAACGATGCCGATTGGCGGCTGATCGATGCGGCGCTGCGCGAAAACCGCGCCCAGGTTGCAGATGCCTGGAACGAATGGAAGACCCAGACCGTCGCCGCCGAGCGGCTTCAGGCCTCGATGGATTCGGCCCAGCGTGCTTATGAGGGCGCCCTGCTGCAGGAACGCGCCGGACTGCGAACCACGCTTGACGTGCTCGATCTGGCCCGCGACCTGCTGACATCGAAGAGCAACTACAACTTCGCTACCACCGCTGCCTATATTGCCCAGGCCCGGCTGCTGGCGAGCATGGGACTGCTCTCGCACGAAGAAATCCTGCCCGATTCCGTGGCCTACGATCCCGATCGGCACACCAGGCGGGTCAAGAACCGCGGAGGGATTCCCGGCCTCTCACCTGCGATCAAGGCTGTCGACGGGGTGCTGCTAGGCCCGTCAGGTGACCGGGCGCTGCGCGATCCGGGTACGCGGGTGACCACACCTGCCGCCTCGACCGACGTTGTTCCGCCACGCGAGCCCGTGCTGCCCAAACTGCCATAGGGTCTTTTCTCTGGTTTGACAGTCACGGATACTGCAGCGGCACGCCTCTTCAGGATCACCGAAACAGGATCGGATGCGGATCAATGGCGATCCGCACCGGCAGACTTGCGATGACATCGCCGTCGGCCTGGACCGCGACCGGGCTGTCGCTCGTCAGCTCCAGCTCCTCGCATTTGAAGCTGCGCACGCCCTGGCGCAGCGCGGGATCCCGTCCCAGTGCCAGATCGAGTGCAAACCGCAGGAACTGGCGGCGGCCCGCACGTTCCAGCGCGACGACATGGAGCCACGGCTGATCAAGTCGCGCGGCCGGGGCAAAGCTCCAAGGTCCCGCATAGAACCGGCCCTTGGCCACGTAGACCGCCTCGCATTCGATGATCTCGTCATTGGCGGTCAGCCGGATTCGCGGGCGTGGCCAGCGCCGCAGCACCCCGATCAGCGCAGCAACATAGGCCAGTCGCCCGATCCTGCGCTTGAGGCTGGGCGACAGGCGCTGCATCGCTGCGACATCGGGGCCAGCGCTGGCGCAGACGAGAAACAGGGTTTCGTTCAGGCTGGCCGCGAAATGTCTTCGGCTTTCGCCATTACCCAGAATGCGCGCCGCAAATTTCTCGGGATCGGCAGGGTTTCCCACCTCCCGCGCCAGCAGATTGATGGTGCCTGCCGGATAGGCCGAAGCAGAGGCGCGGTGCCTGCTCCGGGCAAGCGCGATCGCCGCATGGCGCAAGGTGCCATCCCCTCCAGAGATGCAGACGTGGCTGGCGTGGCAATCGATTTCGGGCAATCCGTCGGGAGTGGCCGTTGCGACGACTTCTGCCCCAGCCCGCTTCAGAGCGCTGCTCAGCCGGTCCAGCCGGTCCATCGAATGCGATCCGGCGGCAGGGTTGTAGAGCAGCTGCACGCGCGGCTTAGCGCTCATAGTGCCGCTTTCAGCACCCATTCGTGAAACACCCGCACCGGGCGGCTTTCCAGGTCGCGCGGACGGCAGATGAACCAGTAGCTGTAGGGGCTCTCGACCTCGACATCGAACAGCCTGGCCAGGCGGCGATCGTTGGCGCGGTTGAAATGATCGTCGTGCATGATGGCAATTCCCAGCCCCTGCGCCGCCGCCTCCAGAATCAGCTGCCCCGAATCGAAATGATCGATCGCGGCCGGTTCCAGTCCCTTGAGGCCCATGGCTGTCTTCCAGGCTTCGAAACTGGCGGGCAGATCGTGGTGGATCAGGAAGGTCTGGCGGGCCAGCAGCGAAAGATCGGGTCGTGTGCCCAATTCGTCCGCGAGCTTCTGCGATGCAATGGCATAGACCCGGTTGTGATCGAGCCGCAGCGCATGCAGGCTTGGCCCCGGCTCGCGCGCCAGCACGATGGCCGCATCAAGCAAATCGCCGACCCGCTCCTCGAGGTGGGCGCCGGTATCGATGTCGATATGCAGGCGCGGATGCAGCTGGCGCAGTTCGAGCAGGCGCGGGAAAAGCCGCTGCTCGCCAAACAGCGAAGGCACGCCCAGGTGCAGGCGCCAGACCTGGTTGCTCTCGATCTGGGATTCGACTGCAAGCGCCAGCTCTTCCAGTTTGGGTTCGACCGCGTCGTAGAACGCCTGGCCTTCCTCTGTCAGTTTCATCGACTGGTGCTGGCGGGTGAACAGCCGCTTGCCAGTAAAGGTCTCCAGCGCCCCGATCCGCCGCGACAATGCGGAGGGACTGAGCGCCAGCTCACTCGCCGCCGATTTGGCCGAACCCAGCCTGACAATGCGCACGAATGCTTCGAGCGCGCGGAGCGGAGGCATGCGGCGAACGGGCATCTCTCTCTATTCTTCCCCGGATCGATTGCCGGCAGGCGGATGCAGGCGCAGGCGTTTGACGTGGCGGGTGTTACCCTCGGTAATCTCCAGACGCCAGCCGCTTGCATGAGCGAGCATTGCGCCGACCTCCGGCACCTGGCCTGCGAGCACAAAAGCCAGCCCGCCCACCGTATCGACTGCCTCTTCAACTTCGGCCAGGCGCGGATCGATGCGCTCGGCGATGTCGTCGAGCTCGGCACGGGCATCAACTTCCCACACGCCATGCTCGCGCTGGAGGATGAGTTCCTGCGGCGCATCGTCGTGTTCGTCTTCGATCGCGCCAACGATTTCCTCGACCAGGTCCTCGATGGTGATGATCCCGTCGGTGCCGGAGTATTCGTCAACCACCACTGCCAGATGCACGCGGCTGGCGCGCATGTCGGCCAGCACATCAAGTGCGCCGCGAGCCTGCGGCACGAACAGCGGCTGGCGCATCAGGCTTTTCCAGTCCTTCGGCGGCTTGCCACTGGCGAGAAAGGGGAACACGTCCTTGATCAGCACCATGCCGATCACATCGTCGAGCGTTTCGCCGTGGACCGGCAGGCGCGAATGGCCATGTTCGGCGAAAGCGGCGATCATTTCGTCCCAGCTGGCGGATGCGGGAAGGGCGATGATCTCGCTGCGCGGGATCGCCACATCGTCTGCATCGTGTTCGCTGAAATGAAGCAGGTTGCGCAGCATCTGGCGCTCAAGCGGCGAAAGGTCGCCCCCGATGCTTGCCTGTCCGTCATCCTCTTCGTGTTCGTCGATCGCTTCTTCGATCTGGGCACGCAGCGACTGGTCGCTGTCGCGCGGATCGAGAAACCGGCGAAGTGCGCGCCACAGGGAGCGCCAACTGTCGCCTTCTCCCGAAGCATTGTCACCGTTGCGGCCATGGGAGGCCATTGCGTCTTTTCCCCGCTAGTCTGCGTGTGCGCCATATGGGTCAGCGATGCCCATGCTTGCAAGTGCCTTTGTTTCCAGCGCTTCCATGACTTCGGCCGCTTCGGATGAAATCTCGTGATCGTGACCTGCAAGGTGGAGCAGGCCGTGGATAATCAGATGCGCGGCGTGATGATCCAGAGGGACGCCTTTCTCGGCGGCTTCGCGCGCGCAGGTCTCGAAGGCGAGGGCAATGTCGCCCAGCAGTTCGGGTGGCCCGTCGCCAGCCAGAGCAAGCAGTTCGGCGCGGGCTAGCATCGGGAAGGACAGGACATTGGTTGGCTTGTCCTTGCCTCGCCACTCGCTGTTCAGCGCCTGCACTTCGAGCGTCGGAGGTGAACAGCAGGCTGGCGGAAAGGCGGGGGTGCGCAAGTTCAGGGACGAGGGGTTCCAGTGCCGTGCAGCGCGGGCTGCGAGCGCGTCCAGTCGGGGAGGTCAGGCCACGGCGCTTCAGTTTCGATCTCAAGGGACAGCATTACCATTTGTCTTACCATGAGATCCGCGCTTATACCAAGATTTGCTGATCCTGACCCACGAGGATTGCCATTTCCTGTTTGCTGGCAAGGAGCAGCCGGAGCTGCGATGTGGTTCATCGTGGCGAGGCTGCGACGCAGTCCAGCGGACAGGAAATGGCAACCGAAGGCGGCTTCTGGCGGCCCTCGGACATCGTTGCGGCTTCGGGACAATGAACCACATTGCCCTTTCAGCCGCGCCCCAACTAGTGCTCTTGGGCCGAGAACCGCCAGAAGCCGTCCTCATGGGTCAGGATCAGCGAGTCTTGGTATTGGCATCCAGCAAATCTGAGGCGGAGCGACAGCAATGTACAAGGTCATGCATTTCATCAAGCGCAAGCCTCATTTGACACATCAGCAGTTTCGCGATCATTTCGAACGCTCGCACGCCGCCATGGCGCTCAAGTTCTGCGGACATCTGTTTGCCGACTACCGCCGCAGCTACGTCAACATGGTGTGGACCGGCGGCGATTCGCGCGATGCGAACAGCGGCTATTCCCAGCGCGAATGGGACTGGGATCTGATTTCCGAGTGGACCCTGCCCAATGAGGCGGCGCTCGAGGAAATCTACCGCATCATGCAAACCCCGGGCATCGACGAGCTGTTCCACGCCGACGAGGACCGCTTTATCGACCGCACCGCAACCGTCACCGTGCCTTGCGAGGTGCGCGGTGGCGGCAATGGCTTCGATCCGAAAGGAACCGTGTTCGATACGCCCGATGGCGTGCCGCGCTGGGACTGAAAAAGAACTGACAGGCTGAAATGGGAGAGAATGAATGACTGCATCATCCGGCAAGCGCTACCGCGTCGTCCAGTGGGCCACCGGCAATGTCGGCAGCCGCGCGCTGCGCCATGTTATCGAGCATCCAGACATGGACCTGGTTGGCGTCTGGGTGAGCAATCCGGCCAAGGTCGGGCGCGACGCCGGTGAATTGGCAGGGGTGGCACCGACCGGGGTCAAGGCGACCAATTCCATTGAAGATGTGCTCGCGCTGAAGCCGGATTGCGTGCTCTACATGCCGCATGTGAACTCTGTGGACGAAGTCTGCCGCTTCCTCGAATCGGGGGCGAACGTGGTCTCCACCCGGATGGAATACCAGAACCCCGCGGCGCTCGATGCAGGCGTCGCGGCCCGGATTGAAGCGGCATGCCAGAAGGGCGGCACTTCGCTGCACGCCAGCGGCTCGAGCCCCGGCTTCATTACCGAGGCCATGCCGATTGTCATGGCCTCGATCCAGCGGCGGCTCGACAGTCTCAACATCATGGAATTCGCCGATTGCTCCTCGCGCAATTCGCCCGAAATGATCTTCGACATGATGGGCTTTGGTGCGCAGCCCGGCGCGGCGAGCGAGGGACAGCTCCAGCACAAGAAGATGAGTTTCGGACCTTCGCTGCAACTGGTGGCGACTGCGCTGGGCATGCCGATCGAGCGTTTCGAAGTGACCGGCGCACAAGGGATTGCCCGCCGGGATATCGAGATCGCTGCCGGCGTGGTGCCCAGGGGAACCGTCGCGGCGACCAAGACGACGCTGACCGGCTATCACAAGGACAAACCGGCTTTCCAGATGACCACGACCTGGTTCATCTCCACGGACGTCGAGACCAGCGACGGGCAGGAATGGGAGTTCCGCTCTCCCTCGGGCTGGCATGTCGTGATGATGGGCGATTGCCCGCTCGATATCTCGATCAGCTACCCTTGCCGGCCGGAAGACTATGCCGACATGACCCCGGGTCTGACCGCCAATCGCCCGGTCAACGCCGTGCCTTATGTTTGCGAAGCATCCCCCGGGATCAAGACCACGGCGGACTTGCCGCAGATTATTGCAAGGCTGGGGTGAGGGCTGGAGGGGAGGGGCTTACCCCTCCTCCCCCTCATAGGCCTCGACAATCCGTCCGACGATCGGGTGGCGCACCACGTCCGCCACGGTGAAGTGGACGACGCTGATGCCCTGCACGCCTTCGAGACGGTCAACCGCGTCCTTGAGGCCGCTCATCGGCGCGCCGCCGGGGATGTCGACCTGTTTGGGATCGCCGCAGACGACCATGCGGCTGTTCTGGCCGAAACGGGTGAGGAACATCTTCATCTGGGCGGGCGTGGTGTTCTGCGCCTCATCGAGGATGACGAAAGCATCGGCCAGCGTGCGTCCGCGCATGAAGGCGATCGGCGCAATCTCGATCTCGCCCGAGGCCAATCGCCGCTCGACCTGTTCGGGCGGCATGCAATCGTAGAGCGCATCGTAGAGCGGGCGCAGGTAGGGATCGACCTTTTCCTTCATGTCGCCGGGCAGGAAGCCCAGCCGTTCGCCTGCCTCGACCGCCGGGCGCGAGAGGATCAGCCGCTGCACCGATCCGGTGATCAGCTGGCTGACTGCCTGGGCCACCGCAAGATAGGTCTTGCCGGTGCCCGCCGGGCCAAGCGCGAAAATGATATCGTTGCGGCCCAGCGCCTTCATGTAGTCGATCTGCATGGGCGAGCGCGGCACGATGGTTTTCTTGCGGGTGCGGATCATCACCGAAGGCTGTTCGCCCTCGCCGGTGACAATGCCCTCCAGCGTCGGCTCTGCCGACATCGCGATCAGCCCCTCGACCGCCCCGGCATCGAGTTCATGGCCCTGCAGCAACCGCTGGTGCATGACCTTCAGAACATCGCGGGCCCGCGCGGCAGCATCTTCGGGCCCTTCGATCTGGACCATGTTGCCGCGCGCCGAGATGAACACGCCGAGGCGGCTTTCGATCTGGACGAGATTGGCGTCGAATTGTCCGAACAGTGCGGCCAGCACCCCCGGTTCGTCGAATTCCATTTCCAGCTTGAAGCGGCGGGGCCCCTCGAGGCGGATCGATGCCGTGCTATCGGCGCGAGACGGTTTGCGGGCCATAGAGCTTGCGGGGTGCTCCTTTCACACGGGCGGGCCAATTCCGCCCTGTGTCCGCCATAGTTAGGCAGAGGATTGTTGCAGGCAAGCGACAGTTGATCTTGCGTGGTGGATATCGGTCAGGGCGTGGATTTGGGGCAACAGGGCGCCATGGCGATCATTTCGGATTGGGGTGTTGATCGTGAACCGCGTTGATCGCCTGAACCAGCGATTTGGGCAGCGCGAGGTCTATCGCGCCAAGGTTTGCGGACAGCTGCCCTGCACTGCTGGCTGCCATCAGGACTGATGCCATGAACGGCTGCTGGGCGGCAAAGGCCAGGGCCATATGTGCAGGCTCAAGCCCATGCGCGCGCGCGAGGTCGGCATAGGCAGCAATTGCCTGCTGCCTGGCGGGCGAGAGCATTCGCGTCACGAAACTGGCCGAACCTTCCGAGCGGCTGCCGGGGATCGGCGCCGGCGCCGCGCCATATTTTCCGGTCAGCGTTCCCGATGCCAGCGGCGAATAGCCGATCAGTCCGATCCCTTCGCGCATCGCCACTTCGGCCAGCGCGATCTCGAACTGCCGATCGAGCAACGAATAGCCGTTCTGGATCGAGGCGATCCGGGGCACGTTCATCAGTTCGGCCATGAACAGATATCGCATCACCCCCCACGGGGTTTCGTTGCACAGGCCGATGGCGCGCACCTTGCCCAGTTCCACCTGCTGCGCCAGCGCCGCCAGGGTCTCTTCGATGGAAACCTGTTCTGCTGCATCTGGCAAATGCGAGAAGCGCTGGCGGCCGTGCGTCGAGACGGCGCGCTCGGGCCAGTGGACCTGGTAGAGGTCGATATGATCGGTGCCGAGGCGGGCCAGGCTGGCATCGACGGCGGCGGTGATATTGGCGCGGTCGAGACGGCGGCTCTCGCCCCGGATATGGGTCATGTCACCCGCTGCATTGCCCGGTCCGGCAACCTTTGTCGCGATCACCACCTTGCCATGCAGGCCGCGCTGCTTGATCCATTTTCCGAGCAGCTCTTCCGAGCGCCCCTGGGTTTCCGGCCTGGTGGGTGTGGGATAGTTCTCGGCGGTATCGAACAGGGTTACCCCGGCCTCGAATGCCATGTCCATCTGGCGCATCGCATCGGCTTCTGGTGTCTGGCCGCCGAAGGTCATCACCCCGAGACCAAAGGCGCTGACTTCGAGGCCGCTGTGGCCGAGCTTGCGGTATTGCATGCTATTCTGCCGCCTCGGCCGGGGTAAACGCTGGCCAGCCGCGCGCATAATGCGTGCCCGCCACCCGGGCGACGATCTCCGCCGCCCTGGCGCGCGGATTGTAGAACTGGCTCAGCCAGATGCGTGACTGGCCGAAGGGGCCATCGGATGTCAGTTGCATCGGCGTCAGCGCGGGCTTTTTCATCGCCCAGACCTCGCCATCGGTCATCAATCCATTGCCGAACATCGCGCTGACCTGATCGCGCATCGCCTTGGCCTCCGCCTTGCTCTGGCCGGGCCGGGCTTTCATCATCGCGGTCTGCCACAGTCGGCAGCTGCCATCGTCGATCGGGGTAACGCAGATGATCTCGCGCGCATGCATTTCCTGGAATTTGCCGAAAGCGATGCCCGGGCCGACATAGCCAGCCAGGGTCGAATAGGTATCGTCGAACACGCCGCCCGGCTTCCACTGCCGAGCGCTGGCGCTGATGCAGCAGATGCCTGTCGTATTCGTTTTCATAGGCTATCGCCTCGCCGCCGTGCAGCAAGCCAAGGTGGGCGACATCGGACATGTTGTCGAAAATCTCGACCGGGTGGTTAAGGTCGGCTAGGTATTCGAGGCCGTCCCAGCGCACCCATTCAGGATCGTCCCATTCGGGAAAGTCGATCAGGCCGAAATCGGGGGCCAGCTCTTCGGGATCGTGCCAGGCGAAAACAATGCCGTAGCGCTCCTCCACGGTCCAGCTCTTCACCCGAGCCGCCGCCGGGATCGCCCCGTCATGATAGGGAATATTGTTGCAAACCCCATCGGGCCCGAAGCGCCAGGCGTGGAAAGGGCAGCGGATATTGTCGCCTTCCATATGGGTGTCGGCCCTGGCGGTGGCCGAATTGGGGCCGCTGGCAAGGTGCGTGCCCATGTGCGGACAATAGGCATCGAGCAGCACCACGCGGCCGCTTTCCCCCCGGTAGATCACCAGGTCCTGCCCGAAATAGTGCAATGCGGCCGGCTTGCGCCCCACATCGCTCCCGTTCGCCACCGCAAACCAGCCGCGCGGGAAGGCATATTGGCCAAGGCCGTATTCCGCCGTTGTTGCCATCGGTCCTCTCCCGTCTTTTCTTGACTGGCAGAACTATCCCCGGTTCTCTCCTGTCCGCAACCGCAAACTTACGGGAGACAGGGATATGGACGCCGAAACCGCCGCGCTGGTGCGCGAATTGAAGGACCGTCAGGAAATCTACGATTGCATCATGCGCTATTGCCGGGGGATCGACCGGCTGGACCGGGCCATGCTGCTATCGGCCTATCATCCCGATGCGGTGGATGATCACGGGGTCTATGTCGGCGGGGTCGAGGGCTTTGCCGACCACGTGTTCAAGCTGCACCATGGCATGCAGCACTATACCCAGCACCACATCACCAACCACCGCTGCGAGATTGACGGCGATGTGGCCCATGCCGAAAGCTACTACCTGTTCCGCTGCCTCAATCGTGAAAAGCCGTTCTACTGCCATTCGAGTGGGCGCTACATCGACCGGTTCGAGCGGCGGGATGGCAAGTGGGCGATTGCGGCGAGGGTCTGCCTGGTCGAAGCGCGTGACGACAACTGGGGGCCGGAAGGGCTTGAAGTGGGTTCGGCCTATGTGGAGTCGAAGCGCAATGGCGGCGATGTCTCGTATATGCGGCCACTGGTGGTGGATGGGGCGCGGGTGACTGGTTGATGGATGTGCCTGTCCGGCGTGACGGTATAAGCACTGGCTGCGCGCTTGGCGCCACATCGCCCTTGCCGCCGCCGCACCAGCCACTATGCAGGGGGCGGTTTCGGGAACCGGATGAGGGCACGCGGCGTTATGGAAACACAAGCGATGAACCGCCTCTATTACGGCGACAATCTCGACGTGCTGCGCCACGCTGGCAACGCTCAATAGCGACCGCCAGCGCGAAAAGGCCGAATTCGGCTTCCTCATCCCCATGGCCCGCGCCGACGCCGTCAAGAGCGCGGCTAGCGCAGGGCGATGCGGACAAGCAGATGGACCTGCTATGAAGCACAATCCGGCGCGAGCGAGCGCGGCGGCGAAATAGCCGCTGCTCAATCCCGCAGCACGCACAGCCCGTTGCGGATCACTGTCACCCCGCGCGCCGCCACGGTGCATTCGAACGACACCTTGGCACCATCGCGCCAGATCCTGGTGGTGATCGCCTCGCCCGGATAGACCGGTGAGGAAAAGCGCACATCGAGCTGCGCGATGCGGTCGGGATCGCCCTCGCAGCAGGCCTTAGTGATCGCGCGGGCGGCCACGCCGTAGCTGCACAGCCCGTGCAGGATCGGCCCCGGGAAGCCGACGGCCGTCGCCCGGGCGGGATCGATGTGCAGCGGGTTGCGGTCGCCCGAAAGGCGGTAGATTGCGGCCTGCTGGGGCAGGGTCTGGATGGTTTCTTCGTGATCGGGCAAACGGCCGGGAATGGCATGCACCGGCAGTTCGCCGCCGGAAGGCCCGCCGAAGCCGCCGTCGCCCCGGCAGAACAGGGTGCTGGTGGCGGTGGCCAGCGCCGCACCGCTCCGGGCATCGGTGATGCTGCTTTCGATCATGACCAGCGCGCCCTTTTCCTTGCCTTTATCGACCACGCCAAGGCAGCGCGCGGCGGCGATGATCGTTCCGGCTGGCGGCAGCGGCCGGTGGATCGACAGACGCTGTTCGCCGTGGACGATCCGGGCATAGTCAATCCCGCCCTTGACGATGAAGTCTCCCGATCCCTGCGCCATCATCACCGCCATGGTCGGGAAGGCTCGCAGGCCGTGCTCGTAGACGAACGGCAGCTCTTCCGGCACAGCCCCCAGGCCCAGCCCCAGCGCATAGAGAATGGTGAAATCGGCGTCGTAGGCAAACGAGGCTGGCTCAGGTTTCAGTTCGAGGATTTCGGGATATTTCACAGGGTTTCGGTCCTTTGGACAGTGCACTCCGCCCGCCGCACGTTCACCGGCAGCGAAGACATCAGCGGCATGGCGTTGATCGGCTGAACGTCCTTGTCCGCCGCGATCAGCTGGTTGGTGTTGGCGCCGGGCCCCTCCTGTCCCGGCAGACCGCCCCAGCAGTGCGAGATCGAGACCACGCCCTTGCGCAGCGCCGCGTCTGCCTGGGCAACCGCGACGATCCGGCCATGGGCAGAGGCGATCTCTACCTGCTCTCCCGCCGCCACGCCCAGGCCGTCGAGCTCATCGGGGTGAAGATAGGCGGGATTGCCGGGATCGTGCCGGTGGGTGGCGGCAAGGTTGTTGCCCAGCGTGTTCATCACCCGGTTCATCCGCCGCGAGATCATCAGGTGCGAGAATCCGGCAGCGGGCCGGGCATCGCGCGCGTAGTCTGAGGCCAGAAAGGCGCGCAGCTCGGCCGCGACATCTTCGGGCATCACATCGAAGCGGGCATCGGCTGCTTCCGCCCGGGCCGGCAGCACCTCGAGCGAGGGATGGTCATAGAGCCTGCCCGAGGGGTGCGCGGCCAGATCTGCTTTCAGCGCGTCGAACGTGATCCGGCCCGAGGCGCAGCGCATCGCCAGCATATCTTCGCTTGCGGGCGGATGGTTGCGGGTGAAATCGAGGCTCTGCCCGCTGAACTGCATGGTGAGGCCCAGCCGCTTGCCCAGCGCCCACCATGGATACCAGTCCGCCACCAGCTCGGACCCCGCCGGAGCGCCGATAACCGGCGGTGCGTAGCGCGACCAGGTGGTGGTGCCGATGTTGAAATTGGGATCGCTGATCGGCAGGTCGTGCCGCTCGTACATCATCAGCGGCGGCAGAATGTAGTGCGACAGCTGCGCCGTGGTGGTCATGTAGGGGTCGACCGTCACCAGCAGCTCGAGATCGCGCAAGGCTTCGACGGCCCGGTTCTGGTCGGGCAGGCACGAAGCCGGGTTGGAGCCGTTCACCAGCAATGCGCGGATCTGCCCATCGCCGGGGGTGAGGATTTCCTCGGGCAGGGTGCTGGCCATCCGGTCGAAGCCGAGCAGCCCTGCGCCCCTGATCCGGCTGGGCGGGTGCTTGGCATAACCGCGCTGCGGCGGGATCACTTCGGCGTGAACCGGGTAGGGCGTGTTGATCATGTCGGCGACGATCTTCTGGCCCGCCCGGCGATAGCGCCCGCAGACGATGTTCAGCGTATCGACCATGTGCTGCATGGTGTTGCTGAACGCCGCCATCGAGGGACCGGTCGCGGCAAAGGCCCCGCCGCTCTGGCAATCCTTCGCGAACAGTTTGGCCGCGGCGCGGATCTGGCCCGGTTCGAGCCCGGCGGCGCGTTCGGCCATTTCCGGCGTGAACGGCTCCAGCGCGCGGCGCAAATCGGCGATCCGCTCGGCCCCGACATGCGCCGCGACGAACGCCTTGTCCTCCCAGCCCTCGTCAAGCACCACGCGGACCATTGCCGCTGCAATCGCGGTGTCGCGGCCGGGCATCGGCTGGAGGAACAGATCGGCCTCGCGCGCAGTTTCTGTGCGGCGGGGATCGATGACGATCAGCTTGAGCCCGCGCGCCTGCGCCGCTTTGAGCGTGCGCAGCGGGTCCGGCCCCATCACCGGCATGGTTGAATGCGAGATCACCGGGTTGCAGCCGAAGAACAGGATCACCTCGCTCTGCGACAGGTCCTGCTGCCCGGCCATCCAGCCGCCCTGCCGCTCGAAGCTGACCAGCTTGGCCGACTGATCGATGGTGTTAACCGAATAGAACTGCTGCGAGCCCAGCGCTGCAAGGAAATCCAGCTGGATCATGTGGGTGGTGACGTTGACCCCGGCGGTCCCCTTGAACCCCGCCACCGCCTGCGCCCCGCCCCTGGCTACTATCTGTTTGAGCTTGTCGGCAATCTCGTCGAGCGCCTGTTCGACGCCGATTTCGGCGAAAGTTCCGTCGGTTTGCCGCTTCAGCGGTCGCAGCAGCCGCTGTGGCCCGTGGTGCATTTCCTCGGCCTGCAGGCCCTTGAAACACAGATAGCCGCGCGAGACGGGGTTATCCTTGTCGCCCTTGACGCTGAGGATCGCCTGGGTTGCCTCGTCGATCTTGAGCACCACCCCGCAGTTGGCGGCGCAGATGCGGCAATAGGATCGGGCGGTGCGTGCCGGCATGATTTGCACTCCTCTCGCGGCCCTGTTCGCACGGGCTCTCGCATCAACCATAAACAGCCGTTCCCTTTTAAGCCAACCCTGCCTACATGCCCTTCCATCATGGCCCGCCCGCATCATGCCGAATTCGACAAGACCAAGACCGTCGCCGAGAACCGGCGGGCGCGGTTCGAGTATTTTATCGAAGACAAGTTCGAGGCCGGGATCATGCTCACCGGCACCGAAGTGAAGAGCCTGCGCTTCGGCGAAGGTTCGATCGCCGAGGCCTATGCCGAGATCAAGGCGGGCGAAGTGCTGGCTGGTCAATTCGAACGTGCCCGAATTCAGCCACGGCAACCGCCACAATCATGAGCCCAAGCGACCGCGCAAGCTGCTGCTCAAGGAGCGGCAAATCGCCCGTCTGCAAGGCATGGTCGAGCGCAAGGGCATGACCCTGGTGCCGCTGTCGATCTATTTCAACAGCCGTGGCCGCGCCAAGGTGGAACTCGCACTGGCCAAGGGCAAAAATGCGGCGGACAAGCGCCAGACCGTCAAGGATCGCGACTGGAAGCGCGATCAGGCCCGTATTATGCGGGACAATCGATGAGTGGATTTACCGCCCGGATCGCCGACATGGCTGCGGCGCCTGATGCCCTCGCGCGAGGAGCTTGAAGGCATCCGGCTGGTGCGCCCCTTCGCTCGGCGGCAGGAGCTTTGGCGATTTACCCGGCGCTCGGTACCGCGCGGGGTGGCGATCGGCGTGTTTATCGGCATCCTGGCGATGATCCCGGGTGTCCAGATCGTTTGCGCGGCGCTGTTGTGCGTACCGTTCCGCGGCAACATACCGCTGGCTGCGGGGATGACATTCCTGTCCAACCCCGGGACCACCCCGTTCTTCCTCGCCGCCGCGATCCTTGCCGGCAACCAGCTGGGCTTTCACGCCGATGTCACCACCTTCCACGCCCTTTACGCGCGCGGCGCAGGGTGGGACGAATGGCAGGACTGGCTATTGTCCGATGCGGCCCCTGCGATGCTGGCAGGACTGCTTATGATATCCCTGGCGTCGGCTGGTCTGAGTTATCTTGTTTCGATCTATGTCTGGCGCTGGAAGGTGGGCCGCAAGGTGCGCATGCGGCGGCAACGACCGATGGGACCGATATGACCCTCGTGGCCGAGTCGGCCGCCCAGACGCCAGGCCCGGCGCCTGCCCGGGCGGTCGTTCCGCCCGACTGGATACCAGTTTTTGCAGCTCTTGTCGTCAGCGCGATCCTGCTGTGGATCGTTACTCGAGATGCGCTTGTGACGCTGTCCTTCGCAGGAGGAGTGGGCGTGCTTGGTGCGCTGGCCTGGACCGTTGCCATGCGCAGGCCCCCGGCACCCGGGGCAGAACTTGCCGCGCCCGACTGGTCGGTCACGGTCGCGGCAATCGACCGGTCCGACATCGCGATCGCCGTGATCGACCGGGCCGGACGGCTGACCTGCGCCAATGCCCTCTACGAGGAATGGTTCGGCGCAGCCCATTCCCCGCCGCGCCTGCCGGTTGACGAGGCATCGCTCGATCAGCTTGCCAAAGCGGCGCGAAGCGCATGGCGGGACGGTTCGGGCCGGGCGGACCCGATCGAAATCACCAACAGGCCGTTGGCGCGCCGAGGCCCAGCGCAGCGGTCGCGGCGAAGATTACCTTGTCTGGCGGTTCGAACCGATTGCCGATCCCGATGTCACCGGCGATATCGCCCGCCAGATCGAGGGTAAATTTGGCCGGGCCTTGTCGCTCGCAGGCTTCGCCGTTGCGCTGGTTTCGCCGCAGGGCAAGATACTGTCCGCAAGCTCGGGGTTTGCCCAGCGGGCGACCGGCGATCCGCTTGCCGCAGTCGCCGGTCGGGATTTCGTATCGTTCCTGCGGCAGGATGAGGGCGACCGCATTTCATGGTCGCGCGAGGGTCGGCACGGCGCGCCGTTGATCATGTTCTACATGCCGGCGGCCGACCCGGACCAGACCGGGGAACCTGATCCCGAAACCACGCCTTCGCTGATGCTCCTGGCCGATTCGGGTATGGGATTGGGGAGCGGTGGCGGCGAGGCAAGCGGGGCGGTTCCGCATCTCGAAGCGCTGCTCGGCCAGTTGCCGCTGGGCCTCGCCATGGCCGATCGCGACGGGCGCATCCTGTTTGCCAATGCCGCATTCATGCGCGCCGCGCTGCGCGAAGGGCAGGCCCCGCCGACCTATCCAACCGATCTGGTCGTTCAGGAAGACAAGGGCCCGGTTTCCGATGCTATCCGCCGGTTTGGCCAGGGGCCGGCCGCTTCGGGCGATATCGCCATCCGTCTCAAGGACCAGAGTGACGAGCCGGTTTCTCTCAGCCTTGCCGGCGTGCGCGGACTTGGCGAAGCGGCGGTGCTGCTGGGGCTTACCGACTCTTCGGAGGAAACCCGGCTCAAGCGGCAGGTAGCCCAGGCAACCAAGATGCAGGCCGTGGGCCAGCTGGCGGGCGGGGTAGCGCACGATTTCAACAATGTTCTCACCGCCATCCTGGGAACGTGCGACCTGATGCTGCTGCGCCACACGCCTGGCGATTCGGACTATGACGATATCCAGCAGATCCGGGCCAATTCCAACCGCGCCGCCAGCCTCACCCGCCAGCTCCTGGCATTCTCGCGCCAGCAGACTTTGCGCCCCGTGGTGCTGCAGCTGCCCGATGTGGTCAGCGAAATATCGCAGATGCTCAACCGGCTGATCGGCGAAAAGATCCAGCTGCTGGTGCGCCACGATCGCGATCTTGGGCCGGTGCGCGCCGATCCGGGCCAGCTGGAGCAGGTGATCGTCAATCTAGCGGTCAATGCCCGCGATGCCATGCAGGCGAAGGGCGATGGCAGTGGCAAGCTCTCGCTGACTACCAGGCGCATTACGCCAGCCGATGTCCGGGCAATGCGCAACGAAGTGATGCCGCATGTCGAATATACCGCGCTGGTGGTCGAAGATACCGGCGCCGGCATTCCGGCGGATCATCTGGGCAAGATCTGGGAGCCGTTCTTCACCACCAAGGAAATGGGCAAAGGCACCGGTCTTGGCCTTTCGACGGTTTACGGGATCGTCAAGCAGTCTGGAGGCTTCATCTTCGCCGAAAACGTGCCCGGCCGGGGCGCGCGCTTTACAGTCTACTTGCCGGTTCATCATGGCGAACCCGAAGTTTCGCGGGCCGCCCTGCCCGATGCTCCCACAAGCCAGTGGGCTGGCGGCGGACGCCTGCTGCTGGTTGAAGACGAAGACCCGGTCCGCCTTGTCGCCGAGCGGGCGCTGGTGCGGGCGGGCTATACCGTAACCACCGCGCGCGATGGCGAGGAGGGCCTGGAAAAGGTCGAACAAGGCGGCGAATTTGATCTTGTGGTTTCAGATGTGGTCATGCCCTCGATGGACGGCCCGGCCATGGCCCGCGCAATCCGCAAGCTCGCGCCGGACATGCCGGTGCTGTTCATGTCGGGCTATGCCGAAGAACAATTGCGCGAACAGATCGACATCGAGAACGTCCATTTCCTGCCCAAGCCGTTTTCGGTGCAGCAGATCGGCGACAAGGTCGGGCAGGTGTTGTCCGCCAAGAATTGAATGCGCATTCACCAGCCAGATGGCGCGCCGATATTGCATTGCCGTAGACTCCGGGCTAAAGGCTCCGGCGGGCATCGCGCGGGAAAGGCTTCACAAATGAAACTCATGGCCGGCAACAGCAATCTGCCGCTTGCGCGAGCAATCGCGGATTATCTGGATTTGCCGCTGACCGATGCCAGCGTACGCCGGTTCGCCGATGAGGAAGTATTTGTCGAAATCCACGAAAACGTACGCGGCGAAGACGTGTTCGTGGTCCAGTCGACCAGCTTTCCTACCAACGACAATCTGATGGAGCTGCTGATCTGCATCGATGCCCTGCGCCGGGCGTCGGCCAAGCGGATCACGGCGGTGATGCCCTATTTCGGCTATGCCCGGCAGGACCGCAAGCCCGGCCCGCGCACCCCGATATCGGCCAAACTGGTGGCCAACCTCATCACCACGGCAGGTGCCGACCGGGTGCTGGCTGTCGATCTGCACGCCGGGCAGATTCAGGGTTTCTTCGATATCCCCACCGACAATCTCTACGGCGCGCCGGTGATGGCAGCGGATATTCAGGAGCACTATCGTGGGCAGGATCTGATGGTGGTTTCGCCCGATGTCGGCGGCGTGGTGCGCGCGCGTGCACTGGCCAAGCGGCTCGACAATGCGCCGCTCGCGATTGTTGACAAGCGGCGCGAGCGGGCCGGCGAAAGCGAGGTGATGAACATCATCGGCGACGTCAAGGGCCGGGCCTGCATCATGATCGACGATATCATCAATTCGGGCGGCACCCTGTGCAATGCCGCTGAAGCGCTGATGAGCGCGGGCGCCACCAGTGTTTCGGCCTATATCAGCCACGGTGTTCTGTCGGGCAAGGCGGTAGAGCGGGTGAACGCCTCGGCGCTCAAGGAGCTGGTGATCACCGATTCGATCCTGCCGACGGAAGCCGCATTGGCATCAAAGAGCATCCGGATCCTCAGTATCGCGCCGCTGATCGGCGAGGCCATCCGCCGTATCGCCGATGAAAGCTCGGTCAGCTCACTGTTCGATTGAGGCCGCCCACCCTTATCGCGTTCTTCTCCCAGGGCGGGGGTGCTCCGGGAGGTATGCGCTGGATCGCTTCGAGCCTGCGCGCCTGGCGAGTCTCCAGCCCCAGCGTCAGTATCGGCTGTGGCAGTTCGGTGAACTGCTTGGGACCCATGCCGAAAAGGTCCATGAATTCGCGGATCAGGTGGCTTTGGTCGTAATAGCGCAGCACCAGATCGTCGCCCTCGTCGAGATCGGCGACACCGCGCAGAAAGCTCGCCATGTCGAGCCCGCGGGCGCGCATAAGGGTCTGCTTGGGGGGCAAGCCGAAATCGCGGCGCACCAGCCTTTCGAGCCGCCGCTGGCCGATGCCGCAATCGCGGGCGAATTCGGCGATGTTGCGGGTGGGATCGGTAAATGCCAGTTCCTCGAAGCGCACGGTCACCGGATCGGGCAATTTGCGCTTCGCCAGGCGGACATGATCGCGCATCATGTTTTCGAGCATCACCAGCCATTCATCGGGATCGCCCTGGGGATCGAAGCTGGCGAGCAGATCCGGGCCGTTAAGCCCCAGAACCGAACAATCGGCGATGCGGTCCGCAAACTTGTCGGCGGAAAGGCCATAGAGCGCATGCAGCGCACCGGGCCGCAATGCCACCCCGATACTGATGAAACTGCCGGTTGCAGTGATCGGCATGCGATGGCTTTGAGGCCCGAAAAGCAGTGCCGAAGGACCCAGGTTGAGTTCGCCTTCGGCCGTATCGGCAGACCACTCACCGGTCAGCTGTATGCGAATTGCCGGGTGATCGTTGAACAGGCCGCAGGCGATGCGATAGTTGGCCGGTGCATTGATCACGGTGGCATAGACCCGCGCAACCCACGGCGCCAGATCGGCCGCAGGCGCGCGATTATGCGCAAGCGGTTGCCCATCGCGGGTCGTGCCGCTTGCCGGTGCGATCGCCCGATCCACTCCTGGACGGCTTTTTTTGCCCATCTGCCCCCCGTTTTCGACCCGGTTGACCCGGCCCCTATGGCCTGCCGCCAATCGCCCCGTCCAGCAAATTGTATATGTCTGCACCGAAAGGACGGGGTTGACCAATGTCAAATGCGGCGGGCACAGAGCTGGCATGAAGCTGGAAAACGACATCGCCCTTGCCCATCGCCTCGCCACAGCTGCGGCAGAGGCGATACGCCCCTATTTCCGGGGCGATTTTTCCGCGGAGCGTAAAAGCGATGCCTCGCCGGTCACGCTTGCCGATCGCGCTGCCGAAGAGGCGATGCGCCGGATACTCAAGGCCGAGGTGCCGCGCGACGGTGTGATCGGCGAGGAGTTTGGCGAGGAGAGCGGCTCAAGCGGGCGCACCTGGGTGCTAGATCCGATCGATGGCACCACCTCGTTCATGGCCGGACGGCCGATTTTTGGCACCCTGATCGCGCTGGTGGCCGATGGCTGGCCGGTGCTGGGGGTGATCGACCAGCCGATCCTGGGCGAACGCTGGATCGGTGCGACCGGGCATCCCGCAATGCTCAACGGCAAGCCCGCCCGGACCCGCATCTGCACCGCGCTGGGCGAAGCCACGCTGGCTACGACCGGGCCGCACTATTTCGATGATCACCAGGGCGGCCACTTCATGGCTCTGGCGGCCCAGACCGATCACCGCCGGATGGTTATGGGCGGGGATTGCTACAACTATGCCCTGCTGGCCTCGGGCCATATCGATGTGGTTTGCGAGGCCAATCTCAAACTGCACGACTGGGCCGCGCTGGTGCCGGTTGTCGAAGGGGCAGGCGGCCTCATGTGCGACTGGAACGGAGAGCCGCTGCATGCCGGCTCGCAGGGCGATGTGCTGGCGATCGGCGATCCGGCCCGTCTGGAAGATGTGGTCGCCGCACTGGCCTGCGGGCATTGATCCTCCTTACCTGAACCACTGCACGGTTGAACCATTTCCGCTGGCGACCCGGTATTCCAGCGGGGTGTCGTAAGGCAGGTCCTGCTGCCAGTCGGCACCGGCATAGAGCCGGGTGGAAGGAAGGGTTTTGCAATTCTTCCCTGCGCTGTCGCACTGCTTGCCGTCGAACATTTCCTGCGCGGTGTTGCTCGCGTTGTGGAAGCTTATGCGGCGGCCGGTGCGGCTTGCGGTCACCGTGCCTGAGATGCTGCGCGGCCTGTAGAGCACCAGCACATCGTAGCCGACGAACACCTTGAGCGAAGTAGCCTCGGCATTGAGCGCTCCGGCAACCGGCTTGATCAGTACGCGGTATATCCGGTCGGCATCACCGCGCGGCGCCACTGCCGAGACGCGGAGAATGCGCCGCTGGCCCGGTTCCAGCACCATGCGCTGCGGAGTGACCAGCAATCCGGAAACCGCCGGATCGATACTTGCCTGCCGGTTTTCGTCGGCAAGGCCTGGGCGCAGCACCTCGGAAGGTTCGGCGACAACATAGGCGCGTTCCTTGCCGGCATTCCACACTTCGATATCGTCGTGACCCGGCTTGCCCGGCTGCATGTCGACGATCACCTGGCTCAGCACGATATCGGCCTGCGCGGGTGCGCTCGCGGAAAATGCGGCAAGCAGGGCAAGCAGTCCCTGGATCGGGCGACGCCGGCGCGGTGATGGGGCATGTGTGGCAAACATCTGTATTTCCTTGTAACTAGTCATCGATCCGGGCCGCGATAATGTAAGGTCCGCTGTGCAGCGGCACGTCGCAAGTAAGCGTTCCGATCGCGGCATATCCATGGGCCGCCTCTACTTGCGGTGGCTGGACCCGGCATGAACGTCCGTTCGGCAGCGACACATCGAGCGCAGCGCCTTCGGCGGCTTCTATCTGGAAATAACCGTTGTCGTCAGTCTGGCCGATGCCGCCTTCGGTGCGGATGCTGGCGCCAGCAACCGGCTCGCCGCCCGAATAGGCAAGCCTGCCGAACATCGCGTGCACCTTCCGCGCGGACCATTCCAGTCTGGCAACGGTTCCGGGGTAGAGCCCGACCCGCCGCGCTGAGCCGTCATAATGCAGCAGCGCATCGCCGGTCGGTCGGATGCGCACGTCATATTGCCGGTAGGGGGTCAGGGCGAGCGAAAGCTTCTCGCCGCTTTGCACTGTGCCCGACGGGGCATCGTTGACCAGCACTTCAAAGCTGCTGTTGGGCGGGGCACCGTTGATATCGACCATCACCGTACTTTCATTGGGATCGCGCCCGACGAGCGAGACCCCGCTGCCGCTGGCAACCAGCGTGGTCTGCAGGCCGATGCCATACTGGGTACTGCCGCCAATACCTTCCAGGTTGTGGGAGATTTCGCCGGTCAGCTGCGCCTGGCGTGCGCGCAGCAGCGTGCGGCCATGCAGCAGGTTTCGATCGAGATCGTGTTCGTAGCCGGCGCCCAGCTCGATATCGACGCCAGCCGGGTTCGTGCGCTGCCAGGAGCCGGAAACCGAGCCCACGAAATCGGTTTCGCGGTCGGCGTTTTCGAACCGGCGGGTGCGCATGCCGCCTTCGACGGCCAGGCTGGCGCTGGGGCCAAGCAGCCGCAGACCCAGCCCCACGAAACCGGAATTGCCATAGCTTGTCGCCGAATAGTTGCCACTCAGCGAAACCTGCCATGGCCCCTTGCGGAGCAGCTCGGCGCGCAGCCACGGGCCGATGCTGTAGTAGTCGGCCAACCCCTGTTCGCGCCGCCAGGTTCCGGCCAGGCCGATCTGAGCACGATTGAAACTGTAACCGGCGCTGCCAGAAATCTGGGTGAAGGTTGCGCGGGCGACCGGCAATTGCGCCTGGTCTACCCCATAGATACCCGAAAACCCGAATGGCGACAGTCCAGCGCCCGGTGCGGCAAGCAGCGAAGGGGCTGCATGCCCGGCCCCGACATGGCGCAGCTCGAAATCGAAGTTGAACCGTGAGTTGCCGGTTGAGGACACGCCAAACAGTCCGCCAAGCGATCCGTTCGACGATGCCAGTCCGGCCAGCCGAAACTGGGCCGGCTGGCTGAGCAAGGTGATGCCCGCCTGGCCAAGCACCGCCTCATCGGTTGCCATGACCGTCAGATCATAGGCCAGTCGCGGACCAAGGCGGCGCGCCGTGCCGACCTGTACGAAGGGCGTTCCTGTGGGGGCAAGGAACTGGCGGCTGAAATCGTCAACAAGCACACCGGCATAAGCAAAGTTGATTGCGTGGCCGACCGGTGCAATCTGGCGATTGCGGGTAAAGAAGCGCCGCTCTTCGCGCACGCCGCCGCCTGCTTCGACAATCCGCAGGACGACCTCGTATGAACCATCTGGCAAGGCGCTGGTATCCAGCCCCTGGTTTCCGGCCTCGTAAAACCGGGTGGCGATCACCCGTCCATCGCGCACGATATCAACTTTGGCGCGCTGACTGAGGAACACCGTGATCGGATTTCCGCGCATCGCATCCTTGTCGAGCCGGGTGTCGAACTGCGTTTCGACCCCCAGACCTAGCATCTTGCGGCGGACCACCATGTCGGTGCCCGGCGTCCAGAAGGCACCGGCAGAATAGCGCTTGCCCGGCTTGTCGAGCTCGATCACCAGCCTGTCAGCCTGGACACCGAATTCGGAGGCATAGGCAGTTTCAGCGCGCAGCCGCGCTTCCGAGCTGCCCAGGATCAGGCGGTTCTGGACGTTGTAGAACCGCTCGCCGTTGCCGGCTCCGGAAACCACTGCCGAAACCGAATCGACCACGGAAAGCCCGGCCTGCGGGCGTTCTACATATTGTTCGCGGATTGCGGCGGTGCGCTCCAGCAGGCGGGGGTTGACGAACAGGTCGGCGCGAAAGCGGCCCTCGTCAAAAATGACCCCGGCCACTTCCGGCGAGAGCCTGCCGCAGCGCGCGGCATCGGCGCCCGGCATGCACACCAGGTCGGCATTGGCGGCAAGTGCATTGTCGGAAAGGGCCAGCAGCACCGCTGGCTTGTCACTGAGCGTGGGGATCAGCGCGGCGACCGCTGCCGGATCCTCGAAACGCAGAGAACCGGGCTGAAACCGCACCATCGCCTCGCCAAGCCTTTTGCCGCCGAACCAGATGTCAGCCAGAACCGATTGCGGCTTGGTCAGCGCGGAAAATCCCTCCGGTTCGCCAACCTCGATCCGCGCGATCTGGCGCTTGTCGGCGCTCTCGCGCTCATCGGCTGCCAGGGCCGGGATCGCCGATGCAGCCAGCAGCAGCGCTGCCAGAGTGAGCAACCCCGGTGCGGAGCGGATAGATCCTGCCCTGAAGCCCGTTCGACCCATTGCAGTGGCCTCAGGTCGGCGCGATGATGAGTGTGAGGGTGCCGGTATAGTTGCCGGCCGCCGCCGTACTCAGCGCGCTTGCGCGCAGAATGGTGATAAGGCTTGCCGTTCGGAAGATGCCGAAGATGCAAGCTGTTCCAAATATCGAAGATGTCGATTGGCCGCTCAGCGCGACATTGGGAGACAGGGTCGTACCTGCGGTCTGGCCTGCCGAATCGGCCCATTGCACTTCATAGGCCAGCCTGTTCGTGCCCGAAGCCAGGGTGAAGGCATTGGCGGTGCCACTGCCGCGGGCGGTGACGCTGTAGCGGTCGGTCGAGCTGTAGATGCAGACATCCCGCGCGATCGACTGGTCGCTGGTGAAGTTGCCAATGGTGCCAAAGGCGACGTCGGCCAGGCTGGTGATGCGGGCCTGTTCCTGAGCCTGCACACAAGCAGGCGATAGAAGCAGCAAAGCTCCGCTGAGCCACCGCACCAATCGCCTTTCTGGCATTATAAGGAAAAACCCGGTCCCCATGGTGAGGACTTTTCAACGATTAAGGTTAAGATCGGGTAAGCATGTTTCGGCCTGTAGTAAGGCCATCCCGTGAGTTCGAGCGGGATTTCAGGGAGGCCGCCGCAGTACCTGCGGGGACCTCCCCAATGCAATCCGGATCAGACCGGCGAGACCACCAGGGTCAGGACGCCGGAGTAGGACGTGGCAGCCTGCATGCCGCCAAGGTCTGCGGCGCTGATGCCGACAACCAGGCTCGCTGATTCACCGGCTGTGCAGGTCTGGTTGGTTGCTGCGGTCGAAGTCAGCGTGCCGCTGGCCGAACCGGTTGTCAGCGCGGTACCGGTGGTCTGGCCAGCTGAGGCGTTCCACTGCACGGAATAGGGCACGGTCAGCGCACCATTGGCGAGAGTGAAGGCATTCGATGCACCATCACCGCGAGCCGTCACCGTATAGCCCTTGGTCGAGGTGTTGCTCCACACGCACACGTCTTGGGCATTGGTTGCTGCAGTGCCCGGATCCTGGTTGGTCCAGCTGACGTCGGCCAGCCCGGTGATGCGCACGCGCGCCTGAACTGAAGCGGTGATCGTGATGTCGCCGGTCGACGTTGCGCCCAGCGTGCCCTGGTTTGCTGCGTGAGCCGTGCCGGTTGACAGAGCGATGGCCGCAGCGGCCAAAAGTAGCTTTTTCATCAGTTTATTCCCCTTGATGCGGCGCCCTGAGTGATCGCGCCGATCGTTCTCGATTGCAGATCCCGTTTGCGCCTTGCTTCCGCAGCACAACCTGCGGCAGTTCCAGCGCGACCGGGCCAATAGTCCTGATTTGGGAACCAAGCGGTTAGCCGACATGGTTACTGTTGGTTTAACGCCGCTTCAGGGCTTCGCGGACACGCATGCAGACCTGCCGATCCCGGCGAAATCGCAATTTGGCACACTCGCTCTCATTCTATGCTTTCGATTTTTCCCCAGCCGCAAAGTTCCCGCTTGCCGAGGCCGCGCCCGGCGTTAAGGAAGATGGTCCGAATTTGCGGCAGGGAACGAGTCCGTGCCGATCAAGGGGGACACGACGCGACCATGAAGGCCACCATCGAACGCGCGACGCTGCTGCGCTGTCTCTCTCACATCCAGTCGGTCGTCGAGCGGCGCAACACCATCCCGATCCTTTCGAACGTGCTGATCGAGGCTGCGGCGGGCGGCACGGTCAAGGTCATGGCGACTGACCTCGATCTGCAGGTGGTCGAAACCATGGGTGCGGTCTCGGTCGAAAGCGCTGGCGCGACGACGGTTTCCGCGCACCTGCTGTTCGACATCGCGCGCAAGCTTCCCGATGGAAGCCAGGTCAGCCTCGAAGTTTCCGAAAACCGGATGACGGTGAAGGCAGGCCGCAGCCGCTTCTCGCTGCCAACCCTGCCGCGCGACGACTTCCCCATGATCGTTGAAGGCGATCTGCCAACCAGTTTCGAGCTGCCTGCGGCCACCCTCGCCCAGCTGATTGATCGCACCCGTTTCGCGATCTCGACTGAAGAGACCCGCTACTATCTCAATGGCATCTTCCTCCATGTCGCTGACGAAGAACTCAAGGCCGCCGCCACCGATGGCCACCGGCTGGCCCGCTTCACGCTCAAGCGGCCCGATGGGGCTGAAGGCATGCCGGATGTGATCGTGCCGAGGAAGTGCGTCGCTGAGCTCCGAAAGCTCTTGGAAGAAGCGCTCGATACCAATGTCGAAATCGATCTTTCCGCCTCCAAGGTGCGCTTCACCCTAGGCGGCGAAAACGGCGTGGTGCTGACCAGCAAGCTGATCGACGGCACATTCCCTGACTATTCGCGCGTTATCCCGACCGGAAACGACAAGCTGCTCAAGATCGATCCCAAGAGCCTGTGGCAAGGGGTTGACCGCGTCGCCACCATCGCGACCGAAAAGACCCGCGCGGTCAAGATGGCGCTGGATAATGACCGGGTGACGCTATCGGTAACTTCGCCCGACAATGGCACCGCCGCAGAGGAAGTTCCTGCCGATTACCGGTCGGAAGGCTTCGAAATCGGGTTCAACGCCAATTACCTCAAGGACATTCTCGGTCAGATCGAAGGGGATACGGTGGAACTGCACCTGGCCGACGCCGGTGCGCCCACGCTGATCCGCCAGGACGACAAGAGCCCTGCGCTCTATGTGCTGATGCCGATGCGGGTGTGAGGTCGCGGGCGCGTTAAACAGGGGCAGACCCTATTTGCCCAGCGCTCCGATCATCTCATCCACCCGCACGAATTTCTCCCGCGGCGCGCCATCGCGTGCCCGGGCGTTTTCGGCTTCCTCGATCTTCTTCCAGTCGCGGAAGGTGACCACCTTGAGCCCGCGCGCCTCGGCGAGGGCATCGAAGCCGGGGCGGCCCTGCTTGCCGCTGCCCCCAATGACTTTGGCGCCCACATCGGCTGCGATCAGTTCGACGATGCCGAAGCCGTCGGGCTTGTTGGTGCCGATGGTGCCCGAAGGCCCGCGCTTGGCCCAGCCGACGCAGTAGAGCCCCGGCAGGACGCGGCCATCGTCATTGGCGAAGCGGCCGGCTTCCTGGTCGAATGGCGCGCCTTCGATAGGCGAGGACTGATAGCCTATGCAGATCACCACGACGCTGGCAGGGATAGTGTAAATCTCCCCGGTGCCAACTGCCTTGCCGTTCTCCAGCCGGGTGCGCTCGATCTCGACCGCTTCGACCTTGCCTTCGGCATTGCCAAGGATAGCCCGGGGCGCGGCAAAGAAATCGAATTCGAGATCGATGGCCTTGTCGGCGCGATAACTTTCAGGGATCGCGGCGAAACTGCGCAAATGGTTGACCGACTTGCGCTGACCGGGTTCGAGCAGGGCATCGTCGCCTTCGTCGGGCAAGTCGGCGGGATCGACACGGGGGCAGGCGCGCTGGAGATGGCCGAGTTCGCCCAGCTCCTTCGGCGTCATCGCGATCTGATGCGGACCGCGTCGGCCGAGAATGGTGATCTGCTCCAGCTTTCCGCCGTCGAGAATGTCGAGCGCGTGGTTGACGATATCGCTGCCATCGAATTCGGCGCGGGTCTTGGCAAGAATCCGCGCGACGTCGAGCGCGACATTGCCGTTGCCGATGACCACGGCGCTCTTGCCCGACAGATCAGGGCCGATATCGGCAAAATCGGGATGGCCGTTGTACCAGCCGACGAATGCGGCACTGCCGAAGACATTGCCGAGGTTCTCTCCCGGCATGCCGACCGGCTTGTCGTGCGGCGCGCCGGTGGCGAGGACAACGGCGTCGTAGAGCCCCTGCAGCTCGGCGATGGAAATGTCCCGGCCGACCATGACATTTCCGACAAAGCGCACGGATTCCGAGAGGTTGGTCGTCTCGTAGCGGCGGTAAACCGCTTTGATCGACTGGTGATCAGGGGCGACCCCGGTCCGGATCAGCCCGTATGGTACTGGAAGCATGTCGAATATATCGACCCGCACTTCTTCGCCCCACAATTTGAGCGCGGCTTCGGCCGTGTAATACCCTGCCGGGCCTGAACCGATGATCGCAATATGCCGCAAGGCTCCGCTCCCCCCGGCCTCTTGCAGGCCGCTCCGTTTGAATGCTCCTCAAGCACATTACGGATTTGCAGGATTGTGCAAGTGAAAATCTGGCGCGAAGCCAGCTGCCATGAACATTTTCCCATGAACAGGCATACTTAACCGTTTCTCAATTGGGCCCGGACTATGGTTTGGCATGGCCAGTAGAGCGACAGCGGGCAGGGATGCAGCCGCGCACGACGAAGTGCGCGCCCTTGACGTGCCTGCGCCGGCCGGGTCCGGATCGCCGCCCGGAAAATCCGACCCTGGACGCAGCAGGCCGCCGCGTGTGCTGGCTCCTGGCGAAGACCGGAATCTCTACCTGATCGATCCGGACTGGCGCCTCATGTCGGCAGTCATGCTGTGCGGATTCGTGCTGCTTTTTGGCCTGTCGCAAACATTTCCGCCGGTGTGGATCTGGCCCGCAGGTATCGCTGCGCTGCTGCTCCCCCAGCTTTCACCCGCGCTCGCCAGATTCGAGCGGGCCGACGACCGGACAACATGGCAGAAAATTGCGGCGGCAACCCTGTGCGTGTTTCTGCCAATGGCGCTTTATGGCTTCGCCGTTTCAGGCTGGGCAGCATTCGAGAAAGCTCTGAACTGGATCGAAATCGGCGGTGTGCTGCTGGTGACTGGCGGGATCGTTTCGACCGTGCAGGGCGGAAGGCTCAAGGCCGAAATTGCTGCAAGACTTGTCATGTGGACACCGGCGGCGATCCTGTCGGGTGAGGCCTTCGCCATTCTGCTACTGGCAATCGCTGCGACTTCCGCCATGGTTTCAATTCGCCGGCGGTCCGCACGCGACCGGGAGGAAGGCGAGCGCCGCCGGGTATTCGAACGCGAGCGGAGGCGGGCGGAAAGGCTGCTCGCCGAATACGAGCAGTCGGGGCTGGGCTGGTTTTGGGAAACTGACCGGCGAGGCAGTCTGACCTATGTCTCGCCCACAGTTGGCAAAGTGCTGGGCCGAAGTGTCGAGATTCTGCTCGGCAAGCCGTTTACCGATCTGTTCGTGCTCGGTGCTGCAGCGGCTGAAGCAGAACGCACGCTGCAATTCCAGCTTTCGGCGCGATCATCCTTCAACGATCTGGCGGTCAGGGCAGCGGTTCAGGATGAAGATGAGCGCTGGTGGTCTGTCTCCGGGCGCCCGATCCACGACAGTTTCGGAAATTTCGTGGGCTTCAGAGGATCGGGCGCCGATCTGACGGAGAAAAAGCGCGCGCAGGAAAGCGAAACGCGGCTGGCCCATTATGATTCGCTCACCAGCCTCGCCAACCGGTTCCAGATGTCGCAGACGCTCGAGCAGATACTCAACGCCCTGCGCGAAGAGCAGCGCGCCTGTGCGATCTTCCTGCTCGATCTCGACCGGTTCAAGCAGGTCAACGATACAATGGGCCATCCGGCAGGCGATGCGCTGCTGATGCAGGTCGCCCAGCGGCTGGAAAGGACCGTTGGCAAGATTGGCCGGGTTGGGCGGCTGGGCGGCGACGAGTTCAAAGTTGTTTTGCCCGGGCATCACCGGCGCGAGGAACTGGCTGACCTGGCGCGGCAGATCATCGAAAACCTGTCGCAGCCCTACTCGATCGAAGGCGCAAGTGTGGTTATCGGGGTGTCGATCGGAATTGCCCTGGCTCCCGATGACGGGGTTACCTCCGAAGCACTGATCCGCAATGCCGACCTGGCACTTTATGCCGCGAAGGACGCGGGGCGGGGTCGCCACCACTTTTATGCTGCCGATTTGCATGCTGATGCCGAAGAGCGGCGTCAGCTCGAACACGACTTGCGCGAGGCGCTGCAACAGGGCGGCCTGGAACTCTACTACCAGCCCGTGGTCAACACCGCGACCGAGAAGATCTCGGGATTTGAAGCATTGCTGCGCTGGAACCATCCGGTGCACGGCTTCCTTTCACCCGCCAAATTCGTGCCTATTGCAGAAGAGGCGGGCCTGATCGCCTCGATCGGAGAATGGGCATTGCGCACGGCCTGCATGGATCTGGCCAGGTGGCCGGAAGAAGTGCGGGTCGCGGTGAACGTTTCGCCGCTGCAATTCGCCAATCCGGCACTGCCAGCGATCGTCACCAGTGCGCTCGCCGCGGCGCAAATCGATCCCGTCCGGCTCGAACTCGAAATAACGGAAAGCGTCTTCCTCAACGACGATTCAGGCACCGATGCGATGTTTGCGGCACTCAAGCGGGTGGGTGTGCGGCTCGCCCTCGATGACTTTGGCACTGGATTTTCCTCGCTCGGCTATCTCAAGAAGGCGCCTTTCGACAAGATCAAGATTGACCAGAGCTTCGTGCGCGGCGCGACAATGAAGGGCAGCCGCAACGGCGCGATCATTGCCGCGATTGTCAGCCTGGCCGAAGCGCTGGGCATGGAAACCACTGCTGAAGGGGTTGAGACGCTCGACGAACTTGAACTGGTCCGCGTTCTCGGGTGCAGCCATATCCAGGGTTATATCTACGAAAAGCCGCTGAGCCTTGCAGCAGCCACCGAACGTCTTGAAAACGGCCTGAGAGCTATTGCCCAGGGACCGCGCTCGGCCCGCGCCAGCCGCCAGACGACCCTGCGCAAGGCCATTCTTGAGCATGGCGACCAACAGTACACCGGCACGATCCGCAACATCTCATCGAGCGGTGCCATGATCGAAGGCCTGTGGAGCGTGCCATCCGGAACCGTCTTCTCCATACGGATTGCAGGTGGTCGGCCCATCAAGGGAACTACGCGATGGAGCGAGGAGGGGCGCATGGGCGTCGAATTTGCCCAGCGCATACGACATATTGGCCGATAGCAACGACAATGCTGATGGCCAGCGCCCTGCATTCGAACCCGGCATGCTCCGCAAGCAAGGATAAACTCCTCCAGAATGGCGCTGAATTCTGGCGATCTGGGAAGGTACTTAGCGTTTCGGTAACCACAATTGGCTAGGGTGCAATTAACTCATCCAGGGCGCAGTCCAACAGGAACCAAGGTTAGTGTCAGGAAATTCGGGAACGGGAATTGGTCGTTTGCGCGACATGCTGGGCGGTAAGTCCGGTCGTGCTGCGTCCGCCGCCCCTCTCTCGCGCAGTGAACAGCAGCAGGCAGTTCTGCTGCTCCGGGACTACGAAAGCTCCGGGCTTGGCTGGTTCTGGTCGACCGACGCAGACGGCCGGATCGTCTATATCTCGAGCGCCATCGCCGAAAAGCTGGGCAAACGCCGCGAGGACCTGACCGGTCAACCCTTCCACACGCTGTTCATTCTCGAACAGAATCAATCCGACCGGACCGAGCGCACGCTGCCGCTGATTTTCGGCACCCACAAGACCTTTTCGGAACTGCCGGTGCGCGCCGCGATCGGTGCCGCCGAAGTGTGGTGGGCAATTTCGGGCCGCCCCCAGGTTACCGGCTCGGGAAATTTCACAGGCTACCTTGGCAATGGCACCGACATCACCGATTCGCGCCAGCGCCAGCTCGATGCCTCGCGCCTTGCAATGTACGATTCGCTGACCGGGCTCGCCAATCGCCACCAGATGGGCAAGCGCCTGAGCTCGACCCTGCTCGCCTACAAGTCCGCCAAGCGCAACTGCGCGCTGATGATGATCGATCTCGACCGGTTCAAACAGGTCAACGATACCATGGGTCACCAGGCAGGCGACGAACTGCTCAAGCAGGTCGCCCAGCGCATGCAGCAAGTCATGCCCGAAAAGTGCGAGATCGGCCGGCTTGGCGGGGATGAATTCCAGGTGATGCTGCCCGATATCGAGGATCGCGGGCGGCTCGGCGATATCGGCCGCAAGATCATCGAGATTGTCTCGCAGCCTTATTCGATCGATGGCAGCCGCTGCATCATCGGTGCTTCGGTCGGAATAGCGATTGCCCCGTTCGACGGGATCGAGGCCGACGATCTGGTGCGCAGCGCCGATCTGGCGCTTTATGCCGCAAAAGGTGGCGGACGCGGACAGTTCCGCTTCTATTCGAGCGATCTGCACAGCCAGGCCGAGCGCCGCAAGCAGATCGAGGAAGATTTGCGCGACGCCCTTGCCAGGGACGAGATCTACCTCGCCTATCAGCCGATCGTTGATGCCAAGACCAACAAGGTCATCGGGCTCGAGGCCTTGATGCGCTGGAGCCATCCGGAGCTTGGCGATATTTCTCCCGACATCTTCATTCCCATTGCCGAGGAAACCAAGCTGATCGCGTCGATGGGCGATTGGGCGCTCAAGACGGCCTGCGTCGATGCGGCGCAGCTGCCCGGCGGCGTGCGCGTGGCGGTCAACGTTTCGACCATCCAGTTTTCCAATCCGGGATTTGCCTCAACGGTCACCCAGGCCCTTGCCGCCTCCGAACTGGCGCCTTCGCGACTCGAACTGGAACTCACCGAATCGGTCTTTCTGGCTGACGAGGTTGCCACATCGGAAAAATTCGCGGCGCTCAAGATGCTGGGCGTGCGGCTTGCCCTCGACGACTTCGGTACCGGCTATTCCTCGCTCGGCTATCTCCGGAGCGCGCCGTTCGACAAGATCAAGATCGACAAATGCTTCATCACCGGGATCAATGAGCCCGGTAACCGCAATGCCGCCATCGTAACATCGATGGTCAGCCTGGCCCAGGCGCTGGGCATGGACACCACAGCCGAAGGCATCGAAGCGCATGACGAGCTGGCGACCATGCGCAAGCTCAAGGTCGATCAGATTCAAGGCTACATCTATGCCCAGCCACAACCCATCGACGTTGTCGCCGAAGCTATGGCCAGCGGTGAATGGATCATCGAGCCGGAAGGGCCCAGCAAATACCGCGCCGAACGGCGCACGGTGCTGCGCATGGTCGGGGCCATCCATGAGAACCATCGCTATGACGTGATGATGCGCAACATCTCGCGCTCGGGCTGCATGATCGAGGGACTGATCGACGTGCCGCTCGGCACGAAATTTGTCATCGATTTCGGCGAAGGTCAGCTGGCGGTGGCAGACGTTCAGCGTTCGGTTGGCTCGATGCAGGGCCTCCAGTTTGAGCTGCCGCTGGTCGATGACGGGGCGGGCGGGCTATGCACCCGCAACCGGGTCTCGCCCTATGTGCTCGCCGCCGCGGGCATGCCGCTTGGCGCACTGCCGCCGGGCAAATATCCCCTGATCGGGCAGGCCGGAGCCCCCGGGCTGATGCAGCTGACCTTGCCCAAATTCGCCCAGGTCAACGATACTGTCCGCAAGTCTGTGCGCGAACACCGCTGACCGGTTGGTCCGCAGCCTGCCGATCCGATACCGGACAGCACCTTCAAGACGATTGACGCAGCGGCAAGTGCAGTTGAAGCTGCCGTTGGAGCGTCGATTCATCGAAGGGGGCGTTATGCGGAATTGTTTCTGGCTGGCACTGGTCTGGTTGGGTTCCGCACTTCATGCGCCCGCCTTCGCCCAGACATCCGCCTGGCAACTGCTGCGCGGCAACTCGGGCACACCATTTGTTCGCGCAGCTGGCTCCGGCAACATTGCCACCTTGAGCTTGTCGTGCTCGCAGGGAAAACCGCTCATGCTTGTCGCACTGCGCCGCACCCCCGCGCGCAATCCGGCACGGTTGGCCGTGACGGTCGGCAGCCAGTCCGTTCAGATCACGATTCAACGGACCGCAAACGCGGTGATCTGGGGCGCCGTGCTGCCCGATGGCCGCTTGCCTGACCTGATTGCCAGCGGACAGCGAGCCGACCTGGCGATCGACGGTGCGGCATTTGGAAGCGTGTCGCTCGCCGGTGCAAGTGCGGTGATGCGCGAGGCGCTGACGGGATGCTGGGCCGGGACGATGATAGCGCCAAAAGTCCTTCCAAACCCGCAAGGCGCAGGTTCTTCGATATCTGCCATTCCAGGCGATCCGAAGCGTCTGAGCCCTGCCGACCGCTCTGCGATCATGCGCGCGGCAGGCTATAGGTTGCGCGGGAAAAGCTGGCTGACCTGTGAAGGCATGGCCACTGGCGAAATCGAAGAGCTGCGCGATCTCAATGGCGACAGCAAGCCAGAGGCGATTGTGAAATCCGGCGGCACTGCATGCTATGGCAATACCGGCGCAGCCTTCCAGATCGTAACGTCTGGTGCGGCGGGCTGGCGTCTGATGGTTGAAGAAACCGGCATCCCCAGCTTCCATCCACGCGCCGGACTTGCCTGGCCAGACATCGAAATCGGAGGCCCCGGCATCAGTTGCTTCCGCTTCCTGCGCTGGAATGGGCAGGCCTATGTTTCTGCTGGAACGTCCTTGGACGGGCAGATCTGCACGCTCTCTCCCGCCTTCGCATCCGAACAGGCCTCCCGGGCAAAATCCGGGGGACACGCCTCGAGCCTAACCACATCGAATAGCGCGGATGAGGAAGCGATCCGCGCGTTGCTAGGCAAGATCTATGGCTGGCGCGACGGCCGCAAGGTGGCCGATGCCAGGGGCGAGGACTGGAAGGCTCTGTTCAGCCCGAGAATACGCGGCCTGCTCGACCAGTGCGAAGCAGCAGTTGCGAATGCCGATCCAAAGGCCAATGGCGGTGAAGGTGCCTATGCGGAGACCGGGGATCAAGGCTGCCTTGGAGTTCCCTTCCTGCTCGACCCGGTGACTTTCGAACCTGCGCCATTCATCCAGCGCACCCGCCCTGCTGTGCGCCGCGCTGCGCCGGAGGCATTCGAGAGCACGATAACCGTTCCGGCTGCGGCTCGCTCCGAATGGGGATCGAGCGAGACTATCCGCTTCCAGCGCATCGGTGGGCGGTGGCTGGTTGACGAGGTGGTCACACTCAGGGCGCAAAGGACGGTGCTCTACAGCAGCGGGATTGCCGGGTTGACCGCCGAACTGCGCAAGATTGCGCGCAAGCCCGTGCCGCGCCGCAAACGCTGATGCGGTGCCGATTGCCGGATGGCGATTGTCGGGCTAGGGCGCAGGCATCATGGCTACATCGCTCGACCGCATTCGCAACTTTTCCATCATCGCCCACATCGACCACGGCAAGTCGACGCTGGCTGACCGGCTGATCCAGTTCACCGGCGGCCTGACCGAGCGCGAGATGAGCGCGCAAGTGCTTGATAACATGGACATTGAGAAAGAGCGCGGGATCACCATCAAGGCCCAGACCGTGCGCCTCTCCTACACCGCCAGGGACGGCCTCACCTACGAACTCAACCTGATGGACACCCCCGGCCACGTTGACTTCGCCTACGAAGTCTCGCGCAGCCTCGCCGCCTGCGAAGGCGCGCTGCTGGTGGTCGATGCCGCGCAAGGGGTCGAGGCGCAGACGCTGGCCAATGTCTACCAGTCGATCGAACACGACCACGAGATCGTCCCCGTCATCAACAAGATCGACCTCCCCGCCGCCGAACCCGAAAAGGTCCGCCGCGAGATCGAGGAAGTGATCGGCCTCGATGCCTCCCAGGCCGTGCTCACCAGCGCCAAATCGGGCATCGGCATCGCCGAAGTGCTCGAAGCCGTGGTCATGCGCATCCCGCCGCCCAAAGGCGATGCCCAGGCCCCGCTCAAAGCGATGCTGGTTGATTCCTGGTACGATCCCTACCTCGGCGTGGTCATCCTCGTGCGGGTCATCGATGGGGTCATCAAGAAGGGCCTGAGCGTCAAATTCATGGCCGGCGGCACCGAACACCTGATTGACCGCGTCGGCTGCTTCACCCCCAAGATCGAGCAACTCGAAGCGCTCGGCCCCGGCGAAATCGGCTTCATCACCGCGCAGATCAAGGAAGTCGCCCAGGCCAAGGTCGGCGATACCATCACCACGGTGAAACAGGGCGCGACCCAGGCCCTGCCCGGCTTCAAGGTGGTGCAGCCGGTGGTCTTCTGCGGCCTGTTCCCGGTCGACGCGGCAGATTTCGAGAAGCTGCGCGAAAGCATCGGCCGCCTGCGCCTCAACGATGCCTCCTTCTCGTTCGAGACCGAAAGCAGCGCCGCATTGGGCTTCGGCTTCCGCTGCGGCTTCCTCGGCCTGCTCCACCTCGAAATCATCCAGGAGCGCCTCACCCGCGAATACGACCTTGATCTGATCACCACCGCGCCATCGGTGGTCTATCGCATCCAGCTGCGCAAAAGCGAAAACCGACGACGCCCGCGAGATCCTGCTCCACAACCCGGCTGACTATCCCGATCCCAGCCGCATCGAACAGATCGACGAGCCGTGGATCAAGGCGGTGATCTACACGCCCGACGAATACCTCGGCTCCATCCTCAAGCTCTGCCAGGATCGCCGCGGCGTGCAGACCGGGCTGACTTACGTCGGCGGCCGCGCCCAGGTCAGCTACGAGCTGCCGCTCAACGAAGTGGTGTTCGATTTCTACGATCGCCTCAAATCGATCAGCCGCGGCTATGCCAGCTTTGATTACGAACAGATCGGCCTGCGCGAAGGCGATCTGGTCAAGATGCAGATCCTGGTCAACAACGAACCGGTCGACGCGCTCTCGATGATCGTCCACCGCGGCGTCGCCGAAGATCGCGGCCGCCACATGTGCGAACGCCTCAAGGAACTGATCCCGAGGCACCTGTTCAAGGTCCCCATCCAGGCCGCCATCGGCGGCAAAGTCATCGCCCGCGAAACCATCCAGGCGATGCGCAAGGACGTCACCGCCAAATGCTATGGCGGCGACATCAGCCGCAAGAAGAAGCTGCTCGACAAGCAGAAGAAGGGGAAAGCGCGGATGCGGGAATACGGCAA
>CAVTAQ010000004.1:0-114305 GCA_963732725.1 uncultured Alphaproteobacteria bacterium | reverse complement strand
TTCTTCTACGTGTATTGGTTCCGTTACGTATTTTGTTGACCTGCACGGAAGTCCTGCATCAGCCCCTCGGACTCCGCGGCCACCGCGCCGGTGATGCCGCTCGACGACCATGTTCGCGCGCAGGTTGCCCGGGCGCGATGACCGCCGAAGATCGCCTGCATCACGTTGGTCATCGTGCTGATCGGGCCCCAGTTGGTCTCGCCGAGCACGCGCAGGCCACGAGCACCAAGCGGCACCGACAGCAGCGATCGCCAGCGACCGAGTGCCACACCGGCGTGCCGAAGAAGAACGCCTGCACCGACGACCAGCAACACGCTCGACGCCGGCGCCCGATCCAGACCCAGCGCAGCGGGAAGTCGCCGGCATGTCGCCGTCGGCGGCGGAGCGACCGGAACGTCGTGACCAGGACGCGCCACGCGAGGAACAGCGCGCAGATGCCGCCGGCGACCAGCATGCCCGACCGCCGGCCACATCACCCACAGCAGGATGTCCACGCGCCGCGCGTCGGCGGCGAGCATCCCTGCGACAGCAGCCACGGCGGCGCCAGCACCCACGCGACGATGCCGCCGATCAGCATGCTGGCGCTGATGCGCAGGCCGATGATCATGCCCGAGCCGATGCTGAGCAGCGAGACGCCGAAGCCGAGCCCGACGCGGCGGAGAACGCGTTGACGGCGAGCGGAATCGTGTCCACGACCCACTGCAGCGGCGTCGCGAGGAACACGCAGCCCGGACGCGACGAGCGCGCCGACCATCGCGAAGGCCGACTTGCGCGCCTGCGCGCCCGCGCGAGTCGAGCACGATCAGCGTCTCGCCGGCGGCGATGCCGTCGGGAAACGGCAGGTTCTCGTCGACGATGAAGTGCTTGCGCAGCGGCACGGCGAGCAGCACGCCGAGCAAGCCGGACGCCGTGAGCCAGACGAACGTCTGCATGCGCGTCAGGTGCACGTCGAAGCCGCTGCCCGGTTCGGCGGCGAGCATGTCGAACGCCGCCAGCAGCCAGCACAGGAACGCGATCTGCCCGGCCGTCGTGCCGGCGGTCTGGACGATGTTGTTCTCCCAGCGGTTGTAGTTCTTGGAGAACAGGCCGAGCGCCAGGAAGCCGAAGAACGCCGAGACGACCGAGATGTTGGGACCGAAGCCGAACTTGAGGACGACGTAGGGATAGGAGGCGCCGATGACGAGCGCGACGAGCAGGCCGACGGCCACTGAGCGTGGGGTGAACTCGCGAACGTGCGGGGGCTTGGCGTCGTGGATGGCGGCACGGAGCTCCTCGTGGCACCGCATCGGCGGTTGTCCGAGAGTATGCAGGAGTCTGGCGATGAGTCAGCTACTAGATTCCCTGCTCTGCGCGCGGGACCGCTTCAGCATCGGCCCACGACTTCCGCCATCGCCACACCGAGCCGCTCGTGCTGGTCCGCGTCGAGGTGCACGCCATCGACACGGCTCGTCGCTCGTCACGGTCCCGGCATCGAAGAACACGCACCCGCGCTCGCGCGCAACGGCAGCTTGCGCGGCGGCCAGGCCGGCGCACTTCGTCGCGGCGCCTGCGAACTTCGGCGCGATCGCTCCCTTGGGCTCCTGGATCGGTGGCGGCGCGACGATGAGGATCGGCGGCACGGGCATGCCGGGCTCGATCGGCGCCTGGCGGATCGCCTGCACCAGCGCCGCCGTGCCCTGCGCCGAATGCGACGCAGTGAACTGGTGCATCGGACTGAAAATCGTTCGTGCCCAGCATGAGGATGACGAGCGCCAGCGGCGAGTTGACCTCGATCCGCTGCTCGAGGCCGACGCGTCCGTTGCGGCCGGGCTTGAACGGATCGTCCCACACCGTGCGTCGTGCCGTTCAGGCAGTCCTCGATCACGCGCACCTCGTGACCAGCCGTCACGAGCGCCCGTTCCATGACGCCAGGCCAGCGCGTCGGCGAACGGCCACCGCCGCCGCGTATCAGGAACGATGCCCCACGTCAGCGAGTCGCCGTAGACCAGAATCTGCTGCATTCGTGCCTCGACCCGAGAAGTCTGAACCCCGTCACGAGCCCGGAGCCGACATTGCCTCAGTGCCTGAAATGCCGTCGGCCCGTGAACACCATCGCGAGGCCGTGCTCGTCGGCGGCCGCAATCACTTCCGCGATCCTCGCACCGATCCGCCCGGCTGCACGACGGCCGTCGCGCCGGCGGCCGCCACCGCATCGAGCCCGTCGCGGAACGGGAAGAACGCATCCGACGCCGCCACCGATCCCGTCGAGCAGTCGCGGCCGATCGCCGCCGCCTTCATCCGCGCCACCTTCACCGCATCGACGCGGCTCATCTGCCCGGCGCCGATCGCCAGCGTCCGATCCGCGCGCGGTGAAGATCACGGTGTTCGACTTGACGTGCGCGCAGACGCGCCACGCGAATCGCAGCGCCTGCCACTCCTCGCGCCGTCGGCTGCGCGCTTCGTCACGACCGCGAAGCTCGGCGGACGGCCACGGCTCGCGCGCTTCGGTCGACGCGTCGCGCGCTCTGCACGAGCGACGCCGCCGAGAATCGAGCGGATCTCGACGCCCGGCGTCCGTCTGCGCAGCGGCTGCGCAAAGTCGGCGCGTCGACGACGCGCATGTTGGCTTTCGTCGCGAGAATCGGCGCGCGCCTCGTCATCGACCGCCGGCGCGATCACCGCTTCGATGAACGTCGACACGATCGCGCGGCGGTCTCCGCGTCGATCGCGCGATTGAGCCCGACGATGCCGCCGAACGCCGCCAGCGCATCCGCCTCGCGCGCGCGCACGTAGGCGTCGGCAGCGCTGCGCCGGTCGCCGCGCCGCACGGGTTCGTGTGCTTGATCACCGCCGCCGCCGGCTCGCCGAACTCGAGCACGATGCGCGCGGCGGCATCGAGATCGAGCAGGTTGGTGTACGACAGCTCCTTGCCCTGCAGGACGTGCGCGTCGCCGAGGCCGAGCCGGCTCGAATCCGCGTACCAGGCCGCGCGCTGATGCGGGTTCTCGCCGTAGCGCAGATCGCGCAGCTTGCGCAGGGCGAGCGTCAGCACGGCCGGCGCAGCCGGCTCGCGCCGACGCGAGAACCCGCCGTCGTCACGCTGACCGTCGCCAGCGTCGACGCGATCGCCGTGTCGTAGGCGCCGGTGTGCGCGAACGCGCTGCGCGCCAGGTCGAAGCGGAACTCCCGCGACGGCCGCCTGGCGCGATCGAGCTGCGTCGAGCACCGCGTCGTAATCGGCTGGCGACGACGACGACCAGCACGTCGCGAAATTCTTGGCGGCGGCGCGCACGAGGCTCGGACCGCCGATGTCGATCTGCTCGATCAGATCCTCGAACGGCGTCTCCGGGTTCGGCCGCCGCCTTGACGAACGGATAGAGGTTGACGACGACCAGATCGATCAGGCCGATGCCGTGCGCGGCGGCGGACGCCGAGATCGTCGGGTACGCCGCGGCGCGCGAGGATGCCGCCGTGGACCTTCGGGTGCAGTGTCTTGACGCGGCCGTCCATCATCTCGGGAAACCCGGTGACGTCGGAGACGCCGACGACGGCAAGGCCCGCCTGCGCAGCGCCCTCGCGGTGCCGCCGGTCGAGACCAGCTCGAAACCGCGGGCGGCCAGTCCGCGGGCGAACTCGACCAGCCCGGACTTGTCCGACACGCTCAGTAGCGCTCGGGGCATGGTGATCCGTCGGTGCATCACTGCGGAAATATCGGCACTTAAGAGCAGCAGTCCGTGCCGACTTGACACGACTGTGACGGCGCTTAGCATAGGCTGCGTTCGAGGGGCGTTCCCTGAGACGTTGCAGTCGAGGCCGCGCAAGCACTCGCGGTCTTTTTTTGTGCCCCGAAGCTCATCTGCGGCTTCGGGACGCACGCGATCCAGCGGGTCCGCTGTTCGCCAGGGGCCCGCCCAGCAAGCAGGGAAGAAGAACGATGCGTATCACAGGCAAGGTCAAGTGGTTCAACAACGCCAAGGGCTACGGATTCATTGAGCGCGAGGGTGGCAGCGACGTGTTCGTGCACTACTCCGCGATCAGTGGCAACGGCTTCCGGTCCCTGGAAGAGGGCCAGGCGGTCGAATTCGAAATCGTCGACGGCCCGAAGGGTCCGCAGGCAGGGAACGTCACCAAACCCTAGAACCACTACACGACCTGCCCGGCGCCGTCCAGCGGCGCCGGGCTTCACTCCCGGCTTCCCACTCCAGTCCCTTCGCTCGTCCTCGGTCGTTCCCTTCATCGCCCGCGCGCGTGAACGCGACCTTGCCGTCCTTCACCGCGACGCGGAACGCCACTTCCGGGCTGCCCTTTTCCTTTAACGTCCTCGACCTGCGTCTTGATCAGGTCGGCGAACTTGTGGAACGGGATGGCTCCTCGCCGACTTCGCGGCGCGCCTCCGCCAGGCTGTCGTAGAGCTCGCGGAGCTTGTCCATCTCCTTCAGCGGATCCTTGAACGTCGTGACGTGCAGAACGCGATCCTCGGGCCGGCCGCCTTCGGCTTCTCGGCGAGCGACCGGGCGCGGCTGCGCAAAGGGACCAGGCCGTCCTTCCTCGCGCGCGCGGAGCCCGCGATCCCAGAGGTCGACGAACGTCGAGTAGCGGGACTGCAGCGTCGAGAAACGGAAGCGGTCACCGGTAGTTGCCGATGTGCGCCGCGGTCGATCTGCTTGACCATCGCGTCGACGCGGCCTACGCGTCTCCCACGGCGGACTCGGAAGCCGTCCCGCGAAGAACATGTTGTATCCGCCTCGAGGCGCTTCAGCTCCGCCTCGAGGAGACTCAGCTCGCGGTCGGTGTCGTCGGTCTCGGACACGGGGAGTCAATTGTACTGGCTCTCGACTCTGGGCTCTAGCAGGCTGCTGAAAAAGTAAGTGCCAGGCGATCGATCAGATCGGTATACCATGCTCCCACTGACGAAGGGAGCCGCCTGATGCGTGGAGCCGACGAGCAGCCGGGATCGATGTTCAGCTACGTGTCGCCGGAGGAGCGGGTGCCGCGCGGACCATCCGTTGCGGGCGATTCGCGCGCGATGACCGATCGGGCGCTGGAGCATCTGTCGCCGCAGCTTCGGCACGCTGTATGTCAATTTCGGGCGGCCGTCGATTCCGCCGGAGAAGCTGCTGCGGGCGTTGCTGCTGCAGGCGCTGTACACGATTCGCAGCGAGCGGCAGTTGATGGAGCAATTGGATTACAACCTGCTGTTTCGCTGGTTTGTGGGCCTGGGCATGGATGATGCGGTGTGGTCGCCGACGACGTTCAGCAAGAATCGCGATCGTTTGCTGGACGGCGACATCGCGGCGGCGTTCTTCGAGCCGTGCTGATCCACGCCGACACGCGAGCGGCTGCTGTCGCGACGAACACTTCACGGTCGACGGCACGTTGCTCGAGGCCTGGGCCAGTCAGAAGAGCTTCCGGCCGCGCGACGAGGACCCGCCGCGGACGGGCGGCGGCAATCCGACGGTGAATTTTCACGGCGCAGCGCCGCACGCAACGAGACGCACCAGTCGACCACCGATCCCGATGCGCGGCTGTACAAGAAAGCGCGGGGCCGTGAGGCGCGGCTCGGCTATTTGGGCCATGTCCTGATGGATAGAGCGGCGTGCCAATTCCGCCCCTCACCCGGGGGCGGATTGGTGGGGCAAATGCGCGATTCCGCGCAATGCCAAAAGGATCCTCAGATCAATTCCAGCTGATCGTCGTGGCAGGGATCGGCAAAGGCGGCCGATTTGAAGATTTCGTCGCGCAGACGCAAAATCTCTTCGCGGGCGACCGATTGCGTCCGAGGCAATTGCGGGATCCGCTTGAGATCAAGATGGGTGAGGCCCAGCTGGATCAGTTCGCGATAGGCGACCCGGTCGGCAAGCCCGTGAATCAGGCGAAAGCCGACATGCTTCTCAAGCTTTTCAAGCGCATGTTCGACATCGGCCTGACAGCGGCTGGAGCCGCGCCGCACGCGGTTCAGCACCACCATCCAGTCAAGCGCGGGCTGGCGCAGCTCGAATCGGGCTTTGCGGATGCCTTCAACCAACTCGGCGAAACAGCCGGGACCGGAATAGCGCATCGAGACCGGATTGAACCGGCCGAGCAGATCGACATCGGCGAACGAGCCATTGACCGGGGTCAGCAAAGTATCGGCAAGGGCGATCGCCCGGCGGGCAATCGGGCTGTCATGGCCGGGGGCATCGATCACGATGGTATCGCAATTGTGCCCGACCCGAGACATTTCCTGCATGAGCACGGAGCCACTGTCGTGCCCCAGGACCAGATGGCGCGGTGTCGGCAGTGCCACCTGAAGCCGGCGCGCGGTGCCTTCCCGGTTGGTCAGCGCATGCGAAAGGGTCCGCTGCCGGCGATCCAGATCGATGGCCAGCACGCTGCGGCCAGCATCGGCAAGCGCCACGCACAAATGGAACGCCACAGTGGACTTTCCTGCGCCGCCTTTTTCATTGGCAACGGTGATCACTTTGGCCTTGGGCCGGGCACGGCGCATGATGTCGCCGACCACCACCCTGGGATGCTCTCCGTCAAAGGCGGAATCGCGCCCCTGGAAAGCCTTTGCACCAATTTCAACAACGCCCATCGAATTTACCCCGCCACGCTTCCAGCCCCCCGGAGCGAACTTCAAACGAATCAAGTTCTACGCGCATTCCCTGAATAGGGATGAGGCCACAGGTTCAGGTTAATATCAACAGGATTAACTATGGATCGCAACGCCGTGTCGCACCGCCGAACGCCGTCAGGGCAAATGGCGTCCCCAGTCGAACGGGACCACCGTGTAGAACGGTGCCGCCAGCAGGCCCCTGACCCTGCCGGTGGCCCAGCGCTGGCGAAACCGCTCACCCAGCGCTGGGGCTGCGGCGACCGGGTCCTCGTCGAGATAGCAATAGGTCATCTGTTTGCCGGCTGAATCGCTACCGAAACCGTTATTGCCCTCGACACCGCGATGCCACCACACGCCTGCGACGCCGGGCACATCGACCAGATCATGGGCATCAGCGTGGCCTTCCTCGAACACCACATATATGCCCAGGCAAGGCCGCCACGGGATGACATCGGCCCCCGCCACCGCGCGCGGCGCGGCGGCCTTTCCGGCAGTCTCGCCGGTCAGATAGCCAACACTCGGCAATCGGTGCGCCATGCGTCCGCCCCGGTCGAGCGCCGCGCCGAGTTCGCTGAAATCAGGGATCGCGGCAACCGATGCGAACTGGTAGGTCATCATGTGATCGACTGCGTCGAAATGCCCCTCACTCGCTGCCCGCGCTGCGCGGGCTGCCGGCGTCGAGACCAGCCGGTGCGAATTGCGGATGCCTTCGAGGCGGTATTGCTCGGGCCGGTGATCGAGCGAATGCCAGGCGACATAATCGGCATCGCGCCCGGCCGGATCGCGCGACGAAAGCGAAATGAAAACATAGCGGCAATCACCGTGACCGGTCGCCAGAACTTCCGGAAGCTGATCGGAGGGTGTGCCTTCAAGCTTCATCGGAAATCCCCAGTGCCCGCTCGTAATTCTCGTGGAAGTTCCTGATCTTGCTTTCCTGATAGGCACCATACCAGACATAGGGCGGGTTCTTGGCCTTGAGGCCTTTTTGCACGGCGGGCACGTTGAACACGTCCTGATCGGTGATCTTGCTGAGCGACAGCAGCTCGGGCGCACAGGTCCAGGCATCGTCGAAACCCAGCTTGCGATGCTTGGCCGGGGCCGGGCGCGGCTTGTCCTTGGGCCAGGGGGCGAGCAGATAGATGTCCATCACGCTCTCTTCCGGATTGCTGCCGTGCGGGCGGAAGCGGAAACAGATCCGCATCCAGCCGCCCCAGGGATGCAGGTTGGGGAACAGGTCGTTGAACGAGCCGCCCTGCAGTTCGAGGTCGGAGAAGTCCTCAAGGCTCTCGCCGGTCAATGCCTGGATCAGGCCCCTCTGCCCGTCGGCGGAGGCGCGGTACATTTCCAGCGCTTCGTCATAGGTATGCACGATCCCGCGGAACGGGCTGCCCGGCGAGGGGAATTGCGCGGCGCGGCCCCAATTGCCGAACACATCGTAATTGGTGTTGCCGCAATCGCCGCTCATCAGCATCTGGTGCGGATGGGTGGCGATGACATGGTAGGCCTCCATGAAGGCCTCCATCACCACTTTCCAGTTTGACCGGATCAGCTTGGAGACATTGGCCTGGATGTAGCGATGCTCGAAGCCGTATTTCTTGTAGTGCTCCATGCACACCGGCCCGAGAAATTCCTCGAGCGGCCCGGCCTCGGGGTCGGGGTTGATGAAGACGAAGCCTTCCCAGCTTTGCACCTTAATTGCAGGCAGCTGCGCTGCATCTTCGCGCACGCCGGGGAAATCCCATTCATTGGGGATTTCCTTCAGCGCTCCATCAATCCCCCATGACCAGCCGTGGTAGGGGCATCGAAACAGCTTCTCGCCCCGCCCCGAACAATCCTTGAGCAGCCGCCCCCGGTGCAGGCACACGTTCTGGTGCGCCTTGATCGAACCATCCTGCTGGCGCACGACGAGGTATGAGAGATGGGCGATCTCGTAAACATAGTAGTCGCCGGGATCGGGTATTTCGTCCTCGCGGCAGGCCATCTGCCAGGTCTTCTTCCAGATCTTCTCGACCTCGAGATCATGGAATTCCGGCTTCCAGTAGCGGTCAGTCGAAATCCGCTTCGGCCCGCCCTTGACCGTATTGGTCAGCTTCATCGCCTCGGGAATGCATTCGGGCTTGCGATCGTTGTCGAGGAAAAACTGCGGATCGAAATAGCCGATCGAACGCCAGCCTTCCTCGGTTTCGATGCCCTTGTCCGGCCGGTAGGGCGCAACAATGCGCTTGAAATCGTCCATGTGGGTGCCAGGTAGCGCTTCCATCGGGATGGACCCGTCGAAGGCCTTGGGCAGCGAACCCATCCACATCACTTCATGGTCGCGCGGCAGGTCAGGCCCGCCGATGTAGAGCAGCATCTGGGGATCGGCCTGGGTAACCTCTCCCTCCAGCCATTCACCTTGCCAGGTGAAAATGCCAAAGGCGTTGCTGCCTTCCTTCTGGACCTTGACCTTGCCCTCGCCGAGATGCTCGTAATAGGTCCCGGTAAGCGGGTGTGGCTCGCGCCGCATGACATTCATCGCTTCTCTCCCGGCCCTTCTGAGCGGGCCTGTAAACGATTGTGCCGACGCTGCCAGTGCCTGTCAAAGCGAAGTCGGCGCAAGAGTGCACAAGACGCCAAATTCCGACAAGAACCGGGCTTGCTGCCCGATCCCGCTCAGACGATTTCGCCGATTTCCGTGCCGCAATCGTAAGTTTCGCCCGCCTCGGCCTTGTGGACCAGCTTGCCCGAAACCGGCGCCTCGATCTCGCGCGAGGTCTTGTTGGTTTCGAGGAGGTAGATCACGTCCCCTTCTTTCACTTCGGCGCCATCTGCGGCAACCCATTCGGCGATGGTGCCCTCGCTCATCGACATTTCGAGCTTGGGAAGGGTCAGTGTGGTCGACATGGAAATTCCAACTCCGGTTTTCAGGATTTGACGGCGGCGCGGGCACGAGCCACGATCGCGGCAGCGCCGGGAACCTGGCTGAACTCGATCGCGTTCGAATAGGCAATCGGCGCATAGGCCGCGCCAAGGCGCTGGGCGGGGGCCTTGAGCTTGCCCCACAGCTCTTCGTTGATCGTCGAGCAGATTTCAGCGCCAAGTCCGCAGAATTCGACTGCGGCGTGGACCACCATTGCCCGCCCGGTCTTCTTCACCGAGTCCAGGATGCGGTGATAATCGATGGGCACCAGGCTGCGCAGATCGATAACTTCGGCGCTGATGCCTTCCTTGGCCAGTTCCTCTGCCGCAGCAAGGCACTGGTGCAGCATCCAGCCGTATGAGATCAGCGTGATGTCGCTGCCCTCGCGCTTGACCTTTGCGACACCCAGCGGAATTCGAATATTCACCGGTCGGCACTTCGCCCTTCTGGGTGAACAGCAGCATCAGCGATTCAAGCTGTACGCAAGGATCGGGATCGTTGATGCACGAGGTCAGCAGGCCCTTGGCGTCAAACGCGCTTGAGGGATAGACCACCTTGATCCCCGGCGTGTGGGTCAGCCAGGCTTCGAGGCTTTGCGAATGCTGCGCGCCGAAGCCGCCCATGCCGCCGCCCATCTGCATGCGGATGGTCATCGGCGCATGGGTTGCCGAACCCGACATGTAGCGCTGCTTGGCCGCGTGGTTGGCGATCTGATCAAGGCAGACGCCCATGAAATCGGAAAACATGATTTCGGCAATCGGGCTCATCCCGGCAATCGACGAGCCGATGGCTGCGCCGATGATCGCCTGCTCGGCAATCGGCGTGGGGCGAACCCGGCGGTCGCCCAGCCGGGTCTGCAGCCCCTTGTTGGTGCCAAACACGCCGCCCTGCGGATCGCCCACGTCCTCACCCAGGATGAACACCTCGGGGTTCTTGTCCATGGCAAAGGTCTGGGCGGAAAGGATCGCCTCGACCAGTGACATGGTCTTGGTTTCGCCGGAGATCGGCCCTTCTGCTTCGCGCACCGGATAGTGGCCGCGGCGGGGGACGCAATCGGCATCCGCAAAAACGTCGATCAGGGTTTCTTCGGCCGGGGTCACCGGGCTGGTCATGGCCCGCTCGATGGCATCCTCGACTTCGGCCTTGGCGGCTTCTTCAACGGCGGAAAGCTCAGCCTCGGTGCAGATGCCGGCGTCGATCAGCAATGCGCGGGTCTTTTCCAGCGGCGCGCGTTCCTGCGCGGCGGTGAGCACGTCCTTTGCGGCGTTGTAGTTGTCACCAACGCCCGCGTGCGGCCCGAGGCGATAGGTGATCGCTTCGACAAACACCGGGCCCTTGCCGGCGCGGACATAATCGATCACGTCCTTCATGCCGGCGTGGAAAGCGGCGGGATCGTTGCCGTCGAGCTGGACACCGCGGAAGCCGAGCGCTTCGGCGCGGCCATAGAAATTGGGGCTGGCGGTGTAAGTGGGGATCTGGGTGTATTCACCCCACTGGTTGTTCTGGCACATGAAGATGACCGGCAGCTTCCAGGCGCCTGCCAGGTTCATCGCCTCGTGCATCGCGCCGATCGAGGTTGCGCCGTCGCCGAAGTTGACGATGGTCACGCGGTCCTCGCCGCGCTCCTTGGCGGAAATGGCGAAGCCGTTGGCGATCGGGGCACCGGCGCCAACGATGGCAGTGGTGACCATCGAACCCGACGAAGGATCGGAAATGTGCGGGCTGCCGCCCTTGCCCTTGTTGACCCCGTCCTGGCGGCCCAGCGCTTCGGCGAACATGCCATAGAGATCGACGCCCTTGGCGACCTGATCGTGGATGCCGCGATAGGTGGTGACCATATAATCGCGCGAGGTGATCAGCTGGCTGATCGTTGCGGGAATGCACTCCTGCCCGGTCATCGGCCAGTAGGTGAACATGAACTTGCCCGCAGAAAGCCCCGCCTGGATCGCCTTGTCGACCGCCCGGATGCGAGCCATCTGGCCATAGATCGCCTTCAGGGTTTCGGGTTCGATCCCAAGGTTGGTCTGTGCCATTGTTGCCATGATCTTCTTCCTCTCGGCTTCGCCGCATGCCGTTTGGCTACGCAGTGTGATTCGTGGGTCGGATATCCAGATTAAGCGGCCAAAGGGCAACCGAAAGTTGCGGGAAGGGCACGGTACTGCGCTTTGCGCGTCCTCGCCATGCCTGAGCCTCATGCCCTGATTGGGAATTCGCCAGCGAACGAAGCCCGAAACCGTAACAAATCTGCCTTCAAGCGGTCATTCCAGTGCAACGAGGCTGCGCTAGGCAGTTCCTGCAACTGGACAGGAATTCCATGCTATGCGCTGGACGGATATCGACGTTCTGAGCGATGAGTTTATCGGTCGCGCGACTGGCGCAAACATCCCCAAATGGCTGTCATTACCCGATCCCAAAGGCTTCCGGCCGAAGCGGCGATATCGCACGGTCTGGATATCCGACGTGCACCTTGGAACCAAGGGTTGCAACGCGGCCCTGCTGGTCGATTTCCTGCGATCCTTCGAGGCCGAAACGCTCTATCTTGTCGGCGACATCGTTGACGGCTGGCGGCTGCGCAAGGGCTGGTACTGGCCTGACGCCCACAACGAGGTGGTGCGCCGCATCCTGAAACTGGCGCACCACGGAACCCGCGTGGTGTTCGTAGTCGGCAACCATGACGAGATGCTGCGCGAATTCGCCGGCCTTACTTTCGGCGGTGTCGAACTGGTGACCGAGGCGGTGCATGAGACAGCCGACGGACGCAGGCTGCTGGTCCTGCACGGCGACAGTTTTGATGGCGTGGTGCTCTATGCCCGCTGGCTGGCCTTCCTGGGCGACAAGGCATACGGCCTGCTGTTGCGTGCAAACATCTGGTTCAACACCGTCCGCCGCTGGATGAAGCTGCCCTACTGGTCGCTCTCCGCACACCTCAAACGCAAGGTGAAGAACGCGGTTCAATATGTCTGCAGTTACGAAGAGGCAGTGGCACACGAAGCGTTGAGCCGGGGCCTCGATGGCATCGTCTGCGGCCATATCCATTGCGCCGAAATCCGCCAGATCGGCGAGATCACCTACTACAACGATGGCGACTGGGTCGAAAGCTGCACCGCCCTGGTCGAAGATGCCGTCGGCACAATCTCGATCATCGATTGGGCGCGCGAAAATGCAAACGCGTCCGCTTCACAGAAGGCTTTGGAGGCCACATCATGAGAATCGCAATAGCCACTGACGCCTGGTATCCGCAGATCAACGGCGTCGTGCGCACCCTGGGGGCAACCGTTACCGAACTGGACCGGCGCGGCTACGAGGTTGAGCTGGTGACGCCAGAGCGGTTCTTCACCGTGCCGATGCCCGGCTATTCCTCGATCCGGCTGGCACTGGCCCCGCGCTTCAATGTTCGCAAGATGCTCGACGCCTTTGCGCCCGAAGTCGTCCATATTTCCACCGAAGGGCCGATCGGCTGGAGCGCGCGCAGCTGGTGCCTCTCGCGAAACATTCCCTTCACGACCGCGTTCCACACCCGCTTTCCCGACTATGCCGCTGTCCGCACGGGGATCAGCTCGGAGCGCTTCTGGCCGTTCATGCGGCGCTTCCATGCGCCCAGCAAGGCAGTGCTGGCGGCTACCGCGAGCTTGCAGGAAGAACTTGCCCATCGCGGTTTCGAGCGAGTCAAACCCTGGGATCGCGGGATCGACCAGTGGCTGTTTCGCCCCGATGGCGAGAAGCACCACGAGTTCGAAGGCCTGCCGCGTCCGATCATGCTCAATGTCGGTCGGGTAGCAGCAGAGAAGAACCTCGAGACCTTCCTTGAGCTCGACGTGCCAGGCACAAAGGTCGTCGTAGGCGACGGCCCCATGCTCGACGAACTGCGGAGCCGGTTTCCCGACGCAGTATTCCTGGGACCGCTTGCCGGCGAAGAACTCGCCTCGGCCTATCGCAGCGCCGATTGCTTTGTCTTCCCGAGCCTGACTGACACCTTCGGGCTGGTCGTGATCGAGGCGCTCGCCTGCGGCTTGCCGGTGGCGGCATTCCCCGTACCCGGCCCGATCGACATCCTCGGTGCAGAAGGGCGCGGCGTCGGCAACACCATGCCGGCAACGGTGGGCGCACTCAACACCGACCTGGAACATGCCATTGGCAAGGCGCTTACGCTCGACCGCATGGCTGCGGCTGCTTTCGGTGCAGGCTTCACCTGGGAACGCGCGACCGACCGGTTCGTCGATGCCATCGTCGGTGCCGCATCTTCGCAAGCTGAAGAGCGTTTGCCCGAGCTCGTTTAGCTCCAGATGACGCCGCTTCGAAAAAGGGGCCGGAACGGGTCCGACCCCTTTGAAGTTTGGGAGAGGATGCCTGAAAGGCACGCCACTTATGCAATTGTGTCAGCCCGGTTACAACTGGGGCCAATATGCAAACTGTTGATAAAATTCAACAGCCTGAATCAAATATCTGAAATAACGCCAAATAAATCATGCGCATCCGCTTGCTCTATGCGAACGTTTGCAAAGTCGCCCGGCAACAGGCCCTCCGGGACATTACGCAGAAATACGTTGCCATCGATCTCGGGCGCATCTGCCTGGCTGCGCGCGGTTGCGCCGATGTCGCCGTCTTCGTCCGGCTAGCCCACCTCATCGACGATCACTTGCAAGGTCCGGCCGACCTTGGCGGCCAGTTTGGCGGCACTGATCGCCTCGGTCTTTTCCATGATCCGGGCATAGCGCTCTTCCTTTACCGCTTCGGGCACCGCGCCGGGCAGAGCATTGGCTGCAGCCCCTGCGACCGGTTCAAAGCGGAAGGCGCCGACCCGGTCGAGCTGGGCTTCCTCCAGCCAGTCGAGCAGATAGCGGAAATCGTCCTCGGTCTCGCCGGGAAAGCCCACGACGAAGCTGGAGCGCACGGCGATATCCGGGCAAATGCTCGCGCCATTGTGCCAGCCGCTCGAGCACCTTGGCCTCGTTGGCCGGGCGCTTCATGGCTTTCAGCACCTTGGGCGCGGCGTGCTGGAAGGGAATGTCGAGGTAGGGCGTCAGCAGCCCTTCGGCCATCAGCGGGATCACCGCATCGACATGCGGGTAGGGATAGACATAGTGCAGCCGCACCCAGGGCGCCGCACCTTCGGGCGTGCGCAACTGGCCCAGTTCGCGGGCCAGATCGGTCATGTGCGCGCGCACCGGGCTTCCTTTCCAGTCGCGCGGCTCGTGCCGAATATCGACGCCATAGGCCGAGGTATCCTGGCTGATCACCAGCAGCTCGCGGGTGCCCGCCGCGACCAGCTTTTCCGCCTCGCGCAGCACCGCGTCGATCCGGCGGCTGGCCAGCTTTCCGCGCAGCTGCGGGAATGATGCAGAAGGCGCAGGCGTGGTTGCAGCCCTCGGAAATCTTCAGATAGCTGTAATGGCGCGGGGTCAGCTTGATATCGGGCTGCGGGATCAGATCGACGAACGGCCCCTGCCCGGGCGGCGCAGCCTCGTGCACCGCCTCGACCACGGCCTCATACTGGTGCGCGCCGGTAACCGCGAGCACGGCAGGAAACTTCGCCCGGATCACCTCGGCCTCGTTGCCCATGCAGCCGGTGACGATCACCCGCCCGTTTTCGGCAATCGCCTCGCCGATCGCGGCCAGGCTTTCCTCCTTGGCGTGTCGAGAAAGCCGCAGGTGTTGACCAGAACAACGTCTGCCCCGGCATAGTCGGCGCTCATCGCATAGCCATCGGCGCGCAGCCGGGTGAGGATGCGCTCGCTGTCGACCAGCGCCTTGGGACAGCCGAGGCTGACCATGCCGACCTTGGGCTGGGGGGGAATTGGGTGGCCATAGGCGCGGCCCCTACACCCCCGCGCCGCTTTGCGCTACTGCCGTCCTATGCGATCGCCAGGAGAGACGAAACCATGGGACCGATGAACTGGATCGCGGTGGTGCTGGCGGCCAATCTGGCAGTGGGCTGGGGATCGTCTGGCATGGGCCGCTGTTCCGCACCGGGCGGCCGCTGCTGGAGGGCCGGCGACGACGAACGCCCAACGCGCAGCTATGGCACGTCGGTGCTGGTGATGCTGATCGGCGCGATCGATGCTGGGGCACAGTTTCGCCCGGATCGGCGCGGAGACGCTGGCGTCAAAGCCCTGGCTCTATTTCATGCAATCAGGCGGAGTGGCGCTGGCCTTCATCATCCCGGCGGTGTGGCTGACCCATGCGCGCAATGGCCGGCCTGCGCGAGCGCTGATCGATGCGGCTTTGGCTGGCGGCCTATCTGGCGATGGGACGGTGTTCTGGGCGCTGGATTAGGCTCTTATCAACATGGTCGAAGCGGCACCAGGCTGCTCCCCCGCCCGGCCACCCAAATCACTGTATCATATGGGTGGCCGGGCGGGGTGAGCGGGCTGGTGCCGTCTTAAGCAAAAAAAGCTCTAATTGCGCAGCCGGGAGCTGGCCTGCCGGATCGACCGGCCGGTTGCGCCGCCGCAATTCGAAATGGAGTTCTGGCCCGCGGCGCGCGGCCGGTCTGGCCTGACAGGCCCACCCGTTCGCCCTGCCGCCACCTTCTCGCCTTCCTTGACCGTGATCCGGCTGAGGAAAGCATAGGCGCTCTGCCAGCCGTCACCGTGATCGACGACGACCAGATTGCCGAACTGGCGCGGCTCGACCCCGGCAAACATCACCTTGCCCGCCGCACTGGCGCGGACGGCAGTGCCCTCTCTGGCCACGATGATCGATCCCGTCGTGGTAGTCGCTGGTCTTGTCGCGGGCAGCATAGCCGCGGCGAACCGTGCCCGGCGACCGGCCAGGCGAACCGCGCGGCGGCAGGCTGCGGCCGCTGGCGGCGTGGCGGGCGCTGGCAGCGCTGGCGGCAGGCGGCTTGTCCATCACCGTCGGGATCGCAAGCTTCTGCCCGGCCTTGAGCGCCGCATCTGCCGATCGATCCCGTTGGCGATGGCAATTTCCTGCCAGGGCACGCCATAGAGATAGGCGATCGGTAAAGCGCGTATCGCCCTTGGCGACCGTGTGGCGGCGGCGTGCGCGGGATGACCAGCCGCTGCCCGGTGCGCACGGTGTAGGGCGCCTTGCAGGCCGTTCGCCTCGATGATCAGCACCCGGGGAACCTTGGCGCGCTGGGCAATGCCGCCGATCGTCTCACCCTCCTTGACCACATGGACGGTTTCCTGGTCAGCAGGGAGCGGCGCGGTGGTCTCCGCCATCAGCAACGGCGCAGAGCGCGAGCAGCCAGGGCGCGCGCGCTTCATACGAAGCGCTCCGCAAGCGACGGCGAGCGATTCCTCGTGGGTCAGGTCAATCTGCAGCGGGGTTACCGAAACATAGCCATCGGCAATCGCCTCGAGATCCGTAGCATGGCCGGGCGTATGTTCGATGCCGTGCAGCCCGAACCAGAAATAGGGAAAGCCGCGCGGGTCTGTGCCCTCGACCACCGAGCCGCGTGCATAATCGTGAAAGCCCTGGCGTGCCACGCGTATCCCCTTGACCTCTTCTGGCCGCAAGCGGCGGGAAGTTGACATTGACCAGGGTTCGTGGCGCAAACGGCGCGTCGAGCAAAGGGGCAAGCACCGTTCTCCCCAGAATTCAGATGCTTCAAAAGATACGGATTCTCCCGTATTTTCACGAATATAGACCTGGCTGAGCGCTATCGAACGGATGCCCGCCAGTGCGCCTTCCATCGCCGCGGAGACCGTGCCCGAATAGGTGACATCGTCGCCCAGATTGGCCCCGCGATTGACACCGGAGAGGATCAGGTCGGGCGGGGCGGGCAGCAGCCTCTTGAGCGCCATGGTCACCGCATCGGTCGGCGTGCCGCTGACCGAGAAGCGCCGGGCATCGTGCTGCTTGAGCCGCACCGGGCGGCCGAGCGTGAGCGAATGGCCTGCCCCGATTGCTCCTCGGCGGGCGCGCAGATCCAGATATCGTCGGAAAAGCGCGCGCGCGATCCTTTCGAGCACAGCCAGCCCGGGAGCATGGATGCCGTCGTCGTTGGTCAGCAGGATGCGCATCAGGCCGGCACCAGCCGCGTCACGCCGCCCATGTAGGGGTGCAGCACCGCGGGCACATCGACCGAGCCATCCTCCTGCTGGTAATTCTCCAGCACCGCGACCAGCGTGCGGCCGACCGCAAGGCCCGAGCCGTTGAGGGTGTGGACGAATTCGGGCTTGGCCTTTTCGCCCGCAGGCCGATACCGCGCATCCATCCGCCGCGCCTGGAAATCGCCGCAATTGGAGATCGAGCTGATCTCGCGGTAGGCGTCCTGCCCGGGCAGCCAGACCTCGAGATCATAGGTCTTGCGCGCGGTGAAGCCCATGTCGCCGGCGCAGAGCAGCATCTTGCGATAGGGCAGATCAAGCGCCTGCAGGATCGATTCCGCCGCCTTGGTCATCCGCTCATGCTCGGCGGCGGAGTCCTCCGGGCGGCAGATGGTGACCAGCTCGACCTTGTCGAACTGGTGCTGGCGAATGTAGCCGCGCGTATCCTTGCCCGCCGCGCCCGCTTCGGAGCGGAAGCACGGGGTCAGCGCGGTGAGGCGCATGGGGAGCGCGGTCTCGGCGAGGATTTGCTCGCGGACGGAATTGGTGAGGCAGACCTCGGCGGTGGGGATCAGCCAGCGGCCATCGGTGGTCTGGAAATTGTCTTCGGCGAATTTGGGCAGCTGGCCGGTGCCGAACAGCGATTCCTCGCGCACCAGCAAAGGCGTGGCGCATTCGGTGAAGCCGTTCTCAGCGGTCTGCCGATCAAGCATGAACTGCGCGATGGCCCGCTGCAGCCGCGCCATCTGCCCGCGCAGAAACGTAAACCGCGCGCCGGAAATCAGCGCGCCGGTCTCGAAATCGAGGCCGAGCGCCGGGCCGAGATCGGCGTGTTCCTTTGGCTGGAAATCGAAGGTGGGCGGTGTGCCCCAGCGACTGACCTCGACATTGCCCGCCTCGTCCGTCGCCTTCCGGAACACCGGCGTCGGGCAGGTTGGGATAGCGCGCCAGCGCGTCCTGCAGCTCGACCGAAAACTCGCGCTCTTCCTGCTCCATGCGCGGGCAAGCGTGGTCTTGAGTTCGGCAACTTCGGCCTTGAGCCGCTCTGCCTCGTCCTTGTCGCCGCGGCCCATTGCCGCGCCGATCAGCTTGGACGCCTCGTTGCGGCGGTTCTGCGCCTCCTGCATCCGCGTCGCAACCGCGCGCCGGGCGGTGTCGAGCGCCAGGATCGGCGGCGGCCGACGGCTCCACCCCGCGCCGTGCCAGCGCTGCGTCAAAAGCTTCGGGATTTTCCCGGATCAGGCGGATATCGTGCATGGCGCGGCGCTATGCCGCCTTGACCCGCCGCGCGCAAGCAGGGGAGGAAAATGCCACCTCAATAATCGGTCTCGACATAGCTCGAAATGAAATCGAGCGTCTGCGAAGCCGCCGTGGCATTGTTGGTGATCCACACGACAGGCGCAAGGAACGTCGTGCTGGCCGGGATATTGCTGCTGAGCGTGCCCGAGGTCTGCGCCCCGGTCGACCAGTTGCTCACCCGGTAGCCGATGCTGCCGGCATTCGGCGCGCAATAGAGCGCCAGTTCCATCAGATCGGTGTTGTTGACCGGAAAGCTCGCACCCAGATCGATCGCGGTGCGCGCGGTGCCGGTGACGTTGTGGACCAGCCGCCAGTTTCCGCTGTTGGCATCGGTGGCCAGACCGATCCCGCCCGGGGTCGTCGTCGTCACCGGGTTGATATTGGTCGGGTTGGCCGCAACATCGACAATCCCGGCAAAGCAGCGCAGGCCCGATTGCAGGGTGCCCGAAAGCGCAAAGCGGTGGACCACGAAGAACCCGCCCAGCCCCGCGCGCGTTGCCCCGCCACACCGTCGAGCTGATTACCGCGGATATAGGCGATCGCGCCCGCGGTGCGTGCCGGTCGAGATGGTCGAGCGGGTGATCGAATTGCGCAGGCTGGTGCTGGCCAGCGCGGGGATTGTCGGATTGGTTGGCGAGGCTCCCGAATAGGCCATGGCCCCGATCGTTGCGGCAAAAGTCGTCGCCGTGGTGGTCGCCCCGCCGCGCCAGGCCCGCACATTGTTGAGCCCGATGTGCGATTGCAGCGGATAGTCGACGCCGCTGGGCCCAAGCCACTTGGGCATCACCCGGCCGGCCAGGTCGCGGGCATAAAGACGCCCGATTCCGGCGCCGGGCAGCGCCGGTTCGGCGGTGTGGACCGGCAAGTCGATGCTGGCGAGGAACTGCATCAGCCGTGCACCGCCACGCGCAGGGCATTGCTGGCGGGAGCCACGGCAAAGCTGATCGTCAGCGTATTGGCATCGGTGGCAACCGCGTCGGTCTGGACGAAGGCGTTGGTCGCAACTTCGCGCAGCGACCAGGTTACGTCCTGCGTGCCGAGGTTGTGGGTGACGGCAATCGAGGTGGCCGAACCATTGCCGATATTGGCGCTGAATTTGCGGGTTGCGATCGAATTGTCCAGCGCGATGCCGGTGCCGCCAACCGTCACGCCGCCGCTTGGCGCGGCCACCGCCGAGATCGTCGAACCGGTGACATTGATGCCATTGCCGCCGCTGTAACTGCTGCCGCCCCCGCCGATCTGGCCCCAGGTCATGGCGGTGGTGCCGATGGTGATCGCCGCGTTCGAGGTGATGCCAAAGCTCTTGTCGCCATTCACCGTGCCTTCGGTGACCAGAACGGTGGTGCCGGGCTTGAGATCGCCGGTGGTGTCGGCGTCAACCGCGCGGGTCGGCGCGCCCGAGGCGTTGACGGTGTAGATGCCGTTTTCGCTTGCGGTGGTCTGGTCCTTGATCAGGATGCGCTCGCCCGTCGCCAGCGTCACCCCGTCGATCGACTGGCCGCCCGCATAAGCGCTGGCCAGCGCGCCATTGGCAGTGGTCGCGGCGCGCACCGGATCTTTCCACTGCATGCCGCGGGCGATGTTTTCAACGAACTGCCGGTTGGCCGCATCGGTTGCCGCTGAAGGGTCGGCAAGGTTGGTGATCTTCTGCGACTGGAGATCGAGACCGTTCATGATCTTCATTGCGAATGCTCCTTAGAAAGCGAGGACAAAGCCCTGCTGGGGCGAGGGAAAGGTGACGACGATCTGGCTGGCGGTGGCGGCAACATCGGTGATCACCGGCTCGCCGCTGGCGAGAAAGACGTGGACGGTCGGGATACGTCCCAGCGGGTTCGACAAGGTCCAGGTTGCGGCCAGCGAAGCATCGATCCTGAGCGGCTGCGCGCCCGAGCCGGAAGGTCCGGGCGGCCCGATGATGGCGGCCACCGGCAGCTCAGGATCACGCGCGACCGCCTCAAGCATGCCGAAAGGGCCGCGCCAGCGGGTGGCGATGGTGCGCTGCGGGCGCGCGCCAGGCAAGGATAAGGCTCATTCGACTGCCGCCCTGGTCAGCGCAATGAAGGCCGTCTGCTCGGTCATCTCGACCCCGCCGGAAACGGTCAGCCGGGCGTCGATGCCGTAAATTCCCGGCGCAAGCGCGCCGCTCGAGGCATTATCCAGCGCGACCAGCCAGCCCGCGGCGCCCTGCGAAGCGACGGACAAGGTGATCGGCGCGGCGCTGTCGTCCAGAACCAGGCGGTTGCCTGATGCTTTCGCCGGTTTCATCCGGGCCGAAATGGCCGAAACAGTCGCAGGATCGCCCGCGATGGCATCAAGCGCGACAGAGATATCCTCGCCGATGCGGAAAGTGCCGATGATGCCGTTCATGGGTTTGCGTGCTCCGGGCAAGTTGGGACAGCCGGCAAAAGCGCCGGTGCGGCAGGAATTTGTAGTGGGCGGAAACAGTCGCCTGGGCCGGTCGCGAGTCGCGGCCACGGCAAATCGTCTATTCCGCCGCCATCGCTGTAGGAAAGTGAAAAATCACCGATAAGGTGAAAATGGTGGGCGCGGCAGGGATTGAACCTGCGACCCCACCCGTGTGAAGGGTGTGCTCTACCACTGAGCTACGCGCCCGCTCGCGCCCTTGGGCAAGCAGAAGGCGGGCCCTTATTCAATCCGGTGTGAATTGACAAGCGCCGAGCTTGGCCTTTAGGCGCGGCGGCATGAGCGATGAAACCACGACGCCCGCAGCGGCTGCAACCGATGTCCCGCCCGATCGCATCGCGATCGATCCGGCCAGCCCGCATTTTGATGCCGATCTGCTGCGCCGCGGCATCGGCATCCGTTTCAAGGGCGCGGTGCGCACCAATATCGAGGAATACAGCATCTCCGAAGGCTGGGTTCGGGTGCAGGCCGGCAAGTCGAAAGACCGCTTCGGCAAACCACTGACCCTCAAACTCAGCGGGCCGGTCGAGGCGTGGTTCGAGGATCTCGGCGAAAATCCGCCAGTCGCGAAGAAGGCCTAGCGGTTCAGCGCCAGGCGGGTGCGGCGGGCGATAATCTCGCCGATCGGATCGCTGCCCGCGGTAATTTGCGCTGCCGCAAGCGGAGTCGCGCCGGGACGGCGCACTGCGGCAATCGCCGTGCCGTCGGTCAGCTTCCGGTTGTAGATAAACCCGGTTACCGGCCAGCGCGTGGTGCCAAGATCGCCAATCGGCGCATACCAGACCCGCACCTCGCTCCAGTCATTGCCCGGTGAAACGTCGACCGCGCGGACGTTGTCCTCGATCTTGCCGCGCGCCCCGTCAATCGGCGACCAGTTGGCGTGGCGCAGCAAAACCGTTCGCGCATCAACGATCTGGCTCACCGCCGCGACATGGCCCAGACGCATATTGCCATGCGCCGGGAAAGCCATCACCGCGCCAGCTTGCGGGGTCTTGCCGCGGGCAAAACGGCCCTCGGCCTGATCCCACCAGGTATGGGCATCGCCGTAAATGCCGATCCCGGAAACCTTGCGGGCATAGGGCACGCATTGCAGATAGCCCGGCAGTGATGCACCGCCCGAGAAATCCGCTGCCGGGGGATAGCTGTCGGCCCGGGCAGGTGCTGCCAGAACGACAAACAGCGCGAGAGCGGAGGCGGAAAGGCGCAGTATCATGCCGCCTGACTAACCCCAGGATGGTTAGTGTGGCCCTGCAAAGTTTGGTTAACGGCCCGGCAAGAATTTGCCGGATGTCGCTCTTGCTTGCCAAGTGCGTCAATGCCGGGCAGGCGGTTTGGCATGTTGCCGCGCGTTATCATCATCGGTCGCCCCAATGTGGGCAAGTCGACACTGTTCAACCGGCTGGTCGGCAAAAAGCTTGCGCTGGTTGACGATCAGCCCGGGGTGACGCGCGACCGGCGCTTTGGCGAAGCGCACCTGCTGGGTCTCGATTTCACGATAGTCGATACCGCCGGCTGGGAGGATGAAGATCCCGCCACCCTGCCCGGCCGGATGCGCATGCAGACCGAAGCTTCGCTGCAGGGTGCGGATGTCGCGCTGTTCGTTTACGATGCCCGGGCCGGGGTCACCACTCTCGATGAAGAAATTGCCCGCTGGCTGCGCGGATCGAGCGTGCCGGTGGTGCTGCTGGGCAACAAGGCCGAGGGACGCGCTGCTGAGGCCGGGCTGCTCGAAGGCTGGGGCCTGGGCTTTGGCGAGGCGATGCCGTTTTCAGCCGAACACGGCGAAGGCCTGGTCGACCTGTTCGAAGCGCTGCGGCCGCACCTTGAAGGCAGCGACGCAGAGCAGCCGGAAGAAGATGAGAACGAAGATGAAGAGGCAGATGGTCCGCTCAAGCTGGCCATCGTCGGTCGGCCCAATGCGGGCAAATCAACGCTGATCAACCGGATGCTGGGCGAGGATCGACTGCTGACCGGACCGGAAGCAGGCATCACCCGCGATTCGATTGCAATCGACTGGTCATGGCACGATCCCAAGCTCGGCGAAGACCGTGCGGTTCGCCTGATCGACACGGCCGGCATGCGCAAGAAAGCGCGGGTTTCGGACAAGCTTGAGAAAATGGCGGTCGCCGATGCGCGCCATGCGGTGGACTTCGCCGAAGTCGTGGTGCTGCTGCTCGATGCGACCCAGGGCCTCGAGCACCAGGATCTCAAGATCGCCTCGATGGTGCTCGAAGAGGGCCGCGCGCTGATCGTTGCGGTCAACAAGTGGGACGTGGCTGAAGGGCCGTCGGCGCTGTTCAACGGCATCAAGGCGGCATTGAACGACGGTCTGGCGCAAGTGCGCGGGGTTCCGCTGATCACCGTATCGGCGCGCACCGGCAAGGGGCTGGACGATCTGATCGCCGCCGCATTCGAACTGCGCGATGCCTGGTCGAAACGCGTCTCCACCGGGCTGCTCAACCGCTGGTTCGATGCCGCGCTCGAAGCCAACCCGCCCCCGGCGCCGGGCGGCAAGCGGATCAAGCTGCGCTACATCACCCAGGCCAAGACCCGCCCCCCCGGCTTCGTGCTGTTCGGCACCCGGCTCGACATGCTGCCCGAAAGCTACCGCCGCTACCTGGTCAACGGCATCCGCCGCGAACTGGGCTTCGAAGCGGTGCCGGTGCGGCTGACCTTGCGCAGCGCCAAGAACCCGTTTGCGTGATATCCGGTTCAAACCACCTGCCCCGCAGCCCAGGCGCTCGCCCAGGCCCACTGGAAGTTATATCCGCCCAGCCATCCGGTCACGTCCACGGCTTCGCCAATTGCATATAGCCCGGGCACGCGCCGGGCCTCCATGGTCTTGGATGACAGTTCCGCCGTGCTGATGCCGCCTGCGGTCACTTCGGCTTTGGCAAAGCCTTCGCTGCCATTGGGGATGAATTGCCAGTCCGCCAGGCGGGCTCCGGCATCGGCCAACGCGCGGTCGGATAGATTGCCAAGCTCGCGGCCCAATTCGAGCAACTCGCACAGTCGTGCCGCGAGGCGATCCGGGAGCGTTTCCGCGAGCAACTTGCGCAGGTCGGTTCGCGGGCGCGCGCGCTTGGCCTCCAGCAGCCAATCGGCGTGATGATCGGGCAGGAAATTGATGCCGATCCCCTCCCCGCGCTTCCAGTAGGACGAAACCTGCAGGATCGCCGGGCCGGACAGGCCGCGGTGCGTAAGCAGCGCCGCCTCGCGGAAGTGCGCCTTGCCGCAGCGCGCGATGACGTCAGCGGAAACTCCTGACAGCTCGCGGAAAAGCACGTCCTCTCCGCCGAGCGTCAGCGGGACCAGGGCAGGCCTTGGCTCAACCACCTTGAGGCCGAACTGGCGGGCGATGTCGTAGGCAAAGCCGCTGGCCCCCATTTGCGGGATCGAAGGCCCGCCGGTGGCGATGACCAGGGCGGGTGCGCTGGCCGTCCGGCCGCCCGCCTCGATGCGAAACAGCCCGTCGGCATGGCTGATCCGGGTAATCGGCGCGCCGCAGGTCAGTTCAACCCCGCCCTTCGCGCATTCATCGAGCAGCATTTCGACAATCTGCCGCGCCGAACCATCGCAAAACAGCTGGCCCAGCGTCTTTTCATGCCAGGCGATGCCGTGCCGCTCGACCAGCGCGATGAAATCCTGGGGGACGTAGCGGCTCAGTGCCGACTTGGCGAAATGCGGGTTTTGCGAGAGAAACCGGTCCGGGGCAGTATGCAGATTGGTGAAATTGCAGCGGCCTCCGCCCGAGATCAGGATCTTCTTGCCCGGCCTGTCGGCATGATCGAGCAGCAGCACCCGCCGCCCGCGCTGCCCGGCAATTCCGGCGCAAAACAGCCCCGCCGCTCCCGCTCCCAGCACGATGGCATCGTGGCTGGCTGTCACGGAAGGTCGAGCAGACTGGTGAAAACGGCCATGGCTGGGCCTATCGCGGAAGGGGAGCACTTGAGCAAGAGACTGCGCAGGGCTAACCCCTGCACATCCCAACAAAGCCAGACCGGAGTTCGCCCCATGCCCATTGCCGCCACCGTCAACGGCAAGCCGGTCTCCTTCTCCGGTGAACCCGACACGCCGCTGCTCTGGGCGGTGCGCGAGGAGCTGGGGCTTACGGGTACCAAATTCGGCTGCGGCATCGCCGCCTGCGGCGCCTGCTCGGTGCATCTGGACGGGCAGCTGGTGCGCTCCTGCTCGGTGCCGATTGCCGATGTGGCGGGCAAGTCGGTTACCACCATCGAAGGGCTGAAGGCGGCGGATGGCACGCTCCACAAGGTGCAGCAGGCCTGGATCGCGGCTCAGGTGCCGCAGTGCGGCTATTGCCAGTCCGGGCAGATCATGGCGGCGGTTGCGCTGATCGAACAGAGCGGCAGGCCCAGCGCCGCCCAGATCGACGAGGCGATGACCAACCTCTGCCGCTGCGGCACCTATCCGCGCATCCGCGAAGCGATCCTCGCGGCGACCGGACAAGCGGCAGCGGCGGCGGGAGAAGTCTGATGGGCGTGAAGCGCAGGGCATTCCTGATTGGCGGCGCGGCGCTTGTCGGCGGCGGCATCTTCGCGCTGCAATATGGCGACTATGCCGGCAGCGCGATGCGCTGGCCCAACCAGACGCGACAAGGCGGGATCGTTCACCGGCTGGCTGCGCATCGGCGAGGATGACCGGGTAACGCTCTATTCGCCCGCACATCGACATGGGCACCGGCAATGCCACCGCGCTGGCCCAGATGGCGGCAGACGAGCTCGATGCCGATTGGGACCGCTTCACCGTCGAGCCAGGCACCGGTCGATGAATGCCTTCGCCAATGCCTGGCTGGCCGAGGGCTTTGATCGGCGATGCCACGCGCGGCTCGGCCGTTCTCGGGCTGATCCCGCATTCGATCTACGCGCTGATGGCACGCAAGGTGGCCGGCCAGATCACCGGCGGCTCTTCCGCCGCGCGCTTCACCGGACAACAAGGGTTCCGCGTGCTGGCGGCGGCGGCGCGGCAGGCGCTGGTCGAGGAAGCGGCACAGCGGCTGGCGGTTCCGGCGGGCGAGCTCAGCACCGCCAGGGGCAGCGTCATCCATGCCGGCAGCGGCAAGAGCCTGCGCTATGGCGAACTGGCCGCCAAGGCCGCAGAGCGCGATCTCAATCCCCAGCCAAAGCTGAAACCGGCCAGCGCCTTTGCCTTCATCGGCAAGTCCGTGCCCCGCACCGACATCGCCGCCAAGGTCGATGGCAGCGCCCGATTTGGCATCGATTTCGCCCTGCCCGGCATGCGCGTCGCCACGGTGATGGCCGCCCCGGTGCGCGGCGGCACGCTTGAATCGGTCGATCCGGCCCCGGCGATGGCGATCAAGGGCGTCGAGAAAGTCGTGAAGTTCGAAGATGCCGTGGCGGTGGTGGCAAGCGGCTACTGGCCTGCGCTCAAGGGCCTGCGCGCGCTCGCCCCCCGGTTCAGCGACGGCGGGCATGGTGATGTCTGGCCACTGCCTCGATGTTCGCGGCGCAGGAGGAAATGGTCAAAGCCGAAGCGGGCGCGCCCGATGCCAGGGGCGGCAAGCTGATCGAGGCAAGCTACCGCGCGCCGTTCCTGCACCACATGACGATGGAGCCCTTCGCGCTGTCCGCGCATCACAGCGGCGGCAAGCTCGATGTCTGGGGCGGCATGCAGGACCCGCTGGGGAGCCGCAATGCCGCGGCAGAAGCGGCGGGCCTGGCGGTGGACGAGGTCACGTTCCACCCGATGCCGCTCGGCGGCGGGTTCGGGCGCAAGCTGCCCGGCGAGAACGCCGTGATCGACCAGACCGTCAAGCTGGCGATGCAATCGCCCTGGCCGGTCAAGGTGATCTGGCCGCGCGAGGAAGACGTCGGCCAGGGCACCTATCGCCCGCAAACTGCGGCCACACTCAAGGCCGCGCTCGGCACTGATGGCAAGGTCAGCGCCTGGCACAGCACCTTCTCACAGGACATGCAGTTCGAAGGGGGAATGAAGCCGCTCTATGCCTTCCCCGAGATCGAGCAGAATAACGCGAAGTACGAGACCAACATCCTGATCGGCAGCTGGCGCTCGGTCGAAGCCTCGCAGCATGGCTTCTTTCACGAAAGCTTCATCGACGAGCTGGCCCATGCCGCCGGCGCCGACCCGCTCGCCTTCCGCCTCAGCCACCTCGCGGCCGGATCGCGCGCGGCCAGGGTGCTGGAGGCGGCGGCCAAGGCGTCGGGCTGGGGCACTGCGCTGCCCGAGGGCACCGGGCGCGGCATCGCAGTGGTCGACAGCTTCGGCACGGTCTGCGCCCATGTGGTGCAGGCCAGCCTGCGCGCGGACGGCTATCCCAAGGTCGAAAAGGTCTGGGCGGCAGTCGATTGCGGCCAGGTGGTCAACCCGCGCAACGCCGAGGCGCAGGTCATGGGCGGGATCGTCATGGGGCTGTCCGCCGCGATCCACGAGGAGATCACCGTCGACAAGGGCGCGGTCGTGCAGACGAATTTTTCCGACTACCCGCTGCTGACGCTTGCCGAGACGCCCGAGATCGCCATCGAATTCCTGCCCAGCGACGCGCCGATGGGCGGCCTCGGCGAACCCGGCCTGCCCCCCGCCGCCCCGGCACTGGCCAACGCGCTGTTTGCGGCTACGGGCAAGCGGGTGCGGAATTTGCCGGTCCGGGATCAGGCGAAGGGATAGCGACCAGCCCAGCAATTGCGGCTCGCCTGACCCTCTCCATTTTTGCGTCAGCACAAATGGGCCAAAGTAAATGCGGAAGTGGCGCGCCCGCAGGGCGTGACGGAGGGGTAATACCAACCTCAACACCTTCTGCGTCACCCCGGGCTCGACCCGGGGTCCGGCTGCCTTGTCCAGCCTTGCGGAAGGAAAGCGGGATCCCGGGTCAGGCCCGGGATGACGGGATAAAGGGTGGCGGACTTGCCTTCTGTAACCCGTAACCCACAGATTTCGTTGCAACTCCATTGCGATGATTCGATTCTGGTGGCAGCATCCTTCAGTCGAAGTACTTCGTCCTGGCAAGGTGCCAGCGGCGTGACATGTGCTCGGCAGATCGATGGAGGCCTATTATGGCACTTACTGTTCGTGCGCCTACTGCGCGCGCGTTTTTTCCCTTCCATTCTCTCCGTAACATCAGCTCGCCGGAAGATCTGGCGAATGATAGGCGCGTGCTAGTTGGTCATGCACCTTATTCGTCGTTCCTTGAGCTTTCCGAGGATGAAAACGTTCGAGGGTACTTAGTTACTGCGGAAGGGAAAAAGCGGCAACGTCTTTCAGATGTGCACCGCCAGATTCGCGAAACGCTCGAAAACAAGCCTCAGGACTTCTGTATCCTGAACGGTGGGATTGCGATCGTGGCATCGACCGCAGAAGTTGATGAGAAGGCCAAAACCGTCCTGCTGACGGACCCAAGCATTATTAACGGTTCTCAGACCCGGGGCGAACTCCTGCGCTACCACGACTATTGCTTGGAGTATGGGCTCGACCCGCATGAGGTGCATGTTAAGTTTGAGCTAATCGTTACGACAGATGCGGACCTGAAGGCAGAAGTGTCCATCGCGAGGAACTTCCAGAACGATGTTGCCCGGTTGTGATCGCGGGTCGGCGTGGACAGCTTGATGAACTTGAAAATCGACTTCAGAGTGACCGACCGGGGCTGAAGCTCCGTAAGTCGGAGACTGAGCGATCAGATGATTTCATTGATACTGAAAAGGTAATACAAGTTGCAACAGCAATGATGCCGGTTGAAATATGGCCGAAACCCAAAGAAAGGGAAGATCCAGTTAAGGTCTATACTTACAGTATGAAGTCGAAATGCCTTCGGGAATTTCAGGATATTCATCGGCGTGCTAAAAACCCGACTGCAGATGAAGTCAGCAATGGGATGCTCTGAAATGGCCAAGGACCTGTATCAGTATTACCTAGACATCGCCCCCACGGCATTAGATCTTTATGAGCGTTGGAAGGCGCACCAAGGTTTCCGGGGCACGGGCCTACGAGCGATCGAGCGCGACGGGCGCGAGATCAAAGACGTTCCGGAAGGGATTGTATTCCCGATCTTGGCGTCCCTGTCAGCCTTCGTCAGGAAGTCGGGCGGGGCTTGGAAGTATGCTCCGCCCGCCAAGTTTGACTATAGGACATTATCAAAGCTGCAAAGCAGTACATGAATGCAGCAAGTTCAAACCCCTGGAATATGGGTAAGAGCAGAGCTGTTTATTCTTCCCTTTTCCAGATCACAAACATCTACCGGGACCTCAGCGATTGAACCGAAAAAGGGGCGCAGTGCAGCCTCGTCGCTGCGCCCCACCTTCGCAAGACTCCGATTTTGAGTGCAGCTACGGTAATTCCGAGGACACGGAATACCGTGTCCCCACGAGTTCCCCCCTACAGCAAAACCCCCGCCAGTTCCCGCCAGGCTGCCAGCGCGCCGTCGAGGCCGGTGGCCGACACCGCCTGCAAACACACATGGTCCGCCCCGGCATCGTGGTGGGCCTTGATGCGGGCGGCGATGTCGCTGGCGCTGCCGTGGGCGAACAGGCCGTCGATCAGACGGTCGCTGACCGTGTCGGTATCCTCCTGGGTGAAGCCGAGCCGGTGCCAGTTGTTCACATAATTGGGCAGCGACGCGTAGAAAGCGAGCGCCCCGCGCGCCATCTCGCGCGCCTTGGCGGGATCACTTTCAAGCACCACGCCCTGTTCGGGGGCGAGCATCTTGCCGGGGCCGAGGATCTTGCGGGCCAGCGCGGTGTGTTCGGGCGTGACCAGATAGGGGTGCGCGCCAGCCGTCTTGTCGCGCGAAAGTTCGAGCATCCTGGGGCCGAGCGCGGCCACATTGAGCGCATCGGCGGGCAGGCCTGCGGCGAGCGCCCGATCGATCCAGTCACGCATCACCGCGACCGGCTTGCCCCATGTCTCGCCGATGATCGGGCCATGGCTGATGCCCACGCCCAGCCAGACCCGCGCCTGGCCGGCCGAGCCCAGCGCCTTCCACCAGGCGGCGACATCTTCGGGGGTCTGCCTCCAGATGTTGATGATGCCGGTGCACAGCACGATCTTGCTGGTTCTGGTGAGCAACCGGTCAAAATCGACAAGCACGTCGCCGTCGATCCCGCCGGGAATCCACAGCGCGGGATAGCCGATCTTTTCCAGCTCGCCTGCCGCCGCATCGATCGCGGCATGATCGCCAAACCGCATTTCCATCGCCCAGACGCCGACGCGCCCGATATTGGGGACTGCCATTCAAACTTCTCCCGCATTCTTGTGCGCCCGCATTAAGCGGCAGCGCGGATCAAAAGGCAATGCAGACTTTCTGCGCCTCGGCGGCATTGAGGCGGCCCTCCCCCTCATAGCCAGCCGATCTTGCGGAAGCGCAGCCACAGCCCGCCGCAGATCGCCGCAATCAGCCCCATCACCGCGAAATAGCCATAGCGCCAGCGCAATTCGGGCATGAAATCGAAATTCATCCCGTAGATCCCGGCAATCGCCGTCGGCACGGCAAGGATCGCGGCCCATGCGGCAAGGGCGCGGGTCATCTGGCCCTGACGGTGCTGTTCGAGCAATGCGGCGGTCTCGACGATGCTGGCCAGCGTTTCCTTGAGGCCCTGCACCCGCGCCATGGAGCGCCGGATATGATCGAGCACGTCGCGGAACCAGATCCGGGCCGAAGGATCGACGGCGGGCACCTCGGCCGTCGCCAGGCGCTCGCAAACCTCCTCCATCGGCCCGGCAAGGCGCTCGAACCGGCGGAGCTGGCGGCGCAGGCGGAAGATGCGGCGGATGGTCGATTGCTCGGGAAAGGCATCGATGGCGCGCTCTTCCATGGTCTGCACCGAGGTTTCGAGCTTTTCGAGGATCGGGCCGTAACCATCGACAATGAAATCGAGAATGGCATGGGCAACGAAGTCCGGACCTTCAGAGAGACGGTCGGCATCACCTTCAAGCCGCTGGCGCAGCGAGCTGTGCGCGCGTTCCGATCCAAAGCGCACGGTGACGATGAAATCGCTGCCGAGAAAGATCGCCGACTGGCCGAAGCCTATCGTCTCGCCTTCAAGAATCTCCGCCGTACGGGCAACGATGAACAGCTGTTTGCCGTAAACCTCGATCTTGGGCAGCTGGTTGGGGCTCAGCGCATCCTCGATCGCCAGCGGATGCAGGCCGAACTGGCGGCGCAGCAACTCCATTTCCGCAGGCGTCGGGTGAGAGAGCCCTGCCCAGTCGAAACTGTGCGGCGGCAAGGCCTTGCGCGGCGCACCGTCGATGGCGATGGTCTGCTTGACGGGTTTTCCCGCGGCATAGCGGCGTGCGGCGATAACTGGCATGATGTGCTTGTGGCAAAGTGGCGGGGCGCTGGCAATCGCCGCGCGATCTGCTTACAAATATGTAAGCGAAAGGGAGCGCGCGATGAATGCAATTGCGGAACCGCTGGATGTCACGCCCGTCGACGTCCTGATCGTCGGTGCGGGGATTTCCGGGATCGGCATGGCCGCGCGGCTGGCGATGCATTGCCCGGGCAAGCGCTATCTCATGCTTGACCGGCGCGAGCAGCTTGGCGGCACCTGGGATCTGTTTCGCTATCCCGGCATCCGCTCCGACAGCGACATGCATACCTTCGCCTATGAATTTGCCCCCTGGACCGAGGCTGAAACGATTGCTTCGGCAGCGCAGATCAAGGCCTATCTGAACCGCGTTGTCGAAGACTACGGCATTGCCAGGCACATGCGTTTTGGCCAGCATGTGACCGGCGCCGACTGGGACAGCAAGGCCGGTATTTGGCAGGTTTCCGCCCGGCAGCCAGACGGCAGCACCCGCCTGTTCGCCACGCGCTTCCTGTTCATGGGCAGCGGCTATTATGATTACGACAACCCGCACGATGCCGAATTGCCCGGGCTTGATGCCTTCGAAGGCACCAGGATCCACCCGCAATTCTGGCCGGACGGTTTCGACTATGCCGGCAAGAACGTGGTCATCATCGGATCGGGCGCGACGGCGGTGACGGTGGTCCCGGCGATGGCGGAACAGGCCGCCCATGTCACCATGCTCCAGCGCACGCCGACCTGGTACGGGGTGCAGCCTTCGCGCGATCCGGTGGCTGCCCTGCTGCGCCGCTGGCTGCCCGCCAAATGGGCCTGGAAGCTGGGCCGGCTGAAAGCACTGCGCATGCACGAATTCCTGTTCAGGCGCGCCAGGACACAGCCGGAAAAGCTGGGCGCGCTGCTCAAGGGGATGGTCAGGAAGCATCTCGGACCGGCCTGGAATGAGGCAGACTATTCCCCGCCCTACAATCCCTGGGAGCAGCGCCTCTGCCTGGTGCCCGATGGCGACATGTTCGCCGCGATCCGCGCAGGGCGGGCCAGCGTGGTCACCGGCGAAATCGCGCAAGTGGAAAAGGACGGCATCGCCCTCAAGGGCGGCCGGAAGATCGCGGCCGATGTGATTGTCACCGCAACCGGACTCCGCCTGGCGACACTGGGCAAGGTGCAGCTCAGCATTGACGGCCAGCCGGTCGATGTGGCGCAACGCTTCTGGTACCGCGACTGCATGCTCTCGAACGTGCCCAATTTCGCGGCGCTGTTTGGCTATCTCAACGCGGGCTGGACGCTGCGGGTCGATATTGTTGCCCAGTGGCTGTGCCGGCTGTTCAACCAGATGGATCACTGGAACATGCAGGTCGCCACCCCGGTTCTGCCGGAAAACCACGGGCTTGCCGAAGACTATCCGTTCGATCTGCTTTCCTCCGGCTATCTTCAGCGCGGCAAGCACCTGATCCCCAGGAGCGCCACAACCGCCCCCTGGCGCATCCACATGCAATACCGCGAGGACAAGGCCGAGATGGCGCATGCGCCGCTCGACGATGGCTGGATGCAATTCAGGAGGGTCGGCGAGCTGACACCGGCAGGTTGAAAACCGCCCTCGCCAATCAGCATTCCAGCGCCTAAGGCGCTCGGCGTCATGCAGACATCGGCACTTCGCATCGCGCTGCTCAGCGGCAATTACAACATGGTGCGCGACGGGGCCAACCAGGCACTCAATCGCCTCGTTGGCTACCTGATCGGGCAAGGCGCGGCGGTGCGGGTCTATTCGCCGACCGTCGCGCAGCCGGCCTTCGAACCGGCCGGTGATCTGGTCAGCCTGACATCGACACCGTTTCCTTTCGGCAGGGGCGAATACCGCTTTCCGCTGGGCCTCTCGCAGCGCGTGCGCCGGGATCTTGCGAAATTCGCACCCAATGTGATCCACGTTTCCTCTCCGGACGTATCGGGCCACCGCGCGGTGAGCTGGGCGCGCAGGCGCGGCTTGCCGGTGCTTGCCTCGGTCCACACCCGGTTCGATACCTATCCGCGCTATTACAACATGGCCTGGATGGAACCGCCGATCACCGCGCTGCTCCGCCGGTTCTACCGCCGCTGCGACGCGCTGGTCGCCCCGTCCGAAAGCATGGCGCAAATCTTGCGCGAACAACGGATGAATTACGATATCGGCATCTGGTCGCGCGGGGTCGATCGCGACATCTTTCATCCCGGCAAACGCGATCCTGCATGGCGGCGCGGCCTGGGAATTGCCGATGGGGAATTCGTCATCGGTTTCCTCGGGCGGCTGGTGATGGAAAAAGGGCTCGACGTGTTTTCCGACACGATCGACGAACTTGCCAGAAGCGGCGTTGCCCACCGGGTGCTGGTGGTGGGCGAAGGACCGGCGCGCGGCTGGCTGGAGGCAAGGCTGCCCGGCGCGGTATTTGCGGGATTTCAGGGCGGAGCTGACCTTGGCCGCGCGGTCGCGAGCATGGATGTGCTGTTCAATCCATCGATCACCGAAACATTCGGCAACGTGACCCTTGAGGCGATGGCCTGCAGCCTGCCGGTAGTCGCCGCAGCGGCGACAGGGAGCGACAGTCTGGTCGATGACGGCATGTCGGGCCGCCTGATCCGCCCCGGCGCGGTTCACCAGTTCGCCGAAGCCCTGCGTGCCTACGCCCAGCATCCCGATCTGCGCGCCGCCCACGGCGCGAGCGGCGAGGCGCGGGCACAGGCGTTTTCATGGGACCGGATCAACCAGACCGTTGCCGATACCTATTTGCGGCTGGTGCGGCAGAAGCTGCGCCAGGGATAGCAGTCCAGGTCTGACAACAGATCAAGCAGACACTGATATGATTGCTCGTTGGCGGATTTCCCCGGCTAAGTTGATGGTGCGCGCTTGATAAAACCGCAAATATGCATCTATCGGTGACAAATGCACGACAGTTCTAACAACGGAAAACCCGTGAGGGCCGCCCACACGGAAGAAAATGTGCGCTCAGAATACTGGGATGCGTTTTATGCAGCGGCAGGTGCACCGGCCGAACCTTCCCGGTTCGCCGTCTTCGCCCATGATCGTTATCCGGGACTGACCAATCTGATCGATATCGGATGCGGAAACGGCCGCGATGCGCTGCATTTTGCCAGGGCAGGCCTCATTGTGCGCGGTATTGACGCCAGCACGCAGGCGATCGAGTCCGTCAGGCGGCGCGCAGCCGACGAACATCTGACGGATCGCACGGCATTCTTTGCCGGGCTTGTCGAAAGCAGCGCGGTTTGGGCCAAAGCGGAAGCCGGCCTCGAAGGGCCGGTCCTGCTTTACGCGCGCTTCCTGTTTCATGCGATCAACGAGGCCAGTGAGGCCGGCCTGCTCAAGCAGGCAGCAGGCTTGCTGTCGCGCAAGGGCGGCGCGCTCTGCGCCGAATTCAGGACGACCGGCGATGCCCTGCTCGCCAAGGCCGAGCCTGCGCATTACCGGCGATACATCGACCCGGATGTCTTCTGCAGCAGACTGGAGGCCCTTGGTCTTTCGATCGAGTATCGCATTGAGGCGACGGGGCTGGCGATCCACAAGGGTGAGGATGCGCTGGTTGCAAGGGTCTGCGCTGTTCCATGATTGCCTACAAAGACGGCCAGGCCTCGCCCGATCTTGTACGCCTTCAGGCGATGCAGAGGGGAACAACCGGCCGGTTGTTCGAATATTGCGACAAGCATGGCCTCCACATCTTTCTGGTCTGCGGTTCGGCCCTCGGTGCAATGCGCCATGGCAATGTCATCCCCTGGGACGACGACGTCGACGTAGGAATGCTGCGACCGGACTTTGAACGGCTGCACGCGATTTTCGAGCAGGAGCCGTTGGAGGGGACCTATCTCCAGAGCCATCGCAACGAAGTGCTCTATCCCTTCAACTTCTCGAAACTGCGGCTGGACGGGACCTTTGTCGAAGAAGGCGGCTTTCCCGGCGCGAAGAATCACAGCGGAATTTTTGTCGATATCTTTCCGTTCGATCCGCTGCCCCGGTCCCGCGCAATGCGGGCAGTGCAGCAGGTTGCGCTGGCGGTATTCAACCGGATCATTTTCGGCACGATACCATCAGCCAGTGGCCCGGTGGCCACCTGGGTCAAAGGCGCGTCGAGAGCCCTCAAATTCTTTCTGCGCCCGCCGCCGATGCGTGCGCACATGCTGCGCTGGCGCGAATGGACCATGCAGATGCCGGTGGCTGCCAAGTGCGACACATACGACAGTTTCGGCATGTACGGGATTCGCCAGGGACCCGACACCCGGATCGAACGCGATGTCCTGGTGCCGCCTGTCCGTATGCCGTTCGGGGAAATCGAGGCCTGGGTTCCGCGCGACTGCGAAACGTACCTTACCCGTCTGTTCGGTGACTATCGGCGCTGGCCCGACCCGGAAAAACAACAGCCAAGCCATGTAATCCGGATCGACTTCGACACTTCAAGTTCGCCAAAGGCCAATACAAACGATCGGCAACCCGGCTAGAGGGGCGAGCGGTATATCTCCCTAGCGCAGGATTCCGGCACCGGTCTGCTTGCGGGCGTACCACCAGAAAAACACGACAGCGCCGAGGATAATGGCGGTCATGATCCACCCGGCTGAAGTGTTCATTTCAGGGGGCATATTGACCATCTGGTAGCCAAAGCTGATTGCCGCTCCGACAAGCGAAACCAGAAACGCGGTCGCAGCATGGCGCGAACGGAGCAGCAGCAGGATCGAACCCAGCACAGACCCCCAAACGCCCAGTCCCCATCCGACATTTGCCCAAAGCGGAAAAGTGTCGATCGAGGCGAGCATTGCCTGAGCATTCTCGGCACTTCCGGCAACTTGCGTGAGGAAGTCCATGTTGCGGGTCTTGGTCATCGTGTAATCAAAGCCGCCGTAGCCGTTCCACAGCAGGCTGAGGCCAGAAATCAGCCAGAAGTGCCAAGGCGCGCTCACCCGTGAACCCATCGATCCATTGTCCATTACAGTCCTCCCCAACCGGAATCCCGAAGCAAGATTACTACACACCCAAATCCGATGCAAACTGCCGCCAGTTAGGCTAATCGACCCGTAATGACTGACCTGTTCCCTGACGAACTGCCCGCGAGCCGCAGCGAAGCGCCTCCTGCCGATGCGCCGCTGGCGGACCGGCTGCGCCCGGACACGCTCGCAGACATAATCGGTCAGGAGCATCTCACCGGCCCGCAAGGCGCGATCGGGCGGATGGTGGCGGCGGGCAGGCTGTCTTCGATGGTGCTGTGGGGGCCGCCGGGCACCGGCAAGACCAGCATCGCCCGGCTGCTCGCCGATAGCGTCGGCATGCGATATGCCGCCATCAGCGCGGTATTTTCGGGCGTTGCCGACCTCAAGAAGGTGTTTGCCGAAGCCGAAGTCGCGGCAAGAACGGGCAAGCGCACCTTGCTGTTTGTCGACGAGATCCACCGTTTCAATCGGGCCCAGCAAGACGGCTTCCTGCCCTTTGTCGAGAAGGGCACGGTGACACTGGTCGGTGCGACCACCGAGAACCCCAGTTTCGAACTCAACGCCGCGCTGCTCAGCCGCGCGCAGGTGCTGATCCTGCACCGGCTCGATGCGGCTGCGCTGGGCGTGCTGCTGGCCCGGGCCGAGGCGCTGGAGGGCAGGCCCCTTCCCCTGACGTCCGAAGCCCGCGAAGCCCTGCTTGCTTCGGCCGACGGTGATGGGCGTTTCCTGCTCAATCAGGCCGAAACGCTCTATGCCGCAGGGATTGCCGAACCGCTCGATCCCGCTGCTCTCGGCGCATTCCTCCAGCGCCGGGTCGCCGTCTACGACAAGGACCGCGAGGGGCACTACAACCTGATTTCGGCGCTGCACAAATCATTGCGCGGATCAGACCCGCAAGCGGCGCTCTATTATCTCGCGCGGATGCTGACAGCTGGCGAGGAGCCGCTCTACGTTCTGCGCCGTCTGGTGCGCTTCGCCAGCGAAGACGTGGGCCTTGCCGATCCGCAGGCCCTCACCCAATGCCTTGCCGCAAAAGATGCCTACCAGTTCCTCGGCAGCCCGGAAGGCGAGCTGGCGATCGTCCAGGCCTGCCTCTACCTCGCCGCCGCACCCAAATCGAACGCGGCCTATGTGGCGCAAAAAGAAGCCTGGAAAAGTGCCCGCGAAACCGGCAGCCTGGCCCCGCCCGCGCACATCCTCAACGCGCCGACGAAGCTGATGAAGGATATCGGTTACGGCAAGGGCTATGCCTACGACCACGAAGCCGACGATGGCTTTTCCGGGGCTGATTACTGGCCCGAGGAAATGGCGGCGCAGACCTTTTACCGTCCGGCCGAACGCGGTTTCGAGCGCGAAGTGCTGAAACGTCTCGAATGGTGGGACAAGCGGCGCAAGGATCGCCGCAGTGAATAACATTGCCGGGCAGCTTGTGCCCCGGATTCGCCCGCAATAGCTTCTGCCCCGCCCATACTTCAATGCCAACTCCAGTCGCAAAGGGGCTTCTCCATGGACGATCTCAGACTCGGCAATTACCGGTTTGACCCGGCTCTCGCACAAGAACTTCTGCACAAGGCGGCGATCGTTGCCGTTATCCTCGTGGTCACCTGGCTGCTGGCCAAGGCAGCCAAATGGTCCTTCGCCAAACTGATCGACAAAGTGCCGCTGTTCCAGCGTGCCGCAGGCACGGGACAGAGCATCGGTGAATCACTCGGGCGGATCGTTTCGTTGTTCATCTGGCTGTTCGGTCTGATTGCCGTGCTTCAGGCGGTCGGCCTCAACAGCGTGATCGCGCCCCTGCAAGGCATCATCGACAGCTTCATGGACTATGTTCCCAGCGTGCTTGGGGCGGCGGTGATCTTCTATATCGGCGCGATGATTGCCAAGATCGTGCGCGAAATCGTCGAAACCGCTCTGGGCGCAGTCAACTTCGACAAGTGGGCCAATCTCGGCGGGGCCGAGGTGGTCACCGGCAACTCGGCGATCAGCAAGACCATCGGCACAATTGTTTTCGTGCTGATCATCGTGCCTGTCGGCATTGCCGCACTCGATGTGCTGGGGATTCCCTCGATCACCGATCCGGCCAAGGAAATGCTGGCCATGGTGCTGCATTCGGTGCCGCTGATCATCGGCGCAAGCGTGCTGCTCGGCATCGCGTTCGTCATAGCCCGCTGGGTCGGCAATATCATCGAGGAAGTGCTGCCGGGCCTCGGCTTCGATCGCGCGGTCGAATCCATAGGTCTGGTGCCGGAAGGTCGCAGCGCCTCGAGCATTGTAGCGGCCCTGACCAACATTGCCCTGATGCTGTTCGCAGCGGTGGCGGCGACCCGGTTGCTCGGCTTCACCGAGCTGACCAAAATCGTCGAGACCGTGCTCAATCAGGGCGCATCGGTGGTGTTTGGCGCCGTGCTGATCGCAGCCGGCGTAATCCTTGCCCGCATCCTCAAGGGTCTGGTGGCGACGGCGGCAGGCGAAGGCTTCGCCCCCAGCCTGGTCTACTGGCTGACCGTGGCGCTGTTCGTGTTCATCGGCCTCAAGCAGATGAGCATCGGCGGACCGATCGTCGACTATGCCTTCGGCGCGCTGGCGGTTGGCGCGGCAGTTGCCTTTGCCCTGGCCTTCGGGCTTGGCGGGCGCGATGCCGCGGCAAAGAAGCTGGCCGATCTTTCGGCAGCCGCTCCGAAGAAAAAGTGAGGCACATTCCCGCCCGCCGGATGCACAGTGCCCGGCGGGCGGGTCTGCCTTGAACAATCGCTTCTCCCGCTTCGCTGCGATCGACTGGTCCGGTGAAGCAGTCGCCCGGCCCAAGGGTCTGGCACTGGCTGTCGCACAAGCTGGCAAAGATGCTCCCCAGTTGATCCGACCCGACGGCGGCTGGTCACGCGAGGCGCTGGGCGACTGGATTGCCGCTCAGGCCCACGAAGACATCCTCATCGGCCTCGACCTGTCGGCAGGCTTTCCGTTCATCGACCAGCAGGCCTATTTCCCCGGTTGGGACGACAGCCCGGGCGATGCCAGGGCGCTCTGGGCGCTGGTCGAACGCCTTGCCCACCCGGATCCCCACCTCGCCTCGAACAGTTTCATCGCTCACCCCGAAGCCCGCCGCCACTTCCGCCAGCGCGGCGCGCTGGGAGATCTGCATCCACCGGGACGGGGCCGCCTCAGGGTCTGCGAATACGGACAGCAGGAACTTGGCCTTTCACCCTACAGCTGTTTCAATCTGGTTGGTGCGGCGCAAGTCGGCAAGTCCAGCCTCACCGGCATGCGGGTGCTGCACCGGCTCGCCGGCAAAGTCGCGATCTGGCCGTTTGATCTGCTGCCCGCGCGCGGCGCGGTGGTGGTGGAGATATACACCGCGCTTGCTGCGCGTGCGGCGGGCGTGCGCCGGGGGCTGAGCAAATTGCGCGACGGGGCATCGCTGGATATGGCCCTCGGCGCACTCGGCTCAGCCGCGCACAGCCCGCTTGTCCGCTACGACGATCACTCCACCGATGCCCTGGTCACTGCTGCCTGGCTGCGCCGCGCGGCGCACCGCGAGGAGCTGTGGCTGCCCCGCGGCATGTCGGATGAGATCGCCCGAACCGAAGGCTGGACCTTCGGCGTGCCGCTGCTTACAAGCATGTAAGCTCTTGCGAATTGGCCAGGCCATGGTCGATTTACGCGACTGGGAGATCAACCGATGAAACGCTTGCTGATTGCCGGCCTTGCCTGCCTCGCCCTGGCTTCCTGTTCGGCCAAACCGACTGCCAGCTGGAGCGATTTTACCCGCACGGCAATCGACCAGTGGCTCGAAATCGATCCGGCCATGGCGGTTTACCAGGGCGCCCACCAGTTCGACGGCAAGCTTCCCGACTGGAGCGAAGCGGGCCTGAAGAAACGAACCGAATTCCTGCGGTCTGTAGTCACTTCGGCACGCGCCTATGATCACCTGAAGGGCGCAGAAGCGTTCGAGCGCGACTATCTGATCCAGGCCGCCACCAAGGAACTGTTCTGGATCACTCAGGCCGATCAGCCCCACACCAATCCCCAGTGGTATGTCAACGGCGGGCTTGATCCCAATGTCTATGTCAGCCGCGAATATGCCGCCAAGCCGGTGCGCCTCGCCGCCATTACCGCCTTCCTCGAAAACGTGCCCGCGGCGGCCGGCAACATCCGCGCCAATCTCAAAACCCCGATGCCCGCCAGCTTCGTCAAATATGGCGTGGCCGGGTTCGGCGGTTTTGCCGACTACTACAAGGGCGATGCCGTTGCCGCTTTCGCCGACGTCAGGGACGAGGCCGCCCAGGCCAAGCTCAAAACGGCCGCCGAAGCCGCCAGCAAGGCCATGGCCGGATTGCGCGACTGGCTGAAGAGCCAGGAGGCCAGTGCAACGCAGGACTTCGCGCTGGGCGAAGCACGCTTCTCGCAAATGCTGAAAGATACCGAAGCAGTCGACATCCCGCTTGCCGAGCTGGAGCGTGCCGGACAGGCCGATCTCGACCGCAACCGCAAGGCGGCGCAAGAGGCCTGCGCGCAGTTTGCCCCGGGCGCCTCGATCCCCGATTGCTTCGCCAAAATGAATGCACGCAAGCCCGCAGACGGCCCGGTTGCCGAAGCAGCCAGGCAGATCCCGGTGCTGGACGCCTTCGCGAAAGCAAAGGATCTCGTCAGCATCCCCGGCACCGAAACCGCGCTGGTGCGCGAAAGCCCGCCCTACAACCGGCAGAACAGCGCCTATATCGACATCCCGGGGCCTTACGAGAAGGGGCTGCCTTCGATCTACTATATCACCCCGCCCGATCCGGCCTGGTCGAAAGAGAAGCAGGCCGATTACATCCCCGGCGTCCATGACCTGCTGTTCACCACTGCGCATGAAATCATGCCCGGCCACTTCCTCCAGTTCCTCCATGCCAACCGTTCGAAGTCCGAAATCGGCCGCTTGTTCGTTGGCTATGCCTATGCCGAAGGCTGGGCGCACTATTCCGAAGAACTGATGTGGGAGGCGGGCCTGGGCAACGGCGATCCGGAGATTCATCTTGGCCAGCTGCGCAAGGCGCTGCTGCGCAACTGCCGGTTCCTGTCTGCAATCGGCCTGCACGCTCGCGGCATGACCATGGCGCAGTCCAGGACCCTGTTCCGCGAACAATGCTGGCAGGACGAAGGCAACGCCGAGCAGCAGGCCGCACGCGGCACCTACGATCCCGCCTATCTCAACTACACCCTCGGCAAGCTGATGATCCGCAAATTGCGCGACGACTGGACGGCAAGCCGGGGCGGCAAAAGCGCCTGGAAGGCCTTTCACGATGCTTTCCTCAGCTATGGCGGCCCGCCAATCCCGATGGTGCGCCAGGCGATGATGGGCGAAGACAAGCCCCGCGCGCTGTTCTGACGTTCCCTCTGGACCTCGCCCCGGCCCTGCGGCTATGGGGCGGGACCTTTGCAGGGCCGGCTTAGCTCAGTTGGTAGAGCACCTGATTTGTAATCAGGGGGTCACGAGTTCGAATCTTATCACCGGCACCATACTTTTCAGTTCCAGACCAGCGGAAGTCGGGGAATCATGACGGCAGCGCCCACCTTGACCTCAAGGTGGGCTCCTTCGGCAATCGTGAAGTCGGGAATGCGCCTCAGCCATTCTTCCAGGAAAATCCGGATTTCCGTTCGGGCCAGCATCGATCCCGGGCAATAGTGCGCGCCGGCACCGAAAGTCGCGTGAGGACGGCGCGGACGGTGGAAATCCACCGCGAGCCAATCGTCGCCATCGTCCGGGAAATTGGCCAGAGCGGTCGGCGCGACGATCAGATCGCCCTGCTTGAGCTGGACACCCTCCAATTGGGTGTCGCCAGCGACTTCGCGTGTCAGATTGACCATTGCCATGCGGCGCAGGAATTCTTCGATGGCATCGGTCAGGATCGCCGGGTTCGCCACAAGCATTCGGCGATGGCCCGGACTGGTTGCGAGGAAACGGGCAATGAACGTCAGCATAGAAGCAACGGTATCGAGACCGGCCAGCATCAGGACTGTCATCAGGCCCTGCAATTCGATCTCGTCCAGCGGTCGGCCGCCAAAGTCCGCAGCAATCAGGGCGGAGACCAGATCCTCGCCTGGATCGCTGCGGCGCGCTTTTGCAATCGCCCTGGTGTAGTCCGCCAGTTCGGCAAATCCGCGCATCCGGGTTTCCGGAACGTCGGGGCGCACGATGTGGTCAACAATACCCATGATGAGCGGTCGATCTTCGGCGGGCAGATCGAGCATGCCCATGAAGATGGCGATTGGCATGTGCTGCGCGAAGTCGCCGACAAATTCACATTCGCCGCGTTGCACCAGCGCCTCGATCAGTTCGACCGAAAGCGCTCGCGCCCGGCTCTCCAGATTTCTTACCCGCTTCGGAGTCAGCGCCGGAGCAATCAGCCTCCGGTATCGGCCATGCGCGGGAGGATCGATCATCAAGGGGATCATCGGCGGGACCGGATTGGCTTGCTTGGGCACGCGCATCGCCCGGTTTGAGAAGCGCGCAGCATCCTCGATCACCTCGCGTACGAGGTCGGCCCCGGTCGCAACCCAGTGCCCGCCATTGCGTTGGGTCCAGAACAGCCGGGGCACGCCGGAATCGCGCAGGCGCAGCATTGCCGCGCCAAAATCTCCGTCCGGGGTGTCAACATGGAAAGTGTCGTAATCGACAACCAGTTCGAGCGGGATGTGCTCTGGAAGGTCCTGTCGGCTTGGATAGAGCATCGCGGGATCAACCCTCCTGCAGGATCAACGCCGAGGCCTTTTCGCCAACCATGATGCTGGGCGCATTGGTGTTGGCGGCAGGCATGATCGGCATGATCGAGGCGTCTGCCACGCGAAGCCCCGCCACCCCCCGCACCCGCAAAGCAGGATCGACCACCGAGGCATCATCCCCGCCCATGCGGCAAGTGCCAACGGGGTGATAGCCGATCGCGGCCATTTCGCGGATCGATTGCACCCATTCCGCATCAGTGGCGGGCAACACCTCGGGGACTATCCGGCCAACCGTATGGCCAGCCAGGGCGGGCATGGAGAACAACTCCTGCACTTGCTTCAAGCCGCGGACCAGTGCCGCCATATCATCGGGGTGGCCAAGCAGGCTGTGGTCGATCACCGGCTTGTCGCCGCAGGAAGCGCTGCGCAGGCGGATCTCGCCCCGGCTCTTGGGCTTGGCGACATTGGCATAGACGACAACGCCCGGCTTGCGATGTGGCTTGCCGGTGCTGCGGTCGTGCATCATCAGCCCGAAGGAGAGCTTGATATCCGGAAAGGCAAGATCCGGCTGCGAACGCAGGTAGGCCATGGCTTCCACCGGAATCATGGTCATCAGACCGCGCCGGGTGACAAGGTATTTCAGCATTTCGCGAACCATGCCGAAAGGCGTCATCAGATTGTTCCAGGTGGGTATGTCCACCTCGAACATCGAGGAATAGCTGGCGTGCTCCTGCAGGTTCTGGCCGACACCGGGGCTATCACGCAGCACTGCGATGCCGTGCTGCGCAAGATGCGCCGCCGGGCCGATGCCTGACCGCATCAGCACCGCTGGAGACATCACCGCACCGGCGCTGACGATAACCTCGCGGCGTGCTGCAACCGTTTCTTCGCGACCGGCGCGCTGATAGGCAACTCCAGTAGCGCGGCCTCCTTCGATAACCACCCGGTCTACCGTGGCATCTGTAACGATCCGCAGATTGGGCCGCTTCTCCGCCTCATCCAGAAAAGCGCGTGCCGTGCTGCTGCGCCTGCCATCCTTCTGGGTGGTAAGCATGGTGAAGGCACCATCGACATCGCCTGAGCAATAGTCGGGCACCTTGCGCAAGCCAAATTCGCCGCAGGCATCGACAAAGGCCTGTGCCAGCGGATGGCGCAAGCGCGGCCGGGAGACGCCCAGCGTACCCAGCTTGCCGTGGGTCTGGTCGGCTGGCCCCTCAAAGCTCTCAGACTTGCGAAAATAGGGCAGAACCGAGTCCCAGTCCCACCCGGTACAGCCCAATGCGGCCCATTCGTCGTAGTCCGCCCGGTCGCCCCGGATATAGATCATGCCGTTGACCGATGAACTGCCGCCAAGCATGCGCCCGGCATTCCACATAATGCTGCGACCACCCAGCGAAGGATCGGGTTCCGTTCGGTGGCACCAGTCGCGCTCGGGCTTGCCGAGGAAGGTCAGACCGCCGGCCGGCATTTGCGCCATAAAGCCATCGGCCCGGCCCCCGGCTTCAAGCAGGATCACCTGATTGGCCGGATTCTCGGACAGGCGGCTCGCCAAAACGCTGCCGGCGCTGCCGCCGCCAATGATCACATAATCGGCTGCCGTCGCCTCCGCCATCGCCATCGCTCCACATCCTCCTGTTGGGCTATTTCGTCCGCCCTATGCTGGCCGAAGACAATATGCCGCAGGCCAGGCAGGAGAGATAAATGCCCTTCTTTCGTTGCATAAAGTAGGCGGGGCGGCAAGGCAGTCAACCGGAACCTCACGGAACTGTGTATCCGAGGGTTCGTTGCACCTGCAAACAAGGCTTGGTGACGATCAGTTGTGGCATGCAGATGGCAAAATTTGCTGCAAGAGCAATCAGACAATAGAAACATCGGCAAAGCAGGAGACAATTCATGACCGGCAGGCTCGCGGGCAAAGTTGCAATCATCACCGGGGCCAGCACCGGGACCGGGCCAGTGCTGGCCCGGCTGAACGAGGGCCCCGCCGCGTGACCGCCCTGCCCTCGCGCATCGGCCTTGCTGTTCCCGGCCTGACGCTTACCGGCGGCACCCATTGCCCGTGGGAAGTGGACGCGACGATGGCGGATTTCGCAGTCATGGTTCGCGCGGCGGACCGGCTCGGCTATAGCCACTTGCAGTGCGCCGAACATGTCGGCATTCCCGCCGCCGAGGCCCCGCGGCGCGGTGCGCGCTATTATGATCCGCTGGCCACATTCGGCTATTTTTCGGCGATCACCAGCAATATCCGCTTTCTCACCGCGGTGCTCGTACTCGGCTATCACCATCCGCTCGAAATCGCGAAGCGCTATGGCACGCTCGATGTCGTCAGCGGCGGGCGGCTCATTCTGGGAGCCGGGGTCGGATCGCTGAAAGAGGAGTTCGACCTGCTCGGCCTTGGCGGCGCCGAATTCACCGAACGCGGCGCTCGCGGCGATGATGCCTTGCGGGCGCTGCGCGCGTCACTTGGGCAACGGGAACCTGAATACCACGGTCCCTGCTACGATTTCGGCGGCCTGATCGTCGATCCTTGTGCCATCCAGCAAGACATGCCGCTGTGGATCGGCGGCCGCAGTGCCCGCTCACTGCGCCGCGCGGTGGAACTGGGCGATGGCTGGATGCCATTCGGCCTGGACTATGAAGCGATGGCCGGACTGCTTGCCAGGGCCCGCGAACTGCCAGGCTGGCATGCCCGGGCCAAGCCGCTTGAAATAGTCCTTCGTCCGCCCGGCCTGCTCGATCCGATCAGCGATCCCGAGGTCACTGCCGGGCACCTGCGCCAGGTCTTTGCGGTCGGCGGGACCAAGGCGGACCTGCACATCCACAGCACTTCGAGTGCGCATTTCGTCGAACAGCTCGAAGCGCTGGCGGGCATGGACCTGTAAGCACTTTGCAGGTTGCGCGGCGGGAGCTTGCTCAAACTGGTCGCCAACCGCGCCCGCTTGGAACAATGCACAAGACGTGTTACATTTCTGTCCGAAGCGGGAAGACTCGCAAGCATTGGAGAGACGACCATGCACGGCACCCTCAAATATGATCTCGTCATCAAGGGCGGCATGATCATCGATGGCATGCAGACCCCGCGCTATCGCGGCGATATTGGTGTGCGGGACGGCGTGATCGTCGAGATCGGCAGCAACATCGCGGTGTCTGGCGCCAAGAAAGTGATCGATGCCAAGGGCAAGATCGTCGCGCCAGGCTTTGTTGATTTGCACACCCATTATGACAGCCAGCTGTTCTGGGACCCGTGGTGCACCATGTCTGGCTGGCATGGTGTCACCAGCGTGGTGATTGGCAATTGCGGCTTTGGTTTTGCCCCGTGCAAGCCCGAAGACCGCGAGCGCACGATGCTCAGCCTGGTACGCAACGAGGCAGTGCCGCTGGAGACCATGCGGCAGGGCATGCCTTGGGACTGGGTGAGCTTCAAGGAATACCTCGAAAGCGTCGAGCGCGCGCCCAAAGGGGTCAATGTCATGTCCTTCGTGCCGCTGGCCCCGCTCTATGGCTATGTTGTCGGCACGGATGAGGCCAAGCGCCGCGCCGCCACCGATGAAGAGCTCCAGCAGATGTGCGATCTTCTGCTCGAAGGCATGGAAGTGGGCGGCTGTGGCATCTCGGCGCAGATTCTCGGCGATCAGGGCAATGTCCAGCTTGATCATGATGGCACACCGATGGTCACCGATCATATGAGCGCGCGCGATCTTGCCGCCTTCTGTCAAACCATGGGCAGCACCGGGCGCGGCGTAGCGCAATTGACCGGGGATCTGCACATTGCCGAAACCATGGCCCGCGAAAGCGGGCGACCGGTGATCTGGAACGCGCTGCTGGCCGAAGGCGCGCTCAACCAGCACGGCGGCGCACGGATCACGCCAAGGGCGGCGCTCGACCGGCTGAAGGAGCTGAACGAGGTCGACGGTCTGCGGGTCTATGCTCAGGCGCTGACCACCAATTTCGCCTCGCAGTTCACTTTCGAGGACTACAACCTCGCCGATGCCATCCCGATCTGGAAAGACACCTGCATGGGGACGATTGAGGAGAAGCTGGCGAAGTTCAAGGATCCCGAACGCCGCGCAAAGCTGAAGGCGCTGCATGATGAGCGCGGCGGACTGTTTGCCGCAGGCTATGTCGTTGACGAAATCAAGGTCGGCTGGATCCCGCTCGACGTTCCCGACGGACTGGCGCTGCAGGACAAGTACGAAGGCTATACCATCGGCGAGATCGCCGAGCGCGAAGGCAAGCATTCGCTCGATGTGCTGTTGGACATTGCCGTCATGGGCGAACTCAAGAGCGGTTTTGAAACCAAAATGATCATGACCCCGCCCGAAAACATGAAGGAAATCGCCACCTCGCCGGTCGCGATCCCCGGCGTCAGCGATGGCGGCGCACATACCAAATTTGTCACCACCGGGCGCTATCCCACCGACCTGCTGAGCTATTGGGTGCGCGAAGAGAAGATCATGGAGCTTGAGGAGGCGCATTGGCGGCTCTCGGGCCTCGCTGCACAAGCGGCGGGCCTCAGGGGACGCGGCTGGCTGCAGGAAGGCATGGCGGCTGATATTGTCGTCTATGACCTGGAGGAACTCGAAACCCTGCCGCAGCATCGGGTGTGGGACTATCCGGCAGGCGAATGGCGGCTGATCCAGAAGGCGGCTGGCTACGACTACATCGTGGTCAATGGCGAAGTCACATTCACAAACGGCGAATGCACCGGAGCAACGCCCGGCAAGCTGCTGCGCCACGGAACCGCCTGATCGGAAGGAGCGAAGCCATGCAATCCGCACACAAGCGCGAGTTCGGACCCGTGTTCGATGCCGATAACCATTATTGGGAATCGAGCGACGCCTTCACTCGCTTTCGCGATCCGAAGTTCGCCGAGCGAGGGCTGCGGCTGGTCGAAGTCGAAGGCAAGCTGCGCTATTTCATCGGCGACACACAGCATCCGACCTGCCCGGGACCGGGCGATCAGCATGGCCGCCCGAAGCCCGGCATCCTCTACGATTACTTTGCCGGGCGCGAGGCGATCGACCCGGTGCGGCATGCCTATACCGAGCCAGCCGCCGATCACCCCGACTGGTTCAACCGCGATGCCCGGATCAAAGTCATGGACGAACAGGGCGTCGAGGCAATGTGGTTGTTCCCCTCGGGCGGGGTCTGCATGGAAGGCCCGATGCAGCCGGATATCGAGGCTTCGCTGCACATCCTTGGAGCCTTTAACCGCTGGATCGAGGATGAGTGGGGCTTTGCCTACCAGAACCGCATCTTCGGCGTTCCGTTCATGGCGCTCTCGGAACTCGATACGGCGCTTGCCGAGCTGGACTGGGCGATGAGATGCGGTGCGCGGGTGATCTCAATTCGCAATGGCCCGGTGTTCACCCGCGATGGCAATCGTTCGCCCGCCGATCCGATGTTCGATCCGTTCTGGGCGCGCGTCGAAGAGGCAGGGCTGGTCGTGACCGCCCATGCCGGATTCGACGATGGCTATCGCGGTGTCGATGATGCAGTGGCCGGGGCATGGGGCATCGGTCTGGATAATCGCAAATATGCCATGCACCGGGCCGATGGCATGGATTTCTCAAGCACCCTGGTCACCATGCTGCAAAAGAAGCGGCTGGTGCATGATTTCGCCGCGATCCTGGTGACGCACGGTCTGTTCACCCGCTTCCCGCGCCTGAAATTCGCCTTCATCGAGAACGGCGCGCTGTGGGTCGGGCCGCTGCTCCACGACCTGCAGGTGGTGCATGTGCAGAACCCCGGCATGTTCGCCTCCAATCCGGTCGACCAGTTTCACCGCAACTGCTGGGTCGCGCCCTTTGTCGAGGACGATGTCGGCGATCTGGCAAAGCACATTCCGGCGGAACGCATCCTGTTCGGCTCTGACTGGCCGCACGCCGAAGGCATCGCCCACCCGCGCGATTTCTTCCGGCTCGTCGAAGGTTTTTCCGACGACGATGTCCGCAGGATCATGCGCGACAATGCACACGAACTGACTTTTGCATGAGCGGGCACACCACGAGAGGAATGACATGGCAAGCGAAGCCGAGCAACGAAATCTGGCCTGTGTCCGCCGCCTGTGCTCGTCCTGGCCCAAGCTGACCCGCGAGCAATTCGCGGAAGTGATGGCACCTGACTGCCGCTACATCAACATCCCCTGGCCCGATCAAGTCTGCACCGGACCAGACGAGTTATTCGATTTTCTGCGCTATTTCCAGACCACTTACGAAATCGAGATCGCAATTCTGCGCGAAGTGGTGGGCGGGGATGTGGTGATGTCCGAACGGCTCGAAACCTTCCGCCGCGCGAGTGACGGCGTTGTCGTGCTGGAGCTTCCCGTCACCGGCGTATTCGGCATGCGAGACGGCATGGTCGCCGAGATGCGCGACTATTTCGATTCCGCCGCGGTCACACCGATCATGCCGGTCTGACCGCCAAGTATTCGCCATCCCGGCAGGGGCGGGCAAAGCATCGAGAAATCACAATAGGGACTGCCAATGGACGCGAAGACCCCGCTCGACATCCTTTTCGATGGTCTGGGCGCCGGCGATGTGGAGGCGGCCATGGCAGCGCTAAGCGCCGATGCCGAGGTCTGGCATTGCTTTGACCGGATCGCGCATGACCGTGCCGGTGCCGCGACCGCATGGGTCGCATTCATCGACAGTTTCCCGGAACGCGCCTTCACCGACATTCGCCGTCAGCCGACAAGCCAAGGCTATGTCCAGCAACATCTGATGACCACCCGCACCCGCGACGGACGCCACATGGCATGGGAAGTTTGTGTCGTCGTTGTCCTGGAAGGCGAACGCATCAGGCGGCTCGACGAATATATTGACCGGGCAGGCAGCTTTGCCGTGGCAGAGGCGATTGTGACGCGCCTGGCCTCGGCCTTCACAGGGCAGGACACCTCGCATCGACCTGGCTTCCGGCCTGGCAGATCCGCGCGCTGATTGCCCGGCGGGAGCTATCTCCGGTCGAAGTCACCGAGCACTTCCTCGAACGGATCGAGGCGCTCGATCCGGAATACCACGCTTTCCGGATGATCGACGCCAAGGGCGCGCGCGAACAGGCGCTGCGGGCCGAGCGCGCGGTGCTGGCAGGCGAAGCGCTGGGCCTGCTGCACGGCATTCCGGTTGCCGTCAAGGAACATGTCGCGGTCAAGGGCATGGCCTGGTGGGATTCGTGGACCGCGCAGTCGCTCATCGCACCGCGCGACAGCATCGAGGCCGAACGGCTGCGCGCGGCCGGCGCGATCATCGTCGGCACCACCGTCGCCGGGCTGACCACGCGCGAATTCGGCGCGAGCGACCAGCAGCCGCAAAACCCCTGGGACAGGCAGCGCGTGTGCGGCGATTCCAGCAGTGGCAGCGCCTGCGCGCTGGCCGCCGGCATGGTTCCGCTCGCCATCGCCGCCGACGGGCTCGGCTCCACGCGGCTGCCGGCGGCATTCTGCGGGCTGGTCGGGATCAACCCGACGCGCGGCCGCGTGGCTTCGGCCAACTGGGCGGAAATCAATCCCAAGCTGCTTTCCGCCGTCAGCCCGCTGAGCCGGGATGTGCGCGATTCAGCGGAGGTGCTCTCCGTGTTGGCCGGTCCGGATGGCCGCGACATGATGTGCCTGCCCTCGCCGCCACCTGATTATCCGGCCCGCATCGGCGAGCGCATCGACGGCATGAAGCTGATCTGGACCGACGATTTCGGCTATGCCTCGACCTACGCCGGGCCCGATGCCGGCAAAGTCATCGCCGCAGTTCGCAACGCAGCTTTCGGATTGCGCGGCGCCGGCGCGCATATCAGCGAAACCTGCGAGACCATCGCCGATCCGGGCTGGGCCTGCAGCGTCGTCATGCGCGCAGACCGAACCAATGCCATCCGCAGCGAGCCGACGGCGGAAGAGGTGCTGCGCGCCCGCGAGATTCGCCAGAGACATCTGGCAGAGGCTCAGACCGGATCCTTGCCGACAGCGACTTCGTGCTCTCGCCCACCGTGCAGTATCTTGCCCCGACGCGCGAGCAATGGGCCAGCGCCTGGGAATTGCCGGATTACATGAAGACCTACTCAGCCCACACGGCGGCATCCAACCTGCTGGGCTGGCCTGCCATCTCTGTGCCGGCGGGTCTCGTCGATGGCATGCCGGTCGGCTTGCAGATTCTGGGCAAGCCCGACAGCGAGCCGCGCGATGTTTCAGCTGGCCCAGGCCTTCCTCGCCGGTGTTCCTCAATGAACCGCCGCGCTTGACCGGATCAGGCGTCCGGGCCGCGCGCCGGTCTCGGCATCGTTCCGGCGCGTCACCACGCCGCCGACCATAGTTGCCAGATAGCCGGTCGATCCCTGCAACAGGCGCGGGCTGCCCTTGGGCAAGTCGTGGACCATGCGCGGCATATGCAGCGCCAGGCGGTCAAAATCGATGACATTGATGTCCGCGCGCTTGCCCGGGGCAATGGCGCCGCGATCATTCGAGGCCATAAAGTTCGGCATTCTTGAGGCTGAGTTTGCTGACCAGATGTTCGAGCGGCAGTGTTGGCCCGCGTGTGCGGTCGCGGCCCCAGAACGAAAGCATGAAGGTCGGCATCGAGGCGTCGCAGATCATCTTCATATGCGCGCCGCCATCGGCCAGGCCGCTGGCGGTGATGTCGCGCTTGAGCATTTCGTAAGAGGAGTCGAGGCCGCCGCCTGCGAAATTGAGCACATGGCTGGCGCAGACATTGGTGCCGTCGCCTGCCGTATAGTGATCGTAGAGATATTCTTCGATCCGGTACGCCGGCAGCAGTCGGCCAGCATCTGCCAGCTTCTGGTCCGGGGCGGGCTCATAATCGAGCGGCAGGTCATCGGAAAAACCTCGCCAGCCCGCTTCCTGCAGCACCTCGAGGAAAGCGCCCAGCGTCGGGTCAGCGGCGACCAGCGCGGGATCGCTTTCCTCGCGCAGGATTGCCGCCCGCCGCGCCGGATCGCGCAGCGCCACGACGCGTTCAGCCAGCGGCAAATGCGCAACTTCATGATAGGAGGGCCGCAGCTTGAAGATATGATAGCCTTCGAGCATGGTCATCGAGCCGACCCCGCGCGCACCCACCTGGGGCGTGATCGGCAGACCGGCGGCCGCAGCGCGTTCGGATTCCCCGATCATCGCATGCCAATCGTCTTCGTCCGAATTGAACTGGACGAGCGAATAGGTCAGCGGGCGGCCCGAAACTTCGGCGATCCGCACGATCCGGTCATGTTCGGCCATGCGGGCTTCGCGCCCGGCCTGATTGTACATGCTCGCGCCGACGCCGCCGAGCGGGATGATCTGGAAAGTGCCGTGGCCGCTTTCGCCCATCGCCTTGGCCATGCCCAGCAATTCGTCATCCTCGGCAAAGGTTCCGGGCACATGCTCGCCGGTGCTGGAAAGGTGTTCGAGCAGCCGCGCGCCCGAAAAGCCGACTGCGCCCGCGTCCATCGCCTCGCGAACCAGCGCAGCCATCTGTGCGACATCCTCAGGAGTTGCTGCTTCATGCTTGAGCGCGCGTTCGCCCATGACGAAGACGCGCAGCGGCGCGTGGGTGATGTGGGCGGCCATATCCATCGTATATTCGCGGGCCGCCAGCCGGTCGAGATAATCCGGGAAGGTCTTCCAGTTCCAATCCAGCCCTTCGTCGAGCACCACGCCGGGGATTTCCTCGACGCCTTCCATCAGCTCGATCAGCGGCTGGCGATGCTCGGGCCGGACTGGCGCGAAGCCGACGCCGCAATTGCCGCCGATCGCGGTGGTGACGCCATGCGAGAAGCTGGGGTCGAGCCGGTCGTCCCACAGGAACTGGCCGTCATAATGGGTGTGAACGTCGATAAAGCCGGGAGTGACGATTGCGCCGTTGGCGTCGATCTCCTCGCGCGCAGCGCCGGTTACCTGCCCCAGCTCGACAATAACGCCGTCCTTGATGGCAACGTCAGCCAGAAAGCCCGGGGCGCCGGTGCCGTCGATGACCGTGCCGCCGCGAATGATGGTATCATGCATAGTTTCTCTCCATTCAGGCTTGGGCCATCAGGCCGGGCCTGGCGCCCTCGCCATAGGTGTAGCGCATATCTTCGCCGCGGTCGTAGCGGGCGTTCCATTCATTGAAATATTCGGGCAGCGGCTGGTGCTCGGGATTGTGCCAGGGCATCTGCGACATGGTGATGCCATAGACCGAGCGCAATTTGCCCGTCAGCGGCATCTTGTAGCTCGATTTGCCGTCGATCCATTCCGCCGGAAGCTCGGGGAAGGCCTTGCGGAATTCCTCGGTTATCGCACCGATCACCTTGCCGACATGCGCCATGAATTGCTTGAAACGGCTGACGCGATACCAATAATTCCCGTAGACATGGTCATAGACCATCAGGCCAGAACTGCGGTGCTCCATCTCCTCGGCGAAATGCCACAGGAGCAGCGAAGCCACGCGGGTATCGCCGCCCGCGAACAGCCCCTCGCGATTATCGAACATCAGGCGGAACGAAGGTGTGAAGATGCTCTCCAGCCCGCCGACATAGGCCAGGTGGTATTTCAGATCCTCAGCAGCATAAAGTTCATCGTAGAGTTCGATCGACCGATCAAGCGCTGCCTGCAACGCCGGTGTCTGCGCGATCAAAGCCTTGCAATGCTTGCGGTGCGCCATCGAGTGGATCGATTCCTGCACGCGGAAATCCTTGCATTCCTGCAACACGCGCGGGTCGGTGATCAGCTTCTCGGCATCGTTCATCGCCTGACAAATGTATTTCTCGAAGCCGACGGCGTAGAACGAGACTTTGTTCATGTTGATCGCGAAGCCGGGATTTGCCTTGTTCCAGACAAAGTCCACACCCTCGAATTCGAAAGGTATGCGCCGCACCGTGAGATCGATCATCGCCTGCTCCTGTCTGGCTGCGCAGTCGGACCTCTCTGGCGACCCGAATCGTGCTGTCGATTTCCGGATACATCAAATCGGACACTCTGTCCAGTATAGACATACTGTCCATTTCAATTTATGCTCCGGACATGGCCGAAGCCGACCTCTACCTTGCCCCAAAACCAAAGCCGACCAACCCTCGGCGCGCCGCGACGCGCGTGCGGATCTGCGAAGCCGCCAACCGCCTGTTTTTCGAGCGGGGATTTGCCGCTGTCACCATGGAACAGGTCGCGCTGGCCGCCGACATCCAGCGTTCAACCCTCTACCTGCATTTCAGCGAAAAAGATGACATCCTTGCCGCTATCGCCGACGATTATACTGCCAGGCTGCGTCCGGTCATCACGCGCTTGCCCGGCCCGGTTCCGACGCGCGAGGAAATTGCCGCCTGGGTGAGCGAGTTCGCGGACTTTGTCAGCAGTGAGAGCGCCGCAACCGAATTGCTCGTATCGCTCAGCCACCTGCCCAAGGCCCCTGCACCGGCAGTGGAATTCGGCCAGGCACTGCTGGCGATGATGGCAGAGCGGCTCGCGGCCATACGCGACGCGCTGGAACCGGGGAACCATATGCGGCGGGCCTGGATGGTGGCGGTGATGGACACGCTGGGCTGGGCCTTGTGCGACCACGCCCGGCACGGAGTCACCGAGACATCGCAGGCCCGTCTCGCCGTTTCGGCCGAGGGCCTTTATCGTTTCGTGCGCGGAGAGTTTTGACATGCCAGATGCCATCCAGCCCTTCCGGATCGCGATACCGCAAGCCGATCTCGATGATGTCCAGGAACGCCTTCGCCGCACGCGCTGGCCGCAGGAAATCGGCGACAACAGCCAGTGGCAGGCCGGCACCAACCTCGCCTATATGCGCGAACTGGTGGATTACTGGCTGAACGGCTACGACTGGCGGGCGCAGGAAGCCGCGATGAACGCCCTGCCCCAGTTCCGCACGATGATCGACGATGTGCCGGTCCACTTCGTGCATGTGAAGGGCGGAGAAGGGGCCCCAACCCGATGCCGCTCGTCATCAACCACGGTTGGCCTTGGACATTCTGGGACATGCGCAAGATCATCGGGCCGCTGAGCGACCCGGCAGCCTATGGGGGCGATCCGGCGGATGCTTTCGATGTCATCGCACCCTCGCTTCCCGGCTTTGCCTTTTCCAGTCCGCTGACCACCGAAGGCATGTTCTTCAACTCCACCGCCGATGTCTGGGTCAAGCTGATGGCGCGGCTGGGGTATGATCGCTTCGCCACGCAAGGGGGCGATATTGGTGCCTATGTCTCGGCGCGGCTGGGACATAAATATGCCGAACAGATCATCGGCGTGCATCTGCATCTCGCAGGGCCGAGCATGCCGCCCTACCCCACTGCCGAAGACTTCGCCCCCGAGGAGCTGGAATGGGGCGGAAAATTCGCCTCGTTCATGGCGCAGGGATCGGGCTACATGCAGATCCAGCGCACACGCCCCCAGACCATCGGCTTTGCCATGCACGATTCGCCCGTCGGCCAGGCCGCCTGGATGGTCGACAAGCGCCGCGCCTGGAGCGATTGCGGCGGCAATGTCGAAGCGGTGTTCAGCAAGGACGACCTGATAAGCAACGCGATGCTCTATTGGCTGACCGAAACCTATGTCAGCTCGGCCCGGCACTATTACGCGGCAAGGCCCGAGCTTATGGTGCCCTGCCACGACCGGCAACCCCCGGTCGAAGCGCCGACCGCGCTGCTCCAGTTCAAGAACGATGTCTGGCTGCAACCGCGCAAGTGGGCGGAGCGCTATTACAACCTCAAGCGGTGGAACGTGGCGGACAAAGGCGGCCACTTCGCGCCGATGGAGCAGCCGGAGTTGCTGGTGGAAGACGTCAGGGCGTTTTTCAGGACACTGAGGGGCTGAACGCCGGTTTAGGAGAGGACCGCATAAACCATGACCAGCACCCTGATCCGTGGCGGAACTCTCGCGGATGGCAGCGACGGCGCGCCGATCCAGGCCGATGTCCGCTTTGAGGGCGACCTGATCACCGAGGTTGCGCCGTCGCTGACACCGCAGCCGGGAGAAACGCTGATCGATGCCAGCGGCCTGCTCGTCACGCCGGGCTTTGTCGATGTGCACACCCATTATGACGGTCAGGCGACCTGGGACGAGCAGCTTGCCCCATCGTGCTGGCATGGCGTGACCACAGTGGTCATGGGCAATTGCGGGGTCGGCTTCGCTCCGGTGCGGCCAGGCGGTCAGGATCGGCTGATCGAGCTGATGGAAGGGGTCGAGGATATTCCCGGCACCGCTCTGCACGAAGGCATGACCTGGGGCTGGGAAAGCTTCGGCGAATATCTCGATGCGCTTGGAGGCCAGCGCTGGACAATGGATGTGGCCACGCAGGTGCCCCATGCGGCAGTGCGCGCCTACGTCATGGGCGAGCGGGCGGCAACCGAACGCGCCACCACGGAAGACGTGGCACAGATGCGCGCCATCGTGCGTGAGGGCATGGAAGCCGGTGCGCTGGGCTTTTCCACCTCGCGGATGCTGGCCCATCGCTCGATCAAGGGCGAAGTGGTGCCGGGCACTTTTGCCAGTGAAGATGAGCTTTCTGCGCTGGCCGGCGTATCAGGAGAAATGGATACCGGCGTCTTCGAAGTGGTCCCGCGCGGGATGGACGGCGAGGTCTCTGACGATGCCCATGCCGAGATCGACTGGATGGCGCGGATCGCGGAAGAGACCGGCAGGCCGCTCGCTTTCTCGCTGGTGCAAACCCACACCGAGATCGATCGCTGGCGGTTGTTTCTGGATCGGGCTGCCGAAGCGCAGGCGCGCAGTGTTCCGCTCTATCCGGTCGTGGCGGCGCGGCCGACCGGCATCCTGTTCGGACTGCAAAGCCAGTTTACACCGTTTTCGACGCGTCCCGGCTATCAGGCGCTGGAACACTTGCCGCTTGCCGAGCGCGTCGCCGAAATGTGCAAGAGCGAAGTGCGCGAGGCAATCCTGTCCGAGCCCAATGGCCGCTATCGTTCGGCACCGCTTCAGGAGATGCACGAGAATTTCGCCAACATGTTCGCCATCGCCAATCCGATCGATTGGGAGCCGACTGCTGAACAGACCATGGCAGCGCTCGCGGCAAAGGCAGGCATGAGCGCCGAGGCCTATTGCTACGATCACATGCTTGGCGATGGCGGCAGGAACCTGATCCTCTACCCCTACACCAATTATTCCTATCGCCGGATGGACGAGGTGCACGACATGCTCAGCCATCCCGCCAGCATTTTCGGGCTGGGCGACGGTGGCGCGCATTGCAGCATCGCCTGCGATGCAGGCAGCACGACGCTGGCACTGGCGTTCTGGACGCGTGATCGCAGCAAGGGCCCGAGACTGGACCTCGGCAAGGCCGTCCAAATGATGACGAGCAGCACCGCCGAGCTCTATGGCCTGCACGACCGTGGCCGCATCGCACCGGGCTATCGCGCCGACCTCAATATCATCGACTACGATGCGCTGGAGCTCTTGCTGCCGGAGATGGTCTGGGACCTGCCCACTGGTGCACGGCGGATCATGCAGCGCGCCAGGGGCTATGTCGCGACCTTCGTCGGCGGAGTGCAAACCATCGCGCACGACCAACTGACTGGCGCCTTGCCGGGAAGGCTCCTGCGCGGCAGGCGTCCCCGGCCATAGTTGACTCCGGGTTACTTCGCCGCAGGTCTTGGCTTCGGCTTGTATTTCTCAAGGCCATCGGGAGCTCCGACCGCGAAGGCGCGCTTATATGCGGGGCGCTGGCGCAATTTGTCCTGCCACTCCATCAATTTGGGATAGGTCGCCGGATCAAACGGCATTGACCTGATATAAGTTGCGACGAATTCCATCATTATGTCGGCGCTGGAGAATGTCTGGCCGCCGAAATAGGGGTTCGCCTTGATGTAGTTCTCGGCATAGTCGACAACGTCTTGCGCGCCCACAATGCGGAAAACGCCCCCCAGCATGGTCGGCTTGATCGTGCGATCACCACTGCCCATGATCCGCGTCGCCTCAGCGGCGATGCGGCAAGCGGCAGTGCCCTCGGCAAAATGCATCCACATCAGATAGTCGGCATAGTCGGGCGATGACTTGCGCGGGGCCAAACGATCGCCGCCGGGAAATTGCGACATCAGATATTCAAGGATAGCACCCGATTCCACCATCGTCTTGCCGCGAAAAACGATCGTCGGGGCCATCGCCATGGTCGGGTTTATTGCCTTGATCTGATTGATCGAGCCAAGGATATCGCCGCGTTTGAACATCACTTCATAGGGGATGCCCAATTCTTCGCACAGCCAGATGACCCGCTGCGAGCGCCGCCCTTCGACATGGTAGATCGTGACCTTGTCGGTGCTGCGCGCGGCTTGTGCTTCGCCCGCAAGCGACAATGCGCCCGCAGCGATACCGACTGCTGCAATCGCATCTCTTCGCGACAGTTGCGATCCGGTTGGCTTGGTCATGCAATTTCCTCTTAGCTATTTTACAGGCAGCTTGCCGAGTTCTTCATCCAGTGCGGCCAATGCCGCATCGGTAAACATGTCAGGCTTGGCCGATTGCAGGGCCTTGAGCGTCATGCTGTTCGCCACGCCCGACACGACCGCAGGCGAGGTGGTGAAACCTGGGAAGCGCCGTTCTATAACTGCCTTTGCCGCAGGATTGGCCAGCAGCGTGCCGATCAGGGTAGCGGATGAGAGATGGCTCCCGGTTGCGGCGGCAGGGGCCGCTGCAGCTGCCTTGGGGATCGGCACTTTGAGCTGGACATTGTCTGGATTGCCGACCTGCATGGCACGCTTGTAGGCCGGGCGCGCCTTGACCCGTTCATGCCAGGCCAGCAGGTTTGGATATGCCGCCTTATCAACCTGCAGATTTTCGATCAGGGTCATGACCAGATCATACATGATATCGGCGGCGGAAAAGTTCGCACCGCCGAAATAGGGCTTGGAGGTGATGAATTTTTCAAGAAACTGAACAACATCCAGCGATCCGACCAGCTTGATCGGCCCGATGATGTTGGGCTTGAGCGTCCCGCCGGTCCTCGCCAGCTTGGCGAGGTCGGTGCTCAGATGCGGCATGGCCGAACCTTCGGCGTAATGCATCCACATCTTGTACTTGGCGAAATCCGGCGAGCTTGTGGGAGGGGCCAGCCGCTGGGCACTGCGGAACTGGGTCATCAGATATTCGATAATCCCGCCGGATTCGACCAGCATCTCGCCCCGGAACACAACAGTCGGCGCTGTCGGCATGTCCGGGTTGACCTGCTTGATGGCATTCAGCGAGCCCAGCACGTCGCCGCGCTTGTAGACCACCTCATAGGGAATGCCCGCTTCTTCGCAGAACCATATAATCCGCTGCGACCGCCGTCCTTCGACATGGTGGATCGTCACCTTGTCAGTCAGTCGGGCCGCCTCGGCAACTCCAGCGACAAGCACGCCTGCCGCGCCAATGCCAGCGGCAGCGATGGCATTTCGACGCGAAAGTTTCACACCCGATTCATGGGCCATTTCGAAGTCCTCTCAACTGCTTGCAATTGATTTTTGGGTCGTTCAACGTCGCGGCAAGGCGGCAAAATCTGCATCGGTCGCGGCAAGTGCAGAGTCAGTAAATACCGCCGGTTTGGCCCGCTTGAGAGTGCGCAGGGTGAAACGGTTAGCCCGCCCCGACATTACCGCCTTGGACTGCAGCAGCAGCGGAAAACGACGCGCCAACACGGCCCGTGCTGCCGGGTCGGCCAGCAAGGTGCCGATCGGTGTTCGCGCGGTCGTGAAAGGCGCTTGAGCACTGGCCTGTCCGCTCACCGGGGCGGCCTGCATGCAGAGCGCTATTGTCAATGCCATCGCAAGTTTCTTCATTCCCGACTCCCCGTGATCGTGCAGCAAGCGCGCGCCAGCAACGCCGGAATCGACGTGACAACAAATCTATTCCAATTGCAATAAATATGTTCCCGGAATGGGGAAGCAGGCCTGCGCCTGCGCAAACGAGCCTGAAGCTAGCTCCGATAACTCTCCAGTACGGCGCGCGTGTGCTGCCTCACAGTGCGCCTGATCCATTCCAGACGCTCACCCGTGATGTCCCAGCCCATTTGCGCCAGACGATTGCGCCGCAAGCAGATATTCACCAGTTCTCCGTTGAGCAATGCTGTGACGAGAAGCGCAGATTGCATATCCAGCCTATTGCCGCTTATCCGGACCATCATCTTCAGATAGCACGAACTCATCCTCTGAATTGCAGTAACATCGCCGACAAGATCGCTTGCCCCGCCTTTGGAAGGCAGCTCGTGGCGTATCGTAAAAAGGGCCGCCGCGCCGTTGTCCGAACCTCCCATCATGCTTTCGATGCGCGCGTCCTGCAGCGCACAATAGCTCTCGATCAATTGATCGATCGTAACGCCATCGTCTTCGATCATGGCCTCGGCAGCGATCAGTGCGGGTTCGAGCAGCGTGTATAGGTGTTGCTGAACGTGCTCGAGACAAGCGATGTAGAGGCCGCGCTTGTTTTCGAAATAATAGCGAAGCGAAGCAGGCGGGACTGATGCCGCAGCAGCGACATCTCGGGTGGTGACGGCGTCGAAACCCTTGTTGCCGAACAGGTCCACTGCGGCCGCAAGGATGCGGTTGCGCGTTTCCTCGCCTCTCAGATATCCGCCATCACCGTTGCGTCGCATCGACCGCAGATCTCCTGTGCGAAGCGACTGGATCGCTTTTCCCGCGCGACCGGAGAATACGGGCTTGTTGTTCGCCGACCTGGCAGGCAGCCAGTATGGATTTTCAATTCCATTGCAAAGGGAAATTTGTGGATTGCCAAACGATCTGCCCGGCACCGCTGATCGCGATGCCGGGCAATCTCGGTATCTTGCATCAGAAGCTGAAGCGGAAAGTCATCCCGAATTCGCGGCGGGGCGTAAGGCCATAGCTACGGTAACCACTGCTGGTGCTTAGCGGAATGCCCAGGAACGCAAACGAGGAATCAACCGGCACGTCTGCAATGCCCTGCGCAACAATTTGGGTCGTATTGAACAGATTGCGCGAATAGGCACCCAAATCCCATTTTCCACCAGAGCCGCGCAGGCCTACGAATAGATTGACCAAGGTGTAGGCCTTCGAGGTGAAACCAAACGGTGCGAACTTGTTGCTCGGCGTATAGTTGACCAAGGTACGCACATAGGCGTCGGCTCCGTCAGAGACGGGAAGATTGTATTCGGCCTGCACGGTAGCCCGCCAGTCTGGCTGAAACGACATCGCCGTTTTCGAATTGCAGTACTTGATCAACTCGGCACCGAAGGAAGCAATCGTCGGGATGACCCCGACGTCGGCAATGCCGTTATTATCGGAATCGTTGCAGGGTATTCTGGCATTCGATAGCCGGCCATGTGAATAGTTCACGTTGCCCGAGATCGAAAACTGACGGGACGGACGATAGGCCACTTCGAAGTCAAAGCCTGCGGATTTGGCATCAGCGTTTACGGCCAGTGTCGTGTTCACGAGCTTCGTGGTAGCAGTTGTCGTGTCGAGATAGTAAACACTCGGCGCGGCGGTGATGAAATCGTTGTAGACCTGAAGGAATGCAGCAACGTTGACAGTCAACTTCCGGTCAAGGAATGCCATTTTCAGACCGGCTTCATAGTTGTTCGACGTTTCTGACCCGGTGGTCCCAAACTGCGTTATCCGAACGTCGTTAGACACCAGATTCAGGTTGTTGGTGCGCGGCCGCCAGCTGTGCCCAAAACTGACATAACCTGTGATATCATCGTTGAAGCGATGCGTGAGCGACGCATTATAGACCCAGGCATTCTCCTTTGAAGCCTGCGGCCTCGAAGGCGTCAATACGAATGCCGGAGTTGGTCTGTCACATTGGCTGGGAATGAACGTTGACTGGAAGAAGCCAGGGGTATCCGCTGGATCGAAGGGGAGGTTCGTTGTTCCGTTGCAGAAGATGGTAGGGAAACCCGTGGCAGCAATGCCGGCAAGGACATTAAAATAGCCATCGCTATCCTGCTTGTAATCAACATAACGCGCGCCCACGAATAGGTCAGTCTTTGGCGTAACATGGAACGTGGAGTTAAAGAAAATCGCCTGATTACGCCAGTTTACCGGGAAATTACCCCGGAGTATTGGTTGGTAGTTGTAGTTATACTGGCCAATTGACATTGATGTTGGGTTGCCCAAAATCCCGAGATTGGCTGGAAAGAATGAATCGACAAGATTGTCTGACGTGTTCTTTTCATAATACAGTCCGACACCGTAATCCCAGAACGAGTTCCCGACCGATTCCAGGCGAAGCTCCTGGGTGATAAGCTTGGAGTGGCCATCAAGGCTCTTCGGGTTCGGCTCTGGCTGCCGGATCGGCAGCAGATGCGCGCCATTGCCGCCGCCATAATTCTGGTTGTTCGTCTTGTTGTATTGCCCGACATACGAAATCTTGTGCGAACCAAGATCGAGCACCATCGAGCCAATCAGGTTCTTGTGGTTCAGGTAGCGAATGGCGGGATTATCGCTTACCGACAGACGGTCAAACGGGCTGATAACCGGGCCGTTATAGCCGACTGTCACGCCCCTGGGTGCCACAGCCGCGTCCAGAATCGCATTGCCCGTACCGGCATAGCCATTCCCTGCCACCTGGCTCAATGTCGCGCGGGTGGACTTGAAATCCTGATACATCAGGTTGATTTCAAGACTTTCGATCGGCTTGAAGCGCGCGGACACGCGCCAGCTGTGCATATGCTGATAGGGCGTCTTGGGGGAGAACAGGCTGACGACACCGTCATTTTCGTTACGATCATATTTCGCCGGCTACACGAACCGCCAGCACGTCCCGAACGACCGGAAAGTTGATCGCGCCTTCGGCTCGTGCCTGGCCGATAGTGCTGGCAGCCAGGGACACATAGCCCTCGAGTTTGGAGAAATTGGGCCGCCTGGTGGTAACAGTGATAGCGCCGGTGGCTGACGGACGGCCGCGCAATGTCCCTTGCGGGCCGCGCAGCAATTCAACCTGACCGATATCGTAAAGCGCTTCGGCGACCAGCACTTCCGAGACTGGCGCTTCATTCATGTAAGTCTGAACGGTGGGGTCCTGACGCCCTGCGGCGTCGCCCTTGGCGGCTCCGCGCAAAGCAAGCCTTGGCGTGTTACCCGGAATGACGGTGCGAAAGTCAGACCCGGCGCGACGTTGACGAGATCGGAACCATTGAACAGGTTCAGGTCCTTGAGCTTCTGGTCGGTGACGACGTTGACCGTCATCGGCACGTCCTGGAGCTTTTCCTCGACACGGCGCGCAGTGACGATGATCTCTGCACCGCCACCACTCTCAGCCTCGGCGGCATCTGCTTCCTGAGCCCAGACCTGCGGGCTCCAGATTCCGGCAAGCGCAACGCCCAGTGCCAGCTGCTTCACGATTTTGATATGGCGCATAATTCCCCCTTACTTGGTCAGAGACCCTGCAATCTTCACGGCAGAAATCGGGCCCGTCGCTCAGCCTGGTTCAGCGATGCGCTGAGCCGGCCCAAGCCTTCAATCCCTGCTCCTCCTCGATCGCTGTTGACGGAATGCAAAATGAATCAGCCAAGCAGCATTGGCAGTCTGAGTAATTGGGCTGGCCGGACCACACAAGAAATTATTCCAAATGGATTAGTGAAGCCGCGCGGAGTGTAACAATTGCGCAACACAGCCCCATTCGCGCAAACGCGCCTTCACTCGCGGATACGCGCCGCTGAAAATCGGGAGCCACGACCCAGTCGCGCGCCGTGTCGCGAAAATGCGGCCCAGGCGACGCCATCGGCAGACATGCCCATATAGGCCTCTGCCTCCGAAGGCGATTCCCCCTCCGCCAGGCTCGCATCGCCTGGCGGGTCGAGATTGACGCTGCGGAAGCGCGGCGCAGGGCTGGCGCCGTCGAAAGATTCCGCCAGCCAGGCATTCCAGACGCCGTAGCCCGAGACGATCCAGCGGCGCGGATTGTCCTTCGCGCCGGTGTTGAGCGATGCAATCACGATATGCCCTGGCTCGCCCGCGACAATATTGGCATGACCGTTGTTGAAAGTGGTGCCCGGCGGCATTGCCTTGACGGGCTTGGACCAGGTGCGCGCCTTGTCCCGCGAGACGACCAGATAGATCTGGTTGTCGCGGTCGTCGGTCCACAACACGTAGACAGTTCCGGCCTTGTCGACCGCTACCTTCTGCTCCCCGGTCTGCAAGTTGCAGGCGCGCGAATTGGGGATGGGCTCCTGCCGCCAGGTCTCGCCGAAATCCTCGCTCACCGCGATCATCTGCTTGCACAGATTGGCGGGCTTGAATGGATAGGTCTTGTTGAACAGGCGCATCTGATCGAAACCGATGAATTCGGGATAGTCGAAATAGAGCGTGCCATCGGGGGCTGCGACCCCGGCCCCTGCCTCGGTGGTGACCGAGGCCGGATTCTTCATCTGCGTCCAGCTCGCCCCGCCATCGAGCGAGCGATAGACAGGGCGCAGACCGCCCACCAATCGCGGCGCGACGCCGAAGAAATAGACAGCGCGGCTCTGCAATCCCTTCGGGTGATGACCGGTGATCATCCGGCCCCAGTCAAAGGTGCCGCAGCCGGTGGTGCTGCCCTTCCACGTTTCGCCCAGATCATCGCTCCACGAGACGACCGCGCCGCCCTTCATCGCGCCGCACGAGGCGGCGGCGTTGCTGGTGACATACCAGACCCGGTCGGTCACCGCATCGATATGGACGGTGCCATGCACGCCCTTGGCATGGCTGTCGCCATTGGCATGGGCGGGCGGGGTGATCTCCTGCCAGTTGAGCCCCCCATCCACCGATCGCAGCACGCCCTTGTTGGTCCGCCCGATGAACAGCACCCCTGCGCGCGACACCTGGATCGAGGGCGACTGATCGAGCACGGCAGTATCGAACAGGCAGCCCTTTGCGGCTGGTCGGCCCGGCAGATCGCCGACCGTGGCCGCGCAATGCGGCGGTTGCTTTGGCGGCTGCACTTTCTCCGGCACCGGTATATTCCGGTAAGCAACGATAGACATCACCAGCAAGGCGGCGGCGGCAATCCCGAGTTTGACGCGTTGCATGGCTGCCCCCTACCGCTTGACCAGACGGCCAAGCACGCCCTGGGCATCGCCCTTGGGCACCGTCGCGGCGAAGGCACCCCACAGCGATCCGTCGGGCGCCCAGCGCGGGATTGTGTATTCCTGCGGGCCGCTCGCCCAGCAGCACGCCTCAGGCATCAGCGGCTTTCCCGGACGGGTGACGGCGGCGGTCTCGAATGTGGGCACGGGGGCAGTGGGGTTGTCGCTGATCGCGAGGTAGCCGGTCCAGACCTGCTTGTCCTCGGTGCCATAATAGGAAATACCGACTCGGCCTTCAGGGGTCACCGCAATCCCGGTGAAAACCGATTGGCGCAGACCCGGCGGATTGATCCGCACCGGGCTGGTCCATGTTCTGCCTTTGTCGGCAGACCAGGTGAGGACCGGCAGTTGGTCATCGTCAGTGAACACATAATACAGCCGCCCGGCCGCATCCATGGCCAAAGCGTCGCTTGTCTGGGTCATGGCCATTTCTGCGGGCACGGTGTTAATCCGGCCACTGGTCAGTTGCTTGCGCCAGGCTGGCGATGCCAAAGCGCGCAGCACGCCAATACCGCCGCCGCCTGTGTCCTTATGGACAATCCGTTCGCTCCAGCTGGCGCCTTCATCGGTCGAGAAAACCACCCTGGTCGCCCCGCAGAAATGGATCGGCAGATAGATCGCACCATCCTGCGGATCGACTACGCCGCGCCCAAAGCCAGAGCCGCGCGGCTGCGTGGGATCCTTGCAATCGCCATCCTTGTAGGGATCGGGACCGGTGGTTTTGAAGGTCTTGCCGCCATCGACCGATTTGAAACACCGCGCACCAGTCACGAAACCGCCCGGCTGGGTCATGTTGCAATAGTAGGTGTTGGTCGGATAGCCGCTGCTGCGCGGGGTGACGGGCCGCCCTGAAAACACCCGGTTCCAATCATAGCGATCTGGCGAATCGAATGTGCCCAGCTGCCAGGTCTTGCCTTGGTCGTCGCTGGAATAGACCGGGCTTTCACCCATCGCCGAATAGAAATAACGCTGCGTCACCGGATCGAGATAGCCATCGGGAATGCCGGTTTGCGTATCCTTGGGAAGCACGCGCCTGACCCAGGTCGCGCCATTGTCCGATGAAACCGCTATCCCGGCGGGACCGGTCGTGACCGAGCGCAGCAAGGTTCCCTCTCTGGTAATGGCCAGCCCCGGCTCGCCGGTGCGCATGCCCGTATCGATCAGGCAGGGCACATAACTGCCTGCGCCCTGTGCCTTGCCGCCGGTATGAATGATGGTGCTGCGGTCTTGCTGGCATTCGGAAACATGCCGGACAAAATTGGGGCCGTCGTCCTCACTCAGCATTGCCGGAACCAGCAGCGCACCGGCCAGTGCGGCCACGCCCGCCAGGGCAAGCGCGACCGGCGTCTGTCGGGCAAGGCTCAAGAACCGTTTCATGTGATTGGGCCCGTTCCGATTAGCTGGGCTGCGGTGAAACCCTGCTTCACTGTGCGGGCTGCACTGCCGCAGGCGCTGCCGCGCCCTTGCCAAGTGCCAGCCACATGATCCCCGCCGTGATAAAGGCAAAGGCGATGATCGCAATGTAGGTCGTCAGCGCAACATCAAGCGCCGATGCAATCCAGCACACCAGCGCGGCTCCCACGGCGGGCGCAATCAGGAAGGCGCGCTTGCCAGTAAGACTGAATGTCCGGCAGATCACCGCAATGGGAAAGGCCACCAGAAAGGTGATGATGCACGACAGCAGCAGCGTGAACATAAGGCTTATGATGAAGGCCGAACTGGCGCTGGCAAACGAGGCATCGCCACTATCTCCGGTCAGAAACAGGAACGCAACCAAGGCGACATAGCCAAGCACATAGATCAAGGCGTTGCCTATGCCTGCCATCATGACCGCCGTGGCAATCGCCATAAAGCCCGGTTTTGGCATGTCTTTCCCCCGCATTCGCCCTGAAGCAATTTCTGATTGGCAAAAACTTATGTCATTTGGAATATAAATGTCAAATTCGGCGATTCCGGAGCAGGTGCAAGGTCATCCAGCTTGCGCAAGTTTGGATAGGCGGCCAAACTAAGGTCGGCCCCGACGAGATTTCTCGTATGGTGTGTCAGGGTGCCTGCACGGGGAAAGGTACACGAGATGGAACGGCGCGAATTTGAAGGATTTGGCGGTTTGCGCATCGTGGCCGATGCTTTTGGTGCGCCCGACTCCTCCCCTGTCGTCCTGGTGCACTCGGGCGGACAATCGAAGGAATTCTGGCACGGATCGGCCATGGCACTTGCGGAGGCGGGCCGTTATGCGCTCTGCGTTGACTTGCGCGGCCACGGCGAAAGCGGCCATGCCTCCGACGGCCGCTATGACCTCGATGCGCAAGTGCAGGATCTGCGCGCTGTTCTGTCCGCCCTGCCCACCCGGGCGCTGGTGGTCGCAGCCGGACTTGGCGGGATCATCGCACTGGCCACGGTTGGCGAAAGCGCGCCGCATCTGGTTTCGGGCCTCGCGCTTGTCGATGTAAATATCTGGTTCGAGGAGGCTGAACTGAAGCGGCTCCACGCCGCCTTGATCGAACGCACTACGCGCGTCGAGACTTCCGAACAGATTACCAATGCCCTTGCCTCTGCGCATCCAGGCGAGCCGGCGCCGGCCGACCGGCAGCGCCTGCTCACCGCCTTCACCCAGCAGCAGGATGGCCGGCTGGAGTGGCGCGGTGATCCCAAAGCGCTGGAAAGCACCGACCTGTTTGATCAGCAGGAGCGACTGGGCGAGGCTGCTGCGCGGATCAGCGCACCGGTTGTGCTGATGCGTGGCTCGCTTAACGAGACGATTTCGAACGAGCGGTTGCTGCGCATGCAGGCGATGATCAAGGGTTCCGAGATTGTTGAAATCGAAGGAGCAGGCCATTTCCTGGGCGAACGAGACGATCTGTTCGATGCGGTCCTGCTGGACTTTCTGGAGCGCCATGCCCCGCTCAAGCCGCTGAGCTATATCGGCGGCTCTGAACCGCGCGTGTTGCGTGATGCGCTGGGCTGCTTTGCCACCGGCGTGACGATCATCACCACCATCGGCGAAGCTGGCGAGCCGATCGGCCTGACCGCCAACAGCTTCACCTCGGTTTCGCTCGATCCGCCGCTTGTGATGTTTTCGCTGGCGAAGAGTTCGGCCAACCTCGAGACATTCACCAAGGCCGGGCGCTTTGCCGTCAATGTCCTGCATATCGGCCAGCAGCCGCTGTCAAACCGCTTCGCCTCGCGCGAGGCCAACCGTTTCGAAGGCGTGGACTGGGAAATGCGCATCCCCGATGGATCGCCAATTCTGGCCGGAACGCTGGCGAGTTTCGATTGCCGAACCCACGCCTGTCACGAAGGCGGAGACCATCTGATGTTCGTCGGCGAAGTGCTGCACGCATGGTTCGAGCCGCACCGCGACCCGCTGCTCTATTTCAAGGGCAAATACCGCCGCCTGCATTTCACCTGAGCGGAGGCACCGGAGCCCGTGGACTTGCGCCAGATGCGCCAATTTGTTGCGGTGGCCGAAGAGCTTCACTTCGGCCGCGCGGCATTGCGGCTCAACATGGCGCAGCCGCCGCTCAGTCAGGCAATCCGCCGCTTGGAGCTGAGCCTCGGCGTCGATCTGTTCAACCGCTCGAAGCGCAATGTCGAACTCAGCGAGGCCGGTAAAGTCTTCCTCATCGAAGCCAAGCGCACCCTCCTCCAGGCGGATGTCGCCCGCAAGATGGCGCAGTCGGCAGCAGCCGATACTCCCGAAGTGCGCATCAGCTTCATCGGACCGGCGCTGTACCAGTTACTCCCCGAAATTCTGGTCCGGTTCCGTGCGGTGGCGCCAAACGTCCACGCCCGGCTGTTCGAATCCCCCACACCCCGCCAGATCGAAGGGATTCTGTCGGGCGATTTCCATGTCGGCTTCATTACCCACGGCATTCGCCACGCAGGCTGCGAAAGCAGGCTGGTGGAACGCTCGTCATTCGTCGCGGCAGTTCCATCAGACTCGCCGCTGGCTCATTTGAAATCGGTCAGTCTTGCCGAGCTGGCGCAGCAGCCGTTTATCCTGCCACCGACCAAATATACCGAGCGTTCCGAAACGCTCAACCTGTTCAAGTCGGCGGGCGTAGTGCCGCGGGTGGAGCAGGAAGCAAGCCAGACCAACACCACCCTGAGCCTGGTCAGCGCAGGCCTGGGTTGCAGCATCGTCATGGCAACGTCAGCCTTGCAGGCGATCCGTAATGTTACATTTCTGCCGATCGAGGACGATCTGCCGCACGCCCGATGGGAAATGGCGATGGCCTGGCATCCCGATCACTTGAGCACCGAGACGCGCAGCTTTCTCGATCTGGTCACCGAACACGTGACGAGCAACCCCGATCTGCTTGACCTCGAAGCCTATCGCAAGTGGCTTTAGAGCCGGTCCAGCATTTGCGCTGTGCGTCGTCCTGATTTGGCGTTCCTGACCGATTCCGGCATATCACGCAGCGCCATCATGCGCACGGCCAGGCATTCCATTTTCAGGCAGGCGAAGGCCTCGTACCATTCAATATCTGCCGCCGACTTGCCGCACGTCTGCTCCCACAGCGCGATGGTTTCCTCCCGCGTGCCCATCCCCTCGAGCGGCGCGATACCCTGCCCAGCCGTCTGATTGTGGTCAGACTGCAACCACCAGCCCAGATCATGCAGCGCCCCGCCGAGCGATGGCTGTTCCCAGTCCATCACCGCCACCACTTCGCCGTCATCGCCGATCATCATGTTGCCGAGGCGTGAATCGCCCCAGACGATGCCTTGAGGCCGGTTGGCCGGCCCCATCGCCAACAGCCTCTCGAACGTATCGCGCAGCAGCCTGCGTTCGCCCGCAGGGTCAACCCAGGTGATGAACCTGCGCCAGCGGTCGGCTTCCTGATCGAAGCCGTCCGGCCCGCCGGGCAATTCGAGGAAACTGGCGCGATTGATCGGCACAAGCTGGATTGCAGCCAGCTGGCGAACCGCGCTTTCCCAAATGCGCCTGCGCGTTTCCGGCGGCGTATCAACCAGCCAGCCTTGCCTGGAATAGGGCGGATAGCTGACCGCCACCTGGCCAGCAACTTTCTCCATGACGAAAAATGGCGCACCTAGCAGAGACGCTTCAGCCTCGAACCACAGGGGGCGGGCGACGCGGACCGCGCCGAAATCGTGCATCAGTTTGATCAGGCTGTATTGCTGGTCAAACAGATCGTCAGGATAGACTGTGTTGTCCGTCGGCTTGATCCGCACGACCATGCCTTGCGACTTGTCGGAGCCATTTTCGCGCCACGCGGCGTCAAACAGGATCGTCTCGTGCGACATGCCCGCGCCCAGCGGATAGGCAAGATTCTCGATACGGATGTCACTCGCGCCAGGCATCCTGTTCGCGAGCCAATTGGCCAGCGAGGCGGCAAGCACGCCAAGATCGCGCACGTTGGGCGCAACAATCGAAGGCGATCCAACGGTTGTCATGGCCTTGGCTTCCTCGCGCAGGTGCCACCGTGCCGCACCATGCGACCAGTGATTGTTTTGCATAGAGGTCGTTGCAATATTCGGCCAGCCCCTATATTCTAGGCCCAATTGCTGTCGGCCGAACCGGGCCGTGTGTGCACACAATCGGGAAAGTGCTTGAATCATGCCATTTCTGAAGAACGTCTGGTATGTCGCTGCCAATGCCTATGAGCTTGACGCCGACCAGCCCAACAGCGGCGTCGTCAGCCGCACGATCTGCAATGAACAGATCGCTCTGTTCCGCAATTCTGATGGCACCATCGCCGCCATCCACGATCGCTGCCCCCACCGCTTCGTGCCGCTGAGCATGGGCAAGCGCGTCGGCGATTCGCTGCAATGCGGCTATCATGGCCTGCGCTTCGATGGCACCGGCGCCTGTGTCGAGGCCCCGCATGACGATGACAGCCAGAAGGCCCGCGCCTGCGTGCGCGCCTATCCGGCGGTGGAACGCGACAGGCTGATCTGGATGTGGATGGGCGATGTGGCACTGGCCGACCCTGCCCTGATCCCGGCGTTCAGCTTCTTCAGCGACACCGATACCTATACCTCGTGCCAGGGGTATTCGCACATTAAAGGCAATTACCAGCTGATTGCGGACAACCTGCTCGACCTCAGCCATATCCACTATCTGCATCCGGGCATCCACGAGGGCTCGAATTTCGAGGACTTCACCAACAAGGTCCAGCGCGAAGGCGATACGGTCTGGTCGATGCTGTGGCGTCATCACTATTACGTCAATCCCGCCCAGCGCCCCATTTTTGGCATGGAAGGCGATGCCAGCGACGTTGAAGGCCAGGGTCATGCCCGCTGGGATGCGCCCGGCGTGCTGTTCGTAGACACCGCGTTCTGGGATCACGGCAAGAGCTATGGCGAAGGCTGGAACACGCCAAATGCCCACCTCATTACTCCCGAAACCGAGACCACCAGCCACTACTTCTGGGGTTCGGGCCGCAATTTCGCGCGCGACAACGAACAGTTCACGCTGGGCACTGCCGCGACGATGAAGAACGTATTCGAGACACAGGACGGACCGATGGTTGAAGCCCAGCAGCGCGACATGGGCGAATCCACCGATTTTCTCGACCACAAGCCGATCATCCTCAAAGCCGATGCGGCCGGCGTGCTGGCACGGCGGATCATGCAGCAAAAGATCCGGGCCGAGCAGGCAGGACTGCAGGAAGCCGCCGAGTAACCTATAGTTCGGCACAGGAGGTCAATAACCCATGGCAAGCTCTCTGGCCGGCAAGGTAGCCATTGTCACAGGTGCGTCTCGCGGTATCGGTCGCGCCTATGCGGAAGCCTTGGCAGAGCAGGGTGCGGCGGTGCTGATCGCCGACATGCTCGAGGCCGAAGGAGCTGAAACAGCCGCCGCAATCTGTGCAAGAGGCGGCCGCGCGGTGTTCCAGCGGGTCGACGTTTCCGACCCGGATTCGACCGAAGCCATGGCCGCAAGGGCTGTGGCGGAATTTGGCGGCATCGATATTCTGGTGAACAACGCCGCGATGTTTGCCAGCCTGATCGGCGGGCCGCTCGACACGATAACCATTGAGCGCTGGGACCGGACCATGGCGGTCAACGTCAAGGGCCCGTGGCTGTGCACCAAGGCAGTAGTGCCGCACATGCGCGCGCGCGGCGGCGGGGCTATCGTCAACCAGTCGTCGATCTCGGCCTTCGGCATGGCCTATATGCTCGACTATACCGCATCGAAAGCGGCGGTCATCGGCATGACCAAGAGCGTGGCGAGCGAGCTGGGCAAGGACAACATCCGCGTCAATTGCATCGCGCCGGGTGGGACGGCGACCGAAGGCTATTCGCAGATCATGGGCGGCAACATGGCGGTTGCCGAAGAGCGCGCCAAGGCCACCCAGCTGATCGCCGAACAGATGACCCCTGAGGCAATGGTGGGCACCCTGCTCCATCTGGTCAGCGACGGCGCGCGCTTCGTGACCGGTCAGACGCTGGTCGTCGATGGCGGGCGATACTTCCTCGGTTAAGCCATCGCTACTTATACCAACTTGCATTGATACTACTTATCGCTCCCCTCCCCAGCGGGGAGGGGCTGGGGGTGGGGGAGCGAGCCCGGCAGGGCTCGCGTCGGCGCTGCCGTGGGAGCCCCCACCCCGCTGCGACTAGGCAGCAAGCTGCCAAGTCTCGCTGCCCCTCCCCATTGGGGAGTGGTGAGATGGGTACCAATCAATGCAGGTTGGTATTACATAATTACGCATCAGGATACCTGAATACGAATTTGCACCCTCTTCTCCAGGATCGCTTGGAGAATGCCCATCTCCATGCGTAATATTCCGCCCAACGAACTGGGAGATATACGATGGAACTGGGACTGCTTTACGAATTCGACGTTCCCCAGCCTTGGTCGGCTCCGCATCCCTGGGGCCAACGCATGGAAGAGCGCCGGGTCTATAAGGAAAACATCGAACAGATCGTGCTTGCCGACAAGATGGGCTTCGACACGGTCTGGTGCGTAGAACACCACTTCCGCGAGAACCGCTCACATATGCCGAGCAACGAAGTCGTGCTGGGCGCGCTTTCGCAGATTACAGAGAACATCAAGCTGGGTTTCGGCGTCTCGCTGTTGCCGCACGAATTTTGCCATCCGGCGCGGGTTGCCGAGAAAGTGGCCACGGTCGACGTTCTGTCTGGCGGGCGAGTGCAGTGGGGCATCGGTCGCTCGACGCCGATGGAGCAGATCGCGTTCGGCGTCGATATTCCTCGCAGCAAGGATAAGATGTGCGCCGCCGCACGCAGCGTTGTCGGCATGTGGGCAGAGGAATATTACGAGGAGCACAGCGAGTTTCTCGATTTCCCCAAGCGGATGGTTACGCCCAAGCCCTGGCAGGATCCGCATCCGCCAGTGTGGATGGCCACTGCGACCGAATCGAGCGCGGTGATGGCCGGCGAGAATGGCTGCGGCCTGCTCTGCTTCAGCATCATGCGCCCGCTCAGCACGCTCAAGCCCCTGATCGAAATGTACCGCGAGGCGCAGACGCGCGCCAAGCCGCTCACCAGCGTTCATACCAACAAGGTCGGCATATACACGCTGGTCCACTGCGCCGAATCGCGTGATGACTTTGCCAGGAACAAGCTCTGGGAATCGATGTGGTGGTGGTACAAGGGGCTGGCCGAATTCCACCTCAAATGGGAAATGGCGCATCTCACGCCGGAACAGCAAGCGGCGGCCTTTCCCCTGATGGAAAAGCAGGCGCGCGGCGATTTCGACATCACCGAGTTCGACAAGGAAGACATGGTGATCGTCGGCACGCCCGACGAATGCCTGGAAAAGTTCCTCAAATATGAGGAAGTCGGCGTCGATCAGCTGCTGTGCTATATCAACTTCGGCTATCTGCCGCACGAGGCGGTGATGAAGTCGATCGAGCTGCTCGGCACTTACGTCATTCCTGAGCTGGCCAAGCGCGGCAAGGGACATATGGCTGCCGGCCTGTCACAGAGCATCGCTGCTGCCGAAAAAGTCGATGCATGAACCAGAAACGGCGCTCAAACTACATGACAGGCTCCTAGGGTCGCGATCCCTGATTTGCGGAAACTGGCGGTGCCATTGCGGAGTGCAGGATAATGCAGGAACTTTTCGGCCTTGAAGGCAAGCGCATCCTCGTGCTCGGTGGAGGACAGGGCATGGGCGAGGCGACCTCTAGGCTGATCGCATCGCTTGGGCGCGCATGTCGTAGTTTGCGACCGCGAACTCGAGCGGGCGGAGACAGTTGCTTCAGCCATTACCGCAAGTGGCGGAACCGCTATCGCGCTGTCTTTCGATGTGCTTAACGATGATGCCCTCGTAGCCGGGATCGCTGAGGCGCAGAAGCTGGCCGGTCCGCTTGACGGCATGGCAACGGTGATCGGCATGGCCGGCTGGAGCACACTGCTCGATATGGATATGGCCCTCTGGGACGAGGACCAGGCCCGCAACCTGCGATATTTCTTCCTCGCCGCGCGCGAAGTGGCGCGCAGCCTGATCGCGCGCGATGCGCCTGGATCGATCGTCTGCGTAAGTTCGGTCGACGGGATGCGTTCAGCGCCCAACCATGGCTCTTACGGCGCGGCCAAGGCGGGACTGATCAATCTGGTCCGCACCATGGCAGCCGAATGGTCGCCGCACGATATCAGGGTCAATGTCGTCGCCCCCGGTCCGATCATCACGCCGCGCATTCCGGACCAGGGCGAAGCAGCCGAACGCAAGATGATGGTGAACGTGCCGATGCACCGGCGCGGATCGGTCGAAGATATCGCCAAGGCCATTGCCTTCTTTCTTTCCGACCTCTCGCCCTACGTCACAGGCCAGACGCTGGCAGTTGATGGCGGTTCACTGGCGACAAACCCGTTCTTTACCCCGCACGACCCCAAGGCTCCCGCGCAGATCCAGAGCTGAACGCGCCTGAAGCCTGACCTGCTGGACTGAATCAGGCCTGCCGCCCTAGACATTCCGCGACGAAGGCGGACTTCACGGTGCTGAGGGCACCGGCGCCGTTGCGGAGTGCATGCGCCGTTGGACATTGAAAGCGACCCCCGAGACAAATGGCCGATGCGCGTGCTCCGCGCCGGCGACCGGCGCAGCGCGTCGCGTTCTGCGACCCGGGCGCTCGATGTGCTGGAACTGTTCGGCGAAGTGCGCCGCCCCTTGCGCGCGGTCGAGATCGCCCGCCGCTTCGAACTGCATCCCTCGACGGTGAACCAGTTGCTCAAGACCATGGTGGAATTTGCCCATCTTACCTTCGAGGCCGGCACCAAGACCTACCTGCCCTCGCCGCGCCTGACCCGCTTCGGCAGCTGGCTTGCCGAGACCTATGGCGGCGACGGGCGGCTGCGGGCACTGGTTGCCGAACTCCGCAGCCAAAGCGGCGAAGTGGTAACACTGACCACGCCCAACGATCTGTTCATGCAGGTGATCGACCATGCCGGTGCCGATCTTGCGGAGGTCAGTCGCCATAGCCAGGCCGAACGCGGCCTGCGCGTTTCGATGTTCGGTTCGGCGATCGGAGCGGCCTATCTTTCGACCGTGCCCGCTTCCGAGGTCCGCCGGTTGGCCGAACGCGCGCGCATTCCCGCAGCCGGGCAACAGGCGCTGCAAACCATGCTGGATGCGGTGCGGATCGATGGCTTCGCCAGCAGCCAGAGCGCCGAGGGCACGATCTGGTCGATCGCAGTGCCGCTGAGCGTCAGCAGCATTGGCGTACCTCTGGTTCTGGGATTGGCCGGCCCGGCGGAACACGTCGGACCGCAGGCGTCCGCACTCGCCGCTGCAATGCGCTCGGCGATAGCGCGGCATACCGCCAGCTGATCTGATCGAAAAGGCGCGGCGCCAAGCGAGATAGGCTTGCCATTGCCAAAGTGCTTTGCAATGCAATTGGTGAAGTGCAATATGGCCCGCAATTAGCGCGACGCCGATCATGGCGTGATCCGCAAAAGGGGGAATGAATGAATTCGGCAAGCGAGACTGCAGTTCTTTCCCCGGCTGCTGCGCCCACGCGAATCCCGCGTTCAGCCTATTTCGCGCTGGGCGTGCTAGTCCTGACCAACCTGTTCAACATGCTCGACCGGTCGATTGTCTCGATCCTCGCCCAGTCGATCAAGACCGATCTGAAGCTCGACGATGCCGATCTCGGCTTCCTGCTGGGGACGGCCTTTGCCGTGTTCTATTCGGTTGTCGGCATCGCCATGGGGCGGATTTCGGATTTCGTTTCGCGCAAGAAGATGCTGGCGATGGGCCTGGCGCTGTGGTCGATCATGACCGCACTTGGCGGCGCTGCGGTGGGCTTCATCTCGCTGAGCGCGGCGCGCATCGGCGTGGGCGTTGGCGAGGCTGCGGCCAACCCCTGTTCACATTCCTTGCTTGCCGACACCTTCCCGGCCCGCAACCGTGCGCTGGCGCTTGGCACCTATCTCACCGGCACATTCCTTGGCACGGCGATTGCGATGGCGGTTGGCGGCCTGTTCATCCAGAAGTGGGGGGATTTCTGCACGGCTGTCCCCATCACGGGAGCCTGCAATCTGGCCGGTTGGCAGGCGGCGTTGATTTCGGTTGGCGTTCCGGGATTGCTGCTATCGCTGCTGGTGCTCGCCATTCACGAGCCTGATCGCGTCATAACGCCGCCGAAGGGTGGCACCTTCCGCATGATCCTCCGCGAAGTCGGTGCGGCTTTCCCGCCCTTCACGCTCGCCTCAATCCATGCCGTCGGCGGACGCGAGGGGCTGACGAGGAATCTCCGGCTGATCGGCATCATAGCGGTTATCTCCGCACTGCTGATCTGGCTGACGGGCGACAAGGCCCAATGGATCGCCTGTGCGCTGGGGGCCTACTCGATCTTCACCTGGGGTCAGGTCCAAAGCTATGCCGACAAGCCGCTCTACGCCTTGACCTATGGCGACAAAACATTCGCAACCGGCGTTATCGCCACCGCCCTGGTGGCCGCGATTATCTCGGGCGTCACTGTATGGACCCCGGCCTTGGCGATGCGTACTTTCGATTACCCGCCCGCAAAGCTCGGCCTTGGGCTCGGCGTGATTTTTGTGATCGGGTCGATCATCGGCGTGCTGTTTGGCGGGTGGATGACGGACAAATGGAAGGTGAAGAACCTCTCTGCCCCGCTATATGTCACTGCGATTGCCTTGCTTGGCACCATGCCCGCCATGGCCGTGATTGTTTCGGCGGGCAGCATCGAACTGTTTCTGGTCGCCTATTTGTTCAAGAGCGTTTTCACCGCGATGTGGGGCGCTGGCATTGCCGCGATGATCCAGGACCTGGTCTTGCCGCGCATGCGCGGCGCGGCAGCAGCCTGCCATTCACTGGTGGCGATTGTCGTCGGCTCGGGCATCGGGCCTTATCTGACCGGAAAAGTCAGCACGATGACGGGATCATTGGGCACCGGCATCATGAGCGTATTGGTGCTGGCCCCCATCGCGCTGATCCTGCTGTGGATTGGGAGCCAGCGGCTGAAAATGGAAACGCCGGAGCGGCGGCGGGAACTCGCCGTTGCAGCAGGCGAGCCGGCTGCGGCTTAGTTTCGTTTGCGATTGAAGGAGAGGAACATGCGGAATTCCATGTGGCTGACATTGGCTGCCCTGGCACTTTCGCCGCAAGCAGTCTTGGCGAAATCCGGGGATGCAATGGCGGCACCCCTGCCAGCCGTATCCGCACCCATCCCGGTAACCGCCACATCCCGCCCCTTGCTCGGCGCGCCTGACGCGATGGCCAAAGTCGGTTATGTCGAGGAGGAGTATTTCCTTTCGGGCGAGGCCAATACCTATGACTGGAGCGGGTCTGGCCACGGTGTGAAAGTAATTGCCGGACCGGGCAAATATGTGACTCGCATCCTGGTCAGACGGCCGCGCGATCCAGCCAGATTCGGCGGCAATGTCGAAGTGACTGTGCTCAACGCGAGCATCAACCTCGATTTTGGTGGCCCGACCGATCTTGCCCGGATGGTGAGGCAGGGCGACGTCTGGATTGGCATCACCACCAAGGCGGTCACTGCCAATGCGCTCAAGAAGTTTGACCCGGTGCGCTATGCGCCGCTCGACTGGAGCAATCCCGCACCGGCGGCAAGCCGCTGCGCCAACCCGACTATGATCCCGACCTATATGGCGGGCGGCAAGGAAGCGCTGGAAGCAATGACCCGGGCAGGCGTCAAAAGCAGCTGGCCAGAATATGAGGACGGGCTGGTCTGGGATATGCTCGGGCAATTGGGCCTGCTGCTCAAGAGCGAGCAGCGCAGTGCAATCCTGCCCGGCTTCAGCAAGCCCTGGGTCTATATGACTGGCGTGTCGCAGAGCTCGATCTACATGCGCACCTGGGCCGCAGGCTTTCACAACCGCTATCGCACGCCCGACGGCAAGCCGGTCTATGACGGCTATCTGGGGATTGTCGGACCGGCGATGATCCGGATCAACCAATGCGCTGCCGATATGCCGCTTGAAGACCCGATGCAGAAGCTCCCACCGCTCGATGCGCCGTTCATCTCGATCTCGTCCGAAGGCGAGATGTGGCAGGGCAGGCATACGCGCCAGCGCGATGTGATCGGCCGCCGCAGCGGGGTAATCACCTACGAAGTCACAGGCGCCTCGCATCGGGCATTCGATGTGCCCGGCATTGCGCCGGACACGATTTCAGTGCCTCCCCTGCCCGACATGATCAAGGCAGGCATGCAGATGCCCGGCAGCGGCGGCGCGGCCATGCCCAACCTCATTCCCGCAGGCGCAAAGCCCAACGATTTCATCTGGCAGCCGCTGGTGCGCGGCGCGTTCCTCAATCTGCAAAAATGGTCGCGTGAGGGGATCAGACCTCCGCGCGCTGCGGGCATTGCGCTTGATGCCCGCCGCGAGATCAGGCGCGACGCGAACGGCAACGCGATCGGCGGGCTGCGCATGCCCTATATCGAAGCCCCGGTCGCTGCGCATACCGGCTACCTCACCGCCGGCGGCTTTGGCGGTGTGACAGGCGCGAAGAAGGCGTTGGCGCCGGAGGTTTTGCGCGCGCTTTATCCGGACAGCGCGGCCTATCTCGCGAAGTTCAATGCGGCCACCGACCGCCTGCTGGCCGGGCGCTGGATTTCCGCCGAGGACGCTGCGGCCATGAAGACCGCTGCCGCTGCATCGCCGCCGCCGCCGCTGCAAAAGCCTCAGTGATCGTGATCGTCGTCATCCTGCGGGGGTGCGCACAGGATCGTCCAGGCTTCGAATAGAGCCGAGCGGGCGCGGATCAATGCCGCTGCGGCATCGGCATCGACCGGGGAGACCCGGATCAGCAGCTCCACCGCCTGCTCCTTGAGGTCATAGGCCTCACGGCGCAGGGCCACCCGTTCGCTGTCATCAATCGTCATTGCGCGTTTTCCAATGTGATGCTGACCAGGGTGCCGTTGAGACGCGGCACGGCGCTCAGCGGATCGAGGTCGCTGTCGCTGACCAATTTGTTGCGCTCATTGCCCCGCCGGAAGTGCACGGCGGACGAGGCCGGATCGAGCACCGGCGAGCCCCAGCCCTGCACCATGACAACCGCGCCCGGCCGAACCGCATCGGAAACCAGTGCCCGCGCCGCCAGGACGCCAACTGCCGAACGCACTTCGAGACGGTCCCCCTCGGTGATCCCCGCTGCCAGCGCATCGTCGCGGTTGATCTCAACGGTATCTTGCGTCTCATCGCTGCCGATGACCCCGGTGGTTTCGGCGAGGGACGAGTTCATCATGCCGTTGCGCCGCCGCGAAATGACACGGTAGCTGCCGGGCACAGGCACGGCGATGCTGGGATCGCCCGCCAGCGCCTCCTCCAGCGCGCGCGCCAGACGGTCCGGGCACAGCGCCACACTGCGACCCTCACCGCGCATGAAGGCGATGAAATGGCCCATCGTGCGCTCGCCATAGACCAGGCCATGCGGCTGCGCGCGCACCTGATCGAGCGTGATCGTTCCGCTGCGCGCAATCATGCCGGCAGACAGCTCGTCAGGTGTGCGGATGTGGCCGCCATAGACCTCAGTGCCCATCGCCGCCGCAAGATCGCGGTAAAATGTCCATTCGGGCCGGACGCCGGGCGGCGGTGCGACAACCTGCCGCGTTGCCTGGATGAACGGCAGATCATTGTAGCTGTGCAGCGCAACGTGGACCTCATCGCGCTCAAGAAAGTGCACCGCCGGGATCAGCCAGTGCGCGTCGCGGTGGCTTTCCCGCCGGAACAGGTCGACGCTGACCAGCAAGTCCAGTTCGCCAAGGGCGCGGGCCAGATGAGCGCCCTCAGCCCCGGTCGAGACCGGATTGCCGCCCCCCAGGATCAGCGCGCGAATTTGCCCCTCCCCCGGCGTCTCGATCTCGCCAGCCAGTTCGGACACGCTATGCAGGCCGACCACGGTTTCGATTCCGCGCACCCGGCTGCGGCGCTTGGCCTCGCCCTGCGGCTTGGCCATCGGCAGATTGTAGGGCCAGGCAGGCGCGAACCGGCCGCCCTCGCGGTCGATGCGGTCGGTCAGGACGTTGAGCGCCAGGGTCAGCCAGTGCGTCAACACGCCATGGCGCCCAAGCGCCGGCCCGGTGCCGGCAAAGGCGAAGGCGCGCTGCGCACCGGCAAAGCCGCGCGCCGTCTCAGTGATCTGGCTGACCGGCACGTCGCAAATCGCGGCCAGCTGGTCCAGCGAAGTCGAGCCCGCCAGCGACGCAAGTCTGTCGAGCCCGGTCACTTCGTAATCGGCCGGCATGCGCTGGCGGCCCTCGTCCAGAATCACCTTGATCATGCCGAGCAGGAAAGCCCAGTCGGTCTCGGGCAGCGCGGCCACATGATGGGTTGCGGCTGCCGCCGTTTCGGAGCGGCGCGGATCGACCACCACCACCTGTGCGCCGGCGCGCATCCGATCCTTCAGCCGCCTCCAGCCATTAGGCACCTTGCCGCCCCAGTTGAACTTGCTGACCGCCGGATTGGTGCCAATCAGCAGGGCGAAGTCAGTGCCATCGATATGCGGAATCAGGGCCAGCGTCTCCAGCCCAAACATCGCATCGCAGGCGACATGCTTGGCGTTGCTGTCGATCGACTGGACACCGTATTTCTGGCTGGTGCCGATGGCATCGAGAAAGCCGAAATGCCAGGCCGATGCCCCGGCGCTGAAGCCCATCGGGTTGCCCAGAAAGCCGGCCACAGCATCCTTGCCATGTGCCGCGATGATCGCCTTGAGCCGCGCCGCAATGTCATCGACCGCTTCGTCATAGCTCGCCTCGACATAGGCGTCGCCAACCCGCTTCATCGGCGCGCGCACCCGCCAGGGGCTTGCCGCGACCTCGTGCGACTGCTGGCCTTTCACGCAGAAGTCCCTCCAGGTGTAGGGGTTCTGCTTGTCGGGCCGGATTGACTCGATGACACCGTCGCGCAGCGAGACTTCAAGCCCGCAAAGCTGCTCGCAGATCAGGCAATGGGTATAGGCTGTTTCAGTCGATGTGCAGCTGGTCATGATCTGGTTCCCCGGGCAGGCGAGCGATGCAGGCGGTCAGTGGTCGGCGCACCGGCTGCGGCTTCCTCGGCGGTTGGTGCCATTATGTGATTTCCGGTAAACATCGCCAGTTCCTCCGGCGTCGCCGCAGCGCGGTCGCGCGCATCGAGCTGACCGAAGTGGTTCACTGGTTCGTCGGAGGCGCGAACCGCCGGACGATCGCCGATCCGGCTGATCCATTCGACCAGATGCGGACAATCCGCGTCTCGCATGCCGTGCCGGTGGAAATAGCGAGCCCACGGCCAGGCCGCCATGTCAGCGATCGAATATTCGCTCCCCCCAAGGTAGGGTGCTTCGGCAAGCCGACAGTCAAGGGCCCGATAGACCTGCGACGACATCCGTCGGAAACGTGCTGCAGCATAAGCATTATCCGGTTCGATCAGACGGAAGTGGCTGTGATTGCCGAGTGCCGGACCCATGCTGGACACCTGCATGATCAGCCATTGCAGCACGCGATAGCGATCCGATCCTGCTGCCGGCAGGAATTGGCCGCCATAGGTTTCGGCCAGATAGAGCAGGATCGCGCCGGATTCAAAAATCGGCAGCCCATCGCCGGGACCTTCCGGGTCAATCAGAATCGGCACCTTTGCCATCGGATTGAGCGCGAGGATTTCCGGTCCGAACTGTTCACCCCGAAAAACCGAAACGTGCCGCATGGCATAGGCAAGACCCATCTCCTCAAGCGCTATCAGCACCTTGCGGACATTGGGGCTCGACATGCCATAAAGTGTAATCACGGCAGTTCCATCATACAGCCGAACCCAGATTCATTACCTGCACATCCTGAAACGCGCGAATGCCTTCGACCCCGCGCTCGCGACCAATCCCGCTCATCTTGTGGCCGCCGGACGAGGAGCTGGCGCTGGCGAAAAAGGCATTGACGTTGATCGTGCCGGTGCGGATGCGGCGCGCGACATCAAGCGCCTGGCGCGCATCCTTGCCGTGGACATAGCCCGACAGCCCGAGCGGTGAATCGTTCGCCATTTCGATGGCATGTTCGACATCACGGTAGCCGATCACCGAAACCACAGGCCCGAAGATCTCGTCCTGCGCGGCGGGATTCCTGTTGTCGGGCAGGTCTAGAATTGTCGGTTCGAAGAAATAGCCAGGCCGGTCCGCACGTTTTCCGCCCGCGACTACCGTTGCGCCTGCCTCAACTGCCAGCTTCACATAGCGCTCGCAGCGGTGGACCTGGGCTTCGCTGATGACTGGGCCCATTGTGGTCTCCGGGTCGGTTGAATTGCCGATTTTGGCATAGGCCAGTCCGGCCTTCATGCCCTCGAGCACACGGGCCTTGTCGGCCTCGGGAACGAAAACGCGGGTACCCAGCACGCAGCCCTGCCCCGCATGCGCCATGCAAACACCGATGGCAGCGCTGAAAGCCGCCTCAACGCGGTCGGGCAAGTAAATCTGCGCCGATTTTCCGCCGAGTTCGAGCTGCAAGCGCTTCATCGAAGGCGCGGCCTGCCCGGCAACGATGCTGCCGACCTCGGTCGAGCCGGTAAAACTGACCATGTTGATGGCGGGATCGGTGGTCAGAAGCTGCGCCCCTTCGGCCCCGGCCTCGGCGATGACGCCAAGCACGCCTTCAGGCAGACCGGCCTCTGCCGCGATCTCGGCGAGCGCCAGTGCGCTGAGCGGCGTCAGCGGGCTTGGCCGCAGGATCACGGCGTTGCCGGTCGCCAGCGCCGGCAGGATCTTCCAAAGGTTGATGTGCAGCGGGAAATTGTAGGCAGAGATTGCCGCCACCACGCCAACCGGCACATAGCGCCGGATCGACTGGACGAAGCCGCCCATCGGATTGACCCGCTCATCGAGCGTGATCGGGTTTTCCTCGGTCTCGGGAAGCTTGAGGCACAGATCGAGCATCGCATCCATCTGGCGCAGCGGCGCGCCGATTTGCGCATCGAGCGCGAAGGACTTGATCGGCATGCCGGTCTCGGTGACGATCAGCGCGCGCAGATCGTCGATCCGGGCATTGAACCGCGCCAGCAGATCGCGCACGATCTCTACCCGCGCTTTCATCGGCATCGCGGCCCAGTCGCCCTGATCGGCCACCTTGCGAGCCGCAGCGATCGCCGCGCGGACCTGATCTATCGAGGCTCCGGCAAATTCAGCCGTGATTTCGCCCGACGATGGGTTGCGCACAGTGACCGGCGCGCCGGCGCCGGTCTGAAGGCGCCCGCCGATCATCATTTGCGTGGGGAGCCATGTCGTCAGTGCGGGGGTTGCGAGCGTTGCCAAGTCAAATACTCCTGAAAGTGGACCCGCAGGTCAGGCCGGATCGGCCACGCGCACGACAACTTTGCCGGTCGTGCTGTTCTCGAACAGGTTCACCTGCGCCTGGGGCAGGCTTTCCAGCCCATCGATAACATGAACCTCGGGCTTCAGCGCGCCGCTGGTGAGCAGCGCACAAATTTCCGCCTCGAACCCGGGGCGGAGCGCATCCTGGCCGTGCTGACTAAAACCCTGAATGCGAACACCTTTGCCCATCACCGCATGCAGGACAGCAGGCAGGTTGTCCGTGGGACCTGCTCCCTTGTTGCCTTGATACTGCGCCATCAGCCCGGAAATAAGCACCAATGCGCCATAGGCCATGTAGGGCGTCATCTCGGCGAGCATTGGCCCGCCAACATTGTCGAAATAGACATGCGCGCCGCCGGGCAATGCTGCAGCCAGCTGAGCGTGGAAATCGGGTGAGTGGCGATCAGCAACCGCGTCGTAACCAACCGTGTCCAGCAGATAGCCGCGCTTCGCCTCGCCGCCAGCGATGCCGACGACCCGCCCGCCGCGTGCCTTGACCAGGGCACCGACCGCCGAGCCAACCGCACCTGCTGCGCCGCTGACCAGGATCGTCTGCCCCGGCTTCACGCCGCCCGCAACTTGCAGCCCGATATAGGCCGTAAAGCCCGGCAGACCGCCGATGCCCAGCGCATTTGCGATATTGCCATAGCCCGGGGGCACGCGGTTGACCGCCTGTCCGTTCGAGACGGCAAAGTGCTGCCAGCCGAAACGGCCCTCGACAACCTCGCCCACCTCGAAATCAGGATGGCGCGATTCAATGATTTCACCGACCGCAGCGCCGGGGATCACTGTCCCCAATGGCAACGAGGGCATCGATGCGCTGCCGAGCGGCATTTTGTCGATGAAAATGCGCAGCATCGGATCGACCGAGATGAAGAGATTGCGCACCAGAAAGCTGCCGTCCGTCAGCTCCGGGACCGGGCCAGCTTCGATCGCAAAATCCGCCGCTGTCAGATTGCCATCCGGATTGCGTGCCAAAACGACCTTGCCGGGTTCAGGTCCATTCGATCCCATCCGCTCCATCCATCCCTATCGTTATCAACACAGATTTTCGGCCCGGCTGCCTGAGCAACCGGGCCGCAGCAACAATTTTCAGAGATTGAACAACTGCTTGGCCCGCCCGCCGATGATCATCGCCTTGTCCTCTTCCGGCACGCCGGCGAACAGCTCCTCGATCTTCGCCAGCGAATTGGGGAAAGTCGTTTCCGAATGCGGATAGTCCGACGACCACATGATGTTGCCCGCACCGGGCATATCGCGGGTCAGGATGCCGACGCGGTCATGGATGAACGAGGCATAGATGTTGCGGTCCATGAAGTAGCTTGGCTCGTGCTCCAGCACGCTGTTCACCCAGTGGCGTTGCTTGTGCCAGGTTTCGTCCATGTAGTTGGCGGCAAAGGCCAGCCAACCCACTCCGCTTTCGATCGACGCCAGCTTGAGGTCGGGGAAGCGCTGGAACACGCCGCCATAGATCATGATCGCAATCGGCTCGCCCATGCCGAACTTGCTCATCAGCAGGTCGGACAAGAAAAACTTGGGCTCGGTGAAGCGCACGGCCCGGCCGCCAAGATGGATCGTAACCGGCATGCCAAGGTCGCAGCAAGCCTTCCAGAAGGGATCGAATTCAGGATCGGCGTAAGAGCGATCACCGTTGACGTCGCCGGTCAACGCGCGGGTCTGGGCTTCGAAGCCGGTGGCTCCGGCCTTGTCGACTTTTGCCATCGGGAACGCGGGAATGTTCACTGCCTTCAATCCGCGCGCGGCAAGATCGCGCAGCATCTTGATCGCAAGATCGACGTCCTGCATCGGGATATAGCCAACCCCGGCGAAGCGCGAGGGCGCATAGGCGCAAAAATCGGCGAGCCAGCGGTTGTAGGCCTCAAAACTGGCGATGAAGAGATCGTTGTTGGTGGTCCCCAGCGGGCCGCCGCCGAACAGGATCGCGGTATCGATGCCGTCAGTATCCATGTCGTCCAGCCGGGCCTTGGGCATCCAGCCGCCCGCGCGCGCATCGGCAGCGCGGCCATGCATCTTGAAGTCCTTGCCTTCGCGCCCGCCCTGAGCGCTGATCAGGTTTAGCTTCCGGCGGGTGCCCTCGAAGAGGATGTAATCGCAGTCCTCTGCGTGTTCGATCTGCGGCGCGAGTGCCCGCATATTCTCGGGAAGATAATCCGCCCACATGTCGTGCGACGGGTTCACATGCGCATCGGCGTCGATAATTGGCTTGATTCTGGTCGCAACGTTCATGGCATCCGTTCCTTGTCTTGATCCAGGCCAAAATGGCATGCAGAATTGTGTTATTCAAATATTAATGGGCGCGATTTTCATATCCAATAGATATCGCAATACCGGCCGCTGAGCGCGTCAGTTGTCTTTGCGGAACTGCGAAAGCCCGACCAGCGACAGCGTATGCACGCTCTCCAGCGCGTCGCTGACCGGCATTCGTTCGGTGCCCATCATCCCGCCCATTGCCTTGAGCACCTCAAACGGATTGTCTCCGCCAATCTCGTAGATCAGCATAAAATCCCATTGCTGCATGCCTTCGGGCGCTTTGACGGGCAAAATGGAGTGACGTTCGGCGCTGACGAAGCCCGGAACTGCCAGAAGGTCGGGGATATGACGCTGGTCATACCACTCGGCCAGGTCGTCGATCCGGCCCGGCGCTGCCTTGGCCAAAACAACCATCTTGTGCATCGAAAACCGCTCCTTTGAACATGAATCATGCGCATCGATCCTCGTTCGCATAGAACCGCAGGCTGGCGCAGACAATCTAATAGGTTTTGTCCATTTCATTATTATCCGGGGCCTGGTCGGCAGATTCCAGGCCGCTCAGTCGGCGGCCATCAGTTCGATCAGGTTGCCGTCGGGATCGCGGAAATAGACCGAGTGCGCGGGCAGGCCGTCTGCCGTTCGGCGTGGCGACGGCCCATCGATAATGTCGATACCGTGCCGGCCTAGATGTGCTTGCGCCCCGGCGATCGAACCTGCCCAGCGAAAGCAGATGTCAGCTGATCCCGCCACGGGCCGCGCGGCGACGAGATCCACGCCATTGCCGATCTGATGAATGCTGATCCGCGCGCACCCGCCCAGCATGACCACACGCACCGCCGGTTTTCCGCCAGGCGCGTATTCGTTGATGATCTCGGTTCCGAACAGGCGGTCATAAAATGCCCAGCTGGCTTCGAGATCGGCGACGGTTATCGCGACGTGGTCGATCCCCGACAGGATGGCTGCTTCCATTGACAAGTCCCCACCACTCCTTTGCAGTTGACCTATCGCCGACGGTCCGGAACATTCGCTGCATCACGGCAGGCGGTCCGTTTCCACCATGCCAGATGATCGACGGAAAGAGCAACAATGAACAAGGCTGCCGAACAGACCCTTGGCATCCCGCCGCATGTCGACCCGGCGCTGGTCGTCGATTTCGATTACCTCGGGCCGGCGGGCATCGAAGATGGGGATGTGTTCGCCGCCTTCGGCCGGCTGCATGATGGACCGGACATCTGCTGGTCGCCGCATTATGGCGGCCACTGGATCGCCACTCGCGGCGAGGATATCCAGTGGATTCAGGAACGCCACGAGCTGTTCTCGAATGCCGAGAAGAACTTGCCCAAGGGCAGCTTTCCCTCGATGCCGCCGATCACCGAAAACCCGCCGGACCACAGCCGCTACCGGGCGGTGCTCAACCCCTATTTTGCGCGTCGGCACATCGAGGAAAACTACGAGACCAAAGCCCGCACCGTCATCGTCTCGCTGATCGACGAAGTGAAGCAAGCGGGCCACTGCGAGTTCGTCAGCGAGTTTGCCCGGATTGCGCCGCTCAAGATTTTCTGGGACTTCGCCGACTTGCCTTACGAGCGGCGCGACGACTTCCTGCGCTGGGGCAAGGACTTCATGAACCGCTACGATGTGGCGGCGCGTGTGCAGGCAAATGGCGAATTGGTTGAATACCTCGGGCAGTTGCTCGACGAACGGTTTTCTAATCCGGGTGACGATGTCTTCACCGGAATCTCGCAGTGGCGCACGAATGCGCGGTTCAGGAGCCGCGAGGAACTGATCGGCATGGCGCAACTGGTATTTCTCGGAGGGCTGGACACTGTTGCCGCGCTGATGGGCTTTTCCATGCTGCGGCTCGCGGAGCGTCCTGAACTGCAAACCCGCCTCAAGGATGATCCCGCCGTGATCCCGGCCGCAGTTGAGGAATTGATCCGCAGGCACGGGCTCTCCAACTCATGCCGCATGTTGCGTCAGGACGTTATCCGCAAGGGCGCCACCATGCTGGCTGGCGACATGATCATGGTGATGAACAGCCTGTCCGGCATCGATGACCGGCTCTATGATGAACCTTTCACCGTCGATTTTGATCGCGGACCGGTCCATCACAACAGCATGGGCAATGGCCCGCACAAATGCGTTGGCCAGCACCTCGCACGGATGGAACTGCGCGTGCTGCTTGAGGAATGGTCGCGCCGCATGCCGGTCGTGCGGATCGATCCACAGGCCCCGCCGCCGCGCTCCCATGCCGGGGCGGTCATCGGCATGGAGCATCTCCACCTCGCTTGGGAGGCGGGCGCATGAGCAGCGCCGCTGATGCCGCAGCACGCCGCACCGGTGGCTGTCTGTGCGGGCAGGTGCGCTACACAGCACCGGCGCAGCCGCTCAACACAGCGGTGTGCCATTGCCGCGATTGCCAGAAACAGGCGGGCAGCGCGCTGTCGATTCTGGCTGTCTTTCCCCGTGACGAAGTCCGTTTCGAAGGCACGATCGCGTGTTTCCATGGCACCGGAACCAGCGGAAAAGCCGTGCTGCGCCATTTCTGCGGGCAATGCGGCTCGCCGATCTACTCCGACAGCGATGCGATGGCTGAACGCGGCATCATCGCCATAAAGGCAGGCACGCTCGACGACGTGACCGACCTGCGTCCATCTGTGCATTACTGGGCGAGCAGCCGACATGAGTGGCTGCCGCTTCCCGGTGGCGGCCTTATCAAGAGCCGCGAATGATCGTGCGCCTGCCAATTGGGCCGGGTCAGCTCTTCACCGACATTGTGCTCATGAAGCCGCCATCCACAGGCAGTGCCGCGCCGTTGATATAGCTGGCTTGCGGGCTGCCAAGGAACAGCAGCGCCGTCGCTTGCTCGTCCGCGCTTGATCGGCGTCCAATGGGCTGGGCAATCACGTCGATCGCGGCGCTGGGGGTGGTTTTCTCGATTTCCACGAGCATCGGGGTCTGGACGGCACCGGGCATGGTGCAGTTGGTCCGGATACCGCGTGCGATGTTTCGCGCCGCGCTGGCAAAAGTCCACACGATGATGGCTTCCTTGGAGCAGCGATAGCCTTCAGCGACGAGCTCGCCATGCGCCTCGCACCACCGCACGCCTTCATCGAAGCCTTGCATTGAATCCAGTTCAAGCAATGGGTCAAGGTGCCCGCGCCACCCCATTCCGCCGTTGGACGAAACGTTCACAATGGCGCTGCCATCCCTCATGTGTGGCAAGATGCGGTTCGTCAGAAGGCGCATTCCGAGAAAATTGGCCTTCATGACATCCAGCGGCGGCCCGCCAGGGGGCATCCCAGCGCAGTTGAACAAAGCGTCGAATGGCCCCGTCAAGCCGGTCAGTGAGGCCTCGATCTGGCGAGGGTCACGCAAATCGACTTGCGTGAAAGTCTCCAGAGGAAGTTCACTCGGCTTCCAGTCGAGCCCGTGCACTTCAGCCCCCAGCCCGCCAAGCTGCCGCGCGGCAGCATGGCCGATGCCCGAATGACAGCCGGTGACGATTACCCGCTTGTTTCTGTATCCTAGCCAGTCGGCCATAGTTGGCTGTTTCCTCTTCAATCTGGATCAAGCTTCCGGCAACCAGGTCCGGGAGAGACGCGTTCCAACCTGCTATGCACCGCTTGGCACGAGACACCTGGGCAATTGCTCGCTCAGCTCATCCAGCGTCCAAAGACCCGGTCCCCCAGCATCGGCCTTGACCAACCGCACGCCGTCCTGAGCCCTGGTCCACTGGCAAATGCTGCCACCGGCAAGGCTGAACACTTCACCCGTCACCGAAGCTCCCGCATCACTGCACAGCCAGGTTATCATTGGAGCGATATGCTCCGGCCCTGCCAGACGCGGCAGGGCAAGCAACAGCTCGCGGTCCTTGCCGGTTATCAGCCCCGCCTCGATCTGTTCCATGTACATTTCGTAGGTGCGGGTGGCTGCGCTGGGCGCATAGCAATTGAACGTCACGCCGCTGCCGAAATGCGTTGTGGCCAGATCGCGCATCATCGCGATGCCACCTGCGAGCACCGTCGCCCCCAGCGGATTTTTCTGCGTTCCACGCGCGATCTCCGAGGTGGCGAAGATGATACGCCCCCAGCCCCGCTCAAGCATCCCCGGGAGCGCCTCGCGCGAGAGCCAGAATTTCTGGCCAAGATAGAGATTTACCAGCCGGAACCAGGTTTCATCATCGCTGTTCAGACCGTTCTGGGCGGTATTCAGCAGCGCCCCTGCGTTGGCGACCACAATGTCGCAGGAACCAAAAGTGTCGGTTGCGCAGGCGACGGCCCGGCGGCAGCCCTCGTGCTCGGCGATCGAATCGTAATTGGCAACCGCCCTGCCGCCCGCTGCAATGATTTCGGCCACAGTGGCATCGGCCGGTGCCGAGCTATGCCCTTCGCCCTCGACATTGGTTCCCAGATCATTGACCACGACCGCTGCGCCCTCCGCAGCCATTTGCAGGGCCACCGACTTGCCAATGCCGTTTCCCGCACCTGTCACCAAGGATACGCGGCCCTGTAATCGCTGCTGAGTGGCCATTTACAAACTCCCCTAATATATTGTCCGTCTTCAAAACATTGGGCATTTGGCGCATCGAAAAACAGCGATGCGTTTCAGCGGCCGGAACGATAGTGCACCGATGGCCTGCCCCGGTACCGGGCGAGGCGCAAGTCACGAGCATCCTGAAAAATCACCGCGCGCTACCGCAACAAGACCGGGATCGCCGACATGCCGCGCTGCTCCAGCCCGCCGGTCAGGCGCTGGGGCGGTGCATCAGGATCAAGTCGCATCTGCGGGAAACGGTCCAGCAGGCCGTCGATTGCGGCAATCATCATCTGCCGCGCAACGTGCTGCCCAACGCACAGGTGGGGGCCCATTCCATAACCCAGATGCGCCTGACGCTTGCGGAAGATGTCGAACGTGTCCGGATCGTCCCAGCGACCGGGATCTCGGTTGCCGGCCCCCAGGCACACATCGACGCGTGATCCAGCCGGGATTGCGACGCCTTCCAGCTCGGCATCTGCCAGCAGCAACCGCGGAAACACCGGCCCGGTCGCGTTCCAGCGAACCGCCTCTTCCACAGCATCGGCAACAAGCGAGCGGTCATCGCGGCAGGCCTCCCAGAATGGATAGTGGCTGAGCAGCGCATGTATGGCGATGCCGAGCTGTCGCCAGGTGGTGCCTCCGCCCGCCAGCAGCAAGTGTCGCGAGAAGCCCATCACTTCCTCGTCATTGAGCTTGCGGGTGCCTTCGTCCGTCACGAAATCGGCACCGATCAGACCGGAGACAACATCGTCGCCCGGTTCGACCCGCCGCGCCGCGACAACATCGCGCAGCATCTGTTGCACTGTCGCCGCGGAGGCCCGCTGGTCTTCGGGGGTGCCGCCATGGCCTGCCATCGACTTGACCAGATGCGCGCGAAACGTGAGCGCATCCTCGGACCGCAGGCCGACCCCCCGGCTGACCACATGCAAGGGCAGGCGCGCGCATAATTCGCTGTTGAGATCGGCCCGGTCAAGCGAAGCAACCTGGGTCAGCAGGGTATCGACCGCCTCGTCTATCCAGTTGGTTCGCCACCAGTTCAGCGAGGCCGGCTTGGTGAACATTGCCGCGCCAGTCGCGCGAAAACGGCGATGATCGGCACCGATCCGGTTGAGCATGATCGGACCCATGCTCCGGAAGCCGGGAATTTCATTGTAGGCGTAGGACGAGAACAGTTCGTTCTCCCGAAATGCGATGTCGCAGGCCTTGAACGACAGCGCGGTGTAGCTCGGCCGATCGGTATCATATTGCTTGCGCCCACCCACGCCGAGCAGATCGCGCAGGCTTCCCGGCAGCACCGCGCCGCGCCCGCGCAGCGCGTTCATCGCGGCATTGGTGTCGAAATCGGCGACATTGCCCATGTTCGCGGCTTCCTTGCCGACATCGAACAAGGTGCGGTAGCGGGCATCCTCGGCGGTTATTGCGTCTTTCATCGCTCGCTCCATTGCTGGACGGAGTCAGGAAACCAAAGGTCAGTTGATCGCAATCAACCCGAACGGCGGCTTTTCCGAAGCCCAGCCTGCCTTTCGTGCGGTCAGGGTCTCAACGATCCGGTCCCAGTATTTCGCGACTTTGGAGCGGTAGCGGGTGTCATAGTCGCCGGTCGGCCGGATTTCGAGAAACTCCACTCCCTCCTCGCCCGGGGTAACCGTGTAGGGGACTCCAGCCGGGACCAGGATACCGTCGCCCTTCTCCAGCGTCTCGGTGCCCACCTGCATAGAGCCGGCAATGATCTGATAGAAGCAATCTGCATCGTGACTGTGCAACGGCAAGGGAAAGCCGCTTTTGAACCACGCATAGGACAGATGCATCCACGGCGCATCAAACAGCACCCGCGCCGCCGCGCCCGGCCCGCCCTCGCCCTGCCCGCCTTGCGCAAAGCGGCTTAGACCCTCGGCGGTAACCGGGTGAACCACATGGTCTGCGCGCACCGCACCGCGATGCCGGGCGGCGATCATCGGCTTGGCATTCGCTGCCCCGGAATATCCGGAAGCTGGCAGTGGGCGCATCTTCCGCTGAGCCGATCATTTCGTCTGGTTCCGACATTGCGTGTTGCTCCTGCTTTGATGAATTTGCGTCAGATGGGGCGGACGACCGCGCCCGGCAGACGCCCGGTGAGTTTGCCTTCCAGCACAATGGGCTGACCGTTGACGATGGTGGCATGGACGCCGTGACCATAGGCCCGGTAGCGCCCGCCCCCACCCGGCAGATCGTTGACGAATTCCTTGCGCCACGGCCCGATGGTATCGGCATCGAAGATCATGATATCGGCCCATCCGCCTACCTTGAGCGATCCGCGATCAGGCAGGCCCAGCAGGTTGGCCGGCATCAGGGTGATCTGGTGCACGCCTTCTTCCAGCGACCAGACCTTGCGCTCGCGCACCCAGGTGGCGAGGAAATAGGAGCTCCAGTCGGCCTGATCATCCTTGGCCAGATGCGCGCCGCCATCCGAAGTGCCGATGATGATGCGCGGATCGCGCTGCGAGGTCTCGACCGCGCTCGACCATTCGGGCGTATCCATCCGCCAGCGCAACTTGGTGGCAAAATCGTCGGCCAGTGCCAGATCGAGCGCGAAATCGCCCGGGGCCACGCCGCGTTCATCGGCCAGCTGGGCGATGCTGCGGCCCATATGCGCATCGGCGCCGAGCGAAGCCGAGCTTTCGATGAATACCATGGCCCAGGGCGGCGCGGGAAGCGTGGTGCCTTTTGCCGGATCGCGGTTCTGGTTTTCCACCGCATGGCGCATTTCATCGCGCGCCGCCGGATCGCGCAGCAGCGCGCGGCGTTGTTCGATCGGCAACCGCGTCATCGCGTGCCAGGTGGGCACCGCCTGCCAGTGGTGATTGGTTTCGTCGAAAGCAACCTGCCGATCGAACGGGCGGGCAATTACCAGCGAATAGAACGGCGCACCTTCCGCCTGAGCCCGGTCGAGTGCCTTGACTGCATAGTCCCAGCCCGCATTGGGCGTGTCGGTCTTGCCGCGGGCACCCAGGCCCTGGATGATCACTGGCAGTCCGGATCGCTTGCCGATCTCGATGATCAGATCATAGTCCTCGTCGGTCAGCCCGCTGGTGGTCCCACGGGGCAGAAAGCAGATCGAGCCTGCACCGTGACGGCCGACCGCCTCGGCCAGCGCCAGCACTTCGCTGTCCTCGGCAAAGCGCGAGGGCACCGGGCGATCATCGAGATCATTGTGAGTGGGGGACAGCGAGGTTGATAGGCCAGCAGCCCCGGCTGCCATTGCCGCTGCAACGATGCTGCACATTTCGGTCAGTTCTGCTGGCGTCGCGGCGCGCTCGCTGGCCGCTGCGCCCATCACCCAGCGGCGGATGTTGGAATGGCCGACATAGCACGAGAAATTCACGCCCAGCTGACCTTGCAAGGATTCCACGAATTCGCCGAAGGTTTCGAACCGGTCAAACCGGACCGCGCCCAGCGCGCTCGGGTCCATATCTTCGACCCGGGCAAAAACCCCCTTGATGAAGTCGCGGTCCTGCGCCCGCACCGGCGCTGCCGAAAAGCCGCAATTGCCGCCCAGAACAGTGGTAACGCCGTGGAAGCACGACATCGTCGCATAGGGATCATAGGTGATCTGCGGATCGTAATGGGTATGCGCATCAACGATCCCGGGCGCGACAATCAGCCCGCTGGCATCGATTTCTTCGCTGGCGCTGGCACCTTCGAGCCGGCCGATCTTGGCGATCCTGCCGCCGCGAATGCCCAGATCGACGCGCCGACGCGGTAATCCGGTGCCGTCGATGACATGGCCGCCGCGCACGATCAGATCGTAGTCCATACTCATATCTCCCGGCCCGCCCTTGTCTAGATCAGCTTCCGGCCGGCGATGAATTCGCCAATCCGGTCACAGGCTGCGCGCAGCCGTTCGGCCATCAATTCGATAGTCTTGCCGGGCACCGGCGCGACGAAGCCTGCGAGGCTGAGGCCGAAAACAACAGTTCCCGGCCTCGAAAAAACCGGCGCAGTCACGAATGCCAGCTGATACTGCTTGCGCGGATCGATCGCGTCGACCTCATCTGCAGTAAACTCGGGCCGGTTCTGCAACTCGCGCGCGGCCTTCGGGCTTTTCAGCGGCAAGGTGCGCACGCCGACGCCATATTCACGCTCACGCATCACGAGCAATGAAGCGCGCAAGGCAGCTTCGGCTTCTGCTTTCAGCGGCGGACTGGCGCCAGCGATCCACGCGGCAATTTCCACCTCGTCCTGCCAGGCATGAAACATTCCGCCAACCGGCGCATTTGCCGCAACGGTCAGCGTCTCGGAAGTGTTCCAGTTGACATGCGACAGCGCAGCCGCGCGCTCATAAATGTGGATCTCATCACCGATCAGCCGGTAGGCCGAGCACACCACGTCGAATTCATCGGCCAGCAGACGCATTTCCGGGCGGGCGACCTGCATGACCAGCGCCGGCGAAAGCGATGCCTGCGCGATGCGGGCCAGCGCCGGGCCAAGAACGTAAGTCTTTCCAACCGTGCGATAGACATATCCAGCCTCCGCCAGCGAGGCGAGCAGGCTGTGGCAAGTGGCGCTGCTCAGCCGCAGCGACTTGGCGATCTCGGTCAGCGTGAAGGCCTGCGCGGAATGCCCTGCCATGAAGTTGAGCACGGCAACCGCGCGCGCCACCGGCGGCGATAGCTGCGTCATGGAATTTGGGCCTTCACCATAGCGGCACCGGGCTAACAAAGCTGCGCGCCCTGTGCAATGAGTTTATGAAATTATTTTTCGATATATCGAGAAACTATTTCAAACAGGTTGACACGAGGCGCGCGGCAATGGAAGTTTGTTCCCGTGGTTTCGCCGCCGATTCTGCGCGCCGGGGCCTTGTATGAGAGAGGTGCCGCCATGACCCAGTCGCTCGAACTGATCGATGCCGATGCGCACGTTAATCCGCCGCCGACCTTCTGGGACGACTATCTCCCGGCGAAATTCGCCGACTGCGGGCCAAAGATCGAAGAAGGCGGGGCCGACGAGGTGCACGATTGGGTGGTCTTCGAAGGCTCGCGCAAGCCGCTCAATGTCATGTCCTCGGTGGTGGCGCAGGGTAAGGACTTTCGCCCGACCGGTCGGCGTTCCGATGTGCAGGCGGGCAGCTGGGAGCCTGCCGCTCGGCTCAAGGACATGGCACAGGACGGGGTCAGCCGGGCAGCGCTGTTTGGTGGCGGACCGCTGGGCACCGCCGACAACGATCTCTACATCGCCAGTTTCGGCGCCTACAATCGCTGGCTTGCGGATTTCTGCGCCCACGATCCGGCGCATCTGATCGGCGTTGCCTATTTGCCGATGCAGGATATCGACCAGTCGATCGCGCTGCTCAAGGAGGCCGCCAAAAGCGGCTTGCGCGGAGTCAACATTCCCGCCTTCCCGCAATCGAAGCAGGCAACTGGCGGCGGCGGTTTTGCCGCGCAGGTGCTGGCGCTGACCGGCGATCCGGACGGTGAGCTGCAATATGACAACCCCGAGTTTGACCGGTTCTGGAAAGCCTGCATCGATCATGACCTGGCAATCACCATCCATCTCGGCGCGCGCGTGGCCCGGCCTGGCATGGGCAGGTTCCTGCCCAACCTGGTGATGTCCAAGGTCTGCATGGCCGAGCCGATCGCCAACATGATATTCGGCGGCGTGTTCGACCGGTTCCCGCAGCTGCGCTTCGGCTCGATCGAAAGCGGCGTCGGCTGGATGTCGTGGATGGCCGAATACATGGACAGCATCTACAACAACCAGCGCCACTGGCTGCAACTGGACCTCAAGCACCCGCCCAGCTTCTACATGGACCAGAATGTCTATGGCTCGTTCATCCGGGATCCGGTCGGCATCAGGAACCGCGACCTGCCCGGCGGGCGCAACATCATGTGGTCGACCGACTATCCCCATTCCGAATGCACCTGGCCCGATTCCTGCGCGATCATGGCCGATCATTTCGCCGGAGTTCCCGACTGCGAACGCGAGCCCATCGTTCATGGCAATGCGCTGCGCTTCTATGGGCTTTCCGCCTGAACAAGTGAGGCGGCCTTGCCCAGCTTTGGGCAAAGCGGCATAGCAATGCGTGCTTGCGTCCCGGTGATGGTGAGCGGCATCACGGGAGGCGAAGGTCTTGGGATATCGCGCTGAATTTCGGAGCCATTGGCGCCAATTGCTGGCGGCGAGCACCGGCATGGCACTGGGGCTTGCGCTCAATCACTATGTCATGAGCCTGTTCGCTCCGGCGCTGATTGCCGAATTTGGCTGGTCGCGCGCGCAATATGCGCTTGTAGGCTCAACCCCCTTCGTGACGATGTTCCTGATACCGTTTGCCGGGCGTTTCACCGACCGGGTCGGCGCGCGCAGGGCGGCAGCGCTGGGCTTCATCGTCCTGCCGCTCAGCTATCTGGCGCTCAGCTTCATGAGCGGCAGTTTTGCGCTGTTTCTTGGCATTCTGGTGGTCAAATCCATCCTCGGCACGCTGACCACGACGATGGTCTTCGCGCGCGTTATCGTCGAGCGTTTCGACAAGGCCCGCGGCATCGCCTTGTCGATTGTCATGTCGGGTGCGCCGCTGGTTGCAGCGCTGGCTGTTCCGCTGATCGGCGAAGTCATCGAGGACTATGGCTGGCGCAGCGGCTACCGGGCACTGGCGGCAATCTCCGTTTTCGGCGGAATCGCAACTTTCGCCCTGATGGGCGGGCAGCGCGCAGCCGCCGCTGAGGCAAAGCGGGCCACGCACCGCCTTACCCGGCACGAATTGGCCGCTCTGTTCAAATCTCCGCTGTTCCTGCTGGCGATTGGCGGCGTGCTGCTGATCAATGTGCCGCAACTGGTGGCTGCCTCGCAGATGAATCTGGTGCTCGCAGAAAACGGCGCATCGGGACAAGCGGCAACGTGGATCGTCTCGCTCTATGCCGCCGGGGTCGCCTTCGGGCGCATCCTGTGCGGGCTCGTGCTTGACCGGATGGCGGTGCACAAAGTGGCGATCATGGTGCTCGGCCTGCCCGCCATCGGCCTTGCCATGCTGGCATCGCCGTTTGATTCAATCTGGCTGGTCGCCGGATCGATCCTGCTGATGGCGCTGGCCCAGGGGGCGGAAGGCGACATCGGAGCCTACCTGATCTCGCGCAAGTTCGCGCTGCAAAACTACAGCCTGCTCATGAGCTTCATGACGGTGTTTCTCGCCCTGGGTTCTGCCCTGGGCGCTGTGATCCTGAGCTTTTCGCTGACCGTGACGGATAGCTACGCAAGCTTCCTGTGGTTCACAGCCGCTGCCACCGTGGTGGGCGCATACCTGTTCTATCTGACCGGCCGGTATCCGGATCAGGATGATAGGGAACTTGCACTGCAGCCTGCATAGGCCAGCTGGAGCAAGCTCCGGCAAGCGGGCGGTGTCTCTGCGGCGCCCAGAAAAAAGGGAGTGCGCGTTGCCGCACACTCCCCAATTCTCTTGACCCAATTCCGTTCTGGAAAATCAGAACTTGACGGTCAAATCCGCGCCCAGCGTGCGGGCCGGCTGGAAGCTGGCCGAGCGCTGCACGCCCGCTCCAACGCCGCCGGTGAACTGGATATGCTTGTCGTCGGTGAGGTTGCGGCCCCACAGCGCGAGCGTGGTGCTGACCGGGCCCATCTGGATATCCGAAAGGGCAATGCGCCCGTTCAGGATCAGCGTCGTCGGAACCGACTCAAGCTTGTCCCAGCCCGGAAGCGCCAGCGGTGCATCATTGTTGCTATCAATGAACATCCTCGTCTTGATCTGGGCGTCCAGACGGATGCTCAGACGGGCATCGCTGTTGAACATGGGCTCAGATTCCCACTGGGCCCAAAGGTTGCTGGTAACCTTGGGCAGCAAGGTCTGCCTGAAGTTGGGCGTCTGAGTCACTTCGCAAGCCGAAAGTGTGGTTTGCGCGGCGGCAACAGCCGCAGCGGAGCCAAACCCTGCCGCCAGAAGACCCTGTTGTTGCGCAAGACCACCGAATTCCGCAGCGCAGAGGCCTCCCGTTATCAGCACTTCCCAGTTGAGCGTACCCGTGTACTTGAAGTCGGTATAACCGAGGTTCGCACCCAGCGTCACGCCGCGGGTCGGCGCTGCCGTCAGTTCCAGCTCGAAGCCCCTTGCACGCGCCGGTGATTTCGAGCCGACGACGAGAGTCGGGAGGGTAGATAGTGCAGGAACCAACGGGAACGCGGACCCGGCATTGGCAAATTGCAGGTTTTCATAGGTGACATTGAACAGGGCCAGGTTGGCGCGCAGTTTGCCGTCCAGCATGGTCGTCTTGATGCCTGCTTCCCATGACCTGGCAATTTCAGGCTTCCAGGTCTGGACGGAAATCTGGCCGCCAGACACAAAGGAACGCGAATACTTGGCATAGATCAGCGTGTCATCGCTGGGCTTGTAGTTGATGCCCAGCATGTAAGACACCTGGGAATCATTGTATCTAAAGGTCGTCACCTGGGCCGGGGTATAGGTCAAGGTGCCGTTGACGCGGTCGCCAGGGGTCGCCGGGTTCCACAGCCCCCCGACCCGACCGGTGCCGGTCTTGTGGTCGCTGGTGTAGCGGATGCCGGCAACAAGATCGAGCACCGGCAGGACATGCGCTTCCACCTGGCCATAGACCGCCGAAGAGTTTGCCCTGTTTTCAAAGCGCGCTTCATTTGGCGATTGCGCACCGACCGTGCCGTTCGCCTGCGGGATGAGACCTGTGGCGTGCGGTATCTGGAGATACATGCTCTTCGAGGAGAACAACGAAGAGGGGCCGCGATCTTCGTCGGAGCTTTGGAAGATGATGCCACCCGCCGTCACGTCCATCAGGTCGTCAGTGTAATTGACCTGCAGTTCCCCGCTGTATTGGTCGCTCCGGGTGACACGCTGCGTGCCCGATTCATGGAGGCGATTGCCGACTGCGTTGGCGTAGGCCGTCTTGTTAGCCGCCGAGATCAACCCAGATGCATCGGCTTGAATTGCCGCTGCGGCGGCCGGCGTGATGACCATGCCACTCATGCCGGAAAGCGCGCTTGCACCGTAAAGGTAGGACCGGCGATAGGCCAGAATGGTCTTGACCGACAGGCGATCCGATACCCGCAAGTTCGCGGTCACATTGTGGCCGGTGTAGCGCTGCTGGCCGGGCACGGTCCAGGCGTTGGTGGCAAAACCGGTGCGCAGGCCCTGCGGGGCAAAGACGGGAACCACGCCTGGCTGGATGGTCTGGCCGATGAAGGCGCCGGTTGTGGCAACACCGGCGACCTGGTTGGCCATCACCAGGCTGAGAATGCGGCCGTTGCCGCTGTTGGGATTGATGGCCACCGCCGTGTTGCCTTCAGGGGTATATTCGCTGGAGGCCCAATCGTACTTGTAGACCAATTTGAAGTTGTCGCTCGGCTCAAACTTCAGCGCAGCGAAAACGGATTCGGCATTGTTGTCGCCAAGCGTCTTGGGCGAAACCTGCTTGCCGAAGCCGTCTTCCGGACCGGTCTTGTCCCAGACATAACCGGCAGCAGTGTTGACTGTGTCGCCGCGGCGCTGGTTGTGCTGGAAGGTCACATAGGCGCTGAAGGGGCCGATCTGCGGCGATTCGAGCGTCGCACGCAGGCGGCGCTGGTCGTAGTTGCCGATCGTGCCCGACAGGGTGGCACCGAACTTGCCGGTGGGCTCGCGGGTCATGATGCTGACTGCGCCTGCCGTGGCGTTGCGGCCGAACAGCGTGCCCTGAGGCCCGCGCAGCACTTCGATGCGGGCGATATCGGCGATGTCGAAGATCGAACCGCGCGCAGCGCTGATATAGACGCCATCAAGGTTGATCGAGACCTGCTTGTCCGAACCCGGCACAACGCCAAAGCTGTTCACGCCGCGAACGGTGAACGAGGCGATCTGGGTGCCGCCAGCGGCGGGGCGGACCGACACGTTCGGGGCGATGCCGTTAAGATCGGCAACGCTGGTGATGCGGTTGGTTTCGAGCGAGGCCTGGCTGATCGCGGTCACCGCGATCGGCACGTCCTGCAAGCTCTGCTCGCGCTTCTGCGCGGTGACGACGATTTCTTCGAGGCCGCCATTGTCTGCTTCCGGCGCATCCTGAGCGAAAGCCACAGACGAAGCCGAGGCAAACGTGGCCAAGGCAGTACCAACCAGCAAGCCAGTACGAATTGCTATTGTAATGTTTCATTATTTTTCCCCTAAACCTGTAACTTTATAGCGTAGTATTAAAACTTGAATTCTCCGGAATTCGCACCGGAATTTGCAAATCAGCTTCCAACCTGGAACAGCCGTGCGGCCCGACCACCGACGATCTCCCGCACGTCTTCATCGGGAATGTCATGGAAATCGCGCGCGATCACGCTGAGCGAGTGTGGCCAGGTGGTTTCCGAATGCGGAAAGTCCGACGACCACATGATGTTGCGCCCACCCGGTTCGTTGCGGGTAAGAACGCCGATGCGGTCATTGATGAATGAGCCGTAGATGTTCCGGTCCATGTAGAAGCTGGGATATTCCTTGAGCTTGCTCTCGGTCCAGAACCGCTGCTTTTCCCAGGTGCGATCCATGTACTCAGCCATCCAGGCCATCCAGCCCACGCCGCTTTCGATGATTGCCCAGCGCATTTTCGGGAAACGATCAAACAGCGCGCCATAGATTGCCATGGCAACCGGCTCCGCCATGGCAACCTTGGACATCACCAGATCGGGCAGGAAGTGGTCCTTGTCGCCAAACCGCGTGCCGCGCCCGCCCAGATGGAAGGTCACGGTCATGTCGAGATCCTGAATCTCGGCCCAGAGCGGCTCGAACTCAGGGTGCCAGTAGGCCTTGGTGCTGTTCGGGTCTCCGCTCAGCGCGGCGCCTTGCGCCATCTGGATATTGCCCATCTTGGCGCTGGTGGTAACGCCGTCCGAAGACTGCGGGAACGCCGGGATGTTGACCGTGCGGTGGCCAAGAGCCGCCGCCTCACGCAGCAGCCCAAGCGTTTCGTCGAGGTCGCGCATCGGCAGGTAAGCCACCCCGCTCAGCCGGTTGCGGTCGACGCTGCAAAAATCGGCGAGCCAGTGATTATAGGCGCGGAAACTGGCAATATAGAGTTCGGAATTCATCGTGCCCAGCGGGCCGCCGCCAAACAGGACCGCAGCGTCGATCCCGTCGATGTCCATGGTGGCAAGGCGCTTTTCGGGGCTGGCGCTGTCATGCAGATCGGACAGCTTGCCCATCATCTTGAAGTCTTTGCCCGAACGGCCAGCCTGGTTGGCCAGCATGACCAGCGGGCGCTTGCGGCCTTCAAAAACGACGAAGTCGCACTCGTCGCCTTCCTCGATGGTGGGCGCCATGTCTTTCAGGTGGGGGGGCAGATATTCGGCCCAGAAGGTGTGCGGCGGATCGATGTGGGCATCTGCATCGACCAGGCGAAAGCGATCCCGCGCCACCGGCGGGCGATCAAACTTCAGGCCGGTGTCAAGTACTGCAGAAGCCATCATCCGTCCTCCCATTTCCATCGCGATTTTTCGCGCATTGCAGAATGCGTGTAGCTCATTGCATTGTCGCTCACCAGTACCTAGGCTGTCCAATACCATATTGACGCGATTTGATACCGTGCCGATATATGCATCGGTATCAGCGCGGAAGGTTTGTCGCCATGGAATTGAGACACATGCGCCATTTCATTGCGGTGGCGGAGGAGCTGAATTTCAGCCGGGCAGCAGCGTTGCTCAACATGAGTTCAGCCACCGCTCAGCCAGTCGATCCGGCGGCTGGAGGACAGTTTGGGCTTGCAACTGTTTGATCGTTCGCGCCGCGGCGTGGCCCTGACCCGCGCCGGCATTGCCTTCCTGAGTGAGGCCCGCAACGCAATCAAACATGCCGATCTCGCGCGAAAGCTGGCGAGCCGCGAGGCAGAACCGATGCCTGAAATCCGGGTCAGCTTTACGACGCCCGCTTTGTACCGCCTTTTACCACGACTACTCGTTGAATTTCGCGATTACGCGCCGAATGTGCTGGTGCAGCTTCGCGAGCAACTCTCACCGTTGCAGGTTGCCCCGATCGATGTCTGGCGACTGCGATGTCGGCTTCGTGTCTTCAACCACCAAAGGCATCGACGATTTTGAATCTCTGACCGTCGAAAACGCGCCGCTTGTGGCCGCATTGCCAAAGGACTGGGCGGTGGCGGCGCGCAAGTCGATCAGCCTTGCCGAACTTGCAGAATACCCGTTCATCCTGCCCACACGGCTCGACTATGCGATGGAGACCGATGCTATCATCGCTCTGTTCAGGAAGGCCGGGGTGATGCCACATGTGACCCGGGGCGATATCCATGTCAGCACCACCTTTACCCTGGTGGGTGCGAGCCTGGGTTGCACCGTAACCACAGGAACTGCGGCGCTCGCCGCGCCACCCAATGTTCGCTTCATCCCGATTTCCGACATTCCAGCTTCTCCCACCTGGGGTCTGAAGATGATCTGGCGACCGACGCAATTGTCGCAGTTTGGCCGCAGCTTTGTCGAATTTGCGAGTGTCTACATCAAGAACAACCCATAGCTTGGGGTGGTGCCCACTAGCCTCACGGCTGGTTATTAATTTCGATCATTCTGCGCCTCGCACATCCTGGCGCGGGGGCAAGTTGAATTTGTCCCAATCTTCTGGATCAGCTCGCATCAGAATTATTCCGAATGGACATATTTTGCTTTACTCGACGGTCGATCCGCATAAATTCAAGCGGCACAGGCAAGCTTCAGGTCGATATCGGAATGAATTCTGAAAAAGCGGCACGCGGAGAGAGCTCGATATGTTTAGCCGGAATGACAGACGGGAACTTGCTTCCACTGTTCGGCGATTGGCGGTCATGGTCGCTCTGGCAGGCGGTGCCGTTGGCCCGGCCGTTTCGCAGTCGCCCCCGGGCACGATCGGCCTGGTGATCACCGGCTGGCACCACGCGCTGCACGAAACGGCCGACGCCAGAAACGAGTGTTCGACCGGCCTCACTGCCGGCGACCACACCAACGCCGAAGCCCAGCCGAATTTTGCCGAGCTGCGCCGCAAGTTCGGCCACCCCTTCAGCCGCGGCCCTAACGGCGAGCTCACCAACTATTCGCCGATGTCGGTTGAAGACCCGATCCCGCCAAGCGAGCTCACGGCCAAGGTGGGATATGGTCTGAATCTGGACGGCACCCAGGACGGGCGGGCAACCGCCAGATCCTGCACCCACGAAAAGTTCACCAGCCCGGAATGGGATCAAGGTCGACAACCAGATGGCGCGTATTGTCGGCTGCACCAAAGGCTGGCGCAAGGACGGCTTCTCGGATGCCTTCTACAACGAGGAAATCTATACCAACCCGGTCAACCGGATCCTGATCGAGATCACCGGCGTCGATGACGAGCAAAACGATCCCGAGGTCGCGATCACGATCTACAAGGGCCAGGACCGCCTCTCGCGTGACCCCGCCGGAAAATATGTTCCGCACCTCACCCAGCGGATCGATGCGCGCTTCCCGGACTACAGCACACGGATGCGCGGCAAGATCGAAGGCGGCGTGCTGATCACCGAACCGAACCCGGATACTGTCGCCCGCCTGCCGATCCGGTGGATCGCCAAGGTCGCCGAGCGCCGGATCCGCAATCTGCAACTGCGCATTCCGTTGTCCGGGTCATGGCCCGAAGGCTTGCTCGCAGGCTATGAGGATAACAAGATCTGGTGGAACAGCCAGAAGCCCCACCACATCGCCATGCCGGCCGCCCATAACAGTCCGCCCAGCCAGTACCGCGCGCTGTTGCGCTATGCGGACGGCTATCCCGATCCGAACACCGGCCAGTGCACCGCAATCTCGGCAGCTTACCGGATCAACATGGTGCGGGCGTTCATTGCGCATCCGCGCGGATCACAACAGCGGGTGGCAGCCGCGACGAACCGGGGGCCGCAGCGATGACCCAGGCTCGTTCTGCTCACCTTGCGAAAGGCTTTTTCCGCAAGACTGCCTTTGCTGTCATGGCGAGTTCGCTGCTGCTTGGCTGCGCTGCGGAAAAGGCTGCGGTCGGCACGGCGGCAGGCAGTGCCGCCACCGCAGTTCCTCAGCAGGCGCTGGAGCCCGCGACCGCGGCGGCACCGCCGACCTTGCGGTTGCTGACCCAGAGCCAGTACGCCAACACGATTGCGGATATCTTCGGCCCGGACATTGTCGCCAAAGTAAGGTTCGCGCCAGTCAACCGGATCAGCGGCCTGGTGGCCATTGGTGCCGCCAAGGCTGGCCTGACTCCTGGCGTTATCGACCCCCTCGATGCGACGGCGCGAGCGATGGCGCGGCAGATTCTTGACCCCAGGCATCGCGGCCTCTTCGTACCATGCCAGCCGCAAGCGGTGAGCCAGCGTGACGACGCCTGCGCCCGCGCCTTCCTGTCGGCAGCGGGACGGCGGCTCTACCGGCGTCCGATGACGGAGGCAGAGCTGTCTGCCGCAGTTGACATGGCTGGCCGCGCGGTCGAGCCCACCGGAGACTTCTACTCGGGCCTCGCGTTCAGCCTTGGCGGCATGCTCGTCTCGCCGCAGTTCCTGTTCATCACGGAAAGTGCCGGACGCACCCCGGGGCCGCTAGGCAGTCTGAGCCTCGATGGCTATTCGCGGGCCTCGCGACTCAGCTTTCTGCTCTGGGATTCCGCGCCGGACGAGGAGCTGTTGCAGGCTGGCGCAAGCGGTGGTCTGGAGACTGAGGCTGGCCTTCGCCGCCAGGTGGCGCGGATGCTCGCATCGCCAAAGTTCGAGCGGGGACTGCGCGCCTTTTTCAACGACTACCTTGACCTTGAGGCGTTCGACACGCTGAGCAAGGATGGCCAGATCTATCCCGCCTTCAGCATCAAGGCGGCGCAGGAAGCGCGCGAGCAGATCCTGCGCACCGTGGTCGATCATCTGATGGTGCGCCGGGGCGATTACCGCGACCTGTTCACCACGCGGCACACCTTCATGAGCTCGGATCTGGGCGCGATCTACATGCTGCCGGTAAACCGCGGATCGCTGGGCTGGGAACCGCACACATTTGCGCCAGACGATCCGCGCGGCGGCTTGCTGACGCTCGTCGGTTTTCTCGCCCAGCACGCCCACCCGGGGCGCAGTTCCCCCACCCGGCGCGGCCGGGCATTGCGCGAAATCCTGCTCTGCCAGACCGTGCCCGATCCGCCGCCCGACGTTGATTTCTCGGGCTTCGAAGAGCCCAGCGCCCGGTTGATGCCGGCGCGCGAGCGGCTGGCAGCCCATTCCGCGGTGCCGACCTGCCGGGGTTGCCACTCGCTGACCGATCCGATGGGGCTGGCGCTGGAAAACTTCGACGGCGCGGGCCAGTTTCGCAAGACCGAGCATGGTCTGCGGATCGATCCGAGCGGATCGCTGGGCAAAGTCAGCTTCGCTGACCCGGCAGGACTTGGCCGAGCCGTGCGTGATGAACCGGCCTTGCGCTCGTGCATCGTCAACCGGCTCTACGGCTACAGCACCGGGCGGGCACCCGGTTCCAGCGATGCGCCGCTGCTCGCCTATTTTCGCTCAGATCATGATCGCCGCGGATACCGGTTCGATGACATGTTGAGAACTATCATCTTCAGCAAATCGTTCTTTGCCGTCATGCCGGAAAACAAACCGGCAACCGTGGCCAGTCGCGCAGGCGCAGGAGGAAGCAGCCATGCTGATCAAAACTGACCCCCCCAGCCGCCGTCAGGTGCTGCGCGGGGTCTTGAACGGAGCTGCGGTCGCCGTATCGCTGCCGCTGCTCAACGCGTTCCTCGATGGCAATGGTACGGCCATCGCGGCTACCGGCAAGCCGCTGCCCATGCGGTTCGGCACCTGGTTCTGGGGTCTGGGCGTCGACGACAACATCTTCGTGCCCAAGACCACTGGTGCGGGCTATGCCCTGCCCAAACAGCTTGAAGCGCTTGGCGCAATCAAAGAGCACGTCAACGTCTATACCAATTTCAATATCTTCAACGACGGTCGGCCCAACCTGTGCCACTATTCGGGCTGGGTAGCCTTGCGCTGCGGCTCTGCCCCTAGTTCGCGCGTGAACAAGCCAGGCCAGAGCCTCGACTGCGCGATATCCGACAGGATCGGCACCGGCAGCCGGTTCAGCGTGCTGAACCTGGCGGCGACCGGCAGACCGCGCGACAGCCTCAGCTTTCGCGACGCCGATTCGATGAACCCGGCTGACATCTCGGCGGTCGAATTCTATCAGAAGGTCTTTGGCGTCGACTTCGTCAATCCCAATTCGGCCAGCTTCACGCCCGATCCCAAGGTGATGGTCCGCAAGAGCGTTCTCTCCAGCATCACTGAACAAAGCAAGGCTTTGGAACAGACGCTTGGCGCAGCAGATCGCGCGCGGCTGGACCAGTATTACACTTCAGTGCGGGAGCTGGAGAACCGGCTGGCCCTGCAGCTCGAAAAACCGCCGCCCGCCCCCAACTGCAAAATTCCCGGCAAGGCACCTGGCGACCTGCCAGTCGGCCTCGATGTCGAACGCGTTGCGCAGCGGCACAAGGCCATGGTCGATCTCCTGGTGATGGCTCTGTCGTGCAACCAGACGAAGGTCTTCAACATGCTCTATTCCGACAGCGGCTCCTCGCTGACCCGGAACGGCCAGGAAAAGACCCACCACGGCTACACCCACGAAGAGGCGATGGACACAACTCTCGGCTATCAGCCGAATGCCTCCTGGTTCGTTGGGCGCGCCATGGAATCCTGGGCCTATCTGATCAAGGCCATGGCCGATACGCCCGAAGGCGACGGCTCGCTGCTCGATCATTCGCTTCTCTATGCCCACACCGACTGCAATCTTGCCAAGACCCATTCGATTGCCGGCATCCCGATGTTCACCGCCGGCAAACTGAATGGCCTGGTCAAGACCGGCCTGCATATCGATGGCAAGGGCGAGGCCGGGACCAGGCTGGGCTATACCTTGCAGCGCCTTTATGACGTGCCGCTGTCCAGCTGGGGGACGCAGTCGATGGAAACGTCGCGCGAACTGGGGGAGATTCTGGTATGATTGCGGGTTCGCCGGTGCGGGCACTGGGCACCTTCCTGGCCGGCATCTGCGCGCTGATTGCCGCCACCGGAACAGCTGCGATGGCGAATACCCCCCCTCCGGCTCAAGTGCGCGAGACCGAAGCAGGCTGGGTATTCACCACCCCCGCTGGCATGACGCTCTACACCTATCGGCTAGACGAAGCCACGCCCGGAAAGTCCAGATGCACCAATACCCGCTACACCATGCAGAACGGACGGCAATTCGGGCAGGTCCCCATACCGGCAGCGCAGACGCGCAAGACCTGCGCCGACAAGCGGCCACCCTTCCTGGCCCCCGCCGACGCTACTGCTGCGGGCGAATGGTCGCTGATCGACCGGGGCAGCGGCGTCAAACAATGGGCCTACAAGGGAAGTCCGCTCTATACCTCGATCAAGGATCGCATGCCCGGCGATGTGAACGGTGAAGGCGGCGTCGCCAACTTCACCGTGTGGGGCGCGGCGCAGGCCCCATTGGAGGCTCCGCCAGGCTTCAAACTGATGCGGCGCGAAGAAGGCCTGGTTCTTGCCACCACTGATGGGCGGCCCGCCTATGTGCGGCGCGGAGCCCGGCTTCAACGGGCATCCAGCGGCGCGGCCCAGCTCCTTCAGCCGATCACGGCACCAAGTTTCGGCAACACGTCGGGCAAATGGACAATCGTCGATCAAGGCGGGGTCAAACAATATGCCTACGACGGCGAGCCGCTCTATGTACTTCCTGAGGGTTATACCGATGCAGATGCGGCACAGGAAGGCGGCTGGGCGACTGCAGTCTATCGCCGCGCGCGCGCCATTCCGCCGCAGTTCGGCACCCGCACGACCCTACTTGGCAAAGTATATACGACCAACAAGGGCATGACCCTCTACAGCTTTACGTGCACCGAAACCGAAGTCCCCGATTTCCTGCCCTGTGACGATCCGGGAGATGCCGCGGCCTATTGGTCGGCGCTGTGCGGTGATGCCAAGGAATGTTCGCGCCGCTGGCGCCTCTATCGCCCTTCGGCAGGCGCGCGTCCCTCCGGCGAGTTTACCATCATGGATGTGTCCGACCCGCCATTCCTTGATCCGGCCGGGACAACCGCCCCGCCCGAAGCGCCGCGCGTGAAGGCTTGGGCCTATCGTGGAAAGCCGCTCTACACATTTGTCGACGATGACGAGCCGGGCCAGACGCTGGGCGACTGGATCAATTACTTCTCACGCTCATGGTTCGACGCCGTTGTGGTTCCCGGCCCAGCGATTTACTGACCAGTCATCAGGGCTTCTTTGGCGCACGATAGAGATCGTGACATTGCTTGCAGGGCATGGCCGCGACCATCAGGGCGGTAACTGCCGCCAAATCCCCTGTTTCGCCAGCCTTGGCCATGGCTTCCGCATTGCGGGCGAAGGTCTCCATGCGCTGCATGAAGTCGGCATGGTTGGACCACACTTCCGCTTTTGCCCGACCGCCGGGAAGAATGTGGCGGAAACTCTCCACCGAGTCCCTCGCCCCTTTCGCGATCGATCGCGTTACTTCCGGCAATTTTTCAGCCGGTTCGATACCTGCGGCAATATTGCCCAGCAGCTCGCCATCATCGTCGAGCTGCTCCATGATGAACTGGCGTTCGAATATTGCGCCCTCCTTCTGAACCGCATCCGGCACGGCATCGCTGGCGATGACCGACGATCCTGACAGAAGCGTACCGGTCACTGCGGCAAGGCCAAAACACGCAAGCCACGCAAGTCGCTTATCAAACCTGATCATTCAGAGCATTCCGTTCCACTTGGTTGCGTGTGATCACTTATCAATCACCCACAAAATTGACAAACCGATCCGCCAAAATCGCAATGACTTCAGGCTCGGCGGCAATCCCCGCCTCGCGCGCGGCATGGTTGCTCTGGTCCAGAATTTCGTAGATCAGCAGCCATGCCTCAAGCCAGCGGCGGCGCTGGTTCGCACGGTCGATGGCAAAGGCGGGGATGCCTTTGCCCAGTTCTGCGATGAGGTTACCGATCAAGTCCTGCGCACTGCGGGTAAAGTCCGCTTCTTCGGCATTTGCCTGGATGAACACGCGCAGCAACTGGCCGCTCCTGCGGTCGGCATCGAACAGACCGCCGATCCAGTGTTCGACTGCCGCGCGATCACGATAGTCCGCAGCGGTGATCGAGATGAACCGGGGAAGCGCGCGCTCGACATTGTGGCGGAAAAGATCGAGCGCGAGCGCGGACTTGCCGCTGAAATGCCGATAGAACGTCATCCGGCTGACGCCGGCTTGCTTGACGATGTCTTCCACGGAAACCGCGAAATAGCCCGCTCGGCAGAAGGCATCGGCCGCCGCCGCGAGCAACCGCTCGCGGCTGCCGGGCTTGCCCTGCGCCACGGGCTCGGCCGGCAATTCGCGGCGCAGGGCACTGCTTGCAGGCAAGCGCCTACTCCGCTGCGATCGCCATTGTGTCTTCCTGCGCGCATTCCGGCCCGATGAATTCGCCCGGATAGCGCCCGGTAAACTCGCCGTGATCAAAGGTCGGCACCCCGGCAACCAGCGTCAGCCGCATCGGCGCAGGATCGCGGGTATAGCGATAGGTTCGCCCGCCGGTGCCGTCCCACACATCGAAGGTCTTCTTCTCGGGCCGCATTTCGATCTCATCGAGATTGAACACGGTGATGTCGGCGACTTTGCCGACCTCGATCACGCCGCGATCATTGAGACCGAAGAAGTTCGAAAGCCGCCCGGTCAGCATATGGACGCCCTGTTCGATGGAGATAACGCCGCGATCGCGCACGTAATCGGTCAGCAGGAACACGTTATAGCCTGCCCCGCAGAACAGCTTGCCGTGCGCCCCGGCATCGCTGACATTGGCGAGCGAATGGGTATCGACGAGCAGCTTGTTCAGCACCTCCTCGCTCTTTTCCCAGCTCTTTTTCAGGACAGTCAATTCCTGCCCGTTGTTGAGCACCCATTCGGCCATCGCATCGGAAGGATGGGCGATGCCCGACTGTGCCATGTAGTCCGCCAGCGTGACGCCGATCGGGCCATAGCCGCTCTCGCTTTCGCGCAGCAGGTTGGCGGCGGGTTCGTGGAGATAGGAATGCGCGAACTGGTTGTCCCAGGAATTCGCGCGCGCGGGCCCGCCATTCGGGATCCGCCAGCATGGCCGCCTTGGCTTCCCAGCCCGGCGTGTTGACCAGTTCCTGCCACACCGGATTGCCGTTCTGGCCGAACACCAGCGTCCGGTTGAAATTGATCACTGATGTTGGCGAAATGACATTGAACGAGGTGTAGATTTCCAGTCCCTCGGCCTTGAACTGTTCGTGCAGTTCCTCGGCGCGGGGAAGCTGATCGGCCATGTATTCCAGCGTCGGCATGCCCGCCCATTGCATCCGCACGCCAGTCTGCCGGGCAAGCCGACCGAAGCGTTCCAGCGAGGCATTCGCGGTCTTGCGCATGAAATAGTCGAGGATGACCTGGAAGGTCGCGCCCGGATACTTCGCCAGAACGCCGAGCAGCGCGAGGAATTCCGCATCGTCCGCCTGCTGCGAGGGCAAGGGGCGCTCGTACTTGTCGTAATCGAGATAGTTCGAGGAAAGCCCCATCGCGCCAGCGGCCAGCGCATCGTCGAGCAGGTCGCACATCTGCGCGATCTCGTCTGCCGTCGCCGCCCGCTTCCAGGCTTCCTGACCCATCACGCACAGGCGCAGCGGAATGTGGCCGCAAAAGGCGCTGTAGTGCAGCGGCAGCTTGACCTTGGCCTGCATCGAAGCCTTGTATTCGCTCCATTTCTTCCAGTCCCAGGGCACGATCTGGCGCATCGGCTCTTCGGGAATGTCCTCGAAGTAGTTGAAGATGTCGATGACGTCCTGCACGTCCCGATCGGTCTGCGGCGCGGGCGCGAGGCTGAAGCCGCAGTTGCCGTTGATCGAGTCGTCGCGCCATAGGCAGGCAGCGGTTCGAGGTTGGGGTTCCACCAGACGCCGCCATCCCAGTGATTGTGCGTTTCGATGAAGCCCGGCGTGACATAGCAGCCCGCCGCATCGATGACACGCTCGCCCTTCCCCGCCCGCAGGTCGTGGCCGATTTCGGTGATGCGTCCGCCCGACACGCGCACGTCGGCCGCATAGGCTGGCGCGGTTGTGCCATCGACGACAGTTCCGCCCTTGATCAACAGCCGAATTTCCATGACGCATCTCCCGTTTCGTCGCCGACTGACTGGCCGGAAAGCCGCGCGAATCGGCCCGATGTTACAGTGTGTAACATTGACTGATTGCGCCTGTAAAGATGCGTTCTGGCGGGCCGCTTTGCGCATAATGCAATTGACGCTATGCATAACCAGCGACAACCGCAACGCGCGCAGTTTCGCGATCCTGGAGAGGCATGATGAGCCATAAAAGAGCCGTTCCGTTGCGACATTCCCGAGGCAGTGCTGGTCGATCTGAAGGCAGAGACTGAACAATACCCGGTTTCCCGATCAGCTGGACGGTGCCGGCTGGGACTATGGCACCGAACGCTCCTACCTTGAAGAACTTGCGCCTACTGGCGAGATTCTTCGACTGGCGCGCAGCTGAAGCCCGCTTCAACCGCTTCCCGCAGTTCACCACCGAAATCAATGGCGAGAATGTCCACTTCTACCATATCCGCTCGCCGGAGCCGGACGCATTGCCGCTGATCATCACGCATGGCTATCCAGGTTCGGTCGCCGAATTCCTCGATATTTTTGCCCGCTGTCCGATCCTGCCAGCCACGGCGGCGATCCGCGCGATGCGTTTCACGTCGTCGCCCCGTCCATCCCCGGCTATGGTTTTTCCGGCCCTACCCGCAACCGCGGTTTCAGCATGAGCAGCGCGGCAGACGTCAACATCGCCCTGATGGAGCTGCTCGGATACGAACGCTATGTGGCCCAGGGCGGTGACTACGGATCGGCTATTTCCGGCACAATGGCGATGAAACGTCCGGACCGGATGATCGCCCTGCACCTCAACTTCATCCTCGGCCGCCCTGCCGATCCGGCGAACCCGCTTGCCGGGCTCAGCGACAGGAGATTGCCGAGCAGGAGTGGAAGCGCAACTACGACCTGCACGAAAGCGGCTACCAGGCGATCCAGGGCACCAAGCCCCAGTCGCTCGCCTATGGCCTGACCGACAGTCCCGCCGGTCTCGCCGCGTGGATTGTCGAGAAGTTCAAGACCTGGAGCGACTGCGACGGCGATATCGAAAGTTCGTTCAGCAAGGATCACCTGCTCGAAAACATCATGCTCTATTGGGTGACCGGGACGATCAATTCGGCGATGCGGCTCTATTACGAATCGATCGGCCCTGCCCGCGCGCCGGGCGGAGAATTCTCCTTCATCACGGTGCCGACCGCGCATGCCCGGTTCCCGGCGGAAATCCGCCCCACCCCGCGCGCATGGGCAAGCAGATGTACAATATCGTTCGCTGGACCAAGCTGCCCAAGGGCGGCCATTTCGCGGCATTCGAACAGCCGCAGCTGTTCCTGGACGACCTGCGCGCCTTCTGCCGCGATTTTCGTTAGGTCGAGTGGTCGTGGTTACAAATACCAATGAAGCATCTACTAATATATCTATATATCAATTACATATGTAGACATAATCTGCCGTCAGACGGCTACGCCTAATGCGCTCTACCTGAGTTATTCACAGCTTTTGTGCTTTGGTCAGGACAAAACTGTTCTACGGAGCCGATACGAACACCACAGGGGCGTCCGCGAATGCATGCAAGAGTAGAGCCCGCGACTTCGAAGGAGCGCCTCGGCGCGCGAAGCAAACCGAAACGCAGGCGGAAAAACCAGGCAGGGCGACCGACCGCCGCCGAACTGGAGCGCCGGAAGGCGCGCGTTATGGATGTGGCGACGGAACTTTTCGTGCAGCGCGGCTATGCGGCGACTACGCTGGTAGACATTGCGCGCGGTGCTGGCGTTGCGACGCGGACACTGTACCAACATTTTGGCGACAAGGAGGCAATCTTCAGCGAAGTGATATTCGCCCGTGATGCCAGCACCGCAATCGCCCGTCCCGAAGTCATCGACGGAGATACGATTTTCGACGCCTTGCGACGTGCTGGGCGCTATGCCTACGCGGTCACCTATCGCGATCAATCGATCGGCCTGATGCGGCTGATGATTGCCGAGAGCAACCGGTTTCCTGAATTCATGCGCGCGGTTGTCCAGTCAATTTTTACGCGGTTCCGTCGCAATTTCGAAAAGGTGTTCGAGGCGCTTGAACTTGCAGCGCTGATACCAGCTGGCGATCACGGGCGGACAGCGGAGCTGTTTTCGGATGTCGTTCTCGGCAGCAAGCCGATCATGACCTATACCGATTGGGACTCAGCTGCCCCTTCGGACGAGGACCTGGATGAGCGGATCGACATGTTCATTCTCGGCCGGTTTGGCGCCAGCGTGGCTCGCGTCGCGCGCAGCCGGAAGGCCAAGCTGAAGCCCTGACGCTGGATCAGGCCCACGCCGGGGCACACGCAATCTGGTGACAACCTATTGGCGGCGCTGCGCCATGGAAGCGCGGCACGGTGCCGATCGGAAATCAATCGGCAATGCTCTGATGCCTGTGATCAAAGAACTGCACTTCGCGGCCCGGCTTCAGAACGATGAGTATCAACGCCGTCGCGATCACGTC
>CAVTAQ010000003.1:0-323894 GCA_963732725.1 uncultured Alphaproteobacteria bacterium | reverse complement strand
CTGGTTGAAGGTGATCAGCTCGAACCGGTGATCGTCGCCCGCGTGCTGATGATAGGACCGCGCGGTCTTGATGGCGCATTCGACCGCTTCGGCACCCGAATTGGTGAAAAATACGGTGTCGGCGAAGGTCATGTCGACCAGCCGCTGCGCCAGCCGCTCGCCCTGCGGGCTGCCATAGAGGTTGGAGACGTGCATCAATTCGCCCGCCTGGCGCTGGATCGCGCCGATCAGGCCCTGGTGCGAATGGCCCAGGCAGTTGACAGCGATACCGGCAGCAAAGTCAAGGAAACGCCGACCGTCCTCGCTTATCAGATGGCAGTGCTCACCACGAACCGGCCGCACGCCGCACCGGGGATAGACGGGCATCAACGGAGTGATCGACATGGGTAATTCCTTTAGTATCCCAAAAGCTTGAACGGGAATTGCAAACGACAAATGGCGGCCCCGAAGGACCGCCATTGCCGTGCATCTGAGCTTTCGCGCGTTTCCGGTCAAATCCCGGAAGCGGGTGCGCCTAGGCTTTCTGGCGGGATCAACCCTGCATCGGCACCAGGTTGACCGCCGAATACTTGCCTCGTCGGTCGACCTCGATGTCGAATTCAAGCCGGTCGCCTTCATTGAGGCCCTGCATGCCCGACCGTTCGACGGCACTGATATGGACGAATGCGTCCGGCTGGCCGTCGTCGCGGGTGATGAAGCCGAAGCCCTTCATCGAATTGAAGAACTTGACCGTGCCGGTTGCCTTGTCGCCGGTCAGCTGACGCTGCGGCTGTTCTTCCCGCTTCTGCACCGGGATGACATCGCCGACCACCGCCAGGTCGCTGGCGGAAATCTTCCCGCCGCGATCTACCAGCGTGAATTCAAGCTGCTGGCCTTCGGCCAGGCCTTCCAGCCCCGCACGCTCGACCGAGCTGATGTGGACAAACACGTCTTCGCCGCCTGCATCCTGCTGGATGAAGCCGAAACCCTTGTGCGCGTTGAAGAACTTGACGGTTCCTTTGCCCTGGCCGACGACCTGCGCAGGCATTCCGCCACCGCCGCCTCCACCGGGACCCCGAGGGGCTCCGCCAAAGCCGCCGCGCGGTGCACCACCGCCGCCGCCGAAGCGATCACCGCCGCCGCCGCCGAAGCGATCACCGCCACCGCCGAAACGGTCGCCGCCGCCAGCCTGAAATGGATCGAAACCGTCCTCTCCGAAACCGTCCCGCTTGTCCCGGCCCCTGCCGCGACGTCCTCTATCGAAACCCATAAACCCTTAATAACCTTCACTTCGCCCGAAACGGTCTGCCTGGCAGCGCGGACGATACGCGCCGGGCAACAACGCAAGCGCGCACTTCTCCAAGCGCGGCACTTCCTCTGCAAGCTGCTCTTAGCCGAGTCGATTTGCAATTGCGAATCGATTCAGCGCGAATTCAGATTGCGGTTCGAACTGTGACATTTCTGCATTTCTGTCGCTGCTTGCCACGGCGACTGAGGATTGGCATTGTCGGGTAAGGGCAGCTGCCGCACAGGTGAAGCGGTGGCTCAAGCACAGGGCAGCACTGATGTTTCGCAAATTGACCGACCGCATTTATGCCAGCCCGCAAATTTCGCTTGCCGAGATCGCCGAGGCTCAGGCGCTGGGCGTGGGCCTGATCGTCAACAACCGGCCGGAAGATGAAAGCGAAGATCAGACCCCGGGTGCCGAGATCGAGGCGGCAGCCCGGGCGGCCGGTATCGAATATGTCGCGATTCCTGTAACCCACGCCGGTTTCAGCGAGGCGCAGGTCAAGGCCATGGCTGCTGCGCTGGCGGCCTCAGATGCGCCGGTGCTGGCCTATTGCCGTTCGGGCACGCGATCCACCCTGTTGTGGGCGCTGGCCGAAGCCAGCCGCGGGGCAGACCCTGCCGAGCTTGCCGCGCAGGCCGCCGGGGCGGGCTATGACATTGCGCCGGTGCGCGCCCTGGCCGACATGCTGGCATCCGCAAACAGGTGAGCGCTATTGCAATTCAGCTGGGTGCTTCGCTGCTGGCGGTGCTGCTGCTCGCGCTGCTGGCACGCCAGCTGGGGCTGGGCGGTGATGTGCGGATTCGCGATCAAGACCACGCCCGGCGTCTCGCCCGCGAGGCCGAGTGGGGCTTCGAGGCGGTCGAGGTCGGGCTGGACCGGGCCGGCATCGGCGCGCTGCTGCGCGATGATCAGGGCCGGGTGCTGCTGCTGCGCCGCCACGGTGCCCACTTCGCTGCCCGCCAGGTGGAAAGCCACAAGGGAATCCGGCTCGATCGCAATTTCATCACCATCCCGGCTTGCGGCCCGAACTTTGCCGGTCTGACGCTGGACCTGGGTGTCATGGCCCAGACCTGGGCGGGAAGCCTCCGGCGGCTGGGAGGCTGAGCTGTGGTGGCCTTCGATCCGCTCCCGATCGCTATCCCGGTGTTCGTATTGCTGATTGTGGCGGAGATGCTGTGGGCGCGCAGCCGCGCACCGGCGAGCTATGAACCGCGCGACACGCTTGTTTCGCTGCTGCTCGGTCTGGGCAGCACCGCTGCCGGGATAGCGGCTGCCGGGGCGATCTTTGCGGCTGCCATGGGGCTCTATCAGTTGCGACTGATCGACCTTGGCTGGCAGTGGTGGGTGTGGGGGCTGGCTTTCGTGCTCGACGACCTGGGCTACTACTGGGGCCACCGGCTTGGCCACCGGGTGCGCTGGTTCTGGGCGAGCCACGTCAACCACCACTCCAGCCAGCACTACAATCTTTCAACCGCGCTGCGCCAGACCTGGACCGGGTTCATCGCCCTGTCGTTTGCTTTCCGCATTCCGCTGGCGCTGCTTGGCTTTCACCCGGCGATGCTGGCGACTGTCGCGGGCTTCAACCTGATCTACCAGTTCTGGATCCACACCGAAGTGATCGGCAAATGCCCGCGCTGGTTCGAGGCGGTGATGAACACCCCCAGCCACCACCGCGTCCACCACGCCACCAACCCCCGCTATCTCGACCGCAATTATGCCGGCGTGTTCATCGTCTGGGACAAGCTGTTCGGCAGCTTCCAGCCCGAACTGGAGAGCGATCCGGTGCGCTACGGGATCGTCCGGCAACTGGGCAGCTTCAACGTGCTGTGGGCGGCGTTCCACGAATGGATCGGGCTGCTGGGCGATGTCTGGCGCGCGCCATGGCGGCACAAGCTAAGCTATATCTGGCGGGTGCCCGGCTGGAGCCATGACGACAGCCGCGTTACAACGGATGCAATCCGGGCGCGGTGGCGGGGCTTGGGCGAACCCTGATCCGTCAGGCCCTCGGAAGAACCTTCATCTCGAACCAGTGCGCGGCCAGTGCGCCTGCGAACTGGGCGGCAATGAAGCCCGGCAGGCTGGCAGGCGCGATCCCCGCGAAAGTGTCGCTCAGCGAGCGCGCCATGGCGATTGCCGGATTGGCGAAGCTGGTAGACGAGGTAAACCAGTAGGCAGCGGCAATGTAGAGTGCGACGCTGGCGGGGACCGAGCCGGGTCGGCTGCGCAGGGTCAGCAGGATCGTTGCGACCAGCCCGAAGGTGGCAACGAATTCGCCCAGCCACTGCCCGGGTCCATCGCGCAAGTGCTGCGAAACTTGCCAGACCGGCAGATCGAACATTGCATGGGCGCTCCACACGCCGAGTATCCCGGCAACCACCTGCACCAGCACGGTCGCGGCCAGTCCTTTCCAGCAGCAATCGCCGCGCAGCCGCATCACCAGACTGACCGCCGGGTTGAAATGCGCGCCCGAAATCGGCCCCAGCATGGCGATCAGCACATAGAGCATGGCGGCCGTCGCCAGCGTGTTGCCGATCAGCGCCACCGCCACATTGCCGCCCGCCAGCTGCTCGGCCATGATTCCCGAGCCGACGACGGTCGCGAACAGGAAGTAGCTGCCAAGCGCCTCGGCGATCAGGCGTTGCGAGAATGTCGGCGCTTCACTTCCCATCGTCGGTGTTGCCGATGTCGCGAAGGCGGCGCTGCAGGCCAAGCCTGTCGATTGCATTGAATGGCAGCGCGGTGAACAGGCTTATCCGGTTGTTGAGCATCCGGTAGGTGTCGGCAAAGGCCGCAGCCACTTCTGCATCGTGGCCTTCGACCGCCGCCGGATCGGGTACGCCCCAGTGCGCGGTCATCGGCTGTCCCGGCCAGACCGGGCAGACTTCGCCCGCCGCATTGCCGCACACCGTGAATACAAAATCGATTTCGGGTGCGCCGGGGGCAGCGAATTCGTCCCAGCTTTTCGAGCGGAAACCGGAGGTGTCGTAGTTGAGCTGCTCGAGCAGGCGGAGTGCGGCGGGATGGACTTCGCCCTTGGGAAAGCTTCCTGCCGAGAAGGCGCGAAACCGGCTCAGTCCCTCACGGCCAAGTATGGCCTCGGCGATGATCGAGCGCGCCGAATTTCCGGTGCACAGAAACAGCACATTGTGGATGCGTTCGTTCATGGTCAAACTCCGCAGCAGCCCGCGCTGGCGGGCTTATCGGGCTTTGGCGGACAGCAAGTGCCCTGTGGTGTCACCGGGGTGCAGCAGGCACCGACGGCGGCATTGGTCGATGCGGCAGCGATGGCGCCCAAGTCGGGGCTGTCTCCATAGACGGTCGCATCGCCGTGCGTGTGGAAGGCTTCCCAGACGATCCCGTCCGGGTCTGTCACCCAGTTCTTGGTCGATTGCGCATAGCAGCATTGCGCTTCGCCTTCGTTGAACACAGGCCGGCCTGACCGGGCGATCCGGTCGTAAACTTCTGAAAGCTCTTCCGCCGAACCGGCTTCGATGCCCAGGTGCTCAATACCCTGCGCCGCGCCCTCCTTCGAGGAAATGGCGAAGTTTACGCGCGGATCTTCCAGCATCCATTTGGCATAGTCCGGCTTGGCAACGCTTGGCGGCTCTCCGAACAGGTCGGAATAGAAGGCAATCGAGCTGTCCAGGTCAGCAACCCGTGTGTGAACATGGAAACGCTTCATGCGGCACTCCTGTCGGTCTGGGCGGCAGGTGCGCATGGCTGGCCGCCGCAGCAGTTTTCGGTAAGATAGCCCAGCAGCGCGGTCATTGCCGGAAAGTCTGCTGCGTAGACGATGGAGCGACTGATACGGCGCTGCGTGACAAGGCCTGAGTTGCTCAGTTGCGCCAGGTGAAAGCTCATCGAGGAAGGCGGCACGCCCACGGCCCCGGCAAGTTCTCCGGCGGCCAAGCCATCAGGTCCGGCCTGCACCAGCAGCCGGAATGCCGCCAGCCGGTGCTCCTGCGCGAGCGCGCCCAAGGCGCGAATTGCTAAGCTTGATTCCATAATTCAATAATAATAGAAGAATCGAAATATCCTGTCAACCACCTCTCTGCCGCAGACAAAAAAAGGGGCCGGAGCGACTGGCTCCGGCCCATAATAGGTGTTGTTCGCAGGAGGAACATCGGATGGCGGGACCGAGGGGGAGGAGGGGAGGGTCCCCGGCCCCGCCAAACTTGGTAGGACGAGCACTTACATGTTGTAGGCGCGCTCGCCGTGTTCGGTGAGGTCGAGGCCTTCGCGCTCGGCGTCTTCCTTGGGACGCAGGCCGAAGATCTTGTCGACGATGAAGAACAGGATCGCAGAGCCGATACCTGACCACAGCAGCGTGAGCACGACAGCCTTGATCTGGGTGATCACCTGGGCGCCCATGTCGTAGCTGCCGACCACTGCCGGGAACTTCGTGTAATCGAAGAAGCCCTGGCCGCCGAGTGCCGGATCGGCGACGATGCCGGTGGCGATGGCACCAAAGATGCCGCCGATGCAGTGCACGCCGAACACGTCGAGGGTGTCGTCGTACTTCAGCTTGTTCTTCACATAGGAGACGAACAGGTAGCACAGCGGCGATACCAGAAGGCCCATGAGGATCGCATACATCGGAGCGGCGAAGCCAGAAGCCGGTGTAATCGCGACCAGCCCTGCCACTGCGCCCGTCGCCGCGCCCAGCATCGAAGGCTTGCCGTGGTGCAGCTGCTCGACAATCGACCAGCTAAGTGCAGCAGCCGCCGTGGCGACGAAGGTGTTGATGAAGGCCACTGCCGTCACCCCGTTGGCTTCGAGGTTGGACCCGGCGTTGAAGCCGAACCAGCCCACCCACAGCAGCGAGGCGCCGATCATGGTCATGGTCATCGAGTGCGGCGGAGTTGCTTCCTTGCCGAAGCCGACGCGCTTGCCGATCATCAGGCAGCCCACCAGGCCAGCGATACCGGCGTTGATGTGGACCACGGTGCCGCCGGCAAAGTCCAGCGCGCCCATGCCCCACAGATAGCCCATATCGGTGGGCGCATCGGCCAGGAAGTCGGGTCCGGCCCAGTACCATACCATGTGGGCAATCGGGAAATAGACTGCGGTCAGCCACAGCACCATGAACAGCATCAGCGGCCAGAATTTCACGCGCTCGGCAAAGGCTCCGACGATCAGCGCCGGAGTGATGCAGGCGAATGTCATCTGGAAGATCACGAAAACGTATTCCGGCAGATAGACGTTGTTCGAGAAGGTCGCGGCATAGGTTGATGCCGAAACGCCCGCGAGGAATGCTTTGTCGAACCCGCCGACGATCGTCGGCCAGGCGCTGTTCGCCGAAGTGAAGGCCATGGTGTAGCCCCAGCCCACCCAGACCAGCGCAGCGATGCTCACAATCATGAACACCTGCATCAGCACGCTGAGCATGTTCTTGGAGCGGACCAGGCCGCCGTAAAACAGCGCCAGCGCCGGAATGCTCATCATCAGCACCAGCACCGATGATACCAGCATCCAGGCGGTGTCGCCCTTGTTGACCATGGTGGCCATCTGCTCGACGGTCGGTGCCTTGACCGGTCCATCTTGCGCGAAAGCGGCGCTGGCGGCGAAGAGCGAGGTGCCCAACATGCCAAGGCCGCAAGTAAGCTTGCGGATCATTGCGATTCCCCTGAAGTCTGGAGCGCGCGTCACGTTGTTGGAGTAAGTCATAGGGCGGTATCCCCGGTTTCACCGGTGCGGATGCGGGTGGCGGAAGCGAGATCGATCACGAAGATCTTGCCGTCGCCGATCGCCTCGGTGCTGGCGACCTGCTGGATGGTTTCGACCACTTGCGGCGCGAGCGCGTCGGTGGTGGCCACTTCGATCTTCACCTTGGGCAGCATATTCGTCGAATATTCCGCGCCGCGGTAGATCTCGGTCTGGCCCTTCTGACGTCCGAAGCCCTTGACTTCGGTTACGGTCATACCCGCAACGCCGATCGCTCCAAGTGCTTCACGCACTTCGTCGATCTTGAAGGGCTTGATGATGGCGATGATGAACTTCATGCCCTGTCCCTGCTGTTTCCACCGGCACAGCCGCCGGCAGCAGAAATAAAGCAAAGGGCGTGCCAGATCAGATTTCCGGCAGGAATCGGAACCCTTCAATCCATGTTGCAGGTGCGAAGGGCGGCGGCATCGCCCGAATCGCGGGCATGTGCCTAATTTTTGAGCAGAGTTAGCCGGGCATAGACCGGCAGGTGATCCGACCCGCGCGCGGCCAGCGCGCTGTGGTGAACGCCGTTTTCGCCGACACTCCAGTGTGGCGACAGGACGATGCGATCAAGCTGGGCGATCGGGCGACGCGAAGGGAAGCTGTAGCCGCTGCCCAGCACCCGCCAGTCCTTGCCGAATTCGCGCAGGGCCCCGCCATGGCGCGACCATTCGTTGAGGTCGCCCATCAGCACTGTCGGAAACTGGCCATGGCACTGCTCGATATGGTGGAGGATCGAGCGCACTTGCTGGCGGCGGCGCAGCCCTGACAGGTCGAGGTGCATGCCGATCACCCGCAGCCTTCGCCCGCGGACCACAAGGTCAGCCCGGATCGCCCCGCGCGGCTCGACGGTCGGCAGCGACACGGCGGCGCTGTCGGCCACCACGATATCGCGGCGCACCAGGATCGCGTTGCCATGCCAGCCGATTGAATCAGGCCGCCTGGCAATCGGCACCGGTTTGTAGGGGGTGTGCGCCTCGATCGCGGCGAGCGGCAAGGCGCTGGCGCGCCGCCCAAACCTCCGGTCGGCCTCCTGCAGCGCGACGACATCGGCATCGATCTCGCGCAGCACCGCAATGATCCTGTCGGGATCGCGCCGCCGGTCGAGCCCGATGGCCTTGTGGATATTGTAGCTGGCGAAAGTGAGCTTCACCTCAGGACGCATCGCCCGAGATATAGCGGTCGGTCGGCCGGGTCGGCAGTCCGTCGATGCTGCGATTGCGCGCGCCGTATTTAGCGGCCCATTGTTCGGGGTCCTGCCCGGTGTGATATTTGACCAGCGTTTCGCGATCCCGCTCGGTATGCATGATCGGCACCCCCCAGCCGCAACTGGTTTGCACGCTCTCCACCGCCACGTCGAAAATCTGCCGGGTGCCGGGCAGCAGGGTGAAGTGCGCGGCGATTTCATCCCATCCGGCATCGGCGGGGAGCACCGGCTTGCCCCGGCCATAGATCCGCATGATCAGCGCGGGCTGCTCGAAATTGCACATCATGATCGTGATGCGGCCGTCGTGGGTCAGATGCGCATGGGTCTCGTTGCCCGATCCGCCGAGGTCGAGCCAGGCGACACGGCCAGGCGAAAGCACCCGGAAGGTGCCTTCAAGGCCCTTGGGGATGAGGTTGATCCGGCCCTCGCTGGCAGCAGTGGCGGTGAAGAACACGCTCTGCCGGGCGATCATGGCCTCGTGGTCGGCGTTGAGGGTCTCGAAGAATTCCATGGGGTGAGATTAGGACTGGCGGTGCGGGGCCGCAAGGAAAGAAGGAAGGGGGTTCACGCAGAGGCGCAGGAAGAAGAAGGGAGGCGCGGATAGGTCGTTCTTGCGGCAAAGCCGCCTTGATTTGCAGCTGCTGCGATTGGCGCAACGCTGCGGTTTTTGAGCGACTATGCCGCCAAGCGCCAACCCTCTGCGCCTCCTTCTTCTTTCTCTGCGCCTCTGCGGAACCCTTTATCTTTCCTTCGTCGCCGAAAAAACCAGCTCCGGGTTCTTCTCCTGCTGATAGCTTACATCCCAGCTCGATCGGGCCATGAACACCGGATCGCCGTCACGGTCCTTGGCGAGGTTGCTCTTGTTGAAATCGGCAAAGCCCTTCAGCGCCGCGTCCGTTCCCTTGAGCCAGCGCGCGGTATCGAACGGGGATTGTTCCAGCACCGCCTCGACCTTGTATTCCGCCTCGAGCCGCGAAATCAGCACTTCCAGCTGCAACTGGCCGACCACACCGACAATCCACTGCGCGCCGATCTCCGGGTAAAACACCTGGATCACGCCCTCTTCGCTTAGATCGTCGAGCGCCTTGCGCAATTGCTTGGTCTTGGTCGGATCCTTCAGCGCCACGCGCCGCAGGATTTCCGGCGCGAAATTGGGAAGGCCAGTGAAGCGCACTTCGTTCTTCTCGCTCAGCGTATCGCCAACCCTGAGCGTGCCGTGATTGGGAATGCCGATGATGTCGCCCGCCTCGGCGCTGTCGGCAATCTCGCGGTCCTGCGCGAAAAACAGGATCGGCGAGTGGACGGCGATCGGCTTGCCGCTGCCCGAGGGGGTCAGCTTCATGCCGCGCCTGAAGGTGCCCGAAACCAGCCGCATGAAGGCAATCCGGTCGCGGTGCTGCGGGTCCATGTTGGCCTGGACCTTGAACACGAAGCCGGTGACTTCAGGCCGGTCCGGACTGATCTCCCCGTTCGAAGAGGGCTGCGGACGCGGCGGCGGGGCGAACTTGGCAATCGCGTCGATCAGTTCCGCCACGCCGAAATTCTTCAGCGCCGATCCGAAATAGACCGGGGTTAGGTCGCCGTGGCGATAGGCCTCAAGGTCGAAGTGGGGATAGCCGCCGCGCGCCAGCTCCACTTCGTCGGCGATTTCGGCCGGCAGTGCGTCCGCATCGCGCTTGCCCAGGAATTCGCGGCTGTCGCCTTCGGGGCGGCTGGTGAGGCCGGTGGCGAAATCGAGCACGCCCTTGAATTCACCTCCCAGCCCCACTGGCCATGCCATCGGGCAGACGTCCAGCGCCAGCGCATCGGCCACCTCGTCGATTGTCTCGAACGGCGAGCGGCCCTCGCGGTCGACCTTGTTGACGAAAGTGATGATCGGCACCGAACGCAGGCGGCACACCTCGAACAGCTTGCGGGTCTGCGGTTCGATGCCCTTGGCTGCATCGATCACCATGATCGCCGAATCGACCGCCGTCAGCGTGCGGTAAGTGTCCTCCGAGAAGTCCTCGTGCCCCGGCGTGTCGAGCAGGTTGAAGGTGATGCCTTGTCGCTCGAATGTCATCACGCTCGAGGTGACCGAAATCCCGCGCTGCTGCTCGATCTTCATCCAGTCCGACCGGGCGCGGCGCGCCGCACCGCGCGCCTTGACCTCACCGGCCAAGTGAATCGCGCCGCCCTGAAGCAGCAGCTTCTCGGTCAGCGTGGTCTTGCCCGCGTCGGGGTGCGAGATGATGGCGAAGGTGCGGCGGTGAGCATTCAGGCTTGATATCGTATCTCTTCTTCAGACCCTTCCCGCTTGGGGGAGGGGTTGGGGGTGGGCCATGTCTGCGATTGAGGCAGCGGCAGGACGGACCCACCCCTAACCCCTCCCTGAAGCGGGAGGGGGACGACGGTAGCCGCTAAAGTCGCCCCCAGCTTGGTGGCCGCTGCCGTAATCCGATCTGCAATTGCCTTCAGCTCCGCCTCGTCATAGCTCTTCTCACCCGGCTGGAGCGTGACTTCGATGGCAAGCGACTTCTGCCCTTCCGGCACACCCTGCCCGCGGAAATCGTCGAACAGCCGCGCCGAAACGACGTTCGATTTGTCCGCGCCCTTGATCACCCGCACCAGATCGCCTGCGGGCAAGTCCGCCGATACCAGAAAGGCAAAATCGCGCGACACTGCCTGCAAGGCGGGCGGGGCATAGCTAGCCCGCGCGAAGCTGGCCGCGCCTTTCTTGCCGGGGATCGCATCGATGTGGATGCCCAGCGCGGCCACCGGCACGTCAATGTCAAACGCCTTGAGCGTTGCCGGGTGGATCATGCCGAAGCTTGCCACCTGTTGCTTGGGGCCGAGGCGCAGCGTGGCCGACTGGCCGGGGTGATAGAAAGCGCCAGCCTCTCCCATCACTTGCAGATTATCGACCGGTGCTCCGGCTGCGCGCAGCAGATCGAGGCACAGGGCCTTGGCATCGAAAGCATCGAAGGCCTGCGCCTTGCCGCTCTGCCAGCCTCGCGCAGACTTGTCGCCCGCCAGAACCGCGACCAATGCGGGATACTCGCCGTCCGCCAGATAGCGCCTGCCAAGCTCGAACAAGCGCACTGTTGGCGCGCCCCGATCAAGATTGCGCCGCACGGCTGAGAGCAGCCCCGGCAGCAGGGATGGGCGCATTACCTTCAAGTCTTCGCTGATCGGATTTTGCAGCACCCAGTTGCCGCCGCCGACAGCATCTGCCTCGGTCTCGGAGATGAACGACCAGGTGATCGCTTCGTTGAGGCCCAGACTGGCCGCGCTGCGGCGCAGGCGCCGTTCGAGCTTTTGCGACGGGGTAGCAGTTGGCCGGGCAACGCCATCGGCGCGGGGCAGGGCCACGGAGGCGATGTTGTCCAGCCCGTGAATGCGGACCACTTCCTCGACGATGTCCGGTGCGCCGTCGATATCGGGCCGCCAGCCGGGAACGGTGACGGTCCAGTCTGCGGCAACCGCAAAGCCCAGCGCCTCGAGTATGCGCTTCTGCCCGGCCTCGGGAATGTTCACACCGCCCAGCCGTTCGGCCAGTGCCGGATCGTAGGCCACTGCCTTTGCCGCAACAGGCGGCGACCCAGCGCGGACCACTTCGCTCGCCTCGCCGCCGCAAATGCGCAGGATCAGATCGGTCAGGATATCGAGGCCCGCATCGAGAAACCCGGGATCGACCCCGCGCTCGAACCGGCTTCGTGCATCCGAGGTCAGCCCCAGCTTGCGGCCTGTTGCGGCGATGCGGGTGGGATCGAAATAGGCGACTTCGAGCAGCACGTCGGTCGTCGTCTCCGAACAACCCGAATGCTCGCCGCCCATGATTCCGGCAATATCGTGCACGCCATTGTCGTCGGCGATCACCGTCATGCCGCTATCCAGCGCATAGACCTTGCCATTGAGCGCGGTGACCTGCTCGCCATCTTTCGCCCGTCGCGCGACCACCGCGCCGGTCAGCTGCGCGCAGTCGTAGGCATGCGCCGGGCGGCCAAAGGCCAGCATCACGTAGTTGGTGATATCGACCAGCGCCGAGATCGGCCTTTGCCCCGCCGCCTTGAGCCGGGCCTGCATCCATTCCGGCGAGGAGCCGTTGCTCACCCCCTTGATCACGCGGCCATGGAAGGCCGGACAGCCTTCCGGGTCTTCGGTGCGCACGTCGATCGGGCAGGCGAAACCTCCCGCAACCGGCTCTGACGCGAAAGGCTTGAGCGTTCCAATCCCCGCCGCGGCCAGATCGCGGGCAATGCCGTAAACCCCCATGCAATCAGGCCGGTTGGGCGTGATCGCCACGTCGAACACCGGATCGCTGCCGTGGTAATCGGCAAAGGCCGCGCCCACCGGCGCATCGGCGGGCAGCTCGATGATCCCGTCATGGTCCTCACCCAGCTCCAGTTCGCGGGTCGAGCACATCATGCCGTTCAATTCGACGCCGCGCACCGAAGCCTTCTTCAGCTCCATCCCGTTGGCCGGAACCACCGCGCCGGGCAGCCCCAGCACGCCGACCAGCCCGGCGCGCGCATTGGGCGCGCCGCAGACCACCTGCAGCGGCTGCGCCGTCTCCGGCATCAACCGTCAGCACCTGGAGCTTGTCGGCATCCGGGTGGCGCGCGGCGGTGAGCACTTTGGCGACGCGAAATCCAGCCAGCTTGAGCGAGGGATCGTCGATCTCCTCCACTTCCAGCCCGATGGCATTGAGCTTCGCCGCGATCTCGGCAACCGATGCTTCGGTTTCGAGGAAATACTTGAGCCAGGACAGCGAGAACTTCATGCGCCCGCTCCACACGCCGCCAGACAGGGTTGGCACATCGAGCGGCGAGAAGCCGTAATGGCTGAGCCAGCGCACATCGCCATCGAAGAAGGCGCGCAGGTCGTTCATCCCGTATTTGAGCATCGCCAGCCGATCGACCCCGACGCCGAAGGCAAAGCCCTGCCATTCGTCCGGATCTAGCCCGCCGGCCTCCAGCACATGCCGGTTGACCATTCCGCTGCCCAGCAATTCCATCCAGCTATGGCCTGGATCATCGCCGCTGCCGCCGACCACGCGCCGGCCATCGACGAAGGAATAGCCGGTATCGACCTCGACCGAAGGCTCGGTGAAGGGAAAGTAGCTCGGGCGCAGCCGCAGCACGATGTCATCGCGTTCGAAGAAGGCCTTGAGGAAAGTCTCCAGGGTCCACTTGAGGTGGCCGAGGTGGATTCCCTTGTCGATCACCAGGCCTTCGACCTGGTGAAACATCGGCGTGTGAGTGGCGTCGCTGTCAGAGCGGTAGACCCGGCCCGGGGCGATGATCCTGAGCGGCGCGCCGTGCGCAAGCATGGTGCGGATCTGAACTGGCGAAGTGTGGGTTCGCAGCAGCATCTCCTCGCCCGCTGTATTCAAATCGGGGAAATAGAAGGTATCGTGCATCGCGCGCGCCGGGTGGCTTTCAGGCATGTTGAGCGCGGTGAAATTGTGCCAGCCGTCCTCGATTTCCGGTCCGGTCGCCACCGCAAAGCCGAGATCGGCGAAGATTTCGGCCAGCTCGTCCATCACCTGGCTGACCGGGTGGATCGTGCCGCGCGGTGCCTCGGGCGCAGGCAGCGACAGGTCGATCCGTTCCGAGGCCAGCCTGAGGTCGAGCGCTGCCGTTTCGAGGCCTGCCTTGCGCGCGGCGAGGGCGGAAGTAACATCCTCGCGCAATTGATGAATTTTGGGGCCTTCGCTCTGCCGTTCATCCGGGCTCATCGCGCCCAGGGTCTTCAGCAGGCCCGAGATCGAACCCTGTTTTCCGAGGAATTCGACACGCAGGGCTTCAAGGGTATCAAGCTCGTCAGCTTTGGCGATCTGCGAAAGCGCCGTCTGCCCGATTGCTGCGTAGTCCACTGGAATTCCGTCCGCCGAATTGAATTGCTGCGGCGCTCCTTAGGCAGGATAGCCCCACTGCGCAATCAGGCGAGGCCGGCTGGACCTTTCGGGCTGTCGAGCGTCTGCGCGGCCGAACCTGCCAGCTGGTTGCGCGCGCGCATCACGGCACCAATGATCGGCTTGTCGAGCGCAGCATATTCACGCGGTGTCATGCCCATGAACTGCCGGAAATCGCGCACGAACTGGGCCTGGTCATGATAAAGCCGGTCCATCGCGCCGATCCATTTCAGCGATGGATCGACCATGTAGTGGCTGAGGCTGCGCACGAAGCGCTGGCGGCGAAGCAGCAGTTTGGGTGGGAAACCGAAAGAGCGGGCGCAAATCCTCTCAAGAGTGCGCTGCGATGCGCCTGACAGCTCCACCATTTCCGCAACAGACTGGGTTTCCGGATTGATCAAGGCGCTGTGGATGGCGCTGATGCGATCTTCGTCGCTGATCGGTTCTTCAGGCCAGGACGAGAAAAACGCATTTATTTTAGCAAGTTCTGACACGATGTCCGGCTCGGGTCCGTAGATTGTCCGGGCAAGTTCGCGAAACGGGGCAAATGCCGGATGGACAAAGCCATCAACGGCGGAATTGGCCAATTCATTGGCCGGTGTGGCGACAAATCGTGCCCAGCCGAACGGCAGCAGGCCAACGCCCCACATCCGTCCAGGCCCGATGGCAAACCGGATTGCGGCACTGCTGGGCCCGGTCGCGGCAAAGGTCGTGCCTGAAAGAACCGATCCACCTATCGGCATGGCTTCGGGGCAGGATCCGGAATGAAACCGCAGATTTGCCCATTCCGGCAAGAGATGATCAACGATCACCTCGCCTTCCGGAACAGTCCACTCAACAAGATAGAATGTCGTGAAATAGCGGCGAAGTTTTTCAGGCGGCGGAAAGAACCGCGCCTTAACCTCGCAATTTTGCGACACTGCGATACCCCTGTCCTGACCCGTTCAGAAGACCCTGCCCAAGGACTGGCAAATATCACGCAAGAAAGCAACACCGCAGGTCATGTGAGAATTCTCACCAACCTGCGGTCTTGCATTGGTTTGCCTTAAGCGAGTGCGGCCTTGGCCTGGGCTATCACTGTTGCGAACACGCCGCCTTCATTCATCGCAAGATCGGCCATCGACTTGCGGTCAAGCTCGATGCCCGCCAGCTTGGTGCCATGGATGAACTGCGAATAGGTCAGGCCTTCGGCGCGCACCGCAGCGTTGATGCGCTGGATCCACAGGGCGCGGAAGGTGCGCTTCTTAACCTTGCGGTCGCGATAGGCATATTGCCCGGCCTTCTCGACTGCCTGACGGGCAACGCGAATGGTGTTCTTGCGCCGACCGCGATAACCTGCGGCCTGTTCCAATAAACGCTTGTGCTTGGCGCGGGTGGTTACACCCCTTTTAACTCTTGCCATGGTACTTAACTCCTCAATTCAGCCCGTAGGGTGCCCACTTCTTGATGACCTTTGCGTCCGCATCGGAAATCACGTCGGTGCCGCGGTGCTGGCGGATGTACTTGGCATTGTGGCTCATCAAACGGTGCCGCTTGCCAACTGCGCCGTGCTTTATCTTGCCGGTGGCAGTGAGCTTGAAGCGCTTTTTGACGCCGCTCTTGGTCTTGAGCTTGGGCATTTTCATCTCCTGTTTCAAAACACGTCAAACCCGCCGTGGCAGCCCTTGATGGCCAGGCCGGTTGTCGAACCGTGTTGCGTGAAGAGCGCGCGCATAGTTGCGGTTTGCGGCAAAGGCAAGGAAAAGCGCAGCGCGATTGCAGAAATCCGCTCTAAAACGCGCGGTCGTGTATCACCACCCGCAAGGTCAGCGCGATAATCCTGATGTCACGCCAGATCGTCCAGCCTTCGAGATATTCGAGATCGGACTGGAGCCGGTTGGCAAGATCGCTCTCCTGCTCGGTCGCCCCGCGCAGACCGCGCACCTGGGCCAGGCCGCTCATTCCGGGCTTGAGCGAATGGCGCAGCCAGTAGCGGGTATCGACCTCCCAGAACAGCTTGTCGCCCGCATGCGAACCAATCGCATGGGGACGCGGGCCGACAAGGCTCATGTCGCCGCGCAAAACGTTGATAAGTTGAGGCAACTCGTCGATGCTGGTGCGGCGGATGAAACGGCCGACCCCGGTGATGCGATCGTCTTCTCGCTGGGTGGATTGCAGGCCGTCGCTGTCGCTCCGTGCCTTTGCCATGCTGCGAAACTTGAGCACCTCGAAAAAGCGGTTGCCCCGACCGAGCCGGCGCTGGGAAAACAGCACCGGTCGCCCGTCCTCGATCAGGATGGCAAGCGCTGCCACCAGCATGAGCGGCGACAGGACGACAAGTGCCGCCGCCGATATGCCGAAATCGAGCAGCCGCTTCATCAATCGGGAGCGCAAGCCAAGCGGCCCGGTCGATACTTCAAGCCAGCCGTGGCCGCCGGCCGCCCGCGCGCCTTGCGCGCCAAGCGCCAGAACCGAATCGTCGAGCACTTCGCCATCGACATTGGCACCTTTGAGAATCATCGCCCAGGCCGCGCGGCGCTCGGGCGGGCAGCTGACCGAGACCCGGTCAATATTGCGCAGGATCAGGCCGATGCGATCAAGGGCGTGCGGGTTGGCCAGATCGGGCACCAATCCAGCCTGCTCTGCCGAGATCACGAACGTCCCGGGCATTTCGACATGGGGCCCGCCATCGTGGATGGTGAGCTCGTTGAGCACCCGGTCACCGCATCGCCAGGCGACGAAATCGCGCATCTGATTGCGGGTCCAGACCAGCAGCAGCGAGGTCAGTCCGATGCCGAGGGTGAAGGCAAAGCGCGAAAATTCAGCGCTTGATTTGGTGTAGAAGGCAATGAACACAACCACTGTGGCCGATATGGCCAGGGCCAGCAGGCCTCGCACGATACCATGCACCGCATCGGAGAGCACACCCATCGAATAGGAGCCGTTGTAGAGCGCGATGGTCAGGAATATCGGCGTGAGCAGCTGGGCCTGGACCGAGGCATCGGCCATGCCCTTCCAGCCGAGGTAGAGATATCCGGCTGCTCCGAAACCCGCGAAAATCGCCAGGACATCGCCAAGCAGGATGGCAAGATAGCATTGCAGGCGCCGCCGTTCGAGTGACGGGGCCAGCGGCACAGTCAGCGCAGCAGTTCCGTCCATCCGCCCCTAGCCCTTTCGCGCCGCGTGCCGGGCGATACCCGCCAGTTCATGGGCAAGCAGAAGCTCGGCGTGCTGGCTGTGTGTCATCAATGCGGCGTGCAGCGCGACCAGCCGCTCGGCCAGCCGCTCAAGCTTCTTGCCGCGCCACCGGCCCAGCTGGGCGATGATGTCGCGCTTGTCTTTCCAGAAAATGCGCATCGGTCCGGCCTCGCGCTCGACCACGTCGGCTGGAACGCCGCGGGGACCGCCCTTTGCTGCCAGCTGAACCAGCTGGGCAGCGCGCCGTTCGATTGCCAGCAGCAGCCCAACCGGGTTGAGCCCAAGCTCGCGCATGCGCCTGAGTTCACCGGGAATCTTCTGGACTTCGCCGCCGAGAACTGCGTTGACCAGGGCGGAAAATCCATCCTCCTCGGTGCGCGCGCCAATTGCGTCGAGCGCGGCGGCATCGGCAGTGCGCGGGGCTTCCTTGCTGGCATCCAGATAGAGCGCCAGCTTTTCCACTTCCGATCGCGCAAGACGCGAATCGAGGCCGCAAGCCCTTGCTATCCGTTCGGAAACATCGGGACCGACCCTCAGTCCGGCGGCTTCCGCCATTTCGCGCACGGATTGGGCGGCGCTGCGCAAATCGGGCAGATAGAACATCGCGACCAGCGCGTCCGGCCTGCCTTCCAGCAGCTTTGCGGTGCGCGATTTGTCGGTGGCACTGCTGGCCAGGATCAGCACCGGGCAAGGCTCGGTCTCGCCAGCCAGCAGTGTCTGCACGGCATCGTGCACTTCATCGCCCTGGGCACGGATCAGGATGTGCCGGGAATCGCCAAACAGCGAGCTGCTGCGCGCTTCATCCCCCAGCCGCACCGGATCCTGCTTGAGCTGCGCGCCGGAGAATTCGATGCGTTCGCCGGGATTTTCCAGCAGCGCAGAAATCCGCGCGGCAGCGTCGCTCGCTCCGGCTTCGTCCGGGCCGCAGAAGAAAAACACGCGGGCAGACCGGGCCGCGCGCGGGGCAATGGAGGCGAAGTCCTTCTGGCTGGCCTTCACGGGGCTTTGCGAAGTTTCAGGGCGACAGCGGTAACAATGCGGTCGGCCACGTCCTTGGAGAGGTTCTCCAGCGCGGTCTGTTCGGCGGCGATGGTCGCATATTCGGAGCTGACCACGTCGATGCCCGCATCCGAACCGGCGGTGGCGTCCAGCACAATCCTGCCACTGGCCACATCAACCAGCTGATAGCGCGCCCGCAGCGTGCGGCGTTCGCGGCCAATCGTATCGTCAGAAAGCAGGCCAAGGCCTTCGAGCCGGTCATCCAGACGCACATCGAGCCGGTATTGAGCGGAACTGCCCTCCGCCTTGTTCAGCCTGTCAACCAGCGCATTGCGCACCAGCCAGCCGGCCTTGCCTTCGATGGCAGGCACATCGACCGAGGCCAGCCCCTGCGCCACCGCACCGCTGGCGCCGCCAGCATACATCGGCTGAAGGCCGCAGGCAGCGAGGGTTAGCGGCAGCAAGAGCGCCAGCCGCTTCATGCGACGAGATTCACCAGCCTATCGGGCACGACGATCACTTTCTTCACGGGCTTGCCATCCAGCGCACGCTGCACTTTGTCAGAGGCAAGGGCAAGCGCCTCAAGCTCCGTTTTGGACAGGCCTTTGGCAACCGTGATCGTATCGCGCAGCTTGCCCAGCACCTGGATCGCCACGGTAACTTCGTCCTCGATCAGGAGGGCAGGGTCGAAGGTCGGCCAGGCGGCCTCCGCAATCAGGCCATCCCCGATGCTCGCCCAGGCCTCTTCGGCAAGATGCGGCATCATCGGGGCGACCAGCAGCAGCAGCGTTCGGATCGCGGCGGATCGGCTGGCGGAAGGTGCGGCCTTCTCGGTGGCACCCGCCAGTTCATAGATGCGCGCGACGGCCTTGTTGAAGCTGAGCGCCTCAATGTCATCGGCGGCAGCGGCGACGGTCTGGTCGCGCTTGCGGTCAAGCGCCTTGTCCTCACCGGTGGCAGCAGCGTCATACTGTCCGAACAGCCGCCACAGCCGCTGGACAAAGCGCGAGCAGCCCTCGATTCCGGCCTCGGACCACGGCAGGTCGCGTTCCGGCGGCGAATCGGAAAGCATGAACCAGCGGATCGCGTCGGCGCCGTGGGTGGCGACGATTTCGTCGGGGTCGACGACGTTTTTCTTCGACTTCGACATCTTGATGACGCGGCCGATTTCGACCGGCGCGCCGTCTGCCTTCAACTTTGCACTTTCGCCTTGTTTCTCGACTTCTGCAGGCGAGAAATAAACCGGCTGACCATTGCCGGGATCAAGCCGCGAATAGGTCTCATGCGTCACCATGCCTTGTGTGAACAGGCTGGCGAACGGCTCCTTGACCTTGATCTTGCCGATCCGCTCCAGCGCGCGGGTCCAGAACCGCGCATAGAGCAGGTGCAGGATCGCATGCTCGATCCCGCCGATATATTGCTCGACCGGCAGCCACTTGGCGATCGCATCGGGGTCGAACGGTGCGTCACCGGGCTGGCTGGCAAAGCGCAGGAAGTACCAGCTCGAATTCGACAAATGTGTCGAGCGTGTCGGTCTCGCGCACCGCTGCCTTGCCGCATGAAGGGCAGTCGACATGCTTCCACGTTGGATGGCGCAGCAATGGATTGCCCGGAATGTCGAAGCTGACGTCCTCGGGAAGCGTGACCGGCAGCTGGTCCTTGGGCACCGGCACCACGCCGCAGTCGTCGCAGTGGATGAACGGGATCGGCGTACCCCAATAGCGCTGGCGGCTGACGCCCCAATCGCGCAGGCGGTATTGGGTTTCGCCCGTGCCCCAGCCATCATGCTGCGCCCTGGCAATGACCTGGGCCTTGGCCTCGTCGACGCTGAGGCCGGTCATCCAGCCGGAATTCACCAGGCGGCCCGGCCCGGTATAAGCCTCGTCGCCCTCGAATTCGAGTTCCTCGTTATCGCCCCCGGCGACCACGCGGCGCACCGGAAGCTCATACTTGCGGGCAAAGTCCAGATCGCGCTGGTCGTGCGCCGGGCATCCGAACACCGCACCTGTGCCGTAGTCCATCAGCACGAAGTTGGCGACATAGACCGGCAGGTGCCATTCCGGCTCAAGCGGATGTTCGACGCTGAGGCCGGTGTTGAAGCCCAGCTTTTCGGCCGTTTCCAGCTCAGCCGCCGTCGTGCCGCCGCGCTTGCAGGTGGCGATGAAATCCTGCAGCTCAGGCGCGTTCTGAGCCAGTGACTGGGCCAGCGGATGATCCGCCGCAATTGCAACGAAGCTTGCGCCGTAAAGCGTATCGGGCCGGGTGGTGAAGACCGGAATGCCGTCCTGGCTACCCCTCCCGCTTGCGGGAGGGGGCTGGGGGTGGGCGAGTTGGCTTGGACAGGCCCACCCCCGACCCCTCCCGCAAGCGGGAGGGGGGAACCAGCGGGGAATTTGAAAAGACACCGCAAGCCCTGGCTCTTGCCGATCCAGTTCTCCTGCATCGTGCGGACCTTCTCGGGCCAGCCTTCCAGCGTGCCCAGCCCTTCGAGCAGTTCCTCGGCAAAATCGGTGATCTTCAAAAACCACTGCGAAAGCTTGCGCTTTTCGACCAGCGCGCCCGAGCGCCAGCCGCGCCCGTCGATCACCTGTTCGTTGGCAAGCACGGTCATGTCGACCGGGTCCCAGTTGACCGCGCTTTCCTTGCGATAGACCAGCCCTGCCGCATAGAGATCGAGGAACAGCGCCTGTTCGTGGCCGTAATAATCCGGCTCGCAGGTTGCGAGTTCCCGGCTCCAGTCGAGCGCGAAGCCCAGCCGCTTGAGCTGTGCCTTCATGTTGGCGATATTCTCGCGGGTCCAGCCGCCCGGATGAACGCCCTTTTCCATCGCGGCGTTTTCTGCCGGCATGCCGAAGGCGTCCCAGCCCATCGGATGGAGCACTTCGAAGCCGCGCATGCGCTTGTAGCGCGCCAGCACGTCGCCCATCGTATAGTTGCGGACATGGCCGATGTGGATGCGCCCGGACGGGTAGGGAAACATCTCCAGCACAAAGCTGCGCGGTTTTGGCGAATTGTCGTCTGCGCGGAAGCACTGGCGCTCGTCCCAGACGCGTTGCCAGCGCCCGTCGGCCTCGGACGGATCGAAGCGCTCACTCATGAGAAGATTATCCGCCGACGGCGTTGCGCCGCAAGTCGCGGGCCTTGGTGAGGATGATGTCCTCCAGCCGCTGGACCGTTGCCGCTTGCACCGGGGCATCGACCCAGGTCCCGCCTTGCGAAACCTGGCGGCTGGCGGCGACGCGCAGCGCATCGGCGCGCAGATCGCGATCAAGGATCGTCACCGAAACCTTGACCCGCTCGCCAGGATTGTTGGGATTGGCATACCAGTCAGTCACGATCACCCCGCCATTGCTGTCGGTCTGCACCAGCGGCATGAACGACAGCGCATCGAGGCTGGCCCGCCACAGGTAGGAATTGACCCCGATCGTGGTGACCTGCGACGCGGCAACGTCCGAACGCAGCTTGTCCTTCTTGCCGCAGCCGGTCAGCACAAGCCCTGAGGCGAGGGCAATGGCCAGGAAGACTTTCGATTTGTGCATGGCAGGCCTGCTTGTCATTTTGCTGTCCGGATCCTCAGTGACTGGCGTCTCTATAGCCGCCTCATGCCCTTCGGCAAGGGGCCTAAACCAACCCGCTGCCGATTGAACCGGGGCTGAATTGCGGCCAGGCGTGCCCCCAGTGCAGCCAATTGTGTGAGAGAGTATCGGTTTTACCTTGGAAATTGCGCGAAATAGGGCAAAATCATCTCCTGTTCAGATATGCTGCGCCATAGCCGGGCGGCATGACAGGTGAGGATGGGATTCCAGCAATGCCAGGCAAGGGCAGCAACGGCAAAAAGAATGGCGCGTCGGCAGGCGTGCTGATAGCCAGCACGGTGTCGCTACTGGCACTGCCGAGTGCTGTGCTCGCGTTCTCCAGCCGCTTTGAAACCGAAGGGCAGGCCGCCAAGCCAGGGCCGGACACGCTGCGTTCGGATCGTGTTGCCACGCAGCTGGTGCCGCCGATTCCGGTCCGCTCGCTCGCCAAGGGCCAGATGTTTCGCTTCACCCCGGCGGGAACAGCCGGTCGCCCGGATCGCTCGGTGACAGTGGCCGTGCGCGTCGATCCGATGACCGCGCAGACCATCATGGTGCGTGCGCCGCGATCCAGGCTCGTCGGTGCGCAAACGTCCGCCGTTCCCCAACCGCTGCAGATCGCGCCAACTGCATTCAACCTCGGCGTGTCGCGCGGCTATCGCAACTTCGCGCAAAATCTCGTGCCGACCGCAGAAATCCGCAAGATCGACATGCCTGATCTGTCGAGCTTCAAGAAAAGCCCGACGATCAGCGGCGATGGTCAATCGCGCTTCAATCCGCATATCGTGCTCGATCAGAATCCGGCGCCCGGCCGGGCCCCGCGCACCTTTTCGGGCGGTGAGGATCTGGTCGATCTTGGCGGCAGCTACCGGGTCTCGCGCAATATCGATGTTACTGCGGGTGTTCGCTATACGCAGGAGCGTGATCGCCTGAAGCCGGCCACGGACGGCAAGAAGGATAATCAGGCGGTTTACGTCGGCACCCAGTTCCGCTTCTGATCAGAAGCTCCGGTGACCGCACTCTACCATCCGCCGGTCAAGCGCTCGGTCGAGATCGCCGGACACAAGACCTCGGTCAGCCTTGAACCCCTGTTCTGGGAACTGCTCAAGACTGCAGCCGGGGCAGAGGGCGTGCCGGTCAATGCCCTGGTTGCCCGCATCGATGCCACGCGAATCGCCGTCGAAGTTCCGCCCGGGCTCGCCAGCGCGATTCGCTTGTGGCTGGTCGTCTGGTTAAGCAAACGCGATAATATAACCGAATAGGCTCTAAACCGCCATCAGCACCAGACCGGCGAGTGCCGCGAATGCCAGAACCTCGAAAACGCTGCGCTTCATCCGGAACAGCAGCATCGCGCTTACCGCCGCGATCAGAGCCGCGCGCCAATCGAGGCTGGTCACATCGGGCAGGCCGAACACTTCCGCCTCAGGCCGGGTGAACAGCACATGCAAGGCAAACCACAGCGCCAGGTTGGCAATCACCCCGACCACGGCTGCCGTGATGGCAGCCAGCGCTGATTGCAGCGCCTTGGCGCGCTCCAGCCGCTCCATCCACGGCGCGCAGGCGAAGATCCACAGGAAGCACGGGGCGAACGTCACCCAGGTGGTGAGGCCTGCGCCAAGCAGTCCGGCGGTGAGCGGCGAAAACGGCTCAGGCGTGCGCCAGGCAGCCAGAAAGCCGACGAACTGGGTGACCATGATCAGCGGTCCAGGAGTGCTTTCCGCCAGACCCAGCCCATCCGCCATTTCGCCTGCGCCCAGCCACTGGTAATTCTCCACCGCCGCCTGCGCCATGTAGGCGAGCACCGCATAGGCCCCGCCGAAGGTCACCACCGCCAGCTTCGAAAAGAACGCGCCAATGTCCCACAGCACATGGCCGGTGCCCAGTATTGCGGCGATCAGGGCCATCGGCAGGGCCCAGATCGCCAGCCACACCGCGATGGTGGCCAGGGTTGCGCCCGCCAGCCGCCGCGTGCTGACTTCCACTCCCGCCGGAGCGGCATGGCCATGCGCACCGAGCCATCCGGGCTTCGATCCTCCCACAACCGCGCCGATCAGTGCTGCTGCCAGGATCACCAGCGGGAAGGGCGCATCGAACAGCGCCAATGCCAGGAATGCCAACGCGGCAAGCACCAGCTTGAAGCGTGTCCCCAAGGCACGCTTGCCCACCCGGATCAGCGCCTGCGCAACGATTGCCAGCACTGCCGCCTTGACCCCGAGAAACAGCGCGGCAAACCAGCCAAGCCCGGCCGCCAGCGCATAGACCAGTGACAGGCCCAGCATGATCGCCGCGCCGGGAATGACGAACAGCAAGCCCGCCGCCAGCCCGCCCCTGATCCCATGCAGCCGCCAGCCAATCCAGGTGGCGAGTTGCTGCGCCTCGGGCCCGGGCAGCAGGTGGCACAGGTTGAGCGCACGCAAGAACGCGCCCTGCTCGATCCATTTACGCTCGTCGACCAGCTCATGCTGCATCAGCGCAATCTGCCCGGCCGGGCCGCCGAAGCTGAGCCAGCCGATGCGGGAGAAGGCGCGGAGCAGATCGGCGAATGCGGGGGTGGCAGGCGTGAGGGTCGTGTCAGTCATAAGTGTTCCCGCAAGAGGCGCAGTGCCCCTCGTTCAAGAGCCGCAACGCTTGGGCGGGAACGCCTGGACGGGAGGTTGCCTTGCCCCGCAGATGGCAAGCCTAGATCAAAGACAGATTGCTCACAATAGCCGCCCGATCAATTGAAGGTGGCGGTTTATGCCATGTGAGCCTATGGGGCGCGCTTCCGGCTAATTCTGGGTTGCAACAGCACCGCCCATACATGCAGCCATTCCCCACTGCGAAACCAGCGGCAACACTTAAGAGCAAGATGCCTTTTTCCGAGCTTCCTTCCCCGATTTCAGCCGCCCTTGCCGATCAGGGCTATAGTGCTCCAACCGCAGTCCAGGCTGCCGTTCTGGAACCGACTGCGGGCGACCGCGACCTGATCGTTTCGGCGCAGACCGGATCGGGCAAGACGGTCGCCTTCGGGCTGGCCATGGCCCGGCAATTGCTGGGCGATCATGCCGAGATAACCGTCGCCGCCGCGCCGCTGGCGCTGGTGATTGCGCCGACTCGCGAACTGGCACTGCAGGTCAGCCGCGAGCTGGAATGGCTCTACGCCAAGGCCAATGTCCGCATCACCACGTGCGTTGGCGGCATGGACCCGTCGAAGGAACGCCGCGCGCTCTATGCCGGCACGCACATCGTGGTCGGCACGCCGGGCAGGCTGCGCGACCATCTCGAACGCAGCGCGCTGGACCTCTCGGCGCTGCGTTTCGTCGTGCTCGATGAGGCCGACGAGATGCTCGACATGGGCTTCCGCGACGATCTCGAGGAGATCCTCGACGCGACGCCGGATGGGCGGCGGACGCTGCTGTTTTCGGCGACCATGCCTAAACCGATCGTGGCGCTGGCGAAGCGCTACCAGAAGGATGCCTTGCGCATTTCGACCGTGGGGGACGATCGCGGGCACGGCGATATTGCCTATCAGGCCGTCGCCGTCACACCTTCGGATATCGAGCACGCCGTTATCAACCTGCTGCGTTTCCACGATGCCGAAATCGGCCCTGCTGTTCTGCGCCACGCGCGACAATGTCCGCCATCTGCACGCCACGCTGGTGGAACGCGGCTTTGCGGCCGTCGCGCTGTCGGGTGAGCACAGCCAGAGCGAGCGCAATCACGCCCTTCAGGCCCTGCGCGACAAGCGGGCACGGGTCTGCGTCGCCACCGACGTGGCGGCGCGCGGCATCGATGTCGCATCGCTGAGCCTGGTGATCCATGTCGAGATCCCGCGCGATCTGGAAGTCCTGCAACACCGCTCGGGCCGGACCGGGCGTGCGGGGAAAAAGGGCACGGCCGTGCTGATCGTCCCCTTTCCCCGTCGTCGGCGCGTCGAAATGATGCTGCGCAGCGCGCGCATCGCTGCCGATTGGGTCGAGGTTCCCACCCCGCAATCGATCCGCGCGCAGGATCGCGAACGGCTGCTTGCGGCGCTGCTCGAACCGGCCGAATCCACCATCGAGCCTGTCGATGAGGATCGCCAGATGGCCGCGCGATTGCTGGAACGCATGAGCCCGGAGGAGATCGCGCTGGCGCTTATCCGCGCGCACAGCAGCCGGTTGCCCGAGCCCGAGGAACTGATCGACCTCTCCGCCCGGACCGGCGATGGCGCAGGCGGGCAGGCCCCGTCGCACCACCGGCCCGGCTTCGATGACACGGTGTGGTTCCGCATGGACATCGGCCGCCGTCAGAACGCTGATCCGCGCTGGATCCTGCCGCTGCTGTGCCGCCGCGGGCACATCACCAAGAACGAGATCGGCGCGATCCGCATCGCCGCCAATGAGACTTTCTTCCAGGTTCCCCGCACGGTGGAGGCGAAGTTCCGCGCCGCGCTGGCGCGCACTGCGGTGCCCGGCGGCGAAGATGAAAACGGCATCACCATCGAACCTTCGCCGGAAACCCCGCGTGAGTCAGCGCGGGAAAACGGACGGCAGGCCCCGCGTCAGAACGCTCGCCCACATCATGACAGGCCCCAGCACGACAGACCGCAACAAGACAGGCCGCAACAAGACAGGCCGGACCGGGGAAGGCCAGAGCGGGTAAGACCTGAGCGGGCAGCCCCGGAGCGGGAACGGCCCCAGCCCCAGCCCCAGCCCCAGCCCCAGCCCCAGCCACAACAGGAACGGCCACAGCAGGCCGCGCCCGCGCCCGATCGCCGCGCGACGCTTGCGCCCAAGCCCTTTGCGGAAGGCCAGGCCGCAGCAAAGCGCCCCCCCTACAAGGCCAAGCCCGCCTTCCGCGACAAGGCGGGGTTCAAGGGCAAACCGCCCTTCAAGGGCAAGCCCCACCGCAAAGGCCCGCCGACGCGGTGATCGCATATTCGCCCCCAATTTCCAGTCCGTCACCCCCGCACTCTGCTCCGTCACCCCGGGCTTGACCCGGGGTCTCGCTGCCGTTCGGTCCCGGTACGAAGGCTGGCGCAAAAGCGGCCCGGGCTGGCAGAGCCGGATGAATGCGGCGTTGAGGGAGGCGTTGGGGGCTGGGGCGGTGACGCGTGCAATCCGGACCCTTACCCAGAGAATTGCAATGATTAAGACTGCTCCCACTACAGCAAATGACAGTCCGCTGGCTGCCGGGGCCTGCGATCGCTCCGCAACCAAAGTAAATGCCGCGCCAAATCCACCGAAGAGCGCAACGCGCGCTAGACCCATCATACTGGCCATAATGCCCTGAATTTCCCCTTGATTTTCGGGCGGTGTCATCCCGCTAACCAGACTGGCGATAGCGGGAAGGGCCATCGAAACGATAGCATAAAGTGCAAAGGCCGCCAGGACTATCGGGACAGGTGTGGCTAGTCCTAGCGCAACCAAGAACACTGCGCCGATCAGCACGGAGGACTGGATGACCCTTAGCTCGCCCCATTTCCGCGACAGACGACCCGACAGGACCAATTGGCCAAACGAAGCGACTAACATATGCAGGCCAAGGCCGATCCCGATCATTGTCCCCGACCACCCAAAGCGATCGATCAGATAGATAACGACAAAAGTGTGCGGCATAGACAGCACGAAATGCGCCATGAAATACAACAATATAAGCAATTTGATCTCGCTCGGCTGCCTACCTATTGCAGCAAACGGCAAGCTCTTCAGCCCCAAGGGCTTTTTCTGGCGTTTGCCTAGTGGAAGGGTTTCCTTGATCAGAATGAAAACGAAAACCATGTTGAACAGGCTGATCAGTGCCGCGATCAGCAGCGGCAGGCGAATATCGTTGTCGCTGGCGAAGCCGCCGATGACGGGGCCAATCGCATAGGCTGTGACCGCAGAGCCGGTGATCCAGCCGAAAGCCGACGTCCGGCTCTCCTTGCCGATCACATCGGCAACCGACGACATCGCCGTTGACAGCGTTGCCGCGGCGAAACCGAACAGGATGCCGACGAGAAGGAAAACAGAGATCTGGTCGGCAAAATACCGCGCGAAGCTGCCGATCGATACGGCGACAACGGAAACGATCAGAATCCAGCGCCGTCCGATCCTGTCTGAAATTGTGCCTAGCGAAGGTGCCCAGAAAAACTGGATTGCGTCCGCGATCAGGAAAATTCCGAAGACATAGGCTGCTGACGGTATGTCTGTCTTATTCAAATCATTGATTATTCGTGGTAATACGGGGTTGGCTATGCTGAAGGCAAGGAATTCAAAAAAGACTACCGCAATGATCAACGCGACATGCCTCTTTTCGCGGCTCTCGAAAATTGCAGACATCTCCCAAACTCCTTCGCCTAAGCACGCTTTGGGCACCTGAACCCTAATCCCCCCCAACCCGCTCAATCTGCGCCCCCACCAGCGCCAGTTTCTCCTCCAGCCGCTCATAGCCCCGGTCGAGGTGATATAGCCGGTGCACCTGCGTCTCGCCCTCCGCCGCCAGCCCGGCGATCACCAGGCTCATCGAGGCGCGCAGGTCTGTCGCCATGACTTCGGCGCCGGTCAGTTTTGCCACCCCGTGGACCACGGCAGTGCGGCCCTTGGTCTCGATATGCGCGCCCATGCGGTTGAGTTCGGGGACGTGCATGTAGCGGTTCTCGAAGATGGTTTCGGTGAGCACGCTGGCGCCCTCGGCGCGGCACAGCAGGGCCATCAATTGCGCCTGCATGTCGGTGGCAAAGCCCGGGTAGGGGGCGGTGGACAGGGTTATCGCCTTGAGCGGCCCGTTGGCGGCGACATGCAGCCCGCCTGGCACCGGATCAACCTCGACCCCGGCATCGCGCAGCGCCTGCACCGTCGCGTCCATCTCGTCGATCCTGGCGCCTTGCAGCGTCACTTCGCCGCCGGTGATCGCCACCGCGCAGGCATAGGAGCCCGCCTCGATCCGGTCGCTCATCACCCGGTAGGTCGCGCCGTGCAGGCGGGGGACGCCGTGGATGGTGATGTCGGAAGTGCCGATGCCCTCGATCTGCGCGCCCATCGCCACCAGCAGGTTGCACAGGTCGACAATCTCGGGCTCGCGCGCGGCATTGTGCAGGGTCGATTTGCCGGTGCACAGCACGGCGGCCATCAGCGCATTCTCGGTCGCGCCGACCGAGACCACCGGGAAGGAATAGCGCCCGCCCGGCAGGCCGCCATCGGGGGCAATCGCCCGCACATAGCCCGCTGCCATCTCGATCTGCGCACCCAGCGCCTCCAGCGATTTCAGGTGCAGGTCGATCGGGCGGTTGCCGATGGCGCAGCCGCCGGGCAGCGATACGGTCGCCTCGCCCATCCGCGCCAGCATCGGGCCGAGCACCAGGATCGAGGCGCGCATCTTGCGCACCAGCTCATAGGGCGCGACCGAGGAGGTGATACGGGTTGCCGCCAGGGTCATCACCCGGCCGAAATCCTCAGGGCGGCTGCCGGCGATCGTGGTGGATATCCCGAACTGGTTGAGCAGATGCTGGAAGCCGTCGATATCGGCAAGGCGCGGCAGGTTGCGCAGCGTCAGCGGCTCGTCGGTGAGCAGGGCGCAGGGCAACAGCGTGAGCGCCGCATTCTTCGCGCCGGAGATGGGGATGGTGCCGGAAAGGCGCTTGCCGCCCTGGATGATGATTTTGTCCATATGCCAGCGTTTAGCGGCAATTGTGCATGCGGCAAGCCACGCGGTTGACGTTGTCACAATCGGCTGCGATTTGTTTCGGATGGCAAGACCCAAACCTGTTCGCAAAGCTGTGTTCCCCGTCGCCGGCCTCGGTACGCGTTTCCTGCCTGCCACCAAGGCGATCCCCAAGGAAATGCTGCCGATTATCGACCGGCCGCTGATCCAGTATGCGGTGGACGAGGCGCGCGAGGCGGGGATCGAGCAACTGATTTTCGTCACGGGGCGCGGCAAGACGGCGATTGTCGAGCATTTCGACATGGCATTCGAACTCGAAACCACGATGAAAGACCGGGCCAAGGCGCTCGACGTGCTCGAGCCGACTCGCATCCAGCCGGGCAACCTCGTCGCGGTGCGGCAGCAGGTGCCGATGGGGCTGGGGCATGCCATCTGGTGCGCAAGAGCCATCGTTGGCGACGAGCCTTTTGCGATTTTCCTGCCGGATGAGCTGATGGTCGGATCGCCAGGCTGCATGAAGCAGATGGTCGAATCCTACAACGAGATTGGCGGCAACCTGATCTCGGTGCTCGAAGTGCCAGAGGAAGAGGTTTCAAGTTACGGTGTGATCAAGCCGGGCGAGCAGAGCGGAGCTCTGACCGAAGTGCTCGGCCTGGTCGAAAAGCCAAAGCGTGAGGATGCGCCATCAAACCTGATCATCTCGGGCCGTTATATCCTGCAGCCAGAGGTCATGCGGGTGCTCGAAGGGCAGGGCAAGGGCGCGGGCGGCGAGATCCAGCTGACTGACGCCATGGCGCGGATGATCGGCAACCAGCCATTCCACGCCGTCACTTTCGCGGGCCGCCGCTATGATTGCGGCTCCAAGCTAGGTTTCATCGAAGCCACCCTGGCGCTGGCGCTGGAGCGGCCAGACATGGCCGACGACGTGCGGGCCATGGCGCAGCGCCTGCTGCGCGGTTGAACGCGCGATGGACTATCCGGGCCGCGAACTTGAATCCTTCGCTTTGGCGCACAACTGGAAAACCTATGTGCAGCAGGTGCTTGAGCGGTATCTTGTGGGCGATGTTGCGGAAGTGGGTGCCGGTCTCGGCGAGACAACGAAGGCACTCAGGCCGGGATCGCGGGCCAGTAGCTGGGCCTGCATCGAACCCGATCCGGCAATGGCGCAAGCAATCGTTGCCGCTGAGGCGAAGGGGGATCTGGGCACCAATGTGGCAGTCCATTGCGCGACGCTGGCCGGTATGCCGGAGCAAGCCCGCTTCGACAGCATTGCCTACATCGATGTTCTTGAACACATCGAGGACGATTCCGGCGAATTGCGACTGGCAGCAGAGCGCTTGCGGCCAGGCGGAAGGATCGTCGTGCTCAGTCCCGGCCTTTCAGTGGCTCTATTCGGAATTTGACCGGGCAATCGGACATTATCGCAGGTATTCCCTCAAGGCGCTGCGGGCAGTGGCTCCGCCGGGCATGACCGAGGACTTCTGCCGCTATCTCGATAGTGCCGGCTTGATGGCTTCGGCGGCAAACCGGTTTCTGCTGCGCCGGTCGATGCCAAGCGAAGCCCAGGTTCTGACCTGGGACCGTCTGCTGGTGCCGGTCTCGCGCATTGTCGATCCGCTGTTCGGGTATTCTTTCGGGCGCAGCGTGATCATGGTCTGGACGAAATCATGACGGGCTTCGGTGCTTTGGCGGCCTTTGGCCTGAAGAAGGGCGAGATCGGCGCGATAATTCGCTTCGGCCTGGTCGGGGTCGTGGCCACGCTGACCTATCTTGGCCTGTCGTTGCTGTTGCTGGATTGGGGATTGTTGCCGCAACTCGTCAATCTGATTGCGTTTCTGGCCAGCATAGCCACTTCCTATCTCGGCCACTATTTCTTCACCTATCGCGCCAGCGGGAGCCATGCACGATTGAGTTCGCGCTTCGTTGCCGTCACCATTGCCCTGTCGCTGCTGTGCAGTCTGTTGCATCAGCTGGTGCTCTGGATCGGGGCTTCAGCACAATTGTCCGCACTGGTGGTGGCGGTTGTCTATCCGCTGCTGAGCTTCCTGCTCAATCACTTCTGGGCCTTCTCACGCGGGGAAAACGCTGCTGCTGCCGGTGCGAAATCGCTATCCGGGGCTGCGCGCGGCGATGGGGAGGCTGCATGAAGCTGGATGCGGCACGGATCCCGGCCTTCGCAGGAGCAGCGCTGCTTGGGCTGCTGGCCGGGCCGCTTTATGCCTACCTGCATTTCTTTCTCTCTCCGCTGACAGCCATGCAGCCGCCAGACCATCAGGTTCGTCAATGCGGGCTGTCTGGCAGTGACGATTGCGGCCACTTGCCTTGCCATGCGCAGGACTGGACAAGATGCGGCGCTGTCCCGCGCCGCAATGCTGCTGGCGGTGCCAATGGTCTGGACAACTTCCGGGCTTGCCCTCACCGAATTGTCGGCACTCGCCCTGGCCTCGCTGGCTGTCCTTGCGGTAACAGCAGCCTTGCCGACGAAATCGACCGGATGCCATTGATTGAAAATGCTGGGAGCCGCAATCATGACTGACCGCAAAGGCACCGATCGGCTGCGCCGACTGACAGTTCTCATGCCGGTGTTCAACGATTGGGAATCGGCGGCCATGCTGCTTGCAGATATCGGAAAGGAGTTGGACGGCTCGGGCTATGCGATCGATATCGTCGCGGTGGACGATTGTTCAACCGAACCTATGCCAGAGCAATTGCTGCCCGTGCCCGGGATCGAACGGATAGAATGTCTTCGCCTTGCTGCCAATGTCGGCCATCAGCGTGCAATAGCAGTGGGCCTGATGGCGATTGCCGGACGAGACGACCTCGATCTTGTCGCGGTCATGGATTCCGATGGTGAGGATATGCCGGGCGAATTGCGCGGTCTCGCCGAACGGGCGGAGCAGGAAACCGGGAAAGCCTTCGTCGCGCAGCGCAGCCAGCGCTCGGAGGGTTTGCTGTTCAGGCTGTTCTACTGGCTCTACGTCAAACTGTTCCGTTTCCTCACTGGCCAGCGGATCAATTTCGGCAATTTTTCCGTGCTGCAAGCTGCCCAGGTTCGGCGGGTAATCAACAGCCAGCATATCTGGAACAATTTTCCAGCGGCAGTCATCCAGGCCCGCATTCCGGTCGTTTATGTCCCCACTCGCAGGGGCCTTCGCTATGCCGGGCAGTCGAGGATGAATTTCGTCGGCCTGGTTGCGCATGGCCTCGGCGCGATTTCGGTATTCTCCGAGGCCGTGTTCATTCGCATCCTGATCGCCAGCGCGCTGTTGCTGGCGCTTTCGCTCGGACTGGTGGCCGCCACTTTGGTGGTTCGGTTTACAACTGAGCTGGGTGTTCCCAACTGGGCGACAACGGTCCTGGGCTTTGCCCTGGTCATCAGTGTGCAGTCGCTGATGATGCCGGTGCTGATGGCCTTCATGCTGCTCAACAACCGCGGGATGGTTCAGCCCCTGCCGACCAGATTGGCGCTCGATCTGATCGCCGAACGCCGGTCACTTTAGCGCCTCCTGACAAGGAAAAGGCGGCAATTGCTCGCCGCCTTGTTCCGATCAGCAGTTGCTGCGATGCCCGTTGCTTGGGTTTATCGCTTGGCTTTGCCGTAACCGACTGAAACCAGGCCATCATCGGCAGATGAGGCGCGGCTGAATTCGCCAGCCTGGAGATAGGGCAGCGGATTGACCGCGACACCGTCGATCCGCACTTCATAGTGCAGGTGCGGGCCGGTCGAGCGGCCGGTCGAGCCGACGAAGCCGATCAGATCGCCCTTGCGGACGTGCTGCCCGGCCTGGACATTGAGCCGCGACATGTGGCCATAGCGGGTTTCGATTGCGCCGCCATGTTCGAGCTCAACATAGAGCCCATAGCTTGAATACCATTCAGCCTTGCCAACCGTGCCATCGGCGGAAGCATAGATCGGCGTGCCCCAGGGGGCAGCAAGATCGATGCCCTTGTGCGCACGGCGGCGACCGAGCACCGGATGATAACGCATGCCATAGCCGCTGCTCAGACGGACCCCTTCAATGGGGCTGCGCGAAGGGATTGAGACCCGGCCCGGATTCGAACCGGGCAGCGCGCCGAGAGCAGAGGGCTGGCGAACCGGCACCAGGCCAAAGGCAGGAGCCGGAATGGAAGATTTGCTGGCAACATAGGCTCCGCCACGCTCCATCGAGCGCCAGCTGGAAAACAGATTGCGGAATTCTTCGTCGCCGCTGTTGAGTGCGGATTGCCTGGCTTCCTGCGCGGCACGCAGGGGAGCGGCGATATCGGCAGCATTGCTGCTGCTGGCAAGGGCTGGCATCGCCCCGAATGCGGTGGTGATAACGGCAACCGAAGCGCCCGCGATCATCCGACCTTTAGTGCCAAACCTGAAATCGACCACTCGAACTACCTTGTTTTTTCCAGCCGGCAACCAGGAGGATACCGGCAGTGCAACCCGTTATTTCCGCTGAGCCACCGGCTCACTGGAGCAATTATTGGAGTCCGTCGGAACTGCCGCGATCTCGTTGCATTGGCGTTAGGGGGGTAAAAGTTAACTAGGCAATACCTGCGTAGAAAGACCGCGACAAACCGGCTGCCGCACGCGCTGAGTCGTTGAATGGTGGCTTCAGGACCCCGCGAAAATGGCGGTTAACCAAGCTTTTCCAGGTGCGCTCAGGTGATTCTCCACGCGCTTTGCAGAGTGCGATAAAATACATTGAGCCGAAACGGACGTGGGCAATTTCGTCGTCAAGGATTCGTTCCAGGATCGCCGCGCCACCGAAATCTTCGGCCTGCCGAAGGCGCTCGATCATGGCCGGCGAGACATCAAGTCCGCGTGCCTCGAGCACCATCGGAACCACCGCCAGCCTCGCTGCGGCATCGTGCCGGGTTTCGTAGGCCGCATCCCACAATCCTTCATGCGCAGGCAGCGCGCCGTAGTGGCTGCCAAGTGCGCGCAGCCGCCGCGCAATCAGCGCAAAATGCATCGCTTCTTGCGCTGCGACCCCCAGCCAGTCCGAAACGAAAGCCTTGCCCATCGCTGCGCCAAATCGTCCGGCAGCGTCGAGAGCCAGGTCGATCGCCGAGAATTCGATGTGGGCCAGCGCGTGCCACAGCGCGATCCGGCTGCGCTCTGACCCGCCGCGCCCGCGCTTGGGCATGCGGTTTGGCGCAAGCAGTTCGGGCTGCGCGGGCCGTGCGGGCCGGTCTGGCATCGGCTGATCGAAAGCAAAGCTCAGCCGTCCCAGTTTCCAGTCGCGCGCGACCTTGCGCGCCGCCATGACCTTGGCGCGCGGTTCTGCCGTCAGCAGTGCGGCGCGAATTTCCTCGGCAACCGGCGCTGAGCTCAAAGCGACCTGGCCGCCGCCAGCACTTCGTCGGCGTGGCCCTTGACCTTCACCTTGTCCCACACCCTGGCGATCTTGCCGTCGGCTCCGACCAGATATGTGGTGCGGACCATACCCATGTAGGTGCGGCCATAATTTTGCTTCTCCGTCCAGATGCCAAGCGCGTCGGATAGCCCGCCTTCAGCCGCATCGCTGGCAAGCGGGGCCTTGAGTTCGTATTTGGCGGCGAATTTCACATGGCGCGCGGGGCTATCCTTGCTGATGCCGAGGAGCGCCACACCGGCTGCGGAAAAATCGTCCGAAAGCGCCGAAAAGTCCTTGTTTTCGACGGTGCAGCCAGGCGTATCGTCCTTGGGATAGAAGAACAGCACCAGCTTCCTGCCCTTGAAATCGGATGGCTTGACGCTGCTGCCGTCTGGCAGTTCCATCGCCACATCGGGAAGTGCGTCGCCCGCGCCTGGCTTGATGCTCATCTCTTGATCTCCAGTCTTTCGCCAAACAGTTCCTGCCATGCTGCGGCAACGTCCTTGCGCGCCGATGCAAGGCCTTCCAGCATGGCGTCCCAATTGCTGCAACCGCAGGCCTTGGCAAGCACTTCGCGCGCGGCAGCCGGCGGTTCCTGACAATCGGGAGCGAGCAGCCGGGCGGCGATAAGCAGCCGGGCCATGAAGTCGTGCGCGGAGATCAGCGCAGGGTCGAGCAGGCCGGCTGCGACAAGCGCCCGCACGGCCTCGCCCAGATGCGGTATCAGCCCTTTGCCCTCGCGCAGCTGCAGGGTGTGGACGATGAATTCCACATCGACCAGACCGCCGCGCATCAATTTGACGTCGAGCAGGCCCTTGGGATGCTTGTTCTCGGCCATGGTGGCCCGCATGTCGAGCACATCGGCGCGCAGTTTGTCCCGATCGCGCGGCATGGTGAGGACAGCGTGCATGATCGTGTCCAGCGCGCTGCGGTCCTGTTCTGCGCTGCAGAGCACCCTGGCGCGGCACAGGGCCATGTGTTCCCAGGTCCAGGCTTCCGCTGTCTGATAGTGCGCGAAGCTTTCGAAGCTCACTGCCAGCGGCCCTTGCGCGCCCGATGGCCGCAGCCGGGTATCGACCTCGTAGAGCGCGCCTTCTGCCGTCGGTACGCTCAGCGCTGCGGTTACCCGCTGGGCAAGCCGGTTGAAATAGAGCGTTGCCGGGAGCGGCCTTCGACCGTCCAATTCGCCCTCGTTCCCTCCCGAAAACAGGTAGACCAGATCGAGGTCCGAGGCATGGGTCAGCGCGCCGCCGCCCATCCGGCCAAGCCCGAGGACGACAAATTGCGAACCGTCAATCCGCCCGTGAGCAAGTTCGAATTCGGCAACGGTGGCTTCGGTCAGCGTTACAATCGCCGCCTCGGCCGTGCGCGCCAATGCGGCCGAGATGTCCAGGGGATCGTTTGCGGATTCGATCAGCTGAACCCCCAGGATGAAGCGCAGTTCGCCAACCAGGCGGCGGACCCGGTCCAGGCTGTTCTGGTAATCGCCGCCTTGTTCACCGGCAGAGAATAGCGAGGCAATGTCCGCAACGCTGCCGGGCAGCGCAAAGGCGCTGGCATCGATCAGCGGATCGAGCAGGTCGGCACGCCGGGCCAGCGCATCGGCCAGCGGCGGGGCGAGGCTGAGGATGCGCGCGAGCAGTTGCAGCAGGCCGGGACGCGCATCGAGCAGGCGGAACAGGTTGACCGCGCTCGGCAGATTGGCGAGCAATTGCTCCCAGCGGATGATTGCCCGGTCCGGTTCCGGCGAGGCGGCAAGCGCAGCCAGAAGCTGCGGCTGGATCGCGCCATAGGCAAGCCGCGCCGCATCGCTGCGCAGCGCCCGCATTTTGCCCGAATTCCAGCTTTCGATCCGCGCGGCGAGTTGCTTGGGTTCGGCAAAGCCCAGTCGCGCCAGTTCCTTCGGCAGCGAGGTGCCGATCGTTTGTGACGGCGATGCCGGGCCGCTGCCGCTGGCAGCAATCAGCCCGTCGTAGAGATCGCCGACGGCCCCGCAAATCCCGCCAAGCTCTGCCACCAATGCTTCGCCGCTGGCCAATCCGCTCAACTGAGCAACATTTTCGATCGCTGCCTTGTCGCCGGGCAGGCTGTGGGTCTGCTGGTCGGCGACCATTTGCAGCCGGTGTTCGATGGTGCGCAGCCGGTCATAGCTTTTGCCCAGCAGAGCGGCCTGCTCCGCAGCGATGATCCCCGCCGCAGCCAGCGCATCGAGGCTCGCCCGGGTTCCGCGCAGCCGCAATGCTGGCAACCGGCCGCCATGGATCAGCTGATGGGTCTGGGCGAAAAATTCGATCTCGCGGATGCCGCCGCGTCCGCGCTTGATATCGAAGCCCGGCCCGGGGACCGGGGCTGCACTGCCAGTCTCGCGGATTTCGGCGGTCAATCGCCCGATTTCGGCAATCGCACCGAAATCAAGGCTCTTGCGCCACACGAACGACCGGATCGCTGCCAGGAAGGCTTCACCTGCCGGCCTGTCGCCCGCGCAGGCCCTCGCGCGGATGAAGGCGGCGCGTTCCCAGGTCAGGGCCTCGCTTTCATAATGGGTGAGGGCGGCATCGATGGGGATGGCCAGCGGGCTGACTTCGGAGGCCGGCCGCAGCCGCAGGTCGACCCGGAAGACATAGCCTTCGTCGGTGACCTGGCTGAGTGTTTCGACCAGCGTTCGCGCCACCCGCTCGGCGGCTTCGCCCGGATCGTCGCGCTCTCGCCGGGGCAGCAGCTCGGGGTCGTAGAGCAGGATCGGATCGATATCCGAGCTGTAGTTGAGCTCCTGCGCGCCGTGTTTGCCCAGCGCCAGCGCCAGGAATCCCGCAGGCTCGGCATCGGGCACGCGTTTGCGGATGGCATGGGCGATTGCCGCATCCATCGCCCGGTCAGCGAATGCGGAGAGTTCGGCCATCACCTGCGCCAGCGGGAAAGCTCCGGCAAGATCACCGATACCCAGCGCAAGGGACAGTGCCAGCCGCTCGCGGCGCAAGGCTATGCCGGTGTCATCGATGCCCTCGCCAGCCCGCTTCGCCAGGTCCAGCGCTGCCTCGCCCTTGCCCGCCGCAAGCAGCGCGGTCATTTCGGGCAGGCGGTGCATGGCGCGGGAGAGGAACGGCGAGTGCGCATTCGCCCGGGAAATGGCGCTGGTCCAGTCTGGCTCACTCATTGCGGCAAGGATGCAGCTTTGTGGCGCTTCCCGCAAGCGCCTGCACGCGTTAAGGGCGCGCCATGGCTTGGCATTTCCCCCCCGAATGGCATCCGCAGGACTGGCTGTGGATCGGCTTTCCCCATCTCGCAGACGAGTGGCCTGGCTTTCTGCAGCCCGCGCAGGCGCAGATTGCCGCTTTTGCCAACGCGGTCGCGGAGAGCGGGCAGCAGGTGCGGCTGATCGTGCGCGACTCGGCCAATGAGGCAGCGGCAAAACGGCTGTGCTCGGCAAAAGTCAGCCTGGAGCGCCGCACCTATGGCGACGTCTGGCTGCGCGACACCGGGCCTTTGGTACTGGCGGGCGGCCATGGCAAACGGGCCGCTCGGCGGTTTGGCTTCAATGGCTGGGGCGGCAAATATCTGATGCCGGGGGACGAGACCATCGGTGCGGAACTGGCGCGCGATGCCGGGCTGGATCTTGTCACCAGTGACTGGATACTGGAGGGCGGCGCCGTGGATGGCGATGGCGCAGGGCTGGTCGTCACGACAGAGCAATGCCTGCTCAACCCGAACCGCAACCCGCATCTTTCCCGCGCGGAGATCGAAGCGCGCCTGAGGCAGGACCTCGGCTTCGAGCGGGTGCTGTGGCTTGGCGAGGGGCTGATCAATGATCACACCGACGGCCATGTCGACAATCTGGCCCGCTTCGTTGGGCCAAACACCCTGGCCTTGCCGCGCGCCACCGGGCGGGACGACCCCAACGCGGCGATCTATGCTGACGCGGCAGCCCGCGCCAAGGCCTTCGGGGTGCAGCTGCGCGAAGTGCCTTCGCCCGGCAGGATCGAACGGGAAGGGCGGGTCGAGCCGGCCAGCTACATGAATTTTGCGATCACCTCGCAGCTGGCGGTGGTGCCGACCTTCGGCTCGCCCCACGATGCCGACGGGGTTGCCGCTGTCGCCGCGCTGTTCCCGGATCGTGAGACCATCGGCCTGCCTGCCGATGCCGTGCTGTCGGGCGGCGGCGGGTTCCATTGCGCCAGCCAGCAAATGCCCCAAGCCTGAGATCGGCCGGTTTAACCTTTCGGCAAGGACCTGGGCGGATAATCACGGCCATGGAACGTGCTGTTTCTTTTGCTGCGATCGACCGTGCCCGCACGGTGCTGGTCTGCGTTTGCGCTGCGGCCATGATCTTCGCTGATCGCATGGCGATCTTCCAAGGCTGAGGCATTCCTGCCAAAGGGCTGAAATGAACCAGCCCGATAAACGCCTCACCCGCCGCCGTTTCTACAAGGCCGAACAGGAAGCCTCGTTCGTCGAGTCGCATACCACCGAGACCGAGCAGACGCGGAGCCCGAGCTACAAGCTGGCCTTCCGCGACACCGATTTCCTGCTGCGCGAGGAATTGCGCCCGGTGCGCTTCCAGCTCGAACTGCTCAAGACCGAGATGCTGCTGGAAGAAGCGAAAATCGGCTCGACGTTGGTAATCTACGGGTCAGCGCGGATTCCATCCCCGGAGGCGGTTGCCGAGGGGGCGGGGGATGGCTCGCCGGTCGCCGCGCGCCTCGCTGCCAAGGCCAGATACTACGACGAGGCCCGCAAGCTCGGGCGCCTGGCCAGCGAATGCGGCATTGTCGAAGACGGCATGCGGCAGTTCGTGGTTTGCTCGGGCGGCGGGCCCTCGATCATGGAGGCAGCCAATCGCGGCGCGGCGGATGTGGGTGCGGATTCGATCGGCCTCAACATCGTCCTGCCGCACGAGCAGGCGCCCAACACCTATGTCACCCCTGATCTCTCGTTCCAGTTTCACTACTTCGCGCTGCGCAAGATGCACTTCCTGCTGCGGGCGAGGGCGGTGGCGGTGTTCCCCGGCGGCTACGGCACGCTCGACGAATTCATGGAACTGCTCACCCTGATCCAGACCGGCAAGATGAAGCCGATCCCGATCCTGCTGTTCGGCATGGATTTCTGGAGCCGGGTGGTGAATTTCGAGGCGCTGGCCGAAGAGGGCGTGATTTCCCCGGATGATGTAAACCTGTTTACCCCGGTGGAAACGGCGGAGCAGGCCTGGGCGGAGATCGTGCGGTTTTACGAGCTCGATTGCACCGCCTGATGCCCCATCGGACCGTGGCCTGAACCGAAGCCGGGGGCGGCGAGCAGGGCGGCCCGGACGAACTGGCGGGCGTTTGTGATCGCTGCTTCGAGTTCCAGCCCCGCGCCCAGCCCGGTCGCAATCGCGCTGGCCAGAGTGCAGCCCGTGCCGTGGGTGTGGCGGGTATCGATGCGGGCATCTTCCCAGCGGGCGATTTCGCCAACCGGGGTAACTAGCCGATCAACCAGCATGTCGCCATCGCCATGCCCGCCTTTGACCAGCACTGCATTTGCCCTTGCCGTCAGCGCCGCTTCGCCGCCCAGCGCCGCGAGTTCTGGCAGGTTGGGGGTCACCAGCCTTGCCAGGGCGATCAACCGTTCAAACGCCTCGATTGTCGCCTGATCGGCCAAACCCGCGCCGCTTGTCGCCACCATTACCGGGTCGAACACCACCGGGATCGTGAGGCTCTCAAGACGGTCTGCCACACAATGGGCAATGGCAGCCGAACCGAGCATGCCGATCTTGACCGCGTCGGCGCCGATATCATTCAGGCAGGCGTCGATTTGCGCGGCGACCATATCCGGCGAAAGCACTTCCACCGCCGAAACCCCCAGCGAATTCTGTGCGGTCACTGCCGTGATCGCGCTCATCGCATAGCCGCCCAGCATGGTGATGGTCTTGATATCCGCCTGAATCCCAGCGCCGCCCGAGCTGTCGGACCCGGCAATTGTCAGGATGCGGGGAGGGGCCAGGATGGGGGGAGGGATCACCCCCCGGACCCGCCGCGAAACTTCCGCACCGCCGATGGCGGGGAACTGGCATGCAGATGCTTTGCCCGGGTCGGCCGGTCCATCAGCTCGCCGCCGCAATTGGGGCAGCGATCATCCAGCACGTCCGAACATTCGGCGCAGAAGGTGCATTCGAAGCTGCAGATAAAGGCACCGGGGGCCTCGGCGGGCAGATCGCAGCCGCAGCGCTCGCAATCGGGCCGCATCTCCAGGCTCATGCCGCCGCGACTTTCACCGCCTCGCAGATCGAATCGACCGCCGCCTCAACCTCGCCCGCATCGTCGCCTTCGGCCATCACCCGGATCACCGGTTCGGTGCCTGATGGGCGGATCACCAGCCGGCCCTTGCCCGCAAGCAGCTTCTCGGCATCGCGGATAGCGGCCTTCACGCGCTTGTCGGCCAATGGCTCACCGCCGCCGAAGCGCACGTTCTTGAGCACCTGCGGCGCGGGGTCGAACAGATGGAGCAGCTGGCTCGCCCGCTTGCCCGATTGGACCAGCGCGGCCAGCACCTGCAGCGCGGCGATGGTGCCGTCACCGGTGGTCGCATGATCGAGCAGGATCATGTGGCCGCTCTGTTCGCCGCCCGCATTGCAGCCCTTCTTGCGCATCATTTCAAGCACATGGCGGTCACCAACCGCTGAGCGGTAGAGCTCCAGGCCCTTGCCTTTGAGGTAGCGCTCGAGCCCGAGGTTGGACATGACCGTGGCGACCACGCCGCCGCCCCGGAGCGTGCCCTGGCTGGCAAAGCGCGTGCCGATCAAGCGCCATGATCTGGTCGCCGTCGACGGTCTGGCCTTTTTCATCGACCACAATCAGCCTGTCGGCATCGCCATCGAGCGCGATGCCGATATCGGCACCCTCACGAACCACCGCCTCCTTGATTGCGCCCAGCGCGGTCGAGCCGACGCCGTCGTTGATGTTCTTGCCGTTGGGCGTAACGCCGATGGCGACAACTTCGCCGCCCAGTTCCCAGATCGCCGAGGGAGCGACCTGGTAGGCCGCGCCGTTGGCGCAATCGACCACGATCTTCAGTCCGTCAAAGCGCACATTGTCCGGCACCGAGTTCTTGACCGCGTGGATATAGCGCCCGCGGGCATCCTCGATACGCCGGGCCCGGCCGATGTCTTCGGAGGCAGCAAGCGCAACGCTGCTGCCCAGCATCGCCTCGATGGTCGCCTCGTCGGCGTCGGAAAGCTTGAATCCGTCCGGGCCGAACAGCTTGATGCCGTTGTCCTCATAGGGGTTGTGGCTGGCCGAGATCATCACGCCGACATCGGCACGCATTTCACGCGTCATCAGCGCCACGGCCGGGGTCGGCATCGGACCGAGCAGGATCACGTCCATGCCAACGCTGGTGAAGCCGGCCACCATGGCGTTTTCCAGCATGTAGCCCGAAAGCCGCGTATCCTTGCCGATCACCACCCGGTGGCGGTGGGCGCCGCGCTGGAAATGCGTTCCGGCCGCCTGCCCGACTTTCATCGCGACAGCCGCCGTCATCACCCCCTTGTTGGTGCGCCCGCGAATGCCGTCGGTGCCGAAATATGCCTTGGCCATGTACGTCCCGCCAGCTGCGTTTTCCCGGCGATTGCTATGTCGCGGGGCGGCGCTAATGTCACGCCCGGAATAGGGATTTTGCCGGGGAGATTGCATGGCCGGGGAAGCAGGCGCGGCGGCGATGCCGGAAATCCGGGTTCCGGCGCTGTGGACTTTTGCGGGTCTGGTAGCGGGACTGTTGCTGGGCATGCTGCTGCAGGGAAGTTCGGCGCTCGCGCCTGTTGTGGCAGCAACCGGGCCGCTCGGCGCGCTGTGGCTCAAGGCCTTGCAGATGACGATTTTGCCGCTGGTCTCTGCGCTGATCTTCACCGGAATCCTGCGCACGGTGGCCGCGGCTTCGGCGGGCGCGATGGCGCGCCGGACTTTGGGCCTGTTTGCTGCAGTTCTGCTTGGCGGAGCGGCGATGGCAGCGCTGATGATGCCGCTGTTGCTGAGGTTCTTCCCGGTTCCGGCAGGGGCGGCTGAGGCGCTGCGCGGGGCGGACGAGAAAGCGGCTGGCGTGGTCCCGGGCCTGGGCGAATATCTCGCCACGCTCATTCCCGGCAATGTGATTTCAGCCGCAGCCGAAGGCGCGATCCTGCCGGTGATCCTGTTCATGGCACTGTTCGCACTTGCTGCCGCGCGTCTGCCCGGCGAGCCGCGACGCACCCTTGGCAGCCTGTTCGAGGCGATTGCAGCCGCGATGATGGTGGTGATCGGCTGGGTGCTCAAACTGGCGCCGATCGGCGTTTTCGCGTTGGCGCTGGGGGTGGCGGCGCAAAGCGGCTCGGCGATGATCGCAGTGCTGGGGCACTATATTGCGCTGGTCTCGGCCATCGGGGTGCTGGTCATGCTGGCGGGATACCTGCTGGCCGCAGTGGCCGGGCGGCAAAGCCCGCTGGCTTTCGCAAAGGCGATGCTGCCGGTGCAGGCCGTCGCCATCTCGACCCAGAGCTCGCTCGCCAGTCTGCCCGCAATGCTCGCCGCCTGCCGCAAACTGGGGGTGAGGGAGACCAGCGCCGATTTCGTCCTGCCGCTCGCAGTGGCGTTGTTCCGCGCGACCAGCCCGGCGATGAACCTGGCGGTGGTTGCCTATGTCGCGCAGCTGACCGGGGTTGAGCTTACGCCCGCCACTTTGCTCGCTGGAGCGGCAGTTGCCATGCTGGCGATGCTGGGCTCGCCTTCACTTCCCGGCACGATCAGCTTTGTCACCTCCACCGGCCCGATCGCGCTGGCCATGGGCGTCCCGATCGGCCCGCTGGCGCTGCTGGTTGCGGTCGAAATGTTGCCTGATATCGTGCGCACGCTGGGCAATGTGACGATGGATGTGGCGGTGACAGCGGCTGTGGACCGAAAATCCTCCCCGGAACGGGGAGGGGGACCAGCATAGCTGGTGGAGGGGTACAGGCAGTGATCACCGGTCCCGCATAATCAGTCAGTCGCCGGGATAACCGAGGTTTGCGGGTAGCGGATCGTGCGAATTCACGAGACCCGGCCCGTGCCCCTCCACCATCCTTTGGATGGTCCCCCTCCCCGTTCCGGGGAGGATTGATCAAAGCACCTTTTCGTAGATGTTATACTGCTTGTTGATGACACTGCCGATCGTCTCGGCGATGGCCACCATCCCCTGGTTGTCTTCCAGGATCCAGCCGATCTCGCCGCGTTTTCCGTCGAAATTGGCAATGGCATCGCGGCGGATGAATTCGATCATCATGAAGGCCAGCTGGCTGGCCAGGCGCGAGGCCTGCAGTTTCTTGAGCACACCCATCAACGGCACCCGCATATCGGCCGGCTTGGGCCGCATCAGCCACAGGCCCAGCCTGGCCCAGCCGAGCAGCGAGGGTTTGCCGCTGGCGCGATTGGCCCGTTTCAACACCTGGTTGAGATCGGGAATGGTCATCATGAAGGCGACCGGCTCGCCCTCGTATTCGGCGAAGCGGATCAGGTCCGGCTTGACGATCGGTTTCAGCGACTTGGCGGTGTAGGCGATCTCGCTTTCAGTGAACGGCACGAAGCCCCAGTTGTCGGACCAGGCATCGTTGAGGATATGGCAGAGGATCTGCACATCGCGCTCGAAATTCGCGAGATCGACCCGGCGGATGCGTATTTTCTCGTTCTTCTCGCCCGAGGAAACAATGCGCTGGATCAGCGGCGGGAACTCTTTCGTGATATCGAGATCGTAGGTGTAGAGCTTCTTGACCAGCTGATAGCCATCGCGCTCGATCCAGCGCTGATAGCGCGGGGCCTGGTGGCCCATCATGTACATCGGCGGGTGATCGTGGCCTTTGACCAGGATGCCCGGCTCCTCCCAGATCGAAAGGTTCATCGGCGCGAGAACTCTGGTCATGCCCTGGCCGCGCAGCCAGTCTTCGGCTGTGGCGATCAGCAACCTGGCGACATTTTCGTCCTCGGTCTCCAGCGCCCCCCAGTTGCCGGTGCCCGGACCCATGCCCTTTTCCGCCGGCTGCTGGAGAGCCAGTTCGTCGATATGGGCAGAAATGCGTCCCACCACCGCGCCGCCGCGCCGGGCGAGAAACAGCTGGTGGCGGGCATGCTCGAAGAACGGATTCTTGCCGGGGGTGTACTTGCCCATTTCCTCGCTATGGAGATTGGGGACGTAATTGGGATCGGCGGCATTGATCCGATAGCCGAAGTCTACAAACTCTTCCCGCTCACCACTGGTGGAAACCGGCGTTATCGTTATATCTGGCTGGGTCACGGTTTTGCCTTAGTTGGGTGCCACGGGGCAATGCGAATGGCTTGCAGGCTTGTTAAGCTGGCCGCTGAATATGGCAAGGGAATGGCCGCTCTTTCATGAATGCCTATCAACCTCAACCCAGCGCGGAAACCCCTGCCAAGGCAGTTGGGGACGATATGGCGATGCTGCGCGCCGCAGTGGAGCTGACCCGCGATCTGGGTGAAGCGCGTGCCTCGATCTACTGGCCAGACATGCTGGGATCGGCCCTGCTCGGCTATGCCGGGCTGGCGTGCGCGATCATTCTGACCGACCCCTGGCTGGCGCTTGCTTCGGGCGTGGTGGCGGCGCTGGCGCTCTACCGGGCGCTGCTGTTCATCCACGAGCTGACCCATATTCACCGCGATGCCCTGCCGGGCTTCCGTCTCGTCTGGAACCTGCTGGTGGGCATCCCGCTGCTCACCCCTTCTTTCATGTATGAAGGGGTTCACACGCTCCATCATGCCCGCACCCGCTATGGCACCGCCGAGGATCCGGAATATCTGCCGCTCGGCCTGATGAAACCGTGGACCTTGCCGCTATTTCTGGTGATTGCGGTTTTGCTGCCCCCGGCCTTGCTGCTGCGCTGCGCGGTGCTGGTGCCGTTGGGGGTCATTTTGCCCCCGCTCAGAAAGTTTGTCTGGGAGCGCTTTTCCTCGCTCTCGACCAACCCCGCCTTCCGCCGCCGAGCGCCCGAGGGCGAATTTGCGCGGCTGGTGTTCTGGCAGGAATTGGGCGCTTCGCTCTGGTCAATTTCCCTGCTTGCCGCTTCATACTGGGCTGGCTGGCGTCCCTTGCTGATAGCACTGGCGGTGATCGCCGCGACTGCGGTTCTCAACCAGCTGCGCACCCTTGCCGCCCACCTGTGGACCAACGAGGGCGATGCGATGACCGTTACCGCGCAATACCTCGATTCGGTCAACGTTCCGCCGCCGGGGCCGATGCCCCAGCTATGGGCACCGGTTGGCCTGCGCTATCATGCCACGCACCACCTGCTGCCGAGTCTGCCCTATCATGCGCTGGGCGAGGCGCACCGGCGGCTGACCGCGGAACTGGGGCCGACATCGACCTATCAGGGGGCCAATTATCCGGGTCTGTTGTCGCTCATCGCCCGGCTGGCGCGCAGCACGATGCGTTAGAGCATGTAGAGGGACTGCCGGACGTTTGCCCTGCCTGCATGGATGTGGGCTTTACCAGTCCATTGGCCTGATTGCCGTGTGATCGGTGCGAGGCCGGCGAGCGATGCGGCCTGTTTGTTTTCGAGTGCGCCCAGCTCGGGCATGGTGGCGATCAGCTGTGCGGCAGTGATTGGTCCCAGGCCTTTGATGCTAGAGATGATCTCCCGTTTGCGCGCCAAGGCGGCATCCGCGTTGATGAGAGCCTGTGCCTGCTTGTCGATGGCCTCGATATGCCGTGCAATCTGCTCAAGGCGTGCTTTGGCCTGGCGTTTGAGCAAAGGCAGCGCCAAGTTTTTCTCGCGGTTCTTGAGGGCTGTTCTATCCCTGACCAGTCCGTCGCGTGCATTCATCAACTCGGCCAACTGTGCCAGTTCCGGACCTTTGACAGGCCGGACATCGGGCTGAAGCGCGGTCGCCATCCGGGCCAGGATCCCGGCATCGATGCGGTCGGTTTTGGCAAGTGTCTTTTCGAGGATTGCCACGACGGAAAGTCATAGAAAGTCTGTTCCACTTGCGTGGAAGCGGCACCGGCCCTCTCCCCCGCCCGACCACCCGACAAGTGTAACCTTTGGGTGGTCGGGCGGGGGAGAGGGCCGGTGCCGCTTCTGTTTCAGTGTAACTGAAACAGAGTTTAGGCTGTAGTGACAATTTAATTAGAGCATTACCGCGAAGAGATATTCGTCGTCGATCTGCTCGCCGACGCGAAACTCGATATCGGCCACCTTGTGGCAACCATAGCGCGCGTAAAACTTTTGCGCCCCTTCGTTGCCGCTCCACACCGAAAGCTGCATTTCATCGGCCCCGCGCGCGCGGGCTTCGGCCAAAGCCCAGTCCATCAGCGCCGCGCCAATGCCTTTACCGGTGAGGCCGGGGTCAGTGTAAAGCTGCTTGAGTTCGATCACGTTCTGGCCCCGGGCATATTCCGGCCAGCCGCAGGTCAGGCCCAGCTTGCAGTATCCCGCCAATTTGCCGTCCAGCTCGGCCAGCCTGTAGAGCCGCCCGGGATTGGCAATCTCTTCGGCAATGGCCTCGTGCGAAAACACCTCTGCCAGAAATGTAGCCAGATCCTGCGGGCGATACATCGCGCCGAATTTGGCGACAAAACTGTCCTCGCCCAGCCTGGCGAGCGCGGCAGTGTCAGCGGACGAGGCGGGACGGAGGATCATCGGGTTTCACTTCCGGCAAACTTGTCAGCTTTCCTTTTGCCCATTCTCATGCCGCTTTCCAGCCGCGCGCGCAATTGGGTGTAGTAGGCTTCCAGAAAGGCTTTCTCGTCGCCGCCGCCTGCGGTCCAGCCTATCTTGGCGCAGATCGCTTCATAGACCGGGCGCAGCGCTTCGGGGCGATTGTCGCGCAGCACGCGTTCGAGGGTTTGCAGCTCGTATTCGCCGTAGACCGAAAGTTCGGCCTCGCCGAACCGGTAGCCTGCGGCGAAGCCGGTTGGTTGCGACTGGCTGGAGGCCGACATCGCCGCCTGCAATTTGACCCTGGGCGCTTCGACCACCCACGATCCGGCGATCAGATCGCCTGCACGCAGCCGGTCCCTGTTGAAAAACGGGAACAGCGCAAAGATCAGGAACCAGGCGGTTGAGGCCAGACCTGCCGCGCCCATGTCGCCGCCATCGCTCGCCGACATCAGGAACACCAGCGGCAGGAACAGCTCGATATCGCGCAGCAGGTTGCGGGCAATGACCATTTCGGCGGTCAGCCGACCGCCATCGCGCGCGGCAATGCGGATGCCGGTGATCCGCTTGCCCGGCGTCGCCCCGCGTGGGCCGAGCTCGAAGAACAGGAAGTAGGCGTTGCGAAACAGGAACATCGCCGCGATCCACAGAATGAACAGCAATTCCAGAGCATGCATCGCGGCGCCGCTTTGCCCTGCCCGGTCGGCGAATACGGCGGTGCCCCCGGCAATCGAGATCAGGGCGATGGTAGTGGCAATGATCAGCAGGCCGATGATCGACAGGTCGAGCAGCAGGGCGCCGAACCGCGTTCCCCGGCTGGCCAGAGTGATTGGCAGGGCAATGCCTTCCGGCGTCACCATGATGCGGTCGCGGTTGCTGCGGCGCAGGCGGTCGGGCGGGGTGCTCACCGCTCGCCGGCTCCATTGGCGTTGCGTCGGAAGGCGAAGAAATAGGTCAGCCAGAACAGCAGCATGAAGCCGCCGACCGCAAATCGCCCCGCCGTTTCGTTGATCAACTGCCGCGCGAAGCCTTCGAGAATCGCGGCGACGACCAGCATCAGCACCACGCCCGCCATCACTTGCGCCGCGCGGGTGCCCGCTTCGGCGGCAGCCTGCAGGATCGGCCTTTCACCGGGAAAGGCCATCGAGCGGCCAATGTGCAGCCCGGCTCCGCCCGCCAGCAGGATTGCGAACAGTTCGGTGGTGCCGTGGATCGAAAGCCAGCCGATAAAATCGATCAGCAGGCCCTGGCCGTGAAACAACCACAGCATGGCCCCCATGGTCGCCAGATTCTGCACCAGCAGCATCAGCGAAGGAATTCCAAAAGCAAATCCCAGCGCAAAGGCGAGGATTGCAACCTGGGCGTTGTTGCTGAACAGGTAGGCGGCGAATGACGAAAGCGCATCGTCTCCGTCCGCCTTGCCGAACAGGGTATCGTAAAGCACCTCGCGGCTGGCTCCCGGCACGCGCGCATCGGTGAACTGGCCGGGGACCAGCGAATAGTACCACTCAGGATCACTCGCCACCAGCAGCCAGCCCGCCGCCGTGCCCGCCACCATTGCCGCCAGCGCAATCAGCAGATCGGGCCATATCGCCCTCACGCTGGCGCTCCACCCGCCGCCGAGGAACCGCCTGAGCCAGGTCCACAGCGAGGCGCGCGGGCCGTAGACGAGGAACCATGCGCGCTGCACCAGCGCCTCAAGATAGGCGAGGGTAGCGGCATCGAGCGAGGTTTCCCGCGCGATGGAAAGGCTGGAGGCGACTGTGCGGTAGAGCACCGGCAGGTCCAGCACATCCTGATCGGACAGGCGGCGCAGGCGGCCCTTTTCCATCCGGGTGACGATGCCGTCCAGCCGCTGCCAGTCAGCCTCGCGTTCCAGCCGGAACCTGTCCGAGCGCAGCGCTGCCTGTTCGATGGCGCTCTGTTCGTTCACCCGATCGCCCCTTTGCGCTTGATCGCGAAATAGGCATCGATCAGCCGGGTGCCGATCTGGCCATAGGGCGCTTCGACCACATCGACGCCCAGTTGCCTCAGCTTTCCGATCACCAATGCGCGCTGCCGCAGCAGCGAATCCGCCGCCACCGCCATGGCCAGCTTCTGCATGTCGCCGGGGGCGTCGGTGGCGATCTCCTCAAGTTCCTCGTCCATCATGGTGACGAACAGCACCAGGTGGCGCGAGACCAGGCGGGAGATGCTCTCGATCATCAGTCCGGCGCTGGTCGGATCGGTGAAATCGCTGAACACCACGATCAGCGAGCGCCGCTTGAGCTTGCCCGCCAGGGTGGCGAGAGCAAGAGTGAAATTGGGTTCCTGCGCATGATAGTCGAGCGCGGCGGCGGCGCTTTGCAGGCGGTGGAACTCTCGGGTGTCGGAGATGAATGGGGTCATCGGTCCGGGTCTTGCGGCAAAACCAAACAGGGACACCCGGTCACCGCCCTTGAGCGCGACGTAGGAAGTGAGCAATGCGGCTGAAACGGCCCGGTCTATCCGGGGCATATCTGCCACAGGTTCGCACATCGTCTGCCCGCAATCGAAGGCGAAAACGATCTGGTTGTTGCGCTCGGTCTCGTATTCGCGGGCGAACAGGTGGGTGTGCCGGGCCGAACTTTTCCAGTCGATCCGGCGGCGGTCCATGCCTGCCTGATATTCGGTCAGGGCCTCGAACTGCGTTCCTTCGCCGCGGATTCGCCGGGCTATCAGGCCGGTCTGGGCATCGCGCAGGAAGGTCTGCAAGGCGGGCGAGCGGACATCGCCGATATTGGGCAAAACCCGCACCTCCCGGCCAATCGGGCGGGAAATCTGCCGGGCGCCAAGTCCCAGTGGTCCGGTCCAGCGCAGCCAGGCCCGCTCAACCATGCCGGTGCCGCGCCGGGTCGGGCGATAGCCGATCCCGGCCTGCCAATTGCCTTCGGGCTGGGCGATGAGCGCTTGTTCTGCCCGGCCGCCGGGCAGAAGGCGGGCATCGGCAGCAATGGCGCATTCAACCGCGCTGCGGCTTCCCCCCCTGAAATCCTGCGAAAATCCGGAGCCAGCCTTCCGCCCCGACTTCGACATCGGAGGCCATGTCAATCCGCACGTCTGCGAGCCTGCCAGCAGCAAGCGCGTCGAAAATCACCAGCACCAGCAGCGCACCGCCCAGTGCCGGGGCAGCAATCCATGCGGCAGGCGCAGCAGCGGCAATGACCAGCGCAATCGGCGCGGCCAAGGCGATCAGGATCGCCGCGCGGGAAGTGGGGACGAGGATCGGCAGGGAAGGCACCTAGAGCCAGATACGTTAGGTTGCATCGCCGTGATTGCCTTTGGAAGCATCTCGGCAAGGAGCGTCGCGCAGCGCGGGCTGGTGGCCCGTGCCAGCGACGCGATTCCAAGGCAACCCCAGGCGGGCCGTGGCCCATTGCTGCGTCCTTCGTCGGTCACTATGCTTTGGCATGGCTCCTCTCCTCACTCCTTGCACTGGGCCAAAATCGGCTCCGTCACGGCGGTGCAACCTGACGCCATCTGCTCTAGCGCGGCGCTTCCGTCTGTTCGACCATCTCGGCGACCAGCGCCTCGACCTGCTTGCCCTCGATTTCCGCCGCCGGGCTCAGCAACAGCCGGTGACGCAGCACGGCGGTTGCCAGCGCCTTGACATCGTCCGGCACAACATAATCGCGCCCGTCGAGCGCGGCGCGGGCCCTGGCTGCATTGGCCAGCACTACGGCGGCACGCGGCGAGGCACCGCACGAAAGATCGGCACTTTCGCGGGTGGCGCGAACCAGCCGCACGACATAGTCGATCACGCTATCGGCCAGGGTCACGCCCTTGACCGCCCGGGTTGCCGCATCGAGCGTGGCGGCATTGGCGACAGCGCTCACCCCGAGGTCGGCGGGTCTTGGCGGTCCGCTCTGCTCACCGAAGCGCGCGACAATCCGCGCCTCTTCCTCAAGGCTGGGATAGGGCACCAGCAGCTTGAACAGGAACCGGTCGAGCTGGGCCTCGGGCAGCGGATAGACGCCCTGGCTCTCGATCGGGTTCTGGGTCGCCACCACCATGAAATGATCGGGCAGCGAATGCACTGCGCCGTCGAGCGTCACCCGCCGCTCCTGCATCGCCTCGAGCAGCGCCGCCTGGGTCTTGGGCGGGGTGCGGTTGATCTCGTCGGCGAGCAGAAGGTCGCAGAATATCGGGCCGCGGGTGAGGGTGAACTGGCTGGTCTGGAAGTTGAACAGGTTGGAGCCGAGAATGTCTCCGGGCAACAGGTCGGGGGTGAACTGGATACGGCCGAAATGGAGGCCGAGGCTGGCAGCGAAGCATTGCGCGAGGAAAGTCTTTGCCGTGCCTGGCGGGCCCTCAAGCAGAACGTGGCCCCGGGCGAGCAAGGCAATCAACAGGTGATCCACCGTCGCGGTCTGACCGACCACCGCCTTGCCGATCTCGCCCCGGATTGCGGCGGCAAGCTGGCCGACCTGGGCAAGGGTCATGGTCTGGGATTCGCTCATCGCTTCAGGGTCCTTTCAAGCGCGTGCAGGTCTTGCGCTGCTTCGAGAATGGCATTGGAACGGCTGGCATTGCGCAGCCGCCTGGCAACCGTGGAGAATGGTGCCGGATTGCCCTTGCGCCCGGCCAGTGCCCGGTCGATCGCCGCTTCGGTTGCGGCGGCATCGGCAAGACGCGGCAAGGCAAGCGCCCGGGCGAGCCGTTCGCGGGCCTGATCGGCATAGGGCGCGGTTACCAGATGCAGGCGGTGGGTGCGGCGGATCAGGCCTGCGGCATTTGCAACGAGTGCACGCTTGCCGAATGCGATGGCGCGCACTGCCGCGCGCGGCGGTCCGAAGCGCAGGAATGCTTTCCAGCCAAGCGCAATCGCCGCAATCAGCAGGCACAGCGTTGCCGCGAGGAACGGCGGGGTGAATGCCAGCGTCAGCAGGTTGGCGGAGCGGGCATGGCCATTGAAGGTGAGATCGAAGATCACGGGACCGTCCGCATCGCCCGATGCCGCGCGGATCAGTTGTTCGGCAAGCTGCGCGTTGGCGGGGTTCTTCATGCCATAATTGTTCAGCAGGTCGGGCTCGAACACCATCACAAGCGGGTAGATATCTTCATCGTCGGCCAGGCTTGCAGGTGCGGCCAAAGCCAGGTCCTCAAGCTGGGGATAGGCCCCGCCGTCGTCGATATAGCCGGCGAGAATTCGCCCCCCCGGCTGCGAAACGACCAGCGGAACCAGCAAATTTCCGCCGCCGGACTGCACCGCACTGCCATCGGGCAGCACGGCCTGTGTGCTGCGGCCTTGCGCCGAGACTTTGCCGCCCTTGATGGCTGGTTCAAGCGCAAGCGAAACATCATCGCGAAAGCCCGGCCATTCAACCGGCATGGCGCCTGCCAGGAACACCCAGCCCTTCTTGCCTTTGGTCTGCTCCGGCGGGACCTTCGCGGTTTTCCATTTGGGCAGGATGACCATGGTGGGCCCAACCACATGGCGTGCGCCAACAATCCGGTCCAGTTCCTTGGGTTCAGTCAGGTGGGGAGGGGTCAGCACCAGCAGCTCCGGCCCCGAAAGTGCGCCCTTGCTCTGGACCCGCCTGATCGCGATGCCGCGCCTTTCGAGATAGCTGGCGAGGGCTGCATAGCCATTGAGACCCTTGCCCCCGGCATGGCCACCGCCGTCGTTGGTGGATCCGCCTGTCATTCCCGCGCCGATCATCCACAGCAGCGCGATGAAGGTGACCGCGCCGAACAGGACCATGGCCAGCACCACGCGCGGATTGAAAGGGTTGGCACCCGCATCGCTCATGCGGCAAGCTCGGCCAGGGCAAATTCCGAGTAGGCTTCGCGCGCAGTTTTCCAGTCGGCCGGCATCAAGATCGCGCAGGGCGAACAGGCTGCGCTCGACCCGCACGGCGATTGTCCCGAAGGCATTGCGGGCGCGTTCGGACAGCATCGGCAAGTGTGCAATCTCGCGCGCGGTGCTTGCCGGATGTAGCCAGCCGGGTTTGGCCTCGGCAATGTGCGATACGCTGCGCCGGAGCAGCAGATGTGCCGCCTCACCAAAGCGGCCTTCCGCAGCGAGCCGGTCGGCATCTTCCAGCAGGGCGACAGCGGCAGCCCGGGCCGGAGCCCATTCCGGATCGGTTTCGGCCCCGGGTTTGCGCTGTCTGGCGATGATCGGCTCGATTACCAAGCGCCACAACAGGAACAGTGCCATCAACGCTGCCAGCGAGATCAGGACGATTTTCATAGTTGGCCACGACATTCCGAGCGCTTCGCCAAGCGGTCCGAAAACCTCGCGCAGCCATTGGCCGAGCGCCTTGAGCCAGCCAGGCATTTCGGGAGGTTTTACCGGTTGGAGGGGCGCAAACTGGATCTCGGCATCAGCGCGGATCGCCTCCCAGGCGCGCCAATGCGTCCGATTGCGCTGTCGACCCTGCGATCTGCTCAGTCTTTGCCGTCACCGGGAATGTCTGGCACGCGAGGGCATGCGGTGCAAGTTAGCCGCGCTGCATGCCTTGCGGGTAAGTGCCCAGAATCCGCAGATCCTTGCAATGGAATGCCAGTTCCTCGATCGCGCGGTCGATCGCCGGTTCGCCGGGCGTCCCGACGATGTCGGCGTAGAACATGGTCGCGGCAAAACTCGCGCCTTTCTGGTAGCTTTCAAGCTTGGTCATGTTGACGCCATTCGTGGCGAGGCCGCCCAGCGCCTTGTAGAGCGCTGCGGGCACATTGTTCACTTCGAACACCATGGTCGTCATCGCGGGCTTGCCGACAAGCATTCTGGCGTCGAGTGGTGCCCGGGCGAGTACGACGAATCGCGTGGTGTTGTCGGCCGCGTCTTCGATGCCTTCGGCAATGATCTTGAGGCCGTAGAGCTCGGCGGCGATGCGGGGCGCAATGGCGCAGGCAGCAATATCGCCCTGTTCCTTGACGAACGCAGCAGCACCGGCAGTATCGGCATAGGCCATGGGCACGATGCCGCGTTCCCGCAGATAGCGACGGGTCTGCCCCAGCGCTTGCGGGTGGCTGTAAGCGGCGGCGAAGGGCCCTTCGGACAGGCCCATCAGGGCATAGGAGATCGGGAGAAAGTATTCGCCGACGATGTACAGCCCGCTCTCCGGCAGCAGGAAGTGGATATCGGCAACCCGGCCATGCTGCGAATTCTCGATCGGGATGATCGCCTTGTCTGCTTTGCCTTCCTTGACCGCTTCGAGCGCATCTTCGAAGCTGAAGCAGGGGAGCGGCAGGCACTGTTCGTCATATTCCAGCGCCGCACGATGGCCATTGCAGCCGGGCGCGCCCTGAAAGGACATGGCTCGCGCCGGACTTTCGGTTGCGGCGGCGGTCAATTGATCGACCAGGGCGAGGGCGGGGGCAGGAAAACTGTGCATGATCGCCGCGTCGCTTAAGGATGTTGGCGATTTCCCGCAATGGCTCTTGCACTGACGGCAGGTGCTGACTAGAGCGGCGCGCATTCGCCAAGGCTAGAGCTACGGGGCTTATTTCGATGGAAGACAATTTCAATACGATCGCTGGATGGGCGCTGTTTTCCGGGATCGTCGCGCTCGGCCTTTCGAGCATCAGTCACCGCCACTTCGGGGCGGACGCCAACCATCGCCCTGAAACGATGGGTTACAAGATCGCTGGCGTAGCCGCAGAAGGCGGCGCTGCCGCCGCTGTGCCGATCGAGCAGCTGCTGGCCACTGCCGATGTCGCGAAGGGTGAGGCATCGTTCAAGAAGTGCATGTCGTGCCACACGATCACGCCCGGCGGCGCCAATGGCATTGGTCCGAACCTGCACGCCATTTATGGCAAGCCGATCGGCAAGCATGCAGCCGGCTTCGCCTATTCACCCGATCTGGCCGGTTTGGGGGGCAGCTGGGATTTCAAGTCGATGGACAAGTGGCTTGCCAACCCCAAGGCAATGGTTGCGGGCACAAAGATGACCTTTGCCGGTCTGGATGATGGTCAGGAACGGGCCAATGTGCTCGCCTATATCAACAGCCAGGGCTCCAACCTGCCGCTCCCCAAGGTTGAGGCCGCTGCCGCACCGGCGGAAGGCGCGCCTGCTGCCGAAGCCGGTGCGAAACCTGCGGAAGGTGCCGCCGCCGCTGCTGCTGCACCGGCGGAAGCTGCTGCTCATTAGGCCGAGGCGTTAGCCCAGCACCGCTCGCAAAAAGCGCGCAATTCGGCATCGAGTTCGGCGTCTTCGGGCGCACCCCCGAATGCGCCGTGAACGGCTGCCTCGACGATGTGCAGCTCTGCCTGAACTCCCGCCTTGCGCAGCGCCCGGTGCATCCGGACGGCGTTTGACAGAAAGAGATCGCGCGTTCCCGCCGAGATGATCGACGGCGGAAAGCCCTTTGCGAAATCGCCGAACAGCGGCGAAACATAGGGATGCGACAGGCTTTCGCCTGCGGCATAGAGCAGGTTCGCCTGCATCAGGCTGCCCATGGCATCGATCCCGGCGTTGACGGAGAAGCTGTCACCCAATTCGGTGAGATCGACCTCGGGTGTGGATAACACGGCACCTGCGGGCATCGGCAGGCCCAGGTCGCGCGCCTTGAGCAGCATTGCTGCAGTCAGATTGCCGCCCGCCGAGCCGCCGCCAACCACGATTTCAGCCGGGGAATGATCGCGCAACAGCATCTTGTAGAAGGCAACGCAATCGTCGAGGCCTGCGGGATAGGGGTGATCGGGCGGCATGCGGTAATCAACCGCAACGACCCGCACACCGTAACGCGCGGCACTGCCCATCGCCATCTTGCGGCAAACCGCGCCGCCGCCCATGATCAGCGCGCCGCCGTGAATGTCGAGGTAGACCCGTCTGTCGGATGCAGCCACGCCCTCTGGAACGATCTCGAAGCCACTTGCGTCATTTTCGCGCAATTCGGAAATCCGGCCCGGGATATCGGGAACATGGGCAAAATAATTGTCGATGATGTTGCGGTCACCTGCTTCGATGAGCTGCCTCCAGCCTTGCTTGTCATCGAGCGCCGGGTAGGCCGTTGCTGGCGAGGCTGGTCGTGAAAGGAATGCCTGCGCTGCAGGGCTGAGATGGCCGGGCACGCGAAGCTCCCGTGCTGGAACGTGTAAAGTGTTGGTCATGTGCCATTCTCCCAGAATCGTTTCGGCAATCGCCAAAATTACCCAAATCAGTTTTTCATTTTCCTACATATAACCAATATGGTTAATTGATTGGCTCTGTCAATTCGCGAGGAGCCCCAATGCCCACTGCACCAATTGAAAGTCCCTCCGGTTACGCGATCAGCAGCGTTGCTGCGTTTGCCGATCAGGATGGCAATGCACAGCTTGTCAGCGCCATTATGCCGCTTCCAGTGGCGATTGGCCAGATGGCAGGAAGCACACTCGCTGCAACCACCGCAACCAGTACTGTAGTTGGTCCTTTTGTGCCCCTGATCGGTCGCTCGGTGATGCTTTCGTTGCAAGGCACCTGGACCGGATGATCAAGGTCCTTCGTTCAACCGATGGGGGTACCACAAAGGTTCCGTTGACCGTCGCCGGATCGCCCTGGGCCCAGTTCAGCGCCAATTGCTGCGAACCGGTTTGGGATGAGAGCGATGCCGCTGCAACCCTTTATCTCGATATCGTGCTGGCCTCAGGCAGCGTCAGCTACAGGCTGGCACAATGAGCGCGGATATCATCGCTCGCGGCCTGGCGTTGCAGGCTCGCCCCGTTACAGCACTTGCTGCCGACGTCCCGACACTTCGAATCGCATTGTCCTGCGAACTTCTGCAAACGCATGGTTATGCCGCTTCGGGGAAAGGTGCTGGCACCTACGTCTGCGATGCCCTCGCAACTTCGGCGCTCGCCTCCGCCCATCCGCGTTTCTGCAAGCAATCGCTCGACGGGCGCTAGTGGCGGCTGCTGCCCGATGCTGACGGGGCAATCGCCTTTGAGCAAGGCGGCGCGGTGGGGGATGGGATTGTCAACGATCAGGCGGCATGTCAGGCGGCGATCCTCTATGCGAACGCTGTGGGGATTACCAACGTGCGCGGGCACGCCAAGCACTACGCGCTGTGGGCATCTATCCGCACATCGACGTATTTCTCGCTGAATGGCGATGGCGCTTGCCTTTACACGCGCCAGAACCTGCGCTTTTTGCCGGGCGCGGCGGGCTGGTATAAGTTCACCTGCCTCAACTCACTCGGCGGCACGAATGATACGGTGACGCAGACCGTGGAGGGCAATCCCTGGCGCGGAGCAGGCTTCTATGGATGGCCGCTGACTTCGATTGACTTCATCGACATGGGCGGCGTCGAGTTTGACGGAACGCGGACCTATGTGGCGGGCGTCACCACGATTGACCTGAGCCACAAGGGCTTCCGCGCACAGGATGCGACGGTGCGGATTGGTCGTTGCCGATGGCCTGACCATGCGCAATTTTTCTGGCGAACTCTTCTATAGCGGCTGCGACGCCGGATCACCACGATCAGATTGTCCAACTGCCTGTTTGAAAACACGCCAGCTATCGCGCTCAACCCCAACGGTGCTGGAACCGGGGTTTATACCAATGTGCGCGCAGGCAATGCCTATATCCCGGCGGAAGTGATTGGCGGGAAGGGCAAGAAGTTCATCCTGTGCGAGTTTTTCAACGGCACCCACAATTGCACATTCCTTGGCGGCGCGGCAGGCGATGGTGCGTTCCACGGTGGCGCGGGTTACAGCTACAGCTATCCGTTTCGCGAGACTGACCGCGATCCGCCGTGGATCGAGTTCGACCGGTGCACCTTCGACACGGTTGTGTATATCTCTCTCACAGGCAGCTACTTCAGGGGCAACTTCACCACTGTAGATAGCCGGGTTGAAATGGGGAGCACCGGCAAGCAGAGCGATATCTTCCTCGATATTCAATATATCGCGGACAGACTAACCCAGTTTTATGCGCTGTATATCAATTCGCTGGCCCCAACGCTGACCACGCAAGCCACTTCAATGCGCCGGTGGGCGTATTCTATGACCCCTCGCGCAATATTAACGTCAAGCTTGACGCCCGCCGCACCGCCAATGCTGTTGCCGGAGGTTTCGAGGTGCAGAGGCTGCTTCGGTTTCAGCGCAACCTTTATGATGCAGCGACCTGCACCTTCACGCTTTCGGGCGAGTGCGATGCGGCGCTGGACGGCGTTGGCAGCTTCCCGGCCTCGGGCTTTGTCTGGCCGCGCGTCGATGTGTTGTGGAACAATCTCACCATAACGGGTGCTGATCCGAACGAGGCGTTTCCAAACGCTCCGTTCAATCTGGCGATGGTGCCGGGTGCGAACTGGGTACAGCCGTCTGTGGCAGGCACGCACGCGATGACGCTGACCAATCCCTATCCGTTCGTCGAAGGGCAGATCAACCGGATCATCCACAATGGCGGCGCGGCGCAGACTGACCGGCATTTCAGCCTTGCCAAGAGCGGGGCGGGTGCGCTCAATCCGCAAGACCGGGTGATGTATCAGCGGGCCGACTTTATCGAGATGCGCTGGGCCAATTCGGACACTGCCTTTGTCGAGACGAATTACGTCACGCAGCAGCCGCTGCAATTCAAGGGATCGGCCACCTATGACGCGCCAAGCATCGCGGCGGGCGGGACCACGACCACGACCGTGACAGCGACCGGCGCTGTGCTGGGCGATCAGGTAACTTCGATCTCGTTCGGGGTGAGCCTCGCGGGGCTGGTGGCGAGCGGATATGTCAGCGCGGCGAATACCGTGACGGTGGTGCTTTACAATCCGACTGCGGGGGCGGTGGATCTGGCGTCCACCACGCTGCGGGTTGAAGTGACAAAGGCTTAGGAACGATCAATCGAGGTTTGGCCGCAGCCACCGCTCGGCCTCTGCGAGTTCAACCGCCCGCCTGGTCGCGTAGTCTTCCAGCTGATCCCGGCCAATCCGGGCGACCCCGAAGTACTGGCTATCGGGATGAGCAAAATAGAAGCCCGATACGGCGGCAGTTGGCAGCATCGCCTGGCTTTCGGTGAGCGCGATACCGGCGTTGACCTGTGCGTTCAGCAAATCGAACAGGATCGGCTTAAGGCTGTGATCGGGGCATGCGGGATAGCCGGGCGCCGGGCGGATTCCGCGGTATTCTTCCTTGATCAGCGCCGCGTTGGTCAGCTGTTCGCCGGGAGCATAGCCCCACAAGGTGGTGCGAACATGCTGGTGGAGTCGCTCTGCAAATGCTTCGGCAAGGCGGTCGGCCAATGCCTTGAGAAGGATGTCGTTGTAATCATCATGCGCAGCCTTGAACCGCGCGAGATGCGCTTCGATGCCATGGATGCCGACTGCGAAGCCGCCAATCCAGTCACCGTCGCGTGAAATGAAATCCGCAAGGCAGAAGTTGGCGCGATCTCTTGATTTTTTGACCTGTTGTCGCAGGAACGGCACGGTGACGTGCTTTTCCTCCTCGGGCAGGTAAATTTCAACGTCGTCGCCGTGGCGTGCGCAGGGCCACAATCCGGCGACGCCTCTGGCGGTCAGCCAGCTTTCCCCTTCAATCTGGTCGAGCATTGCCTGTGCATCGGCAAACAGGCTGCGTGCGCTTTCTCCCACGACCTCGTCGTCGAGGATTGCGGGATAATTGCCCGCGAGTTCCCAGGCGCGAAAAAACGGCGTCCAGTCGATGCAGGCCCGCAGATCCGCCAGATCCCAGCTTTCGAAGACATGCAGGCCGGGCTGGTCTGGCGGAGGGGGTATCAGGCTCATATCGGCGCGGAAGGCGTTTGCGCGGGCGTCCTCGAGACTGAGCAGCTCGCTTTGGCTCTTGCCTGCGCGAACTTCGCGAACGTGTTCGTACTCAGCCGCTGTGGCCGCGACGAACGGCTCTGCCTGGGTATCCGACAGCAGCTGCGATGCCACGCCAACCGCGCGGCTGGCATCGAGCACGTGGATCACCGGTCCTTCATAAGCCGGATCGATGCGCAGCGCGGTGTGGACCTTGCTGGTGGTCGCGCCGCCGATCAGCAGCGGGATGGTCATTCCCGCGCGCTGCATTTCCTCGGCGACTGTGACCATTTCATCCAGTGAAGGTGTTATCAGCCCGGACAGGCCGATCATGTCGGCGTCACTTGATTTTGCCGCTTCGAGAATCGTCGGCCATGGCACCATGACGCCCAGATCGATCACCTCATAGCCGTTACACTGCAGCACGACGCCGACGATGTTCTTGCCGATGTCGTGGACATCACCCTTGACCGTGGCCATGACGATCTTGCCTTTGGGCCGTGCGCCGGGTTCTTTCGCCGCCTCGATGAACGGGATCAGGTGCGCCACCGCCTTCTTCATCACCCGCGCCGATTTGACCACTTGCGGCAGGAACATCTTGCCCGAGCCGAACAGGTCGCCGACGACGTTCATGCCGTCCATCAGCGGGCCTTCGATCACCTCGATCGGGCGGGCAAAGGCGAGGCGGCACTCTTCGGTATCCTCGACGACATACATGTCGATGCCGCGCACCAGCGCATGTTCCAGCCGCTTGGCCACAGGCCAGCTGCGCCACTCCTCGGCGGCCTTTTCCTGGGCCACGTCTGTGCCGCGAAATTTCTCGGCGAGGGTGACGAGGCGCTCGGTTGCGCCCTCATCGCGGTTGAGGATCACATCCTCGCAGGCCTCGCGCAAGGTCGGGTCGATCTGGTCATAGACGTCAAGCTGCCCGGCGTTGACGATGGCCATGTCGAGCCCGGCGGGGATCGCATGGTAAAGGAATATCGAATGCATCGCCCGGCGCACCGGCTCATTGCCGCGGAACGAGAAGCTCAGGTTCGAGAGGCCGCCCGAGAAATGGACATGGGGGCAGCGCTGGCGCACTTCCTTCACTGCCTCGATGAAATCGACGCCGTAATTGTTGTGCTCTTCGATACCCGTCGCCACCGCGAAGATGTTGGGATCGAAAATGATGTCTTCGGGCGGAAAGCCGATCGACAGCAGCAGCTTGTAGGCGCGCTCGCAGATCTCGACCTTGCGTTGCTTTGTATCGGCCTGGCCCTTCTCGTCGAAGGCCATGACCACAACTGCCGCGCCGTAGTCCATGCATTTGCGCGCGTGGGTGAGAAAGGCTTCCTCGCCCTCTTTCATCGAGATCGAATTGACGATCGGCTTGCCTGAGACGCATTTCAGACCGGCCTCGATCACCTCCCATTTGGAGCTGTCGATCATCACCGGCACCCGGGCAATATCCGGCTCGGCGGCGATCAGCTTGAGGAAGGTGGTCATGGCGTGGACCGCATCGAGCAGGCCCTCGTCCATGTTGACGTCGATCACCTGCGCGCCGTTCTCGACCTGCTGGCGCGCGACTTCGACGGCTTTCGCATAGTCATCCGCCAGGATCAGCTTCTTGAACGCGGCACTGCCGGTGACGTTTGTGCGTTCGCCGATGTTGACGAAACGGGCACCGGTGGCGGCGGGAGATTGGGTCTGGTTCATTTCTTACTCCCCCCTCCCGCTTGCGGGAGGGGTCGGGGGTGGGTCATTCGAAACTGGGCGCAAGGTCTGACTGACCCACCCCCAGCCCCTCCCGCAAGCGGGAGGGGGGTTACGCCGCCATCACGAACGGTTCCAGCCCCGCCAGCCGCGTCACCGGCTCCAGCACCGGCAGCTTGCGTGGGCTCAAACCGGCCACCGCCTTGGCCATCGCCGCGATATGTTCAGGGGTCGAGCCGCAGCAGCCGCCAAGGATGTTGACCTGGCCGTGTTCGGCCCATTCGCCGACCAGACCTGCCGTCGTCTCGGGCATTTCGTCATAGGCGCCCAGCTCGTTGGGCAGGCCTGCGTTGGGATAGACCATGATCAGCGTGTCGGCGATCTCGCTCAGCACTTTCACATGCGGGCGCAGTTGCGCTGCGCCGAATGAACAGTTGAGCCCGATGGTGACTGGCCTTGCATGCCGCACCGCATGCCAGAACGCTTCGACCGTGTGGCCCGACAGATTGCGGCCCGACAGATCCGTCAGCGTCATCGACAGCATGATTGGCACCTCGCGGCCCAGCTCGTGCTTCGAGCTTTTTCACCGCCATCACCGCAGCTTTGGCGTTAAGCGTGTCGAACACAGTTTCTACAAGCACGAAATCCGCCCCGCCTTCGATCAAGGCCCGCGCCTGTTCAAGATAGACATCGACCAGCGTATCCCAGTCAATCTCGCGGTAGCCGGGATCGTTGACGTCGGGCGAGAGTGACAGGGTCTTGTTGGTCGGGCCGATTGCGCCTGCCACGAAGCGGGGCTTGCCATCTTTCGCCTGAAATTCATCCGCCACCCGCCGCGCCAGCTGCGCCGAGGCCAGATTGATCTCGCGCACCAGATGTTCGGCGGCATAGTCCGCCTGGCTGATGCGGTTGGCGGAAAAAGTGTTGGTCTCGGCGATGTCTGCCCCGGCCTCGAAATAGGCGCGGTGGATAGATTCGATGACTTCAGGCTTGGTCAGGGCGAGTATGTCGTTGTTGCCTTTCTGGTCCTTGGGCAGGCCCAGCGACCCGGCATAGTCGGCTTCCGAAAGTTTGAAGTTCTGGATCTCGGTGCCGAATGCGCCGTCGGTGATCAGGATGCGCTTGGCCGCTTCGGCCAGCAGCTTTGTGCGTGCAGTCATGATTTCGCCCTCAGTCCCAGCAAATGGCAGATGGCATAGGCCTGCTCTGCCCGGTTGAGCGTATAGAAATGGAAGTCGCGCACGCCGCCGTCGTAAAGGCTGCGGCAGAATTCGGCGGCGACGGTGGCGGCGACCAGCGCGCGCGGGCCGGGTCGTTCATCGAGCCCGTCGAACATCCGTTCCATCCATGCGGGGATGGTCGTGTTGGCGGACATCCGGCGGATCGCAGCGAAGCTGGTCACCGGCATGATCCCTGGCACGATCGGCGCAGTGATCCCGGCGGCCAGCGCCTTGTCGAGGAAACGGAACCAGGCATCGCTCGCATAAAAGAACTGGGTGATCGCGCGGCTGGCCCCGGCATCGAGCTTGCGCTTGAGATTGTCGAGATCAGCCTCGGCGCTGACGGCATCGGGATGGACCTCGGGATAGGCGGCAACGGAAATTTCGAAATCATGCAGGGCGCGCAGCCCAGCGACCAGCTCGGCAGCATTGGCATAGCCTTCCGGATGCGGGGTGAAGCGCCCGCCAGCGTCCGGCGGCGGATCGCCGCGCAGGGCGACAATGTGACGCACGCCTGCTGCCCAGTATTGATCCGCAACTTCGGCAATCTCGGCCTTGCTCGCGCCGACGCAGGTGAGATGCGCGGCGGGCACCAGATCGGTCTCGCGCACGATCCGCTCAACGGTGGCATGGGTGCGCTCACGGGTCGATCCGCCCGCGCCATAGGTCACCGAGACGAAGCTGGGAGCCAGCGGAGCCAGCTCGACAATTGCGCTCCACAATTGCTCTTCCATCTTCTCCGTCTTGGGCGGGAAGAATTCGAAGGACACTGCGATATCGCCGCGCGGGGCGGCAAGCGGCGGTTCCTGGTGATGATCGGTCATGGGTTGATAACCTGCGCTGTGTTGCCGGAAGAGTTCGCGCTGGCTGCGCCGGAATGTTTGCGTCCCGTCCAGATTTTGACGGTGAGGGTGTGGCCGGGCAGGGCAATCGGCGCGTCGGGGACAAATCCGGCGGCGCTGAGCATGACCAGCATCTGTTCGTCTGAAAACCCGAGCCGTGCATGGGCGTGCTGGCTGCGCAGTTCCTCGCGGTCATGCGCGGCGAAGTCGACCACGGCGATGCGCCCGCCAGAGCGGGCCACGCGGGATGCTTCGGCCAGAACCATTTCGGGCGCCTGGGCATAATGCAGCACCTGGTGGAGCAGCACCGTATCGAAGCGCGCTTCGGCAAACGGCAGCGCGGAAAAATCACCCAGCACCAGATCGACCTGACCCGCGGGAAGCTGCTGCAACCGGGCGCGCGCCAGCCGCAGCATCTCCGGGCTCTTGTCGATCCCGGTCAGCTGCGCCGCGCGCGGGGCGAAGAGTTCGGCCATGCGGCCTGTGCCGGTGCCAATATCGAGCAGCGCGCCTAGACTGCCTTCGCCCAGCGCCCGCTCGAGTGCGGCTTCGACCGGCCCGTCGGGCGCATGCAACAGCCGCAGCGTGTCCCAATCCCCGGCGTGGCGGGCAAACCAGGCCTCTGCACTGGCGGCGCGGGCCGAGCGGATCGCCGCGAGGTGGCGGCGGTCTTCGGCGCATTGCGCGGCGAAGGAGGCATCGTCGCCTTCGGCCACTGTCAGCAACCGCGCAGCGGCGGCGGCGAGGGGTGGGGCGCGGTCTTCGGCTATCGCGCTGCGCAGAAAAACCCAGCTGCCCTCCTTGCGGCGTTCGGCGAGCCCGGCATCGCACAGGATGCGGATATGGCGCGATACACGAGGCTGGCTTTGCCCCAGTACCTGGGCAAGTTCACCCACGGCCAGCTCCATCGCCGCAAGCAGGCGCATGATGCGCAGCCGGGTAGGATCGGCAAGGGCGCGCAAGAGAGGATCGATCCGCATTGGGGGATCATATAAAGAAATCTTTATATGATGTAAATCCCATCTCGCGACTGGGGATTTCGGCGGGTCCGTTTTCCCCTTCGGTTTGCCATGTCCGGTCAGGCGCGGTAGGTCTGCACGCGCCCGGCACCGGTGGTCCGGACGTCGGCATGAGACCCGTTTTTGCAAGGGATCCGGTATGAAGAAAATTATCTATCTTGCCGCCGCAACTGCGGCTGCACTGGCGCTCGCCGCATGCGGCAAGTCGGACAGCGCCAACGAAGCGGCTCAGGCCGAGAATGTCGAAATGCCCGCCGAAGAAGCGATGGGCGCGGTTGATGCCGGCGCGGCGCCGGTTGCCGATGCATCGGCTGCGGCTGGCGCGGAAGCTTCGGGCGCAGCCCCGGCAGCCTCGGCTCCGGCTGCCGGAGCAAGTTCGGCTGCCGAAGCCGCGACAGCGGACGCTGAAAAGAAGATGTAGCCAGACATTGGGGGAGGCCTGCCAAAGCCTCCCCCATTGCGCCGGCCTGAACTTCCCGGCATCAGGCGCGCATGCCCGATACGCTGAAAATCACTCTCGCCCAGCTCAACCAGTCGGTGGGCGATCTTGCCGGCAATGCCGCCGCCATGCTGGCCGCCCGTGACCGGGCAACCGGATCCGATCTGATCGTTTTCCCCGAGCTGCAACTGATCGGCTATCCGCCGGAGGATCTGATCCTCAAGCCGGCGCTGATTGAGCGCGCTGCCGCCGAGCTCGAAAATCTGGCCAGGGCAACCGCCGGTTCCGGTCCGGCGATGCTGGTGGGCAGCGCTTTTGTCCAGGACGGGGCGCTGCACAACGGCATTGCCTTGCTCAACCAGGGCAAGGTCGAAGCCATCCGCTTCAAGCACGAACTGCCAAACTATGGCGTGTTTGACGAGCCGCGTGTGTTTACCCCTGGGCCCTTGCCCGAACCGATCGTGTTCAGGGGCACGATGATCGGCCTGCCGATTTGCGAAGACATCTGGCTGCCGGAGGTTTGCAAGCATCTTGCCGATTTCGGGGCAGAGCTGTTCATCAGCGTCAATGGCAGCCCTTACGAGATCGACAAGGACACCTTGCGGATCGATGGCGTCGCCAAGCGCCGCGCGGCAGCGACCGGACTGCCGCTGGCCTTCCTCAACCGGGTGGGCGGCCAGGATGAACTGGTGTTCGACGGGGCGAGCTTCGTGGTCAACGGCGACGGCAGTCTGGCGGTCCAGATGAAGGACTGGGAAGAGCAGGAAGTCGTCACCAACTGGACCAAGACCTCGCAGGGCTGGCGCTGCGATCAGGGCAACTTCGCCGAACTTTCCGATCATCCCGAAGACATCTACAGCGCAATGGTCCTGGCCTTGCGCGACTATGTGAACCGCAACCGCTTTCCCGGCGTGGTGCTGGGCCTCTCGGGCGGGATCGACAGCGCGATCTGCGCGGCAATTGCTGCCGATGCGCTGGGTGCGGATCGGGTCCACTGTGTGATGCTGCCCAGCCGTTTCACCGGTCAGCTCAGCCTCGATCTGGCCGAGGAATGTGCAATGGCAATCGGCTGCCGGCTCGATACCATTCCGATTGCACCGGCGGTCGAGGCGTTCGACCAGATGCTCAGCGGCAGCTTCGCTGACCGGGATGTCGATATTACCGAAGAGAACATCCAGTCGCGCATCCGCGGGGTGACGCTGATGGCGCTCTCGAACAAGTTCGGTCCGATGCTGCTCACCACCGGCAACAAGAGCGAGATGAGCGTGGGCTACGCGACGATCTACGGCGATATGGCCGGCGGCTACAATCCGCTCAAGGATGCCTACAAGACCACGGTTTTCGCTATCGCCAAATGGCGCAATGAGCACCGCTGCCGGATCGGGCTGGGGCCTGACGGGACGGTGGTGCCGCAAGGCATCATCGACCGCCCGCCCAGCGCCGAATTGCGTCCCGATCAGAAGGACGAGGATTTACTGCCGCCCTATCCGGTGCTCGACGGCATCCTGCTGGGCCTGGTCGAACACGAAAAGAGTGTCGATCAGCTGGTAGCGGAAGGTTTTCAGCGCGATACCGTGATCCGCATCGAACGGCTGCTGCATCTGGCGGAATACAAGCGGCGGCAAGCTCCGCCGGGGGTCAAGCTGGGGAGCCGGAATTTCGGGCGCGACCGGCGCTATCCGATCACCCATGCATTCCGCACAGCATGACCACCGATGTGGCTTATTGCGAATGATTCGCATTGACGAAGATTTGGGTTGAGCCTAGGTAATTGCGACTCTCTCGCAATAAGGCCCTGCTCGATGCCGACTTCCCCGGAAACCCGATATTCCCCGATCATAACGGCGCTAGGCCGGTCGGCCGATCTTCGCTCTCAGCCGATCAATACTTTGCATCTGGTCATGGGAGCGCGGCTCTGCGCCCTTTTTGAACGGGTTGACCGTGACCCGTTGGCAGAAATGGCCATGCGGCTGGGTAGTGTTACGGCGGCTGAACAGATAATCGTTCTGATGGGAACGATCGGCAGGTGCTGGCCCGAGCCGTTCGTGGTCTCCCGTCCGTGTTGCCTGGCGATGACGCCCGATGAACGCACGCTCGCCAATCTCTCAGGCAACGCAGTGGTGGCAGATCGCGCTGGCTTTTCCCGAGAGATCGATGGCCTTGTCCGGCAGGATCGTCACGATGCCTTGTTTGATCAGGTTGTGCGCTGCTTGGCTGAGCTTTCGGCGCTTCGCAAGCGCACCTAGCACGTCGGGATACAGGCGCTATAGAGCGCCCATGACTGTAATAACCCGCTTCGCTCCCAGCCCCACCGGCAATCTTCACGTCGGCAACATCCGCACGGCGCTGCATAACTGGCTGCTTGCCAGGAAAAGCGGTGGGCGTTTCCTGCTGCGGATCGACGATACCGATGCGGATCGCAGCCGCGAGGAATATGTCGAGGCGATCCGTACCGATCTGGCCTGGCTCGGCATGGTGCCCGACGGCGAAGAGCGGCAATCGGCGCGGTTTGCGCTGTATGAGCGCGAGTTCCAGCGGCTGGTCGCCGGGGCCCGTGTCTATCGCTGCTATGAGACCGCGCAGGAGCTTGATCTCAAGCGCAAGGTGCGGCTGGGGCGGGGGCTGCCGCCAGTCTACGACCGCGCCGCGCTGGAACTGACCGAGGCCGACCACGCTGCCAAAGCGGCAGCGGGCGAGGCTGCGCACTGGCGCTTCAAGCTCGATCATGCCCAGCCGATCGAATGGCTCGACGGCATCCGCGGGCCTCAACATTTTTCGCCCGAGCAGCTGTCCGACCCGGTGATCCGCCGCGCCGACGGCTCGTGGCTCTATATGCTGCCCTCGGTGATCGACGACATCGTCATGGGCGTGACCGACGTTTTGCGCGGCGAGGACCACGTTTCGAACACAGCCGCGCAGGTCCAGATGTTCGGTGCACTGGGCGCGCCTTGTCCGCGCTTCGCCCACGAAGCGCTGCTGGTGGGCGCCGAAGGCAAGCTCTCAAAGCGGCTTGGCTCGCTGGGCATGGCGGAATTGCGTGAGGCGGGGATCGAGCCCGAGGCGCTGATTGCGCTGCTGGCGCGGCTGGGCACATCCGATCCGGTTGACCCCGCGCTGGATGTCGGCGCGCTGGCGGCAAGTTTCGATCTTGCGCGCTTCGGCCGCGCGCCCGCCCGGTTCGACGAGGCGGAATTGCACCGGATCAACGCGGCAATCGTCCACCGCCTGCCTTTCGCGCGGGTTTCCCACCTTCTGCCTGCCGGCATGAACGCGAACGGCTGGGAGGCGATCCGCCCCAATCTTGCCCATATCGGCGAGGCGGCGGAATGGTGGCAGGTGGTGACCGGCCCCGTTGCGCCGCCCCAATTCGCGCCGGAAGACGCGGCCTATCTGGCCCAGGCCGCCGAAGTGCTGGCCGCGGGCACGGCCGACTGGCAGGCGCTGACCGCAAGCCTCAAGGATGCGACCGGCCGCAAGGGCAAGGCGCTGTTCCTGCCGCTTCGCCAGGCGCTGACCGGCATGGATCACGGCCCCGACATGGCCGCGCTGCTGCCGCTGATCGGGCGCGATGCAGCGCTGGAGCGGCTGCGCGCCGCCGCGCAATAAGCTTCTACCAGCGCGCGCCCGGGCCGCCCACCACATAGGGGCGTTGATAGGAAATGTCCTCGCGGCTGCGCACGCTCTTGAGGAAGCCCTTGACCGCCGGTTCGTGCAACCAGCTTGCATCGCCCTGGGTTGCGGTTTCGACGGTCGAGCGGCGCCAGAGTATGCGCCATTCGCCATTGCGCCGTTCCATCTGGTCCATGTAGCGGCCCGCTGCGATGGTGCAGGTGAGGCCATCGTGCGACAGGAAAGTGCCGACCACATAGGTTTCGCACCATGCGGTATCGCCGTCGATCTCGCAGGTGTGGTTGGCCAGATTGTGCTGGTTCATGCCGAATGCTGCGGCGTGTCCCTGATTGGCCTTTTCCGGATACTCGGTCGCCGGGAAGGGGACCGGGCCGTGTTCGTCGGCTCCCTCGGGCCAATAGCAACTGGCGGTCAACTCGGCATCATGCCGGTCGCGCCCGCGCGATTCGCGCACGATGCAGTCCAGGATATCCTGCCGGTCCTTGAGCAGCCCGACGGTGGCCCGCAAATGCCTGACTTCCTCTTCCAGTGTCATGCATAATCTCCCAATGAACTAAGCCGCTTCGACTTGCGGCACTTTTTCGCTCGCCGCGTCCAGCAAGCCCTGTTCGACCACTTTCAACCGTTCCGTCGCTTCCACTTTTTCGCCGAGCAGGTCGGTTATGTAGAACGTGTCGACGGCCTGTTCCCCGTAAGTGGCGATATGGGCGGAATGGACGATCAGCTTTGCTTCGAACAGGGCCCGGGCAAGGCGATTGAGCAATGCCGGCCGGTCGCGCGCGCTGACCTCGATGACCGTGAAGCGGTTCGAGGCCTGATTGTCGAATTCGACCCTCGGGCGCACCTCGAAGGCGTCGGCGCGCGGCCGGGCGAGGGGACGGGCGGCTAGTTGGGGGACCAGTTTGACCCGATTGGCCAGCGCGTCCTCGATCGTCGTGCGCAGGCGGGCAAGTTGGCTCGCTTCCATGAAGGGGCGACCCAGCGGGTCCTGCACCAGGAAATTGTCGACAGCGGTGCCGTTTCTGGCGGTGTGGATGCGTGCGTCGATGATGTTGCCGCCGGCGAGATGAATGCCGCCGGCAATGCGGTAGAACAGACCCGGATGGTCAGCCGCCAGCACCGTCACCAGCGTCGCGCCGCGTGCGGCATAGTATTCGGTCTTGATATCAAGCGGTGCGCCCTTGGCGGCGTCCATCTGGTGAAGGTTCATCGCGATGATGTCATCGGGCTCTGCGATCCAGTAGGCATCGCCCAGCTGCTTGCCGATTTTCTCGACCAGCGCGCTGTCTTTGCCCAGCCGGGTGGCGACGGCCTGCTTCTTTGCGGCAACACGCTCGGTCCGGCCATGGCGCGCATGGCCCAGCCGGATCCGCTCTTCGGCTGCATCGTAAAGCTCGTGGATCAGCTGCCGCTTCCAGCTGTTCCACACCCCGGGACCAACCGCGCGAATGTCGACGATGGTCAGCAGGGTCAGCTGGCGCAGTCGCTCAAGCGATTCGACTACGGCAACGAAATTGCCGATCGTCTTCCAGTCGGCAAGATCGCGCTTCATCGCGGTATCGCTGAGCAGCAGGTGGTGGCGGACCAGCCAGCTGGCCAGCGCTGTCTCGTCGCCGTCCAGGCCAAAGCGCGGACCAAGCTTCAGCGCGATGGCTGCGCCCAGTTCGGAATGATCGCCGCCGCGCCCCTTGGCGATATCGTGGAGCAGAACCGAGACATAAAGCGCCCGGCGGGACTGGACATCGTGGATGATGCGGTTGGCTAGCGGATGCTCGTCCTTCATCTCGCCTTTCTCGATCCGGGCAAGCAGGCCGATGGCGCGGATGGTGTGTTCGTCGACCGTATAGTGATGATACATGTCGAACTGCATCTGCGCGTTGACCCGGCCGAAATCGGGCACGAAACGCCCGAATACTCCGGCCTCGTTAAGCCAGCGCAGCACGCTTTCCGGATCGTTGCGGCTGGTCAGCAGGTCGATGAACAGCGCGTTGGCGCGCGGGCTTGAGCGGACATTGCTGTCGATCAGCCGGGCATCGCGGGCCGCCAGCCGCATGGCTTCGGGATGCAGCTCGGCCCCCAGATCATCTGCCACCACGAAGATCTCGATCAGGCGCTCCGGATCTTTCGCGAACCAGTCGTCCGAGGGTACGTTCACCCGACCGTTGGCAACGGTGTAGCCCTTCACGGTTTTGGCCCGACCCCTGATCGTCGCCATGATTCCGCGCCGCTTGCTCTTGGCAAATTGCTCGTCGAGCTGGGCGAGGAACACGCCGGTCAGCGTGCCGACCACTTTCGCCTGGAGGAAGAAGTATTGCATGAAGCGCTCGACCCCGCGCTTTCCGGGGCGATCAGCATAATGCATCCGCGCGGCAACTTCGCGCTGCAGATCGAAAGTCAGCCGGTCCTCGGCGCGGCCGGTAAGGATGTGGAGGTGGCAGCGCACCGCCCAGAAGAAGGTCTCAGCCTTGCGGAAGGCGCGGTATTCCGACTGGGTCAGCAGGCCGGCCGTCAACCAGTTCGGAAGCGCCGCGCACCTTGTGGATGTATTTGCCGATCCAGTAGAGCGCATGCAGATCGCGCAGGGCTCCCTTGCTTTCCTTGACATTGGGCTCGACCATGTAGCGGCTGTCGCCCAGCCGCTTGTGCCGTTCATCGCGCTCGGCGAGCTTTTCGGAAACATACTGGCGCTCGGTCCCCTTGACGACCTCGGCCCAGAAGCGGCGCTGCGCCTCTTCGTAGAGCGGCTGGTCGCCCCAGACAAAGCGGCCTTCGAGCATGGCGGTGCGAATGGTCAGATCGCCTTTCCCCATCCGCACCATGTCGTCGAGCGAACGGCTCGAATGGCCGACCTTGAGGCCCAGATCCCACAGGAAATAGAGCATCGCCTCGATCACCTGTTCGCACCACGGCGTCTGCTTGATCGGCGTCAGGAAGGCGACATCGACGTCCGAATGCGGCGCCATCTCGCCGCGTCCGTATCCGCCGACGGCCATGATGGTCAGCCGCTCGCCGGATGAGCGGTTGCTCGAACGGTAAACCGCCTCGACAACGTGATCATGGATCACCCGGATCAGCTGATCGACCAGAAACGCCTGCGCCTCTGCGCATTCGTTTCCCGCACTGGGCTTTTCATCCAGACGGCGGGCAATCTCCGCCCGGCCCGAGGCCAAAGCGGCGCGCAGCAACTCCACCACCCGCGGCCGCGCGCCCGGACCGCCGTGTTCGTCGACCTCCCTGGCAATAGCGTCGGTGAGCGCCCGGCGATCGACTATGGTGCGCTGGTTGGGGATGCGGGCAGGTGTCATTGCCCGCCCATAGCCGGGTCCCAGCTCGCGGCAAAGCGCGCCTTGAGCGCGCGCTTGTCGACTTTTTCGGTGCCAAGGCGAGGCAGGGTCTCGTCCTCTTGCCAGAACCTGACCGGCACCTTGAAGGCCGCCATGTGTTCCGAAAGGAACGCGCGCAGGTCATCCTCGTTCACGCTTGCACCTTCACGCGCAACATAGACCGCCACCGGCACCTCGCCGAGGCGCGGATCGGGCAGGCCGAAAACGCTGGCCTCGGCCACGCCGGGATGGGCATAGATCGCCTGTTCGACTTCCTGGCTGGCGATGTTTTCGCCGCCGCGAATAATGATGTCCTTCTTGCGGTCGACGATGAACAGGTAGCCATCGGGATCGAGATAGCCGAGATCGCCGGTCAGGAAATAACCATCGGCGCGGATCGCGGCGGCGGTGGCATCAGGATTGTTCCAGTATCCCAGCATGTTGGCGATCGAGCGGATCGCCACTTCGCCCACTTCGCCCTGGGGCAGGGCTTCGCCGCTCTCATCCAGGATTGATACTTCGGCGATCGGGCGCATCTCGGGGCCGGTGCTGCCGGGCTTGGCCAGGTAGTTCTCGTTGAAATTGGCGCATCCGGCGCAATTGGTCTCGGTCAGTGCATAGCCGATGATCGGGAAGGCGTGCGGCAAGGCTTCGCGAATGCGCGAAACATGCTCGACCGGCCGGGCCGCCCCGCCTGCGGCAAATGTGGCGCACGAGGAAAGGTCGTAATTGCCCAGATCGGGGTGGGTGGCGATTTCGTAGCTCATCAGGGGCACGCCGATGAAATAGGTGACCCGTTCGGCCTCGATCAGGCGCATAGCCTCGCGCGCGTCCCACTTGTCCATCAACACCAGCTTGCGGCCGATGACGATGCTGTGCAGGAACACCGGAATTTCGCCGGTCACATGGAACAGCGGCACATTGACCAGCACGGTCGGCTGCCCCTGCGGCGCCTCTCCCCTTTGAGCCAGCAGGCTAAACACCATCAAGGTCAGCGCGGCATAGTTCATTGCGCCGTGGACGACGCCGCAATGATCCGAAAATGCGCCTTTTGAGGCTCCCGTCGATCCCGAGGTGAACAGGATCGTGGCCAGGTCGCTGCCGGTTATGCCGGGCAATACGGCCGGATCGCCTGATCCCGCCATCACTTCCGCCAGACCCGCTTCGGGATCGCCGTGGCGGAAAGGCACAAGCTTGCTGCCATGCGCCAGCCCGTCCAGCCGCGCCGCGCGCGCCGGATCGGCCAGAACCAGCTTGCATCCGGCCAGTTCGATGCCGCCGACAAGTTCTTCGCCGCTCCACCAGCCATTGAGCAGGGTAACGCAGCCGCCGGCCATAACCGTGCCCATGTAGAGCAGGATCCAGCCCGCCGAATTGCGCGCGGCGATGCCCACCCGGTCGCCCTTCTGCACGCCGTGCCGGGCAATCAGCCCCTGCGCCACCCGTGATGCGAGGGCATATGTTTGACTGAAACTCAGCCGCACTTCGCCATCGACCAGAAACTCCGCATCGCCATGCTGCGCGCAGAAATGCGCGAACAAGGCCGGCAGGCTGGGCGGGGCGGCCTTGAAACCGGTGTACGAGATACCGCCGCGTTCGACGGGCACCACCTCCAGCGGTCCGCCGGGTGCCGTCAGGCCATCCATGATGGCATTGAGCTGCAGATCAAGTTCGCTTGGCATCCTGCTCCTCGTCCCTCAACTCTGTGGCCCTCAACTCTGTGGCCAAGCCCGCAATGCCGGGTGGCATCGGGGCCGGGCATGTGCCAGATAATGGCGCGCCGCTTCCGGCTGTCGCAGTGCAATCCTAGGAGTTCGCAACCTTGCTGTCACTATTGCAGGCCGCCGCATCGGCAAATCAGCCGATTTACTGGGCAGACCTTGGCCTGACCGAAGGCATCAGCCTGGGTTTCTTCACCTTGCGCTGGTACAGTCTCGCCTATCTTGCCGGGATTGTATTTGCCTACTGGCATACGGTGAAAGCGATCAAACTTGCGGGCGCGCCAATGGCGGTGCGGCACTGCGACGACCTGTTCTTTTATTGCACGCTCGGTGTGATCCTTGGGGGCAGGCTGGGCTATGCAACCTTCTACGAACCAAGCCTGTTCACCGGCTGGTCGGGTGATGGCTGGGTCAAATGGGAGCTGCTGCGCCTGTGGGACGGCGGGATGAGCTTTCACGGCGGCCTGATCGGGGTGACCATGGCCTTTGCCTGGGTTTCCTGGCGCGGCGGGCTGCGGTTTCTGAGGGTTGCCGATTATGTTGCGGTCAGCGTGCCGATGGGCATGCTGCTCGGGCGCCTCGCCAATTTCGTCAACGGAGAGCTGTGGGGCCGTGTGGCGGATGAGGGCTTTGCCTGGGCGATGGTGTTCCCCCGCGCACCTGACGCGCTGCCCCGCCATCCCAGCCAGCTTTACGAAGCGGCGCTGGAAGGTGCGGTCGTCCTCGTCATCATGTTGCTGCTGTTCTGGAAAACCAGCGCCCGCTTCCGGCCCGGCCTGCTGATGGGCACCTTTGCCGCCGGGCTTGGCATCGGCCGCTTCATTGTCGAGTATTTCCGCGAGCCGGATCGTCAGCTTGAATATGTGGTGGTGCAGACCGGCCTGTCGATGGGCCAGTGGCTGTCCATCCCGATCATCGCCGGCGGGCTGTTCTTTGTCATCCGCGCGCTGCTGCGTCCGCCGCTGGGTGCAGGTGGCGAAGCGAAGGCATGAACCAGCATTCGTTGCCTGAAGCACTGCCGGACATTTTCCGGCGGCTGATAGCCAACACCGGCCCGATCAGCCTGTCGCACTATATGGGCGAGGCCAATGCCCGCTATTATTCCTCGCGCGATCCGCTGGGCGTGACGGGCGATTTCGTCACCGCGCCGGAAATCAGCCAGATGTTCGGCGAACTGATCGGGCTGTGGCTCGCCGATATGTGGATCAATGCCGGGCGCGAAGAGCCTGTCCACTATGTCGAACTGGGCCCCGGCCGCGGCACCCTGGCGCGCGACGCGCTGGGAGCGGCCAAACGCTATGGCCTGACGCCGCAGATCCATCTGGTCGAAACATCAAGCGAGCTGAAGGATATCCAGCTTGCCCTGCTCCCCAAGGCGCAGTGGCACGATGATCTTTCGACCATCCCGATGTATGGACCGGTGCTGGTAGTTGCCAACGAGTTTCTCGACGCGCTGCCGGTGCGCCAGCTGGTCAGGACCGCCGATGGCTGGCGAGAGCGGATGGTCGCCTGCGAAGGTGATCGCTTCATCCCGGTGGCGGGCAGCCAGCCGATGGATGCCGCCCTTCCCGAGGCGCGGCGGCAGGCACCGGAGGGCACCATTGTGGAAACCTGCCCGGGTGCTGCGGCAACGGTTTACGAAGTGGCCGGGCGGCTGCTTGAACAGGGCGGTGCGGCGCTGTTCATCGATTATGGATACGATGCGCCGCGCGATGGCTCGACGCTGCAGGCCGTGCGCGATCACCGCAAGACCGATCCTTTCGCCACGCCGGGCGACGCCGATCTGACCGCCCATGTCGATTTCGCGACCATGGCCACAATCGCCAAATCGCGCGGGGTGCGTCATCTGGGGACGGTGCCGCAGGGTCGCTGGCTGCGCGAGCTGGGTATCGAGACCCGCGCTGACAATCTCTCGCAGTTTGCACCGCAGCATGCCGAAGCAATCCATGCGGCCAAGGACCGGCTGATCGGCGAAGGGCAGATGGGCGTGTTGTTCAAGGTGATGGGCCTTGCATCGCCGAACTGGCCCGGAGGAGTAGGGTTTTGAATTCCCCCGCGCCATCGCTGCTTTCGCGGCTGGTGAAGCGCGTGCTGCTGCTGCTCTACCGCCGGAAAGGCTGGACGCTTGAGCCATTTGATTCGCCGCTCAAGAAATATGTAATCGCTGGGGCACCCCACACGTCCAACTGGGATTTCGTCTTCTTCACCGGCGCGACCCATGAACTTGGCATCCGGCCGCGCTTTATGGGCAAACACAGCCTGTTCCGCTGGCCGCTGACCCGCTTCATGCATGACATGGGCGGTGTGCCGGTCGACCGGTCGGCGAGCCGCAACTATGTCGAGCAGATGGTCAGCGCCTTTGCTGCCGAGGATGATTTCCGGCTGGTCATCGCGCCCGAAGGAACACGCGGCGGGGATGGCAAATGGCGCTCGGGCTTCTATCACATTGCCAGAGGTGCCGGGGTGCCGGTGGTTCCGGCATGGGTCAATCACGCAACGATGCGCGGCGGACTTGGCGACCCGATCGACCTTACCGGTGATTACGACGCCGACATGGCCCGGATTGCTGCATATTACCGCGAGAAGATGCCCGGCCATCCCAAGCTCGCCGGGCTGTTTGGCATGGTGGAAGGCCGTGATGTCTGAGGCGCTGCTGCTCAACGCCCTGCTGACCGCTGCCTTCATGCTGCTGGCCTGGCTGGTTGCCGTTCGGATCGGCGATGTTTCGTTTGTCGATGCGGTGTGGGGCGGGGGCATGGCCGTGCTTGCTGCGGCAAGCTGGCTGCATGTTGCCAGCCCCGGCGCGCTTGCCAGCATGATTGCCGCGATGGCCGTTATCTGGGGCCTGCGCCTGGCGATCCACCTTTTCGTCCGCTGGCGGGCAAGCGGCGAAGATCCGCGCTATGCCCGCATTCTGGGCAATGCAAAGGAGCAGGGGCGCTTTGCCCGGGGCGCGCTGTTCCGGGTGTTCGGGCCGCAGGCGGTGCTGCTCTTTGTCACCTGCCTGCCTGCCCAGATCGGCGTTCTGGCCCCTGCAACCGCGCCTGGCCCCTTGGCTCTCGCAGGCCTGCTGCTGTGGACCCTCGGCATGGTGTTCGAGGTTGTGGGGGACTGGCAACTTGCCCGCTTCCGGGCCGATCCGGCGAGCAAGGGCAAGGTGCTCGAAACCGGCCTGTGGCGCTATACCCGCCATCCCAACTACTTCGGCGATGCCTGCGTCTGGTGGGGTATCTGGCTGGCAGCGGCCGAAGCGGGCCCCTGGTTTGCCATTGCCAGTCTGCCCGGCCCGCTGTTCCTGACCTTCACCCTCACCCGCTGGTCAGGAAAGCCGCTTCTCGAAAAGGGTCTGGCGCAGACCCGGCCCGGTTATGCCAGCTATGTGGCACGAACCTCGGGCTTCTTCCCGTGGCCGCCCCGGCGCAGCTGAACCGCTTCATTTTGAGGTAACCTCGGCCGCCCGCGCTTCGGCCGGCGCAAGTCGCGGCGGGGCCGGTGCCAGCCAGGCTTCAAGCGCGGCCACATCGGATGCGCCTTCAACCGGATTGTGTCCCTCGATAAAGCCGGTGAACGTGTCGCCGCCGCCGGCAAGGAAGCTGTTTATCGTCACCCGGTAGGTCCGCGCCGGTTCGATGGGCTGCCCGTTCAGCGATAGCTCCACGATCCGCTCGCCTGCAGGACGGGTGCGGTCGAAGCGGTAGGTGAAGCCGGCCGATGGCGCGAGCGCCTGTTCGGGGCCGGTCGCGTCGAAACCCTGTTCGAGGACCGCTTTGAGCTGCGCCCCGCTGAGACCCATCGTCACCAGCCGGTTGTCGAAAGGCATGGTCTTGAAGAGATCGCCAAAGGTCAGCGTGCCATCGGCGGCAGGCAGCAGCGGCGCGCGCAGCCCGAACGGGTTCAGCAGGGCAATCTCGGCCCCCGCCGCTTGCGTCGCCGCCAGTTGGGCATCGGCGGCAAGGTTGCCCAGGGCGATGCCTGATGTCGGACCGGCCAGCCGCCCCGCCGGTCGCCGCGCCTCTGCCCCGGCCGCATCGACATAGCGCTGCACATAGGCCGCGACTGCCGGATCGGGCGCGAGTGCCTTGTGATCGACAACCACTTGCCGTGCACGCTTTGCAACCACCCGGCGCAGGCGCGGATCGATTTCAAGGGTAATGTCAGTTGCCAGTGTTCCATAAAGTCCGGCGCTGGTGAGCAGGAGCGGCCGCGCCGGATCGCCGGTGGCCAGATTGCAAACATAGGCCTGGTGCGTATGCCCCGAGACCACCAGATCGACGCGCGGATCAATCCGGGCGAGGATTGGCAGAATTTCGCCAGACAGCCCCTCGCAACCATCTGGATCGGCAGCATTGCCTGTGCGTCCGCCCTGGTGGATCAGCACCATGATCGCATCGGCTTTGCGGCGTGTGAGCCGCGCCACCTCGCGGTTGATCGCCTCGGCCTCGTCGCCGAAAGCCAGACCGGAAACCCCGCCCGGCGAAACGAGCGTGGGGGTCGCCTTGAGCGTCAGGCCGATCACTCCGAGGCGCACCTGCTGTCGGCCCGTTCCGAAGCGCCGGATCGCGCTGGCGGGAAACAGGGCCTGGCCATTGCTGCGGGTGACATTGGCGGCAAGATAGCGAAATCTGGCCCCGCCAAACCGTTCGACCCGGCACGGCGCGCGCTGGGCGTGTCTGGCGCAGCCCCCGCGTTGCAGGCGCACCAGCTCTGCCTGTCCGCGATCGAATTCGTGATTGCCGACCGCGTTGAAATCGAGCCCGATCCGGTTCATCGCGCCCACGGTTGGCTCATCGAGGTGGAGCGACGAGGCAAATTGCGAAGCCCCGGTCAGATCTCCCGCAGAAACGGTGACGCTGTGGGCATGTCTGGACCGGATGCCCTCGATCGCCGAAGCCAGGTAGGCGCTGCCGCCAAGCCCGCGGGCCAGGCCTTGCGGCGGTTCAAGCGCACCGTGAAAATCGTTGAACGCAATCACGCCAACGGAAACAGGGCCTTCGCGCCCAGCCATGGACCCCGCGCAAGCAGCGAGCAGCAAGGGCACCAGCAAGGCGATGAGGCGGCGTTGCATTGCGCAGCCCCCCGCTGTCCTCAAACGTCGAGATTGGCGACGTTCAGAGCATTCTCCTGGATGAATTCACGCCGGGGCTCGACCACATCGCCCATCAGGCGGGTGAAGATCTCGTCGGTAACGTCTGCGTCCTCGACCTTGACCTGCAGCAGCGCGCGGTTTTCGGGATCGAGCGTGGTCTCCCACAGCTGCTCGGCGTTCATCTCGCCAAGGCCCTTGTAGCGCGCGATCGACAGGCCCTTGCGGCCGGCAGTGAGGATCGCGTCAAGCAATTCGGAAGGACGCGTGATCCGCCCCTCGGCATCGCGCGTCTTGGGCTCTGACTTCGGGCTGGGCCTCTTCGTTCTCGTCGATTTCGGGCTCGACCTCTTCGACTGCCGCACTGGCTTTCACCAGTTTGGCGGTAGAGGAATAGACATCGGCCTGTTCGCCTGCCAGCCGCGCCAGCTTGCGTGCTTCGGCGCTGGTCAGGAAGGCGGCTTCGATGATGTGATAATCAGTCACCCCGCGCCACAGCCGCTGGACGGTCACATTGCCATCGTCGGTCATGGAGGCCGTCCATTTGGCGTCGCGCTCGCCGATATCGAGCCAGCTTGCCGCCCGGGCTAGGGCCACTTCGCGGTCGGCGCGGTTAAGCTCCGGATCGAGCACGCCGGCCAGCGCCAGCGCCTCGACAATGGCCGGGTCATAGCGGCGTGGAACAAAGGCCATCAGGCTCTTGAGCCGCATCGCATGCTCGACCAGCGCTTCCAGCTCGGCCCCGGCGCGGGTTCCGCCCGCCGTCTCGAGCACCCGCCCGGCAAGACCTGCTTCGACCAGGTAGCGATCGAGCGCACCGTTGTCCTTGAGGTAAACCTCGCTGCGGCCCTTGGCGACCTTGTAGAGTGGCGGCTGGGCGATGAAGAGATGCCCGGCGCGGATGATGTCGGGCATCTGGCGGTGAAAGAAGGTAAGCAGCAGCGTGCGGATATGCGCGCCGTCAACGTCGGCGTCGGTCATGATCACGATCTTGTGATAGCGCAGCTTTTCGAGGTTGAACTCGTCGCGGATGCCGGTGCCCATCGCCTGGATCAGGGTGCCGACTTCCTTCGAGGAGATGATCCGGTCGAACCGGGCGCGCTCGACGTTGAGGATCTTGCCCTTGAGCGGCAGGATCGCCTGGATGTTGCGGTCGCGGCCCTGCTTGGCGCTTCCGCCGGCGCTGTCACCCTCGACCAGGAACAGCTCGCACTTGGCAGGATCGCGCTCCTGGCAATCGGCGAGCTTGCCGGGCAGGCTGGCGATGTCCATCGCCCCCTTGCGCCGGGTCAGTTCGCGGGCCTTCTTCGCCGCTTCGCGCGCGGCGGCGGCATCGATGATCTTCTGGATCACCGATTTGGCATGGGCCGGATTTTCCTCGAGCCACTCGGTCATCTTGTCGCTCATCAGGCTTTCGAGCGGCTGACGCACTTCGGAAGAGACCAGCTTGTCCTTGGTCTGCGAGGAGAACTTGGGGTCCGGCAATTTGACCGAAACAATAGCAGTCAGCCCTTCGCGCATGTCGTCGCCAGTCAGGCTGACCTTTTCCTTTTTCAGAATACCCGATTTTTCGGCGTAATTGTTGATCGTCCGGGTCAGCGCGGCGCGGAAGGCAGCAAGGTGGGTGCCGCCATCGCGCTGGGGGATGTTATTGGTGAAGCACAGCACGTTTTCGTAGTAGCTGTCGTTCCATTCCAGCGCGACATCGATGCCGATGCCATCACGCTCGGCAGAGATGGCGATGGGATCGGGCAGCAGCGCGGTCTTGTTGCGATCGAGATAGGCGACGAAAGCGCCAATGCCGCCTTCGTAGAACAGATCATGCTCCAGCACATCGGCATGGCGCTTGTCGCGCAATTTGATCCGAACGCCGGAGTTGAGGAAGGCCAGTTCGCGGTAACGGTGTTCCAGCTTCTCGAAATCGAATTCGAGCACGTTCTTGAAGGTGTCGGTCGAAGCGAGGAAAGTCACGCGGGTGCCCTTCTTGCCTTCCGGCGCCGGTCCCCGAACGATCAGCGGGCTGACCGCATCGCCATAGGCGAATTTCATCCAGTGTTCCTGGCCATCGCGCCAGATGGTCAGCTCCAGCCATTCGCTGAGCGCATTGACCACCGAAACGCCTACGCCGTGGAGGCCGCCGGAAACCTTGTAGGCATTGTCGTCCGAAGTGTTCTCGAACTTTCCGCCGGCATGCAGCTGGGTCATGATCACTTCGGCGGCGGACACGCCTTCTTCGGAATGGATGCCGGTGGGAATGCCGCGGCCATTATCCTCGACCGAAACCGAGCCATCGGGATTGAGTTCGATCAGAACGAGGTCGCAATGCCCGGCGAGTGCCTCGTCAATGGCATTGTCGGACACCTCGAACACCATGTGGTGCAGGCCCGATCCATCGTCGGTATCGCCGATATACATGCCGGGCCGCTTGCGCACCGCGTCAAGGCCCTTGAGGACCTTGATCTGATCGGCGCCATAGGCGTTGGCGTTGGGGATGTTTTCGGGGGGAGTGTCGGAGTTTTCGGCCATGCCCAGCATATAGGCATGCAAGGGGGGCGAAGGAACCCGTATCAGCCGCTTCCTTCCACAGGAAAGCGGCGCAAATTCATCTGCGGGCTGGCCCGCATGGCGAAGCCCCGGACTGATGGTGCAGAATGCGCAGCATCAGACGCGGGGCTTGCCGGAATTGCCGCTCATGATCAAACGAACGCGACGGCGAACATCAGACCACCAGTGCCCAAAGCGACCACGAGGCCGAGGGCATTGTGCAGAAACTGAGTCATGGACTTTCTCCTGTTTGGTTGCATGTGCGAATTTTGTTCGCAGGTGCAATATAGCCAGAAAAGCTAACAATTACCCGTGCAAAGGCGGCAACATCAGTTGCAAAATACGCAATAGTTGAAAAATACAGCATTTGTTAACCATCGGAGCGGGCCGGAATGCGCGTCTTTGGGCCGACATCCGCAGTTGGGGAGCGGCGCGGGCTGGACAGAAAAAACCCCGCGCCCTATCGCCCCGCCATGTCGATCCAGCCCTCCGATTCCATCCTCATTGTCGATTTCGGCAGCCAGGTGACCCAGCTTATCGCGCGACGGGTGCGCGAAGCTGGGGTCTATTCCGAGATTGCCCCTTTTGGCAGCGCGGCGGCGGCTTTCGCCCGGATGCAGCCCAGGGGGATCATCCTGTCGGGCGGTCCCGCCTCGGTGCTCGATGCCGATGGCCCGCGCATCCCGGACGAGATCCTGAACTCAGGCCTGCCGATGCTTGGCATCTGCTATGGCCAGCAGGCGCTGATGCACCAGCTGGGCGGCGAAGTTCTGGGCGGCGAGGCGGGCGAATTCGGCCGCGCCTTCATCGAGATATCGGATTCCTGCGCGCTGTTTCACGGGCTCTGGTCCGAGGGTGAGCGGCATCAGGTGTGGATGAGCCACGGCGACCGGGTGACCAGCCTGGCCCCCGGCTTTCGCCCGGTGGCGTCCAGCGAAGGGTCGCCCTACGCGGTTATCGCCAACGATGAGAAGCGCATCTACGCAATGCAGTTTCACCCCGAGGTGGTCCACACCCCCGATGGGGCGCGGATGCTCAAGAATTTCGTGCGCCACGTCTGCGGCCTTTCCGGCGACTGGACGATGGCCGAATTCCGCAAGACCAAGATTGCCGAAATCCGAGCGCAAGTAGGGTCGGGCAAGGTGATCTGCGGCCTGTCCGGCGGGGTCGACAGCGCGGTGGCCGCGGTGCTGATCCACGAAGCTGTGGGCGATCAGCTGACCTGCGTCTATGTCGACCACGGGCTGATGCGGCTGGGTGAGAGCGAGCAGGTCGTCTCGCTGTTCCGCGGGCATTACAACATCCCGCTGATCCACAAGGATGTCTCGGCGCTGTTCCTCGGCGGCCTTGCCGGAGTCACCGATCCCGAAGCCAAGCGCAAATTCATCGGCAAGACCTTCATCGACGTGTTCGAGGCCGAGGCGAAGCAGATCGGCGGCGCGGAATTCCTGGCGCAAGGCACGCTCTATCCCGACGTGATCGAGAGCGTCTCGTTCACCGGCGGGCCGTCGGTGACGATCAAGAGCCATCACAACGTCGGCGGCCTGCCCGAACGCATGAACATGAAGCTGGTCGAACCCTTGCGCGAACTGTTCAAGGACGAAGTGCGCGCGCTGGGCCGCGAGCTGGGCCTGCCCGAGATATTCGTCGGCCGCCACCCGTTCCCCGGCCCGGGCCTCGCCATCCGCATCCCCGGCGAAGTGACGCGCGAGCGCTGCGACGTGCTGCGCAAGGCCGACGCCGTCTACCTCGAGGAAATCCGCAACGCCGGGCTTTATGACGCGATCTGGCAGGCCTTCGCCGTGCTGCTGCCGGTCAAGACCGTCGGCGTGATGGGCGACGGACGGACTTATGACAACGTCTGCGCGCTCAGGGCCGTGACCAGCACCGACGGCATGACTGCGGATATCTACCCGTTCGATGCTGCATTCCTCAGCCGGGTGGCAACGCGGATCATCAACGAGGTCAAGGGGATCAACCGGGTGGTGTATGACTACACCTCGAAGCCGCCGGGGACGATTGAGTGGGAGTAAACGGGTGGGCCTACCAGGTGCCCCGCCGTTATCACACGCAGTCGCTGGTTCTGTGTCCGAGTCGGCATTACGGCGCGGAAGCCGCGAGGCATCAGGCATGATTTCGATCGAAGCGGTAACAGCTCCCAGCGCCATCTCGATGACATCTGCGCGCTGCCGGGCTTTGCCACCGCACAGCGCTTCAAGCTGCACTCTGTCTCGATGGGCACCGCGCTCAACAAGCATCTGGCGATCTATGATGTCGAGACCGACGATCCAGACTGGGTGATCGAAAGAACATGTTTGCGATGAAGGATACGCCCGGCGATGCCGATCGCACCCTTCATCTCAATCTCGATGCGACGAGCGTGATGCTTTACGAGGAGGCCACCGGCATGAGCAGTCTTCGCCAGGGACAAAGGCTGAGCGCTCAGTTGCGGGCAACGACCTGCGATAGGGCACGAAATCTTCCAGCCCGACAAAGCCGGTGTAGAAAAAGCTGGAACGGTCGTGCGTGCGCACCACGTCGAGGCGGCACAGCTGGCTGCCGTGCAACTTGGTGACCATCACGTCGTCGCTATCGAGCGAATCCGCATTGCTGGGCCGGTTGACGTAGATCACGTTGCCGCGATCATAGACGATCGCCGTCTTGTCGATAACCTGCTGGTCGCTGGTGCGGTGGAGCGGGATGCAGCTCACCGGCTTTTCCGCCACGCGGCCCTCCAGCAATTTCGCCAGCTTCTGTTCGCCGGTGAGGCGTTCCCTGGCCTGGATAGCGGTTGCACCGGCAACAGTGGCGGCAGCGGCGAGAATCAGGGCGAGCTTGCGCATGGCGGGTCTCCAATTGCTTTTCAGCGCGAGATTAGCACAGATTTCTGAACCGTGGCTGAAAAAGCGATCATCACTTGCCGGATTTCAGGCCGTTCCGCCCACTGTCAAACCTTCAATCAGCAAGGTCGGCTGGCCGACACCCGCCGGCACACTTTGCCCGCCCTTGCCGCACATGCCGATGCCTTCATCGAGCGCCATGTCGTTGCCGATGCCGCTGACCCGGGTGAGCACGCTGGGCCCGTCACCGATCAAGGTTGCGCCCTTGATCGGCGCGCCAAGCTTGCCGTTCTCGACCTTGTAGGCCTCGGTGCAGGAGAACACGAATTTGCCCGAGACGATGTCGACCTGCCCGCCGCCGAAACTCTTGGCGAAAATGCCGTTCTTGATCCGGCTGAGCAATTCGGCCGGATCGTCATTGCCGCCACGCATGAAGGTGTTGGTCATCCGCGGCATCGGCGCATGGGCATAGGACTCGCGCCGTCCGTTGCCGGTGGCGGGAACCCCCATCAGCCGCGCGTTGAGCCGGTCCTGGATATAGCCCTTGAGGATGCCGTCCTCGATCAGCACGTTTTCCTGCGTCGGCGTGCCTTCATCGTCGATCGACAGCGAGCCGCGCCGCGCCGCGCCATTTTCATTCAGGAGGCTGCCATCGTCGATCACCGTCACACCGGGCGCTCCGACCCGTTCGCCGATCCGGCCCGAGAAGGCGCTGGTGCCCTTGCGGTTGAAATCGCCTTCAAGCCCGTGGCCGACCGCCTCGTGCAGCAGCACTCCCGGCCAGCCGGGTCCGAGCAGCACGGTCATCTCGCCCGCAGGCGCATCGACGCTTTCGAGATTGACCAGCGCCTGCCCCAGTGCCTCGTCGATCGCCCGGTTCCACTGGGCCGGATCGAACAGGTCGTCATAGAGCCTGCGGCCGCCCATGCCGAAGCTTCCGGTTTCGCGGCGACCGTTCTGTTCGGCGACGATGCTGACGTTGAGCCGCACCATCGGGCGAATATCGGTGGCCACGAAACCATCGGCGCGGACGATCTCGACGACTGACCAGCTGCCGATGAGATTGACCGAAACCTGGGCGACGCGCGGATCGCGGGCGCGGGCTGCGGCGTTGATCGTCTCCAGCAGTTCGACCTTGGCGGCAAAATCGACCGCGTCGAGCGGCGAGGCGTCGGTGTAGAGGTGGCGGTTGCTGAGCCGGGGCGGGGCGGAGGGCTTGCCTGCGGCGGGATCGAGCAGTTGCAGGGTTTCGCCCGCGCGGCGGATCGCAGCGGCGGAAATGTCGTTGGCATGGGCAAAGCCGGTCATCTCGCCCGAAACCCCGCGCAGGCCGAACCCGGCGTCGCGCGAATAGTCGGCCGTTTTCAGCCGCCCGTCGTCGAAACCGAAGGCTTCGCTGGCGATGAATTGCAGATAGAGCTCGCCATCGTCGCAGCGGGCGAGGGTGTTCTGCGCCAGCGCCTGGGCTTCCTCGGGTGAAAGCTGGCCGGAACGGTAGAGGAGCGAGCGGGGGTCGGAAATGGTCATGGAAGGCATATAGGCGCGCGAACCGGGCTGCGCCAGCCGGTCAGCAGATTTCTGCGCGGGGCGGGCCGGCCCGCACTTCGCCGATCATGCATGCATCGGAGAAGCCTGCCGCATGGATCATCGCCAAGGCTTCCTCCGCGCCCTCCTTGGCAACGCTCACCAGCAGTCCGCCGCTGGTCTGCGGATCGGTCAGCAGGTCGCGCTGCCATGGCGCGAGACCGGGCGCGAGGTCTGCCTCTTCGCCATAGCTCGCCCAGTTGCGTGCTGATGCGCCGGTGCGGTGGTCATGCACCAGCCGGGCCGCCTCGCCGATCAGCGGCAGGTCGTCGAACCGGATACGCGCGCCGAGCCCCGATCCCCGGCACATTTCCAGCGCATGGCCGAGCAGGCCGAAGCCGGTCACGTCGGTCATGGCATGGACCTGCGGCAGGCCTGCGAGTTCCATGCCGACCGCGTTGAGCCGGGTGGCAGAGGCCACAAGGGCGCGATAGGCCTCCGCATGCTGATCGTGGTCAAGGCTCCCGCTCTTGAGCGCCGCGCTGAGCACCCCCACGCCGAGCGGCTTGGTCAGGATCAGCACATCGTCTGCCCGCGCGCCGGAGTTCTTGAGCACACGGTCCGGATGGACCAGCCCGATCACCGCCAGGCCATAAATCGGCTCGGGCGCGTCGATCGAGTGGCCGCCCGCGACCGGAATACCCGCCTCAGCGCAGATCGACGCGCCGCCTGCCAGGATCGCGCTGACACTTGCCGGCGCGATCTTGCCGAGCGGCATGCCCAGGATCGCCAGCGCCATGATCGGCCTGCCGCCCATGGCATAGACATCCGACAGCGCATTGGCAGCGGCGATACGGCCGAAATCGGTTGGATCATCGACAATCGGCATGAAGAAGTCGGTCGTGGCGATAACGGCCTGATCGTCCGAGATGCGATAGACTGCAGCATCGTCGCCGGTCTCTGTGCCGACCAGCAGATCCGGGAAGGCCTGCATTGCCGGAACCCCCGCCAGCAATTCGCGCAGCACGGCTGGCGAGAGTTTGCAGCCGCAGCCGCCGCCATGGGCCAGAGCGGTCAGGCGCGTTTCGTATTCGGCCATGTTCAAAATTCTCCGGCACTGGCATAAGATGCGCAGATGGCGAAAGCCGATAGGGAGAGCCTGTGCAAGTCGAAAACCCCCGTCGCAGGCTGCCTCAGGTGCAGAAGCTGCTCGAATTGCCCGCGGCCGAGGCGCTGGTCCAGGCGTTCGGACGCGAGGCTGCGACGGCGGCCCTGCGCGCGGAACTGGCGGATTTGCGCGCGCGGATCGGGGCAGGGGCGTTGTTTGAGACGCCGCTTCCCGAGGTGATTGTCGCGGCTGGCAAGGCAAGAGCGGCGGCCTTGCGCGCGCCGGGCCTGCGCCGCACGATCAATGCAACCGGCATCGTCCTTCACACCAACCTTGGCCGCGCTCCGCTGGCCGCCGAGGCGATTGCCGCGATGGCCGAGGTTGCCGGTGGCTACAGCAATCTCGAGTTTGATTTGGCCAGCGGCAAGCGCGGCTCGCGCACCGCTTCGCTGGAACCATTGCTGTGCGAGCTGACCGGGGCCGAGGCGGCGCTGGCGGTGAACAATGGTGCTGCGGCGCTGCTGCTGGCGCTTTCGGCCCTGGCTGGCGGGGGCGAAGTTGTGGTTTCGCGCGGCGAGCTGGTCGAGATCGGCGGCGGTTTCCGCATTCCCGACGTCATCCGCCAGGGCGGCGCGCGGCTGGTCGAGGTCGGTTCGACCAACAAGACCCGGGCTTCCGATTACAGCAAGGCGCTGGGCGCTGAAACGCGGGCGCTGCTCAAGGTTCACCAGAGCAATTTCCGCACCATCGGTTTTACGGCGGAAGCCAGCCTCAAGGAACTGGCCGCGCTGGCCCGCGAGCATGGCTTGCCGCTGGTCGCCGACCTCGGCAGCGGCTTGCTGCGCCCCTTGGCCGGTGGCAGCGAGCCGACCGTTGCGCAGGCGCTGGCAGCAGGCGCAGACCTGGTTACCTGCAGCGGTGACAAGCTGCTGGGGGGGCCGCAGGCGGGGCTGATCCTGGGCACCAAAGCCGCGCTCGATCCCTTGCGCAGCCACCCCTTGCTGCGCGCGGTGCGGCTCGACAAGGTCAGCCTGGCGGCGCTGGAGGCGACCCTGATGCTGCACCGCGATTGCCCCGAGAAGGTGCCGGTCAACCGCATGCTGGGGCAGGGCGAAGCAGAGTTGCAGGCCCGGGCCGAGGCCTTGCAGGCGCTGCTTGGCTGCGGCGAGATCGTGGAAACTGCTGCCTTCGCCGGGGGCGGCTCGCTGCCCGAACAGCAAATGCCGAGCCGCGCAGTGGCGCTCGATCCGCCGATGGGTGCGGAAGCGGCGGCGGCCTTGCTGCGCGGCGGCGCGGTGCCGGTGATCGGGCGGATCGCCGAAGGTCGCTTGCTGATCGACATGCTGACCGTGGCCGATAGCGAATTGCCGACCTTGCCGCCTGCCTGAAGGCCGTGCTGGGGTGAGCCGCTGTGTTGTCGGCGTGATCGGCCATGTCGACCACGGCAAGACCGCGCTGGTGCGCGCGCTGACCGGACAGGATACCGACCGGCTGCCGGAGGAGAAAGCGCGCGGCATTTCGATCGCGCTGGGCTTTGCGCATCTGGGCGACAATGTGGATCTGATCGACATGCCGGGGCATGAGCGCTTCGTGCGCACGATGATTTCCGGGGCGACCGGAATCGACGCAGTCCTGCTGGTGGTGGCGGCCAACGAGGGGATCAAGCCGCAGACGCGCGAACATGTCGAGATCGCCGGGTTGTTGGGGATTTCGCGAGCGCGTTGTCGCGGTGACGAAATGCGATCTGGTTTCGCCGGAGGAGGCGGGGGTGGTCGGGGAAGCAGCGGTTGAACTGCTTGCATCGCACGGCATTACACCCCTTCCGCTTGCGGGAGGGGTTGGGGGTGGGTCAGTCGGCCACTCCGGACACGGCGATGATGAAAACTCGCCCACCCCTAGCCCCTCCCGCAAGCGGGAGGGGGACTGCTGCGCGGTTCTGACCTCGACTGTTCTCAACCAGGGCATCGCCGAACTTCGCCAAGCCCTGCTCGTCGCTTGCCGCCACACCAGAACTCGCCCAAAACTCGGCGGCCTGCCTTACCTCCCCATCGACCGCGCTTTCAGCGTTCCCGGCCACGGTCCGGTGGTCACCGGAACCCTGCGCGGTGCGGAGGTGGCGCCGGGCGATCTGATGGAGCTGCACCCGCTGCGCCGACAGGTGCGCCTCAGGGCAGTGCAGGTGCATGGTCAAGAGGTCGCCGCTGCTGCGCCCGGCCAGCGCGTGGCGCTCAATCTGCGCGGGGCGGAGATCGGCGAGCTGCATCGCGGCATGGCATTGTCAGCGCCCGAAGCGCTGGAGCCATCGGAATGGATCACGATCTGGCTGAGGGGGCTGGACAGCGCGCCCGCGCTCAGGAACGGCGCGCGGCTTCAGGCGCTGTCCGGCACTGGCGAATGCGCAGCGCGGCTGCGGCTGCTGGACCGCGACGTGCTGGAGCCGGGGGAGAGCTGCTTCGCCCAACTGCGCTTTTTAGAGGATGTGACGGTCCCGGCGGGTGAGCATGTCGTGCTGCGCCGTCAGGTCACGGTTGCCGGCGGCCGGGTGCTGGAGCCGGTTGCACGGCGGCACAAGCGGCGGGATGCGGCGTTGCTGACGCGGCTGGAGCAGTTGCGTGACTTGCCACCAGCAGAGCTGATCGCTGCCGAGGTGGCTCGCGCCGGGGCGGAGGGAACGACGCTGCGGCATCTCTCGCGCCTGACATCGCTCTCGCCCGAACGGGTGCGCGATATGCTCGCCGGACTGCCCATCGCAATAAGCCGCACCGGCGCCGTGGTTCCAAGAGACGAACTGGAGCGCCGCAAGAAGCTTGCCCCCCGCCCCGATCCAGATCGCGCGCAGGCCGACGCGGCGCGGGCGGAACAGATCGCCCAATCCATGCGTGCGGCCGGGCTGACTCCGCCGCTGCCCAGGGAACTCGTCACCGATGCGGCATCGCATCGCGTGGTCGAGCATCTGCTGCGCGAAGGCGTGCTGATCCGCTGCACCGATCGCGACAAGGGCAAGGAACTGCTGTTTCATCGCGATGCGATTGCCGAGGCCAAGCACATTCTCACCCCCCTGCTTGCAGGCAACGAGGGTCTCGCGGTTACCGAGATCGCCGCCGCGCTGGGCATCAGCCGCAAGTTCTGCATGCCTTTGCTGGATCATCTGGACACGGTGCGCTTCACCCGGCGGCAGGGCGCGCTTCGCGTAGCTGGTTGACCAATCTTTCACTCGGCTTCAGGGGAGGGGGCAAGGAGAAACCATGGGCACCAGGCCACTCAAGAACCTTTGTGAGATTGCCGTGATCGGCGGAGGCCTCGCCGGTCTTGCTGCTGCCCGCCATGCTGCCCGGCTGGGGCGGCTGGTGACACTGTTCGAAAGCAGCGGCATGTGGGGCGGGCAGGTGGCAACGGTCGATCATGTCGACGGCCTGCCGATCCCGGGCGAATTCTCGGGGCAGAGCCTTGCCATTCCGATGCTGGAAGAAGCCCAGAAAGTCGGCGTCCGCGTAGTCGAGGCCAATATTGACCGGCTGGAAGCGGGCGAGCGGCTGGTGCTGACCGACTGGGAAGGCGTGGGTCACCATCCCGAAGCCGTCATCATTGCCTCGGGAGGCGCCCTCAGGAAGCTTGGCGTGCCGGGCGAGGAGCAATTTGCCGGGCGCGGCGTTTCGCGCTGCGCGAGCTGCGATGGCGGGTTTTACCGGAACATGGAGGTCGCCGTGATCGGCGGCGGCGATGCGGCGGTGCATGAGGCGCTGGTGCTGGCGAGGACCAGCGCGAAAGTGCACGTGATCAGCCGCAGCCCGCTGCGCGCCAAGCGCGAATATATCGACCGGCTCGACAGCCGCGACAATGTGGTGTTCCACTGGGACAGCGAAGTCACCGCGATCGAGGGCGAGGGCAAGGTTGCCGGGCTTGCGCTGCGCAATGTGCGCTCGGGTGAGGCCTCGCAGCTGGCCTGCGCAGGCGTGTTCCCCTTCATTGGCGTCGAACCAAACACCGCGTTCCTGCCCGAGGGCATGCGCGATCAAGTCAGGCCATGCGGCGCTTTCGGACCCGCGGCTGTTCGCAGTGGGTGCGGTGCGGGCGGATTACGGTGGTCAGGCCGCGCAGGCCATGGCAGAAGGAATCGGCGGGGCGGAGGCTGCACATGCCTGGCTTGGCAAGGGAGCGCGTGATGGCAAGTAAACCGGGCGAATACGCGGTATTCTGGCCCAGCGGTGAGCGGCGGCTCAAGGTCCGCCCGCTGGCGCGCCGCCTCGATACGCTGAACGGCAAGAAGGTCGCCCAGCTGTGGGACTATCTGTTTGCCGGCGACGAGGTGTTCGAGGCGCTCGAGCAGGAGCTGGCCAGGACCTATCCCGACATCGAATGGGTCTCATGGCGCGAATTCGGATCGACTCACGGCACCAACGAAAAAGAAATTCTGGCGAGCCTGCCGCAGAAGTTCAAAGAGATGGGAGTTGATGCAGCCATAAGCTGCATGGCCTGTTGAGGCTCTTGCACGCCCGCCGTGCTGCGGGCTGCGGAAATTTGCGAACGCGCGGGGTATCCCACCTCGTCGCTGGTCTGCGAGGGCTTCCTCGGCCAGGCGGCGGCGACCTCGGTCGGGCTCGGCATGCCCAACATGCCGGTGGCGACCATCGTCGGCCATCCCGGCGCGCAGTCAGCTGAGGAAATCCGCGCGAACGCCCGGGCGGTGACGGCGGCCGAAGTGATCGCCAATCTCACCATCCAGCCCGATGAAATAACCTTCGAGCCCGAGCCAGGGCCCTACGATATCGTCTTCACCGGCAGCTTCGAGGATGTGAACGAGCACTTCATCGAGCACGAATGGAGCGACGGCCTGCCGATCGTGCCGCCAACCCGCGAAAAGATCGAGCAGTTCCTGAGCTTTACCGCGCGAGGGCCGGATGAGGTGCTCGGCGTCGTGCTGCCGGCCAGCCGCGCGGTGACGGTCTGGGCGACAGCGGTCAACGGGGTGATGGCCGGCTGCAAGCCCGAATACATGCCGATCCTCGTCGCGCTGGCCGAGGCGATGTGCGATCCGGCCTATGGCGTCGAGCACAGCGGCAACACGCCGGGGGCGGAAACGCTGATCATTCTCAACGGCCCGATCATCAAGCAGCTGGGTTTCAACTATACCCAGGGCGTGCTGCGCGACGGGTTCCGGCCCAACACTTCGGTCGGGCGGTTCTGGCGGCTGGCCTTGCGCAACATGGCAGGCTTCCTGCTGCACAAGACCGACAAGGGCTGTTTCGGCAACACCTTCCGCGTCGTGCTGGCGGAAAACGAGGATGCGCTCGCCGCCATGGGCTGGCCATCGAACGCGGAAGACATGGGCTTCAAGACCGGCGACAACACCGTCACCATCACCCGCCTCACCGGCGGCGATGTCATGCCTTCGGTGACCGGTTCCACGCCCGAGCGGATGATGCCCTATATCGCCGACGGCGTTGCCAAGGAGACCGGCTGGGAAATCGCCTTCACCGTTGGCGGGCTGACCTGGGGCACGCTGCGCCCGGTGCTGGTGCTCTCGCCGATCCTGGCCGAAACCATGGCCAGGGCGGGCTGGTCCAAGGATCACGTCAAACGCTATCTCTACGATCACGCGCGCATGCCGGCCTGGCGGGTCGAAGAAATGATGGACCGTTGGACCGAGTTCAAGATCGGTTCGCTCAAGCACCAGTACAACACCGGCCGGTTGTCCAAAGACTTTGCCGAAAATGACGATCCCGAGCGGCTGGTGCCGATCGTGTTCGGGCCCGACGATTTCATGGTGCTGGTCTCGGGCGATCCGCTGCGCACCAACGCCCAGGCCTTTGCCCACAACGGCTATCTGGGCTTCCCGGTGGCGAAGCAGATCGTGCTGCCGGATGATTGGGAAGCGCGGATCGGGAAGTAGCGGCAGGAGTCTGTTGGGGATATAGCAGTATCTTCAATGGCTTAAATAGAAACTTTCCACATGGCGCTCATACTGCCCCGCAAACCGCACATTTCACCGTTGTTGCAATAGGATTGGTAACCCTGACGGTCTAGCCGTTGTCGATGGGCAACAGGTGAGCGGGCGCTCGCACTTGCGTGCGACGGCCGAATTATGGAGAATACAATGAAATACAACACCTTGCTTCTTGCTGCTGTGGCTGGTTTGAGCATCACAGCTTGCAACAAGTCTGCGGTCGCATCGGCAGACAGCGCTCCGGCTCCGGCTCAGGCTCCTGCCGCTTCCACCACCACCGTAACCCCTGCTGCCACTGAGCCGCTTCCGCCCGCCATGCCGGGCGCGGTTGCCGGATCGGTTGCTGCTGATCGTGATGGCGACGGCATCATCGACGGCCACTACACGCCCGATGGCATCTATCATCCCAATGTCGCTCCGGCGCCGCCGCCCGCACCGGTCCTGGCGACGCGCCGCGGAGAACGCGGCTGATAGCCGAAAGAGGGGGAGTGCGCGGCAAGCGCATTCCCCGCCTTTCCCTTATACTGGCGGGCCTGGCGGTCTTGGCGGCATTGCCCGCCGAGGCCGCAACGCGTTCGGCCCGGCAAGCGGTGCGGCCGGCCAAGGCCAAAGTGCAGCCCGCCCGGCCCAAGCCGCGCCCGGTCCGCGCGGTCGCGGCCAAACCGATATCCAGGCTTCCCCCCGCCGGCCCCACGGCGTCCGCTGCGGTGCTTGGGCCAATCGTCGCCGAATTGCGCGCCCAGGCGAAGGGCAAGCTCAAGACATTCTACGCATCGCGCAAGCATGCCCCGCTATGGGCGGCAAGCGGCGCGATCGGACCCGAGGCTGATGCGCTGATTTCCCATCTCGACAGCGCCGCGCTCGATGGCCTGCGCCCTTCGGCCTACGATCCCGACGACCTTCGCGAAGATATCGCCAAGGCCCGCGCGGGCGGGCCCAAGGAAATCGCCCGGGCCGAACTGCGCCTGTCACAGGCATTCGTTCGCTACTCCGCCGATCTGCGCAAGCTTCCCAAGCGCGATCCCACCGGCACGATCTATGCCGATCCCAGCCTGGTTCCGCGCAAGGTTCGCGGCGAGACCTTGCTGCGCAATGCCGCGATTGCCACTTCGTTTCCGCGCTACGTCACTGGCATGCAGTGGATGAGTCCGCACTACCTGCGGATGCGCTTCCTGCTCGGTCAGGCGATTGCCCGCCGGCAGCCGGAAGGCGAACTGGCCCGCATCCGCCTCAATCTTGAGCGCGCAAGGCGGCTGCCCGGGCCGTGGACGTTGCATATCGTCGTCGATACCGGATCGGCGCGGCTGTGGTACTATCAGGCTGGCCAGGCGGCAGGCGAAATGCGGGTGGTGGTCGGCAAGACCGAATCGCAAACCCCGATGATGGCAGGCATGGTGCAGTGGGCGGTGCTCAACCCCTACTGGAACGTTCCGGTCGATCTGGCCCAGAAAAGCATTGCCATCAAGGTTCTGAAAGGCAATCGCCTGCGCTCGATGCGGATGGAGGTGCTGTCCGACTGGAGCGAAAGCGCCAAGAAGCTCGATCCCGCCAAGGTCGATTGGCGTGCGGTTGCAGCTGGCACCCAGGAAGTAAGGGTGCGGCAGTTGCCGGGCCCGGGCAATTCGATGGGCAAGGTAAAATTCTTGTTTCCCAATGAGATGGGGATTTATCTTCACGATACATCAGAGCTTGAGCTGATGGCCAAGCCCGAGCGGCACCTGAGCAACGGCTGCATCCGGCTGGGGGATGCGCCGGGTCTTGGTGCCTGGCTGCTGGGTCGTCCGATTTCCGGCATCACCACGCAGCTTGAGCACGCCGTGCCGCTCCGCGTCCCTGTGCCCGTCTACCTGACCTATTTCACTGCCGTGGAGGGCAAGGAGGGGACGGACTTCATCGACGATGTCTACCGCCGGGATGCGCCGAAGGTGGCCGTGGCCGGCAAGTGAGGCGAGACCGGTTCCGGTTTCGGTTTTGATATGGTCGAATTGCAGTCCATACCATTTCCGTCATCCCGGGCTTGACCCGGGATCCCGCTTTTCTTCTGCAACCTTGAAAAAGGCAGCGGGACCCCGGGGCAAGCCCGGGGTGACGGGAGGTATGAAGAGAACACGGTTCCAGATCACAAGCAACTCAGCGCCGGGCGAGAAACGGGTAGGCCTCGTAGTAGAAGTCAAATCGCTTGCGCAGTGCTTCAGGTGAGATGCCGAAGTCGCGTTCGAGGTGATAGACGAGCTGGCCATACTTCCCGCGCGGATGGCTTTCGATATATTCCGCGACATCCTGGTTGGCCCGGCCGGTCTCCGGCAAGCCTGCCTTGCGGCGCACTTCGCGCACCACTGCCATGTCATCCTGCATGAACGCATCGAACGGCACGTCGACGCTCTGCGCCTCGGGCCATAGCGGCCGGTCGCGCACGCAGGCGCGCAGCAGCCTTTCCACGCGGTCGGTCCAGTAATCGAGCAGCCCCTGGGTGTCGATGGTGGGGTAGCTCATCCGCTCGCCATAGGCGATCATGGTGATTGCCGACTGGATCACCTCAACCGGATCGCGATAGGTGATCGCGACCGTCGCATCGGGGAATACCTTGCTGATTACCGGCAACTGTTCGAGATGCTGCGGGCATTTGGTGACGAAGCGCTTGCGGGGCAGCCCGGCCTGGACGTCCTGCCACTGGAAGATCCTGAGCACGGTCTTCATGTATTCGTAGTGCTCGGTCTGGTCGTGCGACAGGTAGTGATCGCGGAACCGCGGCGAGCGGGCGAGCCATTCGAAATTGTAGCCTGCGAAGTTCGGACCCATCAGCTCGACGTCTTCGTGGAAATGGTCGGGCTCCATCGCGTGCATCGCCGCGCTGAGCGGATTGGAGGCGAGCTGCATCTCCCATTTCTCGGCGACCCGGGTGTAGCGAGGATCGGACCCGTCCGGGTTCATCGGCTCCTTGGGGTTGGGAACCGGCGCATAGGTTTGCCACAGCGGCGTCGAGCGCAGCCGCGTGTCGGCGCCGAGCAGGTTGAGTAGGTGGGTGGTGCCTGAACGCGGCATGCCCACGACGATGATCGGACGCTCGATCTGCTCGTCATGGATCTCCGGGTGGCGCTTCAGCAGATCATGGATCAGCAATCGGTTGCTGGCATAGCGAATCGCATAATCAAGCAGGAACTGGCGCTTGAGCGCATAGGCACGGGTATCTCCGTTCCAGTCATCCAGCAGCACCCCCAGCCGTTCGCGGAAATCGTCGGGACCGAAATCGGAGAGACCGGTGGCCGCGCGTGCGGCGGACAGGATCGTGTTCTCGTCGAGCCTGGGTGGATTGGCCTCGACCGAAGCAATATAGCCGCGCATGTCATCGGAAAGCTGCGGATCGGTCAGATCGTCGATCGAAAATTTCTTGCTCACAGTGCCTCTCCCCCTGCCGAACCGCTCCAGAACCAATGCCGCCTGAGTTGATTCTCCGACAAGGCTGCCGGCCCTCGCTGGCGATCAATGCTTCTTGCGCGTCAGTTCCCGCATCGCATCGTCCAGCCCCTCCAGCGTCAGCGGATACATCGATCCGCCCATGATCTCGTGGATCAGTCTGGTTGATTGCGAATAGTCCCACTGTTTTTCGGGGGTGGGGTTGAGCCAGACAGTCGCCGGATAGACATGGCGCACGCGTTCCAGCCAGGTAGCGCCCGATTCCTCGTTGAAATGTTCGACCGAGCCGCCCGGATGGCTGACTTCGTAAGGGCTCATCGAGGCGTCACCGACGAAGATCACCTTGTAATCATGGCCGTATTTGTGGAGAATGTCCCAGGTCGGGGTGCGTTCGGAGAAGCGGCGCCTGTTGTCCTTCCACACGCCTTCGTAGAGGCAATTGTGGAAATAGAAGAATTCGAGGTTCTTGAATTCGGCGGTGGCGGCGCTGAACAGTTCCTCGACCAGCTTGACGTGCGGATCCATCGAGCCGCCGTTGTCGAGGAACAGCAGCACTTTGACCGCATTGCGCCGTTCGGCGCGCATGTGGATGTCGAGCCAGCCCTGCCGCGCGGTGCCGTCGATCGTCGCATCGAGATCGAGCTCTTCCGCCGCCCCTTCGCGGGCGAAGCGGCGCAGGCGGCGCAGCGCGATCTTGATGTTGCGGGTGCCCAGTTCGCGGGTGTTGTCGAGGTTCTGGAATTCGCGCTTTTCCCAGACCTTGATCGCGCGGCCATGCTTGCTTTCCCCGCCGATGCGCACGCCTTCGGGGTTATAGCCTGAATGGCCGAACGGCGAAGTGCCGTTGGTGCCAATCCACTTGTTGCCGCCCTGATGTCGCTTTTCCTGCTCCTCGATCCGCTTTTTCAGCGTCTCCATGATCTCGTCCCAGGAACCCAGCGCCTTGATCTTCTCCATTTCCTCTTCGGAGAAATAGCGTTCGGCGAGCGCTTTCAGCCAGTCTTCGGGAATTTCGACCGGGTTCTGGCCGTAATCGGTGAGGATGCCCTTGAACACGCGGTTGAACACCTGGTCGAACCGGTCGAGCAGGCCCTCATCCTTCACGAACGTCGCGCGGGAGAGGTAGTAGAAGGCTTCGGGCGTCTGCTCGATCACTTCTTTTTCCAGCGCTTCGAGCAGCACCAGGTGCTCCTTGAAGCTTGCTCCGATCCCGGCGGCGCGCAATTCGTCGATGAAGTTGAAAAACATGGCGCTGCCCTATCGGTTTTTGCGCCGATGTTAAAGCTCAACTCGCTCGCCGCGCAACGCATTCGCCCGCCATGCGGATCGCGGCGATCAGGGCACTGGCGCTGGCCTTGCCGGTGCCGGCGATGGCAAAGGCGGTGCCGTGATCGGGCGAGGTGCGGATGATCGGCAGGCCGAGAGTGACATTGACGCCTTGATCGAAATCCAGCGCTTTGAGCGGGATCAGCGCCTGATCGTGATACATGCACAGCGCGGCATCGTAGCTCCCGCGCATGTGCGCGGCGAACAGGGCGTCGGGCGGGTGGGGTCCGCTGGCGTCGATCCCTTCGGCGCGCAGGATAGCAATGGCGGGGGCGATGATCCGCGCTTCCTCGTCGCCCATTCGGCCCTGCTCGCCGGCATGCGGGTTGAGCCCGGCTACGGCGATGCGGGGAGTGGCGAGCCCGAAATCACGGTGGAGAGCCATGGCGACGATCCGGCCGCAGCGCTCGATCAGGGCGCTGGTGAGCCGGGCAGGGACCTGGGACAGCGCGATGTGGATGGTGACCGGCACCGTGCGCAGGTTGGGCCCGGCGAGCATCATGGCAACGTCGCAAGCATCATAGCCGCAGGCCTCAGCGACGAATTCGGTCTGGCCGGGGTGGGCAAAGCCGACTGCGGCGAGCTCAGCCTTCGAAACCGGGCCGGTAACCAGGCCGCTGGCAATCCCGCTGACAGTCAGCCGGGCGGCTTCGGTCAACGAAGCCAGCGCCAGCTTCGCACCTTCGGCGCTGGGCTGGCCCGGTCGATAGGTGCCATCGATATGTTCGAGGACTGGCAGGGCGCCCGCGAAGAGATCGCCAGCCTCGCGCGGGTCGGCAATCGCCTTGATCGGGACCGAGAGGCCGCGCTGGCTGGCTGCCGCAGCCAGAACCACCGCTCCCCCCACCACGAAAAACGGCGGCAGTCCTTCAGCCTCGCGCCGGGTCCAGGCCTCGGCGATCAGTTCAGGACCGACGCCAGCCGGATCGCCCAGCGATATTGCCAGGGGCGAAACGGCAAGCGTCGCAATCAATTGTAGTCGATCACCGCATCGCGGCGCAGGTCGCGCAGATACATCTGCGCGCGCTTGTTGACCCGGTCGTCTTCCATCTGCGCCATCAGTTCGTCGAAGTTCGGCCCCGAAGCTGCCTTGGGATCATCACGTCCGCACAGCATCAGCATGCGCACGCCTTCCTCGACCGATCCGAACGGCGGCGAGGCTTCGCCGACCGAGAGGCTGAGCACCGCATCCTGCAGCGGTCCGGGCAGGTCGCGCGCCTTGACCTGGTCGTTGACCACAACCTGCGCGCCGATCTGCTGGGCCACGGCATCCACGCCCCCGCAACCCGGCGCAGCCTTGATGGCAACGGCGAATTCCTGGGCGCGGCGCTGGGCGTCTTCCTTCTTCGTGCCCTTCGGGAAGTCGATCGAAATCTGCTTGAGCGCAAGAATTGCGTCGCGCGGATCGGCGGTCAGCACCTGGCGCTTGTCGATCAGATAGACGATCGAATAGCCGGCCCGCAGCTCGATCGGTCCGACCAGCTGGCCGGGCGACAGGCCTTGCGCGGCGGTGGAGATTTCGGCGGGCAGCTGTTCAAGTTTCACCCAGCCGAGATCGCCGCCCACTGCCGCGGTCGAGGCTTCTGAATATTGCCGTGCATAGGCAACGAAGCTGCCGCCCTGCTTGAGCTGCTCGACGATCTTCTGCGCATTTTCAAGCACTTGCGGCTTGGCTTCCGGCGTGGCCGAAAGGTAGATCTCGCCAACCCGGAATTCTTCGGTTCCCTTGCTGGCCTTGAGGCGTTCCATCACCTCTTTGACTTCTTCCTCGGACACATTGACGAACGGCTGGACATTGCGACGCAGCAGGCGTTGCCATGACAATTCGCCCAGGATCTGGCGCTTGAGCGAGGTTGGCGAAGAGCCGATCTTGGCGAGATAGGCATCCATCGCCTTGGTGTTCTGGTTGAAATTCTGCTGGGCAACGCGGGTATAGGTCTGCTCGATCTCTGCGCTTTCCACTTCGATCTCGGCTTCCTTCGCGGCCTGGATCTGCAGCGCTTCGTCGATCAGGTTGCGCAGCACCTGCAGGCGCAGCCGCTGGACTTCATCGGCGCCGAGCTTGCCCTGGTTGGCAGCCACGATCAGTGCGAGTTGCTGGTCAACGTCGGTGCCGGTGATGATATCGCCATTGACCACGGCGGTGGCGCGGCGGTGGTTGGGATCGTTCTTGCCGAACATCTCAATGTTCTGCGGCACGGTGATGGCACCCTGTCCGGCCGAGGAGGGCGATGCTGTGGCCGCGGCCGGGTCGGCGGCAGCGCGCGCGGCGCTTTCCTGCGCTACGGGCGCGGCAACAATGCGGGGCGGGGCTGGCTTGGCCGGTGCCTTGCGGGCGGCAACAGTGCGCGGCTTGGCCTTTTTGGCCTCGAGTCCAGATACTGCCAATGCCAAAAGGCCGAGCCCTAGGGCGCAATTGCGGAAATTGGTGTTCACGCTTGCTTCGTTCCTGTCTGCGAGGCCGGAATGCTTCCGCCCCTGATTGCGGCGCATCTGGCCGGAGTTGGCTTAACCCCGGCTGAGCATGCCGTTAGCGCGTTTGGCAGGCGCTGCCAACGCTGCAACGCGCATGTCACCGGAATCCGAGGTTGCGGAAGGAGAAATGGACTTCAAATGTGTTGCCGCGTCTTGGCATCTCCCGTTGCAACAAAATCGCGCCGCCAGGTTAGCGACACGTCGAGGCAATCGTCCTGATAGGCAAGACCAAGCCTGGTCCGCAGCGGTTCGAACCCGTCCGAGGTTTGCAAAGGGTCTTCGCTGGCATCGGTCAGATTGAGCACGCCTGAGCCAAACAGCGACCAGTGGCGGGCAAATGCGATCCGGCCGGCGGCGCGCAGTTCCTCGCGGTCCTGCAGGTCTTCGGTTCCGGCTGCGGCATCGCGGTTCAGCTTGAGATAGCCCAGTTCGAAATAGGTGCGCTGGTTGCCGACCGCGACGTCGAACTCGTTGCGGCGAATGGCGAGATTGTCCTTGTCGAGCCGGAAGCGATGGGTGAGCTTGAGAAAGCCCTTGAACTGCAGTTCGGTGCGTCCGACCACGTCGGAAATCCGCTCGGACAGGCCAGTGCCATCGGGAAGCAGGGTTGGCTGGCTGGTCAGGCGGAACGACTGGCCGATGCTTGATTTGACCCGCCATTTCGGGGCCTCGAATTTCCAGTCGACCCCGTAAGTGAAGCGAACGCCGTCCTCGATCCGGTCGTAGCCTGGAAAGCGGTTCAGCGCGAACAGGTTGCTGTCTTCGAGATCGATCGCCCGGGCATCCTCGTTTGGCACCTCAAGGTTGCGCAGCGCCGGACTTGCGGCAAACTGGAAGCGCGGGGTCAGGACCTGGGTTCCGCCCAGCGCCTTGCCCACCAGCGGCCATTCGACATCGAGCGCGGCGGTGGCGCTGCCGCGCGTTTGCCACCCGGGGTTGCCGCGATAGATCGCGGTTGCGGTCAGGCCGTTGTCGCTCGAATGATAGACATCGCCGCGCACCAGCGTGCTGAGCGTGATCGCCTGCCCCATGCTGGTCAGCCGCCGCATGTCCCATCGGGCGCTGGCGAATGCGCGCTGGGTATCCTGACCTTCGCTGCGCAGGATTGCGAGGCTGTTGGCCTGCAGTTCCACTTTGCCGCCCAGCACGGTTCCGCCCAGCCGGCGGCGGTAGTCGATTGCCGGCAGGGCCATCGGCACCAGACCCTGGCGGTCGCCCGCGCGCATGGTCTGGGTCGCCCAGCCCGAGATCGACAGGTAGCTGTTGTCGTCGATCCGCTCGGCTTCGACCGTCGAGCGCAGACGGTCGTCGCGGCTGATATCGTAGCGGCGCAGGAAGGTGCGGTCGGTGGCGCGCCGGATCGAACTGGACAGGCTCCAGTGCGGGCTTAGCTGGAACTTGCCGTTTGCGAAGATATAGCCGCGAAAATCGCGCTCGGTTCCGGTCACCACCGCACCCTCGATCGGGATGCGGCGCGAGTTGGTGCCGTATCCGGTTATCTGGTAGGCGCCCTTGTCGGTCAGCGCGCGGTATTGCACCGAAACCATCGGGGCAGTGCTGGTGTAGAAATAGCCGGTGGCAGCGATGTCGCGGTTGTTGCTGAGCCGGTGGTAATAGGCCTCGCTCACCTCGAGACCGTTCGAAGGCGTGAAACGGAAATCCGGGATCAACAGGCCCGAAATCGCGCGGCCATCGGTTGCCAGTGCCAGACCGGGCAGGGGCATCAGCCTGATGCCGAACAGGGTGAGCCGCGCTCCCTTGAAATGGACGGTCTTGGTGGTGGGGTTGTAGATCACCTCGCGCGAGGTGATCTTCCAGCTCGGGGTCTTGTCGCAGCCGTGCTCGTCCTCGATCTCGCAGGCGGTATAGGCGGCGTGATCCAGAACGATGTTGCCGTTATCGAGCCGCTTGCCGCCCTTGGCCGCCAGCCGTCCGCCTTCGCGCAGCGCCAGCAGCATGTTCTGCATGGCCCCCGCCTTGAGTTCGTCGGTCAGCTCGACCTTGTCGGTAATCAGCTGGTTGCCATCCTCGTCGACCATCCGGATGTTGCCGCTGGCGATGATTTCACCGCTCTTGCGGTTCCAGGTCACGGTGTCGGCCCGGACCGACTTGCCCTGGCTGCGCAGCACGACATTGCCCTTGGCGGTTACCGACTGGTTGTCTTCGCCATAGGACAGGCTGTCGGCCTCGAAATCGACCTTGCGGCGCTCTTCGCCGGTGGCCGGGGCGGCCTGGGCGAAAGCCGGCCGGGGCGCCCAAAACGCAGCGCAAAACACCAGGCACACCGCGCACAGGAGCAATTTCACGCGGAATAAGAGGTTGAGCGGCCCGGGGAGCATACCTTGCCTATCGCACTGGCCGCGCCTAACTGCAATCCGCCCTGGCCGCAGCCAGGGGCCAAATCGGCACGCTTTACCCAGCCTTGGAGGGCACATGCGCATAGAATTCTCCGTTGCCCCGTCCAGTCCGGCTCCGCGCTTCGTGGTGCGACCGGTCGATCAGGATGCACTTCCCGGCGATCTCGGGGCCGTGGTGCTGGAAAGCGCGAAGGCGGCGCGGTTTGCCGGCAAGCCGGGCCAGGTGCACGAAGCATTCGTCGAGGCTGGCGGACAGGTGGTGCGGCTGGTGCTGGCCGGACTGGGTGAAAGCAGCGCGAAGGATCGCCTGGCCAATGCCGAAAAGGCCGGGGCGGCGCTGGCGGCAAAGTATCTCGTTTCGGGCGAGACTGTGCTGACACTCGATCTCGCCGGATCGTCGCTTGGCGCACCGGAAGTAGCGGCCCTGCTGCTTGGCCTGCGCCTGCGCAGCTGGCGGCATGATCTGTATCGCACCAAGCTGCCCGAGGACCAGAAGCCGACGCTCGCCGCGGTCAACGTGGTCAATGCCCCGTCGGGCGCCGAATCGGAATGGAGCCGCGAGGCGGCGCTGGCAGACGGCGTCGAATTCACCCGCGAACTGGTGACCGAGCCGGGCAACGTGATCTACCCCGAAAGCTTCGTGGCACGCTGCCGCAAGCGGATGGAAGGCACAGGCATCGCGATTCGGGTGCTGGAAGAAGCCGAAATGCGCGCGCTTGGCATGGGCGCGCTGCTGGGGGTTGCGCAAGGCTCTCCCCGGCCGCCCCGGCTGCTGGTGATGGAATGGAACGGCGGCGAGGCGGGCGGCAAGCCCGCTGCCTTTGTCGGCAAGGGCGTAACTTTCGATTCCGGCGGCATCTCGCTGAAGCCGCCAGCGGGCATGGAAGACATGAAGTGGGACATGGGCGGCGCGGGCGCGGTTGCGGGCACCATGATCGCGCTGGCGGGCCGCAAGGCCAGGGCGAATGTTGTTGGCATCTGCGGTCTGGTGGAAAACATGCCCGATGGCGGCGCGCAGCGGCCCGGTGATGTCGTCACCTCGATGTCGGGCCAGACCATCGAGGTGATCAATACCGACGCCGAAGGCCGCCTGGTGCTGTGCGATGTCCTGACATGGACGCAGAAAGAATTTTCGCCTTCCGCCGTGATCGATCTGGCAACGCTGACCGGGGCGATCATCGCCAGTCTGGCCAACGAATATGCCGGGATATTCTCCAACGACGATGGCCTTGCCGAGAAGCTGGTCGCGGCCGGTTCGAAATGCGGCGACAAGTTGTGGCGCATGCCGATGGGGGCGACATACGACAAGCTGATCGACAGCCCGATTGCCGACATGAAGAACACTGGCCCCCGCAACGGCGGCTCGATCACGGCGGCGCAGTTCCTCCAGCGCTATATCGAAAAAGACAGCAGTGGGAGGGGCCGCCCCTGGGCACACCTCGACATTGCCGGCACGGTATGGGCCGACAAGCCGGGCGCGACCTGGGACAAGGGCGCGACCGGCTATGGCGTGCGCCTGCTCGACCGCTATGTGCGGGATAACCTGGAGGGCTGACCGGCTTGCGTGTCGATTTTTACCAGCTCAGCCGTGATCCAGCCGAAAAGGCATTGCCGCCGATTGCGCGCAATACGCTGAAGGCCGGGGAGCGGCTGCTGGTGGTCTCGGGCGACACAGCGCAGCTCCGCCGGATCGGCGAGGCCCTGTGGGAACCGCGCGAAAGTTTCCTCGCCAATGGCCGCGCCGAGGAGCCGCATGCCGCACGCCAGCCGATCCTGCTGTCCGACAAGCCCGAACCGGCCAACGGCGCGCGCTATCTGGCGCTGGCCGATGGTGTTTGGCGTGAGGGCGAGACGGCATTTGCGCGCACCTTCTACCTGTTCGGCGAAGCCACCCTGCAAGCCGCGCGCGATTGCTGGCGGATGCTGGGCACGCGCGAAGGCGTTGAGCGGCGATTCTGGAAACAGGACGGCGGCAGGTGGGTCGAAGGCCCGTAAATCTTGCGGCGCAGCATGAACCTCGCTAGGGGCGCGCGACTTCATAACACAACCCACCATCGCAAGGACGCAAACCATGGCGGTCACCCGCACTTTTTCGATCATCAAGCCCGATGCCACCCGCCGCAACCTGACCGGAGCGGTCACCGCCAAGCTGGAAGAAGCCGGCCTGCGTGTCGTTGCTTCCAAGCGCATCCAGATGAGCAAGGATCAGGCCGAGGGCTTCTACGGCGTTCACCGCGAGCGTCCCTTCTTCAACGACCTCGTCGCCTTCATGACCTCCGGCCCGGTGGTGGTGCAGGTGCTTGAAGGCGAAGACGCGGTGAAGCGCAACCGCGACGTGATGGGCGCGACCAACCCGGCCAATGCCGACGAGGGAACGATCCGCAAGGCATTTGCTGAATCGATCGAAGCCAATTCGGTGCACGGCTCGGACAGCGAAGAGAATGCGGCTATCGAAATCGCGTTCTTCTTCAAGCCGGAAGAGATTGTGGGGTAAACCTCCCCGAGCCGGGGAGGGGGACCGCCCGCGAAGCGGGGGGTGGAGAGGTACGTGCCGGTGTTCATGACTTTGCTGGCCAGCACCCTTCGGAACATCTGCGCGTACCCCTCCACCAACCTGCGGATGGTCCCCCTCCCCGAGCCGGGGAGGATTTTATTGAACCCGCGCCGCCGCCCGCACTATCTCACCTGCAAAGGAGACATCCAATGCAAGGCATGGGCGCTACCGAAGGCGAGGCCTGTCCGTTTGAGTTCAACTTCGATGAGAAGACCTTCAAGCCGGGCGACACGGTCAGTTACCGGGTCAATGGCACCCTTGAGGGCTTCCCCTTCGTCGGCACGCTGATCGAGGTGCATGCGGACTATGTGCTGATTTCAGGTGATCCGAACGAGCCGGACAAGCACTATCGCGGCACGCGCGAGAGCAGGCCGATGGTGGATTATTCGGAGGTTTGAGCGGCGCGCGCGGTCTTTGGCTGACCGGTCACAGACCCGTGACCAGCGCGGCGAGGCAGCGCGAATAGAGCTGGTGTTCGGCGATCAGGACCCGCGCGGCGAGGGTATCGGCGGTGTCGCCGGGGAGTATGGCAACGGCGGTCTGGCCCAGCACCGGGCCATCATCGAGTTCGGCAGTGACGAGGTGAACCGTGCAGCCTGCGTGGCTGTCTCCCGCCTCCAGCGCGCGCTCGTGGGTGTGCAGGCCCGGGTATTTCGGCAGCAATGAAGGGTGGATGTTGAGCATCCGGCCCTCCCACCGCGAAACGAATTCGCCCGTCAGGATGCGCATGTAGCCTGCCAGTGCGACATATTGCGCGCCGCTCTGCCGGATTGCCGCATCCATCGCCCTGTCGTGATCGGCGCGTTCCATGCCCTTGTGGGGCAGGACGAAGGTGGCGAGGCCTTCCGCCCCGGCAAGCTTCAGACCGGCGGCATCGGCCTTGTTGCTGGCAACCAGAACGATCTCGAAAGGGCAATCTGCCGCCCGGCTGGCATAAAGCAGGGCCGCCATATTGGTGCCGCTGCCCGAGATCAGCACGGCGACTTTGGCGCGGGTCATTCAAAATCTCCCCGGAACGGGGAGGGGGACCATGCGAAGCATGGTGGAGGGGCACAGGCAGGTATTCCTGACGCCGAGAGGTGAGGAGAACATGCACGTGCCCCTCCACCCCGACGCGCCGCGTCGCGGGCCCCCTCCCCGTTCCGGGGAGGATCGATCTCAGCCAAGGTGCGTGGCACTCCACGGCTCCCGCGCGCTCCACACTTCGGCGGCGCCATTAACCGTACAGCCCTTGTCTCCCTCCCGAATTTCACCAATCTGGAAAATAATCTCACCAACTGCAGTCAGATCGCGTACCACGTCCGCCACGTCGCCTGGTGCAACCGCCAGCACCATGCCGACACCGCAATTGAATGTCCGGGCCATTTCGCCGGGCTCGATATTGCCCTGGGCCTGGAGGAAAGCCATCAGCCGTGGCTGCTCCCAGCTGCCCGCGTCAATATGGGCATGCAGCCCCTTGGGCAGCACGCGCGGCACGTTTTCCAGCAGGCCGCCGCCGGTGATGTGCGCCAGGGCATGGACCTTTCCGGCACGGACGACCGGCAACAGGCTCTTCACATAGATTCGCGTCGGCTCGATCAAGTGGTCGATCAGCAGCCGGTCGGGATCGAACAGGGCAGGGCGCTGCAAGCGCCAGCCGAGATCCTCCGCCAGTCGCCGAACCAGCGAATAGCCGTTGGAATGGACGCCCGACGAGGCCAGTCCCAGCAGCACGTCGCCAGCTGCCACCCGGTCACCGGTCAACTGCTCGCCGCGTTCAACCGCGCCGACGCAGAAGCCCGCCAGATCATAGTCGCCGCTGGCATACATGCCGGGCATTTCCGCCGTCTCGCCGCCAATCAACGCGCAGCCCGCCAGTTTGCAGCCCTCGGCAATGCCGGCCACCACCCGCTCGGCAATGCCGGTCTCCAGCTTGCCAGTTGCAAAATAATCGAGAAAAAACAGCGGCTCCGCGCCCTGCACGATCAGATCGTTGACGCACATGGCGACCAGATCCTCACCGATCCGGTCATGCCGGTCATGTTCGATGGCAAGTTTGACCTTGGTGCCGACCCCGTCGTTGGCGGCGACCAGCAGCGGATCCTTGTAGCCAGCCGCTTTCGGATCGAAAAATCCGCCAAATCCGCCAAGCTCGGCGTCGGCGCCCGGCCGGGCGGTTGATTTCGCGAGCGGGCCGATGGCTTTCACCAGGGCGTTTCCGGCGGCGATTGACACCCCCGCCTGCTCATAACTGTAGGCCTTGGGAGGCGGATTGTTCGACATATCCAGCGCCTATCCTTTTCGCACTTGGATTTCCATGAGTGTTTCGGCAAAAGGCCATCGGTTTTCCCCGATGGCAGTCGCACATCCTTTCCAGACCCTCCGGACATACCGGCCCGGTCCCGCTGCACAGCTCCTGATCGGGCTGGCGCTGGCGCTTGCCGTGGCGCTTGTCGTAATCGGCCCGGACCGGCTGCAGGCGCAGATCGAAGGCGAGCGCGGCATTGCCCCGGTGGCCACTTCGACCGACATCCAGATCGGCGGCATCGCGGTGGTGGGCACCGGCAAGAATGCCGAAGAGGCGCGCATGGCGGGCTGGAAGCAGGCCCAGAAGCTGGCCTGGGAGAAGCTCAAGGGTGCGCCCATGGCCGATGGCGTGATTGCTTCGATGGTTTCGGCAATCGTCATCGAACGCGAACTGATCGGGCCGCGCCGCTATGTGGCAACCCTGGGCGTGGTGTTCGACCGCCAGCGCGCCGGGCAGTATCTTGGCGGAGCAGGCGATCTTGCGGTTTCGCGTTCGGCGCCGCTGCTGGTGATACCGGTTCTCCACTCCGGCGGCGTTGCCCAGGTGTTCGAAGTGCGGGGCCAGTGGCAGAAGGCCTGGGCCGAATTCAATGCCGGTGCCAGCGCCATCGATTACGTGCGCCCCAAGGGCGACGGGGGCGATTCGCTGATTCTGACCGCCGGCCAGCCCGGTCGCCGCAGCCGCCTGTGGTGGCGCACTGTGCTCGATCAATTCGGCGCATCGGATGTGATCATGCCGCTGGCGCGGATCGAACGGCAATGGCCCGGCGGGCCGGTGCGCGCCACTTTCACCGCCCGCTACGGACCCGACAACACCTGGCTCGAAACATTCACCCTGACTGCGCCTGACGAGCAGGGCGTGCCTGCCATGCTCAACCAGGCGGTGGTGCGTTTAGACCGGATTTTTTCGGAGGCACTTGGCCGGGGGCTGTTGAGGCCCGATCCGACGCTTTATGCCCAACAGGCCCAGTTCAATGCCGCGCTGGCGATGCTGACTGCCGCCCAGCAGGCCAGTGAAGCGCCGGGTCCGGCGGCGACACAGCAGCCCGGCGCTGCTGCGGCCGGCAGCGAGCCTGCCCGGATCGAGCCGAGCGACGAGCCCCAGCCGGCACCGGCTGCGGTGTCGTCAATCACCGTGCAGTTCGCTTCGCCCGATGCCCGGGCAGTCGATGCGGCGCTGGGTGCAATCCGCGGGATTTCCGGGGTGCGCGGCGCTTCGACCAGCAGCATTGCGATTGGCGGAACCTCGGTGATGCGCGTCAGCTATGCTGGTGAAATCGGCGATCTTGCCGGAGCGCTGCGCGCGCGGGGCTGGTCGGTCACTGTCGGCAGCGGCGCTATCAGTATCAGGCGATAGCAGCAGATGTCGCAGATCGCGCTGCCGCTGGGAATGGCGGGGGGCGCTGGCCCCTCACGGATTGTCGCCGGAAACGCCAATGCACAGGTGCTGGAGGCTCTGGCGAATCCCGCAGCCTGGCCTTTCCGGACTGCGGTGCTTGCAGGGCCGCTGCGTTCCGGCAAGTCATCGATGGCGCGCTGGTTTGCCGAGAGCGGGCAGGGTGACAGCATCGACGATGCCGACCGCATGGATGAAACGCAGCTGTTTCACCGATGGAACCGCGCCCAGGAAAGCGATACGCCGCTGCTGCTGGTGAGCACGGCCGAATGGCGGATCGCGCTGCCCGATCTCGCCTCGCGGATCGGCGCTGCGCTGCATCTCGAAATCGGCGCGCCGGACGATGCGCTGCTGGCGGAACTGATCGCCATCCATGCCGAACAGCGCGGGCTGGTTCTGGAAGAATCTGCGGCCGCCTATCTTGTCCCGCGCTGCGAGCGTAGCCATCTGGCGGTGGAGCGGCTGGTTGCCGCGATCGACAGGCTCAGCCTCGAACGCAAGCAGCCGCCAGGCATGGCAATCTGGCGCGATGCGCTGGACGAGGTGAATGGCCCGTCGCAGCCGCGCTTGATTTGAGCCGCGATTGGTGGGAATGTTGATAACCATGTGGATAAGACTCGTCGCCTTCCTCGATTCCATCGTCGCGCGCGATCCCGCGCCGCGGTCGCGCTGGGAAGTGCTGCTCTATCCGGGGGTGTGGGCGGTCGCCTGGCACCGTCTGGCCCATTGGCTGTTCGAAGCGCGGCTCTATTTCCTCGCCCGCGCGATCAACCATCTTCGCGCGGTTCTCACCGGGATCGACATTCATCCGGGCGCGAAAATCGGGCAAGCACCTGTTCATCGACCACGGCTGTCACCGTGATTGGCGAAACGGCGGAAATCGGCGACAATGTTACGATTTATCCTTGCGTTACGCTGGGCGGCACCAAGCCGACCAATGGCGTTGGCGGCAAGCGGCACCCGACCTTGAGGACAATGTCATTGTTGGCTCGGGTGCGCAGATCCTGGGGCCGATCATGGTTGGAAGCGCGGGCGCGGATCGGTGCCAACGCCGTGGTCACCGAAAACGTGCCTGAAGGTGCGACCATGGTCGGCGTCAAAGCCCGATCGACGCTGATCGCGGCCGACACCTGGCAGCAGGATTTCATGCCCTACGGAACGCCCTGTTCCGAGCGGTTCGATCCGGCGACGCAAAAGCTCGAATTGCTCCAGTGCGAGATGGAAACGCTGCAAAAGCGTCTCGCGGCCCTGCTTGAAGAACGCGATGCAGAAGCGGCGAAACAGTCTTCGGGTCGCAAGCGGAGCAAGAAGTCGGCTTGAGCGCAATCATCACGCCCTTTCCGACCCCCGCCTCCCGTTTCGCGCAGACGGGCTTCGAACGCACCGAACTGCAACGCATTCTCGATCTCTATGGCCGCATGGTCGCGGCCGGGGAATGGCGCGACTATGCGATGGATTTCGACCGCGACATGGCCTGCTTCAGCGCCTTCCGCCGCACTTCGGAACGCCCGCAGGCGCGGATCGAAAAGCGCCCGGCCCTGCGCGGCAAGCAAGGCATGTGGGCGCTCTACGGCGAGGCCGGACAGGTGCTCAAACGCGGGCATGAACTGGCCGGAGTGCTGTTCCCGCTGGAGCGGCGACTGCTGAAAGTGGTCGCGGAATAGAGTTCTTTCCGATCCGCGAGGTGGGCCGCGTGGAACTACCCATCCTCCAGCAGCAACAGCTCTGCCTCCAGCGTCAGCTTGGTGCCCGGCAGCATGGTGTGATCGAGCGACGTGACGGCCGCGTCGGCGACCAGTTGGCCGGGCAGGGTGAACTCATGCTCGCCCAGCGCTTCGGCGAAGCGTTCGCCGGCTTCCACGGCCTGATCGCCGGAGAAGGCCAGCGTCACCGTGTGGCGCGCGCCGGAGAAGGTGGCGCTGGCCCAGGGGCGTTCAGTGTGGCGCAGCAGCTCGGCATGGCCCTGGGCCAGATCGAGCAGGGCTTTCAGCAACTGGCGGGTGGGGCGGGGGCCGGAACTGGCGGCGAGGGCGCGGCGCATGGCGCGGCTCTGGAGCGGGATCAGCCAGCATGGACTGCCTCCCGGAAGCTTTTCATGAAGTGGAAGGTGCGGGCAGCGGTTTCGGGGCGCGGGGTGCGCCCGTTGCGCAGGTCCTGGACAAAGCGCGGATCGTGCGCGGCAAGGCGTCCGAATTTGGTCCAGGGCATTCCGGTTTCGTGCAGGAAGATTTCAATTTGACGTAACAACATGGCGACACTCCTTTTTCGCGTCCCGGCGAATCAGTGTTCATCATTTGTTCACATGAAAATCCAACTTGTCTAGGAAAAATCTTTCGCGTAGGAAGATTCCCATGAGTCCGACCGATCCGCGCGCACGCCTGCTTGATCTGGCATCGGCCCAGGGGGTCAGCCTTGCGCAGCTTTCCGGGCTGATCGGGCGTAACGCCAGCTATTTGCAGCAATTCGTGCGCAAGGGCAGCCCGCGCAAACTGGAGGAGGGCGACCGGCGGGTGCTGGCGCGGTTCTTCGGAGTGGGCGAGGCGGAACTGGGTGCGCCGGAGGAAATTTCCCATAGCGGGACAGCAAGCAGCCTGCGGAGCGACTGGTGCGATGTGCCGCGCCTTGCGCTGGGGGCATCGGCGGGGCCGGGCGCGCTTGATCCCTCCGAACGGCCGGTGGGCGCCTTCCGCTTTTCGGCGCGCTGGTTGCGGGGGCAGGGGCTTGATCCCGCCGCACTCTCGGCGATCGTGGTGGCAGGCGATTCGATGGATCCGACACTGCGCGATGGCGACGAGATCCTCGTCGACCGCACGCAGCGCGCCTTGCGCGACGGCATCCATGTGGTGCGGGTGGACGATGCGCTGCTGGTCAAGCGGCTCGATACCGGCCGGCCGGGGGCGATTGCCCTGCTCAGCGACAATCCGGCCTACCGGGCGCTCGAACTGGCGGCGGGCGAGATCGAGGTGATCGGGCGGGTGGTGTGGAAGAGCGGGCGGCTGTGAGTTTGGTTTACACGGCGAGAGTAGAAAAATTGATTCGCGCAGAGGCGCAGAGAACGCAAAGATGTTGTGACTGAGGCGAAGCTTCTATCAATTCCTCGGTAGCAAGCCATTCAGGCACTTGCCATTTCACGTCGCCTGCGGCGCACAAGATGTCTTTGCGATCTCTGCGTCTCTGCGCGAACCCCATTCTTTCCCATCCGGATTGATTTTCCGCCCTCACCCGCCATCTCCCCCACCATGACCGAAACCCAACCCCCGATGCGCCTCGGCATTGTGCCCGTCACCCCCTTCGAGCAGAACTGCTCGCTGATCTGGTGCACCAAAACCATGAAGGGCGCGCTGGTCGATCCCGGCGGTGATCTCGACAAGCTCAAGGCTGCGCTGGCCAAGACCGGGGTCACTCTCGAGAAGATCCTGCTGACCCACGGACACATGGATCATTGCGGCCAGGCGGGAGTGCTGGCCAAAGAGCTGGGCGTGCCGATCGAAGGCCCGCACGAGGCGGACCGCTTCTGGATCGAGGGGCTGGATGACAGTTCGATGCGCTTCGGGCTGGAAGGCGAAAGTTTCGAGCCGGACCGCTGGCTCAACGATGGCGACACGGTGACGGTGGGCGATCTCACCTTGGATGTGATCCACTGCCCCGGCCACACGCCGGGCCATGTCGTGTTTCACCACCCGGCATCGCAAGTGGCGACGGTGGGGGATGTGCTGTTCGCCGGCTCGATCGGCCGCACCGACCTGCCGCAGGGCGATCATCAGCAATTGCTCGATTCGATCACCGGGAAGCTGTGGCCGCTGGGCGACGATATCACCTTCGTCCCCGGCCATGGCCCGACCAGCACTTTCGGTCAGGAACGCAAGACCAATCCGTTCGTGGCGGATATGCGCTTCAGGTAAGGCGAGGGTTCATACCCTGCGCGCGAATGTCAGCGGCAGCTTCTCCAGCGTATGTGTGGCGAGCGTCGGCAGATAGGTCAGCTCTTCCACCGGCACAGCCAGCCTGATGTTATCCAGCCGCCGGATGATCTCCTGCGCGGCCAGCTTGATTTCCATGCGCGCCAGCGAAATCCCGACGCATTTGTGGATGCCCCAGCCGAAAGTCAGGTGGGTGCCCAGATTGGCCCGGTCGAGATCCAGCTTGCGCGGATCGGGAAACCGGGCCTCGTCATCGTTGGCCGAGGCGAACATGATGCAGACCTGCGCCATTGCCGGGATGGAGCATCCGCCCAGCACGCGTGTCCTTCATCGCCGTGCGGAACAGGCCGTGGGTGGGAGGCTGAAGCCGCAGCACTTCCTCGACCAGGCGGTTCATCGTCCGGTCGTCGTCCACCTTGGCGTGGAGTTCATCCATCAGTCCGGGCTGCGTCGCGAGGATCAGCAGCAGGTTGCCGATCGCCGCCGCGGTCGTATCGTTGCCGGCAATCAGGAAGGCGCGGATCGTGGCGACCTGTTCGGTGAAGCTGAGCTGCGGGTTTTCGCCGTCATCGAGCCTGGCCTGCACCAGATCAGTGATCATGTCATCGCGCGGTTCTTTTTCCCGGGCACGGATATATCTGATGATGAAATTTTGCAGCTCGCACATCTGCGCTGCGTTCACCAGCATGTCTTCGCGGCTCTGCATCCGGCCAATCTGATCGAGCACCGCCTTGGTCCAGATTGCAACCTTCTCCGCCCCCACTTCTGACCAATCGAATCCGAGCTGTTCGCAGATGACATGCGCGGTCAGCGGCGCGCCGATATCGAGCATGCCGTCGCCCGCGCCCTCGTCGGCGACTTGCTCGATCAGTTCGACGACGATCTGGCGGATGCGCGGCTCCAGATCCTTGACCCGGTGCGCGGTGAAGGCCTTTTCGGTCAGTCGGCGAAGGCGGGTATGCGCGGGCGGATCGATCGCCAGATCGCGAATGAAGCCGCCGCCGTCGCGTTCCATGATGGCGATGAATTCGGCCAGGTTCTCGCCGCCGTAACGATCCTGATAGCCGTGTTCGAGCGAGTAGGTCTCGTCGTCCTTGAGCACGGTGACGCAGTCCTCGTAGCGGGTCACCAGATAGAGATCGAGGCCGGGATCGTAATAGACCGGGTCTTGCTTGCGCAGCGCGCGGTAGAACGGGAAGGGATCGTTGCGGATTGTCTCGTCAAGGCGGCTCTCGCTGCCTTTGCGTTCAAGCAGGGAATGATCGCTCATGGCCTTGTGCCTTGATAGGGGCGCACTTTCCAGGCGCTGGTATCGTGGGCGGCAAGGCCGATCAGGCCATCGGGCGCCCCGTCCATGATCTCGCCGAAACGCTCGGCAATGGTTTCGATGGTGTGCTCGCGGTCGGTGAAGCCGGGGGTGCGCGCCATGTAATGGCGGAACAGTTCGCCGCCGACCGATTCGATGCATTCGCCGGTGACCGGGCAGGTCTCGTGGGCGAGGAAGGCGACGGCGGGGGAGGAGAGTTCCGGCTGCAGGTTCTCCCTTGAGAATTGCAGCAGCGGCGAATCATCCTGCAGGGTCGCCGCAACCATGCGCGTGAAAGCGCCGGGGTTGACCGCATTGGCCTTGATGCCCAGCGGCACGCCCTCGGTCGCCAGCGTGCGGGTGAGCGACCACAGCCCGCCCTTGCTGGCGGCATAGGCCGCCTGGTTGGCATAACCGGCCATCGATCCCGAGGTGATGTTGACGATGCGGCCATATCCCGCCGCCTTCATGTGCGGCCAGGCGGCGCGGGCCATGTAGTAGGGGCCGAGCAGGTTGACTTCGATGTGCAGGCGGAAGTCCGCCGGGCTCATCTCGTCGATGGCGGCGGCGATCGAGACACCGGCATTGTTGACCAGAATGTCGAGTGATCCAAAGGCCTTGAGCGCTGTTTCGACCAGCCCGGCGGCCCCGTCCTCGCTGGCGACCGAATGGGTATCGGCAACCGCCTTGCCACCCGCCGCGCGGATTTCCTCCGCAACCGCTTCTGCCGAGGCGACCCCTTCGTAGCCCGGGGCCTTGCTCTTCCCGATGTCGTTGACCACGACCTGTGCGCCCCGCGAGGCCAGCAGCATGGCGTGGGCGCGGCCCAGGCTGGGATTGCCGCCCGATCCGGTGACTATGGCAGTGCGGCCGTCGAAGCGAAGTGTGTTGCTCATGTCAGTGCCCTATCGTTTTACTGTGACGTCCACGCGCCATCGACCGGCAAGGCCTGTCCGTTGACGAAACTGGCATCCGGACTGCACAGATAGAGCACCGCCCCGGCGATCTCTTCCGGCTCGCCCAGCCGTCCGGCCGGGCTGGCAGCGGCCAGACTGTCGCAAACGTCTTTCATGCCCTCGGCCTGGGTCATCGGCGTGCGAATCATGCCGGGGCAGACGGCGTTCACCCGGATGTTCTGCTGGCCATATTCGAGCGCTGCCGTCTGGGTCAGCCCGACCACGCCGTGCTTGGAGGCCGAGTAGGCTCCGCAATAGGCTGCGCCCTGCACGCCAGCGGTCGAGGCGCAGTTGACGATCGCGCCGCCGCCCGAGGCCAGCATTGCGGCGATCTGATGGCGCATGCAGTGCCACATTCCGGTGAGGTTGATCGCGATAACCCGGTGCCAGTTGTCCATGGTGCAATCGCCGAGCTTGAGACCGACTTCACCGCCGATTCCCGCCGCATTGAACGCGGCATCGAGGCCGCCATAACGCACGACTGTCGCATCGACCGCAGCCTTGACCGAGGCATCGTCGGACACATCGCAGGCCGCGAAAAAGCCCTCGCCGCCCGCATCGCGGACCATCTGCTCGGTCTCGCGCCCGCCATCCTCGACGACATCGGCGATGCAGACGGAATATCCGCGTGCGGCAAACATTATGGCTGTGGCGCGTCCGATTCCCGAACCTGCGCCGGTGACGAAGGCGACTTTGCTGGCTGCCATGTGCCTCTCCTGCACGAGGCGGGATTGTCCCCTTGCCTCGCATGCAGGTTTGCGGGCAACATTGGCGGAATGCAAGCCAGCGATCCCCCTTCGACCATTCCCGCCCAGTTCGCCGCAACCGTTGCAATGCGCGCGGACCGGGACGCCGTCGCCACAATGGACGAGACGGTAACCTACGCAGAGCTCGACCGCCGCAGCGCCAGACTGGCCCGGGCGCTGCTTGCGGCAGGCGCAGGCAAGGGCGCGCGGATCGCCCTGCTCGCACCCGACGGGATTTTCTGGATCTCGGCCTTCCTGGCGAGCTTGCGGATCGGCGCAATCGTTACCTGTTGCTCGACGCTCGCCAGCCCGAAAGAGCTGGCGCACATGATCCGCCACAGCGACGTGCAGTTCCTGATCGGCGCCCGGCGCTTCCTCAGCCATGATTACGGCGAAAAGCTGGCTGCCGCCTTCCCCGGGATCGCGAAAGGCGAACCCGATGCGCTGCTGGTCGAAGACGCCCCGTTCCTGCGCTCGGTCTGGCTGGAAGATGCTTCCGGCCTGCCCTGGGCGCGGCCGGTCGATGCCTTGCTGGCGCGCGCCGATGCCATCCCTGCAGAGCTGCTGCCGGCCACCGAAGCGCAGGTCGCGCCGAGCGATCATGCGGTGATCGTCTATACCTCTGGCAGCACCTCGTTGCCCAAGGCCGTGCAGCACACCCAGTGGAACATCTCGAGGCATCCGCCCGAGCTGGCCAAGCTGTTTCTGATAAAGCCGGACGACCGCATGCTGCCGATGCTCCCGGCCTTCTGGCTGGGTGGCATGGCCATGGCGCTCGAAGTGCTGAGCCAGGGGGCCTGCCTGGTCTATCCTTCATCGCCCGATCACGCGGTCCTGCTCGAAACCATCGAGCGGCTCAGGGTCAACCGGCTCAACGGCTGGGGTGACGGGCTTACCAGGCTGCGTGCTGCCGCTACGGCGCGGGGGATCGATGTCGATGGAATCGTCGGCCTCGGCCCGTTTCGTGACGAGAAGGGTGAACTCATCCCGCCCGAACTGTGCAGCAACATGCTCGGCATGAGCGAGACTTTCGCCCCGCACAGCGCAGAGAAGCTCAACTTCCGCCTGCCAGCTGACAAGCCCTATGCCTCGGGCCGCGCGGTGGGCGGCTACCAGCGGCGCATCGTTGATCCCGAGACTGGCATCGAGGTTCCTCCGGGCGAGACCGGCGAGCTGCAACTGCGCGGCGCGGCGCTGATGGACGGTTTCTACAAGCGGCGGCGCGAGGAGGTGTTCACCCCGGACGGCTTCTACCCGACCGGCGATCTCTGCCGGATCGACGAGGATGGCTACCTGTTCTTCAAGGCCCGCCGAAATGACATGATCAAGACCCGCGCCGCCAATGTCTCGCGGCTGGAAGTGGAGGCGGCGCTCAATGCCTTGCCGCAAGTTGCCCTGTCAGTGGTGACCGGGCTGGACGATGCCGATTTCGGACAGGTCGTCGCGGCGGCAGTGGTTCCGGCGGCAGGCGCAAATCCCAGCGCCGAGAGCTTGCAACAGGCGCTGCGCGGCGAGATTTCAAGCTACAAGGTGCCGCGCATCATCGTATTCATCGAGGAAGACGACATTCCCCGCACCGATACCGGCAAGATCAAGCTGCACGAACTGGGCCGACTGATCGAGGCGCGCAGCTTTAGTATCTGATCCGAAACTGTTGTTTCGGATCGTCCGGCACTATTCCGCCGCCTCTTTCGCCTCTTCCACCTCGCTGGCCTGCCGCGTCCACATCTCGGCATACAGCCCGTCGAGCCGCAGCAACTCGTTGTGGGTGCCACTCTCCGCGAGCCGGCCTTCGTTGAGCACCAGGATCCGGTCGGCATCGGCGATGGTCGAAAGCCGGTGGGCGATGCTGAGGCTGGTGCGGCCGGTTGATACCGCATGCAGCGTCGCCAGGATATCCTGCTCGGTGCGGGTATCGAGCGCGCTGGTGGCTTCGTCGAGAAGCAGGATCGGCGGGTTCTTGACCAGGGTGCGGGCAATCGCCACGCGCTGCTTTTCGCCGCCGGACAGCTTGAGGCCGCGCTCGCCCACTTCGGTGCTGTAGCCTTTGGGCAGCCGCTCGATCAGCCCCGTCAGCGCCGCCGCCTTCGCCGCCGCCTCGATTTCGTCCTGCGAGGCGCCGTCGCGGCCATAGCCGATGTTGTAGCCGATCGTGTCGTTGAACAGCACCGAATCCTGCGGGACGATGCCGATCGCCGCGCGCAGGCTGGCCTGGGTCACCTCGCGGATATCCTGCCCGTCGATCAGGATGCGGCCCTGCCACGGATCGTAGAACCGGAACACCAGCCGGGCGATGGTGCTCTTGCCCGCGCCTGACGGGCCGACCAGGGCAACCTGCGAACCTGCCGGAACCTCGAAGCTGAGGCCATGCAGGATCGTGCGGTCCTTGTCGTAACCGAATACGACATTGTCGAAAGTGAGTGTTGGCCGCCTGATGGCAAGCGCCGGAGCGCCGGGCGCGTCCTGAACCTCGATTTCGGTGTCCATCAGGCTGAACATCGCCGCCATATCGATCAGCCCCTGGCGGATCGTGCGATAGACCATGCCGAGCATGTCGAGCGGGCGGAACAGCTGGGTGAGGTAGGTGTTGACGAAGACCAGATCGCCGATGGTGTATTGGCCCTTCGACCAGCCCCACACTGTGTAGCCCATCGCGCCGGCCATCAGCAGGTTGACGATCAGGGCCTGGGCGATGTTGAGAAGCCCGAGCGAATTTTCGCTGGTTACCGCAGCTTCGGCATAGGCCCGGGTGGCCTGGGCATAGCGCGCCTGCTCGCGCGGTTCGGCGTTGAAATATTTGACGGTTTCGTAGTTGAGCAGCGAATCCACCGCCCGGCCAAGCGCCTGCCCATCAAGCCGGTTCATCTTTTCGCGCAGGGCATTGCGCCATTCGGTGATGGCCCGGGTGACCCAGGCATAGGCAACCACTGCAACCGCGGTTGCCGCCACCAGCCCCCAGCCGAAATGGAAGTAGAAGATCACCGCCACCACGATCAGCTCAAGTGCGGTCGGCGCGATGTTGAACAGCATGAAATAGAGCATCACGTCGATGCTCTTGGTGCCGCGCTCGATGGTCTTGGTCACCTCGCCGGTGCGCCGCGCAAGGTGGAAGCGCAGGCTCAGCCGGTGCAGCCGGGCAAAGACATCTTCGGCCAGCGCGCGGGTTGCATCCTGCCCGACCCGTTCGAACACGATATTGCGCAGGTTGTCGAACACCACCCCGGCAAAGCGCCCCAGCGCATAGGCAAGCACGAAGGCAAAGGCGATCTGGAAGGCCGGTTCGCCGCCGCCATTCACTCCAGTTGGGGTCATCGCATCGACCGCGCGCTTGTAGGCAAACGGCAGCAGCAGCAACACCGACTTTGCCGCAAGGATCAGCAGCGCCGCGCCAACAATCCGCAGCCGCAGCGCGCGGTTATCCTTTGGCCACAGATAGGGCAGGAAGCGTCGCAGCGTGTCCCAGCCCGTATCGCTCTGGCGGGCATCGGCATCGTTGGTGGCTGTATCGGGCGGCATGCGCCCTCACATAGGGCCAAATGCCAAAAACGGAAGGGTGACCTAGGCAGCCAGCTCGAAGCTGACCCGGCTTTCGTCGGGATGCAGGCGGCACAGGTGATCGACGACGGCGGGATGGAGCGGCCGGTCGAACTGCACCCCGGCAAATTCATCACCGGCCCAGCGGATGGTCCCGTCCATTGCTTCCATGCCTTCGGGCTTCAGCACCACGCGCTGGCCCTGCCGCATGGTCAGTCCCGAAACGAAGATCCGGCACCCGTTGCACGAGATGTCCCACAGCGAGATGTTGCGGCGTTCGATCCCGGCGCGGTAGACCGCCGCTACGGCGATTGGCTGGCGGTGTTCCCTGCGGCGCATGACCTTTCCCCTGGGTGCCCGGAGGGGCACAGGCGAGGAATAGGCACGGATAGGGGTTAATTCGGGCATTCGGCCATTGGTTAACAACGGATTAGGCATAAATCCGAAATGTAACCGGCATGAGGCTTGCGCCAGCAACCTCGCCCGGTTAAACGCGCCGCCTGCCCGGTGCAGGCCGCTTTAGCTCAGCCGGTAGAGCACATCATTCGTAATGATGGGGTCAGGTGTTCGAGTCACCTAAGCGGCACCACGGGAATTGCCCCCAATCAGACCCTTGCAATCAGATGGATTGCGGGTGCTGAATGTCCGGATGGCCCCGGCCTTGGTAAACAACCCGGCCCCGGGCGTTAAGATGCCGTTTTAAGCTAATCTTTACGGGCTAACCCTAATTCTCCTGTGCGATAACGATTGCGCCCACCAGGCGCGCACAAGGGGCTTACCTGTTATGGCGCGAAACACGCTGGCCAATGCTGCGAAACGCATCGCTCGCACGCTCCGCGAAATCGTGCATGAAGATTACAGCGGCAATGCGATCATCCCGACCGCGCTGGCCTTGCCGGTGCTGATCGGCTTCATCGGCCTTGCGGTCGACGTCAGCTCCTGGGAAATGTCGCAGCGCAAACAGCAGGGCGCGGTCGACCAGGCGGCGTTTTCGGCGGCGACAGCTGCGGTCAAGGGCGCAACCGTTCAGCAGGCGACCATCGAGGCGCAGGGCGTTCTGGCGCGGCTGGGCTTTACCGGCGGATCGGACAGCGTGACCATCACGGTCAACAACCCGCCCAGTTCCGGCGCTTACACCGGCAACACCAGCGCCTGGGAAGTGCGCGTTTCCAAGCCGACCTCGAAGTATTTCTCGGGCATCTTCATGTCCGGCAGCGCGCCGACCCTGCTGACCCGCGCAGTTGCGCTCAAGGGCGTTGCCAGCGTGCCGGGAAGCACCACCAACAATCCCGGCAACGGCTGTATCCTGTCGCTCGCCCCAACCGGCGCCGATGCGACATACGTCTCGAACAACGCCCTGATTACCAACACCACCGGCTGCACGGTCTATACCAATTCCACCGACGCCGGGGCCTTCCACTGCGAGGAAAACTGCCTTGTAAACCCTGACACCTTTACGAGGGGCGGCGAGGTTTGGGATAACAATTCGATTTCGCCCGGCGTCAACAACGCCGGTTATACCTGGACCGGGACGACCAATCCGTTCCAGGATCCCTATGGCCTGAGCGCGCCGAGCAGCAGCACCATGGGAAGCTGCATCACCGCTGCCGGGGTCAACACGGCAACCACAACCGTCACGCAGAACAATATAGCTTCGGGGACAACCATTCCGCCCGGACGCTATTGCAATGGAATCGATTTTTCCGGCAGGAACAATACGCCAAAAGTCATCAACATGTCTGCCGGGACGTATTACCTGGAATACATGTTCAGGATCGGCAACAATGCCACGCTCAATGCAACGGCTGGCACGACAATTGTCATTGTCGGCGACTATTGCCTTGGCCAGACCAACCGCACCTGCCAGCACTCCAATGAAGGTTTCGGCAACGGCGCGACGATCAACCTGACCGCGCCGACTTCCGGACCTTACGCCGGGATTGCGATGCATTTCAGCAGCTCGGTTTTCCGCACCCAGCCGTTTGCCAACAACAACATCATCAATGTGCAGGGCGTGTTTTATTCACCCAACCAGAAGGTGCTGTTCAGGAACAACAATGTGTTCAACCCCGCGAAATGCGCGAAGATCATTGCCTGGAACGTGCACATCGAAAACAACACCAATATGGGGTCGAATTGTGCTGGAACCGGCGTCAATTCGATCGGTGACACGACAACGACCGCCACAGCCACCCCGGCAGTCGCCACCAGGCTGGTCGAGTAACCCGGCATGAACAGGCTTCGCTCCCTTTTCCGCCGCTTCCGTGAAGAGAAGCAAGGCGCCGCGCTGATCGAGATGGGCATTGTCGGCCCGGTAGTTGCGGTGATGTTTCTCGCCATGGTCGATGTCTCGCTGTGGATGGTCGCCAAGATGAGCGTCGAACGCGCTGCGCGCGCCGGGGCGGAATATGCCCAGGCCAATGCAGAGAGCTTCAGCTCAACGGCAATCCAGACCGCGGTGGGTTCGGCGGCGGGTTCGCGCGCCTACATGTCCACGATAAGCGCCAGCCCGGCACCGACCCAGTGGTATGGCTGCCCCAGTGCCACCAGCGGCATCACCACCGCCACAAGCAGCGCCGCAGTCTGCTCCACCGGCATGACCGCAGGAACCTACGTCACGGTCAATGCGCAGTCGACGTTCACGTTCCCGGTGCCGTGGAGCGGACACAATAATGCCAACACCATCACGGCATCTTCGACAGTGAGGACAAATTGACCATGCGATTTGCCCAACTGGCCCGCGCGGCCGCCTGGCTGCGCGCATCGCGTGCAGGCAGCACATCGGTGGATGCGGCGCTGGGCTTGCCGATCCTGTTGATGTTCCTGTTCGGCATCACCGAAATCAGCCGGGGGATGTGGATCCAGACCAATGTCCAGCAGGCGGTGGAAGCTGCCGCGCGCTGCGCTGCGGTCAACACCACGACCTGCGACACTGCGGCGAACATCAAGACCTACGCCGCCGGGCAGATCCACGCCTACACGGTTGCATCGAGCAATTTCAGCTATGCAACTCCGGCTTGCGGCAAGGAAGTCAGCGCCACCGTGCCGTTCCAGTCGGCAGTGACGGGAATTGTTGGCATCGAAGTCAACCTTACCGCAAAGTCCTGCTACCCGGCCTGATGATGCCGGCCGGGCGCAGCCCTGTGCCACGCGATCAAACTGCTTCGATCAGGACCTGAGCCAGCTTCCCCTCTCACCGCCAGGAGAGAGGGGGCTGATCGTTCGCCTACTGCGTGCCTTCCGCATACCAGGTCTTGAATTCGCTGTATTGCGGCTTGTCGGTCGCGTTCGCATTGGGTTCAATCGGCACGTGGATCACAGTCGGGCCGCCGCGGGCATAGGCGCGGGCAATGGCCGGGCCGATGTCTTCCGCCTTGCTGACGAATTCGCCATAGCAGCCGAAGCCCTCCGCGATCTTGTCGAAGCGGACCTTGTTGGACCAGTGCACGCCCGGCTCGGTGGTGCCTTCCCCGAAAGTGGCGCGGTAGATGCCGACTTCGAGGCCCCACTGGAAATCGACGCCAACAACGCAAACCAGTGGCAGGTTTTTGCGCACCGCCACTTCAAGTTCCGCGATGTGGAACATGAAAGACGAGTCCGAAGTCAGCAGCATGCCCGGGCGCTGGACGCCGGTGTTCGCATGGTCGGCAATCATCGCGCCCGTGGCATAAGGCAGCCCGGTGCCGATGTGGCCGTAGTTCTGGTTCCAGATGACGTCGTGCGGTTTGGCCTGGTTGTAGGTCCAGGTGTAGATCACCGTTGCGCCGCCATCGCGGATCATGATGCCGTCCTCGGGGAAGGCCCTGGTCGCTTCGGTGATGAAGCGCGCGGTGTTCATCGGCACGTTGCCGGTGCCATCGTCGCGGGTGCACGATTCGGCATAGAGATCGGCGATCTGCTTGGTGTTGCGTTCGACATATTCGGCAAGCCGCGGATGGGGCTTGCGCGGGCTGTCCTTCAGCCCACGCACCAGTTGGGGCACAACGCCGCGCAGGTCGCCGACCAGTGGCACGTCAAAAGCGCGGTTGACGCCGATCGAGGTTGGATCCTGGTTGACATAGATCCACTTGCGGTTGGCCTCATTGGCCACCCAGTGACGCCAGCGGCCATAGTGCGAGGGCTCGCCAAGTTCGGTGCCAAGCGCGACGCACAGATCGCTCTCGATCACCGCGTCGAGCGACACTTCGGAGAAGCCATAAGGGAAAGTGCGGTCTTCAAGGCCGGGGATGAAGCTGGTGCCGCCCGAAGTCTGGATCACGGGGCAATTCATCAGATCGGCCAGTTCTTTCACCGAAGCGCCGGTCTTGGAGGTATAAACCCCGTGGCCGACCAGCAGCACCGGCTTTTGCGCCCCCTTGATCAGTTCGAGCGCTTCGGCAAGCCGGTCGACATCGGCGCCCTGGTTGACCAGGCGATAGCGCGCGGGCGGCAGCGGCTCGGGAACGTCGAGCTCTTCGAGGATCACGTGCGAGGGGTATTCGATATAAACCGGGCCGGGTGTGCCCGACATGGCAACGCGGATGGCCTCGCGAACGATTTCGTCGGTCTGATCGGCATATTCGATGGAGCTGGAGAACTTGACCGAACCCTCGATCATCGGCTCGTGCCGGACGAACTGGATGCGGCCCCGGCGCACGCGGCGTTCGGTGATGCGGCCGCGCTGGCCGCCGATGAAGATCACCGGGGAATTCTCGACCTTGCAGCACTGGATCGCCGGCATCAGGTTGGCAAGTCCCGGCCCGAGCGTGCCGATGGCGACGGCAGGCTTGCCGGTGATGCGGCTGGCCGCCTCGGCCATGAAACCGCCGGCAGCTTCGTGATGCGGCGAAACCACTTCCCACCCGCGCGCTTCGGCTTCGAGGAACATATGGATGAAATTGGGATCGGGGATGCCGAACAAGGTCTTGATGCCCTCGGCTTCAAGCAGCTGCAGGATGCGTTCGTAAACGGGCACGCCGCTCTTGTTTGCGGGCGCGGCGGGCGATTTAACGTCGTCGTACATGGTCGGACATCCCTCAATCAGTGGTTTATTGTTGAGGGTGCCTTTGCAGGGATTTGGGCTGCTCGCAACCGTGAATCGGGAGGCAGATTACCCCCGCACCAGACCCAGCGCCTGATAGGCGCGGTCGAGCGTCGGCACGGCCAGTGCCCGCGCCCGCGCCGCGCCTTCGCGCAGGATCGCGTCAAGCGCGGCCCGGTCCTGGCGCAGTTCGACAAAGCGCGCGTTGATCGGGGCGAGCTTTTCGGCCAGCAACTCACCTAGCGCGGGCTTGAACTTGCCGAAGCCCTCGCCGCCAAATTCGGCCAGAACTTCGGTCACGCTCATCCCGGCCATCGCCGCATAGATGCCGACGAGGTTCTGCGCTTCGGGCCGGCCTTCCAGACCCTTGGCTTCGCAGGGCAGCGGTTCGGGGTCGGTCCTGGCCTTCTTCACTTTCTGCATGATCGCATCGGCATCGTCGGTCAGGTTGATCCGGCTCATGTCCGAGGGATCGCTCTTGCTCATCTTGGCGCTGCCGTCGCGCAGGCTCATGATCCGCGCGGCTTCGGGCGGGATGATCGGATCGGGCAGGGTGAACACGGGGTCCGCTTCGGATGCGAAATCGTTGTTGAACTTCTGGGCGATATCGCGCGCCAGCTCGAGGTGCTGCTTCTGGTCCTCACCAACCGGCACGTGCGTTGCCTGATAGAGCAGCACGTCGGCGGCCTGGAGCACCGGGTAGGTGAACAGCGCCACCGATGCGCCCTCGCGGTTCTTGCCGGACTTGTCCTTGAACTGGGTCATCCGGTTCAGCCAGCCCATCCGCGCGGTGCCGTTGAGCAGCCATTGCAGTTCGGCGTGCTGGGGCACCTGGGCCTGGTTGAACAGGATCGAGCGCGCCGGATCGATGCCGCAGGCGACCAGCGCTGCGGTCATCTCAAGCGTGCTGGCGGCAAGATCGGCGGGAACATGCGGCTGGCTGATCGCGTGGAGATCGGCCAGGAAGAACAGGCATTCGCCCCCCTCGGTAGCAAGGGCGTCCTGCATCCGCACCCAGTTGCGGATTGCACCGAGGTAGTTGCCGAGGTGAAGGTTGCCGGTGGGCTGGATGCCGGAGACGACGCGCATGATCCGGAAATCCTATGCCGATGTTTTGCGGGAAAGCATGGCGATCTTGCTGCGATCGATCGCACCGGTCAGCCATGCCAGCGAGAAATAAACGAATGCCCCGGCCAGCACCAGCAGCGTGATCGAGCCGACCCGCTCCAGCGCGCCGCCGCGATAGTGTTCGCCTCCGATCGGCGCGAGATACCACAATGCCGCGCCCATGGCCGCTGCCGAAAGCACGATGCGCCCGATCCGCGCGAACAGGTCCGGCTCGACGGTAAACTGGCCGCGGCGGTGCAGAATCCAGTAGAGCATCGCGCAATTGCCCCAGGCCGAAATCGCTCCGGCCAGCGCCAGTCCGGCCACGCCCATGCGCGGGATCAGCATCAGGTTGAGCACGATGTTGACGAACAGCGAGGCCAGCGCGGTCCAGACCGGTGTCCGGGTATCCTTGCGCGCGAAAAATCCGGGGGTGAGCACTTTCACCAGCACATAGGCGGGCAGCCCGATCACCAGCATGGCAACCACGGTGGAGGTCGTGGCAACGTCGGCGAGATCGAACTTGCCGCCGAAGTAGAAGGCGCTGACCAGCGGTTCGGATGCAACATAGAGGCCGACGGCGGCGGGAATGGTCAGCAGCAGGCCAAGCTCGATGGCATTGCTCTGCACGCGCTGCGCGCCGCCCGCATCGTCCTGCGCGATGAAGCGCGAGAGAGCCGGAAGGATCGCCGTGCCAAGGGCAATGCCGATAATGCCGAGCGGCAACTGGTTGAGCCGGTCGGCCAGCGCCAGAAACACGAAGCTGCCCTCTTCGAGCCGTCCGAGGAAGAACAGGTCGGTAAAGCGGCTGATCTGGTAGATGCCCGCGCCGAACACGGCCGGCAGGATCAGCACGCCCAGTTCGCGAACGCCTGTGGTCAGCCGGGGCCGGGCCAGAGCGAAGCGGAAACCCGCCTTGCGCACCCAGAACCACAGCCACGAGACTTGGCATAGGCCCGCCAGGGTAACCGACCAGGCAAGCAGATTGGCCACCGCTTGCGGATGCTCGCTCTCGCCCAGCCAGATGCCCAGCAGCATGGCCGAAATCATGCACAGGTTCATCAGTGTCGGCGCGAAGGCGGCGGCGGCAAAGCGGCTTATCGAATTGAGGATCGCGCCGAACAGCGTCATCACGCTGATCAGGCCGAGATAGGGAAACGTGATCCGCGCCAGCGAGATCGAAGTGGCATTGGTGCGTCCGCCCGCGCCGAAATCGTCGATCAGCCAGATCACCCAGGGCATCGCCAGCATCATCACTGCGGAAAACACCACCAGCGCAGGCAGCAGCACCGCCAGAGTTTCATTGGCGAAGCGCTGCGAGCTGCCGGTGCTGTCGTCTTCGGCCATGCGGCGGTTGAACAAGGGCACGAATGCGGCGGAGAAGGCACCCTCGGCAAACAGGCGGCGGAAGATGTTGGGCAGCTGGAAGGCGATCTGCCAGGCATCGCCCACCGCGCTGCCGCCAAGCAGGCGCGAGAGCATCATGTCGCGCACAAAACCGAAGATCCGGCTTATCAGCGTCATCCCGCCGATAATGCCGGTCGATTTGAGCAGGTTCATTGCAACTGGCCCTGCCGTGCTGGCTCAGGCGTTGCCGGCAGGCGCGGTTTCGGCGGCTTCCTGCTGGGCGGCCATCTGCTGCACATAGAGCCCGTTGAAATCGAGCGGCTCGAGCATCAGCGGCGGATAGCCGGCATCGCGCACAGCATCGGCAACGACCCGGCGGGCAAACGGGAACAGGATGCGCGGGGCTTCTGCGAAAGTGAAAGCGTGCATCTGCGCCTCGTCGAGATTGCGCATGCCGATCAGGCCGCAATAGGAAAGATCGACGAGATAGGCAGTGCCCTTTTCGGACTTGGCCGTGAGCACGATCTTGAGTTCGACTTCGTGGACGTTGTCCGCCAGATCGCGGGCCCCGATGTTGAACTGCACATCGAGCTGCGGCTGATCTTCCCACTGGAAGCTCTCAGGCGCATTGGGATTTTCGACCGACAGATCTTTGACATATTGCGAAATAATTCCTGCCGACGGAAGCGTGTCCGCGCCGTTGGGCTCGGGGCCGAGATCGAGATTGGAGATGACATTGCCTTCTTCGGCCATGGTGCTTGCTTTCCCGCTGCTTGGATGGATTTGGCGGCGCGCCTAGCACCGTGCCGGGCGGGCGGCAATGGCCCATGCCCGCAGGCATCGATTCGGCGGAAAAATGCGCCATTCCACCGGCTCATGCGTTGTTCATTTGTCAAGTTTACCTATCTAGGTCTACAATACCTGCGGTGCCGCCCGTCCGCGGCAAGGATTCGAAGGCAAAAGCGTGACTTTTCAGATCGTCATACTGGCCATGGTCGCTGCCTTTCTGGGCTTGCGGCTCTATTCGGTGCTCGGTCGCCGTGCCGAGCACGAGGAAGAGCCGATCCCGGGCCGAATCGAAGATCGCTCGATTGCGACCGGCTCGCCCACGCTTGAGCGCAAGAGCAATCAGCCGGCTTTGCCGTCGGCAGAAGTCTCCCCGGCAATTCTCGCCGCCGAACGCGGTCTGCGCGAGATTGCGGCCGCTGACCGCCGGTTCGATACCCTGGCATTTATCGAAGGCGCCAAGGGTGCCTACCGCATGGTGCTTGAAGCATACTGGCGCGGCGACAAGGAAGAGCTGAGCCAGCTTTGCGATCGCGACGTTTATGACGGTTTTGTCGCGGTGATCGATGCCCGCGTAGCGGCGGGCGAACAGCTCGAAAACCGGCTGGTGCGGATCGAGGATGCAACCATTTCCTCGGTCAGCTTCGATGCGCCGATTGCCCGCATCGCGGTTCGCTTTGCTGCCGATGTGGCAACGGTTACCCGCAATGCCGAAGGCGAAGTGATCGCCGGGTCGCTCACCGATGCTGTCGAATCGCGCGATATCTGGACGTTCAGCCGCAACGTCACTTCCTCCACGCCCGATTGGCTGCTTGACGAAACCGACGAGGGCTGAGCCGGTGCGTCCGGCGGGTGGCCCAAATCTCGCCGCGCTGGCTTCGTTCCTGTTGCTTGCCGCCTGCGGGAGATTGATTCCGCTGGCACCCCAGCCGCCCGCGCCGGGGCCTGTACCTGTGACACCAGTCGCCGCGACCGGGCTGATGGCAGGCGTGGTGCGCGGTCCGTCGGTCGTCAGCCTGGGATTGGGCCAGACGCGCGCCGCAGCAGCGCTCTCATCCTTCCGCGAAAGCTGCCCGCGCTTGCTCGCGCGGACTGACAACAGCGGAATTACCCAACAGTCGGACTGGTCGCTGCCTTGTCAGGCGGCAGGCACCTGGCCGGTTTCCCAGGCGACGTCGTTTTTCGAGCGCCATTTCGAAACCGCTCAAGTCGGCGACGGCAAGGCGTTCGCGACCGGTTATTACGAACCCGAAATTGCTGGTGTGCGCGAGCGGCGGGCGGGATTCGATGTTCCGATCTATCGCATGCCGCCCGATCTGGTCCGCGCAAAGCCGGAAGATGCGCCGCCCAACGAGGCCGGACAGCAGCCGCTGGGCCGCTACGATGAAACAGGGAAATTCGTTCCTTATTACAGCCGCGCCGAGATCGAGCTGGGGGTGCTGGACGGCAAGGGGCTCGAAGTGGGCTGGGCGGCCGATCCGATTGAGGTGTTTTTCCTGCAGGTTCAGGGTTCGGGGCGGCTGATCGCGCCCGATGGCAAAGTCGTGCGCATCGGTTATGCCGGGCAGAACGGTTTGCCTTATACCGGCATCGGTTCGGTGATGCGCCAGAAGGGCCTGATCGGCAGCGGGCCGGGGCAGGTTTCCGGCTCGATGCAGGGCATCATGCAATGGCTGCGCGCCAATCCCGAAGAGGGCAAGGCGATGATGCGGCAGAACCAGAGCTGGGTGTTTTTCCGCGAGTTGACGGGCAACGCGCCGCTGGGCGCGCTCAACGTGCCGGTGCGGGGCCGAACCAGCCTCGCCGCCGATCCCAAATTCGTGCCGCTGGGCGCACCGGTGTGGCTCGAACTTGATCGGCCCGAGGCCAACGGGCTGTGGGTGGCGCAGGATACCGGCGGGGCGATCAAGGGCGCCAACCGGTTTGATACCTTCTGGGGTGCCGGCTCCGATGCCCGGACCACGGCCGGCGGTATGAGCGGGCGCGGCAAGGCCTGGTTGTTGCTGCCCAAGGTCACCCTGAACCGCCTCGAAAACAAGTGAGGCGCAGTCTCAGCCGCGACGAGGCCGCGCTCTGGGCGCGGGTGGCGGGGACGGTTGCTCCGATCAATCCTCCCCGGAACGGGGAGGGGGACCGCGGCCCCGAAGGGGGCGGGGTGGAGGGGCAGGCGCGCAATCGCGTGAGCCTGGCCGGTTCGCCAAGACGGGGTGTACCCCTCCACCAGCCTGCGGCTGGTCCCCCTCCCCGTTCCGGGGAGGTATTGCTTTCGCGTCCTCTCACCACCCGGACCCTCGACGCCAGTTGGGACCGCAAGCTCGCCCGCGGCCTCGTTGCGCCCGATTTCACGCTCGACCTTCACGGCCATTCGCTCGACCAGGCGCATGCCCGGCTTGAACACGGCATCGCTCAGGCACTTGCCCAGCAAGCCCGGCTGCTGTTGCTGATAACCGGACGCCCGCGCCCGTCATCGGAACATGCTGGCCGCAGCGAACGGCGCGGAGCTATCAGGGCCAAATTTCTCGATTGGCTGGCACTGGGATCGCACGCCGCCAAGGTCGCCGCCATCCGTCCGGCGCATCCCCGGCATGGCGGGGCAGGGGCGGTCTACATCATTTTGCGCAGGCCGCGCTGACAGTGTCTCATGCAACAAAATAGTTGCTAATGCGATCCATTCGCATTAAAGGGATTTGTCAGAAGGAACGTCGATGTATACCTGCATCTGCAACGCCATCCGTGAAACCGAGGTGCGCCAGGCCGCTTGCACGGTCGCCGGTGATGCCGAAGCGATCTACCGCTCGCTAGGCAAGGAGCCGCAGTGCCGACTCTGCCTGGAAGAAGCCGATGAGATCGTCGCCGATTCGCGCAGGCGTTCTTGCCAGCTGCATTTTGCCTGAACCAAGGGTTGCCCTACCGGTTGCGCTGCCGCATAGTCTGCACGACTCTGCATTGAGGCTGCTATGCAAGGCGATTCCAAGGTCATCGAGTTCCTCAACAAGGCCCTCCTGAACGAACTCACGGCGGTCAACCAGTATTGGCTGCACTACCGGATTCTCGATAACTGGGGGATCAGGCGGCTCGCCGAATACGAGCGGCACGAATCGATCGACGAGATGAAGCATGCCGATATGCTGGCCGAGCGGATCCTGTTCCTCGAAGGCCTGCCCAACTTCCAGGCGATCGGCCGGCTCAAGATCGGCGAGGGAGTTGAAGAGATTCTCAAGGCTGATCTCGCGCTCGAGCTTGAGGCGATTCCGCTGCTGCGCGATGCCATCGCCCATTCCGAAAGCGTTCGGGACTACATCAGCCGCGAGATTTTCGAGAAGATCCTCGAAAACGAGGAAGAGCATGTCGACTGGTTGGAAACCCAGTTCGACCTTATCCGCAACATGGGGCTGCAGAACTACGTTCAGATGCAAAGCAAACCGGCCGAATAGCGCTCTATCCGCACTATCCCCCTAACCGCATTGGCCGCGGTGCAGCAATTTGTGATCGGCCAGCACCAGCGCCATCATCGCCTCGACCACCGGCGCGCCGCGAATGCCGACGCAAGGGTCATGGCGGCCCTTGGTTCGGATGTCGGCGGCTTCACCTGAGCGGGTGATCGTCTCGACCGGGGTCAGGATCGAGCTGGTCGGCTTGAAAGCGACGCGCACAACCACCGGCTGGCCGGTCGAAATTCCGCCGGCGATCCCGCCCGCGTGATTGTCGAGAAACATCGGCCCATCCTCGCCGGGCCGCATCCGGTCGGCGTTTTCTTCGCCCGATAGCCGCGCGGCGCCAAAACCGTCGCCGATCTCGACGCCTTTGACCGCGTTGATGCTCATCATCGCAGCGGCCAGATCGGCATCGAGCTTGCCATAGATCGGCGCGCCCCAGCCAGTGGGCACGCCGGTTGCCACGCATTGCACGACCGCACCCAGCGAGGAACCGGCCTTGCGGGCCTCGCCGACCAGCACTTCCCAGCGTTTCGCCGCCGCCGCATCGGGGCAGAAGAAGGGATTGCGGGCAATCTCGGCTTCGTCGAAATTGGCAGGATCGATGGCATCGCCGCCAATCTCGGTGACATAGGCGAGCACTTCGACTTCAGGGATCACCAGCCGCGCAACCCCGCCTGCTGCCACCCGCGCCGCCGTCTCGCGCGCCGAGCTGCGCCCGCCGCCGCGATAGTCGCGCAGGCCGTATTTGGCATCATAGGCATAGTCGGCATGGCCGGGGCGATAGGCCGCCGCGACCTCGGAATAGTCCTTCGATCGCTGGTCGACATTCTCGATCATCAGGCTGATCGGGGTGCCGGTGGTGCGCCCTTCGAACGTGCCCGAAAGAATGCGCACTGCATCCGGCTCCTGCCGCTGGGTGGTGAACTGCGACTGGCCGGGCCGCCGGGCATCGAGGTAGGGCTGCAGATCGGCCGCGCCCAGCGACAGCCCCGGCGGGCAGCCATCCACCACCGCGCCCAGCGCCGGCCCGTGGCTTTCGCCCCAGGTGGTGAAACGGAAAAGACGGCCGAAGGTGTTGACGCTCATGATCAGAGGCTTTTGCGCAGTCTGCTGGATTTGTCCACTTTGCCGCATTAGGAATGTGCCCATGCACCTGACCGTATTCCGCAATCGCAAGCGCACAGACATCGACATGGCCGACTATGGGGCTGATTCCGAACGGATGGTCGAGCTTGCGCAGGCCCAGAAAGGTTTCGTCTCCTACCGGCGCTATGTCAGCGAAGACGGCGAATCCGTGTCGATCGCCGAATGGGAAACCGAAGCGGATGCACGCGCCTGGGGCCGCCACCCCGAACACGCCGCCGCACAGGGCAAGGGCCGCAAGGAATATTATCAGAGCTACACCGTATATTCCTGCACCGAGCCGCGGGTAAGTTCATTCGAAAGGACTGAGGGTTGAGCGTCGTTTTCTATGGCATCCCCAACTGCGACACGGTGAAGAAGGCCAAGGCCTGGCTCGATTCGCGCGGCATCGCCTACACGTTCCATGATTACAAGAAACTGGGAGCCGATCCGGTGAAGCTGGCCGACTGGGTGCAGCAGGCAGGCTGGGAGAAGCTTCTCAACCGCGCCGGGACCACCTTCAAGAAACTGCCCGAGGCTGACAAGGCGGGGCTGAATGCGGGCAAGGCCATTGCCATCATGGCGTCGAGCCCAAGTTGCATAAAGCGGCCGGTGGTTGAATTCTCCGGCGGTCTTCTGGTAGGTTTCAAACCGGACGAATGGGAAACGAAGTTGTCGTAAGAACAATCACGGAGTTGGGTCGATGAGCCTTTTCAAGGGATTGCCGTTCGGCATACTGCTGACCTGGATTGTCGCCAGCATCATGGGCTCTCAAGGGGCCCGCGGTGGCAAGCTGGGGATTTTCAACGCGGCCTATGGAAATCCGCTTTTCTTGGATATGATCCAGACATTCTACTGGTCGTGGCCGCTGTTTGTGCTGAGCACCGGCCTGGCTGTTGCGCTGTTCTGGATGAACGATTCATAATCCCGGTTTCGGGGTGTAGAATCGGCCCGAGATGCCGCTGCGCTCAAGCTTGTAGTAGCGCTGCAAGGCGGTGAAGGTGTTGTCCTCGAAGTTGATGAAGCGGGTTGGCATCGCTTGGGCGCCGGGTGGATCGTCGCTCTGGCGCTGCGCCCGGCTGGATACCTGCACCACCGCGATCTCGCCACGCCGCAGCATGCCGGTCAGCGTGTCCGTCGGCAGGCGCCCGGCCAGCATCGCCTGGTTGGCGTTGAAGCTGTCGTAGAACATCGGCTTTCCGGCCCTGAGGCACAGCAGCGCGGATTCGCACACGGCCTTGCCGGAACGCGCCTTGAGCCAGACCGCGTCGGCTACAAACAGCTGCTCGCGCATCGCCATCTCGCCCGCCATATCCACCCCGAACCTGCCAAGCGCGAGCGGGCTTTGAAACAGCGCTCCGGCATTGGCGGCAAGGGCAAATGCGGCCAGCGCGCGCGGGCCGAAGCCGCGACGCTGCACTTCGATCGCCGCCAGCCCCGCGCCGATCGCCAGCGCGATCGAGATGTCGAAGAACACGTTGATGTCGGTGCCCGCGCCGCCGGAGAAATAGGCACCGGCCGCCAGCGCGAGCAGCAGGTAGGCGAGAATCAAGCCTGCAGGCGGGCTTCTGCGTGCGGCGTAAAGCGCGATGCCGACTAGCGCCAGCGGGGCCTGGAAGCGCCCGAGCACTTCGGTGGTGAACAGGAAGGCGCGGTCGACCTGCCAGGTGCGCGAGGCCAGCAGCTGGTCGAAGAACGCCTAGCCCGCCGATGCCCACAGCAATCCGGCAGCGAGGGCGGCGAGCGCTGCGCCGAGGCTGAAAAAGGCGATTCGCTGGCGCTGCGGGCCATGTCGCGCTACGTCGAACGCAATCAGCAGCGGCACCAGCACCAGGTTGTGCTTGGTCAGCACGCTTGCGGCCAGCAGCAGCGCAGTCAGCAAGGTCCGGCGCAGCGAAGGTGCGCCGCCAAGGTGCAGCGCCAGCGCCCCGGTTGCGAAGGCCTGGCCCAAAAGCTGGGGATCATTCATGCCGAGATAGTCGGTGGCGAAAACCGCAAACAGCAGCAGGCAGGTTGCCGAGGCCAGCAGTGCATGCGCGCGCTCACCCCCGGCCTTGCGGACAATGAACGAGCAGCACCAGGCGATGGCGCCCAGCGCCGCCAGCGAAATCAGCCGCCCTGCCAGCACCGGATCGCCCAGAACGGGGGCCAGCCAGCCGGTGAGATGGAAAGAGAGCGGCGGATAGTTGTTGAAATAAAGCGGCGAATAGCCCGTGTAGAGCGGCTCTCCAGCCATGGCCCGGTGCTGGAGATAACCGTTCCAGCCTTCATTGAAGTCAATTTCGAAGAGATAGAAAGCGCGGATCAGCGGATAGGCGCACAGGATCAGCGCGAGCAGCGCCAGCCCGGTCACCGTCCGCCGGAACACAGGGGCAGCCTCGCTCATGCGGCGCGGGCGATGACGATGTAGTTGAGCGAGAGATCGTCCGACAGGTGCAGGCCCCGCATCGGCGACCAGCCGATCCCGCGCGGATCGCCCATCGCAAGGCCGGCTTCCGCCAGCAGGTCGTGCAGTTCTTCGGGGGTCACGAAATCCTCCCAGTGGTGCGTGCCGCGCGGGACCGCGCCAAGCCGCTCTGCCCCTTCAACCAGCAGCAGGCGCGCCTTGGCCGTCCGGTTGGGAGTGGAGAGGATCATCAGTCCGCCCGGCTGCAACGCGGCAGCGAGAGCGGCGAGGAAAGCCGCCTTGTCGGATACGTGCTCGATCACTTCCATCGCGGTAACGAGATCGAACCGGCCAAGGCCAAGTCCGGCCAGATCGCCGCAAAGATAGTCTATCTCCAGCCCGCTCAGCGCAGAATGGTGTCTGGCCGCAGCGATATTTTCTGCCGCCGCATCGACGCCGGTCACCGCCGCCCCCAGCCGGGCCAGAGGCTCGCACAGCAGCCCCGCGCCGCAGCCGACATCGAGCGCGCGCTTGCCGTCCAGCGGGCGCAGCGTGCGCGAATCCCCGTGCCAGTGCGCATCCAGTGCATCGCGAATGAAGCCCAGACGGACCGGGTTCAGCTTGTGCAGCATGGCGGATGAACCCTTGGGATCCCACCAGTCTGCCGCCAGTCTGCCGAAGTGGGCGGCCTCCTCGGGCCTGATCGTGGTTGCATTTGCCATGGCACCTTCCTAACAGGCCCCCCGCCCGGACCCAAGAGCCGGGTTTCACTTTGCGAGGAGCTGCAAGCCTTGGCGCGGATCGTGATGAAATTCGGCGGTACGTCGATGGCCGGGTCCGAGCGGATCCGCCGCGTCGCCGGGATCGTGCGCCGCCAGCAGGCGGCCGGGCACGAAGTGGCGGTGGTGGTCTCGGCGATGGCCGGCGAGACCGACCGGCTGGTCACCTTCTGCCGCGAGGCCAATGCGCTCTATGATCCGGCGGAATATGACGTTGTGGTTGCCTCGGGCGAGCAGGTCACTTCCGGCCTTTTGGCGATGACCTTGCAGGCGATGGGCTGCAAGGCGCGCTCATGGCTTGGCTGGCAGCTGCCGGTTCGCACCGACGATGCCCATGCCAAGGCGCGGATCGAAACGATCGATTCCCCCGAACTGCTCGCCAGCATGGCGGCTGGCGAAATCGCGGTGATCCCCGGCTTTCAGGGGCTTTCGCCCGATGGCCGGATCACCACGCTGGGCCGCGGCGGATCGGATACCTCGGCCGTTGCCGTTGCCGCCGCCATCAACGCTGATCGCTGCGATATCTACACCGATGTCGATGGGGTCTACACCACCGACCCGCGGATCGTCGCCAAGGCGCGCAAGCTCAAGAACGTCACCTACGAGGAGATGCTCGAGCTGGCCTCGGTTGGCTCCAAGGTGCTGCAAACCCGCTCGGTCAGCCTGGCGATGAAGGAAGGCGTGCGGGTGCAGGTGCTTTCCAGCTTCATCGACGAAGATGCGCCCGCCGCCGATACTCTGCCCGGCACGATGATTGTTTCCGACGAGGAACTGGAAGGATTGGATATGGAGCGCCAGCTCATCACCGGCATTGCCGCCGACAAGAATGAAGCCAAAGTCACGCTGACCCGGGTCGCCGACCGTCCGGGTGCGGTGGCGGCGATCTTCGGCCCGCTCGCGGAAGCCAACATCAACGTCGACATGATCATCCAGAACGTCGCCAAGGACAAAGGCGAGACCGACGTGACCTTCACGGTTCCCGCCGCCGATCTCGCCCGCACCCAGGCGCTGCTTGAAGGCCAGAAGGAAGCCATCGGCTATTACCGGATGATCGCCGAAGGCAAGGTTGCCAAGATCAGCGTTGTCGGCGTCGGCATGCGCAGCCACGCCGGTGTCGCCTCGACCATGTTCAAGGCGCTGGCCGACCGCGGCATCAACATCCAGGCGATCTCCACCTCGGAGATCAAGGTTTCGGTGCTGATCGACGAGGACGAGACCGAACTGGCGGTGCGGGTGCTGCATACTGCCTATGGGCTCGATGCGGTGGACGAGGCGGCATAACCTTGCACTAACCTCCCGGCCAATTATACCTTGCCGCCAATCGGCAGGACGACCGGAGAGGACCACAGATGCCAAGCCCCGAATCGCGTTATATTTCCGCGCCTGCCACGCTTGCCGGGGGCTGGTCGCTCCAGCGGTTGACCCCGCCCAGCCGCCTGCACGGTGCCAATGGCATCAAGATCGGCAAGGACGGCCGGATTTACGTCGCGCAAGTTTGCGGCAGCCAGGTCAGCGCGGTCGATCCCGACAGCGGAGATATCGAGACGATCAGCCCGATGGGCGCGGGGATTACCGGGCCGGATGATCTCGCCTGGGACGATGATGGCAATCTCTATTGCACCGAGATCAGCACCAACAAGATCAGCGTGATGCATCCCGATGGCACCTACCGGGTGCTCAACGGCAATGTCCCGATCGCCAATCCGATCACCTGCTACCAAAACCGCCTGATTGCGGGCGAGCTGCGCATGGACGCCCAAATCCGCGAGTTTGACCGTTCGACCGGCGAGACTCGGGTGATCCTCGACAATGTGCCGATGCCCAATGCCTTCGAGGTCGGGCCGGACGGCAAGCTCTACTTTCCGGCGCAGGGCATCAACGAGATCTGGCGCGTAAGCCTTGATGGCGGTGCCCATGAAGTGGTGGCGAAGGACCTCGGCGTGCCGGATTCGGTCAAGTTCGACAGCAAGGGCTTTATCATTTCCACCCAGGTCGGCACCGGCCAGGTGCTGCGGATCGATCCGCGCACCGGTGCGAAGGAAGTGCTTGCCGATATCGCCCCTGGGCTCGACAATTGCGCCATCCGGGGTGACCGGATCTTTGCCTCGCACATCACGGGCGGCCTCTACGAAGTGGCGGGCGGCAAGGCGCGGCCGATCATCGAATCCGGGTTTCAGTGGCCGATGGGTATCGGCGTCGATGAGGCCGGGACTGTCTATGTGGCCGATGGCATGTTTGCCTACACGATTGTGCCGGGGCAGGCGCGGCAAGCGGCGGGCAGCCTGTTTGGCGGCAATTTTCCGGGCTTTTTGCGCGGTGTGGCCGCAGCGGGCGGCGGCGCATGGCTGACCACCACTGCCAATGGCGCTGCGGCGCGCTGGACCCCGGGTGGTGAGCCCGAATATATCGCCAGCGGCTTTCCGCGGCTGATGGGTATTGCCGCCTCCGGCAGCGGCGGGGCGGTTTTCGCCGATTACGACACGGGCCAGGTGATGCTTGCCGAGCAGGGCGTGGTGAGCGAACTGGCGAGCGGGCTTGACCGGCCGATGGGTGTTGCTGTTGCCGCAGACGGAACGGTCTATGTGGCGAGAATCGGGCAAGGGCCGGGTGGTCAAGCTGGGCGGCGGCAAGCCGGAGGCCGTGATTGACGGACTGGGCGAGCCGCAGGGCATCGCCATCAGCGGCGGCAAGCTGTTCGTGCTCGATGTTGCTGGCAAGCAGGTGGTCGAGAGCGATCTGGCGGGCGGCGGCCAGCGCACCATCGCCTCGGGCCTGCCGGTCGGCGCGCCGCTCGGTGTGGTGCCCAAGCCGCTCGGCGGAGTGGGCGACATGTGCGGCCCGATGACCTCGTTCGCCGGGCTGGCTGCGGGGGCGGATGGGTCGCTCTATCTTTCCGCCGATGCTGAGGGATCAGTGCTGATGCTCAGGCAGGTGTGAGCTAACAAATCCTCACCGGGCAAGCCCGGTGAGGATGTTCTTCAGTCCACCACAGCGCCGCGCCGGTCGGGTTTGCCGCGGGCCGGCCGTGCTTGCTCTCCCAATCCTCGGCAGCGTCGTAACAGGCCTCGACCACGCTGGCATAGGTCTCGCGAAACAGGTCGCGCTGTTCAGGGTGATCGAACACGAAGGCGCGGTTGTGCGTTACCGCATCCAGCACCATCGGCGCGACGGCATCGGGATGGAAGAAGGCCAGGCTGGTCTGCTCATGGTTGACCTCGCCGACATGGACCTCGCCTTCGCCCGGACCGCCAAATTGCGCCGGACGGTAGCGCGCGTTGTTCTGCTTCATGCCGGTGGCAACGCCGCCCGGGCAGTAGCTGGTGGTGAAAACATTGTGCTCGCGCATTTCGAGCTGCAGATTCATCATCAAGCCAATGATGCCCATTTTCGCCGCCGAATAGGGCGTGTGAACCGGAATCCAGCCCGGCAGCAGCCCGGCCATCGAAGCCGTTGCCATGATGTGTCCGCCGCCAGCCGCGACCATGCCGGGCAGGAAGGCGCGGGTGGTGTTCATCACGCCGAACAGGTTGACCGTGAGGATCCAGTCAACGTCGTCGTCGCTCATCTCCATCAGGGGGTCGAAACTGGTTGCCCCGGCATTGGCGAAAACCAGCTGGATCGGCCCGAGCGCCGCCTCTGCCGCCTGGGCCATGGCCTTGACCGAAGCCTTGTCGCAAACGTCGCAGTGCAGCGCCACTGCCTTGCCGCCCGCCGCCATCGATCGCGTCGGCCACTTTCTGCGCGTTCTCAAGGATGATGTCGGCCACGGCCACACGGGCTCCCTGCCGCGCCAGCTCCTTTGCCAGCCCCATGCCGATGCCGCTGCCGCCGCCCGTGACAACTGCCGCCCTGCCTTTGATCTCTGTCATATTCCGCATCCTCTCATCGCTTATCGGCAGCCCTTATGCACAGCGCTGCACGATTGCCTAGGCCCGCCAATTGCCCCGTCCTTTCACAATGGACAGCGGCTTTGGCTAACAGCATAGCTAAGCCAACGAATTGAGAGGACTGACATGGATTGCACGACCACCGCGGTGCCGCCGCGCGAAGAGATCGACATCCCGGCGCTGCGGGCGAAATACTATGCCGAGCGTGACAAGCGGCTGCAGTCGAGGGCTGGAGCGCAATATATCAACGATGGCCCAGGCGATCTGCACGATCTTTACAACCACGATCCGCACATGCCGGTGGCCCCGCGCGAGCCGATCGTCGAAGACCTCGACGTGGCGGTGCTCGGCGCCGGTTTTTCGGGGATCATGGCGGGTTATTACCTGAAGAAGGAAGGCATCACCAACTTCCGCAATATCGACCACGCCGGCGATTTTGGCGGGGTATGGTACTGGAACCGCTACCCCGGCATCCAGTGCGACAACGAGAGCTATTGCTACCTGCCGCTGCTCGAGGAAACCGGTTTCATGCCTTCGCGCCGCTTTGCGCCGGGGCCGGAGATCATGGGCTATTGCCGCCTGATGGCCGAGACGCACGGCTTTGCCGACCAGGCGCTGTTCCACACGCTGATCACATCGCTGATCTGGGACGAATCAATCCAGCGCTGGCATGTGAAGACCGATCGCGGTGACGATATCCGGGCGCGCTTCGTCATCATGGGGCAGGGCGTGCTCAACATGCCCAAGCTGCCCGGCATCAATGGCATCGCCAGGTTCAAGGGCAAGATGTTCCACACCAGTCGCTGGGAATACGATTACACCGGCGGCACCTGCGAAAACCCGGTGCTGAGCAAGCTCAAGGACAAGCGCGTAGCCATCGTTGGCACCGGGGCCACCTCGATCCAGGCGGTTCCGATCCTCGCGGAATACTGCAAGGAGCTCTATGTCGTCCAGCGCACGCCAAGCTGTGTCGATACCCGGCCCAATCCGCCGACCGACGAGGCCTGGATGAAGAGCCTTCAGCCCGGCTGGCAGAAAGAGCGCATCGCCAACTTCCAGCGCTTTGCCCAGGAAGTGCCGCTGCCCGGCGAAGCCGACCTGGTCTGCGATTTCTGGACCGAGATCAACCGCAACCTGCTCGCCTGGAATGCGGCTGAGCCGATGACTTCCGGCACCATGGAAGAATTCATGGAACGCCGCGAAGTGGTCGATTATCAGGTGATGGAGCGCTTCCGCCGCCGGGTTGATGAGACGATTCTAGGATCCGGTGAAGGCGGAAAAACTCAAGGCCTATTACCGATTCCTGTGCAAGCGGCCTTTGTCCAGCGACACCTATTACCCCTGCTTCAACCAGCCCAATGTCCATTTGATCGATACGTCGGACACGCAAGGCCTTGAGGAGATTACCGAGAACGGCTTCCGGCAGGACGGTGTCGATTACGAGGTTGATTGCATCATCTTCGCCTCGGGTTTCGAGGTTTCGAGCGAGCTGGAAAAGCGCTGGGGCTTCGATGCGATCGACGGTCGCGGCGGACTTTCGCTCTATGATTTCTGGCGCGATGGTCCGCACACCTTCCAGGGCAACATGGCGCGCGGCTTCCCGAACCTGTTCGTCATCGGCTACATCCAGGGCGCGCTCAACGGTTCGGTCACCGAGCAGTTCGGCCAGCAGTGCCGCCACTCGGCCTACATTCTTGCCGAAACGATGCGAAAGGGTGCCAAGGTTGTCGAACCCAGCGCCGAGGCGCAGGCGGCCTATGAAAAGCACTTCAACGAGGTGGAAATGGACACCAGCGCATTCCAGGCCGAGTGCACGCCGAGCTACTTCTCCAACGAAGGCCAGAAGGGCGCCCCCTGGCAATTGTTCCGCGCCTATGGGCTGGGCTGGGATGCCTTCATGAAGATGCTGGGCGACTGGCGGGCCAGCGGCAAGTTGGAGGGGCTGGAGCTGAGTTGAGGAAAAGCGCAACCTAACCTCCTCGTCATCCTGAACTTGTTTCAGGACCCATCGTGCCGCACACTCAGTGGTGGCCGGAGGGCACAAACCGGGAGGTTTTGGCAATTCCTGAGGCGGCGGGACTTGCCGAGAAATGGGTCCTGAACCAAGTTCAGGATGACGGTGATTGATAGGTCTGGAGATACAGCCATGAACGAGATGTCCAAAGTCGGTGCGGCCAACATCACGGCCGAGAACATGGACCGCGAGGAGCAGGTCACCTATCCGGTCGAGGCCTTCCTCAGCCGCGACTATCTCGAGGCCGAGAAAAAGCGGCTGTGGCCGAAAGTCTGGCAGATGGTCGAACGCGAGACCGACCTGCCCGAACCCGGCGACTGGCTGACCTACAATGTCGCCGATGAATCGGTCGTGGTGCTGCGCAAGGATGATGGCACGCTCAAGGCCTTCCACAACGTCTGCCCGCATCGCGGCCGCCAGCTGATCTCTGTGCCCGACGGGGTCCATTCGGTGCGCGGCAACATGCGCAAGAACTTCGTCTGCGGCTTCCACGGCTGGACCTACGATCTCGACGGCAACAACACCTACATCCTCGATCCGCAGGACTGGAAGGGCAAGCTGACCCCTGAACTGACCTGCCTGTCAGAGGTCAAGGTCGATGTCTGGGGCGGCTACATCTACATCAACATGGACCCGGACAGCGTTTCCCTGAAGGAATGGATGGGCCGCGCCGGGGAGATTCTCGACTATTTCGAACTGTCGAAAATGCATTACAAGTGGCGCCAATGGGACATCTATCCCTGCAACTGGAAAACCGCGATCGAGGCCTTCCTCGAGCCTTACCACGTCGCCGGCACCCACACCCAGCTGCTGGCCTATGGCGACTATTATGCGCTCTCCAGGCAGTATGGCCTGCACTCGGTCTCCAGCTACGATACCCGCGAAGACAAGTTCAAGATGAGCGAAAGCGCGGGCACCACCCGCGCCGGCAAGGGCGACGATCCGCGCGTCTCGACCTATGAGCTGATCAAAGAGAACTACGAGACGGTCAACAATGCGGCCTCTACCGACACGCTCGTCAAGGCCGCCAGCCGACTGGACGACGAGCTGCCCGAAGGCACTCCTCCCGCCGAAATCATTGCCCACTGGATGGCCTCGGCCAAGCGCGACGATGCCGCACGCGGGGTGATCTGGCCCGAAGTGCCGCCCGAAATCATGGCCGAAAGCGGGCTGGGCTGGGGGCTGTGGCCCAACCAGAACATCCTCCACGGGGTGACTTTCGTGCTCGGCTACCGGGTTCGCCCCAATGGCGATGATCCCCACAGCTGCATTTTCGAGGCCTATGCCCTCGAACGATTTCCCGCCGGGTGAAGAGCCGAAGACCGAATGGGTCCGACCGGAAAAGACCGCCGAAAACTGGGGCTCGGTGCTGATGCAGGATTTCGGCAATATGGAATATGTCCACAAGGGCATGAAATCGAGCGGTTTCCGCGGGCCGATGCCCAATCCGCATCAGGAGCAGAAGGTGATCAACCTGCACCGCAACCTGGCGGAATTCATGGGGATGAGCGTGCCGCGGCTGGGTTTTCCTGAGGTGAAGTAGAAGGCAACGAGCCCCTCCTCCACAGGGGAGGGGGGACGCTCAGCCCACCACGCCGCTCGCCCGCAGCTCGGCGATCCGCTCGGGTGACAGCTCCAGCACATCGCCCAGAATCTCGTCGGTGTGCTGCCCCAGCACCGGCGGGGCGGCGGGGGCGGCCATTGCCTCGTCGAACTTGAACGGGCGGCTGACGATGGGGATCGTGCCCAGCGCCGCATGCTCAACCTCGACCACCATCTGGCGGTGGCGGGTCTGCGGCTGGTCCAGCGCTTCGAGCAATTTCAGGATCGGTGCGTGCGGCACTTCGTGGGCGGTGAAGATTTCGACCAGCTCGGCGACCGGGCGCTTGCTGGTGAACGCAGTGACGATCGCGTTGACTTCCTCACGCGCATCGCGGCGCTTTTCGAGGCTGTCGTAGCGCGGATCGCCGGTCAGTTCGGGCCGCAGGATCGCGTCGCAGATCTTGCCCCAGAAACTGGGGGTCAGACAGGCGATGACGATGGCCCCGTCCGCCGCCGCGAAAGTGCCGTAGGGCACGAGATACTGGTGCTGCGAGCCGGTCGGTTCGGGATCCTTGCCGGTGAAAAAGGCAAGCTGGGCGAAATATCCGAGCATGCCCTGCAAGCCGTCGACCAGGCTGATGTCGATGAACCGGCCGCGCCCGGTGCGGGTGCGTTCGAACAGCGCGCCCAGGATGGCGATCGGTCCGTTGATGCCGCCAGCCAGATCACCCAGCGGCAAGCCGAGCTTGGTCGGCAGCCGCCCCGGCTCGCCATTCAGCGAGAAAGCGCCCGACATGGCCTGCAGCACGATATCGAAGCTGGGATTGTCCTTGAGCGGTCCGGTCTGGCCGTAGCCCGAGATCGAGCAATAGATCAGGCCCGGGTTGATGGCCGAGAGCGCGCCGTATCCCAGCCCCAGCCGGTCCATCACACCGGGGCGGTAGTTCTCGACAACAATATCGCACTTGGCCGCGAGGTCCTTGACCAGCGCCAGGCCTTCGGGCGCCTTGAGATCGACGACGATGCTTTTCTTGCCGCGATTGATCGCGAGGAAATAGTGGCTTTCGCCATCGCGCACCGGCGGAAAACCGCGGGTCTCATCCCCGATGCCGGGCGGTTCGATCTTGAATACTTCGGCGCCCAGATCGGCCAGCGCCAGGCTGGCGGCAGGCCCGGCCAGCACCCGGGTGAAATCGAGCACGCGGATGCCCGCGAGCGGGCCGGGGTAGGGAGACGAAGCAGTCATCAATCTTCGATCCTCTCCATTTTCGCGCCAGCGCAAATGGGGAGGTGGCAGTCGCCCAAGGCGGCTGACGGAGGGGTAAATGCGCGAGTTACCCCTCCACCATCCGCTTCGCGGACGGTCCCCCTCCCCATTTGCACTTTGTGAAAATGGGGAGGATTTTGGAAGCGATCAGCCCTTGCTGGGCAGCTGCGCCACCGAAGTGCCGAATGCCGAAAGCTCGCCGCGATGGGTCGTCGCCTTCTGCTCGACTTCGACGTACTTCTTGCCGTTTTCTTCGAACTTCTTCGTCACCGTGCCATCGATGAACATCGCGTCGCCATCGGGATTGTGGCGGCGGATCTGGCAGTTGGTCTTGTGCAGGAAGCCATCATCGCCGATCCAGTTGGTCATGTGATGGGTCAGCCAGGTGTTGCGCTCCGGACCGTAATCGTAGGCACCCGGTGCGCCGACTTCGAGCGCGAACTCTTCGTCCCAGTGAACGCGCTCGGGGCAATCGGGCACATTGAAGCGGTTCTTGATGCCGAGGCCCGGATGGGCCTGCTGCATCTTCCACGCCAGCTTGTTGGCGCGGATGTAGAGCCCGCCCCAGCCCTGAGCATAGCAGATGAAGCCGGTGACGGTCATCGGGCCCTTCATCATGCGCGGCAGCGCGTCGCCGACCTGGACGTCTTCCCAATAGCGCGGCGTTGCGCCGCGCACTTCTTCATCGGCATAGATGTCCGAGAATGCCTGAAGCTGCTCCTCGGTGAAGGGCTCAACCCGGCCGCGCGCTTCGGTGTACTTGGTGCCGCGCTCGCGGGCTTCGTCACGGTCGGTGCGGAACACCCAGCTGTCGGCCTCGGCCACCATGTCGCCGTGCTGGTTGAAGAAATTGACGTGGTAGATCTGCTGGAACGATGCGCCCGGCGAACTTGGTCTGGTGCTCGACCAGATCCTTGAGATGCGCCTCGGTGGTGATCACATCGTTGCGCAGCACCGGCTTGTGCCAGGTCCAGTCGGCACCCGCCCACATCGCGTGAACGCCCGACAGGCCGCCGCAATAGCCCGAAATCAGCCGGCTGGTGGTGAACAGGAAGCTGGGGAGGGCGACCAGTGTGCCGTATTTGGTCTTGGCGGCATATTCCGGATCGCACCACAGGCGGTTGTCGTCGCCGATGCCGTGGGCATAGTGGCGGATCGCATCGCGCGTGGCTTCATAGTTCCACGGCTCGATCGTGTTTTCGATCTTGACGCCGATGCGGCTGCGCAGATCGTCGAGGCCGGCCTCGGTGATCTTGGGGAATTTGTTGGTCGACATGTTCTTTTCTCCTGAAATTCAGTTTGCGGCAGCGGCCTTCGCCGCTTCACGGTCGCGCAGCACCTTGCGATGCACCTTGCCCGCGGGGGTCTTGGGAAGTTCTGCGCGTAAATTCGACGATGCGCGGGAATTCGTGCTGGGCCAAGCGCTCACGCGTGAAATCCTGCAATTCCTTGACGAAGCCATCGGAGGGCGCGCGGTCGGTGACGACGAAAGCCTTGACCACCAGCCCGCGCGTGGCGTCCGGCGCGCCGATCACGGCGCATTCCTTGACATCGGGATGCTTGAGCATGGTGTTCTCGATTTCCACCGCGCTCATCGTCCAGCCGGCGGAAATGATCACATCGTCGGCGCGGCCGCAGTGGTAGAAATAGCCGTCCTCGTCGATCTTGGCGAGGTCCTTGGTGGTCTCCCAGCGATCCCGGCGCCACAGCATCAGTTCGCCGATTTCGCCGACCGGCGAAGGCTTGCCTTCGGGGGTCTGCACTTCGAGGCGCTGGCCGGGAACCGCCTTGCCGAGCGAGCCGGGCTTGACCTTGAAATCGCTCGCGCCGGGAAAGTTGACCAGCACCACGCCGATCTCGGTGGTGCCATACATCGAGCAGGCCGGAACCTTGAAATATTCGTCGATGAATTCCAGCGTTGCCGGATCAATCGGCTCGCCGGTGTAGGACAGCTTGTTGAAATGGAAGGTGTAGTCCGCCGCTTTCCCGCTGTTCTTCATCATCCGGTAATGGGTGGCGGCAGCCGACATGTTGGTGATCTTGTAGTCGCTCAGCGCCTTCATCAGCCGCACCGCATCGAAGCGGCCGGCGAAAGTGCCGGTGGTCACGCCCATCGCCAGCGGGCGCCAGCGTGCCGTGCCACAGCCCGTGGCCCCAGGCGGGGCTTGAGGGGCAGAAGAACTCGTCGCCCCTATAATTTGCAGATTTGGGGCGGATGCCGGTGCCATAGAGCGCGGCGAACATCAGCGTCACCAGCGTGCGGTGCGAATGCTTGACCGCCTCGGGCAGCTCGCGCGTGGTGCCGCTGGTGTACTGGAACACGGCCATGTCATTGGCCTTGGTCCTGGGCGTATAGGTCGAAGGGTATTGCTTGATCTCGTCAAGCAGGCCGTCGTCGGCAACGACCACGCGGGGCGTGCCATCCGCGCCAACCGAACCGCGCGCCAGGTCTGCCTTTTCGGCATTGGTGATCAGGATCGCCGGATTGCAGTCGCCAACGCGCAGCTTCAGCGCGTCCGGCCCGAACAGGGTGAACATCGGCACCGAGATCGCGCCGGTCTGCATCGCGCCGAACAGGCAGACATAGAACGGCAGCGACGGCTCAAGCATGAAGGCGATGCGGTCGCCCTGCTGGATGCCTTGCGCATCGAGCCAGTGGGCGAATTGCGCCGCACCGGCGGAGATCTGGTCGAAGCTCAGGAATTCGTCATGCCCATCAGCATGGGCGATCCGCACCGCGGCGCGGCCCGAGCCATCGGCATGGCGGGTGATGCATTCGTGGGCGATGTTGAGGTGCTCACGGTCGCCATCGAACAGGTCCCACAGCGCGGCCCCGCTGGCATGCGCCTGGGCATCGGCATAGCTGGTGTAGTCGGTGAGTCGGGTCATGCGACCGGCCTCTGCACGAATCGCTTGCTATTGTAAATAGTGAATGATATTCTATATATTGAATGACAAATCAGACAATACCAATCCTACCCGGAACGGGGAGGGGGACCATCCGCAGGATGGTGGAGGGGCACCCTCGGCAGGGCGCTGCCTCTTGCCGTCATGTCATGATGCGCCTGCCCCTCCACCACTTCGTGGTTCCCCTCCCCGGGACGGGGAGGAATTAATGAACAAAGCCCCGGCGATTGCCCGCGCCGCCGCGATCCTGCGCCTGCTGGGCCGCAGCGATGCGCCGCTCGGCGTCAATGCGATTGCCCGCGAACTTGGCCTGGTGCCGTCCACCTGCCTCTATGTGCTGCGCGCGCTGGCCGGGGAGGAGCTGGTTGCCTTCGATCCCGATACCAAGCGCTACAGCCTTGGCCCTGGCGTGCTGACCCTGGCGCGCGGCTGGCTGGGGCGCGACCGGTTCGCCGATCTGGCCCAGCCGGTGCTGGACAAGCTGGCGCGCGAGCAGGGCGTGACCATGATGGGGGTGCAGATCACCGGGCTGGAGCACATCGTTGTCGTGGCGGCGGTGCAGGGCGGGGCCAATGTCCAGCTGGCGGCGCAGGTCGGCAGCCGCTTTCCGGCGCTGCTCAGCGCGACCGGGCGCTGCATCGCTGCCTTCGGCAAGTATCCCGAGGCGCAGCTCGAAGCAAAATTCCGCACCCTGCGCTGGGACGATCCCCCTGAGTTTGCCGAATGGCAGCGACAGGTCGGGCAGACCCGTGCCCAAGGCTACGGTGTCGATCAGGGCAACTACATCGCCGGAATAACCGTGGTCGCAGCACCAGTCTGGCAGGCGCCGGGCAGACCCAGCCATGCGCTGGTCGGGATCGGGCTGGCCAGTGCGCTCGGCGAAGATGATGTTACGGCACTGGGCGAGGCGTTGGCCGCATGCTGCGCGCAGTCTTTCAGGCCAGATGGGCGGCTGAAAGGTCAGCCCAGCCCGTTGTATTCCTTGTACCAGCGCACGAAATTCGGACACGCCGACGTCAATACTGGTGGTCGGCGCAAAGCCCAGATCGCGCTGGATCGCGGTGATGTCGGCAAAGCTCTGGGGCGCATCGCCGGGCTGCATCGGCAGCAGTTCGAGCTCTGCCTTGCGCCCGCATTCCGCCTCGAGGATCTCGACCACTTTCATCAGATGTTCGCTTTTGTGGTTGCCGATGTTGTAGAGCCGGTGCGGCTTGAAGCTGCCACCGGCTTTCTCCAGCCCGTCATCGGGCGGCGGATTGTCGAGGCAGGAGATCACGCCCGCCACGATATCGTCGATATAGGTAAAATCGCGCCACATGTCGCCGTGGTTGAACACCGGGATCGGCTCGCCCGCCATGATCTTTTTGGTGAAAATCCACATCATCATGTCCGGCCGTCCCCACGGGCCATAGACCGTGAAGAAGCGCAGGCCGGTCAGCGGCAGGCGGTAGAGATGGGCGTAGGTCTCGCTCATCAGCTCGTCCGCCTTCTTGGTTGCGGCATAGAGCGAGAGCGGGTGATCGACCCGGTCCTCGACCGCAAACGGCAGCTTGGTGTTGCCGCCATAGACCGACGATGAGCTGGCATAGACCATATGCTCCAGCCCCCGGTGCCGCGACACTTCGAGCAGGTTGAGATGCCCGACCAGATTGGCCTGGACATAGGCATGCGGGTTTTCGATCGAATAGCGCACCCCGGCCTGCGCACCCAGATGGATCACGCGCTCGAAGTTCAGGTCCTCCAGCGCCTTGGTCAGCCCGGGATAGTCGGCGAAGTCCTGCCGCAGGAAGGTGAACCGGTTGCCGCCCGCCTCGCGCAGCTTGCTGGATGCGCGCTTCCTTCAGCCGCACGTCGTAATAGTCGTTGACGCAGTCGACCCCGATCACGGTATCCCCGCGCGCCAGCAGGCGCTGGATGACCGAATAACCGATAAACCCGGCCGCGCCGGTGATGAGGATGCGCATGGTAGAGGCGTGGTTATCCGTTTGTTGGGGGTGATGTCGAGGGGGCGGTTGAGTTTGGGCGAGAGATAAAACGTGGGGTTTAGAGTGCGGTTAATACGCGCCAACCATTCATCTGCGCCAGGCTAAAGTGAAGAACACCGCAACGGCAGACAAAGTCATGAGCGGGAAGACTACAAGAGGGATGAATATCGCATCCGGCGTGAAGCCGCAGTCGGGGCAGTCCGGGATCAGCCGATCGATGCCAATTGCGGTTACGAGCGCGACGAATACAGGCAGCAAGCAACCTCCCGAGAAGGTTTGAAGTCGGCATGATGAGTGACTGAAGCCAGCCTTCTTGAACAGTCGTTGCAGTACAAAGCCGACAGCTGCGCCAGCCAGCAGGGAGCCAATCTGAATTGAATGCCAGGTGGCGCTAGAGATCGTGTGGAAATCCACTTTTACATGCACACTTTCCAAAAGTATGTCTGCAGATTCCACAGGTGCCTGGCCTGCAAAAGGTATTGATGGTCCAAAATCATTGGCCAACTTTCCTTCGTTTTGACCTGAACCCAATGCCCATTGGAATGAGAGGTTGCCTAATAAATTCGGGTGATAATATTTGATTTCCTCGGTAGTTCAGGGATACAGAACCAGATCCATCAAACATAAGAGCGTTATCATATCCAGAATTTCTAATGTATTTCTTGAAATTATCTAATGAAAACCCAATTTTACTATCAGGTTGCACAAACAATGCGAGTCTGCCGGAAGTTAAGTCAAATGCCACAATGTTTTTCCCTAACCCTGGTTTTCCTCGATATCTATTCCAAGCAGTATTGTATCCCGCGACACCTCTCCCGTCGATTAGCAAAGGCACTCCTCCGCCAAATCCTACTTGAACCTCTGTAGGAGGCGGGTCGCCCTTGCCAATCTTGATGCGATCACTTCCTTCACTTTCAGCCGTCGATCCAAAATAGTACAGTCCCGGCGCCGACTTGCCATACACACGTCCCCCGATCACAGTTTGACCGTTTACTCCTTGGCTCCCGATACCGTAATCGGATTGCTGGCCCGTGATAACCGCGTCCAGATCACGCATGTCGGTTGACAGATCGGCAGCACCCGTGAACTCTTGGAATGTCGCGACTGGCACAGGAACAAGGTCCACGCCGGGTCCGAAGAGCACGACATGCAAGTTTGGCGATTTGACCAATTCGTTTTGACCGGCGTCGATGGAGCGAGCTCGGGCCTGGAGATCCTTGGTAGCCAAAATCGTTGATCGCTCGGTGATTCTGCCGCGAGAAGGCTTCACGGCTACTTCGTTAGTTGCTGTGCGTCCGGCACCTGTAATCGTTCTCGATGTAGGTTTCGTGGTTGAAGAGGTTGCTGGATGTGAGGTGCCACTACCCGTGCGACGATTGGACTGGCCGGTCAATTGAGTTGTCTGATCGCCATGACTCACGGTAACTCCAGGCGGTGAGGTGAATTTCCCATCTGCAGCATGGTATGGATTGAACTTGCGCTCCACGACCGCGACCAGTTCGTCGATGTTTGCACGCCGTCCCGTGCGCAGATAATGACCAAATGCGGCCATCTCGACGGTTTCGCGAATGGTGTTTGGGTGGACCGACATCGGATGCTCCTCGAATTTGGTGAGAACATATAAAGAACATTTGCAATCGTCAACAAAAATATCCAAATCGGTTCATTTTGGAGTTAATTGCGGCTGTGCGGCGATGCTGACCATCCAGCGGCGCGCAAGCGTTAGCTATGGTTAACCCCTCCATGCTATGCGCCCAGCCATGACTACCCCCGCCAAAATCCTGCCCCAAAAAATCCTCGTCGTCTTCGGCACGCGCCCCGAGGCGATCAAGCTGTTTCCGGTCGTCGCCGCGCTCAAGGCCGACCCCCGGTTTAACTGCAAGGTCTGCGTCTCGGCGCAGCATCGCTCGCTGCTCGATCAGGTGCTCGAGATTGCCGGGATCGTGCCCGATCACGATCTCGACGTGATGCAGCCCGATCAGACGCTCGATGCGCTGACCGCCAATCTGCTGACCGGTCTGGGCCGGGTGATGGACCTTGAGCAGCCCGCCCGCGTCATGGTGCAGGGCGATACGGCCACTGCCATGTGCGGCGCGCTGGCGGCCTATTACCGCAAGATACCGGTCGATCATGTCGAGGCGGGGCTGCGCTCGGGCAATATCTATCACCCCTGGCCTGAAGAGATTAACCGCAAGATCATCGGCACCATGGCAGACATGCATTTCGCGCCGACCGAGGTTTCGGCGGCTTCGCTCAGGTCAGAAAATGTCGCGGCCGACCGGGTCCATGTCACCGGCAACACGGTGATCGACGCGCTGCACTGGGTGACGGCAAAGATCGCCGCCGATCCTGCGCTGGCATCGGGCCTTGCCGAGCTGGAACAGCGCTTCAGGGGCAAACGCATCATCGGCGTCACCAGCCATCGCCGCGAGAATTTTGGCGGGGGGCTTGAGAACATCGCCGAAGCCGTGCGCCAGATCGCGGCGCGCGATGACGTGGGGATCATCTTCCCGGTTCACCCCAATCCCAATGTGCGGCGGGTGATGGACGCGGCGCTGGCGGGCCTGGCCAATGTCGCGATGATCGAGCCGCTTGATTATCCCAGCTTCGCCCGGCTGCTGGGCCTGGCGGAGATCATGCTGACTGACAGCGGCGGGGTGCAGGAAGAAGCCCCGGCGCTGGGCAAGCCGGTGCTGGTCATGCGCGAAACGACTGAGCGGCCCGAAGGCGTGACGGCGGGAACCGCAAAGCTGGTCGGCACCGAAGTGACGAATATCGTTACCGGAATTTTCACCCTTCTCGACGATAAGGCAGCCTACGAAAGCATGGCACGCGCTCACAATCCCTTCGGGGACGGGCAGAGCGCGCGCCGCATTGTGGAGCTGCTGGGCAATGAAATCGGACAAGAAGCCTGACGTTTGCGTTGTCGGGCTGGGTTATATCGGGCTTCCCACCGCCGCCGTGATCGCCCGTTCGGGCTGCACGGTGCTGGGCGTCGATATCAGCCAGAAGGTGGTCGATACGATCAACCGAGGCGAAATCCATATCGAGGAAGTCGATCTCGATGCGCTGGTGCAGGGCGTGGTCAATCGCGGGCTGCTGTCCGCCTCGACCGAAGTTGCGCCCGCCGATGTCTTCGTCGTCGCCGTGCCGACCCCGTTCGACAAGCAACACGCGCCCGACATTTCCTATGTGCTCGCCGCCGGCAAGGCTATCGCGCCGGTGCTCAAGGCGGGCGACATCGTTATTCTCGAATCGACCTCGCCGGTCGGCACCACCGAGCAACTGCGCGACATGATTGCCAGCATGCGTCCAGACCTCAAGTGCCCGGGCATCACCCGCGAGACGCCGGACATTTCCATCGCCTATTGCCCAGAGCGCGTGCTGCCGGGGCATATCCTGAAAGAGCTGATCGAAAACGACCGCTCGATCGGCGGCATCACGCCGCGCTGCGCCCGCAAGGCGCTGGCCTTCTACAAGCTGTTCGTGCGCGGCACCTGCATCGTCACGGATTCGCGCTCGGCGGAAATGACCAAACTGGTCGAGAACGCCTACCGTGACGTCAACATCGCCTTTGCCAACGAATTGTCGATCGTCTCCGACAAGATGGGCCTCGATGTCTGGGAGGTGATCCGCCTTGCCAACCGCCATCCTCGGGTCAACATTCTCTCGCCCGGGCCGGGCGTCGGCGGCCACTGCATCGCGGTCGATCCGTGGTTCATCGTCCACGGCGCGCCCGAGGAAACCCCGCTGATCCGCACCGCCCGGGGCGTCAACGACGGCAAGATCCACCACGTCATCAAAAAGGCGACCGAGCTGGTCGAGGCCAATCCGGGCGCGCGCGTCGCCTGCCTCGGCCTTGCCTTCAAGGCCAATATCGACGATTTCCGCGAGAGCCCGGCGCGGCTGGTGGCGGCGACGCTGGCGCGCAAGTATGGTGCCCGCATCGAAGTGGTTGAGCCTTACGCCAGCGAACTGCCGATCGAATTCACCGACACCGGCGCCAAACTGATCGACATTGACACTGCGCTCGAGGAGTGCGGTGTGCTGATCGTGCTGGTCGATCACGACATCTTCCGCGTGGTGCCGCTGGCCGAACGGGTCGGCAAGGCGGTTTATGATACGCGGGGAATCTGGCCGGATCAGCCCAAGACGAGGCCAGGCCGCTGAACCCGGATTGCGGCTTGTCGGTTAAAAATCTGCCGTCACCGTCAGATTGATCCGCCGCCGCTCTTCGGGATAGAGCGAGTTGGGGCCAACCACCTTCCAGCTGGCCGCATCGGTCACGTTGTACACCAGGAAGCGGAAGCTTGCCGGCACCGTGCCGAGCTTGAACGACTGGCGCAGGCCCAGATCGAGCGTGGTGAAGCCCGGCACCATCAGCTGCTCACCGCCGAGGCTGGCGAGCGAGCTTGCGCCAACGGCACGTTTGCCGGTGTGGCTGACCGTGGCGGTCGGGGTCAGCCCGCCGAACAGGTCGGTGCGATAGTTTATGTCGATCCTGGCGTAGAGCGAAGGAAAGCCCGCCGGGCGCTCGCCCACGCCGGGCAGGCGGTCAACCACCCGCGGCTGGGTCGCAACGGCTCCGGCCACCAGATTGAGCCGCTTGCCGAAATGCCCGCTGAGCGACGCCTCGACCCCGCGCAGACGGATATTGCCAACCTGGGTAAAGGTGCGGGTGGCATCAAACGAGAAATAGGGCTTGGTGATCTGGAATGCGTTGACCGCGAGCTGCCCGCTCGGGAACTTCCAGCGCAGTCCTGCCTCGTACTGTGTCGAGCGGGTGGCTGGCAGCTGTTCGTTGCGGTTGACCGCGCTTTCGGGCGCCGTTCCGCTGTCCTCCAGCCCTTTCTGGGTGCCGGCGAAGATCGCCACCGTGGGCGAAAGATCGAAGCCAATCGTGGCGTTGTAGAGCCAGGGATCATCATTGGATGTCGTGACAAGCCCGGTGCGCCCATCGCGCGAAGAGCCTCGATAGCGCGCCTTTTGCAGGCCCAGGTTGATCATGCCGACATGTTCGAGCTTGCCGGTATATCCCAGCATGAAGGAATGCTGCTTCACCCGGCCGTCGTTGGGTGTGCCGAAGACAAATGCGGGCTGCGGATGCGGATCGGGCAGGCCATAGTCGACCGTGCCATAGCTCTCGGTATGCGAACCGCCGGTCTGGGTCAGCCGGTCACGGGCGCGAAAGCCCGCGATGATGCGATGCTGCCAGCGCCCGCCGCCCAGTCTCAGCGCCAACTGCGCCTCGCCGCTGGTCGCATGGATGCGGTGGAGCGGGTCGGAGATCACGGTATGCGTTGCCTGGGTGGGCACCACTCCGGCGCCCGCCGGAGCCAGATTGTAGATTTCGGAAAAGTTCGAAGGCCGGTTGGCCTTGCCGTGGAACATGCCGGCGCGCAGCGACAGGCGCGGGGTGATCGCGGCTTTCAACACACCGCCGAACTGGTGGTTGTCGTAGTAGCCGTTTGCCCAGCTCTGCCCCAGATAGCGCCTCACTTCAGGAAGTTGCGGCAAGGTATCGCCGGTCACAACCGTCAGCGGCCGGACATGGTTGCTGGTGAACCAGCTGGTCGAAACGAAGGGCGCGAATTCGACACCGCCGGTCCGCGCGATGAAGCGGTGGGTTATACCCCAGGCGGCATTGCTCGCGCCGTCGCTCTGGCGCAGATCTGACCAGGCTGCCCCGCCGACATAGCCGAGCTTGTCCTTGATGATCGGCACGCGCAAATCGAACTCGCGGATGAAGCCGCCAAAGGCCATGAGGTTATAGGCCGCGCTCATGCCGAACTTTTCGGGAAACGGCCTCAAGCGGTATTCGATGATGCCGGTTGGCGCATTGAACGGATAGTCTTCTGCGGCAAAGCCCACCCGCACGACATTGGCACTGCGCAGGCGCGAGGAAAGCGAGCCGACCGGATCGTAATAGACCCCGTCGATCCGCGCGTTTCCTGCCTTCGATGGACTGAATCCGCGGGTATCCTGGTCGGAATAGATGCCGGTCGATTCGAGCCCGACCGACGAGCCAAAAGCATCGTCTGCGCTGGCTACGGCGTTTTCACCCGCGCGCTGGGCAAGGGCAGCCGACGGTAGCGCCAGCATAGCCAGCGCAATTGCCGAAATCGGGAATTTTTGATCTGCAAACATTTCGGAAATGTCCAAAGCAAGCCCGGAGCGCGTGCGCAAGCGCAATTACTGACCTTGGTAAGTATTGAGCAGAACGTGTGTTCAAAAATCCGCAGAGAGCGATAGGGTGATGCGCCGCCGGTCATCCATCTGCAGGGTGTTGGACGCGATGACCTTCCAGGCGGCATCGTCGAAAGCATTTTGCACTACGAATCGCAAACTGGCCGGAATGGTGCCGAGCGTGAACCTTTGGCGCAGGCCGAGATCGACCACCGGATGCGGCGGAAGCATCAGCTGTGCCTGTCCCTCAACCGGCGGCGGACCAACAGCGCGGCTGCCGGAATAGGTGAATGAAACCGTCGGGGTCAGCCCGCCGAAAATATCGGTGCGATAGTTAAGGTCGAACTTGGCCTGGATTGAAGGCGTGCCGGATGGCCGGGCACCTGCCAGGCCGATATCGATCAGCGGATCGACGACGCGTGGCTGCATCAGCACGGCGCCCGCCACGACATGCAGCCGCTCGCCGAAATGCCCGGCGAGCGAGGCCTCGATCCCGCGATGCCGCACCCGGCCAAGTCTGACAAACGGTTTGAGCACGCCCGGCGCCGAGCGGTCGAAGCCGAAATAGGGCTTGGTGATCTGGAAGGCGCTGACGGCCAGATGGCTTTTTCCGAAGCTCCAGCGCAAACCGGCTTCGTATTGGGTCGAGCGCGCAGCGGCGAGTTGCTCGTTGCGGTTCGCCGCATTCTCGGGGGCCGCGCCGCTGTCTTCAAGACCGGTCTGGGTGGCGGCGAAAAGGGCCAGATGGTCGGTTACCGGCACAGACAGCCCTGCGTTGTAGAGCCAGGGCCGGGTGGTCGAGACGGTGGTGGTGCCCAGCGTCACATCGTTGAAGGTCGCCCGGTAATTCGCCTTTTGCACGCCAAGATTGACTGTTCCCAATCCCGCAATCTTGCCGGTGTAGCCCAGCATCAGCGCAGATTGCTGGACGCGTCCCTTGTTGACCGGGCCGAACGCGAAGCTCTCTTCCGGTTCCGGATCGGGCGTGCCGTAAGCAACATCGCCGAAATCACGGAAGGCCGATCCGCCTGAGTCTGTGTGCCGGTCGCGGAAGCGGTATCCTGCAAACAGCCGGTGCTGGTTGTTGCTGCCGAACCGCCAGGCCAGCATGGCTTCGCCGCTCCACGAGCGGACCTCATGGCGGGGGTCGGCAATAAAGCGGTGGCGCGCCGGGGACGCAGCATCGGAGATGGCGAACAGCTCGGAATAATTCCGGATTCTCAGCGTGCGGGACAGGAACAATCCTGAGCGCAAAGACAGGTTCGGGGTGAGAGCAGCCTTGGCAGTCACCCCCATATTGTCACTCTGGCCTTTGCCTTCGGCCCACACCTGTCCAAGGTATTTGCGCGCCTGGGGAACTGCCGGGATATGGTCTGAATTGATCAGCGTGAGCGGCCGGGCCCGGGTGCCATGGGAACGTCCGATCGCGGCGAACGGGCTGATCTCGACCGCGCCCAACTGCAGCACCGGCTTTAGCATAATCCCGTGCGCGAGGTTGCGTCCGCCATCGCTGAATTCGTTGAGGGCGCCGGCATAGCCAAGCAACAGGCCAAACGTCTTGCCCGCAATCGGTAACTGGCTGTCGAGTTCGATGATCCAGCCGCCGTGCTGGGCAGAGGTCAGGGCGGGGCTAGCCGTCCATTCTCCGGACAAGATCTTGATCTTGGCATCGACCACTCCTGTCGGAGCGGGAAAGGGAAAGTCTATCGCGGCCTGGCCGATGCGGATCGCAGTGCTGGACTTGAGTCGCGGCGTTACAATGCCCACCGGATCAAAGTAGATGCCGTCGAACCGGTAGTTCCCGGCCTTGAGCGGAGAAAATCCGCGCGCATCGTTTTCGTTGTATATACCGGTGTTTTCGAGCCCGACTTGCGTGCCGAAGGCGTCGTCAGAGGAGGCAAGGGCATTCTCGGCTGTGCGCTGGGCAAAGGCAAGCCCCGGCGCACAAGCCATCGCCATTGCCGCCACCACGACCTGTCCGCCTCTAACCATGGACAGTTCAAGAGCAAGCCTGCAGCCACAACGCAACCTGAAAAGCTAAGCTAGCTTAGAAATCCGGATGGGAAGGTTAGCTTTTGCCAATCAATTCCAGCTGTTCTTTCGCCGCCTGGGCAGTTTCCTCGCGCGGCCTGATGGCATGGGCCTTGACCAGGGCGCCGCGGTCGTCGAACCGGGAAATCTTGCGTGCTTGGTCGACATTGCCCGGCGAGTCGACGATCCAGACCGGACCATCCGCGATGTGTTCCAGGCCCTGCCGCGCGACAACGTCACACTTTTCGGCAAGTTCGATCGGCATGCCCAGCCGCGCCATGGCGGGGGTCGCGGTGAAGCCGATGTTGAGGTGCAGCACATCAACGCCAAACGGCTGGCATTCGGCCCACAGCGCTTCGGCGAAGACTCTGCGCAAATGCCTTGACCGCGCAATAGGTGGCCAGCGTCGGCGAGCCGAGATAGCCGCCGGTGGATCCGGTCAAGATGATGCCGCCGCGCCCGCGATCACACATCGCCTTGCCATAGTGGCGCGAGAAATCGGCGTGGCCATGAACGTTGATCGCGATCACCCCGTCGGTGACTTCGGCCGGCAGATCGACAAAGTTGCCGCGCGTATCGTTGGCTCCGGCATTGAACACCAGGAGGCCGACTTCGACATCGTCAGTCACCTTGCGCACGGTATCCAGCACGTCGCGCTTCTTCAGATCAGCGGAGACGATGCGAACTTCGGTGCCGCCGGCTTCCAGCTCGGCCTTGAGCTCCTCCAGCGGTTCGAGCTTTCGCGCTGTCAGCACCAGCTTGAAGCCATCTGCCGCCAGCTGCCGGGCGAATTCCGCGCCGACGCCTTCCGATCCGCCGACGATCACGGCCCAGGGGCCGTATTTTGCCAGGTCCATTTTCACTCTCCCGTCTTGTCAGTGGCCGGTTCATGCCCCTCCGGCCAGGTAATATCCAGCCGCAACCGGGTGAGCGACAGACTTGCGATGCGCCAGTGGCCCTGCTCGAAGCGGTAGGTCTCGTGATAGTGCCCCCGGCCGGTGATGGCTTTCCAGCCTTCGCGCGGATGCCGATCAGGCCATTCGATGACATCCTGCATCGCCCAGATGCCGCGCGCATTGCCAGCGTCGAGTACTTCGATCTCGGCGGTAAATCCCTGATGACAGGAAGTTGCGTGTTCCAGGCCGTTCTTCAGGCTGGCGGCAAAGTTCGCGCCGCCCTCCATCCACACCTGGCCATCGGGAGAAACGATCCTGAGGTCGTGGGTGAACAGGTCCGGCAGGCTTTCCCATTCCTTGCAATCGATGCAGCGGAAATAGCGCGCCTTGAGGAAGCGTATTTTCTCAATGGCTTCCAGGCGCTGGACAGGATCGATTGGCTTGTCTCCATCAGCTTGCCAATGCGCAGCATGCCAAGCATATCGGGAAAATCCCGGCTGGCAAACCTCGCGGGCCGACTATCCGGGAACCCGGATTATGGTTTCACCCGGTTAACCGGACTTGTGTGGTCCCGCTTAAGAGTTTGCCCCTATTTCTCCGTCTTGTCCGGTTCGTAATTGCACTTCATCGCGTTGTGCTTTGCCAGGCTGGCATAACCAAACGTCACCGCTTCGTTCCAGAGAACGAACGGGACCAGCAGGGGAAGTTGGCAATGAAGAAGTTTGTTCAAACCGCACTTATCGCGGCAGTCGCCAGCAGCATGCTGACTGCTCCGGCTTCTGCCCAGAGCTATTCCAACGATAACGATGCCGTTCGTCTGGTTGCCAGCCTGAGCGGCGCAAATGTGGTCGGTGGTGGTGTTGCCGAGGGCAACGGTTCGTTTACGGCGGTCATCGACCTCGACAACAACCGGTTGTGCTACGATCTTTCAACCTCCGGCATTTCAGCGGCGACCTATGCGCACATCCACTATGGATCGAGCGGAGACACTGGCCGTCCGTTGCTTAGCCTCAGGATCAACGATGATCGCTGCACCTCACTTTCCGGTGGCACAGTCAGCGATATCACAGCAGACCCGTCGCAGTTCTACGTCGATGTGGTGACGGGTGACGATCAGGTCGATGCGATCCGCGGGCAGCTGGCCTTTCAGAGTTCGGATGCCAGCGCCGGCGGCGGCGACTAAGCTTTCGGGGAATACCGAGCAGGGGACTGGAATGGGGGTGCGCTGGAAAGCGCGCCCCCATTTCCATTTGCCGGTGAAGGGCCGAAAATCGCCCTCCGTGAATTTCGCTTCAGGCGCTCAGGCGGCCTGCTTCGCGCGTTCGGTTGCCTCGAGGTTGAGCATGTCGGCGAGCAGGAAGGCCAGCTCGATCGATTGCGCGGCGTTGAGGCGCGGATCGCAATGGGTGTGATATCGGTCGGCCAGGGCCCCGTCGGTGATCGCGATGGCGCCGCCGGTGCATTCAGTCACATCCTGACCGGTCATCTCGATATGGATGCCGCCGGCATGGGTGCCCTCGGCGCGGTGCACGGCAAAAAAGCCCTTCACCTCGGCCAGGATCCGCTCGAACGGCCGTGTCTTGTAGCCGCTGTTGGCCTTGATCACATTTCCGTGCATCGGATCGCATGACCACACCACCGGATGGCCTTCGCGCTTCACCGCGCGCACCAGCGGCGGCAGGCCCTTTTCGACCTTGTCATCGCCGAAGCGGCTGATCAGCGTCATCCGCCCGGCTTCACGCGCCGGATTGAGCGTGTCGAGCATCTTGAGCAGGGCATCGGGTTCAAGGCTGGGCCCGCATTTCATGCCGATCGGATTGCCCACGCCGCGCAGGAATTCGACATGGGCCGAACCCTCGAAGCGGGTGCGGTCGCCGATCCACAGCATGTGGGCCGAGCAATCGTACCAGTCACCGGTCAGCGAATCGCGCCGGGTGAGGGCCTGTTCATAGGGCAGCAGCAGCGCTTCGTGACTGGTGTAGAAGCTGGTGCCCTGAAGCTGCGGCACGGTCTCGGGATCAACCCCGCAGGCGGCCATGAAATCGAGCGCCTCGCCGATGCGGTCGGCCATTTCGGTGAACTTCTTCGCCCAGGGGCTGCGACCGATATGATCGAGGGTCCACTTGTGGACCTGGCGCAGATTGGCATAGCCGCCGTTCGAGAAGGCACGCAGCAGGTTGAGCGTGGCCGCACTCTGCCCATAGGCCTGGATCATCCGCTGCGGATCGTTGCGCCGCGCGGTATCGTCAAACTCGATGCCGTTGATAATATCGCCGAGATAGCTGGGCAGCTCCTTGCCGCCCACGGTCTCGGTCGGGGCAGAGCGCGGCTTGGCGAACTGCCCCGCCATGCGTCCCACTTTGACCACCGGCTGCTTGCTGGCAAAGGTCAGCGCCACCGCCATCTGCAGCAGCACGCGGAAGGTATCGCGGATGTTGTCGGCGCTGTGTTCGGCAAAGCTCTCGGCACAGTCCCCGCCCTGGAGCAGGAAACCCCTGCCCGCCGCCACCTCGGCGAGATCTGCCTTGAGCGCGCGCGCTTCCCCGGCAAACACCAGCGGCGGAAACTTGGCGAGCGTGGCCTCGGCCCCGGCAAGCTCATCCGCATCTTCATAGACCGGCAAATGCCGTGCTTCGTGTGCATTCCAGCCACCGGGGGTCCAATTAGTCGCCATTGCCCTATCCTTTGCAAGCGGCGGCCCTTAGCGCCGTCATGGCGGGAATGCAAAGAAACTGTCCAGCTCATCGCTCTCACCGCCCAACCTGGCAAGCTGGTCTCCGGACAGGGCGCAGATGTCTCCAGCGCGGCTTGCTGCTTGCTCCATGCGCACAGGCAGATTGATGCACCCCATCACGACCCCGTCCGATTTGCGCGACAGCAGATAGCCTACCGGATCGTCTATGCTGCCATTCCAGTCGCTGAACACGCCAAGCCAGTGGATGGGCAGATGGCTGCCTTGCAGGTCAAGGTAGGTCAGATCGTCGATCAGGGGCCGGTGCAAGGGGCGATCTAGCGGCATCCCTGCCTTTTGCATCGCCTCGGCAATGTTTGCCTTGTGCGCGCCATAGCCCGATATCGGCACCGAATAGGGCTGGTCCGAAAGATAGTGCGTTGATCGGGATGCCTGCCACAGCGCCGGTCCATGCGTCGCCAGAATGATCGCCTGCGAAGCGATGCCTGCTGCAACGAAAGCTTTGGCTGCCCTCGTTCCCCAACGTGCCAGCCACGGATTTTCGTGCGGCAGGGTCAGGCAGAGCAGGCTGGCGACGGCCAGCATCGGCAGGACATGCGCCGCCTCGTAGACATTCTTGTTGAGCTGGCTGGCACCCCAGACCGCGATGATGGCAAACAGGCTGAGGCCGATTCCAACGCGAGGATCCGCCAGGGCATCGCGTTTGCGAAGCTTGATGAAGCGCACCAGATTCCAGATGCTGGCCGCGACCAGGCTGGCCCACACCGCCATGATCAGGGCCATGAAGCCGATCGTTGCCGGCTTCTCCCACCAGCCCGGGCGGCAGCCATGAAGACATCGGCTCGCCATCCGGGGCCGTCAGCAGGATGTAGTCGAAGGGCACGATGCCTCTTGCCGCTTCGCTGATCGCGCTCATCAGGCCGCCGCCGCCAGTGAGCACGGCCGCGACATTTTCCCGGGCCAGTTTGTCGGCAAGAACCGGATCGCCGGGGCAGCGGAAGCGGTCGGTCCAATAGAGAAATGCGCTGAGCGAAAGCACGGCGGTTGCACCAATGCCGGCCAGGCGCAGGCCAAGCGTCGCCCGGTTTGCCGAGCAGAACAGCAGGCAAGTGCCCAGAACCACGACATAGAGCACGCCCTTGAGGTGGTAGCTCAAGCTGATCGCCGCGATCAGGACGATGGCGCCAACGGTTATCCAGATGGATGACCGGGCCTGCGCTGCCTCACATTGCCGCTGGCGCAAGGCCAGGATGATTGCCGCGACAGTGCCGATGATCAGCGGTTGCTCCGGCCGGCTCATCACCATCAGCAACGGCAAGACGCCAAGCCCCAGCGGGGCAATCACCAGCGCGCGCACCGGGATGCTGCCGGCCAGCGCCGCGCCGCGCATGGCCATTGTCAGCAGCCGCCACAGCATTGCCAGAAACAAAAGCGCGCAGACGACACCTTGCAGCCGCACGAATATCGGCGCGTCGAGCCAGCTGTTGACCGTGGCTGAAAACAGACGGACCGGCATCATGAACAATGGCGGTGCGGCCAGTGAATTGGCCCCGCATGTGTCGCTCAGCATCGTATCGAGGCCGGGCGAATAACCGGCCCGTTCATGAAAACGCCAGGCGATCTCGTCGGTATAGACCGGCAGGGTTGCTCCCGCCGCCAGCACGATTGCCAGCCCCCCCATTGCCATTCGATCCAGCCAACTTGCTGGCACGGTCCCGGCAGTGCTGGTTCGCATGTTCAGGTCGCCAACGTCATTTGGCTCTGGCCCCATCGTGTCTAGTTTGCAGTCAGTTGGCTGATCTTCTGCCCCTCGGGCAACACGGCCATCATCCAGCCTTTGCCGGGTGTGAGATACTGTTTCGCCAGTGCCTGCATCTTCTCGGGAGTCGTCCGGGTAAGGTCGGAAAGCAGGGTGCGCAAGGCGCCGATGCGCGAAGGGTCCTGCGTTGCGCCTTCCAGCTGATACATGAAGAACGCCGAACTGGTCGATGCCCGTGTCACCTGCTGGCGCAGCGGTTCGGTCACCCGGGCCAGTTCGTCGGCGCTGGGCGGCCGGGCGACGAGGTCGGCGGCGATTTCGCGCGCTGCCTCGAAGAATGCCGGCACCGAGGCGGGCTGGATCTGTGCGATTGCCGAGATCGATCCGCCACCGTCGAGATCGTAGGGCCAGTCGGAGACCACCTGCGGAGCATAGCTCGCCCCCAGCTTTTCGCGCATGCGGTCAAGCAGGCGATTGGAAAACAGCTGGGTCAGAATCTCTAGCTGTCGCGCTTCGTGCACAGCGTTCATGCCGCCGCCGGTCGGCCACGAGATGACCGCTGCGGCCTGATTGGTATCGCCCCGGTGGCGCAGCACCACCGGCTCTGCATTGGCCGAGGGGAACCGCGCGGTGGCTGGCGCCGTGCCGGGTGGCAGCGGACTGCGCTGGCGCAAGGCGCCGAAGGTGCGCCCCAGCGCTTCGATGGCCTTGGCCCGGTCGAAATCGCCATAGAGCTGGACTTCGATCGGTCCGTTGTCGAGCGCGCGCTGCCAGACCTGGCGGAACCCTTGCGGCGTTGCCTTTTCGATTTCGGCAGGTGTCGGGGTGTGGAAACGCAAGTCACGGTCGCGCTGGAGGAATTTGAGATCGCGCTGGATCACCCCTTGCGGCGATGCGCCGTAAGCTTCGTATTGCAGCCGTGACGCTGCCTTGGCGCGGATCACCGGATTGGCATCCCAGCGGGGCGTGGCGAACTTGGCGGCGAACAGATAGAGCTGGTCGGCAAGATCGGCCTCGCGGGTATTGGCGGAAAATTCGAAAGAGGCATCGTCGATCTTGAAATCGAAGCCCATTTTTCGCCCGGTCGTGATCTGGTCAAGCTGTTCCTGCCCGAGGCTGCCGACCCCGGAGCTGACCAGCGCCATTTCGCCCAGCGCGATATAGGCCGCGTCGCCTGCCGCAAAGGCGCGGTAGCCGCCGCCGAACCGGACTTTGACCGTAAGGCGCCCTGGCTCGTCCTTGACCGGCCAGATCATCGCCTTGACGCCGTTGTCAAATTCGACCTGCTCGATATCGATCAGACCGGTCGGCACGATGGCCGCAACCTGCCCGGGCGTGCCGATCGGCGGCATTTCCTCGAACCGGATCGGCGCGCCTGCCAGCCGCGAGGACCCGTCAGCCTTGACCGGGGTCAGCAAGGCCTGGCGCAGCGCGGCTGCGTCGGCCTCGCCGCTCTTTGGGGTCAGCAGAACCGCTCTGGTCACCGTTCCGGTAAACAGCGCGCGGGTATGTTTGAGCACAGCTGCGGGTGTGAACAGCACTTTCGACTTGCGGAAGATCGCCTGCACATCGTCGGGCGCGGCAATGGTTTCGCGGATGTCGACCGCCGTCACCAGATCATCAGCCACTTTCGACCCGGCCAGCAGCCGCTGCTGTTCGACCGGCACCTGGAAAGCGATTTCCATTTCCGCCGCTTCGCGGTCAATCTCCGCCTGCGTGGGGGCGCTGGCCATGGCATCGGCGATGACCGCGCGGACGTCGTTGAGGGCTCCCTTCCAGTCGTCCGTGAGCGGGGTTACCGAAACGAAGGTCGCGTCGGTCGACCGGTTTACGTCCTGCTGGTTGACCGATGCGGCCAGAAAGCTGCCGCCGCCGCGCGCGCGCGCTTCAAGCCGGCGATTGATGATCGCCTGAGAAAGCGAATCGACCATCAGGCCCTGGTTGTAGGCAATGTTGTCGGTCACCTGCCGCCACGGCCGCAGGATTGCATAGTTCACACCGCGCGGCAGGTCGGGCTCGACCAGCACGCTGGTTTCGCCGACCGGGTTTGCGCCGCCTTGCGCGTTTGCAGGCGCGACCGGATCGCCGAAACTGGGCGGCGGCGTGGTCTTGCCGGAAGGGCGCCAGGTGGCGAACCACTTCTTCACCAGGCCTTCCAGCACCGCCGGATCAGCATCGCCCGCCACGGCGATCACCGTGTTTTCAGGCCGATACCAGCGGGCATGGAATGCGCGCACAGTTTCCTGCCGTGCGCCGTTCAATGTCGCCTCGGTGCCGATCGGCGCCCGATTGGCCAGAAGTTGCCCGGCGTAGAAAGTCTGCTGCGTCGCCTCCAGCACCCGCTGTGCGGCCCCGCCGCGCTCGCGCTTTTCGGCCAGCACGATGGGAACTTCGGCGCGGACATTGGCTTCCGATAGCGTCGGCTCGGCCATCATTCCCGAAAGCAGCTTGAAACTTTCCTCCAGCCCCGCTGGGGTGGCATCGGGCAGGTCAAGCTTGAACACGGTCTGGGTTGGGGTGGTTTCGGCATTGGTATCGTTGCCGAAGGTTGCGCCAAGGCGCTGCCAGGTGGGGATAGCCTGCGCTTCGCCCAGATACTTCGACTGGCGGAACACCAGATGCTCGATCAGGTGGGCAAAGCCGCGCTCTTCTTCGGTCTCGTGCAGCGAACCGGCATCGATGCGGATCCGGATCGAAACCTGCCCCGGCGGCACTCCGTTCTTGCGCACGGCATAGCGCAAGCCGTTGGCCAGCTCGCCGAATTTCCATTGCTTGTCGTGCGGAATGTCGCTGCCGCGATAGAGCCAGGGGCCGGTCTGGGCAGGCCGCAGCGCGGGCTTGGCGGCGACGGGACGGGCCTTGGCCGGCTTGGCCGGAGCGGGCAGGGGCGTCGCCAGCAGGAACGGCAGCAGGATGGCAAACGTGCGGGCGAAACGGCGCGGTGATGTCATGGGCAGGGCTATAAGGCGGGCAGGGATTAAGGGCCAGTGAATAGCGCGCCGCGCCGGTCCACCGCCAGCCCCTTGACCCTGCCCGGTCAAGGCCTACATGCCTAGGATCATGTTCATCGAAACCGAAACCACGCCCAATCCCGCAACGCTCAAGTTCCTGCCCGGCGAGCAGGTGATGCTGGCCGGCACGCGCGAATTTGTTGACGAGGATGCGGCCGCCGCCTCGCCGCTGGCCGAGGCGCTGTTTTCGCTTGGCGATGTGACCGGCGTGTTTTTCGGGCGCGATTTCGTTTCGGTCACCGCCGGGCCGGGCGTGGACTGGACCGCGCTCAAGCCGCAGGTCGTCTCCATCCTGCTCGATCATTTCGTCTCGGGCGCACCGCTGTTTTCGGGGCCGGATGCCAGCGGCATTGCGGTTCCTGCCGAAGACGACGAATTTGCCGACGATCCCGCCGATGCCGATGTGGTTGAGCAGATCAAGGATCTGATCGAAACCCGGGTTCGCCCGGCGGTCGCCAACGACGGCGGCGATATCGTCTACCGGGGCTTTCGCGAGGGCGTGGTCTACCTGACCATGCAAGGGGCCTGTTCGGGCTGTCCTTCATCTTCGGCGACGCTGAAGCAGGGGATCGAGGGGCTGCTCAAGCATTATGTCCCCGAAGTGACCGAAGTCCGCGCCGCCTGAGCGGCGCTATCCCGCAAGCATGAAGACCCTGGCGATCGATTGCGCGACCGAGGCCTGCTCGGTGGCGTTGTTCGAAGGCGGCACCCTGCTGGCGGGCGAATTTCGCGTGCTGGGCCGGGGCCATGCCGAACAGCTGGTGCCGATGATCGCCGGGCTGCCGGGCAGGGGGCGTGCCGACCGGGTGGCGGTTTCGCTTGGTCCGGGCAGCTTCACGGGCGTTCGGGTTGGCCTTGCCACCGCGCGGGCGCTGGCCTTTGCCTGGGGAGCCGAACTGGCGGGCTATCCCACGCTAGCCCTGGTTGCGGCCATGGCGCGCGAGCATCGCGGCCCGCAAGGCCTGGTCGTGGCGATGACCGGCGGTCATGGCGAATGGTTCGTGCAATCATTTGACGCGCAAGGGCTGTGCCTGGCCGAGCCGGTTTCCGCCGCGCCTGCAATGGCTGCACAGGCCTTTGGCGAAAAGCTGGTTGCGGGAAGTCAGGCCGAAGCGCTGGTGGCTTTGCGCGGATCGGGCGATGCGCTGGCGATCCTGCCCGATGCCCGCGCCTTTTCGCTGCTTCCCGCCAGTGCGCTTACCGCCAGCGTCCGTCCGCACTATGGGCGCGGGCCAGACGCGAAACTGCCGAACGACAAATCATGATCGCGCCGATCGATGATCTCGACCGGATCATGGCGGTGATGGAGGCCGCCTTCGATCCGCAATTCGGCGAAGCATGGTCGCGTCGGCAGGTCGAGGACGCGCTGGTCATCGGCAATTGCCATTATCTGCTGATCGATGCGCATGGCGGCGCTGTTTCTTCCGACGGGCCGGCGGTCGGCTTCTGCCTGTCGCGCACCGGTTTCGGCGAAGAGGAACTGTTGCTGTTCGCCGTCGTTCCGGCGCACCGCAGGCTGGGACTGGGCGAGGCGATGCTGATGCGCTTTGCCGAGGCCGCACGAAAACGCGGTGCAAGCCGACTTATTCTTGAAATGCGCAAGGGCAACTCTGCCGAATCGCTCTATCGCCAATTCGGTTTCGAACCGATCGGAGAGCGCCGGGCCTATTACCGCCTGTCGAGCGGCGAAGGTCTCGATGCCATGACTTTTGCCATGGATTTGTAATAGGGCAGGTGAAATACCCTTGTTCACAGGTCTTATACCAACCTGCAATGATCCTGACCCATGAGGATTGCCATTTCCTGTTCGCTGGCAAGGAGCAGCCGAAGCCGCGATGTGGGTTCATCGAGGTGAGGCTGCGACGAAGTCCAGCGGGCAGGAAATGGCAACCCCTTCGACGAGCTCAGGATAAACTGCGCCTCGGCGCAGGCGGTTTCTGGCGGCCCTCGGACGGCGTCGCGCACTCGTGACGATGAACCACATCGCCACTTCGTGCGCTCCTTGCCGAGAACCGCCAGAAACCGTCATCATGGGTCAGGATCAGTGCAGGTTGGTATTTACCAAGAATAACTCGGCCAAGTGCCTTGCATCTGCAAATCTCTTCTTGCCGGAAATGAATGTTTGGGCCAAGAAAATCGGCGATGCCTGCCGGTTCATCCGGCAAGCAGAACAATCCGCGCGGTCGCAACGCCAAGGAAACAAAAAAATGAACGATTCCCAAAACGATATGAAAGAGACCTTGATAACGCTGACTTCCGACATTGTCGCAGCGCTTGTCAGCAACAACAGTGTCGCTGCAGATGAAGTGCCTTCGCTGATCACCAATGTTTACGGCGCGCTTGCCGGACTTGGCGAAGCCAGTCCTGCACCAGAGGAAAGGCCTGAACCGGCAGTATCGGTGCGCACTTCGATCAAGCCCGATTACATTGTTTGTCTTGAAGATGGCAAGAAACTCAAGATGCTCAAGCGCCATTTGATGACGCATTACAACCTCACGCCCGATCAATATCGCCAGCGCTGGGGCCTGGCGTCCGACTATCCGATGGTCGCCCCCAACTATGCCGAAAAGCGCCGCGAACTGGCCAAGAAGATCGGCCTTGGCCGCAAACCAGGCCAGAAGCGCGGCGTCGCCAAGCCCAAGGCGAAGCGCTAGGATTTGCAGCACTAGCCGTCTGTCTCAGGCGGTTGTATGGTTACCCCGCCGGGCCGGTGTCCGGCGGGGTTTCTACGTGGCCCGCTGGGGAATGGTTGTGCATCAGACGATCGATATCGAAGCACTGTGTCATGAGCGGGGCCTGCGCATAACCGAACAGCGCAAGGTGATCGCAAAGGTCCTCTCGGAAAGTTCGGACCACCCCGATGTCGAAAAGCTGCACGAGCGTGCGGCGGCTATCGACAGCGGCATCTCGATCGCCACAGTCTACCGGACCGTGCGACTTTTCGAGGAAGCCGGCATTCTTGATCGCCACGATTTTGGTGATGGCCGGTCGCGCTATGAAGCATCGCCGGAGGCGCATCACGATCACATGATTGATGTCGAAAGCGGCAAGGTCATCGAATTCGTCGATCCTGAGCTCGAATTCCTGCAGCGGCGGATTGCGGAGAAACTGGGTTTCCGTCTGGTCGATCACCGGATGGAGCTTTTTGGCGTCAGACTCGACCGCGAGACGCCCGCCCAGGAAGATTAGCCCCGATGGTGTTTGGCTGGCTGCGCTTTGCGGCAAGATTGCTGGCAATACTTGCACTTCTGGGCCTGTGCCTTGTCCTGAACGTTGTCTGGAAACTGGCACGCGGCGAAAGTCCCTGGCCGCGCCGCTTTCTTGCCGGGTTGGGCCGCATCGCGGGCATCCGGGTGAAGGTTACCGGACACCGGGTTGAAGGCGGCGAATTCCTCCTCGCCAATCACGTCAGCTGGATCGACATACCGGCGCTGGGCGGCACTACAGGCGCAACCTTTGTCGGGCATGACGGGCTCGCATCGGTGCCGGTGATTCGCTGGCTGTGCGAACTGAACGGAACGGTTTTCGTTGCCCGCCACCAGCGATCGAGCATCGCGCATCAGGTTGAGAAAGTGCGCGCGGCAATTGCGGAAACTGGCGCGCTGACCATCTTTCCCGAAGGCACCACCAGCGAAGGCAATGCCCTGCTGCCTTTCAAGAGTTCACTGCTCTCGGCGCTGGATCCACTGCCGCCCGGCCTCTCGGTGCAGCCTGTTCTGCTCGATTACGGAGCAGAATCCGCCGATATTTCATGGATTGGCGAAGAACACGGCGTTGCCAATTTCAGGCGGATCCTGTCGCGCAGCAAGCCGGTGGAGCTGAATGTTCACTTCCTGGCGCCGCTGGCAGGAGCGCAGCTGGCAGACCGCAAATCCATTGCCGCAGCCGCGCGTGAGGCGATCGGACACGAACTGAAAGCGCGCCGCTCCCGGCACCAGATCAGCGCGTGACGTTATAGGCCAGTTGCGCTTCGTCCAGCTGGAACCCGACCAGCAGCTCGAATGTGGCGCGTGTGATCGCTGCCTTGACCTCGGGTTCGGACAGCGGATCAACCGCCGCGTCGGTATCGCCAGCGCGGCGCTTGCGGTTGATGCGTTCGCGGATTTCGGGCGGCAGGACGGCTTCGGCCCGGTCGATATAGGCTGCGCCCTGACCGGATGCCTTGGCGCGTTCCTGGCCATCGGCGAAATCGAGAGTCACCTGGGCGATGCGCTTGGTGATCACGGCCGTGCCGCCGCGCAGCACGGTCACATAATAGGGCAGGGTTACCTGCCGCGCGCCGCGCGTGTCGATGCGGCGGGCCAGCACGTCGAAAGTCGTGGTTGCGTAAACCTTGCCTTGCGCATTCGCGGCACCATCATTGCATTGCGAGCGCACGTTGGTCATCGCGGCAACAATATCGATGTCGGCTGCGGTCTTGCCTGCGCCAGGGCGGAACAGGGTGATATCGCCGGTATAGTCGGGAATGCCGATTGCCGGACAGGCACTGCGCACCGAAGTGACCCCGATGCCCTCGTCAAGCACCAGTTCACCCTGGGAACGGCATCCGCCCAGCGCCGTTGCGAGCAAAGCAGTGGCCAAGAGTGCGGCTGGCAGACGGGAACGATCAATCATATGGGTATTCCTGGCAACGATCACGCACGCCCTAGCGGCGCGCGCGGCAAAGCGCTAGAGGCGCAAGCATGAATGCACCCTTTCCAGTGAGCAAGCCCAGGCTGACGCTTATCGTCGCCGCCCCGCGCGGATTTTGCGCAGGCGTCGAGCGCGCAATCGATATCGTCGAGCTTTCGCTCAAGCGCTATGGTCGGCCGGTCTATGTCCGCCATGAGATCGTCCACAACCGCCACGTTGTCGACGGGCTCAAGGAAAAGGGCGCGGTCTTTGTCGAGGAACTCGATGAGGTGCCCGACGGGTCGCCGGTGATCTTCTCCGCGCACGGAGTGCCCAAGGCGATTCCCGAAGCAGCGACGGCGCGCGGGCTTGAATGGCTTGATGCGACCTGCCCGCTGGTCAGCAAGGTGCACCGCCAGGCCGAACGCCAGATTGCCGCCGGGCGGCATATCGTGTTCATCGGCCACCGCGGCCATCCCGAAGTGATCGGCACGCTCGGCCAGGTTCCCGATGGTGCGATGACCCTGGTGGAAACGCTGGATGATGTCGCCGCGCTTGATTTTGCCGAGGGCACGCCGCTGGCATTCCTCACCCAGACCACCCTTTCGGTCGATGATACGGCGGAAATGGTCGCCGCCCTGCAAAGCCGCTTCCCGGGCATCGCCGGGCCGCGCGCTGATGATATCTGCTATGCCACGTCAAACCGGCAGGCGGCGGTCACCGCGATTGCCGCGCGCTGCCAGCTGCTGCTGGTGATCGGGGCACCCAACAGCTCGAATTCGCAGCGGCTGGTCGAAGTGGCCGAGCGCTGCGGAACCAAGGCCAAGCTGATCCAGCGGGCCAGCGAAATCGATCCGGCCTGGCTCGATGGCGTTGATGTGCTGGGGCTCACCGCCGGGGCTTCCGCGCCTGAGGAACTGGTGCGCGAGGTTGCCGCATGGCTCGCCGAACGGCGTGAAGTGGCGGAAGAAGTGGTGACTACCGCCGAAGAGCGCATGGTGTTCAAACTGCCGCGCCAGCTCGCTGAATAGGCCGTCCGCGTGGCGGTCTATACCCAGCTTGGCGCCGAGGAAATGGCGGCCATTGTTTCTGCCTTCGATGTCGGTTCGCTGATCTCGGCCAAAGGCATCGCCGAAGGGGTGTCGAACAGCAACTGGCTGATCGAGACCACGGGGAAAGGCGGCAAGTCTGCCCGGTTCATCCTGACGATGTATGAGCACCGGGTTGAAGAGGATGATCTTCCGTTCTTTCTGGGCCTGCTCGATCATCTTGCAGAGCGGGGATGCCCGGTCCCGCGCACAATCCATGATCGCGACAATCGGGCATTCCGCTTTCACGACGGCAAGGCACTTGCGCTGATCGAATTCCTGCCCGGGGTGTCGGTCAATGCCCCCACTCCGCCGCAGGCGCTGGCGGTCGGTGCGGCGCTTGCCCAGTCCCATCTGGCCGCCGCCGATTTTGGCGGCAGGCGCGAGAATGCGATGGGTCCGGCGGCCTGGCGCGAACTGGCCGGTGCATGCGGCATCCAAGGATTTGCCGAAATCGACCCGGGGCTTGGCGCTCTGGTGGAGCGCGAACTCGAAGCGATTGCGGGGGCCTGGCCGAAGGATCTGCCAAAGGGCACGATCCATGCCGACCTGTTCCCCGACAACGTGCTGATGCTGGGCGATGCAGTCTCAGGCCTGATCGACTTCTATTTCGCCTGCACCGACCTGCTGGCCTACGATGTCGCCGTCACCCACGCTGCATGGTGTTTCAGCAGCGATGGCGCGCGCTTCGATCCGGCCCTGTCAGCCGCGCTCCTGGCCGGCTATGAATCGGTGCGTCCGCTGACATTGGCCGAGCGCGAAGCGCTGCCGTTGCTCGCCCAGGGGGCCGCGATGCGCTTCCTGATGACCCGGGCCTATGACTGGCTCAACGTGCCCGCCGGGGCGATCGTCGCAAGAAAAGACCCGATGGCCTTTGCCCGCCGTCTGGAATTCTATGCAAGGCCGCAAAACTCGTCCATATTCGCGGCATGAGTGGCGATTCTTCCGGTCACCTGAAACATGTCGAGATATTCACCGACGGGGCCTGCAAGGGCAACCCCGGTCCGGGCGGATGGGGCGCGATCCTGCGCATGGGGCACCACCAGAAGGAACTGTCCGGCGGCGAGGCAGCAACCACCAACAACCGCATGGAAATGACCGCCGTGATCCGGGCACTCAATGCCCTGACCGAACGCTGTGATGTCGTGGTCCACACCGACAGCCGCTATGTGATCGACGGCATGACCAAATGGATCGAAGGCTGGAAGCGCAAGGGCTGGATCAACGCCAGCCGCCAGCCGGTGCGCAACGCCGATCTGTGGCACGATCTCATCGAAGCAGCCCAGCGCCACCGCGTTGCCTGGGAATGGGTGCGCGGTCACAGCGGACACGTCGAAAACGAACGCGCTGACCGGCTGGCAAGCGATGCCGCCATGTCGGTCGCGGCTTAATGGTCTAGCTTTTGGCGAACCGCGCAGGCGCATAGCGTCCCGGGTCGACCGCGCCGCCAGCCTCGCCCAGCAGCAGCCGCGCAGCCATTTCGGCGGCTGCAGGGGCGGTCTGGATGCCGAACCCGCCTTGTCCGGCAAACCAGAAGAAATGCGGATTGGCCTGCTCGAAGCCGATCACCGGCAAGCGGTCGGGCGCAAACGAGCGCAGCCCCGCCCATTTGTGTTCGACCCGTTCGATCCGCCAGTCGGCCACCTGTTCGAGCCTGGCAATGGCGAGGGCGACATCGGCCTCTTCGGGCGCGGCATCACACGGCGGGCTGGGGGTCTCATCGTGCGGGCTCAGCCAAAGGCGGCCCGCCTCGGGCTTGAAGTAGAAGCTTTCGCCGATATCCAGCACCAGCGGAAGGTCGGCGGGCGGGGCGGGGGCGGTGCGCAGCTGGGCCATGGTTCGGCGCATCGGGGCGATGCCGATCGGTGCAACATCGGCCATCTCGGCCACCGGATCGGCCCAGGCGCCGGCGGCATTGACCAGCATGGAACATCGCACCTCGCGCCCATTGGACAGGTGCAGGTGCCAGTCGTCTGCGCGTTCAGCGCGAACAAAGGCGGCGTTGCACCACAGCGCCGCGCCGCTGCGTTTGGCCTGCGCCAGGTAGAGCGCGTGGAGCGCAGCCACGTCGATATCGCAGCAGTCGGGCTCGTAAGCGGCGCAGGACCAGCCGCCAAGCAGGCCGGGAATGCGGCTCTCCATGGCGCTGCGATCAAGCCGTTCGACCCGCACGCCAAGATCGCCGAAGCGGCGGATGAAGCGCTCGATCTCGGGTTGCTGCCCCTCGCGCGCGAGTGTCAGCGCACCGCGCGGGGACAGCAGGCCGTGTTCGCGCAGAAACGGGCCGGATGCAGTGGTCAGCGGCTGGACGCCGGGGCCGCCGTAGCTTTCGGTCCAGAAGGCGGCAGAGCGGCCGGTGGCATGGTAGCCGGGCTGCGATTCGGCCTCGAGCAGCAGGACAGAGGCCTTGCCTGCCAGCGCTGCGGCCAGCGAGGCGCCTGCCATGCCGCCGCCAATGATGGCAATATCAAAGCGTTCGGGCATCTGGCGCTAGCAAGCCGGGGGCAGGGTGTTGGCGAGAAAGCGTTCGATTCCTGACAGCGCCTTGTTACGCACGCCGTCTTCCTCGCGCAGGATTTCGTGCCGGGCCTCTTCGCCGAAGCGCAGCAGCGCGGCGCGCGGCAGCCGCCGGGAAGCGCGCTCGATTGCCTTGAATTCGACCAGACGGTCGTCGTCGGTGGCGACAATCAGCACCGGTGTGTTGATCCGTTCCAGCACGCCCGGACGTTCGAGGCCGCGCATCGAGGCATAGGCGCGTTCGACCCAGCCCCAGCTGCCCGGGCCCATGGCGATCTCGGGCCGCGCATCGCGCCACCACACTTCATCGGCATAGCGTTCGGCATCGTGGGTGAGCAGCAGGATCCTGTCGCTGGGCAAGGCGCGCGGTTTTTCGCTCCATTTCCATGCCGGACGGCGCGGATCGCCCAGGCACTTCATGAGACGCGCAGCGGTATGCATGATCACAGACGGCACGCCCTTGTCGCGGAAGCCAAGCATCGGCGCGACGAGCACGGCGGCATCAGGATCGACCTTGCCTTCCGCCAGGGCGCGCAGCACCAGATGGCCGCCCATCGAGTGCCCGGCCAGAACATGCGGCGGCGGCGTGCTTGCCTTCCATTCGGCCCAAAATGCGGCGAGATCGCTGACCCACTGCGAGAAATCGGTAATATGCCCGGTCAGCGGATCGCGGCCGAGCCGCCCCGATCCGGCCTGACCCCGCCAGTCCGCTGATGTGGTGCGCCAGCCGGCCTGATGCCAGTATTCCAGCGTTTCGAGATACTTTTCATAGGCATCGCCCCGGCCAGGCAGGAACAGCAACGAGCCCTTGCAGCCGGCTGAAGGCTCCGGCCAGTCGATACGGCGAATTGCGTAGCCATCGGGGGCAAGCCAGCGCGATTCGAGCGCATGCGCAGGGATGGCGCGGCGATCGGTTACGGGGGCGGCGGGGCCGGGTTTTGCTGTCACCTAGAAACGAGTCCCATCCCTAATTCCGGCCTCAAGGGGTTGGTTACTTTTTGGTAAGCCATGTCCGCTAGACAGGCCTCCTCGAAACAGGGGCTTGAGATGCAAAGCGGCTTTTTCTCTTACGGACTGCTTGCAGCCTTGGCAATCGCACTGGTGATTGCCGCCGTTACCGATTTCCGCCGCCGTCAGATCGACAACTGGCTCAACGGTGCAATTGCGCTGGGGGCTCCGCTGTTCTGGTATGCCAGCGGCCTTACGCTGGTCGATGTCGGCTGGCAGTTCGGCGTGGCCCTGGCCACTTTCGCGATATTGGCGGTGCTGTTTGCCGTGCGGGCGATGGGCGGCGGTGATGTCAAGCTGCTCACGGCGCTTGCGCTCTGGATCAAGCCCGCCTGGTTCCTCGAGCTGGTGGTTTACATGTCGCTGCTCGGCGGCGTGCTGACCATCGTGTTCGGTGCGTGGCACCTGATGAAGCGCCGCAAGGACAAAGTGATGATTCCCTATGGCATCGCCATCTCCGCAGCTGGTCTGTGGGTGCTGGCAGGCCACTATTTGCCTGCATTTTCTGCAGGCGTCCAAGCGGGGTGAACCCGATCTTAACCATTTTACCCGAATTGTGCTGAGCAACTCGGGGCACTTTCGAAGGGGCTAGCCTAGCCATGGACAAGAAGAAGCTGATGCTGCTGATGGGAGCGCTGGTCATAGCGATCGGGACCGCTCTTGCTGCCAGGAGCATGTTCACTGAAGCCGCTGCACCAAAGGCAGAAGCTGCCCAGGCCGCACCCAAGGGCCCCAAGGTGCTTGTCGCCCAGCGCGCCTTGCCGGTTGGCACGATCATCACCGCTGATTCGATCGGCTTCCAGCAGTGGCCCAAAGACATGGTCCAGGACGCCTACTTCATCGACGGCGAAGCAAATATGCAGAAGCTGCTCGGCACGGTGGTGCGCTATCCGGTCACGGCTGGCCAGCCGCTTACGCAGGGCACGCTGGTAGCACCGGGCGATCGCGGCTTCCTTGCCGCAGCACTGGGTGCGGGCATGCGTGCCGTCACCATCATGGTCTCGCAGAAAACCGGCGTCGCAGGGTTTGTCTTCCCGGGCGATCATGTCGACCTGATGCTGACCCAGACCATCAAGGGTGCCGGCAGCGAGGATTCACAGTCTCTCCGGACCACTGAAACCTTCCTGCGTAATCTGCGCGTCCTGGCGACCGACCAGTCGACCGAATCCGAAACCGAAGCCGGCAAGACCATTGTCAAAACCTTCCGCACCGTGACTCTCGAGACCACGCCGCGGATCGCCGAGAAGATCGCGGTTGCCGATACCATCGGAACGATCAGCCTGTCGCTCCGCTCGATTGCCGACAACCAGTCCGAACTCGAGCGCGCTGTTGCCAGCGGTGCGGTCAAGGTGCCTGATGGCGCAAGCAAGGAAGAAGAGGACAGGATCCTCAAGGCCGCGCTCAGCAAGCCGCTTGAAGGCAATGCCAGCTTTGTCACTGGCGGCGATGTTTCGCGCTTCCAGCGCCGGACCATGCCGCGCAGCCGCGATGAAGTGGCCCGCGCTGTCGTCGCACCGCCGCCGCAGAGCTTCGCCGATCGCGCGCCGCGCGCACCGAGCGGCCCCGTGGTCAAGGTGACCCGCGGCAAGCAGACCACCGACGTCCGCTTCGGAGGTCAGTGAGATGCGAACGACTATGCAATCCCCAATCCGTGCCACTGCAAAGGGCCAAAGCATGAAACGCCGCTTTCTCAATACAGTGCTGACCGCAGCTTGCGCTGCCGCACCGCTGGCGCTGGCGACCGTCGAAACCGCACAGGCCCAGTCGGTCATGCGGCCAGGGCGGGATCTGGTGCTTTCGATCGGCCGCGGCCAGCTGGTCAATGTCGGCGGCTCGATGGCGAATGTTTTTGTCGCCGATGACAAGATCGCCGATGTCGAAGTCAAGTCGCCCAGCCAGCTCTATGTGTTCGGCAAGGGCGGCGGCGAGACTACGGTTTATGCCAGCAACAGCGCGGGCGATATGATCTGGTCGGCCAATGTCCGGGTGGGCAACAACATCGAGAGCCTCGACCAGATGCTCAAGCTTGCCATGCCCGACGCCAAGATTTCAGTGGCGACCATGGGCGCAAACACCTTCCTGCTGACCGGGACGGTGGCATCGCCAGAAGATGCGGCCGAAGCACAGCGGCTGGTCAGCGCGTTTGTGGGCGGAACTTCCAGTCCGGCCAAGGGCGGCGGGGGTGTTTCGGCCCCGAACGTCATCAGCCGTCTCAAGACTGCCACTCCGCTGCAGATCAATCTTCTGGTCCGCTTTGCCGAAGTCAGCCGCTCGCTGGTGCGCGAGATCAACACCAACATCGTAACCCGCGATCTGACCGGCGGCTTCACCGCAGGGTTGACGCGCGGCCGCAATGCTGGCTCGATTTCAGACCTCAATTTGTCCAATCTGCCGCAGCTCGATGCTTCGAGTGTCTATGGACTGCCGGCCGGATCCCTCAAGCTGCCGTTCGATCCGGTAACCGGTCGCTTCGTAACCGGCGGCACGGCCTATTCGTTCCTTTCCAACGCCACCGGCCAGACTACGCTTGGCTTGGCCGCCAAAATGTTTGGCGTCGACATGCTGGGTGCGCTTGATCTGGGCGAAAAGACCGGCCTGGTGACAACCCTGGCTCAGCCCAACCTGACTGCCCTTTCCGGCGAGACAGCTGATTTTCTGGCGGGCGGCGAATATCCGATCCCGGTCTCGCAGAGCCTTGGCACGACGACGATCGAATACAAGAAATACGGCGTGAGCCTGGCCTACACGCCAACCGTTCTCGCCAACGGCCGGATTTCGATCCGCGTTCGCCCGGAGGTTTCCGAACTGTCGACCCAGGGCGCAGTTTCGCTCAACGGTTATCAGATCCCGGCACTGACCATCAGGCGGGCCGAGACGACGGTCGAACTGGGTTCGGGCCAGAGCTTCATGATCGCGGGCCTGCTCAGCAATTCTTCGCAGAACCTGATCGACAAGACCCCGGGTGCCGGCGACGTGCCGGTGCTGGGCGCGCTGTTCCGCTCGACCAATTTCCGCAAGGGCGAAACCGAGTTGGTGATCGTGGTCACCCCATATCTGGTCAACCCGGTCGATTCCAAGGACATCAAGCTGCCGACCGATGGCTTCAAGACGCCGAACATCCTCCAGAGCACGTTCGGCCAGATGGAAAGCGCCGGCAAATCGGGCGAAGCCCGCCCGCTGCCTTCGCAAGGCCAGGACAAGGCGCCCAATCCGGGTGTGAGCATGATTGCTCCGTCTGCCCCGGCCAAGCCCGAAAAACCCCGCAAGAGCGGTCGCAACGCATCGGCTGATGCGCCTGCGCCTGGCTTCAACCTGAATTGATCGAGAGGTGACGACCATGACCAAGACCCTGTCTCGCACAGCGCCACGGTTGGCCGGGAAGGCTATCGCCCTTTCGCTGGGCCTGGTGCTCGCCGGTTGCGGCGGCCTGCCCACCAACCGTTCGCTTGAAAGCATCCATCAGCCGGTGGTCGAGCGCTCCAATTACACCCTCGATGTTTCGACGGGTGCGGGCGGACTATCCTATGCCGAGCAGTCACGCCTTTCCAACTGGTTCGACGCGATGCGGCTGCGGTATGGTGATCGGGTTTCGATCGACGATCCGCTGCAGAGCGGTGCAACCCGCTCAGCTGTTGAGGAAATCGTTTCGCGTCATGGCCTGCTGCTGGGCGACGATGCTCCGGTAACGCCGGGTGCCGTCAACGCCGGTTCGGCCCGGATTGTCATCAGCCGCTCAAAGGCGACGGTGCCGGGATGCCCCGACTGGTCGGCCAAGTCCGATGTCAACATCCACAACGCGACCAGCACCAATTACGGCTGCGCGACCAACAGCAACATTGCCGCCATGGTGGCCAATCCGGAACACCTGATCCGTGGCGATGCCAGCCGGGGCGATACCCTGGTGATGAGTTCGACAAAAGCCATCGAATCCTATCGTGAAGCCAAGCCGACTGGCGAAGGCGGTCTCAAGTCCTCGGGCACTGGTGGTGGTTCTGAAGGCAGCGGAGGTGGAAAGTAAGTCATGAACGCTCCCTGGAAATCCGGTACTTCCGGCAATCGCGACGCCTTCGCGGCCTATATTTGCGACGAATCCTCGCTCGACGTCCTGCGTCCGATCGTGGTCGAAATGGGCTGGGCATCGGAAAAGTGCAACAAGGGCGGTCTGCGTAACGCCGTCCAGTCGCTCTCGGTTTCGGCCAGTCCGAACATCCTGATGGTGGACCTGTCGGAGAGCGGCGATCCGCTCAACGATATCAATGCGCTGGCAGAGGTTTGCGAACCCGGCACGGTTGTTATCGCCATCGGCCAGGTCAACGATGTTCGCCTTTATCGCGATCTGGTGGCCAGCGGAATTCACGATTACATCCTGAAGCCGCTTTCGCCCGGTCATGTCCGCGATGCGCTGGTCAGTGCTCAGTCGGTGTTTTCAACGCCCAAGCATCACGATGCCTCGGCAGGCAAGAAGCATATCTCGACTGCGGTGATCGGCACGCGCGGCGGCACCGGCGCATCGACGCTGGCGACCTCGCTTGCCTGGTATTTCAGCGCCGACAACAAGCAACCAACCGCCTTGCTCGATCTTGATATTCATTTCGGGACCGGAGCACTCGCTCTCGATCTCGAGCCGGGCCGCGGCCTGACCGATGCGATCGACAATCCGAGCCGCATCGACGGGCTGTTCATCGAGCGCGCGATGATCCGCGCAAACGACAATCTGGCCATCCTTTCGGCAGAAGCACCGATCAACTCGCCCCTGATGACCGATGGCGCAGCCTTCATCCAGCTTGAGGAAGAATTCCGCCAGGCCTTCGAGATGACGGTGATCGATCTGCCGCGCAACATGCTGATCAATTTTCCGCACCTGCTGGCAGATGTGAACGTCGTGGTTCTGGTGACAGAAATGACATTGGCATCCGCGCGCGATGCGATCCGCCTGCTTTCATGGCTGAAATCGAATGCGTCGCATGCCCAGATCATTGTTGTTGCCAACAAGGTCCAGACCGGCGTGTCCGAAATCAGCAAGGCGGATTTCGAAGCCTCGATCGAGCGCAAGGTCGCATTTTCCGTGCCATTCGATTTCAAAGGCGGCGACCAATGCAGCCAAGCTTGGCCAGACCTTCGTCGATGCCAACCGCGGCAGCAAGGCAGCTTCTGTCATTCGCGATGTCGCCAAGAATGTAATGGGCGCAAGCGAAGTCGAGGAAGGCGCGGAGATCGCACCTTCCAAGAAGTCGCTGCTGGGCAAGTTCGATCTCAAGGCAATGATGCCGACGAAGAAAAGCAAGACGGCAGCGCCGACGGAAGCAGCCTAGTCATGCCTGCAGGACTGCGATTGAAGCAGTCCGTGCGGCGATGAAAGAGGAAAGCGAAAGAGGCTAATGGGCATAGTTCAGCTCCTGCTTGTAGCGATCGGCATGATGGCCTTCATGGTGCTGGGCTATGCGGCGATGACCGGTCCTTCACCGGCCAAGGAAGTCGCGCGCCGACTACAGTCCGTGCGCTTCCGCCATTCCGAAAGCACGATCGACAAGGTCGAAGCACAGCTCAAGAAAGCTGTTGCTGCGCGCAAGCCCAAGATGCACCAGGTGGCTGGCTCGGGTTCGCGCATGGAAGCGCTTGCCTTGCGGCTGCACAGATCCGGCAAGCCCTGGACGATTGCCCAGTATATCTACTCATCGATCGGGGTCGGACTGTTCGTCACCCTCCTGCTCTATCTCAAGACCGGGGCGGCAATGCTGGCGCTGGTGGTGGGCTTGCTGGCTGGAGCGGGGATTCCCCACTTCGTTGTTGGCCGGTTCATCTCAAAGCGGACCGCACAGTTCAATCTGCGGTTTCCCGAAGCAATCGAATTGCTCGTTCGCGGCCTGCGCTCGGGTCTGCCGGTCTCGGAAACCCTCGGTGTCGTTTCGCATGAAATTCCCGGCCCGGTTGGCGAGGAGTTCAAGCTGGTCACCGAACGCACCAAGATCGGCCGGACAATGGAGGAAGCGCTTCAGGAAACCGCTGACCGCCTCGCCATCCCGGAATTCAACTTCTTCTGCATTACCCTGGCGATCCAGCGCGAGACCGGCGGCAACCTGGCCGAAACGCTGTCGAACCTCGCCGACGTCTTGCGCAAACGCGCGCAGATGAAGCTGAAGATCAAGGCGATGAGCTCGGAATTCGAAAGCTTCCGCCTACATCGTCGGCGCACTGCCGTTCGTGGTCTTCGGCGTGATCTATTCGATGAATCCCGACTACGCGGGCGGCTTCTTTCACGAACAGCGTCTGATCGTGGCGGGCCTCGGAAGCATGGTCTGGATGTCGATCGGCGCGTTTATCATGATGAAAATGGTCAATTTCGAGATCTGAGCGGGGAAAACGTCAGCCATGTTGAACACACCGCCCGGACCGACCCTGCTCGGCTTCGATGTTATCCTGATCGGCACCGTGCTGGCCGGCATCGCTGCCGCCGCAGTGATGATGGCGATCTACGCCGCCGTGACGGTGCGCGATCCGATGGCAAAGCGGGTCAAATCGCTCAATGAGCGCCGCGAACAGCTTAAAGCTGGCATTGTCATGTCGGCGAGCAAGAAGCGCGCCAGCGTTATCCGCAAGTCCGACACGACCGATAAGCTCAAAGATACCCTCTCAAAGCTGAAGGTGTTGCAGGACAGCCAGCTGAAGTCGGTGCAGCAGTTGCTGGCCCAGGCAGGCATCCGCAACAAGGAACTGGCCTTTGTCGTGCTGTTCGCGCGCATGGTCCTGCCGATCGTATTGGGCGGCATCTCGGCCTTGCTGATCTATGGCCTCAATATCTACCCCGAGTGGAGCGCCATGAAGAAATTCGGCGCTGTGGCTGCCGCGCTGATCATCGGTTACAAGGGACCGGAAACTTACGTCCGGAATATAATTTCAAAACGCGTAACAGCAATCCGCAAGGGCCTTCCCGATGCGCTCGATCTGCTGGTCATCTGCGCCGAGGCCGGTCTCACTGTCGATTCGGCGTTCAACAGGGTCGCCAAGGAACTGGGGCGGGCTTATCCCGAACTGGGCGACGAATTCGCGCTCACCGCAATCGAGCTGTCGTTCCTTACCGAGCGGCGCCATGCGTTCGAGAATTTTTCTTACCGTATCCCGCTCGCTTCGGTGAAGGGCGTGGTCACCACGATGATCCAGACCGAGCGCTATGGTACCCCGCTGGCTTCGGCCTTGCGCGTTCTTTCGGCGGAATTCCGAAACGAGCGCATGATGCGCGCCGAAGAAAAGGCCGCCAGGCTGCCGGCGATCATGACCGTGCCATTGATCATGTTCATTCTGCCGGTGCTGTTCGTCGTCATTCTCGGTCCGGCCGCGTGTCAGATCAACGACTCGTTCGTCAATTCGCCAACTGCTGGCGGCGGCGGCGTCCCAGTGCAGTAATTCCCAGCCGGTCCGGGGCTTGTCTCCGGACCGGCGATCCGCAAGCTTTCTCAGAAATCGACAGCAATGCCCTTGCGCACCCAGTCACCGTACCGGGTGGGTGAGAGGCCGTCGGGATCGGCCCTCTCGCCGGGCTGCTGCGGCTGCGGCGGCGGAGCATCGCTCCAGTGCGCAGGTTTGACGAAGGCCTTGGGGCGTTTGGTGGCGCGCTTGAACATGCGAATCCAATGCGCGCGCTGGCGGGGGAATGCAATTGCCGATAGGGCGGGCGGATGGACATACCCGGACTTCCCGCGCGCAAGGCTGCGCTGCACCTGTGCGATGCGGTTTTGCGCCGGGGCGAAACGATGGAGCAGGCCGCGCAGCCTGCCCTGCAAGGGATAAGGGGCGAGGCAGACCGGGCACTGGCCCGCGCCATCGCAGCAGAGGCGCTGCGCTGGCTGGCCGATCTCGATTCCCTGTATAGACAGCGCCACCGCCCAGCGACTGCCCGACGATGCCAAGGCACGCACCGTGCTGCGCCTCATGCTGGCGCAATGGCTGCGCCTTGAAACCCCGCCGCACGCTGTCATCGCAACCGGGCTGCCACTGCTGGCAGGCGGGCCCAGACGGTTAGCGCACGGGGTGTTTTCGGCGCTGCTGAAGCAGGCGGTCTCGTTGCCCGCAGCGCCCTCACTTCCTGCAGCATGCATCGCGCGCTGGGGTGATCGGGCGGATGCCATCTCGGCTGCGCTTGCCGTGCCGCCGCCGCTTGATCTGAGCCTGCGCGATCCGGGAGAAACGGCCCGGTGGGCAGCAGAGCTTGGCGGACTGTCGCTGATGCCGGGGCATGTCCGGATTGCCCGGGGCGAGGCGGTTGAGCGCCTGCCGGGCTTCAGGGAAGGCAGCTGGTGGGTGCAGGATCTTGCCGCAAGCCTGCCCGCGCGGTTGCTCGGCCAGGGTGAGGGCAGACGCGTGCTGGACCTGTGCGCGGCGCCGGGCGGCAAGACGCTGCAGCTCGCTGCGGCTGGCTGGCGGGTGACGGCGCTGGACAGCGGCGCCAAGCGGCTTGAGCGGCTTGGCGAAAATCTTGACCGAACCGGCCTGCAGGCCACTCTGGTGCGCGCCGATGCGCTGCAATGGCAAGCGGACGAGCAGTTTGACGCCGTGCTGCTCGACGCCCCGTGCACTGCGACCGGAACCTGCCGCCGCCATCCCGACGTGCTGCACCGCATCGGGCAGCGGCAGATTGCCGAACTGTCCGAGTTGCAGGGGCGGCTATTGGCACGGGCGGCTGAGTGGGTGAGGCCGGGCGGGCGGCTGGTCTATGCAGTCTGTTCGCTTGAGCGCGAAGAGGGGGAAGGGCAGGCATCGGGCGTGGGGCTTACGCCGGATCCGATCGGGGTGCAGGAATTACCCGCAGGCCTCGCGCCCACTGCTGAAGGCTGGCTGCGAACCGATCCGGGGATGCTGGCCGATGCAGGCGGGCTTGACGGGTTCTTCGTCGCGCGGTGGAGAAGATAGCCGCTTACACGCCAAAGGCGGGCAGCTGCAGGATCGGTGCGGGCTCTTCGGCGGGTGTCCTGACCAGCTCCTGCAAGGCGGCTCCCCGGATGGGAGAAATGAACCGCATCGCAAAACTTGTGTCGCTGGCCGAGCGGATATGGCCTTCGATGTCGCCGATGCCGGCAATTTCGATGGTGACTGGCTGATCGACCTCGAACCGGACCGAGCGGCAGGCGCTGACCCGGCATGATTGCGATGAAATTTCGACCATCGTTCCGGCCAGGGCCCGCCCGCGGGGCTGTCGAATTTTGATTTCGTGGCGGACTGCGTAACGCCGGTGTCTCGAAAACATGAAAATTGACATGAATGCCCCCTTATTGACCCACTTTATTGACCGCTGCGACCTGTTTGTACTTCATTTCAGCGGCCCGTATTTAATCAACCGCCAATGTATCTGGCTTGTGTCCCAATACAGGACTGAAACGCCGGTTTGCGGCGCATCCGCGCATGTCGGCCCGTCTTATCCTGACCGGAAACTTGCGCTGGCTGGTCCGCACGATCGGACGCTTGCTTGCCCTGGGCCGCCAGCCGAAACGGACCGGGCGGCGGCGCGCATGGCTGTGGCGGCGCGTCTTCACGGGCCCGCTGACAACCACGCAGGTATCGAGCAGGCGTCCCATGGCCAATGCGGCTGCGCCATATTCGCGCCAGGTCCAGACAAGGCTGGCACAGGCGAACACCGCCGCCACGGCGAACACGATGGTGGGAAGGACCGTCATGGCTGTTCGCCCGCGGCCATTGAATCAACTCCATCAACCGGCCTTGGCCTGGTCGAAAAGTCAATTGCGCTGCTTACAGAATACGGCACCTGGCGGGAGTGTAACGATCCAGCATTGGCGCGAAGATTCTGTACTGAATTCTTGTAGGGGTGCGAACCGATTTTCATTTTTATCTTCCAGCATTAACCGGTGCCCCCAAGCACCGATCAACTGCCCCGCATTCATTCAGAATCCATTTCGAGTCGCAGGGTCAAGCGCCGTTGCGACCAATGGCGGGAATTTAGAGACGAACGCGTTTCGCCCTGCAATTCATCGCGTCAGACAGTCGCCTTGACCGGCGCGCCTTGACGCTCAGCCCTTCACCCTCGCGGCAAAACCCTTGCGCAGCTTGGCCAGTTTGGGCGGGATCACGGCAAGGCAGTAGGGATTTCGCTGGCCTTCGCCTTCCCAATACTCCTGGTGATAATCCTCGGCCGGATACCACTGCGCCGGACCTTCGATCGTCGTCACCACGTGCTTGCCCCCATTGGCACCATGTTCGGCATTGGCCCGTGCGATCGCGGCCTCGGCTTCGGCGCGCTGCTGATCGTCGAGCGGGAAGATGGCGGAGCGGTACTGGGTGCCGATGTCGTTGCCCTGACGGTTGAGCTGGGTGGGGTCGTGGGTGGCCATGAATACGTCGAGCAGGTCGCCGTAGGACAGCACTGCCGGGTCGAAGGTTATCAGGATGGCTTCGGCATGGCCGGTGCTGCCGCTGCACACCGCCTTGTAGGTCGGATCGGGCACATGCCCGCCGATATAGCCGCTTTCGACCGCGCTCACCCCAGCGCACATGCGAAACACCGCCTCGGTGCACCAGAAGCACCCGCCCGCTACGATTGCCGTTGCAGTATCGCCCATTTTTCCGTTACTCCTCGGGGCGATATGATAGGCGGCAAAGTTGCCGCTGTCACCGCTTCATCGAGAGGAACCGCCATGCGCAAGACCACCCTGTTCGCAGCCGCCATTGCCCTTGCCCTGCCGCTGGCAGCCGCCGCGAAGGACAAGATCACCGACGCCCAGGCCGCCGCCGTGGTCCTCGCCGATACCAAGCGCGATGCCGATCGTGCGCGTGATCAGTATCGCCACCCTGCCGAAACCCTGGCCTTCTGCAAGATCAAGCCGGGGCAGACCGTGGTTGACTATATGCCGTCGAGCGGATGGTGGACCCGCATCCTGGTGCCCTATCTCGGCGAAAAGGGCCGCTACGTCGGGCTCAACCCGGATGTGAGCACGGTCAATGAGCAGATGAAGCAGTATTTCGGCAATCTGGGCGGCACTTTCCCCGCCAAGGTGGCCGAATGGACCGGCGTTACCGGTGAGCGCGTGACTGCCTACAACAGCGATGGCCTGCCTGACTCGCTCAAGGGCAAGGCCGACCGGGTGATGATCATGCGCGAGGTGCACAACCTGTGGCGGATGGACCTGCTGCGGCGCGAACTGGCCGCCGTGCGCGGGCTGCTCGACGATGACGGCAAGCTGTGCATCGAGCAGCACCGCGCCAGAAACAACGCCCGCGCCGACTATACCAACGGCACCCGGGGCTACATGCGCGAACGCGATGTGATCGCCCTGGTCGAGGCCGCCGGCTTCCAGCTTGAGGGCAAGAGCGAGATCAACCAGAACAAGAAGGATCCCGCCGATCACGCCGATGGTGTCTGGGTGCTTCCCCCCAATTTCCGCGGCGTCAGCGATCCGGTGCAGAAGGCCCGTTATACCGAGATCGGCGAGAGCGACCGGATGACCCTCGTATTCAAGAAGCGCAAGTAATGCGGCGTCTGGCCCTCGCCGCGCTGGCGCTGCCGCTGGTGCTGAGCGCTTGCGGTCACCGCAAGCCCGACCCGCGCGGTCTTGATCGCGACGAAACGCTGCTTTCGCTTTCGGCCAGCGGCGAAGCCGAAAGCGTGCCGGACGAGGCGGGAATCGAAGTCGGCATCGAAAGCTTTGCGCCAAGCGCCCAGGCCGCCAGCCAGACCGTCGCCAAAAAGGGCGAGGCGATTGCCGCCGCGCTCGCCAAGTTCGGCGTCGAGGCCAGGGATATCCAGACCCGCAACCTCTCGGTCACCCGGGTCGACTATGGCAAATACAAGGGGCAGTTCCAGGCGAACAACACGCTGGCGGTGCGGCTGCGCGATGTCTCCAAGGCGGGCGAGGCGGTGGCGGCGACCACGGCGGCCGGGGCCAATGTGCTGTCGGGCCCCTCGTTCCGCATCGCCGATCCGGAAAAGGCCAACCGCGGCGCCTATATCGCCGCCTTCCGCGCCGCCCGGACCCGGGCCGAGGCCTATGCCGAAGCGGCGGGGATGGAAATCTCGCGCGTGCTGACGATCCGCGACGGCGGGCAGGACGGCGGCGGCGGACCGATGCCGATGGCCTATGCCGAACAAGCGGCGGATGCGGCGGCTCTTTCCGTTTCCGCGCCGCCCCCGCCGCCGGTCTTCCGCCCCGGCACCAACCGCGTGCGCGTCAATGTGCAGGTGGACTTCGCGCTGGAGGAGAAATAGGCGCTACCCATGTCCAAGGTCACCGTCGCCGCGCTGCAGCTTGCACTCAATTCGCCCGACGAGGCGGAGAACATCGCCGCCGTTGCCGCGCTGGTCGAGCAGGCGGCGGGGCAGGGCGCGCAGATCGTCCTGCCGCCCGAGCTGTTTTCCGGCCCCTATTTCTGCAAGGTGGAAGACGAGGCGCTGTTCGCGCTGGCCCGGCCGACCCTGGAACATCCCTCGGTCATCGCGATGCAGGCGCTGGCGAAGGCCCTGAAAGTCGCCATTCCAACCTCTTTCTTCGAGCGCGACGGGCACCACTATTACAACACCGTGGCGATGATCGGCGCGGGCGGCGAAATTCTTGGCACCTACCGCAAGAGCCACATTCCCGACGGGCCGGGCTATGAGGAAAAGTTCTATTTCCGCCCGGGCAACGATGGCTTCAAGGTGTGGGACGTCTGCGGCGCGCGGATCGGGGTCGGCATCTGCTGGGATCAGTGGTATCCCGAATGCGCGCGCGCCATGGCGCTGATGGGGGCGGAGCTGCTGTTCTATCCCACCGCCATCGGCAGCGAGCCCTATGATGCCGGGCTCGATACCAGCCGCATGTGGCGCCGCGCGATGCAGGGCCATGCCGTGTCAAACTGCATGCCCGTCATCGCCGCCAACCGCATCGGCACGGAGGAGGGCCAGCGCTTCTATGGCCACTCCTTCATCACCGACGAATGGGGCGATCTGACTGCGCAATTCGGCGCAGGGGAAAGCGGCGTGCTGACCGCCACCATCGATCTGGCCCGCGCCGCCAGACACCGCGCCGGCATGGGCTTCTTCCGCGATCGCCGCCCGCAGCTCTATGGCCGCCTTGCCCAAGACATCTGACTATCTGATCGCGCTGGGATCGAACCGGCGGCATCATCGCCACGGCGCGCCGGAAAAGGTGCTGCGCGCCGCGCTGGCCAGGCTGGAGCCGCTAAGCGCCGCGCCGATCATGCACAGCGCCCCGCTCGGCCCCTCGCGCCGCCTCTATGCCAATACCGCCGCTCTGCTGCGCACCGCCGAAAGCCCGCCCGAACTGCTCGCCCGGCTCAAGCGGGTCGAGCGCCGGTTCGGCCGCAGGCGCGGCGGTCAGCGCTGGGGCAGCCGGGTGCTCGATCTCGATGTGGTGCTGTGGAGCCGGGGCTGCTGGGCCTCGCCGGGCCTGCTGATCCCCCATCTCGCCTTTCGCGAACGGCTGTTCGTGCTGACCCCCGCCGTCCGCATCGCCCCCCGCTGGCGCGATCCCGTCAGCGGCCTGACCCTGCGCCAGTTGCATGCCCGCCTGACCCGGCGCTTGACCCGGGCGGGCGCGCTCCCTAGGGGCAGCCGCGGTGAGGGCCCATAGCTCAGTCGGTAGAGCAACTGACTTTTAATCAGTAGGTCGCTGGTTCGAACCCAGCTGGGCTCACCATTGCATTCCGGTCGTCAGTGCCGATGTGCGCCGCCTGCGCTGTAGGCATAGGCCCGCGCTAGCACGCCCGCGCCGTCGCGGATCTCGGTGAGGCGGTTGGAGGTGGCCGGGATCGTGGCGACGTCGCTGAACGTGCTGCCGCTGATCGTGCGGTCGGCACGGGTGCGGTTGCCATTGAAGTTACGGTGCCACGTGCAAAAATCCCCAAACCCATCCTCCGCACATCCTGGCTTCCCATTGCCATGGCGGCAATCTGAACCATCATCGCCAGTCCGGCAAGGTCCGGCAGCGCTGACCGGGGCAGACGCGCATTGAGGGGGCGCTGGCGATCAAGGGGGGCAAGAAGTGAGGCGCGGTCATGGCGGCATCTGGATGCCGGGGCGTTTTTCCGCCTGAATTGATATATTTGGCGGTCGCAACTGTCACAATGTGTCGTTAATCCAACGCGCATCACCGTAAATCTGCAACACTTTATCGTATTTTTGACGAACAGGTTGCAGTATCGACAGTTGCGCGATCAAATTTCCGGACTGGATGTTGAAATGCAATTTCTACGCAGCTAGGTGCGTGGCAAGGGCGCCACATCGACAAGAATAAGTCGTGGCATCAATGAGCATTAATAAAAAATTCAATTCCATTCCGGATAGGGAGGCACCTCCCGCGTCCTTCCATTTTTTTTGGAGATTTTATGCGTTTTCCCGTAATATCGGCAACCATTGTCACCGCCCTGTCGGCAACTGCCGCCCATGCAGACACCAGCGTCTATGGCTCGCTCAACCTCAACGGCGTTTCGACCAGCGATGTCGGAACCGTGGTCTATGCACCAAACGGCGCGATCTTCGGCTTCAACGAGGCGGCCGCAGAAAGCACGCCCAATCCGGCTCCGACCGGTTCGGATACCATCCAGGGCGCGTGGGACATCAAGCCCGCGTTCGGCGTCAGCGGCGCTGTGGGCGTTGATTTCGGCATGGTTCGCGCCGAAGCCGAAGTTGCCTATTCGCGTTCGACGGTGCGCTCGTTCAACATCACCCAGCTCACCACGGGCACCGGCGCTTCGACCACGGTGTTCGGTGAAGGCGCAGCTGATGCCTGCGCCTATCTGGGCCTCACCGCTTGCGCGTTCACCGGCAACACCCTGGCCCTTGAAGGCACCAAGGTTCGCCAGCTTTCGGCCATGGCCAATGTCTGGGTCGATATTCCGGTTGGTGAGAAGGTCGAGCCCTATGTCGGCGGCGGCGTCGGCGTGGTCGGCATCGAGTTCTGATGGCGAAGGCAAGTCGGCCTTCGCATGGCAGCTCGGCGCCGGTGTCGCCTACAAGATCACGGAAAAGATCGCGATCACCGCTGATTTCCGGCATCGCGAAACGAACCGGATCAACCTTGACTTCGGTGCCGGCAATGGCGCCAACTTCGGCAGGGTGAAGTCCAACACTTACGGCATCGGCGTGCGCGTCAACTTCTGACCCGGCCTGAAGTGCACACGGAGGGCCTGGAGCCCTCCGTGTGGCACTGCTCCGCCCCTCTGCGTGAACCCGCGATCGCAGCGCAGGCGGCAAAAAATATAATGCATTATCGGGGCGCACCTGCAATAGACCGGGGATGAGCAACCAGCCCCTTGCCGGAAAGCGCGTGATCGAGCTTGGCACGATGATCGCCGCGCCGTTTGCCGCCCATATCCTCGCGCAGCTTGGCGCCGAAGTGATCAAGGTCGAGCCGCCAGCCGGCGACACCACCCGCGCGCTGGTGCGCGGCGGGCCTTCGGGGACAATCGTTGCCTACAGCCATTCCAAGCGGGCAATCTGCCTTGATCTGACCACCGAAGGCGGCAAGGCGGTGTTCCTCAAGCTTGCCGCCAGCGCCGATGTGGTGATCCACAACCTTGCCCCGTCTGCCGCGCGCAAGCTGGGGGTGACGGCGGATGATTGCATGGCGGTCAATCCGGCGTTGATCCACGTCCATATCAAGGGGTTCGGTCCCGGCCCGGAAGCCGAAGGGCTGATGACCAACCCGATAGCCGAGGCCGCCACCGGGGCGATGGACGATCACCGCGTCGATGGCCGGCCCAGCCGCTTCGGGCCGAGCTATCACGATCAGTTTGCCGGGACTTACGCGGTGATCCGGGTGCTGGCGGCCTTGCTCGATCCTGAGGCCGATCGCCGGATCGAGATCGGGCTCTATGAGACCGGGCTGCATCTCGCCGCGCGCGATCTGGCGGGGATGCAGCTCAAGACGCAGCTGCTCGGGCGGCTGGAAAAGGAAGGCGGCGGCGAGTTTTCGATGCCGGGCTATGGCTCCTATCTCACCAGCGATGGCCGCTGGGTCTATCTGCTGATCCTGACCGACGCGCACTGGGCCAAGCTGACCCGCGCGCTGGCGATGCCCGAGGACGGCGATGAGGGCCTGCTCAAGCTGCGCGACCGCAAGGCCCAGCGTGAGCGGGTCGAGGCGGCGGTGAGCCTGGCGGTGGGCGCGCTGAGCTTTGCCGGGATCGATGCGAAGCTGCGCGCCGCCGGGATCGGCTTCAACGAAGTCATGCCGCTGGAGCGCGTGCTCGATGCCCCGCAGGCCCGCAGCCCCGGCAAGCTGCGCGAGCTCGACTATCGCGGCCTTCATTTCGAGGTGCCCGAATTTCCCGGCGGCAGCGAAGCGCTGCCCAACCTGCCGCCGCCCGAACTGGGTGAGCACAGCGAGGCCCTGCTGCGCGAACTGGGCTTTGGCGAGGCGGAATGCGCGGCGCTGCTGGCCTCGGGCGCGGTGGAAGGCCTGAACCCGGCCAAGTTCGCCTGGGCTCCGGTGCGGGATAAGGTTTGATCATGCAGTTCAAGACCAAGGAAGAACAGGTCGCCGATTATTTGCGCGAAGGCATCATTGCCGGGCGGATTGCGCGCGGCAGCCGGCTCAAGCAGCAGGAGATCGCCGACCTTCTGAGCACCAGCATCACCCCGGTGCGCGAAGCACTGAAGCTGCTTGAGGCCGAGGGCTATGTCACCGGCGACAGCTACAAGGGTGCGGTGGTCGCGCCGTTCGATATTGCCGCCTCGCGCGAAGTGCTGGACCTGCGGATCGTGCTGGAAACCCGGCTGGTCGAGGCGGCGGTGGCCAAGGCATCGGCATCGGACATTGCCGAACTGAAAGTGTTCGCCAGCGAATTTGCCCGGGCCTTTGCCAAGGGCGACAATGAGGCCGCGCGCGCGGCCAATTACCGCTTCCACCACCGCATGTTCGAAATTGCCGCGATGCCGCAGACCCTGCATTTCGTGCAGATCCTGTGGGCGCGCTATCCTTTCGATCTGATCAACCGGCTCAAGGGCCGGGTCAGCCGGGCGGCGGAAGAGCATGACGGGATGCTGGCCGCAATCGCTGCCGGTGATACCGCTGCCGCCGCCGAAGCGACGCGCCAGCATATCGAGGCGGGCTGGCTGGAATTGAAGGATTCGATGGAGAACCCATGAGCAAGACCCTCTTCCTCGTCATGGACATGATGAACGATATCGTCGCCGAAGACGGCTTCAATGCGCAGACCTATGGCGTGCAGGTGAAACAGCGCGGCGTGCTGGCCAACACGGCCCGCGCCATTGCGGCGGCGCGGGCTGCGGGGGCCAAGGTAGGCTATGTCCGCGTTGGCTTTTCGAGCGACTACCGTGAATGCCCGCCCAATTCGCCGATCTTCTCGGGCGCGCGCAAGAACGGGATTTTCCAGCTCGGCACGCCGGGCACCGAGGTCCACCCCGCGCTCGCGCCGCAGGAGGGCGATTTCGACATCGTCAAGCACCGGGTCAGCCCGTTCTACGGCACCGCACTTGAACCGATCCTGCGCGCGCAAGGGATAGAGCGGCTGGTGCTGTGCGGGGTTTCGACCAATGGCGTGGTCCATTCCGGTGCGCGCGAGGCGCATGACCGCGACTACGAAGTGGTGATCCTCGAGGATTGCTGCGCCGGGGTGACTGCGGACGAACACAGCCACGCGGTCGCCTGCCTCGGGCGCTATGCGGCGATTGTCGATAGCGCCGCCTTCGACTGGAGGGCCTGAGCCATGAACATCGGCTTCATCGGACTGGGCGTGATGGGCAGCGGCATGTGCAGCAATGTCGTGCGCAAGAGTGGCGCGCCGGTCCATGTGTTCGACATGGCGCCCGGTGCCGTGGCCGAGCAGGTGGCGGGCGGAGCGCTTGCCGCAGCCTCGGTCGCCGAAGTGGCAAGGGCGGCAGACGTGATCTGTCTGTCGCTCCCCGGCGGCAAGCAGGTGGCAGCGGTGTGCGCGGAGATTGCGCGCCGATGCCCGGCCCGGCACCGTGGTGATCGACCTGTCCACCACATCGGTTGCCGAAGCGCGCGAGGTTGCGGCCAGTCTGGCAGACAAGGGCTTGGCATTCGCCGATGCTCCCGTTGCCCGCACCCGTGAGGCGGCGCAGCAGGGCACGCTGTCGATCATGGTCGGGGCCCCGCCCGAACTGTTCGCGCGGATCGCGCCGCTGCTCGGGTTCATGGGCAGCGACGTGACGCACTGCGGCGATGTTGGCTGCGGGCAGGTGGTCAAGCTGGTCAACAACACGCTCAACTTTGTCCACGTGCTGATCCTGGCCGAGCAGATGGTTTCGGCGACACGGGCCGGGGTCAAGCCAGAAGTGCTGCTGGAGGCGGTCTCGAAGGGTTCGGGCGACAGCTTCATCCTGCGCAATCACGGGGTGAAGAGCATGGCCCCGCGCGTGTTTCCGGAGAAGAGTTTTCCGCCCGAATATGTGCTGAAAGACATCGGCTACTCAATCGAACTGGCAAAAAGCATGGGCGTCGATCCGCAGGTTTCTGAGCTGGCCGAGCGCTATTATCAGGCGGCGGTTGAGCAGGGCTATGGCGGGCGATATTTCCCGGCGGTGATCGAAATGATCGACAAGGGCCAAACCCCCTGAGGAGAGATGCCGTGAAGCTCAATTTCCGAAAAGTGACCTCCGGCCTGCGCTTCCCCGAAGGCCCGATCGCCATGGCCGATGGTTCGGTGCTGGTGGTCGAAATCGAAGGCGCGCGGCTCATCCGGGTGTTGCCGGATGGGCAAAAGCAGGTTGTTGCCGAGCTGGGCGGCGGGCCGAACGGCGCGGCGATCGGGCCAGACGGGTACTGCTATGTCTGCAACAACGGCGGCTTCAACTGGATCACCGAACCTGACGGCTATCTGCGCCCGCACGGCCGCGCGGATGGCTATGTCAAAGGCGGCATCCAGCGGGTCGATCTGGCGACCGGCAAGGCCGAATGGCTTTACACCTATTGCGACGGCAACCCGATCATGGGGCCGAATGACATCGTCTTCGATGCAGACGGCGGCATGTGGTTCACCGATCACGGCAAGAGCTATGACCGGCTGATGGATCGCGGCGCGGTGTTTTACGCGAGGGTCGACGGCTCGTTCATCAAGGAAGCAGTTTTCCCGATGATCACCGCCAACGGCGTCGGCCTCTCGCCCGATGCCAAGACCCTCTATGCCAGCGAGACTGAAACTGGTCGGCTCTGGGCCTGGCCGATTGTCGGGCCGGGAGAGCTGGCCAAGGAGCCATGGCCCTCGCCCGCAGGCGGAAAGTACATCGGCGGCGGTACCGGCTATCAGCGTTTCGATTCTGCTTGCCGTTGAAGCTGGCGGAAACATTTGCGTTGCCTCGCTGGTGGCAGGCGGGATCAGCGTGTTCGCGCCTTCGGGCGGGCTGGTGGAATTCCACCAGGCGCCCGAGCCATATTGCACCAATATTGCCTTTGGCGGGCCGGGTATGAAGACGGCGTTCATTACGCTCTCAGGCTATGGCCAGCTGGTTGCGGCCGACTGGCCGAGGCCGGGACTTGTGCTGCATGACCCGCTGACGGCGCGGGGTTCTTAAGCCCCTCCAGTGAAGGGGAGGGGAGAGCGCTTGCACGCCTGCGCCAAGCTGTTTAACCATCCGATTAAATCAGTGGTGCGGGATAGGTGGGCATGTCGATACTCTACGACGAGGGCCAGCAGGCAATTGCCGAGAACGCATCGCGCGTGCTCGCCGCGAAGAGTGACAAGGCGCGGCTTCTGGCCTTGCTTGAGCAGACCGGAGAGATCGACCAGACCTTCTGGCAATGCTGCATCGAACAAGGCTGGACCGGCCTTGCGATTCCCGAAGAACACGGCGGGCTGGGGCTGGGTCTGGTGGAGCTTGGCATCGTTGCGCAGGCTTGCGGCACGGCGACGGCAGGAGCGCCGTTTCTGACAAGCAATTACGGGGCCGGGGAGGCGCTGCTGCAGGCGGGCCACTTCGCGTGGCTGCCGAGGCTGGCGTCAGGCGAAGCAATCGGCGCAATCGCTTTTGCAGAGGGCAATGAAGTGCTGCCGCGCAGCATTGCGGTGGACTGGTCGGACGGCGCTCTCACCGGCACAAAGCCCGCTGTCACCGCAGCGCTCAAGGCGGACTTCGCGATCGTGCTTGCGGCAGAGCGGGGCGAACCGGTGCTGGCCCTGGTCGAATTGGGGGCAGACCTTGCCCCAGTCTCCCGCACCCCGGTAAACAGCTTCGACAACGGCCGTCTTTATGCCGACCTGACTTTCGACAAGGCCCCCGCCACCCTGCTGGCACAGGGCGAGCGCGCCCTCGCCGTAGCCCGCGAAGTCACCGCGCGCATGGCCGTCGTCACCGCCCACGAGCAGCTCGGCGGGGCCGAGGCGCTGATGCGCATGGCGCGCGACTATGCGCTGGAGCGCAAGGCTTTCGGCCAGCCCATCGGCGCGTTCCAGTCGGTCAAGCACCGGATTGCCGAGCTTTATGTGCTGGTAGAACTCGCCCGCGCCAACTGCATCCATGCTGCCGCCGCGGTCGGCACGCCAGATTTCCTCAAGGCCGCCGCCGCCGCGCGGCTGTCGGCAACCGAAGCCTACGATACTGCCGCGCGCGATTGCGTGCAGATCCACGGCGGCATTGGCGTCACCTGGGAACATGGCCTCCATCTCCACATGCGCCGGGCGCGCAGCCTTGCGGTGGAATGCGGCAACATGTTCGCCTGGGAAGACCTTTTGGCGCGGGAACTGGTGGGAGAGGGCGCATGATTGCCGCTGACTGAATGGCGCGAGCAGGCGCGGGCCTGGTTGCAATCGAAGGCCGCCACCTATGGCTTTCCCGCGCGCAAGCATCTTACCGAGGCGGAAGACCTTGCCCTCTCGCGCCGGTATCTTGCCGAACGCTTCGAAGCCGGGTTTGCCGGTATCAACTGGTCGCCCGAGTTCGGCGGGCAGGGTCTCAGCCCGCTGCACAAGGTGGTGTTCGAGGAAGAGGAGATGCCCTTCGCCATGCCGACAGGCTATTATGGCGTTTCACTCGGCATGCCGGTTCCGATCATCATGAAATTCTGCCCGGATACCGAATGGGTCAAGGAGCGGGTGCTCAAAGCGCTCAAGGGCGAAGAGATCTGGTGCCAGCTGTTTTCGGAGCCATCAGGCGGTTCGGACCTGGCGGGCCTGCGCACCAAGGCCGAACAGGATGGTAACGGCTGGAAACTGAGCGGCCAGAAGCTATGGACCACGTGGGCCCAGCATAGCGACTATGGCGTGATCGTCGCTCGCAGCGACCCCAGCGTGGCCAAGCACAAGGGACTGACCTATTTCTGGGTGGACATGAAGGCACCGGGCGTGACCGTGCGCCCGATCAAGCTGGCTGACGGCGGCCATCATGTGAACGAGGTGTTCTTCGACGATGTGCGGCTGGAGGATTCCCAGCGGCTTGGCGAAGTCGGCGGCGGCTTTGGCGTGGCCATGGCAACCTTGATGATCGAGCGCTATTCCGCTTCGGACAATGACGGCTTCGGGCCGTCGCTCGATACCTTTGTCGAGCTCGCGCGGAAATGCGAGATTGGCGGCAGGCCTGCGCTGGAGGATGGCCGTATCCGGCAAGCCCTGGCCCGCAACTATGCGCTGCGTTCGGGCCTCAACGCGATCACCAGCCGTGCCATGCGCATGATGGAAGCAGGCATGGAGCCGGGACCGGAAGGCTCGCTCAACAAGCTGGTCTCGGTGCGCAGTCGCCAGCGGCTTTCGGAAATGGCGATCGACCTGCAGGGCGGGCTCGGCCTGGGCTGGGAAAAGGACGCCTGGGTGAAGGATAACTGGGTCGACAGCTGGATATCGGCCCCCACCGGGCGCCTGGCCGGCGGGGCCGACGAAATGCTGCTCAATACCATCGCCGAGAGGATATTGGGCTTGCCGCAGGATCACAGGCCGGACAAAGGCGTGCCGTTCAATCAGATTCCGGTTTAGGGACAATCATGACCATCAAGACCCGCATCACCGAAATGCTCGGCATCGAGCACCCCATCGTCCAGGGCGGCATGCAGAATGTCGGCTATGCCGAGCTGGCCTCTGCTGTATCCAACGCCGGCGGGCTCGGCACGATCACCGCGCTGACGCAGCCCAGCCCCGCGGCGCTGCACGAAGAGATTGAGCGTTGCCGCGCGATGACCAGCAAGCCCTTCGCGGTGAACGTGACGGTGCTCCCCGCCGTCACTCCGCCCGATTACAAGGCCTTTGCCCAGGTGGTGATCGACAGTGGTGTGAAGATCTGCGAGACCGCAGGCACCCAGGAAGTGCGAGAATTGTGGGCGATGATGAAGCCGCATGGCATCACCATCCTGCACAAATGCACCGCCGTGCGCCACGCGCTTTCCGCAGAGCGCAACGGCTGCGACATCATCTCGATCGACGGCTTCGAATGCGCGGGCCATCCTGGCGAAGACGATATTCCCGGCCTGATCCTGATCCCTGCGGCGGCAGACAAGGTGAAGATCCCGATGCTGGCTTCGGGCGGTATCGGAGACGGGCGCGGGCTGGTTGCGGCGCTGGCGCTGGGGGCGGAAGGCATCAACATGGGCACGCGGTTCTGCGCGACCAAAGAGGCGCCGATCCACGACAACATCAAGCAGAAATATGTCGAGAACGACGAGCGCGGCACCAACCTCTTGTTCCGCAGCCTCCACAACACCGCCCGGGTCGGCAAGAACGGCGTTTCGGATGAAGTTGTTGCGCGGCTCAAGAAGCCCGATGCCAAGTTTGAGGACGTTGCCGAGCTGGTGCGTGGCTACAAGGGCGCGGAAATGCTCAAGAGCGGCGATGTCGAACACGGCATTTTCTGGGCCGGGATGATCCAGGGCCTGATCCACGACATTCCGACCTGCCAGGAACTGATCGACAGGATCATGGGCGATGCCGAAAGTATCATCAAGGCGCGGCTCGGCGGTATGCTGGCCTGATCTCCTTTCCCTTGCTTGAGTCCAGAAAGCGAATGAAATGACATACGAAAAGGTCACCTATGCGCTCACCGATGGCGTTGCCCGGATAGCGCTCAACGATCCGGCCACGCTCAATGCGGGAAGCGAGGTCATGGGCCGCGAGCTGATCCATGCGCTTGAACGCGCCGAGACCGAAGCACGGGCGATCATGCTGACCGGCGAGGGCAAGGGCTTCTGCTCGGGCGCCAACCTCGCCGATGCATCGGGCATCCTTGAGGACCCGCTGCGCGATGTCGGCGCGCTGCTCGACATGGCTTTCAACCGGGTGATCGTTGCAATGAAGAATTCGCCGCTGCCGGTGGTCACCGCGATCCGCGGCCCGGCCGCAGGCGTCGGTGCGGGCATTGCGATGGCCGGCGATATTATCGTCTGCGGCGAGGGCGGCTATTTTCTGCAGGCCTTCCGCCATGTCGGGCTGGTGCCCGATGGCGGTTCGTCATGGCTGCTCAGCCGCGCGGTCGGGCGGGTGCGGGCGATGCAGCTGATGCTGCTCGGCGAGCGGTTCTACGGGCCTCAGGCGCTCGAATGGGGGCTGGTGACCAAAGTCGTGCCCGATGACGAAGTGGAAGCCGCAGCGATGGAATTGGCGAGGGGCCTCGCTGCCGGACCCGCTTCTCTGGCACTGATCAAGCGCAATGCCTGGGCCGCTGCCGACGCATCGCTGGAGGCGTCGCTGATCAATGAACGACTGGGTCAGCGAGCGGCCTGCCGGACCGGCGATTTCATCGAGGGCGTCAAGGCCTTCGGCGAAAAGCGTAAACCGGAGTTCAAGGGGCGATAATCGGAAAGCCCTCGTCCGGAAACTTGCCGTAAGGCGTCATGCCATGTGCGGCGGGATCGAAAGCCTCGGGCGGGGCACCGTTCCAGCGAGCGTCGGCGGGCTGCGGCAGCACCAGATAGGCCCAGCGCGGGCGATCCATCTGATTTGAACCCGCGCCGTGCACAGTCCTGTGATCGTGCACGGTGATATCGCCGAGTTCGTAATTCACCGGGTCGCTCATGGGCAATTCATTCAGTTCGGGCCAGACTTCGCGGATGTCCTTGCCGTCATATGAGGTATAATTGCCGAGAATGCCGAGCTTGTGCGAGCCTTCGATGAACGACATCGTGCCGGCATCGGGCCCATAGGCCTCCAGCGGTATCCAGAAGGTCATGCCCCCACTGCGATCAACCGCGAAAGTGATGAAATCCTGGTGGAAGCTGGTCGGTCCGTTGCCCTGGTTGCGGGTCTTGATCGCGGCGGGCAGCTTGGGCGCATAGAATTCGTTGAACAGCCGCACGCCGGTGTCTGCCTTGCGCCCCATCAACGCTTTCGCCGCGACGCCAATTCCGCCGAACAGCGGCCGCACTTCGTCATTCGCATGGAGCCCGCCCAGCATCGCGTTGAAATAGGGCTGGTCGATGCCATAGGGCGGATTGCTGTCACCATCCTCGCCCATCACGCCCTTGGCGATGCGCAGAATGCTGGCGAGCATCGCCGGATCGACAAAGCGCTTGAGCTGAACCCAGCCCTTTTCGTGATAATGCGCAGCTTCTTCTGCTGTGACCGCGCGGCAGGGGGAATTCATCGTGTCAGCCATGGTTGCAATCATACTCCGCCAGAATATCGGTGACCACCTTGTGCTGATGCCTGAGCGCCAGCTCGTGGTCGTGATAGTGAAACTGCCTGATCTGTCCGGTATCGAGCGCGCGCTGGATGCGCTCCAGCGTCGAGAAATCCTCCATCACGATGTCGCGGAACTCGACCATGGTGTTTTCCTGGCCGAACCGCTCTGCCGCAGTTTTTGCCGGTCGCACGAACACCCGCTGCTGGTAGATGCTGCGATTGGCCGAGAGCGGCCAGACCTGATGCGCGGTGTACATGCCGGCCGAAAGCGTGAAGGCCAGCGTCGGGAAAAACATGATGAGATCGACCGTCCAGTAGGGCGAGCGGCCGGGATTGATGCCGATCGGCAGTTCGTAGCCCTTGTCTTCCACCGCCACGTTCTGTGCGGCAGCAGCGTGGAAATAGGCCAGCTTCTGCACCGGCTTGGGCTCGCCCATCACCGAATAGTGCGAATTGGTCCGGTGGTTGCCCTTGATCTCGGTATCGAGCAGACGGCCCATGACATTGCCCGAGGCCATCATCGTCGGCGCGGCGGAATTGGGGTGCAGCACCGGGATGTGATAGACTTCTGCCGGGCTGTCGTTGATCAGCTTCCAGTTGCAGCCGACTTCCATCGAGGTCTGATAGCTTTGGGTGCAGGCCCCCCAGGGATAGCCAGCGACATCGCGGCCCTGGGCCCCGAGAAAATCCTCAAGGCTCTGGTGCGGTTCGTCGCTCGGGCAAACCCAGATGAAACCCTCCCAGATCCCCATCGCAATGCGCTTCAATCCGTTGCAGGCCTTGTCCACCCCGAAGAAGCCTTCTTCGTCGCGAATGCGCGCGAGATTGCCCTCGAGGTCGTAGGACCAGCCGTGGAATCGGCACATGAAGAGGCCCTGGCTATGGCCTTCCCGGCGGTGTTCGACCACGTTGCCACGGTGGGTGCAGACGTTGTGAAACGCGTTGACCTCGCCGTGACGGTCACGGCAGACCAGCACTTCGTAGCGGAAGGTGGGCATCTCAAAGGTGAAAAAATCGCCGGATTTCGGGATCTGCTCGACCCTGCCAATCATGTACCAGGACCGCAGGAAGATCGCCTGCATCTCCTTCTCGTAGATTGCCGGATCGTGATAGATTGCGGTGTCGCAGGGGCCGGTGCCGATCTCGGGATATTTGGCGGTGAGGCCGATGCCGGGGACCGGAGGCGCGCTCATTTCATTCATCGCCGCATTCCTATGCCTGCGCTGCCGTGTCGGGGATTTGCCGCAGATAGCGGATCCGCTCGACCGGAAAGCCGTCATAAACCCGGGGGTCGCCATACCATTCGACCGCCGGGGCCACTTCTGCCAGTGCCAGCATCAGCTTGAGCAGGCGCTCGCCCTCGGGCGGCAATGTTCCAAGATCGAAATCCCGCAGCCAGGCCAGCGCAGCTTCACCCATCGGCAGCATCGCGTCGTAGAAGGTCTTGATGTCCTCGATCCGGCTGGCCTGCCGCCTGGCCATGCGCGCGGCGGCATCGGGGAGCACCCAATCGCCGACGAAGCATTCCAGCGCTGCGAAACCGGGGGGAAGCGCGGCGCTCATCCCAGTGTCCGGACCGGATCGCTGCCGTCCCACCCTTCCGCCGCCGCGCGAAACGCGCCGAACACCTGCTCGGCAACCGGATTGGCGGTGATCAGCTCGGTCATGAAGCCCAGGGTGCTGATGGTATCGAGATAACCGGTCTTGGCCCCCATCATCAGTCCTTCGAAGGCCAGTTCGGCGCCGCCCGCCATGATTGCTGCCTTCTCCGCCTCATAATCCTGGCAATAGAGCGCGGTGTGGTGGAACCCTGCTTTCCCTGCCGGAACGACATCGCGCCAGATGCCCGGATGATCGCCGATCGGCGCGATAAGTTCGATCTGCATATCGCCGTGCTGGCCGATTGCGGCGCGGTGGGGGGCAATGTCCATGGCCCGCCCGCGATAGTGGCTTTCGGTGAAATGCACGTCTTCGAACACGAAGAACGGCCCGGCCCCGGTCTGGCGCAGCCAGTGCGCTATCGCGGCATCGAGATCGGGCACGACCCAGCACAGCTGCATGTATTGCCGGTTGCGAAGCGAAGGTGCCATCGGAGGGATCATGAGTTTGCCACCACGAATGTTTCCACCGCCCAGGGTGCTGCCTGTGCCGATTTGTCGCCGACCGCTCCCGGCAGTTCCTCGCTGATATCCCAGGCGGCGACCAGCCGGCCGAATCCGGTGAAATAGGCGATATAGAGCCCAAGCTCGACGATTTCGGCCTCGGAATAATGCAGCCTCAGACCCTTCGAACACGCCGTCGTCGATGGCAAAATGGTTGAGCGCCGATACGTCGGCATAGGCCAGGGCGCTTTTCTCCGCCGGGGTCAGGTCGGGAGCCTCCTCCGGCCGTTCGAGCGAGCAGACATCGCCCTCGGTCATGCCGTCATCAAGGCCTGAGCGATAGCGCATCGCCATGCAGCTGCGGCACTGGTTGTGGAAGGCGATGCGCAGGCGGATCATCTCGACCAGCCGGGCGGGCAGCTGGCCCTTGCGGCCAAGGATCGCGGCGAATTCGTGGAGCGCGCCCATCAGCTCGGGCGCATGCAGCGTCGGCGTCATCATCGAGCGATCAAGCGGGCTTGCTGCCTCGTATTGTGCCCGAAGGTCATCGGGCAGGGTTGCAGCGTCAATCCGAGCCAGTCTCGTCATCCCGGCCTCTCCCATGCATTGTCTTATGGCCTGACTATTCGCCATGCCAACCGCCGCGTCAACCGACCCTTGATTACGCCGGCTTCACCGCCTTGATGGTCTTGACCACGTCGAGGAATACGTGATCGACTTCCTCGATTTCAAACCCCGCCGCACGCACATTCGCCACCGTATCGCGGTTCATCGCCGGGCCGATGCGTTCGGTCAGTATGGACATCAGGTCCATCATCCGCCCGAACGGGTGGAACTTGCTGCCGGTGTGTTCGAACATGAACAGCTTGCCGCCGGGTTTGAGCACCCGGTGGATCGCTTTCAGCCCTTCGACCGGATTGGGCACCGAGCAGAAGGTGCACGAGGTGTAGACCTGATCGAAGCTGGCCTCGGGATAGGCCATATCGTGCACATCCATCACTTCGGCGTGAATGGTGCCATCGTAGGCGGCGATGCGCTCCTGCGCCTGTTCGAGCATCTTCGGGCTGATGTCGATCGCGGTGATATCCTGCCCCGGCGGGAATGCCGGAATGTCGAGCCCGGTGCCCAGCGCCATGAACAGCACCTTGCCCTGCATGTTCGCGAACAGCCCGCTCTTGTAGGGCTTCCACCGCGCCTCGGCACCTTTGGCGGCCATCGAATCGAAGCGCGGGGCCATCTTGTCCCATTTGGCCCGGGTGATTGCATCGGCCATGTCAGCTTCCCTTCGCCGGGCGCTGGACGCCGCGCAGCAAGGTGTTGGCCAGCCAGATGAACGCGATTTCACCAACCCCGCAGGCCGCGCCCATCTCCAGCGCATGGCGCAGCGGCAGTTCCATCATCGAGCCCATCATGCCGACCACCATGCCGCTCCACATTCCTGTGTACATCGCCGGGATCATCGCCTCCATCGCCCCCAGCCAGCGGCCCAGCAGGAAGAAACTGGCCGTACCGATCACCATGCCCAGCGCCATCATCGCAAACATCGCCGCCCACATGTTCCAGGCTGGGCTGACAATGGCCCAGGCGATGGCAGCGGCCAGCATGCCGACGGCAAGTGCCCCCAGGAAATCTCCGGCGGCGTAGAAAAAGCGGCGGTCCATTTCAGTTCTCCCCCTTCAAGTGCAGCCGGTCTATCACCGTCACCCCGTCGCGGATCACCGCCCTGAGATGCTCCTGCGGCTTCGCCAGGATCGACAGATCAGCCAGCGGATCGCCGTCGATGACGATGAGGTCGGCAAGTGCGCCGGGTGCGATGATGCCAAGCTGGCCCGCCGCACCGCTGAGCACCTCGCCCGCATTCTTCGTGCCCCATGACAGCACTTCGGCGGGCGTGAGCCCCTCCAAGCCTGCGTAAAAGGCGAATTCGCGGCCATAATCGCCCACTTTGTGATCGAGCGGATCGTCCTCCAGCACGTCGCGGAAGACGCCGCTGTAATCGTCGCCGATCAGCAGCCGCACGCCTGCCCTGTGCGCCAAGGGCAGCAAGCGGCCGACATTGTCCTGCAATTCCCTGAGACCCGGCTCGGCCCAGCCCAGATCGATCATGCATCTGGGATAGCGCATGCTGGGCACCCAGAAAGTGCCCTGGGCGGCCATCTGCGCGATCAGATCCTCGTCCATCGCGTCGCCGTGGTCGATAATGTCGACCCCGAGGTCGAGACAGTCGCTGATCGCCTCGCGGGTCGCGGCATGGGCGCGCACTTTCGCGCCGCGCCCGTGGGCGGCCTGGACAACGGCTGCGATCTCGTCGCGCTCCATGGTTCGCGCAGTCGGCCAGGGCAGGCCGCCGTGGCCCGAGCTGACGAAGATCTTGATCGTCTGCGCCCCGCGCCGGATAAATTCGCGCACCATCTTGCGCATTTCGTCCGGACCGTCGGCGAAAACATCGGTGCCGCCGCTGCGAAACTCGCGCCACCAGTTCTTGCTGTCGTTGACATCGCCGGTGGTGCCGATGTGGAGGCTGCATGGCCGGATCCGCGGACCCGGGACAATGCCCATTTCAATCGCCATCTTGAGCGAGGCATCAATATCGTGGCCTGCGGTGGCCCCGACATAGCCGGTGAACCCGCTTTCCAGCAGCACGCCTGCATTGCGCACCGCAATCGCCATCAGCACGCCGGGCGGCAGCTCCTTGCCCAGCGGCTCGCCCGCCATGCCCATGGCAAGCGTGAACCTGTAGAAATCGGGATGGAAGTGGCAGGTGATGAGGCCAGGCATCAGGGTCATGCCCTGAAGGTCGATGGCGTCCTTGCCGCCCTCTCCTTCGCCGATTGAGGCGATGCGGCCTCCTTCAAGCGTGACGGTGCGCGTGCCCGGCAGCATGGCGGTGCCGTCGAAGACCCGGGCCCTGGTGAACACCGTCATCGCGAAACCTCCCTCGGCGGCTGGCTCAGCATATCCAGCAGCGCCGCGTTGAACGCTTCGGGCTTTTCATACATCGCCCAGTGACCTGCACCAGCGATAACCCGAAAGTGGCAATCCGGCTGAGAACGGCGCAGCACCGCCTCCTGCACCGCCGGATCGGGGTGCGGGCGGTCAAACTCACCCCAGATCGCGTCGATCGGCACGCTGAGCTGCGGCAGGGCCAGCGCCACCTTGTCGGGTAGCACCAGATCGACCACCGGCAGGCGCGCTTGCCGCCCGTTGGCGACCAGCAGGTGCATCGCCATCTCGTCGACGCTTTCGCCATGGTGCAGCATCAGCCCGAGCAGGTTGCGTTTGATCGCGGCGCGGCGCTCTTCGCCTTGCAGGCCGCCAACCCGGCCAAGATCGATATGCCCGTGCGGCGTATCCAGTCCGCCTGTGCCGATGATGATCACCCGCCGGACGAACTGGGGATAGCGCGCCGCGAAGTGGGTGAACACCGCACCGCCGAACGAGAAACCGGCAAATTCCGCCTTGCCATCCGTTGGCAGCAAGAGGCGCATGGCCGCGGCAATATCGGCAGAAATCACGTCATGATCGACCGAGGCCGGCATTGCGCTATCGCCGTGCCCCGGCAGATCGGGGGCGATCACCGTGTAGTGCGCCGCCAGCTCCGCGATATTGCGCACCCAGTGCGACCATGCGCCCTGTCCGCCGTGGCCCAGCACCAGGGCAGGGCCGCTGCCCCATACCCGCCAAACCATCGCGCCATCTCCGCAAGGGGTTTCCACCCGCCGCGCGTGCGCGTCCAGTGCCGCCAGTTCTTCAACCGGATCGGCAAGCACCGTCACGCGTAGCGCCCGCCTTGCACCGCGTTTGCCGGGATTGCCGCCTCAATAGCCGCAAGGTCCGCCGCGCTCAGCGCCACATCCAGCGCTGCGATGTTTTCCTCCAGCCGTTCCAGCCGCCGCGTGCCCGGGATCGGCACGACATCCTCGCCCTGATGCAGCACCCAGGCGAGTGCGATCTGCCCGGCGGTGCAGCCCTTTTGTGCCGCAATCGCCTGCACGGCTTCAACCAGCGCGAAATTGTGCGCGCCCTGCCTCGCCCTGAAAACGCGGCATGTTGGCGCGGTAATCGCCTTTGGCAATGGCGCCGGGTTTGACCGTGCCGGTCAGAAACCCGCGCCCCAGCGGGCTGTAGGATACCAGCCCGATACCCAGCTCGCGCAGGGTGGGCAGCACCTCATCCTCGATATCACGGCACCACAGCGAATATTCCAGCTGCACCGCCGTCACCGGTTGCACCGCATGGGCGCGGCGGATGCTGTCGGCGCTGATCTCCGCCTCGGACATGCCGAAGTGGAGAACTTTGCCCTCGCGGATCAGATCGCCGACCGTGCCAGCAACGTCCTCTACCGGCACCTTGCGGTCATTGCGGTGCTGATAAAGCAGGTCGATGTGGCCGATCCCCAGCCGGGCGAGCGATTCGTCCACCGTCCTGCGGATCGTCTCGGGGCGACTGTCAAAGCCGCGCGGGGCAGAGCTGCCTTCTTCAAGCCTGAAGCCGAACTTGGTGGCGATTTTTACCTGATCGCGCACCGGACCAAGCGCATGGCCGACCTGCTTTTCATTGAGGAACGGCCCGTAGATCTGCGCCGTGTCGAACAGGGTCACCCCCCGGTCCACTGCACCGCGCAGCACGGCCGCCGCCGCATCCATCGAGAGCGCCTCGCCATAGGCACCCGAAAGGCTCATGCAGCCAAGGCCCATGGCGGAAACTTCGAGTCCTTGCCCGAGTGTGCGGCCTTTCATGGCCGCTACTTCACATCCCAGACCAGATGCAGGTTGCGGATCGAGAGCAGTCCCGGGAACACGGTGGTGTCGGTGCCCGGCTTGACCCGGAATTCAGGAATGCGGGCAAACCATTCGTCGAGCAGGATACGCAGCTCGCGCCGTGCCAGATGTCCGCCAAGGCAGGAATGGACCCCGCCGATCAGGGTGAAGTGGCGGTTGCCCTTGCGGGTTGGATCGAACACACGCGGGTTTTCAAAGCGCGTGGGATCGAAATTGCCCGCCACGTTGAACGCGGTGAAGCTGTCACCTGCCTTGATCTGCATCCCGTGCCACTCAAAATCCTTGTGCGCACGGCGACCGGTGTTGAGGATCGGCTGGGTGCGGAAAAATTCCTCGACCGCGCCGTTGGTCAGTTCGGGATGGCCGCGCAGCATCGTCTGGATTTCGGGCTGCAGCGCCATGCGGCGGAACATCTGGCTGATCGTCGAGGCGACGGTATCGAGCCCGCCCAGCCACAGGAACCAGACCATGCCGATCTTCTCGTCCTCGGTGAACTTGCGGCCCTTGGTGGTGCCGTGAACGATGGAAGAGGTCAGGAACTCGTCCGGGTTCTTCTCTTTCTCGGCGATGAAACCGCGCAGGAAATTGAGCACATTGGTCAGTGCCCACTGCATCTTTTCGAGACTGCCCGAATGGAGGATGTTCCATTCCCATTCGAGGAAGTCGTCGAACATCTCCTTGGGAAAGCCCATCATCCCCATGAATATCCGCACCGGGAACACCCGGCCGAAATCCCAGGCCATATCGACCTCGCCCTTGTCCTTGATCGCATCGATCATCTCGATCACGACCTCGCGGATCATCGGCTCCATCACCCGGGTGATCGTGGCGGGGCCGAGGAACTGGGTCAGGAACATGCGATACTGAGTGTGCTCGGGCGGATCGAGGCCGAGCGGGATCGAGGGGAAAGTCTCGCCGATCAGCCGCTGGAATTCGGCGGTGCCCTTGTTGGAGAAATGCTCGTTGTCGCAATAGATCCGGTCGATATCCTCATAATGCGCGGCAATCCAGTTGCCTGCCGAGCCGCCGCCGGAAATCGCTTCCATGCCCATGCCGGTGGGCTTGTTGAAAAGCAGGCGCGGAATACCGGGGCCGTTCAGCCACTGAACGGCTCATAGGGATCGACCAGATCATTGGGCGTCTGCCCCATCGCCCAGTTGATATCGACGATCCGGTCCTTGGGGACATTGGCCGGGGCATCGGGATAGTCGACCCGCACTTCGTCGAGTGTTTTGGGGAATTGGTGGCGGCGGCGATTTCTGACATCTCTGAGACTCCTCTGCACGCATTCCCATGCCACCCTCTGCCGCGCCTCGCAACGGCCTGTGCGGTAATAGCGCGCGCGGCGAAGTTATTTGCTCTTGCCAATGGCAGACAAGTGCTGCCAATCGGCTTCCAACAAAAAATATTTTGCGGAAGAGGAAGCCCAGGCCATGTGGCATGATCTGACATCGGACCAGGAGCTGCTGCGCGATACCACAGCGCGCTATCTGGCAGCCCGTGCGCCCTTGCGCTGATGCGCAAGGATCGCGATCATCCCGCAGGCTTCGCGCCGGAATACTGGACCGGCGGGGCAGAGCTGGGCTGGTGCATGCTGCTCGCCAGCGAGGATGAGGGCGGCGGTTCGGTCAGCGGGCGCGGCATGGCCGATCTGGCGCTGATTGCCTATGAATTTGGCAAGCATGCAGCTCCCGGTCCGCTGGTCGATTGCAACGTGGTGGTCGCCGCGCTTTCGGGGCAGGCGGGCGACTTGCAACAGCAGGCGCTCGGCGAAGTGCTGATGCGGCTCGGCGATCGGCTCGGTCTGCCTGGGAGCCGCGCCCTGGCAGCGGGCGGACGAGGCCAGCGTGACGATCCGCCGCGATGGCGATGATCTGGTGATCGAGGGCACGGTCAAACCGGCCGAAAGCGCAGCGCAGGCAGGCTGGCTGCTGGTCACCGGCCGCAGCGAAGGCGGGATGACCCAGGTGCTGATCCCTGCCGATGCATCTGGCGTGAAGATCAAGCCGCTGAAAGCCATTGACGTGACGCGGCGCTTTGCCGCTGTGTCGTTCGATGGCGTGCGCGTCCCGCCTCGTCGCTGGTGGGCGACTATGCCAAGGCCGATGCCGCAGTCTGGCGGCAAGTCCAGCTCGCCTCGGTGATGCTCTCGGCTGAATCCGTCGGCGCGATGGATGCAGCTTTCGAGATGACGCTCGACTGGGCGTTCAACCGCTACACCTTCGGCCGCGCGCTCGCCTCGTATCAGGCGCTCAAGCACCGCTTTGCCGACATGAAATCATGGCTCGAGGCCAGCCACGCGATCAGCGATGCGGCGGCCGACGCGGTGGCCGACTTCGCCGAAGGTGCAGGCGAACTTGCCAGCACCGCCAAAAGCTACATCGGCGAGCAAGGCGTCGAACTGGCGCAGGACTGCGTCCAGATGCACGGCGGCATCGGCGTGACCTACGAGCACGACCTGCACTTCTTCCTGCGCAGGGTGACGCTCAATCCGGCTGCTCTATGGCACGCCGGCAGAGCACCGGCGGCTGATTGGCGGCGATGCAGATCGAAGGGGAGATGGCAGCGTGAGCGACACACCGAAACCGTCGAAGCCTTCCGCTGCGCGCCCGCGCCTGGATCAAGGACAATCTCGGGCCGATGCAGGGCTGGGACATGACCCAGCATTGCGAGAATGACGAGGAGGAGCTGAAGGCGGTTCAGCGCGACCGCGATTTGCAGAGGAAGCTGTACGATGGCGGATTTGCCGGTATCTGCTTCCCCAGGGAATACGGCGGGCAAGGCCTGACCCCGGAACACAACCGTGCCTTCAACGAGGAACTTGCGGGCCACGAATACCCCTCGCGATTCGCAGTGCCGACGTTCTCTCCCTGTGCCTCGACCTTGCTCGAATGGGCGACGCCCGAGCAGAAGGCCGCGCACCTGCCCGCAATCCTGAAGGGCGATGAGGTCTGGGTGCAGCTGCTTTCAGAGCCGGGCGGCGGCTCTGACGTTGCGGGGATTTCGACCGGTGCGGTGCGCAATTCCGATGGCGACTGGATCCTCAACGGCTCGAAAGTGTGGACCTCGCGCGCCTGGTGGGCGGACTGGGGGCTGATTCTCGTCCGCACCAACTGGGATGTGCCCAAGCATCAGGGCATGTCGGTGTTTATCATGCCGCTGCACCAGCCAGGCGTGGAAATCCACCGGATCGAGCGATTGAACGGCGAATCAGAGGCTTGCCAGGAATTTTTCACCGACGTGCGCATTCCCGACAGCGACCGGATGGGCGAGATCGACGCCGGCTGGACCATCGGCCAGCGCTGGATGTATCACGAACGGCTGGGGCACAATTCGCCCTATGTCACCCACCCGATCGGCGGCGCCAAAGCCAGTGCGCACGAGCCTTCGACCGTCGCCATCGCCCGCAAGGCCGGCCGGTTGGGCGATCCCGCCGCGCGCGAACTGATTGGCGAGCACCGGGCGCTGGGCCTTGTTACCCAGCACCTCTCGCATCGCATCGCCAGCGCTGCCTCGTCGGGCAAGGGCAACACCGACATGTCCTCGGTCGACCGGGTGTTTCGCGGCGTCGCTGCTGCGCGGCGCTCGACGATTGCATTCGAGCTGGCAGGCGCTGGCGCGAGCGTGTGGGACGAGGACGAGGAAGGCGCGACCGATGCGGTGGGCATGAACTTCCTGATGCGCCAGGTCGGCTGCCATCGGGGGCGGCACTACCGAGATATCGCGCAATGTGGTGGCCGAGCGGGTGCTGGGCATGCCGCGCGAGGCATCGGGCGACAAGGGTGTGCCCTACCGGGACATTCCCAAGGGGCCGAAGCGGAGTTAGCCCCCGTTCTGCGCCTTGGCCTGTTCGTGATGGCGGATCACTTCCTCGATCACGAAGCGCAGGAACTTCTCGGAAAACTCAGGGTCCAGCTGCGCTTCCACCGCAAGCTTGCGCAGCCGGGCGATCTGGGCTTCCTCGCGCCCGGGATCGGAAGGAGGAAGGCGCTTTTCGGCCTTGTAGGCTCCCACGGCCTTGGTGATCCGGAAGCGCTCGGCAAGGATATGGATAAGGGCCGCGTCGATGTTGTCGATCGAGGCGCGATAGGCGGCGAGGGTCTGGTCGGGAGAAGTGTCGCTCATGGCCACTTCGCTAGCATGAGTAAATCTGCCATTGCCATTGCCTGCTTTGCACTTGCCTTGTGCGCCAATGCTGGCAATGGCGCGCGCATGACTGCCCCATTCACAGCCGATGTAATCGCCGCTGCGCCCGCGTCGCCTCGCAGCCCTCGCTTGATCCGATGCTGGCGTTGACGGCGGCAGGCATGAACAGCGTCAATTCGGTAATACTCGAGCGGATGCAGAGCGAAATTCCGCTGATCCCGGCTCTGGCAGGCCATCTGATCTCAGGCGGCGGCAAGCGTTTGCGGCCGATGCTGACCATCGCCGGGGCGGCACTGTGCGACTATCACGGGGAGCGGCACCACAAGCTGGCCGCTGCGGTTGAATTTATCCACACCGCGACGCTGCTCCACGACGACGTCGTCGACGGTTCTGACCTCAGGCGCGGCAAGGAAACCGCCAACATCGTCTTCGGCAATCCGGCAACGGTGCTGGTCGGCGACTTCCTGTTTACCCGCGCGTTCGAGCTGATGGTCGAGGATGGCAGCCTGCGGGTGCTCAAGATCCTGTCGCGTGCATCTTCGGTGATCTCGGAGGGCGAGGTCGATCAGCTCACCGCCCAGCGCCATATCGAGACCAGCGAGGAGCGGTACCTCTCGATCATCGGCGCCAAGACCGCCGCCCTCTTCGCCGCCGCCACGCGGATCGCTGCCGTGGTTGCCGAACGCAGCGAAGCCGAAGAGCGCGCGCTCGAAGAATATGGCCGCAATCTCGGCATTGCCTTCCAGCTGGTCGACGATGCCATCGATTACGATTCCGAAGCCGACGAAATGGGCAAGGGCAAGGGCGACGATTTCCGCGACGGCAAGATGACCCTGCCGGTGATCCTCGCCTATGCCCGAGGCAGCGCCGAAGAGCGCACTTTCTGGCAGGATGCCATCGCCGGGTTCAGCACCACCGATGCCGATCTCGCCCACGCCGTTTCGCTGATCGCCCGCCACGACACCGTCAGCGCCACCCGCGATCGCGCGCGGCACTTTGCCCAGCGCGCCATCGATGCCATCGCCGGGTTTCCGGCCGGAGAGGCGAGAGCCGCGATGGCCGAGGCGGCGGAATTTGCGGTGGCGAGAAGGTATTGAGGCATGCCAGAGAGGCGATCAATGCGCAGAGTGGTGGGCGAATGGTTGCTTGGCGGAGGTGCGCTCCTTGCATTGGTGACAGGTCTTTTGAACTACTTCGACAAGGATCAGGATCGCATCGACACAATGCATCGCGAAGCCTGCTCTCGCGCTCATGAAGCAATAAGGGACGATGTTCTGAATTCTTCGCTGCCGGTGCCCGACAAGCTTGCATTTTTGCAGCGTCAATTGAAAGTTGCGCAGATATGTGATAAGGACGCCGGATCATGAGCGATGTCACTCAGATTTTTCACTTTGTCGGTTTGGCCATGATTTTGGCGGGATTTGGCATGCGGTGGTTTGACAATGGCCTCTCCAGAGATCGCAAAAGCTGACAGAAGATCCGCATTCGTCTGATATTATCGACAATGCGCCAATCCTCGTGAGCGATGGGCTCCCCATCCACGCTGTCCTCCCTGGTCTCATCGCTGCCCTGCGCGCGCGTGCTTCCGCCGTGCTCATTGCCCCGCCGGGTGCGGGCAAGACCACTGCGGTTGCGCCTGCCCTGCTCGCCGAGCCGTGGTGCAGCGGCACGGTCATTGTGCTTTCCCCCCGCCGCGTTGCCGCGCGCGCTGCGGCGGAGCGGATGGCGGAACTGCTGGGAGAGCAGGCGGGGGAGACGGTCGGCTATCTGACCCGGCTCGACAGCAAACGCTCGGGCCGCACCCGCATTGTGGTGATGACCGAGGCGATTTTCGTCTCGACCATTCTCGGCGACCCCGAGCTGGCCGGCGTGTCCGCGGTGCTGTTTGACGAGGCGCATGAGCGGCATCTCGACAGCGATCTTGGCCTCGCGCTGGCGATTGAAACTCAGCAAGTGCTGCGTGAAGATCTGCGGTTGCTGGTGATGTCGGCAACGATCGACGGCGCGCGGTTTGCCAGCGCTTGCTGGGGACGGACGCCCGCCGGTCATTGAAAGCGAGGGCAAGGCGCATCCATTGGCCATCCGCTGGCTGGGTGCGCGGCCTGAGCTGCGCCTCGAAGATGCGATGGCGTCCGCTATCCTGACCGCCTGGCGCGAGCAGCAGGGCGATATCCTGGCCTTCCTGCCCGGCGTCGGCGAGATCGAGCGGACGCGCGAGCGGCTGGCAGGGAAACTGCCTGAGGCCCTGGTCCTGCCGCTTCACGGCCAGTGCGAACCTGCCGCCCAGCGTGCTGCAATCCGGCGCGATCCTGACGGCCGCCGGCGGATCGTGCTTGCCACAGCCATTGCCGAGACCTCGCTGACGCTGGACGGCGTCTCGGTGGTGGTCGATGCCGGTCTCTCGCGCCGGGCGGAGTTCGACAAGGCGGCGGGGGTTTCGCGGCTGGTGACTCACCGCGCGGGGCAAGCGGCAGCCGCACAGCGGGCCGGGCGGGCGGCGCGGCAGGGGCCGGGGGTGGTCTACCGGTTGTGGGAAGAAGCGGCGCATGCCGGGCGCGCCGCTTTCGATCCGCCCGAGATATTGACCTCTGATCTTGCGCCGCTGCTGCTGTCGCTGGCCGGATGGGGTGCGGGCGATCCTGCCGGCATGGCCTGGCTCGATGCGCCGCCTGCTGCGGCTCTGGCGGCGGCGCGCGACAAGCTTGCGGCGCTGGGCGCACTGGCTTCGACGGCTCAGGTGGTCGGAGTTGGGCATCACCCCGCATGGCAGGGCCATGGCCTCTCTGCCGATGGACCCGCCGCTCGCGCATATGCTGCTTTATGCTGCGCAGCATGGTGCCGAAAAGGTTGCAGCAAAGCTGGCCCTGCTGTTGCAGGAGCGCGGGCTGGGCGGGCGCGCGGATGACCTGGCGCAGCGGCTGGAGCGGTGGGACGCGGACCGCTCGGCGCGGGCGGAGGCCTCGCGGAGATTGGCCGCAGGCTGGGCGAGAATCCGCAAAAAAGCCCCTCCCTTCAGGGGAGGGGTTAGGGCGGGGTCTGACGTCTGATCGCAGCACTTACCGGACAAAGCCCACCCCGACCCTCCCCTGAAGAAGAGGGGAGAAGCACCGCCGCTTGCCGTGCTCCTCGCCGAAGCATTCCCCGACAATCTTTCCAAACGCCGCGATGGCATGGGCGAGGACTGGCTGGCCGCCGGGGGCAGGGGGCTGCGGCTCGATCCCGCCTCGCCGCTGGTCCGGGCGGAATGGCTGGCGGTGGGCGAGGCGCAGGGCGAGGCCAAGGGTGCGCGGATCACTGGCGCTGTTGCGATCAGCGAGGCCGAAGTGCTGCGCTGGCTGCCGCACCGCATCGAGCGCCGCGCGGCCTTGCGCTGGATCGCAGGGGAGAGCCGGGTCGAGGCTCTGCTGGAGCAACGACTGGGTGCCCTGATCCTGTCGCGCGGCCCCGATCCCGCACCCGATGCCGGGGCAATCAAGAGCCTGCTGATCGAGCGTATCCGCCAGACGGGCCTGACGCTGGTTCCGTTTTCGCATGGCAGTCTGGCCTTGCTTAAACGTGCGCGTTTCGCCGGGATCGCCGCGCTGGCGGAACCGGCGCTGCTTGCCGGTCTGGAGGACTGGCTGGCCCCCCTGCTGGCGCGCCGCCTCGATGCGCTCGATCCCGGCGCGTTGCATCAGGCATTGGTCAACCGGCTGAGCTATGACGATCGCCAGGCACTTGATCGCCTCGCTCCGCCGCACTTCACCAGCCCTGCGGCGACCCAGCACAGCATCGACTATGAGGACGAAGGCGGCCCCTCGGTGGAATTGCGGGTCCAGGCACTGTTCGGCCTCGACCGGCATCCGATGTTTGGCCAGCCGCCACAGCCGCTGCTGCTCAAGCTGACCTCGCCCGGTGGCAAGCCGATCCAGACCACGCGCGACCTGCCGGGTTTCTGGCGCGGATCGTGGCGCGATGTGGTGAAGGACATGAAGGGGCGCTATCCCAAACACCGCTGGCCGGACGAACCGTGGAGCGAAGACCCAAGCCTGAAGACGAAAAATGCGTTCGAAGCCTCTCGCAAGTGACTCCCCTCCCGCTTGCGGGAGGGGGATTGATTTCTGGTGCGTCCGGAGCGAAAGCACGCGCCATGACAGCCCGTATCTATCAGCCGCCGAAAAACGCCATGCAGTCTGGCAAGGCGCATGGTGACCAGTGGATTCTCGAATTCGCCCCGTCCGAAGCGCGTCGGCCCGATCCGCTGATGGGCTGGTCCGGTTCCGGTGACACCCAGGTGCAGGTGGTGCTCAAATTTGCTTCTTCCGAAGAAGCGCAAGCCTATGCGCTGAAGCACGGTATTGCGGCCCGCGTGGCAGCAACGCCGGTAAAACGTCTCAAGCTTCAGGCCTATTCCGACAATTTCCGCTGAACGACTTGCGATTCCCTTCCGTCGCCGCCATATGCGCCGCCGGGAGTTGGTCGGACGTTTGCGTTCGCCAATCTGGTCAGGTCCGGAAGGAAGCAGCCACAACGGATTGCGGCGGGTCGGCCGGCTCCTTTTTCACTGACATCTGCCCAGCGAGACCCTAACCTGCCGCCATGGGCAATTCACCCGACATATCTGGCAGCGAACCTGAGGAAGCCGAAGCTGCGCCGAGCGCTGCCGAGCTTGAGGCGGCCGGGCAGGAATCGATGTTCGGCGCTCCTGCTCCTGCGCCCTCTGCAGTGCAGGCCACAGCCCCGGCGCCAGTCGCCGCCAGCCAGCCCTATCGCGTTCTCGCCCGCAAATACCGCCCGCAGACCTTTGGCCAGCTGATCGGGCAGGATGCCATGGTGCAAACGCTCGCCAATGCGATCCGGCGCGAGCGACTGGCCCATGCCTTCCTGATGACCGGGGTGCGCGGGGTGGGCAAGACTTCGACCGCGCGGCTGATCGCCAAGGCGCTCAATTGCATCGGGCCTGATGGGCAGGGCGGACCGACCATCGATCCGTGCGGGCAGTGCGAGCCGTGCGTAGCCATTGCCGAGGGCCGGCACATTGACGTTATCGAGATGGACGCCGCCAGCCACACCGGCGTCGACGATGTCCGCGAAATCATCGAGGCTGTGCGCTATTCGGCGGTTTCGGCGCGCTACAAGATCTACATCATCGACGAAGTCCACATGCTTTCGCGCAATGCGTTCAACGCGCTGCTCAAGACGCTGGAAGAACCGCCGCCGCATGTGAAATTCCTGTTCGCCACGACCGAGGCGGACAAGCTGCCGGTCACTGTCCTGTCGCGCTGTCAGCGCTTCGACCTGCGCCGGATTGCAGCGCCTGCGCTGGCAGAACACTTCGCCGGAATTTGCGCCGCTGAAGCGGTCGAGGCTGACTTGGAAGCCTTGTCGATGATCGCCGCTGCCGCCGAAGGGTCTGTGCGCGACGGACTGTCGATCCTCGATCAGGCGATTGCGCACGCGGATCTGGGCGGCGAAGGCCGGGTCACCGCCGGGCAGGTGCAGGATATGCTGGGCCTTGCCGACAAGAGCGTCCAGCGCCGCCTGTTCGCCGCGATGCTGGCGGGCGAAGGGGCCGAACTGCTCGATCTCGTCGCCCGGCAATTTTCGCTGGGGGTAGAGCCGCTGGCGCTGCTGCGCGGGGCGATGGAGCTGACCCACCGGGTGACAGTGGCGCAGCTCGGCACGATCGATGCTGCCTCCGCCGATGAGCGCGAGGCGATAGAGGGCTGGGCAAAATCGCTCTCTGGCGGCCAGCTACACCGCCTCTGGCAATTGCTGCTCAAGGGCTTCGAGGAAGTGCGCATGGCCCCCGATCCGCTGGTCGCGGCGCAAATGGCGCTGCTGCGGGTGATGCACGCCGCCGACATGCCCGATCCCGGATCGCTGGTGAAAAAGCTCGAGGAACTGGCATCGCGGCCCGCGCCCGCTGGCGGCCCGGCTAACGAGAGCCCCGCTGCCGCAGCGAAGGATCATGGCGCGCCGCCGTGGGAGGCGCTGGTGCAATCGGTCGAAAATTCCGGCCAGCTGCGCGTCGGCCAGATCATGCGCGATTGGGTGCGGGTGGTCTCGCTCGCGTCGGAAGAATTGCTCTACACGCTGGCGCCCGGCTATCCCGGCGATCCCTCGCCAGACCTGCGCGATGCGCTGCTCAAGGCCACCGGCGCGCGCTGGCGGGCTGAACGGGTAGAGGGCGAGGGCGCGCCAAGCCTGCGCGAGCTGGCCGAGGTGGCGGCGCAGAGCCAGGCCGATGCACTGCGCCGCGATCCGCTGGTCGAAGCCGCCTTTGCGGCTTTCCCGGAAGCACAATTTGTCGATGAGAGCGAAGTCGCCGATCTGGGCGCTCGCAGATGGAGCCGATGACATGAAGTCGATGGAAGAGATGATCCAGGCCGCGCAAGCTGCCGCCGAGACCATCAGCAAGCAGATGAACGAAAGCCAGGCCAAGCTCGACGGGATCGAGGTCGAGGGACTGTCGGGCGGCGGGCTGGTCAGGATCCGCTGTTCGGCCAAGGGCCGGGTGCTCGGCGTTGCCATCGACGACAGCCTGATGACCGCTTCGGAAAAGCCGATCCTCGAAGACCTGATCGCCGCCGCCTACAACGACGCCCGCGCCAAGGCCGACCGGGTCGCCGGCGAGGAAATGGCGCGCATGCAGCAGGGCATGGGGCTGCCGCCGGGGTTCAAGCTGCCGGGGATGTGAGGCCTCGATGGCGACGACGCGTTATTTTGACGAACAGGTCATGCGCAAGCGGCCCTATTTGACAGTCGAATTATGCCTCAAAGTCATTGCCGCTCCGCTCCGCCGCGAAGTTCAGGAGGATGGTCGCATCCGCTACTGGGGAAGGGTTTCCTTGCCAAGCGAACCGGATGAGCGCATCCTGCGTGTGGTAACGCTTGAAGATGGCGAGACATTACACAACGCATTTCTGGATCGCGGTTTCCGCGAGGACTGATTATGAAACTGCATTATTATCCCGAAACCGACAGCCTCTACATCGAATTGCGCGAAGGCGCCTCGGTCGAGACGCGCGAGATTGCTGATGGTCTTAACGCCGATTTCGGCAGTGATGGCGCGGTCGTCGGGCTGGACATCGATGGGGCTTCAAAGAAGCTTGATCTTGGCACTCTTGAGACGATTGCTTTGCCAATTGCTTCGCTCAAGGCGGCGTAACTAGTATGGGCCTGCCGCCGCGGTTCAGGCTGCCGGGGTTGTAACTGAAATCTAAATTCGCTCCAGAAAATGCCTCGCCGAGATGATCATGGTGGAGCCGTGGCGGTGCAGATCGAGGAGCCCGGCCTTGTCTCCTGTCACGAGAAAATCTGCATGGCCGGATTGCGCCAGGCCTAGCAGAAAGTTGTCCCACGGGTCGGTGGAGAGATCGACTTGCGCCAAACTTCCGACCATTGCGGCGAGTGAGCGCAGTTCATTGACGAGACGGCCGGCAAGCGCTTGCGGCAGTCGCTGGCGAATTTTTTCATAGCGGGTTACGCGCCGGAATTCTTCGAGTTGTTCCTCGCAGCTTAGCAGTTCAAACCGCCCACGCCGCCACAGTTCGAGAGCTTGCCCAGGCGGAGACTTCGCATTGAGCAGTGCACTGACCAGCACATTCGTGTCGAGAACGACCCTCAAGCGTCCCGCGTTGCGAGGACAGCCTCGCCGATCAGATCTTCGAGTTCGTCAGGCTCCAGGTCAGCGAAGGCGGCTCGCGCTTCCTGGACTGTAAGATCGAAAAGGCGCCACTTGACCGCGTCCTCGATAAATTTCGAAAGATCGCCCTTTTTCATGCCTCGTTGCGCAAGATAGGTGCGCAGATCGATATCTGTCCGGCTCGCTACATTTACTGTCCAGCGGGTTGGTTCGTCGCCCATATGCGCTCCTTCAGCTGGATAAGCAGATAACATGATAAGCGCTTATGTGCAATTACGTTCGATTGCGGTGCGAGCTTAAGAGTGTTGCTTCCACAAGCCCGCAACAATCCGCCATTGCACCGGCGGGCAAGGCACCCCATATCCCGCGTCCAACAGCGCCCCGCGGCGCACCAGTGAACGGACATGCCAGTGACTCTCCTCCCGCTCCTGCCCTTGCGCGATATCGTCGTCTTCCCCGGCATGGTCGTGCCCCTGTTTGTCGGGCGCGAAAAGTCGGTGGCGGCGCTGGAGGCGGCGATGGCGGGGCAGAAGGATATCTTCCTGCTCGCCCAGCTCGATCCCGGTTGTGATGATCCCGATCGCGATGATCTTTATGATACCGGCGTTGTCGCGACAGTGCTCCAGCTGCTCAAGCTGCCCGATGGCACCGTGCGGGTGCTGGTCGAAGGGCAGGGCCGCGGGCTGCTGGCCGGTCTCCAGGAAGAAAGCGGCAGCCACGGAGAGCTGCTTCTGGCCGAAGTCGAGCTGCTGGAACCGGTGACCGCTTCGGGCACCGAAGTGGCCGGAACCATGCGCTCGGTGGTCGAGCAGTTCGGCGAATATGCCAAGCTCAACAAGAAGCTGTCGCAGGATGCCGGTGAGCAGCTTGCCGATATCGACGATGCCTCGCGGCTGGCCGATGCGGTCGCCGCGCAGCTGACCGCCAAGGTTGCCGACAAGCAGGCAATGCTGACCGAGACCGATCCCCTCAAGCGGCTCGAAATGGCGCTCGGCTTCATGGAAGGCGAGCTGGGCGTGCTGCAGGTCGAGCGCAAGATTCGCGGCCGGGTCAAGCGCCAGATGGAGAAGACCCAGCGCGAATACTACCTCAACGAGCAATTGAAGGCGATCCAGTCGGAACTGGGCGGCGAAGGCGAAGAGGTCAACGAGGTGGCCGAATTGCAGGCCAAGATCGACAAGCTCAAGCTTTCCAAGGAAGCGCGCACCAAGGCCCAGGCCGAACTCAAGAAGCTCAAGGCGATGCAGCCGATGAGCGCCGAGGCTACGGTGATCCGAAACTACCTCGATGTGCTGCTGGCCCTGCCCTGGGGCAAGAAGTCGAAGCTCAAGAAGGACATTGCCGCCGCCCAGACCGTGCTCGACGACGATCACTATGCACTGGAGAAGGTCAAGGAACGGATCGTCGAATATCTCGCGGTGCAGGCGCGGACCAACAAGCTCAAGGGCCCGATCCTGTGCCTGGTCGGACCGCCGGGTGTCGGCAAGACCTCGCTTGGCAAGTCGATCGCTCGCGCCACGGGCCGCGAATTCGTGCGCCAGTCGCTCGGCGGGGTGCGTGATGAGGCCGAGATTCGCGGCCACCGGCGCACCTACATTGGTTCGCTGCCGGGCAAGATCGTCACCAATCTCAAGAAGGCCGGAACCAGCAATCCGTTGTTCCTGCTCGACGAGATCGACAAGCTGGGCCAGGATTTCCGCGGTGATCCCGCCTCGGCATTGCTCGAAGTGCTTGATCCTGAGCAGAACTCCAAGTTCCAGGATCACTACCTCGAACTCGATTTCGACCTGTCGGACGTGATGTTCGTCTGCACCGCCAACAGCCTCAACCTGCCGCAGGCGCTGCTCGACCGGATGGAGATCATCCGGCTTGAGGGGTACACCGAGGACGAGAAGGTCGAGATCGCCGAGCGCCACCTGATCGCCAAGCAGATCGAGGCACACGGGCTCAAGAAGGGCGAATTCGAGCTGACCCATGCGGGCCTGCGCGATCTGATCCGTTATTATACCCGCGAAGCCGGGGTGCGCACCCTTGAGCGCGAGATCGCACGGCTGGCGCGCAAGGTTCTGCGCCAGATCCTCGAAGGCAAGACCGCCTCGGTCACGATCACCCCGGAAAACCTCGGCGACTTTGCCGGAGTGCGCAAGTTCCGCCATGGCATGTCCGACGAGGAGAACCAGATCGGCGCAGTCACTGGCCTCGCCTGGACCGAGGTTGGCGGCGAACTGCTGACCATCGAAAGCGTCACCGTGCCTGGCAAGGGCGGGATCAAGACCACTGGCAAGCTTGGCGAAGTGATGACCGAATCGGTCCAGGCCGCCTTCAGTTTCGTCAAATCACGCAGCCCAGCCTATGGCATCAAGCCATCGGTGTTCGACAAGAAGGACATCCATATCCATCTGCCCGAAGGCGCGGTGCCCAAGGATGGCCCTTCGGCAGGGGTCGGCATGGTCACCTCGATCGTCTCGACGCTGACCGGCAATCCGGTGCGCGCCGATGTGGCGATGACCGGCGAGGTTACCCTGCGCGGGCGGGTGCTGCCGATTGGCGGCCTCAAGGAAAAGCTGCTTGCTGCGCTGCGCGGCGGAATTGCGACGGTGCTTATCCCCGAAGAGAACCGCAAGGACCTTGCCGAGATCCCGGCCAACATTAAGGAAGGATTGGAGATTGTGCCCGTCAGCCACGTTGACGAGGTGTTGGCCCGTGCGCTGGTTGAACCAGTCGCTCCGATCGAATGGACCGAGGCAGACGAGCTTGCCAGCCAGGCAGCAGCCGCTGCCCAAACGGGTTCGGCGCCCTCGCCGACGGCACACTGATTCGCCCGATTGACGGGCGAATCGGGCGACTGCTTTCATCCGCAAGCAGTTGCTGCGCCGCACAAGTGCACGATTCACCGCAATTGGCGGGATTTCGTGGATATTCGGGGATTTCTGGCCGGATTCGGCTTTGACACGCCGGGCAAAACCGCTCAAATCCGCGTCTCGCTTTTTCAGGCGATTCAGGCTTTCCGTTTCACTTCCAAGGTAGGGGTTCCAATAATGAACAAAAACGATCTGATCGGCGCAGTTGCAGATTCCAGCGGCCTGACCCGCAGCGATGCCACCAAGGCTGTCGAGGGCGTGTTCGACGCGATCACTGGCGCACTGAAGAAGGGCGACGAAGTGCGCCTGGTCGGTTTTGGCACTTTCTCGGTTGCCCGCCGCAAGGCCTCGACCGGTCGCAACCCGCGCACCGGCGAAGCGATGCCGATCAAGGCAAGCACCCAGCCGAAGTTCAAGGCTGGCAAGGGCCTGAAGGACGCCGTCAACTAAGACCGTCGCCGCACGCCCTTCCGGGCGCTGCCTATTGAAACGCCGTCTCCGCCAGTGCGGGGGCGGCGTTTCGCTAGAGCGGATTGCGGTATATCTGACCCACCCTGACGGAGCCGATTTTGGCCCAGTTCAAGAAGCGAGGAGGGAGCCATGCGCAGGTCGGGCATAGTTGACCGATCAGCGAGGCGACGCTGGAAATGGGCTTCCTGAAGCAACCCGCCCCGGAGCGGGTCGCCTTAGGACCATCCCCGCGTCGCGAGTCAGCGTCGCCTTGCTGGTCCGGTGCAACCAGCCCGGCTCTGCGCAAGGCTTCTTGACCGAGCCAAGCTTCCTGAGCGCAATCAGGGTGGGTCAGATATACCGCAATCCGCTCTATGGGGCTTGTCTTCAGGGGGCTTGTGGATCCAGCCGGATCAGCGCTGTTGGCGCAGCCGGCGCACGCACATTCACCTGCCAGCCAAGCCGCTGGCCAGCCGGGTCTTTCTGCGGACCTTCGTCGGTGTTGTTGGCAAGCACTGCGCCATCGGTGGTGACTACGAAAGTTCCCTCAAGCGCGGGCACACCGGGCACGGCGCCTTTTCCATCCTTGCCCATCTTGTCGCTCATCGCCATGCCCAGCAGTCCGATCTGCGAGAACGGCGCGCCCGAATTCGACGGCGCGAAGCCAGGCGCATCGATGCGCACCGTGCGATCTCCGCGCAGATTCACATGGACGAAACTGTTGGCCATCGGGAAGCGCTCGACCGTCGGGAAGATGAAATCGTGACCAAGGCGGCCTGAGATCGCGAAATCCACCTCGAACAGGCCATCGCCCTTGTAGACCACCGAGCGCCATCCGGCCTGACGGCGCAGGCGCGCGGCCAGTTCCTCCGCCGCCTTGGGGTTGGAAGGATCGATGCCGCCAAAGATCTGCTTGAACTGCTCTGCCTCCTTGCGGTTGCGTTCGGCATCCGCAGCGCGGCTTTCTTCCCAGCTTTTCTTCTGCTCGGCCACTTCGGCGGCGGTGCACTTGCGGGTCTGGCCCTCATCATTGGTGCATTCCGAAGGTTCGAACGGCTTGTTCGCCGTGCGGCCCATTTCCGCCAGCTTGCTGAGCGCGATGGTGAAAATCTCGCCCTTGTAGGCGAAGCTGAACTGGCCATCGCGCCGCAGGTCGAGCGTTGACACGAACTTTCCCGGAGAGAGCAGGCAGCCTGCGAGCGAAAGGGCAAGGGCGCAGCAGGCGAGGGCGGCGGCGATGCGTCTGTTCAAGGCTAACTCTCCTCGTGCGATCTCGTCGCCACCGCATAAAGCGCAATGGCTCCCGCATTGGACACGTTAAGGCTTTCCATTGCGTTACTGATCGGCAGCCGCGCCAGGGCATCGCAGTGCTGGGTAATGTTGTGCCGCATGCCTTCGCCTTCCGCGCCAAGCACCAGCGCGACCGGCCCGGCCGGCAGGGCATCGGCAAGGTTCAGCTCGGCTTCGCCTGCCAGCCCGATCCGCCAGTAGCCCGCTTCGGCGATTTCCTCGAGCGCCCGGGCGAGGTTGACCACCCGCACCCAGGGAACTGTTTCGAGCGCGCCAGAGGCCGATTTTGCCACGACTCCCGATTCGGGCGGGGCGTGACGATCCTGTGTTACCAGCGCTGCGGCATCGAAAGCGGCGGCAGAGCGCAGGATTGCTCCCAGATTGTGCGGATCAGTCACCTGATCAAGCACGACGATTGGCCGCGCGGGATCTCCGGTGAGAACGTCTTCGAGAAAAACGTCCTCCAGCGCGTCGCATTCGAGCACCAGCCCCTGGTGCGGTGCATCGCGGGCGACAAGGCGGCCCAGATCGGCGGGCTGGGCATACTCAACAGGGAAATTGTCCGGAAGCTCGCCATCCAGCGAGGCGATGCCCTCTCGCGTTGCCCACAATTTGCGGTGGTTGCGCTCCGGGTTCTTGAGCGCCGCCTCGACCGCATGGCGGCCCCACAGCCGCACCGCGCCGGTGCTGGCCCGGCCCGAACCGCGCCCGCCTTTCATCCGTCCTGCCCGCCCGCGCAGCGCCCGCGCCTTGCTCATTTTTCTTGCCTGATGTGGTTCATGGCAGCCCTCCTGCCAGTCGCCCCATTGACAGGCAAGGCCCGCTTCGCCATTTGCCCGCCTTCGCAGCGAGGCGGCCCCCGCTGCGCCATGGTATGGACAGGTGGCCGAGTGGTTAAAGGCAGCAGACTGTAAATCTGCCCGTGCAAGCGTACGCTGGTTCGAATCCAGCCCTGTCCACCACCCTGCCCCGCTTTGGGGGCAGACATGTCTCTTCAAGGCTTGGCATGGTTACTGCGCTTGCTCCACGACACGCTACGACCTAGAGGTCTCAACATGCCCGGTGAAATTCTCGACAACCAAGGCCGCGGCGAGGCCGCGTGGAACTGGCCTTCGGTTCATCCCGAAGGCCGCAAGTTCGCGCTGATTGCCGCAGCGATCTGTGCGCTTACGGCGACTTTCGCCTGGGAAACGCTGGCCTGGCCGCTCGGCGGGCTGACGCTGTGGGTGCTGGCTTTTTTCCGCGATCCGCACCGGGTCACGCCGCAAAGCGCAAACCTGATCGTGGCCCCGGCTGACGGTTTGGTCACCCTGATCCAGAAAGTCGCGCCGCCGCGCGAGCTGTGCATCGACGATGGCAGTGGCTCTGCTGGCCTGCCGGACGAGCCGGTTACGCGGATTTCGATCTTCATGTCGGTGTTCGATGTGCACATCAACCGGGCGCCGATTGGCGGCACGGTACGGCGGGTAGTCTATATTCCCGGGAAATTTCTCAACGCCGACCTCGACAAGGCGAGCGAGGAAAATGAGCGCCAGCATATCCTGATCGAGCGGTCGGATGGCCTCGCCATCGGTTTCACCCAGATCGCCGGTCTGGTCGCGCGGCGAATCGTGCCTTTCGTCAAGCCGGGCGACATGCTTGCAGCCGGGCAGCGCGTCGGACTGATCCGGTTCGGCAGCCGGGTCGACGTCTATCTTCCTGCCGGGACCGAACCAAAGGTTCTGATGGGCCAGCGGATCGTTGCCGGAGAGACGGTCCTGGCCGAGATGGGACGAACCGATCTTATCGAGGGTATCAGTCAGTGATTGGTGATGAAGACCAGCCCAAGGGACTGCTCCCGGGCGGACTTACATTGCGCACCATGGTTCCCAACGCGATCACCGCCGCGGCGCTGTGCGTTGGCCTTACCGGGATCCGCTTTGCCATTGGGGGAGATTTCGAGAAGGCTGTGCTGGCGATCATCCTGGCGGGCATGCTTGACGGGATCGACGGGCGCATCGCCCGTCTGCTCAAGGCCCAATCGCGCTTCGGAGCCGAGCTGGACAGTCTTGCCGATGCGATCTCGTTCGGTGTCGCCCCGGCGCTGATTGTCTATCTGTGGACACTCGAAAACCTGCCGCGACTCGGATGGTTCGCCGCACTGGCCTATGCGATCTGCTGCGTTCTGCGGCTCGCGCGCTATAACGCCAGGATCGATCTAGACGACGAGCCGCGCAAGGCGGCCGGTTACCTCACGGGAATTCCGGCTCCCGTCGGGGCAGGGCTGGCGATGCTGCCGATCTATCTGTGGGTGGTGACCGGCCGGGAAGAAACGGCCGCGCCGCTGCTGGTCAGCGCCTGGCTGGTTGCGGTGGCATTCCTGATGATCTCGAATGTCGCGACGCTCAGCTGGGGCAAATTGCGCCTGCGCAAGAACATCAGGCTGGAAGTCATTGCCCTGGCCGGACTGGTCGTTGCCGCCTTGCTGACCGAACCGTGGCTGACCCTGATCGGCATCTGTGCGATATATCTGGCGCTGCTGCCGGTTGGCGTGATCGGTTATGCCCGGGTCAAGCGGCGGCGCGCAAAACTGGCTGCAACGGAAGAGTCCGCGCCGAAGCCCTGAACTGGGGCCGGTAAACGGTGGCGCCCACTTGCCGAACTTCGGTCGTCACCAGGGTGAAGCGCAGTTCGCGCGCAGTGCCGCAGGCCGCCAGCTGATCGCGCAGGGCCAGGGCTGCCGTGCCAAATTGCCGCCAGCTTGCCCCGATCGCCCCCAGCGCAAGAACTGCGGCAGCGGCGAACAGTGTGGTGAGCAGAATGGCAGCCATGGCTTCGATCCCTTCGTTTGTCGTGGGGATATGTTCTGATAATGTTCCAAATGCGTCAAGCGAAAAATTCACTTTTTGTTCTCATTCGGCAAATAGGGCTGGATTTCTGCCACCTGCGCGGTTAAAGGCCCGCTCCGTCACGGGCATATCGCCCGCGACAAATCCACACGGGAAGCGTTTTGCAAACCGGTGCCGCAGCGGGATTTGACCGCACGGTTCCAGCCTCCCGCAAGGGCCCTTCGGGGCAACAACCGGAAAGGAATTATCCTATGGCGGCTCCTGTCGTCACGATGCACCAATTGATTGAGGCCGGCGCACACTTCGGCCATCAGACCCACCGCTGGAACCCGCGCATGAAGCCGTATATCTTCGGCGCGCGCAATGGCGTCCACATTCTCGACCTGTCGCAGACCGTTCCCCTGTTCGCCCGCGCGCTCGAATTCGTTTCGGCAACGGTGCAGGCCGGCGGCAAGGTGCTGTTCGTCGGCACCAAGCGCCAGGCGCAGGGCCCGATCGCCGAGGCAGCGCGCAGCTGCAGCCAGCATTTCGTCAACCACCGCTGGCTTGGCGGCATGCTGACCAACTGGAAGACGATCTCGAACTCGATCAAGCGGCTCAAGAGCCTGGAAGAACAGCTTTCGGGCGATACCGTTGGTCTCACCAAGAAGGAAGTTCTCCAGCTCACGCGCGAGCGTGACAAGCTTGAGCTCTCGCTCGGCGGCATCCGCGACATGGGCGGCATTCCCGACGTGATGTTCGTGATCGATGCCAACAAGGAAGAGCTGGCGATCAAGGAAGCCAACGTGCTCGGCATTCCGGTCGTTGCCATCCTCGATTCCAACGTCGATCCCTCGGGCATTGCCTTCCCGGTTCCGGCCAACGACGATGCCAGCCGTGCGGTGCGCCTCTATTGCGATGCAATTGCCACGGCGGCGACGCGGGGCGGACGTGAAGCCGTGGTTAAGTCGGGCGCCGATATCGGTGCGATGGACGAGCCGCTGCCTGAGGAAGTGGCCGTGATCGAAGAGGCGCCTGCCGAAATGGATGCGCCCGCCGAAATGGCTGCCGCAGCCGAAGACGCCGCACCCGAGGCCTGAGGCCACTGTCACACCATTGTTGCGTTCCGGGTCCAGGGGCCCGGGCGCAATGAGGCTAATTCAAGAGGAAATGCGCAATGGCCTACACCGCCACTGACGTTAAGAACCTGCGTGAACGCACCGGCGCAGGCATGATGGATTGCAAGAAGGCGCTTGATGAGACCGGCGGCGATTTCGAAGCCGCTGTCGATTCGCTGCGCGCCAAGGGTCTGGCCGCAGTGGCCAAGAAATCGAGCCGAACGGCTGCCGAAGGTCTGGTTGGCGTCGCCGTCGCAGGCACCAGGGGTGTCGCGGTTGAGGTCAATTCGGAAACCGACTTCGTCGCCAAGAACGACCAGTTCCAGGATTTCGTCCGCAAGACCACCGCAGTCGCGCTCGAAGCGTCCAGCGACGATGTCGAAGCGCTCAAGGGTGCGGCCTATCCCGATGGCGGCACTGTTGCCGACAAGCTCACCAGCAACGTCGCCACGATCGGCGAAAATCAGCAGGTCCGTCGGATGAAGACCGTCTCGGTCGGCAATGGCGTGGTCGTGCCCTATGTGCACAATGCCGCCGCGCCGATGCTCGGCAAGATCGGCGTGCTGGTCGCGCTTGAGAGCGAGGCGGGTGCCGATGTGCTTGAGCCGCTCGGCAAGCAGATCGCGATGCACATCGCCGCAGCCTTTCCGCTGGCGCTGAATGCCGACGATCTCGATCCCGAAATGATCGCCCGCGAACGCAAGATCGCGGCCGAAAAGGCAGCCGAAAGCGGCAAGCCCGCCGAAGTGCAGGCCAAGATGGTCGATGGCGCGGTGGCCAAGTTCGCCAAGGACAATGCCCTGCTCAGCCAGGTGTTCGTGATGGACAACAAGACCCCGGTAGCCCAGGTCGTTGCCCAGGCGGCAAAGGACGCCGGCAAGCCGATCGTGCTCAAGGACTATGTCCGCTTCCAGCTCGGCGAAGGCATCGAGAAGGCAGTCAGCGATTTCGCGGCTGAAGTGGCCGCAGCTTCGGGCGTGCCCCAGGCGGCTGGCTGAGCGAATTAGAGTTAGCCTGCGCCGGAGACGTACCGGGGCGGGTTTCGGGGGGCGGCACTCGCAAGGGTGCCGCCCTTCGCATATCCCTTTACGCCAGCGCCCTTGCCCGGCTAAGGCCGCTCGCAACACGCCGAGAGGTTCGCCGCCCCATGCCCCAATACAAGCGCATCCTGCTGAAATTGTCCGGCGAAGTGCTGATGGGTTCCCAGCAGTTCGGGATTGATCCGGTGTTTGTCGCGGAACTTGCCAAAGAAGTGAAGGCGGCGAAGGATTCCGGCCTTGAAATCTGCCTGGTGATCGGCGGGGGCAATATCTTTCGCGGAATGGCCGGGGCCGCCAAGGGCATGGACCGCGCCCAGGCCGATTACATGGGCATGCTGGCCACCGTGATGAATGCGCTCGCCATGCAGAATGCGCTGGAGCAGCTCGGCGTGCCCACCCGCGTGCAAAGCGCCATCGAGATGGACAAGGTCTGCGAGCCGGTGATCCGCCGCCGGGCCGAGCGGCATCTGGAGAAGGGCAGGGTGGTGATCTTCGCTGCCGGGGTTGGCGCGCCCTATTTCACCACGGATTCGGGCGCGGCCCTGCGGGCGGCGGAAATGCGCTGCGATGCCTTGCTCAAGGGCACCAGTGTCGATGGGGTCTATGACAGCGATCCCAAGACCAATCCTTCGGCCAAGCGCTATGATACCGTCGATTACGACACCGTGCTGGCAGGCAATCTCAAGGTAATGGATGCGGCTGCCGTGGCGCTGTGCCGTGACAATGCAATTCCGATCGTCGTTTTTTCGATCCGCGAGCAGGGCAATCTTGCCAAAGTGCTTGCCGGGCAGGGCACGCAGACGACCGTGCAAAAAGGAGCCTGAAGCATGGCCAAATATGACAAGTCCGATCTCGAACGCCGGATGAAGGGCGCGGTGGAATCGCTCAAGAGCGACCTTTCAGGCCTGCGCACCGGGCGCGCCAACACTGCGCTGCTCGATCCGATCACGGTGACGGTTTACGGCAGCCAGATGCCGCTCAATCAGGTGGCGACGGTCTCCGCGCCCGAACCGCGGCTGCTTTCGGTGCAGGTGTGGGACAAGAACAACATCGGCCCGGTGGAAAAGGCGATCCGTTCGGCCGGGCTTGGTCTCAACCCGATCAACGATGGCAACAATATCCGCCTGCCAATTCCGGACCTGACCGAGGAACGCCGCAAGGAGCTGGCCAAGCTGGCCGGGCAATATGCGGAAAAGGCGCGCATCGCGATCCGCAACGTGCGGCGCGACGGGATGGAAATGCTCAAAGCCGACGAGAACAAGAAGGAAATCTCCGAGGACGAGCGCAAGCGCCACGAAAGCGAAGTGCAGAAGCTGACCGATGAGCAGATCAAGGCAGCGGATGAGGCGGCGGCGCACAAGGAGAAGGAAATTTTGACGCAGTGACTTCACCCCTCCCCTTCAGGGGAGGGGCCGGGGGTGGGGGCTGTCCGGATAGCTCCACAGTCTCCGACACCCCCCACCCCAACCCCTCCCCTGAAGGGGAGGGGCTATGACTGCGTCATCCCCCCGTCACGTCGCCATCATCATGGACGGCAACGGGCGCTGGGCCAAGCAGCGCCACCTGCCGCGTGCCGAGGGCCATCGCCGCGGCGTCGAAGCCGTGCGGCGGATCGCCAAGGCGGCTCAGCAGATGGGGCTGGAGGCGCTGACGCTCTATGCCTTCTCGACCGAGAACTGGCGTCGCAGCGAGGACGAGATTTCGGCGCTGATGGGCCTGATGAAGCACTTCATCCTGTCCGACCTCAAGGAATTCAAGGCGAACAATGTCCGGCTGAAAATCATTGGCGATTACAATGCCTTTCCAAGGGATGTTGCCGAACTGGTCGACAGGGCGCTGGCCGAAACCGCGGAAAACACCGGGGTGACTCTGGCGGTCGCGCTCAATTACGGCGCGCAGGACGAGATCGCCCGCGCGGCGGCTTGCGCTGCAGCGAAAGGCGCGGTGACGGTGGATAGCATCGAGGCCGAACTCGATACGGCGGGCATGCCCCCGCTCGACCTGCTGATCCGCACCTCGGGCGAGCAGCGGCTCTCGAATTTCCTGCTGTGGCAGGCGGCCTATGCCGAGCTGTGGTTCACCGATGTGCTGTGGCCGGATTTTGGGCCGGAGCATCTGGCAGAGGCGCTGGACGCGTTTGGGCAAAGGGAGCGGCGCTATGGGGGGCGGTGACTATCCTCCCCGACACGGGGAGGGGGACCAGCGAAGCTGGTGGAGGGACGCCCTCGCAATGGCGCAACCTCTCAAGGTCAGGACATGCGGCCTGTGCCCCTCCACCATGCTGCGCATGGTCCCCCTCCCCGTTCCGGTGAGGATCGGCGCATGACCACCCCCCCACCGAAGAAATCCGACCTCCCCGTCCGCACCGCATCGGCCCTGGTGATGCTGGCCGCCGCCGGGACCGCGCTGTGGCTGGGCGGCTGGGCGTGGACAGCATTTGTCGGATTGCTGGCGGCAGGCGTGTTGCATGAATGGCGCGGATTGGTTCGGAATTTTGACCTTAAACCGCTGGCAGTCGGCCTGTGGATTCTTGGCGGTATTGTCTACATCGGTCTGGCGGCTGCGATGCTGCTGTTCCTGCGCAGCGAATTCATCGGCCTCGCGCCCACCGCACTGGTGTTGCTGGCGGTCATTGCGACCGACATCGGCGCCTATTTTGCGGGCCGTGCCATAGGCGGACCGAAAATTGCGCCTTCGATCAGCCCGTCAAAAACCTGGGCTGGCTTGTTTGGGGGAATGTTGGCGGCTGCGCTGGTCTTGTGGGCGTCGACCTATGTGATCGGCGATGGCAGAGTCGAAGCGGCTTACGCAGCCGCTTTTGCCGTGGCAGGCGCCCTTGTCGCCATCGTCGCCCAGGCTGGTGATTTCTTCGAAAGCTGGATGAAGCGCCGCGCGGGCGTGAAAGATTCAGGCCACCTGATCCCCGGGCACGGTGGATTGTTCGACCGGGTGGATGGCCTGCTGGCGGTATTGTTCATAATGGCTATAGCAATGCTGGCATCACGAGGGGTGGGCTAGTTCAGGCATGCGCTCAATATCGATCCTGGGGGCCACTGGCTCCATCGGCGCTTCCACGCTCGATCTGATCCGGCGCGAGAAGGACCAGTGGCGGGTGGTGGCGCTGACCGCGCATTCCAACGCCGAAGAACTTTCTCGCCTCGCGAGGGAATTTTCTGCCGAGATAGCCGTTGTAGCAGATGAGGGCTGCCTGCCCGCATTGCGTCATGAGCTCGGCGGGTCGCAGATCGAGAGCGCAGGAGGCAGCGCAGCCCTTACCGAAGCCGCCGCGCGGCCTGCCGACATCACCATTGCCGCCATTGTCGGCTGCGCGGGGCTCGCCCCGACCATGGCCGCTATCGCCAATGGCCGCACGATTGGCCTTGCCAACAAGGAATCGCTGGTTTCGGCGGGCGAGGTGCTGATGGCCTCGGTCAAGCAGCATGGCGCGACGCTGCTGCCGGTCGATAGCGAACACAACGCCATCTTCCAGTGCCTTGCCGGCAACGATCTCGATCATGTCCGCTGGATCACGCTCACCGCCAGCGGCGGGCCGTTTCGCGACTGGACCCACGAACAGCTGGCCACGGCCACCCCGGCGCAGGCGGTCAAGCATCCCAACTGGGATATGGGCGCGAAAATCAGCGTCGACAGCGCCACCATGTTCAACAAGGGGCTGGAGCTGATCGAGGCCTGTCACCTGTTCCCGGTCGGGCTCGACAAGTTGCGGATCATTGTCCACCCGCAGAGCATCGTCCATTCGATGGTCGAATACCGCGATGGATCGACGCTGGCGCAGCTGGGGCCTTCCGACATGCGCGTGCCGATCGCCTCGACCCTGGCCTGGCCCGCACGGATGGACACGCCTTGCGATCCGCTTGATCTAGCCCAGATCGGCACGCTCACTTTCCGCGCGCCCGATGAGGACCGCTTTCCCGCCACCCGGCTGGCCCGGCAGGCGGCGGAGGCGGGCGGCGCGGCGCCGGCTGTGCTCAATGCTGCCAATGAGATTGCGGTGGCGGCGTTTCTCGCCGGTCAGTTGCCGTTCACGCGGATTGCTCTACACGTCGAGAATGTTCTCTCGTCCTATCTGCCGCCCGCACCCGCTTCGCTGGACGAAGTCATCGCGGTCGATGCCGAAGCCCGCCTGCGTGCGCGGGCGCTGATGGAGCGTGCCTGACTTGCTGGAATCCCCTTCGATCCTGGTGACGGTGCTCGCCTTCCTGCTGCTGCTCGGTCCGCTGGTGGTTGTCCACGAGCTGGGCCACTATCTGGTCGCGCGGTTGTTCAACGTGAAGGTCGACGCCTTTTCGGTCGGCTTCGGCAAGGAACTGCTGGGCCGGACTGACCGGCAAGGCACCCGCTGGAAGCTGTCGATGCTCCCGCTTGGCGGCTATGTGCAGTTTGCCGGAGACGCGAACGCCGCCTCGATGCCCGCTGCGGAGCAGGAGGATGCATCTCCCGAAGATCGCGATCGGATGTTTCACCACAAGCCATTGTGGCAACGATCGCTGATCGTCCTGGCTGGGCCGACAACAAATTTCCTGTTTGCGATCATCGTCTTCGCCGGGTTTTTTATGGCTTACGGTGAGCGTGTGGCAGAGCCGGTGGTTGGCCAGGTGCTGGCCGGTTCGCCCGCCCAGGCGGCCGGGCTGCGCTCGGGCGACCGGATACTTGCCATCGATGGCGAGGCGATCGGCGAGTTTTCCGACATCGTCAAACGGGTGATGCTCTATCCCGGGCGAACCATCGATGTCGACCTGCAGCGCGGTGAGCGCCGGATCGGCGTTAAGCTGAAGATCGCCGAAAGGGCCGAGCAGGACAGGTTCGGAAACACGGCGCGCAGGGGCGTGATCGGCATATCGCAGATGCCGGTAAGTCGCCCGGTCGGGCCAATTGCCGCGATTGGTCTCGGTTATCGTGAAAGTGTCGATGCGATTGGCGTGATGGTCGCCGCATTGCAGCAGATTTTTATCGGCGAACGCTCGGTCAAGGAACTGGGCGGGCCGATCAAGATTGCGCAGTATTCCGGCGAGGCGATGACCCTGGGCTGGCGGGAATTCGTTTCTTTTGCTGCGTTTATCTCGATTAACTTGGCATTCATTAACGTGCTGCCAATCCCTGGTCTCGACGGCGGGCACCTGGCTTTTTACGCAGCGGAAGCGGTGCGCCGGAAGCCACTGGGCCAGCGCAGTCAGGAAATGGCGTTCCGCATGGGTCTGGCCCTGGTGCTTGGCCTCATGGTGTTCGTTACGATCAACGATATCGCCGGGCTGCGGCTATTTGACAGCCAGGCGGTGGAGAACCGGGACTAATCGCGGGTTTATACTGGCATACAGCTTGATTGGCATGAACGCATCGGGCAGAGGGCTGCGGCGATGCGAAGGCGCGGGATTTCCCGTGTTCGCGTGTCGGCAGTGCAAGACCAGTTGGGCCCAAGCGACAGGACCGCGAATGGCGATGATGGGATTTAAAATGGTTCGCAGCGAAATGTCCCGACGCCTTACGCCGGTCGCGGTGGCGATCATGAGCAGTTCGATGCTCGTCGTCCCTCAGGTTTCCTTTGCCCAGATTGTCGATCTGCCCGCGCCCGCCGTGCCCGCGGAGGGCAAGATTCTGTCCATCGCGATTACCGGCAACCAGCGGCTTGAGCCCGATACCATCCGTTCCTACATCAAGCTCCGGGTCGGGCAGACCTACACCCAGATCATCGCTGACCAGGCGCTCAAGGATCTTTACGCGACCGAGCTGTTTTCCAACGTCGAAGTGCGCAACGATGCGGGCCACGTTGTGATCGAGGTCAAGGAAAACCCGGTCGTCAACCGCATCATTCTGGAAGGCAACAAGCGGATCAAGGAGGAGAAGATCCTCCCCGAGATCAAGGTTGCTCCGCGCCAGATTTTCACCCGTTCCAAGGTGCGCGCCGACGTTTCGCGGATCATCGAGCTTTACAAGCGGCAGGGCCGGTTCGCCGCCACGGTCGAGCCCAAGATGGTGATGCTTGAGCAGAACCGCGTCGATATCGTGTTCGAGATCAGCGAAGGACCCAAGAGCAAGGTCCGCCAGATCAACATCATCGGCAACGACAAGTTCGACGATGGCGAACTGCGCGGGCAGATGGTCACCAAGCAGACCCGCTTTACCCGCCTCTTCTCCTCGGGCACCAGCTACGATCCCGACCGGATGGCGTTCGACCAGCAGAAGCTGCGCCAGTTCTACCTGACCAAGGGATATGCGGATTTCCGCGTGGTTTCCGGCGTGGCCGAACTGACCCCCGACAAGAAAGACTTCATCATCACCTACGTGGTGGAAGAGGGTGAGCGCTACAAGTTCGGCGATGTGAAGGTCGAAAGCCAGCTGCGCGAATTCGACGGCGAAGTGATGGCCAAGCAGCTGCCGATGAAGGCGGGCAACTGGTACGACGCCAAGCTGGTCGAGGATACGATCGAGAAGCTCAACGAGACCGCCGGTCTCTACGGCTATGCCTTCGCCGACGTGCGGCCAGAATACGACCGCAGCAAAGAAAACCTCACGATGGGGCTGACTTTCATCATCGCCGAGGCTCCGCGCGTCTATGTTGAGCGGATCGACGTCAACGGCAACACGCTGACCCAGGACAAGGTGATCCGCCGCGAATTCCGCCTGGCGGAAGGCGATGCCTTCAATTCGATCCAGGTCAAGCGTTCGACCAACCGGATCAAGTCGCTCGGCTATTTTCAGGAAAAGTTCGAAGTTGAGCAGAAGCCCGGCTCCGCGCCTGACCGGATCGCGCTGGAAGCCAATGTCGAGGAAAAGCCGACCGGGCAGCTGCAGCTCTCGGCAGGCTTCTCATCAATTGAGAGCTTTATCTTCCAAGCTGCTATAGAACAAAGAAATTTCCGTGGTCGCGGGCAGACGATCGGGCTTTCGGGAAGCTATTCGCGCTATTCGAAAAGCATCGAGACCAGCTTCTCCGAACCCTACCTGTTTGACCGTAACGTCTCGCTCGGTGTCAGCCTATACCGGCGTGATTACGACGGCTTCAACTTCATCAACAACGATCGCAACACGCTCTACCAGCAATCGACCACCGGCCTTTCGGCCCGGATCGGGGTGCCGCTCACCGAGTATCTGACCGGGGTGGCAAGCTACACGCTCAATCTCGACAATGTGACGCTAGACCGGGAAACCTATTATTCGCCGGATGCCAACGGTAATCTGGCCTGCGACGCGCTGATTGCCGGGCGCTATCTTTGCGAAGCAGTGGGCAAGCGCACCAGCTCGATCCTCGGCCTGTCGCTGATCCACGATACCCTCGACAACCGCTCGCGCCCGACGCGCGGCTCGATCGCATCGGTGGGTGCGGAATTCGCCGGGCTGGGCGGTTCGGTCAAATATGGCAGAATCCGCGTTAACACTGCACGCTATTGGTCTGTCGGGAAAGGATTTATCTTCTCGCTTTCTGGCGAGGCCGGGTTGATCAAGAGCTTTGATGGCAGCGGCGATGCGGCCCTCGGCACGGACGACGTGCGGCTGACCGACCGTTTTTATCTCGGCGAACCGCAGATGCGCGGCTTCGACATCCGCGGCGTCGGTCCGCGCATTATCCGCAAGTTCTACGAAGATGTTGATGGCGACGGAACGATCGGTCCGGACGAATTTTCGCCGGATCGCAATCGCTGGGTCGACGACGCGCTTGGCGGAAAATACTACTATCAGGGCCGCGCTGAGCTGGAAATCCCGCTAGGCAGTGGTGCCAAGGAACTTGGGCTTCGGCCTTCGGTGTTCATGGATGTCGGCGCTGTCTGGGGTGTTCGGCGACCGATTGAGGAAAACACTGGCCCGGGCGGTCGGTTCATACCCACTCGCGATCCGGCTACCGGATTGCCGCTCTACACCCAGATCGATGCGACCGCCCTCGATACCAGCAACGTCTGCCAGGTTACCGCCGCTTCGACCGTTACCAGCGTGGTCAACCCTAATACGCTCGCGACCACCCCCAGTACGCTGACGTGCCTTCCAACCGGGGTGACAGATGGCGTCAATTCCGCGCTGGGCAACAGGTTGGCGTTCCGCGAATTCTTCTCCGGCGATACCTGGAAGCCGCGCATGTCGATCGGCATCGGGTTCAACTGGAATTCGCCTTTCGGACCTTTCCGCATCGACGTCGCCAAGGTGCTGATGAAGCGCGATGACGACGATACCAAAACCTTCACATTCAACGTGGGAACCCAGTTCTGATGAAAACCTTGCTTAAATCCGCAATCGTTCTCGGCCTCATGACCAGCGCAGCCCAGCCCGCGCTCGCCGCGAAGGACAAGGACAAGAACAATGCGCCAGTCGCTCCGGCTTCAACCGGCAATGTCATACCCGGCCTTGCCGTTGCCAACCTTGATGCGGTGATCGCCAATTCGAATGCCTTCAAGGTCGCCCAGCAGCAGCGCCCGGTGACCTACAAGGCGCAGCTCGATTCCGCCAATAACCGGCGCGGTCAGCTTGAGGCGCAGATGAAGCCGCTGGTCGATAAGTTCAACCGCGATCGCGGAGCCGCCACTGCCAGCACCCCCGCCGGACAGGCCTCACTCCAGCAGCAGGCTGCCGCGCTCCAGAAGATCCAGGAATCCGGTCAGCAGGAGCTGCAGTCGCTGGTTGCACCGGTTGCCCTGTCCGAAGCCTATGTGCTTGAGCAGATCCAGGACAAGCTCAACGCCGCAGTCCAGTCGGCGATGACCAAGAAGAGCATCACCCTGGTGCTCAATCCGCAGGCAACCATCGCCACAACCAATGCCTATAACCTCAACCAGGCGATCCTCGACGAGCTCAACGTGGCCATTCCTTCGGCCGTACTGGTGCCGCCGACCGGCTGGGAACCGCGCGAAGTGCGCGAGGCCAAGGCGCAGCAGGCTGCCGCTCAGCAGGCCGCCCAGCCGCGCGGTGCCGCTCCCGCCAAGCCCGGAACCGACGGACGCTGATCGCAGCGCGGAGAATTGGCTGTGAGCGAGGAAAGCCCCGGCACATACGACATCCCGAAGATCCTCGCCGCCCTGCCGCATCGCTATCCGATGCTGCTGGTCGACCGGGTGGCTTCGCTGGTGCCGGGTGAAGAGATTCACGCGATCAAGGCAGTCAGCTTCAACGAGAGCTTCTTTCAGGGGCATTTCCCCGGCAAGCCGATCATGCCGGGCGTGCTCCAGATCGAGGCGCTGGCGCAGGCAGCAGGGATTCTCGCGGTCGAGACTCTTGGTCTGGCGGGATCAGGCAAGCTGGTGTTCTTCATGGCGATCGAGGAGGCCAAGTTCCGCTCGCCGGTGGAGCCCGGCGTGCTGCTTGATCTGAGGGCCGGCTTCGTCCAGCAGCGCTCGCGGGTCTGCAAGTTCTGGGGCAAGGCCTCGGTCGAAGGCAAGGTAACCTGCGATGTGCAGTTCACCGCGATGATCGCGGATGGGTGATCCTTCGACAGGCTCAGGATGAGCGGACGTTGTTTATGGCCCCAAGCTCCGCTCAGCCTGAGCTTGTCGAAGGCCCCGCGCAACGCCTTGCCAACCCGATGACTCCCCGCTATGCGCGCCCCTTCCATTTCAGGCCGGTCGGAACCGGCCACAGCGAAAGACCGTTACGATGAAGTCCGAAGGCCACCCCGACTACCACGCGATCACCGTTCAGATGACCGATGGCACCAAGTTCGAGACCCGCTCGACCTGGGGCAAGGAAGGCGACACGCTGGTACTGGAAATCGATCCGACTTCGCACCCGGCTTGGACCGGTGGCACCCGCCAGCTCGATCAGGGCGGCCGCGTGGCCCAGTTCAACAAGCGCTTCGGCGGGCTGACGCTCAAGAAGAACTGAGCAGGGCGAAGGGCTGGTCCTGGTATCAGTCCTTCAGCTCTTCAAGCGTGAAGCCGTTTTGCGGCGCGCATTGCTGCACCTCGATGACATTGCCCTCCGGATCGTATCCGTAGATCGTCTTGACGTGGCCGACGTCGACGAAGTCGCGCTCGTTGAAGGTCATGCCGCATTGCTGGAGAAAGACGATGTCTTTCTCCATCTCGGTAACGTCAACGCAGAAGTGGGTGTAGCCGCGATCATTGGGCCGCTTGGGATCGGGAGACTGGGGCGGCGGCGCAGAATATTCGAACAGCTCAAGATAGCAGGTGCCCGCCCGCAGCATCACGCCCTTCGAGGCAGAGCCTTTCACATCGACGATATGGTCCATCATATCAGTACCGGCTTCCCAGCTGAAACCATCGTCGACCGGCTTGAACCCGAACGCCTCGCCATAGAATTTCTGCATGCGCGCCATGTCGCGGCAGTTGATGCCAACGTGGTGAATGCCTCTGATCATCGCTGGTGCTCCCTTATTCCGGATCGACCCACGTCGTGTTGGTCACCCGTGGCGATAGGTACTTGGTCTTGGTCCAGCCGCCATCGACCACGATCGACTGGCCATTGATCATCTCGGAAACCGGCGAGCACAGGAAGGCGATCACGGCGGCGGTGTCGGTCGGCTCGGCAAGGCGCGGGTAGGGGGTGGTCTCGACATTGATCCGCTTGAACGCCTCATCGGCAAAGCGGTGGGCGACCATTTCGGTGCGGGTAACGCCAGGCGCGACGCAGTTGGAGCGTATGCCGCGCGGGCCGTATTCGCAGGCCATGTGCTCGGTCAGGCTCTTGAGCCCGCCCTTGGCCGCAGAATAGGCCCCGCCGCGCCGTCCGCCGATGTGGGCGTAAGTCGAGGTTATATTGACGACGCTGGACCCTTCGCCAAGGTGCGGGATCACTTCGCGGCACAGGCGGAACGGCGCGCGCAGCATGACATCCATCATGCTGTCATAGTCCGCGTCAGTAGCCTCATCGACCGGCTTGGGGCTGCCCACACCGGCGTTGTTGATCAGGTAATCGATCCGGCCGAACCGCTCCAATGCCAGCGCGACGATCCGCGCCGGGGCATCGTCGGCAGTCACATCGACCGAGATCGTCGCGACCATTGCGGGATCGCCGATTGCCGCTTCCAGCGCTGCCAGCTTGGCCTTGTCGCGCCCGACGCCGACGACGGCGGTGCCTGCTGCGTGGAGCAGCCTGGCGGTCTCCAGCCCGATACCGCTGCCCGCGCCGGTGATGATGGCTACTTTCATGGCATGCTCCGATCAGGGGACGTTTCAGGCCGAGCCCATGTAGCGCCCGCCGTTGACGCTGATGGTCTGCCCGGTCATGTAACCGGCCTCTTCCGATGCGAGGAAGGCGGCGGCAGCGGCGATATCTTCGCCCTGGCCGATGCGCTTCACGGGCAATGCCGCACCATAGGCTTCGACCGCACCTTCGCGCTGCATGATCTCTGCCCCGCGCAGCATCGGGGTGTCGATCGAGCCGGGGGGGATCATGTTGGCGGTGATGCCATGTTCGCCCAATGCCATGGCCAGGCACTTGGTAAAGCCCAGCAACGCGCCCTTGGAACTGGTGTAATGGGTCTGGAGCGCCGAGCCCGACTGCACCGAGGACGAAGTGATGTTGATGATCCGGCCCCAGTTGGCCGCAATCATGTCGGGCACGATTTCCTGCGTGACGAAGAACGGCCCCTTGATGTTGATGTTCATCACCCGGTCGAACAGCTCCTCGTCGATTTCGAGAAACGGCGTGAACGGCGCGATGCCGGCATTGTTGACGAGGATCAGGATCGGCCCCAGCTCGGCGCGGGTCTGCGCTGCAGCGGCCTTGATTGCGGCCTTGTCGGCACAGTCAGCCGCGATGGCAATCGCCGTGCCACCGGCCTCGCGCACCAGCCGCGCGGTTTCCTCGGCGCCCTGGCCGTTGATGTCCCAGATGGCGATCTTTGCGTTATCCTCGGCAAGCCGCAGCGCCATCGAGCGGCCCATGCCAGAGCCCGCACCGGTGATGACGGCCACTTTGCCGTTTAATGAACGTGTCATGTGGTTTGCTGCCTTTGATCAATTGAAAATGCTGAACGGCTGAACAGCATTTGAGGAGGCAAAGTCAAGTTATCCCGCAAAACCGCCATACTGCCCGCGATAGAACAGCATCGGATCATCATCGCGCGTGGTCTCAAGTGCCAGTACTTTGCCCAGCACGAACCAATGATCCCCGGCATCGATCACCGCGTGGAGATCGCAGTCGATCCTCGCAATCGAACCCTCGATCACCGGATGGCCGTGATCGGACGGGGCGAAGTCCAGTCCGGCGAACTTGTCCGGACCTTTTGCTGCAAGCTGTCGGCACACCTGCTGCTGGTCGCGGGCGAGGACGTTGACGCAGAAGTGACCTGTGGCCTCGATCTGCGGCCAGCTGGAGCTGTTCTTGTCGGGCAGGAAGCCGACCAGCGGCGGTTCGAGGCTGACCGATGTGAAACTGCCGATCACCATGCCGAGATGTGTGCCGTCAGACCCGGTCGCGGTGATTGCGCAGACGCCGGTGGGGTAGAAGCCGAGAACCTTTCGGAACAGTGCCGGATCTATGGTTGTTTCGCTCACACTTCCCCCTTCGTCATGCTTCCGCCCGCTTCATGCAGAACTGGCGCGGGCAGGGCAACAGACATATGCTGGCTTTGCCCTGCTGTTGGCGAATCATCTTGATTGTCGGATTTGGAAAGGGCAGGGGCTTTAACCGCTCGATTAAACTCCAAGGATTGTGACATGGCAGCCGTCCAGCAAGTGGCCAATACCCCCGAAGCGCAAGAAGTGGCCGGGCTTATCGCTCGCAGCCGCGCGGCGCAGGCACAGATCGAAAACTACACGCAGGAACAGGTCGATCGCCTGATCCGCGGCATGGTCTGGGCGGTTGCCCAGCCGGGCACGGCCGAGAAGATCGCGCAGCATACGGTCGACGAGACCCAGCTTGGCAACTACGACGGCAAGTTCCTCAAGATTTTCCGCAAGACCCGCGCCACCCTGATGGACATCATCGACGACAAGTCGGTCGGCGTGATCGAAGAGGACAAGGAACGCAATCTGGTCAAGATCGCCAAGCCGATTGGCGTGATCGGCGCGTTGTCGCCTTCGACCAACCCCGAGGCGACTCCGGTGATCAAGGCGATCAGCGCGGTCAAGGGCCGCAATTCGATCATCATCTGCCCGCATCCGCGCGCCAAGGTCACCAATGCGATGATCTGCAATCTGATGCGCGATGCGCTGGTCAAGCTGGGTGCACCGGCCGATCTGGTGATCCCGATTGAAACGCCATCGGTCGAGAAGACCAACGAAGTGATGAAGCAGTGCGACCGCATCCTTGCCACCGGCGGCGCGCCGATGGTGGTCGCCGCTTACAGCTCGGGCACTCCGGCGCTCGGCGTTGGCGCGGGCAATGCGGTGATCACGGTTGATGATACCGCAGATCTCGACGATGCCGCTGCCAAGATACTGATTTCGAAGACGCTGGACCTTGCGGCCTCGTGCTCGTCAGACAACGCCGTGATCCTGTTCGATTCGATCTACGATACGATGCTGGCCAAGCTCAAGGAGAAGGGCGGCATGGTGCTCGATGCCGATGCCAAGGCCAAGCTTCAGGCATCGCTGTGGATCGACGGGGTGATCAACGCCAAGATCGTTGCCCAGACGCCCCAGTTCATCGGCAAGTTTGCCGGTTTCGATGTGCCCGAAGATGCAAAATTCTTCATCGTGCCCGAGACGGGCTGGGGGCCGGACCATCCTTTCTCGGGCGAAAAGATGACCGTTACCATGGCGCTCTACCGGGCGAAGGACATCGACGACGCAATCCGCATTACCAACGCCGTGCAGGGCTATCAGGGCCGGGGCCATTGCTGCGGCATCTACTCAACCAGCGATGCCAACATCATGAAACTGGCGAATGAAACCTACACCAGCCGTGTCATGGTCAACCAGCCGCAGGCAGCCTCGAATTCCGGCAACCTGTGGAACGGCATGCGCCAGACCTTTCTCGCTCGGCTGCGGTTCGTGGGGCGGCAATGCCACCAACAACAACATCACCTGGCGCGACCTGATCAATGAGACCTGGGTGTCGAAGCCGCTCGCCAAGACCAAGGAACTGCCGAGCGATGAGGCATTGTTTGGCAAGGATGTGATTGAGGCGCTGGCCTGATCCATGACCACCCAGTTCTCCCTCACCGAAGACCAGCTCGCCATCCAGGACATGGCGCGCAAGTTCACCGCTGACCGGATCACGCCGCACGCGGCAAAGTGGGACGAGGAGCATCACTATCCGGTCGATGTCTGGAAAGCGGCGGGCGAGCTTGGTTTCGGGGCGATCTATGTCTCCGAGGAGAGCGGCGGGATCGGGCTCGGGCGGCTGGAAGCGGCGCTGATCATGGAGGCGATGGCCTATGGCTGCCCGGCCACCAGCGCCTATATCTCGATCCACAACATGGTCGCCTGGATGATCGACAGCTTCGGCTCGGCGGATCTGAAGTCGCGTTATCTGCCCGGCCTGGTCTCGATGGAGCAGATCGCCAGCTATTGCCTGACCGAGCCGGGCTCGGGCTCGGACGCTGCCGCGCTCAAGACCACGGCGCGGATCGAGGGGGACCATTATGTCCTCAACGGCACCAAGCAATTCATCTCGGGCGGCGGGGTAAACGACATTTACGCCGTCATGGTCCGCACCGGGCAGGATGGGCCGAAGGGCGTCTCTTGCGTGATCGTCGAAAAGGGCGCCGAGGGCCTGTCGTTCGGCGCGCCGGAAAAGAAGCTCGGCTGGAACGCCTCGCCCACTGCGCAAGTGATCTTCGACAACGTGCGCGTGCCGGTTTCCAACCGGGTCGGCGAAGAGGGCGACGGTTTCAAGTTCGCGATGGCCGGGCTCGATGGCGGAAGGGTCAATATCGGTGCCTGCTCGCTCGGCGGAGCGCAGCGCTGCCTCGACGAGGCGGTGCAATATGTGAAGGACCGCAGCCAGTTCGGCCAGGCGATTGCCCAGTTCCAGAACACCCAGTTCACACTTGCCGACATGGCGACTGACCTGGAAGCGGCCCGCGCGCTGCTCTATCTTGCCGCCGCCAAAGTCACCGAAGGCGCGCCAGACAAGACCCGCTTCGCCGCCATGGCCAAGAAGCTCGCATCGGACAGCGGCAGCGAGATTGTCGACAAGGCGTTGCAGATGTTCGGCGGCTATGGCTACCTCAAGGACTATCCGATCGAGCGCTTCTGGCGCGATCTCAGGGTGCATCGTATCCTTGAGGGCACCAACGAGGTGATGCGCATGATCATCGGACGGGATTTGCTGAAGTGAGCCACACCCCCGAAGCGTCTGCTGACGAGCTGATCACCCGCCGCGAGGGGGTCGCCGGTTTCCTAACGCTCAATCGCCCGAAGGCGATCCATGCGCTGACGGCAGCGATGGACGATGCGATGAAGGAAGCCCTGCTGGTGTGGGCCGAAACCCCCGATGTTCACGTCGTCATGCTGGATCACAGCGAAGGCCGCGGCTTTTGTTCGGGCGGCGATGTCGCGTTCCTGAGGAATTCGGCACTGACTGATAACGGCGCGTCGGGGCGGAAATTCTTCTACGAGGAATACCAGCTCAACCACCTGATGTTCGAATACGGCAAGCCGATCGTTGCCTTTGTCGATGGCATAGTCATGGGCGGCGGGGTCGGCATTTCGCAGCCGGCGAAATACCGCGTCGCCACCGAAAACACCCGTTTTGCCATGCCCGAGACCGGGATCGGCCTGTTCCCCGATGTCGGCGGAGGCTGGTATCTGGCGCGTCTGCCGGGCCGGATGGGGCAGTTTCTCGCGCTCACCGGCGCGCGGCTCGACGGTGCGGAATGCCTGTGGACGGGGCTGGCGACACATTACCTCCCTTCCGAGGCGCTGCCTGAGGCCAAGGAACGCATCGCCCAGGGGCACGATGCCGGGCAGGTGCTTTCGGCGCTTTCGGTCCATGCCCCGGCGGCCCGGATTGAAGCCAATGCGCACAATATAGCCAAACATTTCGCGTCAGACCGGCTTGAGGATGTGCTCGCCAGCCTTGAGTCCGACGACAGTGACTGGGCGGCAAAGGAACTGGCGACGATCCGCAACAAAAGTCCGCAGGCCTGCAAGGTCGCGCTGCGCCAGTTGCACGACAGCCTGTCCTGCAAGGACTTTGCCGAGAACATGGCGATGGAAATGCGCATCGCATCGCGGGTGATCACGCTGCCTGATTTTGCCGAAGGTGTGCGCGCGGTGATCGTCGACAAGGACAACGCGCCGAAGTGGAATCCGGCGACGCCCGAAGGCGTTACCGATGCGATGATCGATGCGATCTTCGCCCCGCTTCCGGCTGATGAGGAATGGAAACCGCTATGACCTACGAAACGATCCTCACCGAACAGCGCGGCGCAGTCACGCTGATCACGATCAACCGGCCGCAAGTGCTCAACGCGCTGTCCAGCACGGTTCTCAAGGAACTGATCCAGGCCTTCGCCGCATTCGATGCCGATGACAGCCAGGGCTGCGCGGTGCTGACCGGGGCGGGCGAGAAGAGCTTCGTTGCGGGAGCCGACATTCCCGAAATGGCGAAAATGAACGCCACCGATTTCTATTTGGGCGCCTTTTTTGATGGTTGGCAGAACGACATTGCCAGCAAGGTCCGCAAGCCCTGGATCGCGGCCGTCAACGGCTTCGCGCTCGGCGGCGGCTGCGAACTCGCCATGATGGCGGACATGATCATTGCTTCGGAAAAGGCCCGGTTTGGCCAGCCCGAGATCAAGCTTGGCGTTGCCCCCGGCATGGGCGGCACCCAGCGGCTGACCCGCGCGGTCGGCAAGGCCAAGGCGATGGACCTGTGCCTGACGGGGCGGATGATGGACGTGACCGAAGCGGAAAGCGCGGGCCTTGTGGCGCGGGTGCTGCCGGCTGAAGGCTTCGTCGATGCGGTTATCGCGATTGCCGCAGAGATCGCCGCGATGCCGCGGGTCGCCGCCCTTGTGAACAAGGAAATGGTGGGCGCCGCGTTCGAGACGGTGCTGGAGCAAGGCCTGCTGTTCGAGCGGCGCATGTGGCAGATCCTCGCCGCGACGGAGGACAAGACCGAGGGCATGAACGCCTTTGTCGAGAAGCGCGCAGCGGTTTGGCAGGGGCGCTGATATGAAAATCGCTTTTATCGGCCTCGGCAACATGGGCGGCGGGATGGCTGCCAATCTGGTCAAGGCCGGGCATCAGGTCCGCGCTTTCGATCTTGCCGCCGAGGCGCTGGACAAGGCCAGGGGCAATGGCTGCGAAACTTTCGGCACCGTGCGTGAAGCCGTTCAAGGCGTCGATGCGGTGGTTTCGATGCTGCCCAACGGGGCGATTGTCGGAAAAGTCTTCGCGGACGACATCATCGGCCATGCGCCAACATCGGCGCTGCTGCTTGACTGCTCGACGATCGACGTCGCCACTGCCCGCCAGGTCGGGGAAGCGGCGGGCAAGGCGGGTTACGACATGGTCGATGCCCCGGTCTCGGGCGGCATTGCGGCGGCCAACGGCGGCACGCTGACTTTCATGGTCGGCGGCACCGACGCGGCATTCAGGCGCGCCGAGGAAGTGCTTCAGCCGATGGCCAAGGCGGTGATCCATGCCGGGGCTTCGGGCAGCGGTCAGGTCGCCAAGATGTGCAACAACATGCTGCTGGCAATCCACATGATCGGCACCTGCGAAGCGCTGGCGCTGGCCGAGAAAGCCGGGCTCGATCCGCAGAAGTTCTATGAGATCAGCTCGAAGTCGACCGGCTATTGCTGGTCGCTCAACGACTATACGCCCGCCCCCGGCATCGGCGCGGCCAGCCCGGCGGACAACGACTATCAGGGCGGTTTCGCCTCGGCGCTGATGCTCAAGGACTTGCGGCTGGCGATGGCAGGTGCGGATTCGAGCGGTGCAGCCGTTCCGCTGGGCAAGCATGCGACCGAGATCTACGAGAATTTCGTTGAAGCGGGGAATGGCGGCAAGGATTTCGGCGCGATTTTCACCACGCTTTGATCAATCCTCCCCCTTGGGGGAGGGGGACCAGCGAAGCTGGTGGTGGGGCACAGGCCGCATAGTCCTGACAACGAGAAGTCATGCCGCGCCGGGGGTGCCCCTCCACCCCGCGACTGCGTCGCGCGGTCCCCCTCCCCGTGCCGGGGAGGATTTACGCCGCGCTCAATCCGCCGTCGAGTTTCAGCTCCGATCCGGTCATGAACCGGCTCTCGTCGCTCGCCAGATAGAGCACGCCGAGCGCCACTTCCTCGGGCTCGCCGATGCGGCCGAGGGGGATTGTCCGGGCAAGCTTTTCATGCGTGTCCTCAATGGGCCTGGCCTTGTCGGTGCGGAAGCCTTCGAGGATGGCGGTCTGCACGAAAGCCGGGTGCACCGAGTTGCAGCGGATATCCCACTTCGCCCTGGCACAATAAAGCGCGACCGATTTCGACAGCATCCACACCGCTGCCTTGGAAGCATTGTAGGCGGCAAGGAACGGATCGGCGGTGAAGGAAGCGATCGAGCTGATGTTGATGATCGAGGCAGGCTGGCTCTCGCGCAGCAGCGGCATGGCGTGCTTGCAGCCGAGGAACGGTCCGGTCGAATTGATCGCCATGGTTTTCTCCCACAGCTCGAGACTTGTCGATTCGACCGTTCCGCCAAGTCCAATCCCGGCGTTGTTGACCAGCACCGAAAGCCCGCCGAGACGGTCCTGTGCGACAGCCAGCGCGCCGCGCCAGCCATCTTCGCTTGTCACATCGTGACCACACGAAAACGCGGTTCCTGCGCCGCAAGTTTGATTGATCGATTCCGCTGCTGCCGCCGCACCTTCAGCATTGATGTCGGTGAGCAGGACAGTTGCGCCTTCTTCGGCCAATTTGCGCGCGATAGCCGCGCCGAGGCCCTGCGCCGCCCCGGTGACCAGCGCCTTCTTGCCCGCGACGCGACCTGCCACTGTCATTCTCCCACTATGCTCCCGGCCAACAGCAACAGCAATTTGGTGTCGATGGCATATCCTGCAGTGCGCCATGCAGCCACTCTTGCTGCCATGTCCGCAAGCGGCACCCGGTGAACGGTGATGTTCTCACTCTCCGTCCCGCCGCCTTCGCTCACTTTGGTGAGGCCATGCGCGCGGAACAATGAGTAGCTTTCGGTGACCATGCCGGGGGAGGAATAGAACTCGCCAAGGTCCTCCATCCGCGCGGCCCGGTATCCGGTTTCCTCCTCCAGTTCGCGCGAGGCGGCCTCGGAAGCCGGTTCGCCCGCGTGATCGTCGCCAATCAGCCCGGCGGGCAGCTCGATGCAGCTCCTGCCCAGCGGCACGCGGAATTGCTCGACCAGGATGACATGACCATCGTCGATGGCGAGGATGACGGCGGCGCGAATACCGCGTGCGCGGCTGACATATTCCCACTTGCCCCGGGTTTTGGCGACGACGAATTTGCCTTGCCAGACGATTTGCTCTTCGCCGTCCAAGTCAGACCTCGATCAGCCGGTCTGGCAGTTCGTTCTGGTCATCGTTGGCGCGGGGCAAGTGGAGAGCCAGAACCTCGCCAACCTTTTCGACCGCCGCCGCCATGCCTTCGGCGATCCTGCCTGCACGCAGTTCGGCCAGCATTGCCGCCATGGCTTCACCCCAGACTTCGGCATCGACCTTGCTGGCAATCGCTTCATCGGCAACGATCTCGGCCCGGTGTTCGCACATCGAGAGGTAGATGAGGATACCGGTGCGGCCATGCGTGCGCCGCTCCGCGCCGACCTTGAACAGGGTTACCGCGCGCGACCTGACCCGCGCTGCCTTGACGATTTTGGGGATCAGCAGGAACCTGACCGGTTGCCACAGCTGGATCAGCAACATGCTCAGGAATTTCAGCATGGCGACCGATGCGGCGAACGCCAGGATGCCGCGATGCGACCATTCGCTGCCCCAGTCGCCCAGAACCCGGTCGTAGATGCCAAGGTAGAAATCGGGAAACAGCGAAAGAACGGTGAGCGCGGACATTGCGACAAAGGCGGCCCAGGCGAGCGCGACATCGGTGTAGCCGTCAGACCGTTCGGCAATGATCGTCACGATTTCGCCCGCGCTCGCCGCTTCGGCAGCGGCGACGGCTGCCGAGATGCGGGCATGTTCGGCCTCATCGAGATAGATCGCTTTGCGCTGCGCCATCACCAGTCTCCCGAAGCGCCGCCGCCGTCGAAACCGCCGCCCCCGCCTCCGAAGCCGCCGAAGCCGCTGTCGCTGCTGCCGCCGCCAAAACCGAAGCCGCCGCTGCCGCCTGACCGGCCCAAAATTTCACTGGCACCCCACAGCACGATCCCGGGATCAATGCCGCTGCGCCGCGAGCCGTGCCGCCTTCGGCCAAAAAGCGAAGACAGGACCACGATCAGGACGATCCAGAACAGGACGCTGCCAAAGGTGCCTCCTTCGCCGGACGGGCTGTTGCTTCGCGCAGCTTCGGCGGCTTCGGCAACGGCCTTGGCATCGACCGGGTCGCGTTCGAGCTGGGCGGTGATCTGATCGACGCCTGCGGCGATTCCGCCGCCGAAATCGCCTGCCTTGAAACGCGGGGAAATGACCTCGCGAATGATCCGTCCGGCCAGTCCATCGGTGAGCCGCCCCTGAGCGCCAACCGCGGGGTGGATGCGGATCTTGCGTTCCTTGGGCGCAATCAGCAGCAACACGCCTTCCTGGCTTTCGGCTCCGCCAATGTCCCACGCGCGGGCAAGCTCCTGGGCGTAGCGTTCGACCACCTGGCCATCGAGCGAGGGCACCGTTGCGACAATGATCGCCCGTCCGGTCGCGGTGTTATAGGCGCGCAGCTTGTTGTCGAGCGCGGCTTCCTCGGCATCGGGGATGATGGCGGCAAGATCGGCGATCGGCCCGGCCGGGCGCGCTGGTAGCTCGGCAAGGGCCGGGCTTGCGACAAGCGCGAGCAGCCCGGCCAGCCAGACAAGGATCGGGCGCATGGCGCTATCCGCCAGCCCCGGCCTCAGTTTGCCGCTGCAGCCGACGAAGCGGGCGCTGCCGCGTTGTCATTCGCGCCTGCGGCAGGTGCAGGTGCTGCAGCGCCGCCGAAGTCAACCTTTGGTGCCGAAGCTGCACCCGGATCAGCCTTGAAGGAAACCATCGGCTTGGCGCCGTGGAAAATCTTGGCGCCGATCGCATCGGGGAAGGTGCGGATCGTGGTGTTGTAGGCCTGCACTGCCGCGTTGTAATCGCGCCGCGCTTCGTTGATGCGGTTTTCGGTGCCGGCCAGTTCGTCCATCAGCCCGCCAAACCGCGCCTGGCTTTGCAGCTGCGGGTAGTTTTCAACCACGGTGCGCAGCTGGCCGAGCGCCTGGGTCAGCTGGTTCTGCGCGTTCTGGAACTTTTCGAAAGTTGCAGGATCGGAGAGGTCGTCGGTGGTGATGTTGATCGAGGTCGCCGCAGCCCGGGCCTGGGTGACGTTGGTCAGGATCTGCGACTTCAGAGGCAGCGGCAGCCTTCGCGGTTTCCACCAGGTTGGGGATCAGATCCGCGCGGCGCTGGTAGGAGCTTTCAACGTCGGCCCACCTGGCCTTGGCCGCTTCCTCCGCCGTTGGAACCGAATTGAGCCCGCAACCGGCCAGACCCAGCAGGGCGGCAAAAGCAAGAATCTTGGCAGGAAGCTTCGACATCGGAACGATCCCTCTCACGAGCCGCAGCGCACATCGCCGGGCGATTGATGGCGAATGTAGTCTGAATGGCGGCGCATTCAAGCCGTTGTCCCGTGGTCACGTGACAACAGCCCACTGGATTCACAAGATCGGGGCAATTCAATCGCTTGTTGCGATTAACCATAATCCATGGCAGCTTTTCGCCGGGTTTCGCCCATAAAAAGAAGGGGAAGTTAAATGCTCAAGGATTTCAAGGCGTTCATTGCGCGAGGCAATGTTCTCGATCTGGCGGTCGGCGTGATCATCGGCGCGGCATTCGGCAAGATCGTTTCGTCTCTGACCGATGATCTGATCATGCCAATTGTCGGCGCGATTACCGGCGGGGTCGATTTTTCCAGCAAATTCATGGTGCTGAACGATGTCCAGGTGCCTGCCGGGGCCACTCTGGCGGCGGCGAAAGCGGCCGGCGCCAACGTGTTTGCATATGGCAGCTTCATCACGGCCTTGGTCAATTTCGTCATCCTGGCCTTCATCATCTTCATGATCGTGAAATGGGCCTCGAAGTTCTTCGCCATGTCGAATGCTACGGCCGGGCCGAGCGAAGTCGATCTGCTCACCGAAATTCGCGATGCGCTAAAAAAATAGATTTTTCAGCAATTTATGAATTCAGAGGGCGGGGCCATGGGCCTCGCCCTTTTCGTTCGGACACCCTCGCCCTTTTCATTTACCGAATTGCGCCTATATGGGTTCTCGCCGGATCCGTCCGGCTATGGCGATAAATTGCGACGTGCAATAGGTACAGCGGACCCGGGGGCGGTACCCGGCGGCTCCACCACCTTCCCCTCTTCTGAAGGGAATATGACGGGGCCGAACTAGGATCGACGTGTATTGAAAAGCGTTGTTTTTGCTCGGGCTGAGTAACCCGTATCAAGGCTCAAAACCCATAAGTGCCAACGATAACGAAGCACTTGCTCTCGCAGCGTAATTCTAGGGGCTAACGCCCTGAAGTTACAAAGTTAGAACGCGGTTGGGCCGCACCGGGCAACAGAAGCGGATTCCGGGGGCTCGGGGCGGGCCTAGCAACAGAACCGCCCCACCGTTTCCATCAAGTTTTACCGAAATGCCTCCGCCGCGCGTTCATAGCGCAGGCAGTCGAGAATCTTGCCGCCGGCCAGGAACACCGAAGCCATGCATGCCGCGAACAGCAGGAAACCGCCATTGCCCGGATACTGCTCGACATAGTGGATACCCCGCTCGGCCGCGCCCAGGGCCAGGGCATAGATCAGGAGAAAGGCTTCGAACCTTGTCTTGATCGTAAACAGGCGGCGGATTTTTCCAAGCATGACGGGCCTCTGGTTGCGTTTACCACTCAGCAACCTTTGTGCCAGACCCTGAATTCCGCGCAAGTGGGTGGTTAACCGGTCGTCAAGTGTAAGCCTGGTCGACAGCCAGGATGGTTAACCCAGCTGGGCAAGATTGAGCGCTTCGAGCAGGGCAAGGCGCGCAGCGATGATATCCGAGGTCAGCCGGGCATCGCCGAGGTCCCCTGGTTCGATGGCTTCGGGCCAATGGCGCTTGATGGCCGCTTCAATCCGGTCGGCTCTGGCCTCGTCCAGCAGGAACCGCGGATCGACCGTGGCGGGATCGGCAACCACCCGCAGCCGCAGGCACGCCGGACCGCCGCCGTTGGCCATTGACTGGCGCAGGTCCACCGGCAGCACCTGCCGGATCGGGCCATTGCCTGCAAGCAAGGCATCGAGCCAGCCGCGAACACCAACATGTTCGCAAGCTTCCAGCGGGACGATCAGGGCCATTGCGCCGCCAGGAAGCGTGACGAGCTGGGCGTTGAACAGATAGCTTTGCACTGCGTCAGCCAGGCTGACCGCGCTTGCCGGCACGACGATGATTTCGGCTTGCGGCATTCGCTCGAGAATCGCGGCATAGGTGCCGTCGGGATCTGCAAAGGCTTGCTCGTGGCACAACAGAACCCGCTCGTTTGCCACCGCGACGACATCGTTGTGAAAGGCACCGGCAGCGATCGCCTGGGGGCTTTGCTCGACCAACAGCACGCGCGAGGGATCCAATTGATGCCTGCGCGCTATGGCTTTTGACGCCTCGATATGTTGGCGGGCCGGGAAGGAACCGCCCGACGTGCCGTAAACAAAAATTTCCAGTCCGGCTTCGCCGTGCGAGCGGCACATCCGCATATGATTGGCAGCGCCTTCGTCGCCAAATGGCGGGAGAACGGCGGAGTGGATTGCGAAATGATCTCTGTTTGCGAATGCCAGCTGCAGTTGGGCAAGCGTTCCGGGCCATTCGTGGCTCCGGTGCGGCATGGTCATCAGATTGGCCGCCGAAAGATGGCACAGGCCGCCTCTGCAATCTGGCGCCGGGGAAACGGTTGCGGCATTTGCGGTCCACATTGACGAAGCCGAAAAGGCCGCGGCCCGGATGTGCGGCTCGGCTTCCTTGATGTCAGTGCCAAGATTGTCGAGCCAGCACATGTTGGGCCGGCCCAGCGGTACGAAGAAACCCTGCGCCAGTCCCAGCGCCATATTGTGGCGCATTTTGGCAAGCCCTTGCAGCGCCGCCTCGCGAGGGCGGGAAACCTCGCCGGCATGCGATGTCGCTGCAAGGTTGCCGAGGCTCAGGCCCGCATAATTGTGGCTGGGGCCGACGATGCCGTCGAAATTGATCTCGACCAGTGCCATCTCACCACCGCGCCACATGGGTTACGGCATCGCCGGGCTTCACGCCAAGCACTTCCGCGCAGCCCGGATCGAGCGCAACTTCGCCGTTCTGCCCGGCAATCCAGCCGAAGGCGCAGCGATAGTCAGCCAGCCGCCCCGTCGCCACCAGACACTTCTCTCCAGCCTTGTGCTCGCCCAGCTCCGGATCGAGCGTGGTGATGGTGGAATCCGTGCCCTCGCGCACCGAACGGATCGCATCGGTTCGGGCCGTCATTGTCGGGCCGCCATCAAATATGTCGATGTAGCGCTCCCAGGCGAAGCCTTCCTCCTCCAGCATGCGCATCGCGGCGCGACCCGAGGGATGCGGCACGCCGATCGCGGCGCGCGCGGTTTCGGGGACCATGGCGATGTAGACCGGGTGCTTGGGCATCAGATCGGCGATGAACTGGTTGCCTTTGCGCGCGTTGAATTCGTCGGCGGCCTGGAAATTCATCCCGAAGAAGCGCCCGGCAACCCCATCCCAGAACGGCGAGCCACCGGCCTCGTCGATCACGCCGCGCAGTTCGGCAAGGCAACGATCCGAAAAGCGCGGGCGATGCCCCCGGATGAACAGGTAGCGGCTGCGGGCCAGCAGCATGCCAAGGCCGCCAGCCCGTTCGCCCGGGTGGAGAAACAGCCCGCCAACTTCGCTGGCGCCTTCAAGATCGGTTGTCAGATTGAGGATATCGGCGCGGAAGGTGCGCTCCAGCTCTTCGCTGTGCTGGGTCAGCGCGCCGATCCGGTAGGAATAGAACGGCCACTTTTGCCCGACTGCCGAGAAGATCTGGCAGGTGCCCCGCACTTCGCCGGTCCTGGTGTTTTCGAGCACGAAAACGAACAGATCGTCGTTCAGACTGTCGTCTGCGCGATTGAAGGCGGCGGCGGAGCGTTCGAGCTTTTCAGTCAGGGTTTTGCGATCAGGCGGCAGATTGGTGAACCCGCCACCGGTGCGCTTGGCCATCTCGTAGAGCGGCTGCAGATCGTCAGGCCGGGCGGAGCGCACCACGAAGCTCACAGCACCTCTCCCGAAGCCAGCCGGTGGAGCACCAGGGCCGATAGCGCAGCACGCTCGCCGAGCGAGGGCACGATAAGGTATTCCTCGTCCGAATGGATCGCACCGCCGCGCACGCCCATGGTATCCACCACCGGCACCCCGCAGGCAGCGATGTTGTTGCCATCACACACGCCGCCCGAGCGCTGCCATGAAATCTTCTGCCCCAGCGCCGAGCCGCAATCGCGCACCAGCTCGAACAGGCGCTCAGCCTGGGCGTCCAGCGGTTTGGGCGGGCGAGAGAGACCGCCGTGGAGTGTCGCCAGCACATTGTAACGCTGCATGACGAGAGCCAGGGCTTCGCCCAGCTGGCCATCGAACCAGGCGGCGTCATCCAGCGTCGCGGGGCGCACATTGAACCGCAGAATCGCAAGATCGGGCACGACATTGTTGGCGCTTCCGCCATCGATCCGCGCGGGATTGATGGTCAGCCCGTCATGCTCAAGTTCCTTCAGGCGCACCGCCAGCGCGGAAGCGGCGACAATGGCGTTGCGCCCGTCCTCAGGATTGCGTCCGGCATGGGCCGAGCGGCCGCGCACCACCACCGAATAATTCCCGCTGCCCCCGCGCGCGCCCGCCAGCGTGCCGTCGGGCAGCAGGCTGGGCTCGTAGGTCAGCGCCGCAAACTTGCCCTGTGCAAGGCCGGCGATCAGCGAGGCAGAAGACGGGCTGCCGGTTTCCTCGTCGGAATTGATCAGGACGTCGTATCCGATCGCCTTCGAGACTGCGCTGGTCTCGAACACCTTGAGCGCGGCAAGGATCACCGCAAGGCCGCCTTTCATGTCGGCGACGCCGGGGCCGTTGAGGGTGTCTCCATCCAGCCAGCGCTGCGCCTGGAACGCATCGTCCTTGCCGAACACGGTGTCCATGTGGCCGGTAAGCAGCACGCGGCGCTGGGCATCAGGGCGGACCCGCAGCACCAGGTGACGGCCATGCGCGGCCATTGTCTCGCTGGCATCGACGCCAATGGCCTTGGCCATGCCGGGTTCGTCCAGCGACAATTCTCCCGGAAGCGCAGCAAAGGCATCAGCCAGAAGTTCAGCCTGCAACGCAAGGCCTGGCATATTGCCGGTGCCGGTGTTGATCGCGCTCCAGGCTTCCACTTCGGCGAGCATTTCTGCCCGGTCGATCCGGTCGATCATGGCCGTTTCAGGGTGGCGGAGGTCTTCCATCAAGGGGCAGTGTAACGATTCGGTGCAACTCCTGAAACCCCCTCCCCGAAAGGGGAAATGATCGAGTCACAAAGGGCAGGTTGAGGAATTGCCAATGTTTCGGCCTTGCGCCATAGCCGCTGCCGTTCTTCCCGGGACATTCGGATGCAATACCCGCCGCGCCTGGTCGCGCGGCGGCATCAATGGTGAGGTTTTATGGGCAACATGATCGTGCGATCCGGACTCAGCGTCGATGGCGCGCTGGCGCAATTCATTGAAGACCAGGTGCTGGCGCCGCAGGGCAAGGATGCCGGTGCATTCTGGCAGGGATTTGCCGCGCTGCTGGACCGCTTCGTGCCCATCAACCGCGCACTGCTTGCCAAGCGCGATGATCTTCAGGCGAAGATCGATGCCTGGCATGTCGAGCGGGCCGGCAAGCCGCTCAACCCGGACGAATACCGGGCTTTCCTCTCCGATATCGGCTATCTCGTCGCCGAGCCGGGCGATTTTGAGGTTCCACGCAAAACGTCGATGCCGAAATCGCGACGATGGCCGGGCCGCAGCTGGTGGTGCCGGTTCTCAACGCGCGCTTCCTGCTCAATGCCGCCAATGCACGCTGGGGCAGCCTCTACGACGCCTATTACGGCACCGACGCTCTCGATGCGGCCCCGGCAAAGCCAGGCGGCTACGATCCGGTGCGCGGCGCGGCGGTGATCGCCAAGGTGCGCGAGTTCCTGAACGAGACGCTTCCCGGCTGGGAGCTGGCACTGACCGGCGGCAACTGCCCTCACAAGTTCGCCACGCGGGAAGGCGGGGTGATGTTCATGAACAACGGCCTGCACATCGAACTGGTGATCGACCGCAATCATCCCATCGGCAAGGACGATCCGCTTGGCATCGCTGATGTCGTGATGGAATCGGCGCTGACCACCATTTGCGACCTCGAAGATTCGATCGCCGCCGTTGATGCCGAGGACAAGCTGGTCGCCTATCGCAACTGGCTGGGCGTGATCCGGGGTGATCTGACCGACACTTTCGAAAAGGGCGGCAAAAGCGTTACCCGCGCTCTGGAGCCGGACCGGGAATGGACCGCGCCTTCAGGTTCCGGCTTCACCTTGCCCGGTCGCAGCCTGCTGTTTGTGCGCAATGTCGGCCACCTGATGACCAATCCGGCGATCCTGCTGGCAGACGGCAGCGAGATTCCGGAAGGGATCATGGATGCGGTTGTCACCAGCGCGATCGGTGCCCACGATGTGAAGGGCCTGGGCAAATACCGCAACAGCCGCACAGGCAGCATCTACATCGTCAAGCCGAAGATGCATGGCCCGGAAGAATGCAGATTAACCAATGATCTGTTCGATGCAGTGGAGGATTTGCTGGATCTTCCGCGCCACACCGTGAAGGTGGGCGTCATGGATGAAGAGCGGCGCACCAGCGCCAATCTTGCCGCCTGCATTCACGCAGTGAAGGACCGCATCGTCTTCATCAACACCGGCTTCCTCGATCGCACCGGCGACGAGATGCACACCTCGATGCGGGCCGGGCCAATGATCCGCAAGGGTGCGATGAAGGCCTCTGGCTGGATCGCCTCATACGAGAAACGCAATGTCGGCATCGGCCTCAAACATGGCCTTTCTGGCCGCGCGCAGATCGGCAAGGGCATGTGGGCTGCTCCCGACCGGATGGGCGCGATGATGGCCGAGAAGACCGTCCACCCCAAGGCTGGGGCCAATACCGCCTGGGTGCCATCTCCTACGGCGGCAACGCTGCATGCGATGCATTACCACCAGATTGCGGTGTTCGATGTGCAGAAGCAGCTGGCGAGGGAGCCGATCCCGGGCCTTGACGAACTGCTGGCGATCCCGCTGGCGACCGGTGTGAACTTCTCCGAAGCAGAAGTGCGCGAGGAGCTGGACAACAATGCGCAAGGGCTGCTGGGCTATGTCGTGCGGTGGATTGACCAGGGGGTTGGCTGCTCGAAAGTGCCCGATCTTAGCGATGTAGGTTTGATGGAAGACCGCGCAACCTTGCGCATTTCCTCGCAACATATGGCAAACTGGCTGTTGCACGGCGTTTGCACGAAAGAGCAGGTGATGGACTCGCTCCACCGCATGGCGGCCAAAGTCGACGCGCAGAATGCCAGTGATCCGCTATACGAGCCGATGGCTGGAAACTGGGAAACCAGCATGGCCTTTCAGGCGGCTTGCGAGCTGGTGTTCAAGGGTCTGGAACAGCCCAATGGCTATACCGAGCCGCTGCTGCATGCGTGGCGATTGCGGAAGAAGGCGGCGGGTTAGAGCGCCTACCTCTGCCCGAACCCCTCGTTCCCCGGCATCAACCCGACCCGCAATGAATTGAAGATCATCGCGGTCAGGGTGTAGGAGCCGACCAGGCCGGGCAGTTCGATCAGCTGCTGTTCGTTCCACCGCTCGGCCAGAGCTGTCCAGGTCGCATCGGACAGCGCGTGGTCGAAATGCAGTTCCTCGACCCCGCGCAGCACGGCGCGGTCGTGTTCGTTCCAGCCTTCTGCCGCAGATCCCTGGGTGATCCGCTCGATCTCCTCGCTGGTCAGCCCCAGTCTTCTTGCCGAAGGTGACATGCTCGCCCCACTCAAACGGCGAGCGCACCAGCCAGGCGGTCCGCAGGATCACCAGCTCGCGCTCGCGCGGGGGCAAGGCTCCGTACCGGTTCAGATCGAGGCCTAGCTTGACCTGATTGTAGTATAGCCGCGGGTGCCGGTAATTGGTGTCGTTGGCCCGGGGATTGCTTTTGCCCTTGGAGCCGAAAAACGCTGTCATCTGCTTGCTCAGCGCGCGCATTTCAGGTGTGGCATCTTTGGGATTGGCAGGCGCTATGCGCAGTTCGCCGCTGGCGACCTGCTTTTCGCGCGCTGCGGTGTCGAACGGGGTGGGGCCAGACTGGACCCGGCTGGGCGGAAGATCAGCAAGCGCCGGTGCAGTGCACAGCGCCAGGCTCGCTGCCGGGATTATTCCATTGATTTTCATTGTTTTCCTCTCTCCCGATTTTTCTAAGCTTCCCGCGCCGCCCGCACTGCGGCCCCGGCCGCGAAGGGCGCAATTGCCAGCAGCACCAGGCTGACCGCTGCGGTAAGCGCAATCCCGCTTGCCCCGTCCGTCGCCAGACTGCCGGCTCCGAACACCAGCAGCGGCACCGCCAGCGGGATGACGAGCAGCCCGGCAAGTGCCGCGCCGCCGCGCAGGCCTGCAGTCAGCGACGCGACGGTCACGCCCAATGCTGCCAGCCCCGGTGTTCCTGCCAGCAGGCCCAGCTCGACCATGCGCACCGTTTCGCCCTCAAGTCCCAGCAGCGCGGCGGCGGGAAGGGCGGCGAGCATCAGCGGCGGGCCGAAGCTCAGCCAGTGAGCGGCCACACGCACGGCAACGATCCATTCCTCGGCAATGCCGCGCAGGCTCCACTGATCGAAGAAGCCGAGCTCGATATCGGGTTCGATCAGCCGGTCGAGCGGCAGGATCGCCGCAAGCAGGGCTGCGACCCAGATCACCCCGCCGCCGGTCCTTGCCAGCAGCTTCGGATCAGGTCCGATGGCGAACGGGAACAGCATGGCCACCGCAAGAAAGAACAGCAGCGGCAGAACCGTGCCGCCGCGCCGCCCGCCAAGCATCAGCAGGCCAAGGTCGCGGCGCAGGAGCTGGAGAAGTGCTGCGGTCATGCTGCGAAATCCGCCAGCTCGATCCGCTTCATGCCGGGCAGGGCGAATGCCTGGTGCGAGGCGATCAGGCAGATCCCGCCTGCCGCAAGATGCCTGGCGGCCAGGGCTTCGACTGTGCCGACAGCCTCCCGGTCAAGGCCGTTGAGCGGCTCGTCGAGCAGCCAGACCGGCACTTTCTGGGAAAGCAGGCGGGCGAAGGCGGCCCGCTTTTTCTGCCCGGTCGAAAGATAGCGCACCGGCACATCGAGCAGGTGCTCAAGCCCCAGTCCGCCCGGCAGAGCCTTTGCGCCGTCAAGCCGCTGCCAGAAGGCGAGTGCCCGGCCAAGCGGCAGCTGCGGATCGAGTGCGGGGCGCTCGTCGATCAGCCCGATCGCACCTTCGCTGGCGACTGATCCGGCAAAAGGCCGCAGCAACCCCGCCAGGATGCGCATCAGGCTTGACTTGCCGATGCCGTTTGATCCGGAAACTTGCAGCGCCTCGCCGGGGGCCAACTGGAAGGATAGCCGCGAAAACAGCACCCGCTCGCCCCGGCGGCAAGCGAGATCGGTTGCGGCGAGGCGGCACGCTTGCATGGGGAGCGGCGTTAGGGGAAAGTTTGCGAACTGCCAAGCAAAGTGCAATCTTCGCGTCTCGACCAGGGAAACTGACACCGATGCTACTGCTTTCTGCCGCCGCTGCGCTGATGGCGCCTGTCGAGAAGACCTGGATGCCGCCCCCGCCGCCGATCGAGTTCCGGGACGGAATTTACACTGGAACGTTTGGCACCCGCGAACTGCGTGCCTGCCACAACGGGCTGGGCATCCGGTATTATGAAATGGGCAACTTCCAGGTCCATGCGCTGTATCAGCAGACCCCGACGAATGTGTGGGCCCGGCGCGGTGAGGGACTGGCCGCGCCGCTTGAAAGCTGGGCGGTGACCGCTCGCGAGGACGGCGCGGTCGAAGTTGTGCGCACAACTGCCAGTGAAACGGCATCGGGGCAGCTGAGGCCCATGCCCGCACCGGCGGGGGGCGATTTCTCCTGCTCCTCCGACATGTTCATCGGCCCCAAGATCCGCGAGCTTGAGACGACAACCACGCTCGAAAGTTTTGCCGACGAAGGCTTCTGGCGGGTGGTGCGCAATCCCGGACCGGGGTTTCCGCTGGCTGACATGCAAAGCATCGAGCTTGACGGCACCAGGCCCGGCGATGGCGCGATCAACGACCTGTTCCGCAAGGAAGCCACGCTGTGGAGCGGCCAGTTCGACCATCTTGCCTGTGAGCGCCGCAATATCGACGCCAACGGCGCTTCGACCATCTTCAGGCTGCACCATGAACCGGTGATGCTCAACCAGCGTTTTGCCTCGGTGCGGTTTCGCTACGAGGTGCAATGCGGCAACATACTGAACCGCGGCAATGATGTGCGCCTGTTCGACCGCACCAGCGGCGAGCTGGTCGACCCGGCGCAATGGTTTGCCGCAGAGGCGCTCAAACCGATGGGGCGCGGGCCCGATGACGCCTTTGCCGTGCCCGGGTTCGAGCTTGCCGAACTGTTGCAAACGCTGAGCGGAGGCAGCCGGAAGAAATGCATATTTGATCCGGTTGTGCAGTTTCCGGCTGCGATCACAGTCCGGCCGGGCGGATTTGCCTTCGAGCGTGCCGACCTCAAGAGCGGCGATTGCGATCCGGTTATCCTGCCCTGGCTAAAGGCCGCACCGATGATGAACGAGGCAGGCAAGGTGGCGATCCTCGATCTCGCCCGGAAGAAGCGTCCGGCAAAGGGCGGCGCTGCTGCCAACAAGCCGCTGATGGATTATTGAAATGGCCATTCCGCAATTGACCGATGCTGAGCGTGATGCCGCTCTGGCAGTGCTGCCAAACTGGACCCTGCGCACTGATGGCCTGGCGATAGAGCGCGCGTTCCGTTTCGCGGATTTTTCCGAAGCCTTCGCCTTCATGACCCGCGTTGCCCTGCTGGCCGAGAAGGCGGATCACCATCCCGAATGGTCGAATGTCTATAACCGCGTTCACATTACGCTGACCACGCATGATGCGGGCGGGCTGAGCGCGCGTGATGTGGAGATGGCCAAGGCGATTGACGGCTTCATCTAATCGGCAGGCAAGCCCCGCCGCAGCAGCATCAGTTTGCGTGAGCGATTGCGGATGTAGCTGGGCAGCAGCATTGAGGCGAGCTTCATCTGCTTCGCCGTCTTGCCAACCGGATTGTGCATCTTGCTGCCGTGCACCGCGTTCCAGGCCGCCTCGGCAACTTGTTCGACCGGAGTGAATTCCAGCCCCGCCGCGATCACGCTGTCGCGTTTGGAAAGGTTGGTTTTGGCGCCCGCAGGACCGGCCAGCAACGGCGTGTCGATAAAACTCGGCATGATCGAGCGGACCTTGATGCCCCTTCCTGGCCCATTGGCGTCCAGCCATTCGGTGTCGAGCGCCTCGGTCAACGCGCGCACGGCGAATTTGGTTGCCGAATAGATCGCCATCCCGCCAGTGCCATAGAGCGCGGCGGCGCTGGCGGTGTTGAGCAGGCAGGAGCCCGGGCCCGGCAGCCTTGAGCCACGGGTAGGCCGCTTGCGCGCCGTTGGCGACGCCCTTGAAATTGACTGCGATCAGCCGGTCGATCTCGGTCTCGGTCTGGTCGACCAGGGCCCCGCCATAGGCAATCCCGGCGTTGTTGAAGACCACGTCGATCCGGCCTCCCGAAGCTTTGGCAAAGGCGGCCAATGCCGTGTCCCAGGCAGCGCGGTCGCAGACGTCGAGCCGCACTGCAAAGCTTTGCCCGGCAGGCAGCAGGGCCTGTGTTTCGGCCATACCGGCCTCGCTGATATCGCCCAACCCGACAAACCAGCCCCGCGCGGCAAAATGCTGCGCAGCGGCCCGCCCGATGCCCGATCCGCCGCCGGTAATGAAAATTGCCTTTGCCATCCCTCGCTCCTTCGAATTACGATTTTATCAGCACAAATGGTGCCCACAATGCCGGATTGCCTGCGCCCACCTTTGGATCGTCGATCAGCTCGATCGTCGCCCGGCGCAATGCTTCGCTGCGGCTGAAGCCGGTCCGGTGCAGCGCGAGCGTGCGGGTCGAGAGGCGGGCGGCAATATCGTCGCGCACCGGCCAGTGCGAAACCAGCAGAGCGCGGGCACCGGCGTGGATGAAAGCGCTTGCGAGGCCGCCAAACGAACTCCCTCCAGCGCCTTCGCCGCTTGCGGTGTTGCAGGCCGAAAGGATGACCCAATCGGCATCGAGGCGCAGCTGCATCACTTCAGACGCGGTGAGCAGGCCGTCGTCCTCAGCGCCGGGGGTCAGTACCAGTGCCGGTTCGCTCAGCCCAGCCACCTCGCCGCCGACCAGGCCGTGGGTGGCGAAAGCGATCACCCGGTAACTGGTCAGCATTTCTTCGCGCAACCTGGTCTTGCTGGCTTTGCTGCCTGTCAGGAGCACCGGGGAAGTGCCGACCGTCATGCCCAATGCCCGCAGTTCGCGCGATGCATCGGGGAGAGGGGGCAGGTCGGACAGCGCGGACTGGCCAAGTTCGGCGGCATCGCCATTGGCGGGTCTGGCATTTGCAAGATCGGGTGCGCCCACGCCAAGGAACTGTGCGGGCCCCGCTGCCGCGTGCCGTGCCGTGGTCGCCGGAGCCAGCGAAGCGGCGACTGAAACGCTGTGTTCGCGGATCAGCCAGCGGATCCTGCCGCGTGACTTGCCCGGCGCAATCAGCAAGGTGGGCGGTAACGAAGCAAGCGGCCCTGAGGCGTAGTAGATGATCTCGCGGTGGCGCTTGATTTCCGGCTCGATCGCGGCGGAGATCAGCGAACGATAGAGTTCCCGCGCCGCTGCCTGATCGAACCGGCCACCTGTGCGGGCCCGGTCGATCGAGCTGCGCAGCCGCTTGGCCAGTGCTGTCACCTGCCACTTGGCCAGAGGGCTTTTCGCCCATTTCAGGCCTTGACGGCTGACGCTGATCGCAAGCGTGGCATTGTCGAGCAGCAAGGGCGCGAGCAGCACCTGTTCTGGTGCGAGGCCTGCGCGGTAGGTTTCCAATGCTATCGGGGCAGGCCTGCCAAGCTGGCGGAAGGCGGGGGCCTCGCGGTCAAGCTCGGCCCCGGCAGTTGCGATTGCGGCATCGTTGGCAGCAATCGTTTCGGCCACTGCCTTGATCTTCGCGGCATCGCCCGAGGACATGACAAAGCTGCGCTGCCGGTCGAGCGACTGGCGCTGGCGGAGCAGGTCCTGAAACCGGCGGATCTTTTGCGATGTGTCGGGATTGGCGGCAGCGGCGCGGGCGGCGACTTCGCTGGTGGTCACTACGATGTCGGAGAGGTTCGCCAGCTGGAGGAAGCGGAAGGCCTCGTCCTGCCGCCCTGTGTGCAATGCCAGCTCGGTCAGCGCAGCAAAGCTGGCCGCCAGTGCCGACCCATAGCGTACCAGATCGGTGCGGCTGGTTGCGGTATCGAGCAGGCGTGTTTCCAGCAGCGCCGCTGCCGGCCGGGCGAGTTGCCATGCTTCTTCGGTCTTGCCGTTGGCTGCAAGAATTCGCGCGTATCCGATCTCGGCGGTCAGCCGCTTGATGTCACGCTCACCCAATCTTGCCCGGATCGCTGGCAATGCCGGGATTGCCAATTTCAGCGCATCGGCCGGTTGCCCTGCGAGCATCGTGGTCAGCGCCAGTTCGAGCTGAGCCCGGGCCCGTTCGGGATTGTCGGGCGCAGTGCCGGCTTCCAGGATCGCGACCGCCTGTTTGCGCCGTTCCAGAGCGAGCTGCAGCTGCCCGCGTGCCTGGGCGGCATCGGCGGCAAAGCGCAGCGGATAGGCGGGAGTGATCGGATCCCGCTTGATCGTCGCCTTCTTGTGAAAATCGAGCGATTGCAGCCACAGCGTTTCTGCCACTTCGTGACGGCCCAGGGCATCGACGACCGAGGCAAAGTTCGAGAGCGAGATCGCCCGGTAGAACCAGCTTTCCGCCTGATAGCGACCTTCAAGGTCGACGACCTTGCGCATCGCCACTTCGGCCTCGGCATTGCGTCCGACCGAGTGGAGCAGCGTGCCCAGATTGCCCAGCGCCAGGGTGATTGTCGGGTTGTCTTCGGGGAGGTTGACCAGCGCCCAGTTGGCTGAGCGTCTGGCCTCGACCAGCGCTTCTTCAACCTGCCCGATCATGTAGAGCGTGCCGGCGTGGCTCGCCATCTGGTTGACGATGAAGGCATCACCAGGCGGCAGGCATCTGACCGCGAGTGCGCTTGCCGCACGATAATCGCGCTCGGCTTCGGCATAGCGTCCATCGGCATATTCGACCGTGCCCATGGCGTTGTGCGCCAGACTGAGCTCGCTTGAGGCGTCGCCAAACAGTTTGCGAGCCAACACCAGTGCCGCTTCGGCATGTCTGCGGCCGGTTTTGGAATCGCCGTTATCGGTTTCGAGCATCGCCAGTATCGACAGCGCTTCCAGTTCGACCGGCGTGCCCGCAAGTCCCGATGCGCGGGCGATCTCCAGCGCCTTGCGTGCTTCTGGAACTGCCTTGTCGGCCATGTCGGCATATTGGAGAGCAAAGGAATACCATGCATGGCTGCGCGCCAATTGGCCGGGATTGAAATGCACCCGATGCCTGGGCTTCGGCGATCAACGCCTTCCACTTTCCAGCCAGGCCCGCTGCGTCGACGAATTTGTCGGCGGCGATCAGTGCCTCATAGCGCGCGACAAGAGGGTTGCTTGCTGCGGGAATGACCGGGGGCGTGGCCGAGCAGGCAGCAATTGCGGGTCCAGACACGGCCAGCCCCAACCCCAGCGCCAGTGCAAAGCCCTTGAACATCCGCACGATCACAGCGCCGCGTTGTTGTAACAATGCCAGGTGAAGATCGCCGCCGCCCCCCGATGCGGGCTCCAGCCCTCGGCAAGTTCGCGGGTGCGTCTTTCGGAAGGGCGTTCGGCCAGCCCCAGCAGCTTTTGCAAACCGGCCTGAACCGCCAGATCGCCGGCTGGCCAGATGTCGGGGCGGCCTTCGGCGAACAGCAGGTATATCTCTGCCGACCAGCGGCCGATGCCCTTGATCAAGGTTAGCCGGGCAATCGCTTCCTCGTCGCCCGGGGGCAGCGCGTTGAAATCGATGCCGCCGCTCACCACCAGCTCGCACAGGCTCCGCAGATAGCCCTGTTTCTGGCGCGAGAGCCCGCAGGCGCGCAGATCGTCGAATTCCGATGCGAGCACCCTTTCCGGAGGCAGGTCCGGTCCGAGGAAAGCTTCGAACCTGTTCCACATCGACGAGGCTGCCGCCACGCTGACCTGCTGGCCGACGATGGTGCGCATCAGGGTGGCATAGCCCGGTTCGCGGATGCGCGGCTCGGGATAGCCCGCAAGGTTCAGCGCGCGCGCTATGCCAGGCTCGACCGCGGCAATCGCGTCCAGCCCCTCACGTATCGCTGCCGCGCTAAGCCCCATGCTACCTACACCTTGCAAATGCCGAGACTTGCCACTAGCAGCCCCGCCAAAGCGCGAACAAGGGATCATTGCACATGCCGAAGATTACTGTCGTCGATCAGGAAGGTCAGTCCCGCGACGTCGAGGCCGCCAATGGCCGCACCCTGATGGAAACCATCCGTGACAATGGCTTCGACGAGCTGCTGGCGCTGTGCGGCGGCTGCTGCAGCTGCGCCACCTGCCACGTCCACATTGACGCTGCCTTCATGGACAAGCTTCCGGCGATGAGCGAGGACGAGAACGACCTGCTCGACAGCTCCGACCACCGCAACGAATTTTCGCGCCTGTCGTGCCAGGTGCCGATCAGCGATGCGCTCGACGGTCTCAAGGTTACTATCGCGCAAGAGGATTGATCCGCGCGCGGGTGCGGCCTAGTCAACTGGTATGACTGCTCCAGCTGCGCAAACCAACCTGCTCGACCTGATCGGCAATACTCCGCTTGTCCTGCTCAAGGGACCAAGCGAGGCGGCAGGCTGCGAGATCTGGGGCAAATGCGAATTTTCCAACCCCGGCGCTTCGGTGAAGGACCGGGCGGCGCTGTGGATCGTGCGCGATGCCGAGGCGAGGGGCACGCTTCTGCCGGGCGGCACGATCGTTGAGGGCACGGCGGGCAATACCGGGATCGGCCTGGCGCTGGTTGCCAATGCGCTAGGTTACAAGACGATCATCGTCATGCCCGAGACCCAATCGCGCGAAAAGATGGACACGCTTCGGGCCCTGCGGGCGGAACTGGTGCTGGTTCCTGCGGCCCCGTTTTCCAATCCCGGGCACTTTGTGCACACCTCGCGGCGGCTGGCGGAAGAGACCGAAGGGGCGGTGTGGGCCAACCAGTTCGACAATGTTGCCAACCGCAAGGCCCATATCGAATTGACCGCAAAAGAACTGTGGGAGCAAATGGAAGGCCGGATCGACGGCTTTACCTGCGCGGCGGGAACCGGCGGCACGATCGCCGGGGTCGGCATGGGATTGAAGCAGTTTGACGAGAAGGTGACCATTGCGCTGACCGATCCGCACGGCGCGGCGCTGTTCAACTATTATGCGCACGGCGAACTCAAGGCCGAGGGTACCAGCGTTGCGGAAGGAATCGGACAGGGCCGGATCACCGCCAATCTCGAAGGAGCGCCGATCGACACCCAGTTCCGGATATCCGATGCCGAAGGTATCGAATGGGTTTCGCGCCTGCTTGCCGAAGAAGGGCTGTGCCTCGGGCTTTCCTCGGGGATAAATGTGGCCGGAGCCGTGGCGCTGGGCAAGCAACTGGTCGCCAACGGAAAACGCGATGCACGGGTGGCGACGATCCTGTGCGACACCGGTTTCCGCTACCTTTCCTCGCTCTACAACGCCGATTGGCTCAAATCGAAACAGCTGCCGGTCTTTCCTTGGTTGCAAGGATAGGCTATAGTCGCCGCAATGGCTGACAGAACAATGCAGCAAACGGCGTCGGCGGTCGCGACGCCCCAACATTACATGCCCCCGACCATGCGGGAGTTGCGTGCCCAATCCGTGCACCGTCTGCAAATTGGCCTGGCTGGCCTTGCCGCCATGCTGCTGTTGGTGGGGCTTGCCAACATGATCATGGAACGCGCGCAGGATAGCGCTTTGGCAGATGGTCCGGTATCCGCCGATGTCGCCAGCAAGGCCGGTGAAGCGGGCGATCCTCTGGCCGAAATCGGTGCGGCCCCGTCTGCCGGCACCACTGCCAGTGCCTCTCCGGCGAATTGAACTCCCGCCTATTGTCGGCATGATGGCGGCGCTTCTGGCGCTTGCGGCCTGTTCGGGCGGAGCAAGGGAGGGGCCGCCCGGACTGTTTACCAGTCTGCCGATCCTGTGGGCGGAGTCCGAACGCCTTGGCGACTTGCTCAAGCCGCAGACCGCGCCGCACTGGGCGCTCGCCGTGATCGAGCAGGACGGCAAGGTCCGTCCGCTCGACAGTCTGGTTGCCGCAGGCGGAAAGAGCCCGCTCAGCGGCCTGGGTCTGCTGATCATGGCCCAGCCGCGACCGCTTTCACCGCAGGAAAATGTTGCGCTGGATGGCTGGGTGCGCGGGGGAGGACGGCTGCTGATGTTCGCCGATCCGATGCTGACCGCGCAATCTTCGTTTGCCTTTGGCGACCGGCGGCGCCCCGAAGCAATCGCCATGCTCTCGCCCATCCTGTCGCGCTGGGGGTTGCGACTGGGTTTCGATGATGACCAGGCTGGCTGGCCTGCGTAATGCCGAAGTGTTTGGAGTCGGCATACCGGTCGATTTGCCCGGGAAGCTGGTCGCGGACGCCCGGTCTGGTTGTGCGATGCTGGCCGAAGGGCTTGTCGCAAGTTGCCGGATTGGCCGGGGGCATGCCTTGATCGTTGCTGACGCGGCCTTGTTGGAGCAGGCGCCGGAGGCAGAGATTCCTGCGAGGCGGATAGCCCTGCAGCAACTGATCGGCGCGGCAAGGAAGCATGGCGCGGTTCCGGGGAATTAGCGGGATCAAGTCGGTCAACTCGGGAATCTTCGGGGATTGGCCTCGCGAATCCCCAGATCGTGGGTCAGAATCTTGAATTCATGGAAAGACATATCAGGAACGCATCAGTAGTCTTGTGTCATAAGATATTGAAAAAAAGACCATTGTGTTTTGTGTGCGGGTTTTCCCCAAAAATCCCCAAATTTTCCTTCCATTCCCGCCTCTTCGCCATTAATGAGAAAGGCCATCGGAATGGATAGCCGTAGAGCGTCCCGCAATGCGGGCGAACCGGTCGTGCAACAGCGCGGCCCGGAGCGGGAAAGTCTGTGCCGATGCTGGAACGATCGGCGGGGAATTGGACGTTGCCTGAGGCAAGAATCAGCTACCGGGGGCAGGGCTTTTCGCTTCATCGCGGAAAGAACCGCTTCGTGCTGCCTGCGCCGATCCGCAAGACCATCAAGGAATCCAGCAGCAAGCTGGTTGTCTGCCTGGCCAAGCACAATCGCTGGAATTGCCTGACCGGCTTTGGCCTTTCGCGCATCGAAGAGCTTGAGGACGAGATCGACCGCGATGAGCGCAGCGCCCTTTCGGCAGGTCTGCAGTTCGACCGCGAGCTGCGCTCGGTCCAGCTCTATGCCTTCAGCGAGGTGCCGTTCGACGAGAGCGGACGCTTCGTCATGCCCAACCATCTGGCAGCTGCGGCAAACCTTGACGGCGAACTGTTCTTCCACGGCATCGGCAAGACCTTCCTGATCTGGAATCCGGCTGAACTGGCGCGGATGGGCGAAGGTTGGGAAGGCATCCAGGCGGCCTGCGACGACGAAGCTGCGCGCGCACGCGGAGGCAAGGAATGACCGTTGCGGCGAGCCATAAGCCGCAAGCGGCGCACGTCCCTGTGCTGCTCGACGAGGTGATTGCCGCGCTTCAGCCGGTGGCGGGGGCACTGATCGTCGATGCGACTTTCGGTGCGGGAGGATACAGTCGCCGCCTGCTCGATCTGGGCGCGACGGTGCATGCCTTCGATCGCGATCCCGATGCAATTTCAGCAGGCAGTCATTGGCCTGAAACCCGCCCCCAGGTGCAGGGCGCGCCGCCCCGGCTGGTGCTCCATCCGCGCCGCTTCTCGGAAATGGTCACAGCCTTGGCCGAATGCGGGATTGCCCGGGTCGATGGCGTGGTGATGGACGTGGGCGTCTCTTCGATGCAGCTCGACCAGGCGGAGCGCGGCTTTGCCTTTTCATCGGACGGACCGCTCGACATGCGCATGAGTCAGGACGGACCAAGCGCAGCCGACTTCGTCAATGAGGCCGATGAAGGTGATATCGCCGATGTGCTGTTCCGCTATGGCGAGGAGCGCCAGTCGCGCCGGGTAGCGCGCGCGATTGTTGCAGCAAGACCGCTGGGCACCACCGGTGAACTGGCCCGGGTTGTGCGCAAGGCGCTGGGATATCGTCCCGGTGCCCCGAAGGATCCGGCGACCCGCAGCTTCCAGGCAATCCGCATTCACATCAATGCCGAGCTGGATGAACTGCTGACGGGCCTGCGCGGCGCCGAGCACCTTCTTGCGCCGTCTGGCAGGCTTGCGGTTGTCAGTTTTCACAGCCTTGAGGACCGGATCGTCAAGCAGTTCCTGCGCGAAGCGGGCGGCGCACTGGCAGGCACATCCCGGCATTTGCCAGATCTGGCGCCACGGGAAGCCCCGACATTTTCCGGTATCGCCAAGGCAGTGCGGCCTTCCGCCAATGAGCAGGCGATGAACCCGAGGTCGCGCTCGGCAACCTTGCGAGCCGCCATCCGCACCGAGGCTCCTGTTCGCGAATGGAGGATGGCATGAACCTTTCCCGCGACCGCATGCGATCGATCGGCTGGGCGTTTGTCCTGACCACCTGCTTTGTCATGACCATGGCGCTCACCTTCAAGGTCAATTCGGTCAAAAGCCAGGTGCGGCTGGCCGAACGGCAAATCGTTACGCTGCAACGCCAGAAGCTGATGCTTGAAACCGAATTCGCCACCCGGGCCAACCAGCAGCAGCTGCGCGCGCTCAACGAGGTGGAATTTGGCTACAATTCGCCCGAATCTTCGCAATACCTTGAAACCGAACGCAAGCTTGCTGCGCTCGGCAAGCCGCGTGCGCCCGGTGCGCCTGCTCCGATCCGTGTGGCGACCGTGGTCGGCGAGGAATCGGCCAATGTGTTTCCGGCCATGGTCTCGCCGCTGACCGGCAAGGCAATCGAGGACGAACTGTCTGAAACGCCGGAGGGCAGGAAGGTCGCAGCCGATCTTAAGCACCGGGTGCCGCACGGCATCGAGAGCCGGGTGGAGCGCCAGTGAACGCGATCAGCGTCACCACCACGGTCGCATCCGGTCGTCGCCAGCTCGTCGACGTTCGCCAGCACATGCTGCTGGTCGCCAAGGTGCGTGCGCTGTGGGTGCTGACGATCTTTGCCTTGATCGGATTCACCGCGCTTTCACGGATCGCCTACCTGGGCCTGTTCGAATCCGCCCCGCCAGCTTCCGGACCGTTCGATTCGCTGCTGCCTGAGCGCGGCGATATCGTCGATCGCAGCGGCGTTCCCCTGGCGCGGGCCTTCCCGGTGCCGTCGCTGTGGTTCAACCCCAAGGCGATGGGCGATGGCGGCACGCCGCTGGTCAAGACTCCAGCCGAAGTCGCTGCTGCGCTGGTCCGCATATTTCCTGACATGAACGAGGCCGAACTGGTTGTGCGGCTGGAATCGGGCAAGCCGGGCTACTTGCGCCGCCGCATCCTTCCCGATGAAGCCAACAAGGTCCACGCTCTGGGCGAACCGGCTCTGGAATCGCCATTCGAGAACGAGCGGCTCTATCCGCAAGGCGGCATGGCTGCGCATGTGCTGGGCTTTGTCGGAGCCGATGGCCACGGGCGTGTCGGCATGGAGCAGGTGTTCGATGAACGTCTGACCGATCCTGGCAGCCGGGGCACGCCTTCGGTGCTGTCGATCGACACCCGGGTGCAAGGCACGCTCGAACACGAATTGCTGACCGGCATGCGCGAAACCAACGCCAAGGGGGCGGCGGGGATCGTGCTCGATGTCGATACTGGAGAAGTCCTGGCGCTCGCCTCGTTGCCATCGTTCAATCCCAACCTGATCGACAGTTCGGGTGCAGCCAACATCTTCAACCGCTTCACCAACCAGGTCTACGAACTGGGATCGACCTTCAAGCCGATCACTGTTGCCGCCGCCATCGACGCTGGCGTGATTACCGATTTTTCCAAGCGGTATCAGGCCTCGCGCCCGCTCAAAGTCGGCAACGCCACGATCCGCGACAGCCATGCTTTTGCCGGTTCGCTCAACATTCCCGAAGCCCTGATCCATTCTTCGAACGTGGTTACAGCGCAAGTGGCCGATCAGCTTGGCGCGGCGCGGCTTGAGGCGACCATGCGTTCGCTGGGCATGCATGAACGGCCCTATATCGAGCTCCCGGCCAAGGGCTTTCCGCTTTGGCCCGGCAGCAACTGGTCGCGGGTGACGACGATGACCGTGTCCTACGGGCATGGCATCGCGGTGACTCCGCTGCATCTGGCCAGCGCCTATGCGGCAATGGTCAATGGCGGCATCTGGAGGCCGGCGACGCTTGCCAAGCTTGGTCCCGGCCAGGCCCCGGCAGGCCGCCGGGTGTTCAAGGCCTCGACCAGCGCGCGGATGCGCCAGCTGCTGCGGATGATCGTCGAGGACGGCACCGGCCGCAAGGCCGATGCCCCCGGTTTCCGCGTCGGCGGCAAGACCGGATCGGCCGAAAAGCCGGGCCAGGGCGGCTATCGCAAGAGTTCGCTGGTGGCGACTTTTGCTGCGGCCTTTCCAATGGATCGTCCGCGCTTCGTGATCATCGCCATGCTTGACGAGCCTCAGGGAACTGCGGCGACTTCGGGGCAGCGCACGGCGGCCTGGAACGCCGCGCCGATCGTCGGCCGGATTGTTCCCCGGATCGGCCCGATCCTTGGCATCATGCCCGATGACAGCCGCGACGTCGACATTTCCGATCTCTCGCCGCTGGTTGCCAACGGGAACGGCGAATGAGGCTGCGGGGGCTGGCCACTGCTGCCGGGATAGCCTTGCCATCCGGCTCGTCCGACGGCGAGGTCCAGGTGACCGGCTTTGCGATAGACCATCGCAAGGTCGCTCCGGGAACCGTCTTCGGGGCCTTTGCGGGCACCAGATTCAACGGTGAAGATTTCATTGCCGAGGCCGTTGCCGCCGGGGCAGTCGCCGTGGTGGCTCGGGCCGAAGCGACAGTTTCGGGGGCGGTGCACATCGCCGATCCCGAGCCGCGCCGCGCCTTTGCAAAGCTTGCTGCCGGGTTTTTTGCTCCGGCACCGGAGATGGTCGTCGCGGTGACCGGCACCAATGGCAAGACCTCGACCGCCGAGATGACCCGCCAGCTGTGGCGCATGGCCGGGCACCGCGCGGCTTCGATCGGCACGCTGGGGGTGACCACGCCCGATGGATCGGTTTCCACCGGGCTGACATCGCCCGATATTGTCACGTTTCTCGCCAACATGAGCGGTCTGGCCCGCGAAGGTGTCAGCCATGTTGCCTATGAGGCATCGAGTCACGGCCTTGCCCAGTTCCGCAACGAGGGTCTGCGCGTGGCGGCGGGGGCATTCACCAACCTGAGCCGCGACCATCTAGACTATCACCATGATATGGAAGACTATTTTTCCGCCAAGATGCGCCTGTTCGATGAAGTCGTTGCAGAAGGCGGCTCGGCGGTGGTCTGGGCGGACGATGAGTGGTCTGAACGCGCGCTGGAGCATGCCCGCAAGCGCGGCCTGCGACTGTTTTCGGTGGGGGAGAAGGGTGAAGCCCTGCGCCTTGTCTCGCGCCAGCCGACCCAGCTTGGGCAGACATTTGATATTGAATTTGAAGGAAAAGTTCGCAAGGTAACCTTGCCGCTGATCGGAGCCTACCAGGCCGCCAATGCGCTGGTCGCAGCTGGCCTGGTGCTGGCAACCGGCGGCGATGCGGCGCAGACTTTCGATGCGCTGGCCCGCCTGCAACCGGTGCCGGGGCGGCTTGAGCGGGCGGCCATCGCCCCTTCGGGTGCGCCGGTCTATGTCGACTATGCCCATACCCCGGATGCGCTGGAAGCTGCGATTTCTGCGCTTCGTCCGCATGCCAGGGGCAAGCTCATCGTGGTGTTCGGCGCGGGCGGCGACCGCGACCAGGGCAAGCGCCCGGAGATGGGCCGCGCCGCAGTTGCCCATGCCGACGTGGTGATCGTCACCGACGACAATCCGCGCGGCGAAGATGCCGCAGAGATCCGCAAGATGATCCTGCTCGGGGCCCGCAATGCAACCGAGATAGGTGACAGGCGCGAGGCCATTTCAGCGGCCATCGCGAGTGCCGGACGGGACGATATCGTCCTGATCGCCGGCAAGGGACACGAACAGGGGCAAATCGTGGGGCGGGGAGACGACATGCGCGTGCTTCCTTTCGACGACGTCGAAGTTGCGAGGGAGTGCGCGGCATGAATGCGATGACCAGGATTCTCGAATGGCCCGAGGCAGCGAATGACGACCTGCCGCTTGCGCTGTGGGATGCGGTGTCGCTTGCCCGGGCGGTGCGGGGCATCGCAGTCGGCGATTTCCAGGTGTCCGGGGTCGAGATCGATTCGCGCGATGTGCGCGAGGGTGATCTGTTCTTCGCGCTGAAGGGCGAGGCGATGGATGGCCACCGGTTTGTCGATGGCGCCTTCGCCTCGGGCGCGATCGCCGCCGTGACCGACCGCGAAATCGATGGCCCGCACATCCGCGTTGCCGATACCACGGCGGCGCTGGTGGCGCTGGGCAAGGCGGCCCGGGCGCGCTCGCAGGGGCGGATTGTCGGGGTCACCGGGTCGGTCGGCAAGACCGGGGTCAAGGAAGCGATCTTTGCCGCGCTCGACCGTTCGAGCCGGGGCAATGCCCATCGTTCGGTCAAGAGCTACAACAACCATGTCGGCGTGCCGCTCAGCCTGGCGCGGCTGCCGGCGCGGGCGCGCTTCGGCGTGTTCGAGATGGGCATGAACCACGCAGGCGAGATCCTGGAGCTGACCCGGATGGTCCGCCCGCATGTTGCGGTGATCGTCACGATCGCCCCGGCCCATATCGAGATGCTTGGCAGCGAAGAAGCGATTGCCGATGCCAAGTCGGAAATCTTCGAAGGGCTGGAGCCGGGCGGAGTTGCGGTGATCCCGGCAGACAGCCCGCATTTTGCCCGCCTGCGCCGCCGGGCCGAGCGCCACAGCGCCAATATCATGAGCTTCGGCCGGTCTGCGCACGCCGATGTCCGGTTGCTGGATGCGGTTGATGCGCCTGGCGGCGGATCGCTGGTGACGGTCGACATGGGCGACCGGCGCCTTTGCTACACCGTGTCCGCGCCGGGCGATCACTGGGTAATCAATTCGCTGGCGGTGATGGCGGCAGTGCGCGCGGCGGGCGGAGATCTTGGCGCAGCAGGCCTTGCGCTGGCCGAAATGGAAGGCCTCGCCGGGCGCGGCGCCCGGATCGAAATCCCCGCCGGAGACGGCACCGCGCTGGTCATCGACGAGAGCTACAACGCCAATCCTGCCTCAATGCGCGCAACGCTGGCCCAGCTTGGCAAAACCCATGCCCGCCGCCGCATCGCCATTCTGGGCGCGATGAAGGAACTGGGCACCCACGGTGCCGATTTTCACGCTGCGCTTGCCGGACCGCTGGCCGAAGGCCGGGTCGACCATGCGATCCTGGTGGGCGAAGAGATGCGCGCGCTGGCAGACGAACTGGGGAAAGCCGGGGCCGCGCGCGCTTGGCAAAGGCACACCCTTCGCCCATTGCCAGAACGCCGCCGAAGCGCAGGAGGCACTGGCGCAACTTCGGCGTGGAACGCGGTGATGCGATCCTCGTCAAGGGATCGAATGCGGTGGGACTTGGCAAGCTGGTTGCCAGCCTCGCCGACAGGAAAGGTTAGGTTGCCAAAGGCATGCTCTATCTGATTGCCCAGTGGCTTGAATTCGAAGGCGCGGCGAACCTGATCCGCTACCAGAGCTTCCGCGCGGGTGCTTCGCTGATGACTGCGCTGGTCATCGGGCTGCTGATCGGCCCCAAATTCATCATCATGCTGCGGATGCGGCAGGGCAAAGGCCAGCCGATCCGCGAAGATGGACCGCAAAGCCACCTCGCCAAGCGCGGAACGCCGACAATGGGCGGGCTCATGATCCTGATATCACTGGTTATTTCGATGATCCTGTGGATGGACCTGACCAGTCCGTTCGTCTGGGCGTGCCTGCTGGTGACCATCGGTTTCGGCGCAATCGGCTTTCTTGACGATTACGACAAGGTGACCAAGCGCAGCCACAAGGGCGTGCCTGGCCGGGTGCGGCTGCTGATGGAATTTGCAGTGGCGGGCTTTGCCGCCTGGATCATCGTCAGGCAGACCGGCACTGATCTCTATGTGCCGTTCTTCTCGGACCGATACATCCCGCTGGGGCCGATCTACTATGCCTTTGCGGCTTTCGTCATGGTCGGTGCGGGCAATGCGGTGAACCTTACCGACGGGCTCGATGGCCTGGCGACCATGCCGGTGATCATCGCGGCGGGCACCTTTGCCATCATCGCCTATCTGGCCGGGCGGGTCGATTTTGCCGCCTATCTTGGCATTCGCGCACGTGCCGCGGGCTGGCGAGCTGGCGATCCTGTGCGCCGGGATCATGGGGGCTGGCCTTGCCTTCCTGTGGTTCAATGCGCCGCCCGCTGCGGTGTTCATGGGCGATACCGGCAGCCTGGCTCTGGGCGGCGCACTTGGGGCCATTGCAGTGGCGGCGCATCACGAGATCGTGCTGGCCATCGTGGGCGGACTGTTCGTTCTCGAAGCGGCATCGGTGATCATCCAGGTGTTCTGGTTCAAGCGCACTGGCAGGCGGGTGTTCCGCATGGCGCCGATCCATCACCATTTCGAGCAGAAGGGCTGGGCGGAATCGACCGTGGTGATCCGCTTCTGGATCATCTCGATCGTTCTCGCGGTTATTGGCTTGGCGACGCTGAAGCTCAGGTGATTACTTCCCCCGCCTTCGCCGGAAAAAAGTATGCCGTGCTCGGACTGGCGCGATCCGGGTTGACGGCTGCCGAGACCCTGCTGGCCAGCGGCGCCTCGGTGATGGCCTGGGACAGCCGCGAAGAGCCGCGCCAGAAATTGCTGGGCCGGGTGGAACTGGCCGATCCGGCGATCAGTGATCTTTCCGGTTTCGACGGTGTGGTCGTTTCGCCCGGCGTGCCGCTCAACACCCATCCGATTGCCGAAGCTGCTGCGCGATACGGCGTGCCGGTGATCGGCGATATCGAGCTGTTTGCGCTCGCCCGCGCCAGTCTGCCCGCGCACCGCGTGGTGGGCATTACCGGGACCAACGGCAAGTCGACCACCACCGCGCTGGTCCATCACCTGCTGCAAAGCGCGGCTTTGCCGGTGCGGATGGGTGGCAACATCGGACTGCCGGTGCTGGGGCAGGCAGCCGCTGCAGGCGGGCGGGGTCTATGTCCTCGAACTTTCGAGCTACCAGATTGATCTTACCCGGAGCCTGACCTGCGAGGTTGCAGCGCTGCTCAACATCACCCCCGATCATCTTGACCGCTATGACGGGTTCGACGGGTATGTGGCCTCGAAGGCCCGGCTGTTTGCCATGCAGCGCGCCGATCAGCACGCGGTGTTTGGCACCGGCGACGGCGAAACCGCCGCAATTGCCGATATCGAGGCCGCACGCAGGCAGCCGCAATTCATCCACCGGGAAAGCGGCTCGAACCTGCTGGCCTTGCAACCGGATTGGCCATCGCTGCAAGGCCCGCACAATTTGCAGAACGCTGCTGCGGCGATTGCCATCGTCGAGGCGCTTGGCCTGAGCCAGGCGCAGTGGCGCGCCGCCATGCCGACCTTTCGCGGCCTTACCCACCGGATGGAGCGGATCGGCGAATATGGCGGCGTGCTGTTCATCAACGACAGCAAGGCCACCAATCCAGCCTCGACCGCCCCGGCGCTGGCTGCCTGGCCGCCAAATCCGGAAAAGCGCATCCACTGGATCGTTGGCGGGCTGCCAAAAGGCGAAGACCTTGGCGAATGCGAACCGCTGTTCGGCAATGTTGCCCGGGCCTATACCATCGGCGAAGCAGGACCGCTGTTTGCCGATCTGCTCGCCCCGCACATGCCGGTGCACCGCAGTGAAATGATGGCCGAGGCGATCCGCGCCGCGATCGAAGCGGCAAAGCCAGGCGATGTGGTGATGCTCTCGCCAGCCTGCGCGAGTTTTGACCAGTTCCGCGACTATGAAGCGCGCGGCGATGCCTTCCGCCAGATTGTCGAGGCCCTGGCCATGCCGGGATCGCAGCAGGCGGGGAACAGCTGATGGCAACGCATCCTCCACCGGGCCCTGGCGCAGTGCCGATGCCTGGCGCTGAACTGGTGCGCTACAGCCGCAACCGGCGAAGCGAACTGGCGATGTGGTGGCGCGAGATCGATCGCGTGCTGCTCACCCTGGTGCTCGTGCTGATGGCAATCGGCACCGCCGCCGTTGCCGCTGCATCGCCGGCCGGGGCACGGCGGCTTTCGACCATGCAGGTCAAGCTCGATGACCTGCATTTCTTCGTGCTGCATATCCGCTGGCAGCTGCTGGGCCTTGTTGCCCTGTTTGGCGCATCGTTCCTGCCGAAAGATATTGCGCGGCGGGCGGGGATCGTGCTGGGCTTCGTGATGATTGCGGCGCTGCTGCTGGTGCCGGTGATTGGCACCTCGGTGAATGGTGCGCGGCGCTGGCTCAATCTGGGCGTTTCGTTGCAGCCTTCGGAATTTCTCAAGCCCGCATTTGCGATTGCGCTCGCCTGGATCCTGTCGTGGCGGGTGCGCGATCCGAAACTGCCGGTCACCGCGATCAGCCTGGGCCTGATGGGCCTGGTTGGCATGCTGCTGATGCTGCAGCCTGATTTCGGCTCGACCGTGCTGTTTGGCGGGGTCTGGATGGTGCTGATGTTGCTGTCCGGGCTTGATATGCGGCGCATCGCCGGGGCAGGTGTCGGCGTGATGGCCGGGCTGGTGGCGGCCTACCTGTTCTATGACAACGCCCGCCACCGGATCGACAGTTTCCTCGGCGGCGGCACCGCATTTGATCAGGTCGACATGGGCGAGCGCACCCTGCTGGCAGGCGGCTGGACCGGCTCGGGCCTGTGGCTCGGCACCCGCAAGATGGCGCTGCCCGAAGCCCACACCGACTATATCTTCTCGGTGATCGGCGAGGAATTCGGGTTGATCGTCTGCGCGGTGATCGTGCTGGTCTATTTTGCCCTGGTCGCGCGGGTGCTGCTGCGGCTGGTTGGCGAGGAAGACCTGTTCACGGTGCTTGCCGCCTCGGGCCTGATTGCCCAGCTGGGCGGGCAAGCCTTCATCAACATCCTGGTCAACCTGCAATTGTTTCCGTCAAAGGGCATGACCTTGCCGTTCATTTCCTATGGTGGCTCCTCAACCATCGCGCTGTGCCTGGGGGCAGGGTTCCTGCTGGCGATAACCCGCCGCAACCCGTTCCTCAAACGCGGCGGAATTGCATTGCCTGGCATCGGAGGTTCACGATGAGCGCGGCCAGCCGTCACTATGTCCTTGCCGCAGGCGGGACCGGGGGGCACCTGATCCCGGCCTTTGCCCTGGCCATCGAACTTGAGCGGCGCGGGCACCACGTTGCGCTGATCACCGATGCGCGCGGCGCAGAAATCCCGGGCAAGCCGGAATCGCTGACCGCGCATGTGCTGCCGGCCGGTCGGCTGGCCGGGCTCAACCCGCTGGGCTGGATCAAGGGCTTGCTGGCGATCCGCGAAGGGCGCGCGATGGCGCTGAGGATGTTCGACAGTTTCGAGCCTTCGGCGGTGGTCGGGTTTGGCGGCTATCCGGCGCTGCCGGCACTGATGGCAGCGAATGCGGCTGGAATCCCGTCGATCATCCACGAACAGAACGCAGTGCTCGGGCGGGTGAACCGCTTCCTCGCCGGGCGGGTCAATGCCATCGCCACCGCCTACCGCAAGGTCGAGCGTTTGCGGCCCCAGTATAACGACAAGGTTCACCTGGTCGGCAATCCGGTGCGGGCCGAAGTGCTGGCGCTGCGCGAGCGCCCCTATCCGCCATTGTCCGACGAGGGCTTGCTGCGCATCCTGGTGACCGGCGGCAGCCAGGGCGCGCGGGTGCTGTCCGAAGTGGTGCCCGATGGCCTCGCCATGCTGCAGACCGCGCTGCGCTGCCGTCTGCAGGTTACCCAGCAATGCCGTCCGGAAGATATCGACGCGGTGCGCGCGCGCTATGCCGGGCACGATATTCCGGCCGAGCTTGCCACCTATTTCGAGAACATGGCCGAGCGGCTGGCCGATACCCACCTGTTCATTGGGCGCGCCGGGGCCTCGACCATTGCCGAACTGACTGCGGTCGGCCGCCCCGCAATCCTGGTGCCGCTGCCGATCGCCACTGACGATCACCAGGCGGCCAACGTGCGCGATATGGTGGCGGCAGGTGGCGCGCGGGCGATCCGGCAGGAAAAGTTTACCGCTGTGGAGCTTGCCAAGCAGATCCAGGCGATGGCGCAGCATCCCGAAGCACTGGCCAATGCCGCCCATGCCGCGTGGAACTGCGGTTATCCGGGTGCTGTGTCTGATCTTGCCGATCTGGTCGAAAGCTTCGGCGGAGAGCCGCTGATGGATGTGATCCGCCTTGGCGGTCAGGCGGCGGCGGCGAGCGGGCAGGAGGCACTGGCCCGATGAGAGGCGTCGCAACCGATATCGGCACGATCCATTTCGTCGGCATCGGCGGGATCGGCATGTCCGGCATTGCCGAGGTGATGCACAACCTGGGCTATTCGGTGCAGGGCTCCGACATTGCCGAGGGTTATGTCGTCGAGGGTCTCAGGAAGCGCGGGATTGCGGTCTCGATCGGCCACGCGGCTGAAAACCTTGGTGATGCCGCTGTGGTGGTCACCTCGACCGCGGTCAGCCGCAAGACCAATCCCGAAGTTGAGGCCGCTTATGAGCGCCGCGTGCCGGTGGTGCGGCGGGCGGAGATGCTGGCCGAGCTGATGCGGCTCAAGAGCACGGTCGCGGTGGCCGGAACCCACGGCAAGACCACCACCACCTCGATGATCGCCGCCATGCTCGATGCAGGCGGGATCGATCCGACCGTGATCAACGGCGGCATCATCAACCAGTATGGCTCCAACGCCCGGTTGGGATCGGGCGACTGGATGGTGGTCGAGGCGGATGAGAGCGACGGCAGCTTCCTGCGGCTTGATGGCACGATTGCGGTCGTCACCAACATCGATCCCGAACACCTCGATCACTATGGCAGCTTCGATAAGGCCAAGGCCGCCTATGTCGAATTCATCGAGAACGTGCCGTTCTATGGCGTCGCGATCCTGTGCCTCGATCATCCCGAAGTGCAGGCGATCATCCCGCGCATCCGCGACCGGCGGATCACCACCTATGGCTTCTCCGGCCAGGCCGATATCCGTGCCGACAACGTCACCCCGATCCCCGGCGGCAACCGCTTTGACGTAACCGTGCGCGCGCGCGATGGCTCCTCGCGCACGATCGCCGGGGTCGAAATGCCTATGCCCGGGCGGCACAATGTCCAGAATGCGCTCGCCGCCATCGCCGTCGGCCTCGAGATGGGGATGAGCGATGCCGAGGTGGCGAAGGGCTTCGCCACCTTCGGCGGGGTCAAGCGGCGCTTCACCAAGGTCGGCGAAACCGGCGGTGTGACAATCATCGACGACTACGGCCACCACCCGGTCGAAATCCGCGCCGTGCTGTCTGCCGCGCGCGAGGGGCTGGAGGGCCGGGTCATAGCTGTCTGCCAGCCGCACCGCTATTCGCGGCTGGGCGGGCTGATGGAAGAATTCGCCAGCGCGTTCAACGATGCCGATCTGGTCTATGTCGCGCCGGTCTATGCGGCGGGCGAGGCCCCGGTCGAGGGCGTCAGCGCCGCCGCACTCACCGCCATGATCAAGCAGCGCGGCCATCGCGGCGCGGCCGAGGTTTCCGGCGCTGACGATCTGGCCGACAGGCTCGCAGTTGAGGCCAGAAGCGGCGACATGGTGGTCTGCCTGGGCGCAGGCGACATCACCAAGTGGGCGGCGGGGCTGGCCGATGCAATTCTGCAGCGGAGGGCGCCATGATGGCTGGTGCAGACCTTAGCCAAACATCCTTCGACAAGCTCAGGATGAGCGGGTCTGGGGCTATTGGAGCAAACACAACACCCGCTCAGCCTGAGCTTGTCGAAGGCCCCGCGCTGCCCGTGCCCCAAGGAAAACTTACCCCCAACGCCCCGCTCGCCCCGCTGGTGTGGTTCAAGTCCGGCGGAACCGCACAGTGGCTGTTCGAACCGAAGGACCTAGCCGATCTGCAGTCGTTCCTGCGCGCGCTCGATCCGGCAGTGCCGGTGATGGCGCTGGGGCTCGGTTCCAACCTGATCGTCCGCGATGGCGGGGTGCCGGGCGTGGTGGTGCGGCTGGGCAAGGCATTCGCGAAAGTGACACCCCTCAAAAGTCCTCCCCGGAACGGGGAGGGGGACCATGCGCAGCATGGTGGAGGGGCACAGGCCGAGTCACCTGACGGAGCGAAGTCACGTTTGGCCAAGGGTGCCCCTCCACCAGCTTCGCTGGTCCCCCTCCCCGTTCCGGGGAGGATTTTGGATTGCGGCGGCGGGGCATCGGGCATTCTGGTTTCTTCCACCGCGCGCGACAATGGCGTGGCGGGCCTCGAATTCCTGCGCTCGATCCCCGGCACGGTCGGCGGCTTCGTGCGGATGAACGGCGGGGCCTATGGCAGCGAGGTCAAGGACGTGCTGGTGACATGCGACGTTGTGCTGCGCTCGGGCGAACTGGTGACGCTGGCGCTTGCCGACCTGCATTACACCTATCGCCATTCGGACCTTCCCGAAGGCGCCATCGTGGTCGCCGCACGGTTCCGGGGCCGTCCCGGCGAGCCTGCCGCGATCCAGGCCGAAATGGACCGCATTTCCGCCAGCCGCGAGGCCAGCCAGCCGCTGCGCTCGAAAACCGGCGGCTCGACCTTCAAGAACCCTGATGGCGCCAAGGCCTGGCAACTGGTCGATGCGGCAGGCTGCCGGGGGCTTACGATGGGCGGCGCGCAAGTCAGCGAAAAGCACACCAATTTCCTGATAAATACCGGCGAGGCTACCAGCGCTGAGATCGAGGCGCTGGGCGAGGAAGTGCGGCGGCGGGTGAAGGCGCAGAGCGGAGTGGCACTGGAGTGGGAAATACAGAGGGTGGGTGTGAAATGAATTTGGCGCGGCAAATCCTCCCCGGCACGGGGAGGGGAACCATCCGCAGGATGGTGGAGGGGCACCCTCGGCAGGGCGCTGCCTCTCGCCGTTACGTTATGCGGTACGTGCCCCTCCACCACTTCGTGGTCCCCCTCCCCGTACCGGGGAGGATTTGCGCATGAGCTTGCCCAAACTGAACATCGCCGTCCTGATGGGCGGCTGGTCAAGCGAACGCCCGGTTTCGCCTGATGAGCGGCGAGGGCGTGGCCAAAGCGCTGGAATCGCGCGGGCACAACGTGACCCGCGTCGATATGGGCCGCGATGTCGCCCTGAAGCTGGCCGAGGCGAAGCCCGATGTGGTTTTCAACGCGCTGCACGGCTGCCCCGGCGAAGACGGCACCGTGCAGGGCATGATGGACCTGATGGGCCTGACCTACACCCATTCCGGCCTTGCCACCTCGGTGATCGCCATCGACAAGGAACTGACCAAGCAGGCGCTGGTGCCGCATGGGATTCCGATGCCCGGCGGGCGGATTGTCGAGACTGCCGAGCTTTACGAACGCGATCCGCTGGCACGGCCCTATGTGCTCAAGCCGGTCAACGAGGGAAGCTCGGTCGGGGTTGCGATCGTTACCGATGAGGGCAATTGCGGCAATCCCATTTCCCGCGACGCCAAGGGCCCATGGCAGGAGTTCGCCCAGCCTGCTGGCAGAGCCCTATATCCGGGGCAAGGAACTGACCACGGCGGTGCTTGGCGGCAAGGCGCTGCTGGTGACCGAGCTCAAGCCCAAGAGCGGCTTCTACGATTTCGATTCCAAATATACCGACGGCATGACCGAACACGTTTGCCCGGCGGAGATTCCCGATGAGATCGCCGAGGCCTGCAAGGACATCGCGCTGCGCGCCCACAACCTGCTCGGCTGCCGTGGAGCAACCCGCAGCGATTTCCGCTGGGATGACAGCCAGGGCATCGACGGTCTGTTTCTGCTCGAGGTAAACACCCAGCCCGGCATGACCCCGCTCAGCCTGGTGCCCGAACAGGCAAAGAAAATGGGCATGAGCTATGAGGATCTGGTAGAGGCGATGGTCGCCGAAGCACTTGAGGCGGCAGCCGCAAAAGCGGAGGGCGCACGCCCATGAGCAGCAAGGTTGCCCGCAAGAGCCCCACTGTCCGCAAGACTGCCGCCGCCCAGAGCAAGGCGCGGCGATCGCGCGCGCGGCCCGGGCGCGGCGCAGCTCGCTGATCGACAACTTCATGGCCTGGGTGCCCTTCAACGAGGCCCAGCTGCATTCAATTTTCCTCGGCGCAATACTGGTCGGCGGCGCAGTGATGGCCTGGACCATGGCGAGCCTGGCTGGCCTTCCCCAGTTGGCAGGCCAGAAGCTGGCGGCAGTGGCCGCCGATGCGGGCTTCGAAGTGCGCCGGGTCGAAGTGCGCGGCGTGCAGCATCTCAACGAGCTCAGCGTCTACGAGCGCGCGCTTTCGCAGCGCAGCCGGGCGATGCCGCTGGTCGATATTGAGGGCCTGCGCAGTGAACTGATGGAGCTTTCCTGGGTCGAGGATGCGCGGGTTTCGCGGCAGTTGCCCGATACCCTGGTGATCGACATCGTCGAGCGCAGGCCGCATGCGGTATTGCGCAAGAATGGCGGCCTGGTGCTGATCGACAGCACCGGGTCATGAGCTTGAGCCGGTCGGGGCCGCCCGCGCCAAAGGCAAGCTGGTGCTGTCCGGCATGGGCGCAGGCAAGCAGGTTGCCGCCTTGTCCGGTCTCCTCGCGGCGGTTCCCGCGATGAAGCCGCAAGTTCGGGAAGCGGCCTGGATCGGCAACCGGCGGTGGAATCTCACGTTCAAATCCGGACAGGTGCTGGCGCTGCCCGAAGGCAAGCGGCCAGCTGCCAATGCGCTGGCCTCCTTTGCGCGGCTCGATGGGGCCAACCGCCTGATCGGGGGCAGGATCGCCGCATTCGACATGCGCGCGCCGGGCCGGATTTATTTGAGGGTGCCGGGCCGCAGTGGGGATGGCTCGGTCAAGCCAGCGGGGGAGGAAAAGAAAGAATGACGCAGACCCGCATCAGCCGGGTGTTCGGGGCGGTCAACCTCGGCTCTTTCCGCATTTCGGCGATGGTCGCCGGGCTTTCCGATACCGGTGAAGTGATCGTGCTGGGCTCGGGGCACCGGGCGGCGCAGGGCGTCAGGCGCGGCTATGTCACTGACATGGCAGCAGCAACCTATGCGGTGCGTGACGCGATCGAGCGCGCCGAAAAAATGGCGAACACCAGCGTTTCGAGTGTGTGGATCGGCTGTTCCGGGGCCGGGCTTGCCAGCCAGATCGCCCAGGTCGAAGTCGAGGTTGGCGGCAGGCGGATCGAACAGGACGATATAGAGCAGCTGCTGTTTTCCGCACGCGAAGTGATCAGGCCCGATGGGCGGATGGTGCTGCATGCCCAGCCTGCCCATTATACGCTGGACGGGGCGAACGGCGTTGCTGATCCCAAGGGGCTCCATGCTGAACGGCTCGGGGTGGATATCCATGTCATGCTTGCCGATGGTGCGCCGATCCGCAATATCACCGAGGCCGTGCAGAGCGCCCATCTCGAGGTTGAGGCGGTGGTCGCTTCGCCGGTAGCGGCGGGTTATGCCTGCCTTTCGCCCGAAGAACGCGATCTGGGGGTGGCGCTTGTCGAACTGGGCGCGGAAGTGACCAATGTTTCGGTTCAGGCCGGGGGCATGCTGCTGGGGCTGGTCTCGATACCGATGGGTTCCGGAGATATTACCGATGCCATCGCCTCGGCATTCGGCATCCGCCGGTTTCAGGCAGAACGGCTCAAATGCGTGCATGGCTCGGCAATCGCCAGCCCGGCGGATCACCGCGAGATGGTGCCGGTCAATGCTCCGGGCGACGAAGGCAGCGGCCCGCTGGCCCGTCACGCCGACGACAAGAACAGGATACCGCGTGCCGAACTGATTTCGGTGATCACCACCCAGCTCGGTCAGCTCCTGGAAGAGATATCCAAGGCCTTGAAGGCGCTTGGATTTGTTGGCCAGCGCGGGCAGCAGGTGGTGCTGACCGGAGGCGGGGCGGAATTGACCGGCCTGGCCGACTATGCCCAGGCGGCTTTGGGCCGGCCGGTGCGGGTTGGCAATGCTCCCCGGCTGACCGGGCTGGCGGAAGGCCATGCCAAGCCGGGATTCGCCACCCTGGCCGGTCTGGTGCTATATGCGGCGGCCGATCCGGTGGATATCCGCTCGGTCAAGCCGGCCTATCAGTCGACGCTTCGCTACAGCGGTTTTGGCGTGGTGAATCGAATAGTGCGCGCAATGAAAGAGTATTTTTAGGGTGTTTGCCTAGCATAAGCGGCTGTGGACAAAGGCAGGTGCGCCTTTGCTTCGTCGAGTCGATGCGTGCCATTGTCGCGAGGGCAAGTTTTACCTCGCGAATCTGCCAGGAGTAACGCGATGAGCATTAATATCGGTCCGCCCTCAATCGAGGAGCTTAAGCCGCGGATAGTCGTGATCGGAGTTGGTGGTGCTGGGGGCAACGCCATCGCCAACATGATCGCGGCGGAAATCGAAGGCGTCGATTTCGTCGTCGCCAACACTGACGCGCAGGCGCTCAACAATTCGGTCGCCGAAGACCGGATCCAGCTCGGGCCGGATATTACGCAGGGCCTCGGCGCGGGATCGCGTCCGGAAGTGGGCCGGGCGGCAGCCGAAGAAACCATGGCGGAAATCGAGCGCATTCTTGATGGCGCGCACATGTGCTTCATTGCGGCGGGCATGGGTGGCGGCACCGGCACCGGCGCTGCGCCGGTGATCGCGGAGGCCGCGCGCAAGAAAGGCGTGCTGACGGTTGGCGTGGTCACCAAGCCGTTCCTGTTCGAGGGCACGCGCCGCATGCGCTCGGCAGACGCCGGGATCGAGGAGCTGCAGAAGCACGTCGATACCCTGATCGTCATTCCCAACCAGAACCTGTTCCTCGTCGCCAAGGCGGAAACCACCTTCAAGGAAGCCTTCCAGCTGGCCGATGAAGTGCTCCAGCAGGGCGTGCGCTCGATCACCGACCTGATGGTGATGCCGGGCCTGATCAACCTCGATTTCGCCGATGTCCGCTCGGTCATGGCCGAAATGGGCAAAGCGATGATGGGCACCGGCGAAGGCAGCGGCGAAAACCGCGCGCTGGAAGCGGCCGAACGGGCGATTGCCAACCCGCTGCTCGATGGCGTCTCGATGCAGGGTGCCAAGGGCGTGATCATCTCGATCATCGGCGGCGACGACATGAAGCTGCTCGAAGTTGACGAAGCGGCGAACCATATTCGCGAACTGGTCGATCCGCAGGCGAACATCATCTGGGGTTCGGCCTTCAATCCCGATCTGCAAGGCCGGATCCGGGTTTCGGTTGTTGCGACCGGGATCGAGCAGTCGGCGTCATCGGCGGAAGATGCGCCGCGCCCGCTTGGCCTCAGCCTGCCGCGCGGACCTGCGGTTCCGGCAGCGGAACCGGTCGTGGTGCAGCCGCTGTTCGATCGCACGCCGGCAGCCGAGCCTGAGCCTGAAGCAGCGGTCGAAGATGCTGGCAAGGGCGGCTGGGAGTCGATCACATCTGCGGAAACTTCCGACGAATTGAATGACGGCGCCCCTTCGGTTTCGTCCGATGACTGGGACGAAGAAGTCGCTGAAACTGAAGCCGATGTTGCGGATTCATCCTATGCGAGCCTGACGGAAGTTGCGCCTGACGACGGCGAAGGTGGAGATGAGCTGTTGCTCGATGCCAGCCGTCTTGCGGACGACGATGGACCGGTCACCCCGTTTGTGCCGCAGCGCCGCCGCGGACTGGTTTCCGGCGAAGATTCCGGCGGCTCAAGTTCCGGCAGCACGCTGTTTGAGCGCATGGCCAATCTCTCGCGCGGCAACAAGACCGCCGAGGAAGATGGTGACGACGATGATGACGATGGCTCGTCCATTTCCATTCCGCGTTTCCTGGGTCGGCAAAACAATCAATAGCAGCCAGCTGCTGCCCGCCCTGGCTGCCCCGTTCGCCTCAGGTTAAGGCAATGCGGGGCAGTGATGTGCGATTGTTTGCTTCAGACTTGCCCCGGCATGTCTGTCTTGCGTTGAAACTGGGCGCTGACTGACTATGCGACAAACCGCGATGCCGAATTGCAACTGGGTGCGCCTCGCGGCCGGTTGTCTTGCGATCTCGGTGCCCTCTGCGGGCATGGCCTTGCAGAGCGGCAGTGGATCGCAGCCGATCGTCCAGGCGCTGCCCAGCGAGGATTCGGTAACACTCAACTCTGCGCTCGCCCGTCTGGGGCGCAATCCGCGCGATATCGATGCGCTGCTCGATGCCGGCAATGCTGCCCTGGGGATCGGCGACGTCGATGCCGCTATCGGCTTCTTCAGCCGCGCCGATCAGGTCATGCCGGGCGATGCCAGGGTCAAGGCCGGACTGGCCAGCGCGCTGGTGCGCAACGGCAATCCGGTTGCAGCGCTGCCGCTGTTTGACGAGGCCGAACGCGGCGGGGCCAAAGGCACCATGATCCTGCTGGATCGCGGGCTGGCTTTCGATCTGGTTGGCGACAATGCATCGGCCCAGCGGCTCTACCGCCAGATTCTCGGTTCCGGAAACAGCGATGAGGCGGTGCGCCGGCTGGGGCTCAGCCAGGCGATTTCCGGCGACAAGCGGGGCTCTGCGGCCACCCTGACGCCGCTGCTGCAAAGGCAGGACAAGGCGGCCTGGCGCAGCCGGGCCTTCGCCCTGGCAATTCTCGGGCAGACCGAAGATGCCGTAGCGGTGGTCAATTCCACCCTTCCGGCCGACCTGGCCCAGCGCATTTCGCCCTACCTGCGCTACATGCCGCGTCTGACCAAGTCGCAGCAGGCCGCGGCGGCAAATTTCGGGCAGTTCCCCCGGGCTTCGGAAATCGGCCTCGATGATCCGGCGATCGCAGCCTATGCCGCCAGCGCCCGGCGCACCGGAGTGGCCGCAGCCGACACCGGGCTGATCCCCAAGGGCGAACCGCTCGGTCGCAACGCACGCGGGCGCACACCGAACGATCAGGACAATCCGGGGCCCAGACTGGCGCAAGCCGATCCTGCCAGCCTGCGCCGGACCGCCCCGCCCGATCCGATGCCCGGACGCAATACCGTGCCCGCGCCCTTGTTGACATCGCCCGGCAAGGCAACGCCATTGGCGGCCAAGGCCCCGGCACCGGCGGCTCCCGCGCCAGCGCCCGTTGCCGCACAATTGCCGCCGGTGAGCCCGCAGCCAGTGCGGGTGGCAGTTGTGGCTCCGCCCGTGGTCGCGCCGCAACCCGCCTTGCCGTCTGCGCGCATGTCAACCGTTGCGGCAGGTACGCCGCCGATCCAGGTTCCGGTCGCCAGTTCGCCAGCCGCGGCTCCCGTTCCCGCGCCGGTTGCACCGGCTGCCGAGCCGCCGCCGCCTCCTCTGGCACCAAAGCCGCGAAGGCCCAGCCTGTCTGAAGCATTCGGCGATTTTTCGAAGCCTGCGATCGATGCCGCGCCTGCGGCGGGTGCGGTTGATCTGCGCCGGATCAGGCCCGCCCGCGAAACCGATCCGGTGGCTGCGGCTGCCAAAGGCAAGCCGGGTCAGGAGAAGCCTGCCGCAAAGCCAAGCCACCCCAGCCGCATCTGGGTTCAGGTCGCCACTGGCCGCGACAAGTCCGGCCTCGCCTATGACTGGCGCAGGATGGTCAAGGATGCCGACGCGGCATTCAAGGGCAAGCGTTCGTGGGTCAGCGCCTGGAACCAGACCAACCGGCTCTTGACCGGACCGTTTGAAAGCGAATCTGCGGCCAACGCATTCATGGCCCAATTGCGCCGGGCCAACATCACGGGATCCTTCCTGTGGACCAGTCCGGCGGGCCAGGTTGTCGATTCCCTTGCCTCGCGATGACCGGCAAAGCTGCTTTTCCACACGCTGTGAACAGTGTTGTCGAGTTTTGCTCAGGTGTGCGGCGGGTGGACATTGTCACTTTGCCCTGCCCGGGCGCATCGCAATCGACATGATGGGCCAGACAAGATGCAGATCATGAGAACCGACCAGGGGCACATTGACCGTGATGACGAGGCTGCGCCCGTCGACATGCTGGCCTCGCTGTTCGAGGCGCGCGGCTGGGTCTATGAATTTTCGGCGGACGACGAGATTTGCGGTCAGGTTCAGGGAAGCTGGGCAACCTATGAGGTGCGCGGCATCTGGCGGCCAGAGGACCGGGTGCTGCAATTGCTCTGCATGCCCGATATCCGCATCCCCGACGACAAGCGCATGGCGGCATACGAAGTGCTGGCGCTGATCAACGAACAGCTGTGGCTTGGCCATTTCGATATCTGGTCGAACGGCTCGGTGCTGCTTTACCGGCACGGGCTGATGCTGGGCGATGAGGGTCTGCTCAGCCCCAGCCAGGCGCACATTGCCGTCGAAGCGGCGATCGAGGAGTGTGACCGGTTCTATCCGGCGTTCCAGTTTATCCTGTGGGGCGACAAGACGCCGCAGGAGGCACTGGCAGCCGCGCTGGTCGATGCGGCGGGCGAGGCGTGACATACCCATTAGGGAAGGGGGACTGGAGCGCGCAATTGAACACGTTTGACAAAATCCTCATCGTTGGCTGCGGCAACATGGGCGGGGCGATGCTGGCTGGCTGGCTGGCGGGCGGGATCGCTCCGGGCCGCTTTACAGTGGTCGATCCCCTGCTGGCTGAGGCTCCCGAAGGGGTAAAGCTGCTGCGCGCGCTGCCCGAAGGGACGTTCGATGCGATCCTGCTGGGCGTAAAGCCGCAATTGCTCGGCGATGTGGCACCGTTGCTGGCTCCGTTGCTGACCGGCGACACCGTCTTGCTGTCAATCCTCGCCGGGGCCGAACTGGCGAGTCTGGCGGCGCTGTTTCCGCCGGCCAGGCGCGATAGTGCGGATCATGCCCAATCTCGCTGCTGCCGTTGGCAAGTCGCCGATAGCCATGGCAGCACACGGCCTGGGTGGGGCGCAGATTGCGCAGATTACCGCGCTGATGCAGCCGCTCGGCACGCCTGAATGGTTCGACGAGGCGCAGTTCGATGCGGTGACCGCACTCGCGGGTTCAGGCCCCGCCTTTGTCTACCGGTTCATTGACGCATTGGCGCAAGGCGGCGCGGCGCTGGGCCTGCCGCCCGAGCAAGCGCAGCGACTTGCTCTGGCCACCGTCGAAGGCGCGGGCGCGCTCGCTTCGGCCTCGCCGCATTCGCCGGGAGAACTTGCCCGCCGGGTTGCGAGCCCCGGCGGGACCACCGAAGCGGGGCTCAAGGTGCTCGATGCCGAAGGAGCCATTGCCCGCCTGGTGGAGGCCACGCTTGAAGCAGCAGCGGTTCGCAGCGCCGAAATGGCGCGTGCTGCCCGAGAGTAACCTGCGACGATTGGTTACACTTTGGTTAGCCAAGCGCACCGGTTTCTCTTGAAAGTCGAGCAATTCCATCCGATATTGCGCGCATCGCTCCTGCGATTGTGCAGGGCGGACGAAGGAGTTTAGCTCTCATGGCCAATTGGAACGACCCCCAGCCCACCAAGACGGGCTTCGGCGCGGCTCCGGGGCTTTCCGGCGATATTGCTGGCCGTGCCGGTGTCTATGACATGGGCCTGCGCAAGCACATGCTGTCGATTTACAACTACATGGCTTCCGGCGTGCTGCTGTCCGGCATCGTCGCGATGCTGTTTGCCAGCTCGGGCATGGCCGCCACGGTCATGGCAACCCCGCTCAAGTGGCTGATCATGCTGGCACCGCTTGGTTTCGTCTTCGGGATGAGCATGGGCGCGAACCGCATGCAGACCTCGACGCTTCAGGCCCTGTTCTGGGGCTTCTGCGTTGTCATGGGCCTTTCGCTGTCGACGATCTTCCTGGTGTTCACCGGAACCTCGATCGCCACGACCTTCCTGGCGACTGCCGGTGCCTTTGCCGGTCTCAGCCTGGTGGGCTACACCACCAAGCGCAACCTCTCGGGCATGGGCCAGTTCATGACCATGGGGCTGATCGGCATCATCATCGCGATGGTGGTCAACATGTTCCTGCAATCGAGCGGGCTTGGCCTGGCGATCTCGATTCTGGGCGTGCTGATCTTCGCAGGTCTCACGGCTTACGATACCCAGCGCCTCAAGCAGGAATACTACCAGCTTGCCGGAACCGAATTTGCCGGAAAGGCCGTCATTCTCGGTGCGCTGACGCTCTATCTTGATTTCATCAACATGTTCCAGTTCCTGCTGAGCTTCCTCGGCAACCGCGAATAATCGCGGGGGGTTTCTGGGAAACCATCGTGCCCGGCGCGCGTTCTGTCGCGCCGGGCATTTTCTTTGCCCGGACAAGTCGCTAGTCCCCCCGCTGCATCTGCAGAAGGAATAATCGATGGGATGGGTCGCAAGAATTGCGTGCACATGTGCGCTGGCTGGAGGGCTGGCGCTTTTTGCAGCCGGCGAAAGCGAGGCTGCCAAGAAAAAGCCGGCCCCGCCGCCTGCCGCGCCGCCTGCTCCAGCGCCGATTCCCTACCGGCCCTGGATTCCTGAGCAGCCACCGGGCAATCTGGCGATTCCTCAACTTGATGCCAAAGGTGTGCGCCAGACAGTCAATACCGGGGCCTCGCCGATGCAGCGCACCTGGAACCTGCGTTCGGCCTACAACGTTGCTGCGCTCAGTTGCCGGGATGCCAAGCATGCGGCGATCATTCCCAACTACCGGGCTTTCATCCGCAAGCACGCCAAAGGCCTGACCGCCGCCAACCGCGCGGTCGATGCCGAATTCCGCGCGCGTCATGGCACCCGTTTCGTGGCGCAGCGTGAGGCCTATATGACCAAGGTCTACAACCATTATTCACTGCCGCCGGTGATCCCCAAATTCTGCGATACGGCCCTGGCGGTGAGCGAAGAGGCGAAAGCCGTGGCCTTGGGAACGCTCAATGTCTTTTCCGCCTCGGCGGTCCCCAGGCTCGATGCGCCGTTCGAGGATTTCTACACCCGCTATGAAAAATGGATGGCGGATGGCAGGGCCTGGGATGCGCAATATGCAGCGCTCTACTACCAGCGCTATGGCAAGCTTTATCCCGGCTCGACGATCCCGGTAAGCGCGATCCCGGCAAGCGCAGTGCCTGCTGCGCCGCCCACCACCGCTCGCCCGCCAGCCTGAGCGCTGCCATTTTTGCCCTTCCAAGCGCGCGGGGCCTTCGCTAATGGGGCCGCTTGCGCGGGAGGGTCATTCCTTTTCGCAAGAGGCACTGGAACGGGGCCGTAGCTCAGCTGGGAGAGCGCGTCGTTCGCAATGACGAGGTCAGGGGTTCGATCCCCCTCGGCTCCACCAGTGCACCGATAGTTGCCACATGCTGGCCTGCAAGAGGCGAGCTTTCTTCGCTTCCGGTGCTCACGGCCTAAATGGCCGCTGCGCTCCGGTTCTCGAAAGCCACCACTTTCGGCTCAGGCTGAGCCAATTCTCGACACACTGGTCTATCCAATCCCCGCTCATGCTGAGCCTGTCGAAGCATTGAAGGCCGCACGCGACATTCGCCCAATAACCAGCTAGTCACCCACCCATGCATTTTCTCGATCAAGCCAAAGTCTATCTCCGCGCAGGCGCAGGAGGGGCGGGGGCTGTCAGCTTCCGGCGCGAGAAGTATGAGGAATATGGCGGGCCCGATGGCGGCAACGGCGGCAAGGGCGGCGACATCATTTTCGAGGCGGTGCCTGGCCTCAACACCCTGATCGACTTCCGCTATTCGCAGCATTTCAAGGCCCAGCGCGGCCACGGCGGCGCGGGCAAGAACCGCACCGGCGGGGCGGGCGATGATCTGGTGATCAAGGTGCCGGTGGGAACGCAGGTGCTTGAGGACGATCAGGAAACCGTGATCGCTGACCTTGTCGAGGCAGGCCAGCGCGTGGTCCTGATCGAAGGCGGCATGGGCGGACGCGGCAACGCCAGCTACAAGACCTCGACCAACCGCGCCCCGCGCCAGCACCAGCCCGGCATGCCGGCTGAGGAGATGTGGGTGTGGTTGCGGCTCAAGCTGCTGGCAGACGCGGGCCTTGTTGGCCTGCCCAATGCTGGCAAATCGACATTCATCAACCAGGTTGCCAACACCAAGGCCAAGGTTGGTGACTATCCTTTCACCACCCTGCGGCCGCAATTGGGCGTGGTTCACCACAAGCACCGCGAATTCGTGCTGGCCGACATTCCGGGTCTGATCGCCGGCGCAGCCGAAGGGGCAGGCATCGGCGACCGCTTTCTTGGCCATATCGAGCGCTGCCGGGTGCTGATCCACCTGATCGACATCACCGGCGAGGATCCGGCGGAAGCCATGCACACGATCCAGGAAGAACTGGGGGCCTACGGCGCCGGGCTCGATGAAAAGCCGCGGCTGATCGCGCTCAACAAGATCGATCTGGTCGACGCTGAACTGGTCAAGGCCTTCACTGGCGAGCTCAAGGCCGCCGGGGCCAAGCGGGTGTTTCCGATATCGGGGGCCACCGGCAAGGGCTTCTCGGCGTTGCTCGATGCCGTGATCGGGCATCTGCCTGCCGCGACCGGCACCGAACGGCCTGCCGGTGAGCGCGAAGAGGCGGAAACCAAGGCCTGGTCACCGATCTGAAGCACTTGCCATTGCCCGCCAAAGCGCCTCAAATGCGCAGCGGGAGAGACATGCAATGACCGTTGAACTCGGTGCCTTTCTTCGCACCACCTTGCCGCTGGGGCTGGATAACCTCGCCGATTACGATTCCGGCAGGTATCATTCGCTGTGGCTGCCCGATCATTTTGTCAGCTTCTGGCCGGATTCGATCTGGACACCGGAGTTCACTGACCTTGCCGTCGCCTCGCCCAGCCCGCACCGGCATCTCGATGCGCTGGCGGTGGCGGGCACGGTCGCGGCGCTTACCGAACACACGCCGATCTCCACTCTGGTGGTCGATACCGTGCGCCGCCACCCGGCGATGCTGGCGCAGACCGCGCTGACGCTCAGCCATCTCTCCAAGGGACGGTTCATCCTCGGTCTGGGCAGCGGCGAGATCGAGAACGTCGGGCCCTATGGCTTCGACTTTCGCAAACCGGTCAGCCGGATGATCGAGGCGGTCGAGGTGATCAAGCTGCTGTGGCACAGCCAGGGCCCGGTCGATTTCGCAGGCGAGTTTTTCCACCTCGAACATGCCCGGCTCGATACCGAGCCTTATGAGGGCAAGTTTCCGCCGATCTACATGGCGGCAGGCGGCCCGCGCACGCTCAAACTGGTCGGGCGTCATGGCGATGGCTGGTTCCCCGGCGCGATCCGTTCGCCCGAACACTATGCCGAACATCTCGGGATCATCCATCAGGCTGCCGATGAGGCGGGCCGCGATCCTTCGGCGATCGTGCCGATCTACATGTGCCCCGCCTTCATCGGCGATGACGATGAGCTGGACGAGCTGCTCGCCGCGCCGCTGGTCAAAAGCTATGTCCTGCAGATCGAGGCGAAAGACCTGGCCTCGGTCGGTTTCGAGCACCCGATGGGGCCGGACTGGAAAGGCATCCACGATCTCGACCCGGCCAAGCTGACCCGCGACGTGGTGCTGCAGATGCTCGCCAGGACCACGCCTGAAATGCTCAAAGCCTGGGTGCCGCACGGCCCGCCCGCCAAAGTGGCGGCGCACTACAAGCAATATGCCGATGCCGGGGCGAGGGTGATCAAGATCCTCGATTATGGCGGCATGGCCGGGCTGAAATTCGGGGCGAAGTCGGCGCAGATGACCCGGGCGGCGGAAGATGCGCTGCTGGCGATGTGTGCGTGAAGCCGGGAGAAAAGACATGGCCTACGGCGACCACCCCGAAGACGAAAAGCTGCTCACCGCATGGAAGGCATTCTGCCGCAATCTCGAAGAAGCGGGCGAGAAGGTGTTCAAGCAGCACAACCCCGCCACCAGCCTCCACCGCGCCGATGGCTTCCGTTTCCTGACGCAAAACCTGGGTCAGGCCTTCGATCTCGCACTTGAGACCAAGAATACGCAGTATCCGGTAATCCATTCATTCTGCACACCATTCCGCAAACTGGGTGGCGATAATGCTGACTATACCTACCAGCAGGCGTGGATCGACGGCCATTCGCAATACCGCATCTCGGGCAACGTGGGCACAGTGCGCTTCTTCAACATCGCAGTGCAGGGCGCGCGGCCTGAGCCCAAGCCGGGGATGCGGGGCTTGCACGATCCGTTCGGCGATACCCCGCAGGCGAACCTGTTCGGGCATGATATGGAAGTGGGCTGGGACGGCAGTTTCGAGGTCTATATCGGCGGCGAGAAGAGGGGTCCGAACTGGCTCCCCACCACGCCAGAAACCCGCAAGCTGTTCATCCGCCAGGGCTTCGATGACTGGTCGGAACTGCCGGTGACGATGCGCATCGAGCGGGTCGGCATGAACGAGCCGCGCCCGATGCCCGATGCAGCCGAGATGACTACGGCGATCGACTGGGCCGCCACTTTCGTTTCGCAGCTGATGATCGACTGGCCCGACTGGCCCTATGAGTTTTCCGAAGACTTCGACCCCGACGGCGACAACATGTTCGCCAGCCAGCGCCGCCGCAGCGACGATCCGGTCTACAATCCCGAGCTCGACAAGGTGCGCGGACGGGCGATCACTTCGATGCGCTGGCGACTCGCGCCCGACGAGGCGCTGATCGTCGAATGGGACAAGGACGACAAGTTCTGGATGCTGACCAACATGGGCACCTTCATGAACTCGATGGATTATCTCTACCGCCCGGTCTCCTATTCCCCCGCGCGCACCAAGGTCGACAGCGACGGCAAGATCCGCATCATCGTCGCCCACAGCGATCCGGGGTTCCACAACTGGATGGACACGCAAGGCTTCGCCGTCGGCCACATCGGCGCGCGCAACAATTTCACCAGTGAGGGGACGGACTACCGCTGCCGCGTGGTGAAATTTGCCGATCTGGCGGCGGTGCTGCCCGCCGATACCGTGCGGGTAACGCCGGAAGAACGCAGCCAGCAGATGCTGCGGCGATTTCATTCGATACTGCGGCGGTATAACTCCTGATCAACTCCCGTCGGTGTTGACCGTGGTCATCCCCGGATTCTCGGCGCCCATGCCGGAAAAGCCGATCGAATAGCCGCCGTCGACCGGGATGGTCACGCCGGTGACATAGGCTGCTTCGTCGCTGGCGAGATAAAGCGCGGCATTGGCGATGTCGCGGGCCAGGCCCCAGCGGTTCATCGGGATGCCGGCCAGCACCGGCATTCCCGGCGGCGGTTCGGCGTGGGTTTTCGACAATTCGACCAGGCCGGTCCACATTGTGCCCGGGGCGATCGAATTGCAGCGGATATTGTGGCCCGCATAGTCGAGCGCGGCGATCTTGGCGAGCTGGTGCACCCCGGCCTTGGCCGAACCATAGACCGAATGGTGCTTCCAGCCGATCACGCCCGAGGCCGAGCCGGTGTTGACGATGGCACCGCCGCCAGACTTGAGCATCGAGGTGATGCCGTATTTCATGCCGAGGAACACGCCGCGAATGTTGGTGGCATGGACCTTGTCCCAGGTCTCCAGCGTCTGTTCGTGCAGCGGGGCCATCGGGCCGCCGAAGCCGGCATTGTTGCACAGGATGTCGAGCTCGCCCGAAGGTCTGCTCGGCAGTGGCGATCATCGCCTGGACATCGCCTTCGTTGCCAACGTCGCAGCGCACGCCCACCGCGACAGGTTCATTGCCGCTCCCGCCATGTGCGGCGTTGACCTCGGCGGCGACCGCATCCTGATTGCCGCTGATATCGGCCAGCACCAGCCGCGCACCCTCGGCGCGAGAACAGCTCTGCCATGGCCTTGCCCATGCCTGACCCTGCCCCGGTAATGACGGCGATCTTGCCTTCAAGTCTTCCAGCCATTGTTCTCTCCTAACTCCATCCCAACCCCGCTCACCCTGAGCTTGTCGAGGGTGCCGAACCAAACCTGCGTATAGTCCTTCGACGACTCAGGACGAGCGGGGTTGGTGCAAATACCTTAAGCCGTCGTATCTATCGTTGGACGAACGGAAATTTCCGAGATGTTCACATGGCGCGGCATGGCCAGCATGAACACCAGCGTGTCGGCGATCTCGGAGGCCTGAACTGCGCCGTCCTTGGTGACGTGCTTCTGGATCGCCTCGCGCCAGGCCGGATTGGAGATGCTGTGGGCCACCTCGGTCTCGGTCGCGCCGGGCATCAGGAAGCTGACGCGGATGTTGCGGTCACCAAGCTCCTGCCGCATGCCGTTGGTCATCGCGTTGACCGCGTGCTTGCTGGCCGAATAGGCGTTGGTTTCCGGCCCGCCCTTGCGGCCTGCCAGCGATGAAATGTTGATGATGTCGCCCACGCCCTGCGCCAGCATGTGCGGGATTGCCGCCTTGCAGGTATAGACCGTGCCCATCAGGTTGATGTCGACCACCCGGCGGTATTCGGCAAGATCCGCACCTTCGATGCCGCCCGCCTGCATGATTCCCGCCGAATTGATCAGGATGTCGATCCGGCCAAGCGCCTTCACCGTATCCTCCACCGCGGCTAAGCGCATCGGCCTCCACCGCCATGTCACCCGCCAGCGCCAGCGCCTTGCCGCCTGCGGCTTCGATCTGCGCAACCAGCTCGGCGAGACGATCCTTGCGCCGCGCGGACAAGGCTACAGTTGCGCCTGCTGCCGCCATGGCGACAGCTGCCGCGGCGCCGATGCCCGAACTGGCGCCAGTGACCAGCGCGACCTTGCCTGCAAGTTGTCCTGCCATTTAGCCTTCCTCAATCCCTTTGATCTTCGTTGACGCGATGCAAAGCGGGAGTCAATCACATTGCTGAACATGTGTTCAAATCACGCGCGAACCACGCATCGGAAACCCACATGTCCGGTGGTGGTATCCACCGGCTGGGCATAGCGCGCCGCCGGGCGATAGCGCTGGCAATAGCTTTCCGCGCACAGATGCGAGCCGCCCTTCATCACCTTGCGCGGAATGCGGATCGGATCGCTTTTGACGATGCTGCCGCCGCGCGTGCCGCCACGCGGATTGGCGGGCACGCAGCAGTGGCCGGAGCGCTTGCGTTCGATTTTCGGCTGGGCGAACCAGTCGGCGGTCCATTCCCAGACATTGCCGATCATGTCGTAAAGGCCGTAACCATTTGGCGGGTAGGCGCGCACCGGAGAGGTGCGCAGCCAGCCGTCTGCCAGGCTGTTGCCGTGGGGGAAGGGGCCTTGCCAGTAGTTGGCGAGCATTGCACCGGCGGGTGCCAGTTCATCGCCCCAGGCATAGTCCGCGCCTTCGAGGCCGCCGCGCGCAGCCCATTCCCATTCGGCCTCGGTGGGAAGTTGCTTGCCAGCCCAGGCCGCATAGGCTTCGGCATCGGCATGGGCGATGTGCACGACGGGGTGTTCGGGGTCAGGCTCGCTACCCGGCCCCAGAGGCTGCCGCCAGTTCGCACCGATGCGGTAGTCCCACCAGCAGACTGACGCCAGATCAACTGGCCCGCCGGTCGGTTCGAATACCAGGCTGCCTGCATGCGCCAGCTCTGGTAGCATCCCGGGATAGTCCCTCGGATCAGGTGCAAGCTCTGCGAATGTAACATGGCCGGTTGCCGCGACGAACCGGGCGAAATCCGCATTGGTCACCGGCGTTTCGTCGATCCGGAAACCATCCACCCGCACCTGCCGCACGGGGGCTTCTTCGGGATAGAACCGCTCTGAGCCCATGGCGAAAGTGCCGCCGGGAATTTCGATCATCGCGTCAATCGAAAGTGATGCTGACATGCGGCACATCGCCCTCGATTGCCCCATGCGGGGTGGCATAGTCGGTAACCGTTACGCCCAGATCGCGGCCGATGTCGAGCGTTTCGCCGTTGCCGGAGGGAGTGAAGCCCTTGGAAGGCAGCGTGCCCCGCGCCAGCTGCGTATCACCGGCCGAGATCACCACTTCAGCGTCCTTTCGCGTCTGTGACGTGACAAAGCGGAGCTTGAGGGTTGTCGCGCCTTTGGGAAGCGGCGTTCCGGCACGCACCGTGGCCATTTCCGCAGGATCGGTCGATTGTGCCCAGGTGAAGGCAGGCTTGCCGCGATCAAGGTAGAGACTCCAGCCGCCGAACTTGCTGCCCCAGGCCAGCACAGCGCCCGAGGCATCGGCCTTGTCGAGCACCAGATCCGCGGTCAGCGTGAAGCTGCGCATGGCAAGGTATGGTGCTGCACCGACGGCGGGCATGGTCACGTCCTTGCCCCAGAAGTCGAAATGCTTGCGCATCGCGCCCATCGCGGCGCGATCAGCGCGTTCCATCGCCCGGCGGTAGTCAATCGGGAAGACCTGGTTGCGTGTCGCTTCCTGCTGCCACAGCGCCATCATCGCAGCAAAGCGCCTGGGCTCTTTCTGTGAGAGGTCAGTGCCCTGCGAAAAATCCCTGCTGAGGTCATACAGGGTCCAATCGACCTTGCGCTCGTTGCCCTCGGTCATTTCCCAGGCCGGGCGGCCATCATCGCCGCTCAGGAACCAGCCATTGCTGTAGAGCCCCATCTTGCCGCCGATCTCGAAATACTGGGTGCGGGGCTTGGCCGCATTGCAAGCGGTCATACTGGGCAGGAGACTCTGCCCGTCGAGCGGCTTTTGCGACACGCCATAAACCGCCTTGGGCGCGGGCAGGGTGGCCGCCTCCAGCACCGTGGGGGCAATATCGATCAGGTGGCCGAACTCGCCGCAGATGCTGCCCGGCTTTGCCACCCGCCCCGGCCAGGCCATGATCATGCCGTTGCGCACGCCGCCGAGCATCGAAGGCATCTGCTTGGTCCAGCGCAGCGGCGTGTTCATCGCCCAGGCCCAGCCGACCGGATAATTCTGGTAGGTAGCCGAGGTGCCGAGCTTGCCGGTGTTGGCGTAGCATCCAGGCCTCATTCTCGTCATGGGTCTGGATCGAGCGCAATTCGTTGATCGTGCCTTGCGGGCCGGCCTCGCCGCTGGCGCCATTATCGCCCTGGATCACCGAGATCAGGGTGTTTTGGGCGATACCCATACGCTCGAGTTCGGCAATCACCCGGCCGAATTGCTCGTCCTGATAGGCCAGCTGCGCGGCGGCGACTTCCATCGCGCCCGAGGCAAATGCCTTTTGCTCAGGCGTGAGGCTTTCCCACGCCGGGATACCTGCCGGGCGCGCGGTCAGCTTTGTGCCCCTGGGCACGATCCCCATGGCGAGCTGGCGGCGAAAGGTCTCCTCGCGCATCCGGTCCCAGCCCTGGTTGAACTTGCCCTTGAACCGGGCAATCACTTCGGGCGGCGCCTGGTGCGGAGCGTGGGTCGATCCCGGTGCCCAATAGACCAGGAACGGCTTTTCGGGTGCGGCGGCCTTCTGGTTGTGGACCCAGCGGATGACATCGCTGGCAAGGCGGCGTTCAACCATGTCGCCTGCGCCATCATCGGCATCGACCAGATCGGTGCCGCGATAGAGGTTGGCCGAGAACTGGTCGGTATCGCCGCCCATGAAGCCGAACCAGTATTCGAAGCCGAGGCCGGTCGGCCAGCTGTCGAACGGCCCGGCCTGGCTGCGTTCGTAGCCCGGCACATTGTGATGCTTGCCGAACATCGCGGTGTTGTAGCCATTGAGCCGCAGTACTTGCGCCAATGTCGCAGTTTCGGGCAGGATCTTGCCGCCATAGCCGGGGAAGTTCGCCGGCAGATCGGATAGATAGCCGGTTCCGGCGTTGTGGTGGTTGCGCCCCGTCAGCAGCGCTGCGCGGCTGGGCGAGCAGACACCGGTGGTGTGGAAGCGGTTGTAGCGCTGGCCTTGCGCGGCAAGGCGTTCATAATTGGGCGTCGGTACCGGCCCGCCAAAGGAACTCGACATCGCAAAGCCGACATCGTCCGACATCAGCACCAGCACATTGGGCGCGCCTTGCGGTGCGCGAAGGGGGCGCGGCGTTGCAGGCTTCGCATCGCGGATGGCTTCGGCCATTGTCCCGTCGAACGGCGCCGCAGGAATGGGGAGGAGCGAGCGATCAGCCTGAGCCAGGGCGCTGGTCGTCATGAGCAATGCGGCGCTCGCGGCGGCAAGTCTGATGCGGTTTTTCATGGCTGATTCCTCTCCTGGCCAGGCAGGCTAGCGCCGCGCGCTTTGCGCATCAACAAGCCACTGGCGAATCGAACCCCGCTCCGCCACATTGAAGGGAATAACAGCGTGCGGCCCGGCCTGCACCGAAGAGAGGAAGCCCATGAAAGTCCAGCCCGCAGCATTTCTGCGCACAACCCTGCCGCTTGGCGTCGAGATGATCGAGCAATACGATTCGGGGCGCTATCATTCGATCTGGCTGCCCGATCACATGGTCAGCTTCTGGCCGGATACGATCTGGACGCCGGAATTCACCGATCTTGCCACCGTTTCGCATTCACCGCACCGGCATCTTGATGCAATGGTCGTGGCGGGCGCGGCCGCAGTGATGAGCAAGAACGTGCCGATCGCAACCTCCGTGGTCGATACCGTGCGGCGGCATCCTGCCATGCTGGCGCAGGCATCGCTGACGGTGGACCACCTCTCGAAAGGGCGGTTTATCCTTGGGGTGGGATCGGGCGAGACCGAAAACACGGTTCCCTACGGGTTCGAATTTTCAAAGCCGGTGAGCCGCTTCGAAGAGGCGCTGAAGGTCATCAAACTGTTGTGGGAAAGCGAAGGCACGGTCGATTTCGAAGGGCAGTTCTTCAAGCTCGAACACGCCCGGATGGATACCGATCTCTATGACGGCAAGTGCCCGAAGATCTGGGTCGGTTGCTCGGGGCCAAGGATGCTCGATATCGCCGGGCGCTATGCCGATGGCTGGTGGCCATCGGGCGCGTGGCGGCCGGAGGACTATGCCGACAAGCTGGGCAAGCTGCGCACATCGGCGGACCGGGCGGGGCGCGATCCCGCCGCCATCGTTCCGGCCAATATCATCATGTGCCTGCTGGGCGACGAGGGCGAGGTGGCGGAGATGCTCGACCAGCCGCTGGTCAAGTCCATCCTGCTGATGCTGACCGGAGAGGAACTGGCCCGCTTCGGTCACAAGCACCCGCTGGGGCCGCAGTGGCGCGGCTATCAGGACATCAACCCGGGCATTCTCACCCGCGAGAAGATCATCGAATTCTGTGCGGCGGTCGACAAGCAGGCGATCCTTGACCTTATCCCCTGCGGCTCGCCCAGGGACGTCGCGAAGAAGTTCAAGGGCTTTGTCGATGCCGGGATGCGGGTGTTCAAGGTGATGGACTATGGCGGCATGGCGGGCCTCAAATACGGCGCGGCCTCGGCGGCCAAGGTGCGCGAATGCGAGGATGAGGTTCTCAGGCTGTGCGAGGGGGTATGAGCGATCTTGTTGCCAGCGAGCTGCTCGCCCGCGCCAAGGCCGAAACCGGACTTTCGGACTGGGGCGATGACAGTTTCGAAGAGCGCTTCGCCCTTGCCGTAAAGCATATCAACACGATCCCGATGGACGGTGCAGGGCGGCAGGCTGCTGACGCCAACTGCCTGTGGCACCTGACCGACCGGCTCAGGTTCTTCAACGACCGCAAGCTCTATCCGCTGGACGACGAAGTGATCGACCGTCCGATGTTCGCCACCGGCGAGCCGCGTTCGGGCACCACCTTGATGCATGCGCTGATGTCGGTCGATCCCGATGCGCGGGCGCTGCGCTTCTGGGAAGTGATGCACCCTTCGCCGCCGCCGGGGGTGGCGGGCAGCAGCCATCCCGGCATCGCACTTGCCGATGCCGAGTGGAAGGAGATCAACACCAAGATGTCGAAGTGGCTGCATTGCCACCCCTATAACGACATGGGCGGTGATGGTTTGCCCGAGGACGAGCGCTGCTGGGCCTTCGATTTCCGGGTGATGACGCCGACCGGCTGGTGGCGGGTGCCGATGCAAAACCTCTCGATGGGCCTGCCGATGGATTCTGCCGCGCAGAACCGCATCCACAAGATGATGCTGCAGGCGTTCCAGTATGAGCGGCCCAAGAAATACTGGGTGCTGAAAGGCTTCCATGGATTCCGCCTCAAGGAATTCTTCGATACCTATCCCGACGCCACGCTGGTCTGGCTGCACCGCGATCCGGTGCAGGTGGCGGCCAGCTCCACCGCGATGATGCGCGACATCATGGAAGGGATCGTCGGCAAGATCGATCTGGTCGCCGAGGCCAGGATGCACCTCGAGCGCACGCGGATGAGCATCGCCAACACCATGTCGAACCCGCTGGTGAACGATCCCCGCGTCCACCACGTCCGCTACAAGGATTTTGTTGCCGATCCGGTGGGGACGGTGCGCGGGTATTATGAATTCGCGGGGCGCGAATTCACTCCGCAGGCCGATGCGGCGATGCGAGATTACCTGGCAAACAACAAGGGTGATCGCCACGGCAAGTTCGAATATTCGACCAAACTGCTGACCGATGCGGGCGTTGACATCGATGCGCTGAACGAGGAATTCCGTCCCTTCCGTGAGCGCTATGGGGTGGAAATCGAGGTGCGCAAGTGATCCACCCGCGCGTAAACCTTCACCAGGTCGCCTTCGGGCCCGAAAGCACCACCGCATTCGTCGAGCACTGCCGCGACATCGGCATACCGCATATGACGCTGAGTTCGGTGCACCTGATGCAGCCGGGCGGGGTTGATGAGGCGTTGGCGGCACTTGCCCCCGGCGGCCCCAGGGCGACGGTTATCACCCACCCCTTCGCCTTCCATCCCAACCTCGACGAAGATAGCGGCGCGGCCACCACCAAGATGCTGGAGGCCATCGGAATTGCCGACACGCTCGGCTCAAAACTGATCTATCTCATCACCGGCGGGCGCGGGCGGCTGGGCTGGGAAGAAGCGGCGCAGCGTTTTGCCGATCTGATCGCGCCGTGCCTGCCTGTGGCGCATGCAAAGGGCATCACGATCACCGTCGAGACCGCCTCGCCGTTCAACGTCGATATCCACATCGCACACACGCTGGACGACACCATCCGGCTGGCGGAAATCGCCGGAATTGGTGTGTGCCTCGAGCTCCATGCCTGCTGGTATGAAGGCGGGCTCAAGGAGAAATTCCGCCGCTGCATGCCCAACACCGGCCTCGTCCAGATCAGCGATTATGTCGCGGGTGATCGCACCGCGCCCTGCCGCGCGGTGATCGGCGATGGCATGGTGCCGGTCGAGCGGCTGCTCGGCGATGTGCTGGAAGCGGGCTACAAGGGCGTGTTCGATCTCGAACTGCTCGGACCGCGCATCGAGGCCGAAGGGGCAAGGGCCGCGACCAGGCGGGCGGCGGAGAATTTGTCGGAGATACTCGTGCGATTGGGAGCCTGAACATGGCCTATGGCGACGGACCTGCCGACCACCTGCTGCGCAGCGCCTGGGCGGACTTCTGCGACCGGCTCAAGCTTGCCGGAGACGGGGTGTTCAAGCCCGCCAACCCCGCCAATCCGATCATGCGCGCCGATGGCTATCATTTCCTGACGCAAAATCTGGGGCAAGCGTTCGATCTTGCGCTGGAAACCAAGGATCCAGCCTATCCCGCAGATCCACTATTTCACCCACCCAAACATGAAACTGGGCGGCGATGTCTGCGATTTCACCTATCGGCAGGCGTGGATTTCGGGCGAGCACACCTACAAGATCACCGGCAAAAAAGGGACCGCGCGCTGGTTCAACCTGACGGTGCAGGGGCCCAAGCCCGAAAAAGTCCCGGGCACCGAATTTGCGCCGCTGCACGAGCCGTTTGGCGATACGCCCGAGTGCAATATCCTGGGCAGCCAGATCAAGGCCGATGCCGACGGCAATTTCGAACTGTACATCGGCGGGCCGGAACGCAGCGAAAACTGGCTGCCGACCACGCCGGGCAGCCGCAAGCTGTTCATCCGCGAGGCTTTTGACGCCTGGGGGAAAAGCCGACCGCGCTGACCATCGAACGCATGGGCATGGACAGCCCCCGGCCGGTCGCCACGGCCGAGCGTATGGCCGAAGCGATGGCCTGGGCGGGGGACTTCGTCACCGGGATCATGCGCGATTGGCCGGATCACAGCTGGGCGACCTCAGGCGGGGTATGCGATCCCAGCCAGCCCAATGTGTTCCCGGCAGACAAGAACGCCAACAGTGCCGACGACGCCAAGCGCGGGCGGATGGCAGCCAACATGGTCTGGTCGCTCAAGCCTGATGAAGCGCTGATCGTCGAGATGGACATGCACGACGGTTTCTGGCTGTTCGGGATGGGCGGCTTTTTTGTTGAGAGCATGGATTTTCTCTACCGTCCGGTCAGCTATTCCCCGGCGCGGACCAAGGTTGATGGCGACGGCGTGGTCCGCTTCGTCATGGCGCACGACGATCCCGGGGTGCACAACTGGCTGGATACCCAGGGTTTTTCGGATGGCAACCTCGGCTACCGCAACCTGATGAGCCAGAACCCGGCGACATTCCGTTCCAAGCTGGTCAAGCGGGCCGACCTGCTTTCGGCGTTGCCGGCGGGCACTGCGATGGTGTCGCAGGCGGAGCGGGTGCAGCAGCTGCAGGACCGCTACCACGCGATCAAATTGCGGTTCGGCATCTGAATGGCGCGCCTGCTCGGCCTTCACCAGCTTTCGGCGATGGACATTTCGCCGCTTGAGCTGATCGAGGTCGCCGCGACTTGCGGCTATGGCGCGGTCAGCCTGTTCACCAATGCCCCGGTGGTGCCGATTGCCGGGCAGGAGGGCAAGTTCACTTTTCCGACCGTGACAGCCGAGATGAAAGGCGAAGTGTGCGCACGGCTGGCGGCGCATGGTCTCGAAGTGATCAATGCCGAATTTTTCCTGTTGCGGCCCGATGCCGATCTCGATGCGTTTCGCCCCGGCCTTGCGCTCGGGCGGGAGCTGGGCGCGCGCAATGCGATGACGCACATTTTCGAGCCCGATCCGGCCCGCGCGGAAGACCTTATCGGCCGCTTCTGTGCGATCGCCGCCGAAGAGGACATGCGCGTTTCGATCGAGTTCTGCCAGATGACGCCCGGCTGCAAGACACTCCATGCGGCCAGGGCCTTTGTCGATGCGGTTGGCGCGCCCAATCTGGGCTTTGGCATCTGCCCGATGCATCTGGTGCGCAGCGGCGGCACGGCGGCGGATGTGGCGGCGCTCGATCCAGCGATCCTCTTCTACGGCCAGCTCAACGACGGGCACGGATTGCATGTGGCCGAAGCCTATTTCGAAGAAGTCCACGACCGCCAGCTCCCCGGCGACGGCGATTTTCCTTTGCGCGAAATCATCGCTGCGCTGCCGGCCCAAGCCCCGGCCGAATTCAAGTGCCCGAGCGACAGTCGCCGCAAGGCAGGTGTTTCAGCGCTGGCATGGGCGCGCGAGGGTCTTGCCCGGAGCAGGGCGCTGCTGGCGCCGGATCAAGGAGCAGACGATGTCCTATGAAAGCCATGCCGAGCCGATCAAGCTTGGCTATCTCATGGATTTCCGCATGCCGCCGGGCTACCCGGACGAACAGCTTGCCGATCTCACCCAGTCGATGGAGCTGGTGTTCAAAAAAGGCCGCGAAGTCCGGGCTGATCGACCGCGATGTCGAGATCATCTACCGCGAGGTTGAGGGACTTCCGAAAGGCTCGGTCAAGGCGGTGATCGATGCTTACGGCGAACTGTGCGAGGAAGGCTGCCTGGCAGTCTATGGACCGGCGATTTCGGACAATGCGGTTGCCGTGCGGCCCGAAATCGAAAAGCGCTTCCAGGTGCCTGCGCTGACCGTCTGCGGCACCGAGGAGTGGCTCGGCGAATGGACATTTGCCCTGCCGCAGGGGTCGCTGACTGATGAGCCGGTGGTCTGGGCGCACCTCATCGCCAAGCGGGGACTGAAGACTGTCGGCGTCGTCGTCGAGCGTTCGTTCGTCGGCGAAAGCTACATTCGCGCCTTCCGCGCCGCCTGCGCCAGCCAGGGACTGGTGATCGTCTCCGAGCAATTCATTGCGCAGACGGCGCAGGATGTCAGTGCGGCGGTGGAGAACGTCCATGCGGCAAGGCCTGATGCGCTGGTTCATTGCGGTTTCGGCTTCGGGATTGTCCTCGTCAATGCGGAGCTCAAACGGCGAAACTGGGACCCGCCGCGTTTTCTGGGCACGGCATTCCAGAACGCCTGGATTAACCGCACGATGTGGCAGGCGATCGAAGGCTGGATCGGTCTGGACCAGTATGACGAGGGCAATGCGCTGGGCCAGGCATTCCTCGACGACTATGCCGAGGCCTATGGCCGGCGGCCGGAATATTGCGTGCCTGTGGTCAACCGCGACCTTGCCACCATGCTGCTGCACGCTTTCGCCGATGCCCATCCGCTGAGTCCCAAAGGCGTGCGCGATGCGCTTGAGCGGGTGAAGATGCTGCCCGCTGCCTCTGGCGCACCGGGCACGCGGCTCTCGTTCGGACGCTATCAACATCGCGGCTGGGTTGGATCAGGCTTTCTGGTGGCGAGACAGCTCGATCCGGACGGGGTGAATTCGCATCTGGTCGACCGGTTCGGGTTGGAATAGCGCGCATCCGGAGGCAAGAAACATGGCAATTTTCGTACTGGTTCACGGTGGTGGCCACGGCGGCTGGTGCTACCAGAAGGTGGCGCGGTCGCAATGGGTGGCCGACCGGTTGGAGGATGTGGCGCGGGCTTGACACCCACCGTCTTAACACCTGAATTCGTCACCCCGGGTCGAGCCCGGGGTGACGGAGATAGGTTGTTGCAACAGGTGTTTGCTTTGACCGCCGCCGACACGGCTGGTCCGATTTTTCAGCCGAGAGTCTTTCACGCCACACCACCAGATATCGTGCCCCTGCATGAGGGGCGAACTCCAGATGCAGTGGAGGACTCGTTCCGTTCCGCCTTCGCTAACCCGATCTTAACCATGATGCCGCAGGATTCTGGCCGGAATTCGCGCTTGACGCGGAGTCCGTGAAACACGATCACCCTGTGGATAACCTGGGGGAAAGGTGCAGAATGGCCGAAGTGTTACTCAAGCAGAAGGTTGCGGTGCAGACGCAAGCGGCGTTGCCGCTCGGCCAGATTCTCGATGGCGATTGCATTGAGGCGATGCGTTCGCTGCCCAGCGCCAGCGTCGATCTGGTGTTCGCCGATCCGCCCTACAACCTCCAGCTTGGCGGCGATCTTGCCCGGCCCGGATGGCAGCCATGTCGATGCCGTCACCGATCACTGGGATCAGTTCGACAGCTTTGCAATTTATGACGCATTCACAAAAGCCTGGCTCAAGGAGGCAAGGCGGGTTCTTAAGCCGAATGGTGCGATCTGGGTGATCGGCTCCTATCACAACATTTTCCGCGTCGGCGCGATCATGCAGGATATGGGCTTCTGGATTCTCAACGATGTGGTCTGGCGCAAGGCCAATCCGATGCCCAACTTCAAGGGCACCCGCTTCACCAATGCCCATGAAACGCTGATCTGGGCGAGCATGGGCGAGAAGGCCCGGTATACTTTTAATTACCGCACAATGAAGACGTTGAATGATGAACTTCAGATGCGTTCTGATTGGGTACTGCCGATCTGTGGCGGCCCCGAGCGGCTCAAGCAAGGCGGCACCAAGGTTCATCCGACCCAGAAGCCCGAGGCGCTGCTCTATCGGGTTCTGCTGGCGACGACGGCGAAAGGCGATGTCGTGCTCGACCCGTTTTTTGGCACCGGCACCACCGGCGCAGTCGCCAAACGGCTGGGCCGCGAATGGATCGGCTGCGAGCGCGAAAGCATCTACCGTGATGCCGCGCTGGAGCGGATCGCGCTGGCGTTGCCGCTCGACGAAAGCGCGATCGCGACCATGCAGAGCCCCAAGACGGCTCCGAGGGTAGCCTTCGGCACGCTGGTGGAAACCGGCTGGATAGCGCCGGGCACAGTGCTTTTCGACAAGAAGCGGCGCATGGCCGCCACCGTGCGCACCGATGGCACCTTGGCTGCCGGAGCCGAAAGCGGCTCGATCCACTCGCTGGGTGCCAAGCTGCAGAATGCGCCCGCCTGCAACGGCTGGACCTTCTGGCATGTTGAGCACGAGGGCGAATTCAAGCCGATCGACGCGATCCGGCAGCTCTATCTGCTGGCGAGCGAGGATTGACCCAAAAGCTCTACATCCGCCCGATCGCCCTCGCTGACAGTCCGCAAAGCGAGGAAGGCGATGCCCTGCGTCTGGCGGGGGGCATGGTCTATGCCAGCCGCTTCGCCCTGATCCGGCGCGAGGGGGGCAGGGTGGTGTCGCGCGAGCGTTATACCGCGCGGGGGCTCGAGGCTGCGCTGCCAGGGCTGCCTGAGGCGGCGACCACGCAGTGGCAGGCGCTCAGGACTGTCCATGCGCCGCTGCAGCTGGGTTCGCGAAACGTGCGGCTCGATCAGCCGCAGGTGATCGGCATTCTCAATGTCACGCCCGACAGCATGTCCGACGGCGGCAAGAACATCGATCCGCGCGTCGCCAATCTGAACGCCGGGATCATGCTCGAAAATGGTGCGGCGATCATCGACGTTGGCGGCGAGAGCACCCGGCCCGGCGCCAAGCCGGTGTGGGAAGGTGACGAGATCGCACGCGTGATCCCGGCCATCGAAAATCTTGCCAAAAGCGGTGCGGCGATCAGCGTGGATACGCGGCGCGCGGCAGTGATGGAAGCGGCGCTGGCGGCGGGCGCGCAGATGATCAACGATGTTTCGGCGCTGCGACATGATCCGCGCAGTCTTGAGCTGGTCGCGCGTGCGGGGGTGCCGGTCGTGCTGATGCATGCATCGGGCAGCGGCGAGGATCTGCATGCAGATGGCACTTATGGCGATGTGGTGCTCGATGTGTTCGACTGGCTCGCCGAACGCCGCGATGCCGCGATTGCCGCCGGCATTGCCCGCGAACGGATCGTGCTCGATCCGGGCATCGGCTTTGGCAAGGGCGCCCAGGAAAACCTGGCGCTGATCAATGCCCTGCCGCTGTTCCACGCGCTTGGCCAGCCGCTGATGTTCGGCGCCAGCCGCAAGCGCATGATCGGCGCGCTGTCGAACGAGGCGGCGGCGGACAAGCGGCTGGGCGGCTCGGTGATGCTGGCGGTGAAGGCCATGGAAGCCGGAGTGCAGCTGCTGCGCGTCCACGATGTGCGTGAGACGGTGCAGGCGCGTGACGTGTGGCGCGGCCTGCGCGATGCAGCGCTGACCGATTTCTCGCAAATGGGACTGCTCTAGCGCAAACTCAATGCGTCAGGCTGCGGCGCAGGCGATAGCGCCCGTCGTCGAATTCCTCGAACAGCTGATCCAGCGATGGATGATCCACCGGCCCGCCATCGCCGTCGCACAAGAGGTTTTGCTGGCTGACATAGGCGACGTAGCTCGAATCCCCGTTTTCAGCGAGCAGGTGATAATAAGGCTGCTCACGTTCCGGGCGGACTTCGGCAGGGATCGACTGGTACCATTCCTCGCTGTTGGCGAAGACCGGATCGATATCGAACACCACCCCGCGGAAACTGTAGACCCGGTGGCGCACCACATCGCCAATGGCGAACCGGCCTTGTTCTGACGGGGCGCATCAACCAGCTTGCCGGCCTGCGGAGAGAAGAAACTCGCTCGTTCCATGAGGGACATATAGGTTTTTCACCGGTGCGAAACAAGCGCCGTGCTGGCCTCATCCCCCGGCGCCGTCGAAACGGGGGCTTGGCAAGGCCGGGAGCTTGGTCTAACCGCCGCGCCGTGACCGCCCGGTTTCGCCAATCTGGCGCGCCGATGCACTTCTGCGGAGAGGTGGCAGAGAGGTCGAATGCGCCGCACTCGAAATGCGGTTTACGGGCAACCGTAACGTGGGTTCGAATCCCACCCTCTCCGCCAGTTACCATCCTTCCACGCACTGCCGCGAACCAGGGTGAACTTCGAAAAATTGAGGTTTACAGCGGCTTTGAGCGGATTTTATGGTTCGCCGGAGTGCGTGGAGGAACGTGCCAAACCGCCGCCTTAAGTATGGCTTATTTTATGGCTGACTCGATAGCCAAGAGGCGCTATCAGGCAAAATCATGTCCTCGCGCGCGCGTAACAAACTAACTGTTCGGCAGGTGGCAGCGATCACCAGGCCCGGCGTTCATTCCGATGGCGGCGGGCTTTACCTTCGTATCAGGCCTTCCGGACGGTCATGGTTCTACATCGGCACGTTCAAAGGAAAGCGATTTGAGCTCGGTCTGGGATCAGACCTCGATGTTTCTTTGGCAAAGGCTCGTGAGAATGCCGCCGAGGTTCGCGCCATGCTGCTCGACGGAAAAGACCCCCGGCACGTGCGTGAAACGAAAAGGCGGCAGAATGCGGCGACGTTTGGTCAATTCGCTTTGGACTTGATCGACGGCATTGAGGGCGGCTTCAAGAATCCGAAGCACCGCCAGCAGTGGCGCAACACGCTGACAACCTACGCAAAGCCGATTTGGGATTTGTCGTTGAACGAGGTCACGACAGAAGATGTCCTGGCCATTCTCCAACCTATATGGCTAAGCAAGCCGGAAACTGCATCACGCTTGCGGGGGCGTATTGAACGTGTTCTCGATGCAGCGAAGGCCAAGGGCCTTCGAGCAGGCGATAACCCCGCACGCAGTCGCGGTCATCTCGATTTGCTGCTGCCCAAGCGGAACAAGGCAGCAGTCAAACACCACGCAGCCCTGCCATTTGACGACATTTCTGCATTCATGGCCGAACTGGGCAAGCGGCCAGCCGTGGCTGCTCGGGCTCTCGAGTTTGCCATTCTGACGGCAGCTCGGTCAGGGGAGACCCGCGGCATGACATGGGCGGAGCTGGATCTTGAGAAGAAGCTGTGGACCGTTCCAGCTAGCCGCATGAAAGCGGCTGTTACGCATGAAGTTCCACTCAGCGATGCCGCTTTGGCAATCGTGGCAGTCCTCAAGCCGGATAATGTCAAACCCACCGATTTAGTCTTTCCAGCTCCACGGGGCGGCGCATTCTCCGATATGGCGCTGTCGCAGTTGCTCAAGCGCATGGGCCGAACGGATATTACCGTTCATGGCTTCCGGTCGACATTCCGGGATTGGGCTGGCGAAAAAGACTCAATTCGGTCGCGAAGAGGTTGAAATGGCTTTGGCGCATACCTTGCCGTCATCGGTCGAACGAGCCTACCGGCGTGGGCGCGCACTCGAAAAGCGGCGTGCATTGATGGCGGCTTGGGCCACATATTGCGGGCGTTGAGCAGGATGGCATTGGTGACTGGCGAATTGCGGCCAATTTGCCAATTTTAGACACAAATCACTGATTTGTAATCCATATTGTCAATCGCACATGTCGGCCATTTTTGACATTTTCGGCCAAATCCGCTAAAAGTCGTGCTGCGCCAAGTTCAGGGTTTGGATGATCGAGCGCCATTCGGCATCGATATTCGGCTGGGTTTGCCGCGCTTTCGAAATGAGTTCCGCGAAAGGGATGGTCAGGATGTTCCTGGCCCAGAGATCGCTTGCGTCCAGTGATCGGGGTGTTGTTGCCCGGCTCGACGCTCGCAATTCGCTGCAAGGCCGGCGTGATGCCGGAGGAGGTCCCCAAGCGGCCCTCCTGAACAGCAAAGGATTGCGACATGGATACCGAAGAAAAGATCATCGCCGCCCAGAAATTGGACCCTGTCATGGCTGCACGGATCGCCCGTTCCATCACCGACATTGAGCGGGACTTTCATCTCGCATCAGGACCGGTCAGCGACCGCCTCATGAACGAAATCATCCGGGTCTTCACCAATTCTGCGGTCGAACCCTGGCTGGTTGCCGAGACGGATGGCAGCGCGCTGCTAATCGCGCCCGAATGGAAAATGACAAAGGGCGTTGGCATCGGCGACGCCTGGCTCGAACTTAGCGAGATCAGCCTCGACGAGCAGGATCATACCTGGCTCGCAGCAGCGGTGAAGGCGGGCGGCACCATGCTGTGCATCGAGCTCATGTTCCGCACCGGTTTGCGCGATACGGCGCAGGCTATCATTCGCGATGACAAGGCCGTTTCAGCCCTGTGGAAGCTGGCCTTCGTGCGGGAAGAGCAGGATGCGCGTCTGTTCATTCCCATTGATATTCTGGCTGAACTGGTTGCTCAGGCGTTCGAACAGAATGATTTCGATCAGGCACTCACTCCAGTTGGCGAGGCAGTGGCGCGGGCAATCGCTGCCAAGGCCGAACTGGACAAGCTGATCGAGCAAGTCCGCGCCGCCGCCAAGCGCAAGTAGCCGGACATTTAGTCCAATCCCAAGAACAGGCCAGTCATCCCATTGCGCAGAGTTAGCGCGATGGGATGGCGGCCGCCCATGACACGACAAGGAAGCGAACATGGACGACCATGGAACCACCACTTGCACCGATGTGCCTCGCGCCGAGTTGATTGCGCGCCTCAACGATCAACTGCGCAACACCGGCAAGGGAGGCACCGTCATGATTACCCGGAATGTGCAGCGGATTTGCCCGTATCCATGGCGTTCTGCCGCGTGACTTTGAGATTTCATCCACTCGGGTAGAAGGCAGAGCAGATGCATCTGTTATCTCAGCAGGCCGTCTCTCCCCAAATGTTGATATATCCTTAGATATATTTCACGCTTTCGCGATGGATGGACAGGGATTCTCTAGAGCCCCAGTTTCTATATATATGGTTATATTATAGATAGTTAATATAATTTTCGGCGCGATCTTCGCCCTGGTGCGGTGCCGGAAATTAGTATGCTCAATAATTTGCTAACCTATATCGGGCATTATGCCTGGGTGAACAATTCAGGAAATCTTTGGGCCACCAAGGCCACCGCCCTTTCGGCGCTATTAGCAGTAGCGCCGCTTACGCGAGCGGCTTGCCAGCAGGTACGGTGATCACCAATACGGCTTCCGCAACGTATGACAATGGGTCCGGCAGCACCTCAGTCAGCTCCAACCCCGTCAGCATCAAGGTCGATCAGCTGGTCGATGTTGCCGTAACTGGACTCGACAGTTCTCCTGTGGTTGCATCGACGACACCTGCCGTCCTGAGCTATTCTGTTACCAACACCGGAAATGGCCTGGATACCTTCGCTCTAGATGTAAGCCCCTCAGTCAGCGGCAATGCATTTGACGGCGTCATCTCCAAAATCGTGATCGACAACGGCAATGGTATCTACGAACCCGGAATTGACACCGAATACACCGCAGGTGGTACGACCCCGACAATCAATGCAGACGGATCGCTCAAAGTCTTTGTGCTGGTTTCGTTGCCGTCATCCGGGGCGGATGATTCAGATAGAGTCAGATCAAACTCACCGCGACCTCCAGAATTGGAACCGGGTCACCGGGGACCACGATCATTGGCGGAGGCCTTGGCGGAATTGATGCGGTTATTGGCAGTTCTGGCGGCGATGCAGAGGCTCTAGATACAATCATTGCCAGGTTGACCAATGTCTCATTGGTCAAGTCGGTATCAGTTCTGGATCCATTTGGCGGCACCAGAACGGTTCCAGGCGCGACCGTCACTTATTCGATCAGATCGAGCGTTACCGGCAATGGAACAGTGGCCAATCTGCGAATAGCCGAACTTAATTCCCGTCGGCACAACTTACCTTACCGGCACACTCAAACTCGGTGCTGCAACATTGACCGACGATTCAGACAGCGATGCCGGTCAGGCAAACCAGACTGCAGGAATTTTGGTGGGCCTCGGTGATGTTGCCGGTGGTTCGGCAGACCAGACCGTGTCTTTCCAGGTCAAAATCAACTGACATGAATGAATAGGGGTTCGAAGAAATGAAACCGCACTTTTCGATCTTTGGCATCGCACTGACAGGTGCTCTTGCCGTGTCGGCCAACGCTCAGGCAGGGCTGTCTCCGATTGAGCTGGTGAGCGAGATCAAGATCGAGAAGACGGTCATAAAAAACGGGAAACAACAAGTCGTTCTCGTTCCAGCGACGCGGACCACACCTGGCAACCGCCTCGTGATCTCCAATTTCTACCGCAACAATGGCTCAGCAAGAATTGACAACTTTGTCATTACCAATCCAATGCCGACAGGGGTCGTTTTCTCAACTGGTTCAGCCGAAACAGGCCTGGTCTCGGTCGATGGAGGCCAATCATGGGGGCGGCTCGGCTCGCTCACTGTGGCCACGTCAAATGGCTCCCGGCGTCCAGCTCAGGCACGCGATGTCACCCACATTCGTTGGATTATCGCTTCAATTCCACCCGGATCGAAGGGCGCTGTCTCTTACAACGCAACGGTGCGCTGAAGTTCGGTCATTCTCAGAAACAATGAAAACTGTGTAGCAACTTAAATTGGGGAATCTTAGATGTTTACCGATAGAAAACTGTGGGGTGCTACAGGCCTCGCCATACTTGCATTGTCCAGCTCTGTTCCGGCGCTCGCCGCCGGAACACAGGCAGGTACCTCAATCGTCAACACGGCGACAGTCAACTATCGGGTTGGCGGTGTAGACCAGACGGCCGCAACTGGATCAAACACAGTCACGGTTGACCGCAAGGTCGATGTGGTGGTGGCCAACACAGGTGCGACAACGTCGGTTGTTCCCGGCCAAACCAACGCGGTTACGACCTGGACATTGACCAACAACTCAAACGACACTCTCGATTTTTCGCTGGAGGCGTCGGCTCAGTCACTCTCACAAACGGCACAGCATGGTGGAACAACCCAGTTTCTCCCCTCGCTTACGAATGTTAAGTACTACCTCGACCCGAACGGAACTGGTTCGACGACCGGCTCCGGTGTAACTGAGATCACCTATCTCGACGAAATCGCGCCGGACGCCACCGTTAAATTGTTGGTGATTGCGGATATCCCACTTTCGGCAAGCAACTCTCAGGTCGGCGGCATCATCCTGAAGGGCACTTCGCGGCAGGTGGGGCTGCGGGAACACAGGGAGCCGATCTGACCTGCAACAATTCATCGGCAAATACCGCTGGTATTGATAATGTCTGTGCCGAAGGTGCTGGTGCCCTCACTGGTGATCTAGACGACGACGGACGACATTCCGCAAAGGGTGACTACACTGTCTCTGCGCCAGTCCTGAGCGTCAACAAAAACATGACGATCATCAGCGACCCCATCGTGGGCACGACCAACCCCAAAGCCATTCCAGGCGCGATTGTCGAATATTGCATTGTAGTGGCGAATGCGTCCGGTGCAGCGACGGCAACGAACCTGGCAATAGGAGATCCGCTACCCCAATCGACCTCGGCACCTTACGCGCCCTATGTGGTCTATACGGCGGGTAGCAACAATATCTGGCTCAATGTCAGTGTTACGGGATCAGGTGCCACTGCAACCTGCAGCGGCGGCACTCAAGTTTCGGGCGATGCTGGTTTCACGGCTCAATCCGGAGCCACTCCTGCAAGCATCGCGGGCACGCTCAACAATCTTGCCGGAGGGGCAAGTACCGGCCTGCGTTTTCGCGTGAGCATTCCGTAGGAATAAGAGGGGCGGCAGTTAAACCGCTGCCGCCCTCGACATTCTGAGGCAACCATGACCTGCCCAGTCATCATCAAGAGAGCGGCCATTGCGCTGGCTACTCTCTTGATGATCATGCTGGGGGGGCAATCCGCGTGCGCGCAGTCCGTGACTAATACTGCACATGCCACATGGTCCGCTGGCAACCAGAATTACGCGACGAGTTCCAACACCGTCGCCTTCAGCATCGTTCAGAGTCCAATTATTATCGAAACCTTCGTTGGCGCTACAGCGAACTCAGTGACCATGAATTTCACACAAGCGCTTTGTGGGAGCTCAGGGACTGGCTCCCAGAGTAGTCAGCAAACTGCCACGGTTCGGCAATCTTCGACTCTGCAGGTTGGAGAGACGTTTTTCTTCCAACTTCTTCACCTCGCAGGCAACACCAGTTCCAGTATTGTGGACGGACTCGATGTCACAATTTCAACGACCAGCGGTGATCGGGAATCTCTTCGTGTCTTCGAAACTGGACCCGACACAGGGATTTTCACAGGAGCAGTCAAGACGATTGGACTGCCGCCACAAGGCACCCAAGACAACTGTCAGTTTTCCGTTGTTGCCAATGACGAAATTACGATCTCGGTGGTCACAAGCGGCCTCGCCAATCCGATTGCGCAGGCGCAGATCAACGTTCTCGCCGATCCCTTTGGCTTTGTGTTTGACAGTGAAAATGGAACTCCTGTCGATGGTGTGATGGTTACAATGGTCGATGCAGCGACTGGCACGCGCGCTCAGGTATTTGCACCCGACGGAATTACCCGCTGGCCTTCGACAATCTTCACCGGCCAATCGGTAATTGACGCTGCGGGCGTAACCCATACGCTGTTGCCAGGCCAATACCGCTTTCCGTTGGCCTCGCCTGGGACATACAGGCTCGTCATCGAACCACCTGCGCCATATCAGGCACCTTCGACCGCAACGCCCGCGCAACTGGCCGCGCTGCCTCGCTTCGGTGGTTCTCCGGCATTGATCAGCGCCGCCTCCTTCGGAGGCAACTTCATTCTCACCGGAAATGAAGCCGTTCAGATCGATGTGCCGGTGGATCGTCCCCCGGTGAGCATATCGTTGACCAAGACGGCTTCGCGTCGAACTGCCCAGCCTGGCGACGTAATTTTTTATACCGTTACAGCAAAAAATGCTGATCCACTGCATTCCAGACGCGAAATTACAATAACAGACACCCCGTCATCGAGGTTGAGGCTTCGTAAGGACACGGTTCGCGTGGACGGGATTGCTAATCCGGCGGTTGTTTCAATCGCATCGGACGGAGGGTCATTGACTGTCAACTTGGGCACGATTGCTCCGAACGCAAGCAGAGTCGTAACATATGCAATGACGGTCAGGCCCGATGCGACACCCGGTCAAGCCCTAAACCGCGCAAATGCAGTCGATTGGCGCGGGATCGAAAGCTCTGCCAGCGCTGTAGTCAATGTCGAAAGCGATAATTTGACCGGACGGATGACGATCATCGGGAGGATAACCGAAGGAGAATGCAGGGAACAGGCTACCCGTCGCGGCGTACCTGGTGTCCAAGTTATGCTGGAGGATGGCAGCTTTGCCATCACTGATTCTGATGGTCGGTATCACTTCGATGGGGTTGTGCCAGGAACCCATGTGGTCGCAGCAAGCGCTTCGACGCTGCCCGTTGGGGGCCAGTTCATCAATTGCGGCCGTTCGACGCGCGAAGCCGGAAGTGCCACGTCTCGCTTCGTTCGCGGGCGCGGCGGCAGTCTGTCCGTAGCGAACTTCTATTCCAAGCTCCCCGAAGATTGGATCACGAACAAGGGCATTACGGCTGGCCCCGATGCGCGATCTGTTGAATTCGGGCTCGGAACTTGTGAAACGTACGGTGCCATCGCTCAAACCAGGGGCACCAGAAATCGAGATTGATGAGGCCGCTTATTCCGACCGTGTCGCAGCTGGAGCGGAGACCGATTGGCTTGCTGCAGGAGACGGCCCGCCAGAATTCCTTTTCCCGACACTCGAACACAATCCTCGTGCGCCTGCCGTCCGTGTGGTCATCCGACATCGACCTGATCAGGTTGTCGAGTTGTTGGCCGAGGGCAAGCCGGTGAAGTCGGTCTCATTTGACGGCATGAAACGATCAGCGAATGGGGCCTGGGCCGTCAGCATTTGGCGCGGAGTACCTCTTGATAGCGAAACTACAAAGCTCGCCGCACGCGTAATCAATCCGAACGGATCGCTGCACGTTGAGTTGAAGCGCGAGGTGTATTTCAGCACCGCCGCTGCTTCGGTCGAACTAATCTCCGAAAAGTCCCGCCTGGTTGCAGATGGGCGAACACGACCAGTACTTGCACTGCGGATGCTGGACCGAAACGGCAAACCGCTGCACGAAGGCATATCGGGCGAATTTTCTCTGAACTCTCCCTATGAAAGCGCCGAGGCGCTCGATATGATGCAGACTCGCGCGCTCTCAGGGCTGGGACGCAATACGCCGCACTGGACTGTTAAAGGCGACGATGGCATCGCCCTGATCGAACTTGCTCCAACCATGGTATCTGGAGCGCTCCAGCTCGATTTCGATTTCATCGAAGGCAAGCAGAAGCGCCACCAAACGCTTAATGCCTGGATCGTGCCAGGAGAAATCAAATGGACACTAGTCGGGCTTGCCGAAGGATCGGTCGGCGCACGCACAGTAGCCAATCAGATGGAGCGTACCGGCCGTTTTGACAGCGACCTAGGCGACAAGGCTCGCACGGCTTTCTATGCCAAGGGCCGAGTGCTGGGGAAGCACCTGCTCACGCTCGCTTATGACAGCGCAAAGCAGCGTGAAGATACGCAGTTGCTCGGCACGATCGATCCGCGCGCCTACTACACTGTTTTTGCAGATGGTTCTGATCGCAGATTTGACTCCGCGAGCCGCAACAAGCTCTATGTCCGTGTAGAAAGCAGTAGCTACTATGCGATGTTCGGTGACTTTCAAGCGGGCTTCAACCAAACCCAGTTGACCCGCTATCAGCGCACCGCAACCGGCGCGAAGGGCGAACTGCACCTCGGCGGCCTGCATGCGCAAGGCTTCGTCACTCGAGTTGCTTTCGCGCATCGTCATGATGAGATCCAGGGTGCCGGAATTTCTGGACCCTATCAGCTGTCAAGCCAAGCCATTATCCCGAATAGCGAAAGCATCCTGCTCGAAGTGCGAGACAGGTTCCGTTCCGAGAAGATCGTGACATCACGACCGCTCTCTCGCTTTACCGATTACGACGTTGACTTGCTCGCCGGGACAATCACTTTCAAGCAACCAATCCTCAGCCGGGATGCCAATCTCAATCCGCAGTTTATCGTGATCGATTACGAAGTCGATGCCAACCGGTCCTCTGGAGAGATGAACGCCGGGCTCCGTGCAGTCATTACTAGCAAGAGCGGAAATATGCGTGTCGGGCTGACGGCTGTTAGCGACACCGGCAACGGTCCGCGCACCAAAATGGGCGGGATAGACATCAAAGCGCGGATCAGTCGCAACACCGAGATTCGTGCTGAATATGCTGCTAGCCATGCGAATTCAGGCTGGAACCAGCACGGCTTGGTTGATCGAAGCCGAACACCACGACCGCAAACTCGACCTGCTTGCTTATGTGCGTTCAATGGACCACGGGTATGGTGTTGGGCAATCGAGCGGCGCGGAGGCGGGTCGTCGCAAGTTTGGAGCAGACGCACGCCTGTTGCTTGACGACAATTTTTCCGTGACCGCAAGTAGCTGGATCGATGACAGCCTCAGCGATGCATCCAAGCGCAACGCCCTGCAATTGCGGGGCGACTACCGGACGGGCAACACCGAATTGCGAGCCGGAATCAGCCGTTTTTCGGATCATCTTGCAGATGGTCGCAGTGCTGTCTCGACCGTGCTGGAGGCTGGCATTTCTCAACGCTTGCCCAACAGCCGTATAGAAATCGATGCTTCGAGCAGCATTGCGCTGGGTTCAACTGAATCCGCCGATTTGCCTAGCCGCCACCAAATGACACTGCGCTATGCACTATCGTCGAATGTCAAGCTTAGTGGTAGCTACGAAGTTGCGACCGGTAGCGCGGTGGAGGCACGCACTGCGCGAGCGGGACTCGAAGTTACCCCATGGCGTGGGGCGCGTATGATAGGTGGCCTCGGCCAACAGGATATTGCCGAATACGGCAAGCGAAGCTTCGCTTCATTCGGTCTCGCCCAAAGTTACGATGTCTCATCTCGTTTGAGCCTAGACGGTACGGTTGAGGCTAACAGGATCATTGGGAGCTTCGAAAATGGCAGGATAGTCAATGTTGCCCAACCTTTGGCGAGTGGCGGCCAGATCGGGATAGGCAGCACTCTCACTGAGACATTCACAGCGATCACAGCCGGTACGAATTGGCGCGCAAATCAATGGAGCGCGACAATGCGCGGCGAGTGGCGAGACGGCGAATTCGCTGACCGCAAGGGGCTGACATTCGGCGTGATCCGTCAGCTGGGTGAAGGTTCTATGCTGGGCATGGGAGTTACTTGGACTAGAGCTTTCGGCACCGACGGCACATTAAGCGAAATTCTTACAGGTGCTCTGGCGTTGGCGCACAGACCTAAATCTTCAGCTTTCGCAACCCTTTCCAAGATGGAACTACGCAGTGACAAAAGCGTCGGTGGAGTCAGTGGGTACTTGGCGGCATCCGGAGCGACGCCTCTGTCTGGAAACGGAACTTTGCAATCAACCCGCTTGATTGCAAGTGTATCGACCAACTGGTCACCTAGAAAGCGTCTTAGCATCGACGAAAAGCCTGAAAACGACGAATTCGTGCAGCGTACAGAAATCGGTCTGTTCGGCGCGGTTAGGCATAATCTTGATCGCAGCCAGGATATCGAGCTATGCGGCACATCGCTGTTTGGTGGTCTCGATGCACGCATTGGGATCGGCGAGCGTTTCGAAATCGGTGGCACCGCGACTGTTCGAGCCAACCTTTCCGATAAGGTCATATCGTTCGCGATTGGACCGGAAATTGGTTTTGTGCCAGCTCGCGATGTCCTTCTCATTGTTGGCTACAACATAGCTGGCTTTCGTGACCGCGACTTTGCCGCCTCACGTAGCACCAACAAGGGCCTCTTTGCCACGCTTCGAATGAAACTGGATACTAGCTCACTTGAATTCCTCGGTCTTCAGCGGCGGTGACTGCGATGTTTCTCATCAACGATCTTGCTGACCGAAGCAAAAGTCATCTGAGGCTTTGCATGGCAAATTTTGTGCGAGGTCCCAGCTTTTGGCACACAATCATCCGCACCTGCAAGCCTGGGAGACGGCCCATTCCTCGAAGATATAGAGGGATTGCAGCCCCTGATTCGCCCTCGGACTATCCGTGTTCCGGCCAGAGTCGGCGGCGGACGACCTTCGGATCGACGAAAGAGAGTAGCCCCGCCCGAGCAGGGTCAGCCTCCGTTGCGATCGCTCTGAAGCCCGGGCGTTTCCTCATCTCGGACCCGCCGTGACGCCCCCCTGATGTAGACTCGTTCTCGACATCCGGAGAGGGCCGACCCGCGAGGGGAGGCCCCGGCAACCTGGGCGGACAACCCAAGGTGCCTTTCCGGACCCGGCGACGCGAGAGCGCCCGGGTTTGGGAGATGTGGCCCCGGCGGCCGAGAGGCCGACCGGGGCAACGAAGTGTCCGGCGCGGAGGCCCCGCGCTTCCGGGTGTCTTCTCGAGGAGAGAAGACGCCCATGACCCGAACCCCTGCCCCTCTCGCGGGCTCCTGCGCTCCCTCGGCATCGCCGGCTGGGACGCGCTCGAGCCCGCGATCCTCGCGGCGCTCGCCACCGAGTCCCCGATCCTGCTGATCGGGCCCCACGGCTCCGCCAAGACGCTGCTCCTGCAGCGCCTGGCCGAGGCCCTCGGCCTCGCCTTCCGCCACTACAACGCCTCCATCCTCAGCTTCGACGACCTGCTCGGGCTACCCGGTGCCGCAGGACGGCCGCCTCGTCTACCTGCAGACGCCGGCCACGATCTGGGAGGCCGAGGCCGTCCTCTTCGACGAGGTCTCGCGCTGCCGGCCCGAGCTGCAGAACAAGCTCTTCCCCCTGATCCACGAGCGCGTGGCGCAGGGCATCCCGCTCACGCGGCTGCGGCACCGCTGGGCCGCGATGAACCCGCCGCCGGGCGAGGCGCGAGAGCGCCGGACGCCGTCGCCTACGACGGGCGCCGAGCCGCTCGACGTGGCCCTCGCCGACCGCTTCGCCGTTCGTGCTCGAGGTGCCCGTCGCTCGGGCAGCTCGAGCGACGACGACCGGCGGGCCGTGCTCGTCGAGGCCGGCGGCCGGCCCGCGCCCGACGCCGCGGGAGAGCTGCAGGAGGCCGTCGAGCGACTGCCGCGAGCAGACTCGCCGAGGCCGAGCGCGTGCTGCGAGCGCGAGGCGGCCGAGTACGCGGACGTCCTCGCCGCGAAGCTCGCGCGCCGCGGGCCACCCGCTCTCCACGCGCCGCGCCGTCACCCTCGTCCGCAACGTCGAGTCGCTGCGGGCGGCCGCAGCAGGCCCTGCAAGAGCGAGACGCGAAGCGACGCTCGAGGACGCCTTCTACGCCGCCGCGCGCTTCTCGCTGCCCGACGCCGCGTGGGGCCGCCCCGTCGAGGGCCACGTCCTGCTGGCCGCCCACCGGGCGGCGTGGGAGGCGGCGCAGCTCGCCGACGGACTCGCCCCAGCGCGCGCTCCTCGTCGAGACCGACCCGCTGCGGCGCATCGCGCTGGCCCTGCAGCCTCGACCTGCCGCCCGGCGAGGCCGGCGCCGTCATCGCCGACGGCTTCTCCGCGCTGCTCGCGGCCCGCGCGCCTCGTCACCTCGGCCGTCCTCTTCCCGCGGCTCGCCGCGCGAGCCCGACCTCCCCGCGAGCGCGCTCGAGGCCGTGGCCGACGGCCTACGCGCGCGGTCGCGCGCAGCGGGCCGCGAGTCCGTCGACCGTCCGACAGGGCGGCCGCGACTGGAAGCGCGAGCTCCTCGGCACGCAGCCTCGCCGAGCTCGACCCGACGAGCCCGCGCGACCGGGTCCTGCAGAACGCCGCCGCTCGTCCTGATGGCCGACGACGAGCGCTTCGACCTCGACGCCCTGAGGCGGCGCGTGGGAGCGGGCCAGCGCAGTCCCTCGGCACCCGAAGGACGAGCCGCAGTGCGGTCGACCGTGGCGAGCGGACTGACAGGCGGCAGGGCCCGGCGACGGCCCGCACGTCCACAACATGTCCGTGCCGTCGACCTCGCGGATCACGGTGGCGCGCGCGCTCCTCCCCGGCCTGCGCTTCCGCGTCGGCCTGCACGTGGCAGCTCGGCCGGCTCGCGGGCGTCGCTGCGCGAGCGGCTGGGCGCGGCGCGGCTGGCGCGCGCGCCTGGGACCTCCTCGAGTCGCGGGCGACGCGCCCCGCGCGGGCGCGCCGGCGCGCGGCGCCGGCAAGAGGCGCTCGAGCAGCACCTCGAGCAGGCGCTGCGGGAGGCCGGCGTACCCGACCGCATCGGCCTCTTCCTCGACGAGGACATCGCCGCCGAGACCGGGCCCGCTGCTCCCGCCGGCCGCGGCGCTCGCCGTGCTCGCGCGACGCTCCGGGCCGCTCTACCTGCCCGTCCCGCCGCCTCGAGCCCTCGCTCGTCGACCCGACGCCCTCGTTCTCTTCTTCCCGGAGGAAGCCCGATGACCGCCACCGCCGAAGCCGACGCCCTCGTCCGCCGCGTCCTCGACGCCGTCCCCGCGCGCAGCCACGCCCTGGGCGCGCTGCTCCAGCTCTTCCGCGTCGAGGCGAGCGAGGACGTGCCCACCGCCTGCGTCAGCTGCGAGCGCCGGCCCGTCCTGCGCGTCAACCCGCGCTTCGTCGAGGAGCACTGCCAGACCGACGCGCACCTCTTCGTCCTCGTGATGCACGAGCTGCACCACGTGCTCCTCGGCCACACGCGCCTCTTCCCGCGCGTGACGCCCGGCGCACAACGTGGCCTTCGACGCCGTCATCAACGCGCTCCTCTGCGCGCGCTTCCCCGAGGAGGCCTACACGTCCTTCTTCACGCAACCAGTACGGCGACGGCGAAGGGCCCGCTGCGCCTGCTCGCCCCGCCGGGAAGGCACGCCGGTCGAGCCCGCGCGGCCTCGCCGCGCTGCACGCGGCGCTCTACGAGGGCCGCGCCACCGCGCGAGGAGGTGTTCCACGCCATCGTGAAGGAGGTCGGGGCCGCCGCGCTCCCGCTCGACGCTCCTCCTCGGCTCGCACGGCGAGCGGAAGGCGCGTGGGGCACCGAAGGCCCGGCCGACCCCGTCGGTCGTGGACGCCATCCGCCGCATCGTCGAGAAGTGGCCCCCGCCGGAGAAGCCCGTCCGCGGGCGCAGCCTCGCCGACGTCCTGAAGGCGAGACCGTCGCGCCCGCGCCCGCGTCGACCCCGCCGTCCTCGCCGCCACGCGCCGGGCGCTCCTCGGGGCGGCCGACCGCGGCAAGAAGGAGGCGCGCCGGGCGGAGGGGCCGCGCCCGGCCCTCGTCCCGCTGCCCGACCCGCGCGACCGCCGGGCCGGCGTCGCCCGCGCGCTCGGCACGACGCCGCTCCTCTACCGCTCGACGCTCCTCGACCCGCGCGGCCGCGGCGACGGCGCGACCCACGTCTACCTCGACGTCAGCGGCTCCATGGACCCGTGGCTCGAGCGACCTCTACGCCGCGCTCGGGGCGCTCCGCCGCCACCTCGCCCCCGACGTCCACCTCTTCTCGACGCGCGTCGAGACCGTGCCGCTCCGCGC
>CAVTAQ010000002.1:0-292309 GCA_963732725.1 uncultured Alphaproteobacteria bacterium | reverse complement strand
GCAAGCTCCTCGGGGAGCGCAAAGAATGCACGGTAGGCGAGGTTGTTACCGTCGACGAGAAAGAGCTCGGCACCGCGGCAGCCGGGGCCGTCGTCGAGCTCGAGCTCCGCACCCGTGATCGTCTTCGGCGCCACGAGCCGAGTCTATGCAGGATCGTCCCTGGGAGGGCCGCAGGCGCTATACGATTTTCGCACCATGCCGCGAGTCGAGATCCACCACTTCCGCCCTGACTTCCTCGACGATGCCGCCGGCCTCCTCGCTCACCGCCACGCGACCCAGCGCACCTTTGAGCCGAGCCTTCCCGGTGAGTTCGAACAGCCCGGCGTCGCGAGGGCCGCGATCGTGGAGCTCTATTACGGAGGACTCTTCCGGTGCGGTCGCAACCCGAGGAGGCGCCGCCGTCGGATACCTGCTCGGTACACCACGCCCGGACCCGACGTGGGGACCCAATGTCTGGGTCGAGCTGGCTGGTCACGCTTCTACCGAGCCCGAGGCTCCTACGCGACCTCTATGCGCTCGCGGCGGCGCGCTGGGTCGAGGAGGCACGTACGTCGCATTACGCGATCGTTCCGGCAAGCGACCACGCCACAATCGACGCCTGGTTCAGGGTCGGATTCGGGCATCAGCATGCTCATGCTGTGCGCGAGGTGCCTCAGTCGGTGGAGGAGACATCCCCGGACGGCGTCGTCGTACGGCAGGCGACACGCGACGACCTCGACGCGCTCGCCGTCCTCGATGGCCTCCTTCCGGCGCACCAGGCGCAATCGCCCTGCTTCTCTGCCGGCAAGGGAGTCTGGACACTCGAGGAGGCACGAGCCGAGTGGGCAGAAGGGTTCGACGACGGCGACGATGGTGCATTCGTCGCAGAGCTCGACGGTCGTGTCGTCGGCTCGGCATTCGGCTGTCCCGCTGACCGCTCGAGCGCCCACAGTGGCCTTGCCCGGCCGGATTGCGCCGCGCTGCTCGCGTTCGCCGCGGTCGACCCCGACGCCCGCGGTGCAGGCATCGGTCAGGCGCTCTCGCAAGCCATTCTCGGCTGGGCGCGCTCCAAGGACTACGACATCATCGTGACGGACTGGAGGATGACGAACCTTCTTTCGTCGCGTGCCTGGCCGCGGGCCGGCTACCCACCGACGTTCTTCCGGCTCTTCCGCGCGATCACCTGAGCCGGCGCACGCGGCGTACCGCCAGTATGGAGGCATGGCCCGCATCCCCCTGCCTCGGGCTCACGCATCTCACTCGTCACCGTCGCGACGACACGTTCTGCTTCCGCCGCCCCCGCCCCTCGATCCGTTCGCGACGTCGCCGCTGCCTCGGCGAGGCGCTCCGCTACCCGCTGTCAGGGCCCCGTCTCGCCGATCTGGTCACCCGTGGCGGCCGGTTCACGATCGTCGATCGAGCCTCGCTCTCTCCCCGTGCCGGGGGCGACCGTCGACCCTCGCCAGGAGCCAGTTCCGCCGTCAGCGACGAGCTCGAGGCTCGGGATGCCGGCCGACCGGCACACGATCTTGATCACCGGCGGCCTCGAGCGACGGGCCGGCCGCCGCGAGCTCGAAGCTGTTCTCCGCCCGACCCAGGCGCGCGACTCCGGGGAACGTCGCCGTCCACGACGCATCAAGCCCGGACCTGCTCCCGCTGGAGATCAAGGGCGCGGCAGCCCGCACGGATCCACGGCGCACCTCTCGACGCCGATCTCGGTCGTCTCCGTTACCGCGGCGATCCTCGGAGCGGGTCGTCGCCTGTGCGCTGCTCGGCGCCTGTAGGGCCGAAGCGATCTCGTCCCCTCTGCCGGCGCCTTCGCTGCTTGCGCCGTCGCTCTCCCCCACCGGTGTGACTCGCCGGAGTCGCGGCGGCGATCGCGCGCCGCACTGCCCTCATGGGCGTTTCAATCGTGCTCGACCATGCGCGACTGACGGTCCCTGCCGCGGCTACCCTCCTCGCCGGTGCGATCACAGCTCTGGCCCGCTCCCCGTTTCGCTACTCGTCAACGGGCCCCCCGGGGCTCTACGTGAACTGGCGCTCCAGCACCTCGGGCGCGAGCTCACCACGGTCGCCGTCCTTGCGGGGCCACCGGCGGGCGCGCACGGCGCGGCCTGCTGCGCGGTGTCGCTCTCCGCGGCGTCCGAGCTTGGCATCGCCTCTCGACACGATCCTGGTGCCCTTGCCGTGGAAGTCACTTCACGCGCCTCGCGAGCCACTGGACCCGATCCGCTGCAGCAACCGGCCTCGGTCACACACTCCGGCTCTGGCGCGACGCTCGCCGCTTCGCGAGAAGGACGATCCCTGCTCCACGATTTCCGGCGGACGTTCGGGCACGGCCCACAGGCGCCGTGTCGCGACCTCTTCCACGTGCTGCGCGAAGGAGCGCCGCCCGAACAGCTCGCTGCCGTGCGCGACCTCGCAGCCGGCGACGCCGTGCGCTCGCCGCGTATCGGCAGGGTCACGCGCCTCACCCCATTCTTCCGTTCGTCGACCTGGCATCTGCGGACCTGTCCTCGACCGTGCGGGCAGGATCTGGTTGCCGGCTGTCGGACGCCGCCGCTGCCCGGGCGCTCGGGCTCATTCCGACCCCCGACGTCTCGACAGCGCTAGAGATGGCCCTCGTATCGCCGGCGGCAGCCACCGCATCGGAGCCTTGCTCGCCCCGCCGTACGTGCCGCTGATCGTCGGTAGCGCCGCGGAGCCTGGAGCTAGCCAGGCGCCCGTCCAGGCCGCGCCTCGACTGACCCGCCCCGGCTCCCACAACAGTCGAGCCTCTGATCGATCACCGTCTCGGCCCGCCGCCCCCGGGCCACCCTGAAGATCATGAACCCGACAACCGGGCCGGTTCATCGGCCGGGTCACCGTTGCCGAACCCGGACGTGCCCGGGCGCCGTTCGTCACCCTGGTCCCGAACAGCCTGGCCGTGACGTCGCCGCGCGTTCCGTTCGACCTTGCGCGGGCGTCGAGCATCATCTTCGCCGCCTGGGCGCCGTAGATCGTGCTCGGCTGGGGCAGCTTTCGCCCAGGTAACGGGCCGCGAACGCCGTCGTGAATCGCTTCGCTGCCGCCGGCAGCCTGGCCGCCGGCACGCCGGCCGCGGCGACGTACATGCCGTCCGCGGCGGCCCCTGCCTGTCATCGTCTGCTGCTTCGCGAAGCCGTCCGAGCAAGCAGGGCTACGGCCCCGTCGTTCGGCCCGAGCGCCCGCACCTTGTCCTCGATCACCTGCGCGCCGTTCTGGTCGATCAGGCCCCCGAGGAAGACTGCATCGGCCCGCGCTCCTCTCGACCCTCTCGAACAGCGACCGTAGCTCGAGGCCGCGGAATCCCATCCTTCGAACCCGCGACCTCGATCCCGAGCACTCGGGCGGCGGACCCGAAGCTCGTCGCCATCCCGACGCCGTAGGCCTCGCTGTCGTGAAGGACGTAGACCCGGCTGACTCCCCGATCGCGGGCGAACTCGGCCGCGGCCGCTGCCTGGAAACGTCGTTTCCAACCACCCGCAGGTAGTTGCGCCTTCCGGACGGTAGTACTTTCCCGGCTCGGAGAGGTCACAGCCCGCCCCGCCGCGGGTCAGACAGGGATACGTATTCGTCGGCGAGACGATCGGGATCGCCCCTCCGGAGGCCTGGTCGAGCGCGGGAATGAGGATCGCCGCGCAGCGCGAGTCGAGCGGCCCGATCACGCCGATCACCTTGCTGTCCTCGTCGACGTACGCGCTGCGTTGTTCGCGCACCGGCCGAGGTCCGACCCTCCGGCCGCTGCAGTCGAGTCGTCACACGCCTGGAAGCCGATCGTGTGTGCTCCCGCCCTGAATCCCCGCCCTGCAGCTCCGCCCGGATCGCGTCGTTGATCTGCGCGACTCTCGCCGAGGCTGCGCCCTGGAGCGGCAGGTCCGAGACGAGGACGAGATCGGGGCTCTCCCGCGCCCGCGTACTCGACCTGCCCGCACGCAGCGGCCTGCGACCCTCCGCAGCCGGACGCGCCCGCCGCGAGCCCGCCGACGACGAGGCCCGCGAGGAGTCCCCCTGGGCTACGCACGTAGCGCCCGGTCCTGACGGACGATCGAGGCGGCCGGACGGAGTGCCGAAGGGGGGAATCGAACCCCCACACCCTTTCGGGCGCCGGATTTTGAGTCCGGTGCGTCTACCAGTTCCGCCACTTCGGCTTGTGTCGTGCTGCTGGACGTAGAACACCGCTCGAGCCCCGATGCAGGGACGTTGTTCATCGGCCTCGGTCAGAGAACTGCCTCGAGGAACGTCCGCGTCTCTGGCCGCTTGGGGTCGTTGAGACCTCCGCCGGCGGGCCTTGCTCGATGATCTGCCCCTCGTGCATGAACGCCATGCGCGATGCGACCTCGCGGGCGAACCCCATCTCGTGGGTGACGACGATCATCGTCATGTCCAGTTCGGTGCGAGCCGGCGCATCACTGCGAGCACTTCGCCGATCAGCTCGGGGTCGAGGGCGGAGGTCGGCTCGTCGAAGAGCATCACCTTCGGGTTCATCGCGAGCGCACGGGCAATCGCGACGCGCTGCTGCTGTCCGCCGGACAGTTGGATCGGATAGTGCGTCGCCTTGTCCGGGAGCCCGACCACCTCGAGGAGCTCGCGCGCCGATCGCCTCGGCATCGTTCCGAGGCTTGCCGAGCACCGTGAGCGGCCCCTCGAACACGTTCTCGAGAGCCGTCCGGTGCGGGAAGAGGTTGAAGTCCTGGAACACCATTCCCGTGCGAATCCGGATCTGCCGGATCCGCTCGCGCTTCGCCTCGTTCGGTGGCCGCCCCCTTCGACCCGCATCCCGGCGACCTCGATCGTTCCTGCCGTCGGCTCCTCGAGGAAGTTGATGCAGCGAAGGAGCGTGCTCTTCCCCGACCCCGAGCGCCCGAACACGACGACGACCTCGCCCTGATCGACCTCGAGGTCAATCCCCTTGAGCACCTCGTGGTGCCCGAACGACTTCCAGAGGCCCTCGACCCGGAGGACGGCGTCGCTCCGGTTGCTCCTGTCTCCGCTCTCTGCTGCCCCTGCAACGGCAACTCCCGCGGTACCGCGCACGTACCCCTGGCTCAGCCTGCGCTCGAGGCGGAGCTGGAAGTACTGGAACATCGTGGTCAGCCCCCAGTACACGAGCGCGGCGATGAGGAGGGCCTCGAGGTTGCGGAAGTCCGCCTTTCCGATGAGCTGCGCGCGCCGGAAGATCTCCATCTGGTCGATGCTCGCGCCGAGGAAGCTGACGAGCGCGGTGTCCTTCATCATCGCGATGAATTCGTTGCCCGTCGGCGGGATGATCACCCGCAGAGCCTGCGGCAGGACGACGCGGCGCATCTTCTGCGCGTACTTCATCCCGAGCGCTTCGGCTGCCTCGGCCTGGCCGTGGCCGACCGACTGGATCCCCGCCCGGAAGATCTCGGTCATGTAGGCGCCGTAGTTGAGTCCGAGGGCGAGCACGCCGGCGGTGAGGACGTCGAGCGTGAGCAAGTCGGCCCAGGCGTCGCCGAGTGCGATCCCGATCTGAGGCAGCGCGAGGTAGATCAGGAACAGCTGGACGATCAGCGGAGTCCCTCGGAAGAACGACATGTAGAAGCCGCTGACGCCGACCGCGATTGCGTTGTGGCGGAGGCGCCCGAGCGCCCCCAGGAGTGCGAGCACGCAGGCCAGGACGATCGAGAGCACCGCGATCACGATCGTCCAGGTGATGCCCTTGGCGATGAAGGCGGCATGCTCGCGCATCCAGGCGGTGTCGAAGTCCGCCGCTGCGAAGAGCGCGACCAGCAGGCCGCCTCGACAAGGCGAAGCTCCGAGATGTGTTCGACGAGATCATGTTGCTTAGCACACTGAGCTTCCTGAAAGACCCTCCCATTAAACTTCAGCAACAGCAAACCACCGAAGTCATGGAGCGTTTCACTCATATGATGCTGGAAATGGCTGATCGCGCCATACCTGCAACCGAATTGACACGCTCACCTGACCGTGACGTGGCTGCCTCCCGCAGACTTAGATTGCCAGCCAGCGTCGAAGCGTGGATCTGGGAGCTTGAGGGGCGACAAAATTACCGTGACAGGTGCGGAAACCCCTTAATAGCTCTTGCCAGACACCCCCCCGAAATGAGGATAACGGCAGAAAGAAGGGATGTTAATTTGGGGGTTTTCGCACCTGTCACGGTAATTTATCGCGGTAACTTCATCGAGCAAGGCTTCGGAAAACTCAAACGCTTCAAGCGTGTCGCCCTGCGATGCGAAAAGACAGCTGAAAACTTCCGGTCAATGTGGCTTCGCAGCAGGATCTATGCTTGATCAAATTCGTCCACACGGCCTAGCCTTGCTTGTGAACTACGCTGGCATTAACAAGTGTCGCTCATGGTTTGAAGCCACCGGAGTTTAGAGATGCGCCTGCTTGCAATTTTGATTGTAACAACGACTCTCGCCGCGGCGTCTGGTGTGATCGCGAAACCCCTCCCGGCTAAACCTCTTCCAAAACCAGGTGCCACACTTCAAGCGCCTGCAAAGGCCTTGCCTATCTTTTCCTTCATGGGTCATGATACTGAAACAGTATATACCGAGTCTGCATTCAAACCCAGATGCACACTCAATGCAACTCAGTGCACTGAGCGTGACAGACATGATATCTCTGCCCCGCTCAGAGCTTTAGGGCAATGCCGATCTATTAATCAAGTTGGTAAAACTGAATGCACAAATCGCGATTACCCACAAGTTGCAGGTAAGACAATGAAATGGGTTAGTATGAATTATTTTAATGGGAAACTTTATTCAATATACGGAAGTGCCATCAACGGTTCTTACGGAGATCTTTTATCGGCATTTACGGAAAAATACGGACCTCCAACCTCCATGGGGGCGGAGAAGTGGCAAGCACAATCTGGTGCGACATTTAGCAACATGGTTTCGCGTTGGAAGTTTAAGGGAGGAGAGTTGCAATTGAGCGCGCTAGGGCTTGATCTGAATAGTTGCGCATTCCAATTCGACTCAATCGAAAACAGCCCTCCTGCTGATCACCCTAAAATCGACTTCTAAGTTTTAAGTTTCATTAAGGGAGGGCGGTGTCAACCTGAAGCGCAACACTGCTCTGCAGTAGCCTGAGCCCCTTCGCGCACTTCGCGCCTTCGCGTGAAAAATTCCTTCCTGCTGCTGGGCGTCAACACCTGCAGCGATGCCACGACCATCCCGGCCTGTTCCAAACGTCTCACCAAAAATGCCCGCCGGGGCGAGCCTATGTTTGCAGCGCTGCGGGGGATCGCACCGCGCTGACGCCCCGGTTCACGCGAAGGCAGCCTGAAAATAATTTTCTGTTCCCCTCTTGTTCGAACTGGAACAAAGGCGATACACGAGTCGCCATTGACCTTCCGGGTCACTGCTCTAGGCAAGGGGAAGACAGATGGCTGCTCAGCTCAAACTGATTCAGGAAGGCAAGGAAAGCATGGACCGGCAAAAGGCGCTCGAAGCGGCGCTGGCGCAGATCGATCGCGCGTTTGGCAAGGGCTCGGCGATGAAGCTGGGCTCCAAGGAAGCGATGGAGATCGAATCGATTTCCACCGGTTCGCTCGGGCTCGATATCGCGCTCGGCATCGGCGGACTGCCCAAGGGGCGGGTGATCGAAATCTATGGCCCGGAAAGCTCGGGCAAGACCACGCTGGCGCTGCATGTCATTGCCGAGGCGCAGAAGAACGGCGGCACCGCCGCTTTCGTCGATGCCGAACATGCGCTCGATCCGGGCTATGCCAAGAAGCTGGGCGTCGATATTGACGAGCTGATCGTCTCGCAGCCCGATACCGGCGAGCAGGCGCTGGAAATCGTCGACACCCTGGTGCGCTCCAATGCCATCGATGTGCTGGTGATCGATTCGGTCGCCGCGCTGGTCCCCCGCGCAGAAATCGAGGGCGAAATGGGCGACAGCCACGTTGGCCTCCAGGCCCGCCTGATGTCGCAGAGCTTGCGCAAGCTGACCGGTTCGATCAGCCGCTCGAACTGCATGGTGATCTTCATCAACCAGCTGCGCATGAAAATCGGCGTGATGTATGGCAATCCGGAGACCACCACCGGCGGCAATGCGCTCAAGTTCTATGCCTCGGTCCGGCTCGATATCCGCCGCACCGGCCAGATCAAGGATCGCGACGAGATCGTCGGCAACACCACCCGGGTCAAAGTGGTCAAGAACAAGGTCGCGCCGCCCTTCAAGCAGGTCGAATTCGACATCATGTATGGTCAGGGCATTTCCAAGACCGGCGAGATTCTCGACCTTGGCGTCAAGGCCGGCGTGGTCGAGAAATCGGGCGCCTGGTTCTCCTACGATTCGATCCGCATCGGCCAGGGCCGTGAGAATTCGAAAAGCTACCTCGATGAAAATCCTGAAGTTCGCGACCGGCTGGAGGCTGCAATCCGGGGCCAGACCGACCGTGTCGCCGAAGAGATGATGACCGGCCCGGACGCGGACGAGGACATCTGATCTTCAAGGAACGCGAGGGGGCATCCCCCGCGTTCGCGAAACAGGACCGGCGCGGAAGCTGCAAAGCCGCCGCGCCGGTCTTTTTCATGTAGTGCCCGCCGCAAGAAGCGCGGCAGACCGGGCAAATTCAGGCCTTGGCCATCTCAGTCTCAAGGTTCACGACAATCGCCTCGAAGAAGCCTTCAGTGGTCAGCCAAGGCTGATCCGGACCGATCAGGATCGCCAGATCCTTGGTCATCTTGCCGCTTTCAACCGTCTCGACGCAAATCCGCTCAAGCGTCTCGGCAAACTTCACCACATCAGGCGTGCCATCGAACTTGCCGCGATAGATCAGGCCCCGGGTCCAGGCGAAGATCGAGGCGATCGGATTGGTCGAAGTGGCCTTGCCCTGCTGGTGCATGCGATAGTGCCGGGTCACGGTGCCGTGCGCGGCTTCGGCTTCAACCGTCTTGCCATCAGGCGAAAGCAGAACCGAAGTCATCAGGCCAAGCGAACCAAAGCCCTGTGCCACGGTATCGGACTGCACGTCGCCATCATAATTCTTGCAGGCCCAGACGAATTTGCCGCTCCACTTGAGCGCCGAGGCGACCATGTCGTCGATCAGGCGGTGCTCATAGGTGATGCCCTTGGCATCGAACTGCGCCTTGAATTCAGCCTCGAACACTTCCTCGAACAGATCCTTGAAGCGGCCATCATAGGCCTTCATGATCGTGTTCTTGGTCGACATGTAGAGCGGCCAGCCCAGATTGAGCGCATAATTCATCGAAGCGCGCGCGAAATCGCGGATCGAATCATCAAGGTTGTACATCGCCATCGCGACGCCGGCGCTGGGAAACTGGAACACCTCGAGGTCAAGGTTCTCGCCGTCGTCGCCTTCGAAGACCAGGCGCAATTTGCCGGGCCCCGGGATCAGCGTGTCGGTTGCGCGATACTGGTCACCAAATGCGTGACGGCCGATAACGATCGGATCGGTCCAGCCGGGAACCAGCCGCGGCACGTTCTGGATGACGATCGGCTCGCGGAACACCACGCCGCCCAGGATGTTGCGGATCGTGCCGTTGGGCGACTTCCACATCTTCTTGAGCTTGAACTCCTCAACCCGCGCCTCGTCCGGCGTGATCGTCGCGCACTTCACCGCGACGCCATATTGCTTGGTGGCATTGGCAGAATCGATGGTGATCTGGTCATTGGTCTCGTCGCGCTTCTCGACCGAGAGATCGTAATACTTCAGGTCGATATCGAGATAGGGCAGGATCAGCCGCTCGCGGATCCACTGCCAGATGATGCGGGTCATCTCATCGCCATCCATCTCGACGACGGGGTTCTTCACCTTGATCTTTGCCATGTTGCCAGTCGCTCCCGGGGCTGAAATTTGTGAGTTTCCTTAGCAGAGGCAAGGTGCTTGGCAAGGCAAGTATCGCTGGACAGCACGGACACGCAAATGCAGTGCCTTGCGATCACAATTCACGGGAGAAGCGCCGATGAGCAATGAGGTCCTGGTCACAGTCGCGGACGGCATTATCGAGGTTGTCATCAACCGGCCCGAGGCGCGCAACGCCATGAGCAAGGCGGCGGCCGAGGGCATAGCCGCGGCGATGGACCGGCTCGATGCCGAAAGCGATCTGCGCTGCGCCATTCTCACCGGCGCAGGCGGGACATTCTGTTCGGGCATGGACCTCAAGGGCTTCCTGGCAGGCGAAATGCCGGTTGCGGAAGGTCGCGGCTTTGGCGGGCTGACCGAGTGGACACCCAAAAAGCCGGTGATCGCGGCGGTCGATGGCTATGCGCTGGCAGGCGGCATGGAGCTGGCGCTTGCCTGCGATCTGATCGTGGCAAATGCCAATGCAAAGTTCGGCATTCCCGAAGCCAAGCGCGGGCTGGTTGCGGCAGGCGGCGGCGTGGTCCAGCTGCCGCGCCTGCTGCCGCGCCCGCTGGCGATGGAACTGGCCCTGACCGGCGATCCGATCACCGCCCAGCGCGCTTTTGATCTTGGCCTCATCAACCGCGTCACCGAAGGCCCGGCGATCGAGGCGGCGCGCGATCTCGCCAGCTCAATCGCCGAGAATGGCCCGCTGGCCGTCGCCGCCTCGAAAGGCATCGTGCGCGATTCGTGGCTATGGCCAGCCGCAGAAATCAACGCCCACCAGAACCCCTATATCGCCCATGTATTCGCATCCGAAGATGCCCGCGAAGGCGCAATGGCTTTTGCCCAGAAGCGCAAGCCCGAATGGAAGGGCCAGGTAAGACGATATCCTTCCGACAGTCGAGCGGCACCACCAAAAAGGCGCCGATTGCGCGGCGCCTTTTTCATTGTTCAGCGAATGGTGGGCGTAGCAAGGATTGAACTTGCGACCCCTACGATGTCAACATAGTGCTCTACCACTGAGCTATACGCCCGCACCATTCACGCGCCCATCAATATGGGCAGGGCGCGCCTTTAACCGGGCACGCCGCCCGATGCAACCGGGTTGTCGGATCAGATGCTGGCCTGCACCGGCTCACCGAAAACACGCTGCACTTCCATCACCAGATCGCGCAAGTGAAAGGGCTTTGACAGGACCTTGGCCTGCGGCGCCTCGCGGCTGGCCTTCAGCGTCACCGCGGCAAATCCGGTGATGAACATCACCCGGGTCTGCGGGCTAAGTTCGGCACAGCGCTGCGCCAGTTCGATGCCGTCCATCTCGGGCATGACAATGTCCGAAAGCAGCAGGTCGAATTCCCCGTTCTGCAGCAGTGGCAAAGCCGCCGTGCCGCGATCGACCGCGACGACATCATAGCCTGCATTTTCGAGCGCCCGCGCAAGATAGGTTCGCATCGCATCTTCGTCTTCAGCCAGCAGAATGCGGATCATCGCCTGGGTCCATAGCTAGGGAATCGCCCTCCGCGCCGCTCCCTGAGATTCGTATTTGTAGCGTGCAAGCGGTTAAGATTCTCGTGCAAATTTGCCGGTGCCCGGCTTTGACACAGCGCACCGGACAGTCCAGCAATTGCACCATGAAGCAAACAAGGCGATGCGGCCAGCGATTCGCAGTGGCTGACGGGCGGTCAGATCCCCGGCGCACCGCCGCACGCCCCGGGCATGCATGCCTTTGCCCTGAAGGGCCCGGTGCCATCGGCAATTCCGGTCCTCATCGCGGTGCCGCATGCCGGCCGGGCCTATCCGGGCTCGCTGCTTGAGCGGATGCGCAATCCGCTGTTTGCCTCGCTGCGGCTGGAAGACCGCTATGTCGACCTGCTCGCCGTGGAAGTTGCCAGGGCAACCGGGGCCATGCTGCTGGTCGCCAATGCGCCGCGCGCGATGATCGATCTCAACCGCGCTGCCGACGATGTCGACTGGGAGATGTTTGGTCGCGGCGCGCCGGACAGGGTGGGAAGCTATACGCCGGGGCGGCGCGCCCGGTCGGGTCTTGGCCTGATACCGCGCCGCCTTCCGGGCCTGGGCGAATTGTGGAAGCGCCGCCATGACGAAGACGACCTTGCCGCCCGGATCAAGGGCATTCACGAACCCTACCATGCGACAGCTGGCGGCAACGCTGAGCGCGCTGCGCGAACGATGGGGGGCGGCGCTGCTGCTCGATCTCCATTCGATGCCGCCATTGCAGCTTCGCCATGGTCAACCCGCCCCGGACTTCGTGCTTGGCGACCGGTTCGGCGTATCGTGTCACGGCGGGCTGGTGGGCATCGGCATTTTCCTATTTTGCCGAAATGCGGCGCGGTGCGGCGCACAACCGGCCCTATGCCGGGGGCTACGTGCTCGAACGGCATGCTGCCGCGGAGCAAGGCCTCATCGCGATCCAGCTCGAAATTGATCGCAGCGCCTATCTCGATTCCCGACTCGCCGAACCGGGCCCCGGTTTCGCCGCGATGGCCCATTTGCTTACAGGTCTGGTGCGCCGGTTGGCAGGCGAAGTGGCTTCGCTTGGCCGGTCTGCCAGCCCCGAGATTTGGACGGAAGCGGCAGAATAGGGCTGGTTCGGACCACCTGATAAAAAACCACCTCGTGCAATGCACGAGGTGGCCAAGGTTCAGGGAGGAGGTGCACGATGTGCACCAAGCTTTACCGGGCCATGAGGGTAGCACCGGCAGAGCAACACTAACATAGTCGCAGCCGGGCTACTCTTCAAGAGAAGATGTTTTGCTTCCGGCCATTCTTTGGCGTTCTAAGCCGCAGCTCCAACCGGGCCCTTGCCCAGCTGCACCTGACGTCCGAAGATTTCGCGCATCAGATCGAGCGAAAACAGATGGGCATGGATCAGCGCCAGCAGGCCGCTCTGGTTCCAGCCGCGCAGCACATCGCCGCGCACTTCGCGCAGCTTGTTTTCATCGACCATCTGGAAGCCGCGATAGACGAAAGGCTGCTCGACACCTTCCTGCTGTATGGCAACTTCGCCTTCCATCAGCAATTTGTGCTTGGCCAGCTCTTCGAGAAAGGCCTGGGTCTTCTGCCCGGCCATCTCGAACTGCTCGCAAAATGACAGCGTGGCCTTGCAGGCTTCGGTCGGGGCTTCACCGTCGAACAGTTCGACCCCGTCGTCGAACTCACCGATCAGGTCGGTAGTCGGATCGAAGCACAGCGAGAGCTCGGCGGCGTCGGGGTTGAGCTTGGCCAGCATGAACGGATAGCGGCGGACATAGGCCGGCACGTAAATCGGGGAAGTGACGGTGCCCTCCTCGTCGATGAACACGTTGACGCCTTCGTTGAGCCCCATCAGCGCCAGCGGCACCGGGCTGTCGCCAGAGGAGAACACGATCGGAAAATGGCGCTGCGCCTGGGGAAACTCTTCAACCGTCAGCGGCACGGCATGCTGTCCGACCAGCCAGTTCGCCTTGTCGGTCGTCCGGCTGCGCCAGGTGCCATGATCGCGGCTGTTGAGCGGCATGAGATCATTGTAGAACAGCGGAAGCTGAGGCACGTTTTGCGGCGCGCTGGCCATAGATTTCACTCCAGAAGCCATGATTGGCGAAAGCAGGTGCCCTTAAGGGCTGGCGGCGAGCGGCGCAAGCAGCTTGCCGGGATTGAGCAACCCTTGCGGATCAAGTGCCGACTTTACCCTGCGCATCATTGCCAGCGCCACCGGATCGCCCAGCCGCTCCAGTTCGCCCAGCTTGACCTGGCCAATCCCGTGCTCGGCAGAGATCGACCCGCCCCAGGCGGTCACCAGATCGTAAACCTGCGCGCTGATAGCCTTGCCCTGGCTGCTTCCCATTTGGCGCGCTCGACCCCGTCAGGCGCGATCACGTGGAAATGCACGTTGCCATCGCCGAGGTGACCAAAGGCCACCGCGCGGGTGCCGGGCCAGGCAGCCTCGATGGCAGGAACCGCCATGTCGACAAAGGCCGGCATGCGTTCCACCGGCACGGAAATGTCATGCTGCACGGCAAACCCGCCCTCGCGCTCGGACGGGGCGATCGATTCGCGCAGTTGCCAGAAAGCCTCTGCCTGGGCTTCGCTGGCGGCGATTGCCGCATCTTCGAGCAGGCCGGCTTCGAAAGCCTCGGCCAGCATGGTCTCGCAGCGCTCCTTCAGACCTGCCGCATTCTTCGCGTCCGCCACCACTTCAATCACCGCATGCCAGGCGTGCGGCTGGGCAAGCGGAGCGCGGGAGCCAGGCAGAAAGGCAACGACACGGTTCAGGCAAGGCTGCGGCAGAACCTCGAAGCTTTCCATCGCATCGCCCGCCGCTTGCTCGCAGAACAGCATGAGCCTGCGGGCGGCCTCCAGCGAAGGCAAGCCCGCCCAGATAACCGCGCGCTCTGCCACTTCGGGAACCAGCCGCAGCGTCGCCGCCGTGACAATCCCAGCGTGCCTTCCGATCCGATCAGCAGCTGCTTGAGATCGAAGCCGCGATTGTCCTTCTTGAGCGGCACCAGCGACGAATAGATGCTGCCGTCGGCCAGCACCGCCTCGATCCCCAGCACCAGCGCGCGCATCGAGCCGTGGCGCAGCACCTGATTGCCCCCGGCATTGGTGGCAATCAGCCCGCCGACGGTTGCCGATCCCTTGCCGCCCAGCGTCAGGGGGAAACGCAAGTGCCGCTGTGCTGCTGCATCGTGCAGGTTTTGCAGGATCACACCGGCCTCGCAAACAATCTGCCGGGTCTGCGCATCGCAGGCACGGATCGCGGTCATCCGGCGCATCGACAGCAACAGGGCCCGGCCGCTCTCATCGGGCGTGGCCCCGCCGGACATGCCGCTGTTTCCGCCCTGCGGTACCAATGGGACTCCATGGCGCGCGCAGATCTTTACCAGGGCAGCAACCTCTTCGGGGTTGGCTGGCGAGGCCATGGCGAGCGCGCGGCCGGTGTACCGTCCGCGCCAGTCGGTCAGCCAGGGTGCAATCAGTTCGGGATCGCTCGTCAGGCCGCGCGGGCCAAGCAATGCTTGCGACTCTGCAAGGAATGTGGCGGTGTCATTCATCATCGAAGCTATGGCAGAACCCCGGCCAGCTTGCATCTGCCAATTGGCGAGTTAAGCAGTGGTTCAAGCTTGATGGCTATGGCGGTGAGGCCCAGTCTGGAAATGCGTAATCCCCTTGGGACAGAGACGAGCCAATTGCGATGAGCCTTGCCACTGCCCTGCTTGCCCCGCTGGCGCTGCTCTTGCCCGCTGCCAACCCGGTGCGCGAGATGCCGGTTTCGGAGGAAGTCCGCCCCGCTGATTTGCGAACGGCGCTGACGCCGTTGCCATTCGATCAAATTCTCCCAGCCTTCGATCCTGCGGATGCCATGTTCTTCCGGCTGATTGCCGACAGCTTCCGCATCGACAGCAACGAGCAGGTGCGGATCGAACAGCGCGTCACGATCCGGATTTCGCCGCTGGCCCCGGCATCGGCACAAAACATTCTGGACGACGTGCCCAAGCGGCCGATCGGCCCGCGCTTTGCCGAGCGCAAGATGGGCAAATGCGTTTCCGCCGCAGGCGTTGCCGGCGTTCAACCCAATGGCGCCAACCGGCTGCTGCTGTTCATGCGCGACCAGCGCATTGTCAGCGCCGAGCTGGAACGCGCCTGCAGTGCCCGCGATTTCTATTCAGGCTTCTATGTCGCGCGAAGTTCCGACGGCCAGATTTGCACCAATCGTGATACCTTGCTCTCGCGCAGCGGGGCCAATTGCAAGCTGTCCAAAATCAAGCAGCTTGTCGAACTGGGCAACTGATACCAACCTGCACTGATCCTGACCCATGAGGATTGCCATTTCCTGTTCGCTGGCAAGGAGCAGTCGAAGCCGCGATGTGGTTCATCGCGGGGAGGCTGCGACGAAGTCCAGCGGGCAGGAAATGGCAACCCCTTCGACGAGCTCAGGATAAACTGCGCCTCGGCGCAGGCGGTTTCTGGCGGCCCTCGGACAGCGTCGCGCACTCGCGACGATGAACCACATCGCCACTTCGTGCGCTCCTTGCCGAGAACCGCCAGAAACCGTCCTCATGGGTCAGGATCAGTGCAGGTTGGCATGACTCGCCTTTTCTTGACTTTTGGGGCCGATTGCGCCTAGGGGCGCGGCGAGCTTCGGCAGCGATTTGCCGGGCGAGCCCGCACATGGCCCGCCACCCCGAACTATCCGGACAACCCGATTTATGAATTTCGCCGATATCGGCCTTTCCGACCTCTTGGTGCAATCGGTCACTGCCGCCGGTTACGATACGCCAACGCCGATCCAGGCGCAGGCGATCCCGCCGGTGCTGATGATGAAGGACATCATCGGCATCGCCCAGACTGGCACCGGCAAGACCGCAAGCTTCGTGCTGCCGATGATCGACATCCTCGATCATGGCCGCCGCCGCGCCTTGATGCCGCGCAGCCTGATCCTTGAACCGACACGCGAACTGGCAGCTCAGGTTGCCGAGAATTTCGAGAAATACGGCAAGAACCACGATCTCAAGATGGCGCTGCTGATCGGCGGCGTGCAGATGGGCGACCAGATCAAGGCGCTTTCCGAAGGCGTCGATGTGCTGATCGCCACCCCCGGACGCCTGATGGACCTGTTCGAGCGCGGCAAGATCCTGCTGACCGGCTGCGACATGCTGGTGATCGACGAGGCTGACCGCATGCTCGACATGGGATTCATTCCCGATATCGAGACGATCTGCTCAAAGCTGCCAGCCACCCGCCAGACCCTGCTGTTCAGCGCAACCATGCCGCCACCGATCAAGAAGCTGGCCGACAAGTTCCTCACCAATCCCAAATATATCGAGGTTTCGCGCCCGGCCTCTTCGAACCTCAACATCGCCCAGCACAAGGTTGCGGTATCAAGCCGCAACAAGCGCGATGTGCTGCGCACCCTCTTGCGCAATGACAATGTCTCCACCGCCATCGTCTTCTGCAACCGCAAGACCACGGTGCGCGAGCTGGCCAAGAGCCTCAAGCAGAACGGCTTTTCGGCGGGCGAAATCCACGGCGACATGGATCAGTCTTCGCGCATCGCCGAGCTTGACCGGTTCAAGGCCGGCACCATCAACATCCTCGTTGCCTCCGACGTCGCCGCACGCGGGCTCGATGTCAAAGGCGTCAGCCACGTGTTCAACTTCGACACGCCCTGGCATCCGGACGATTATGTCCACCGCATCGGCCGGACCGGCCGGGCCGGTGCCACCGGGCGCGCCTTCACTTTCGTCGCGCCCGAGGATGCCGAAGCGATCGGCAATGTCGAAAAGCTGATGAACCTCAAGATTCCGGTTTACGAGTTCGGCGGCGCTGCAGCTGGTCCCGAAGAAGACGAACGCCCGGCGCGCAGATGAAAAGCCTGCCCGTGAGGCCAGACCTGCCCGCGAGGCCCGCCCGCCCCGCGAGGAAAGAGCACCCCGCGAGGAAAGAGCACCCCGCGAAGCCCGCCCCCCCCGCGAAGAGCGCACGCCGCGCGCGGAACGGCCCGCCGGGACCGAACGACAGGCCACAACAGACACGGCCGGAGAAACCCCCCGCCCTGCTCCACGCCGGGAACCGAATCGCAAGCCTGAGCCCCAGCGTACAGCAAAAGCCGATCCGGAAGACGATGGCGGCTGGAACGGCCCGGTGCCGGGCTTTCTTGGCGTTCGATCGCCTGATCACTTTCGAATCCGCCGGGGCGGATTCGGCAATCAGGCATCCAGCCGCACGAACGAATCGATCACCCGCTTCCTGCCGGCGCTCTCAAAGTCGATCTCCAGCTTGTTGCCTTCCTGCGCTGCCACGGTGCCGTAACCGAACTTGTCGTGGAACACCCGTGCGCCTAGTGCGATGTCGCTGCGCGGCTTGGCGGCGAAGCTGGCGGCGCTGCGCGTGCTCTCGGCGATGCGGCGCGGCGCGGGCTCGAAGTTCTGCGAAGCGGCACGCTGCCAGCCGGGCCCGCGTGATCCGGCACGATCCGGACGATCGCGCGCGACATCGGCGAAAGGATCGGCGCGTTCGCTCCAATTGGCCCGCCACATCGATGCACCGCCCGACAGGGTGGTTTCCTGCTCGACATGGGCGGCAGGCAGTTCGGCGATGAAGCGGCTGGGGATCGAGCTGGTCCACTGGCCATAGATGCGGCGGTTGGCGGCGTGAAAGATGGTGCAGCGCCGCGCGCCCGGGTGATCGCGACATAGGCCAGGCGGCGTTCTTCCTCGAGGCTCTTGAGCCCGCCTTCGTCGAGCGCGCGCTGCGAGGGGAAACACGCCTTCCTCCCAGCCGGCGAGGAACACATTGTCGAATTCGAGGCCTTTGGCCGCGTGCATGGTCATGATGGTGACCTTTTCGGTCTGATCCGAGGCGTCGTTGTCCATCACCAGGCTGACGTGTTCGAGGAAATCGCCGAGCGTTTCGTATTCCTCCATCGCGCGGGCAAGCTCGGAAAGGTTTTCAAGGCGGCCCGCCGCCTCGGCGCTTTTTTCGGCCTGGAGCATGGCGGTGTAGCCGCTTTCGTCCAGCATCGTGCGGACCAGCTCTGCTGGCGAGGCGCTTTTCGCCAGATCGCGCCAGCGGGCCATATCGCGCATCAGCGCCAGCAGGGTGGAGCGGGCGCGGGCCGGCAGTTCGTCGGTATCGACGATCTCGACCGCGGCGAGCGCCAGCGGAATGCCGCGCGCGCGGGCATGGCGGTGCAGCTTTTCCAGCGTCTTGTCGCCAAGCCCGCGCTTGGGGGTGTTGTAGATGCGTTCGAAGGCCAGATCGTCCTGCGGCTGGGCGGTGATCCTGAGATAGGCCAGCGCATCGCGCACTTCGGCGCGCTCATAGAACCGAAAGCCGCCGACAATGCGATAGGCCAGGCCGATGGCGATGAAGCGGTCCTCGAACTCGCGGGTCTGGAACTGGGCGCGCACCAGGATCGCCACCCGGTCAAGCGGGGCGCCTTCCCGCTCAAGCCGCTCAATCTCCTCGCCCGCCCGGCGCGCCTCTTCGGGCCCGTCCCACACGCCGATCACACGCAGCTTGTCCCCGCCGTTCTGCTCGGTCCACAGCGTCTTGCCGAGCCGTTCGCTGTTGGCATTGATCAGCCCGGATGCAGCGGCGAGGATATCCGGGGTCGAGCGGTAATTCTGCTCGAGCCTGATCACTTTGGCGCCGGGGAAATCCTTCTCGAAGCGCAGGATGTTGGCAACCTCCGCGCCGCGCCACGAGTAGATCGACTGGTCGTCATCGCCGACCACGCAGATATTCTTGCGGGTCTGCGCCAGCAGCCGCAGCCACAGATACTGGATCTGGTTGGTGTCCTGATATTCGTCGACCAGGATATATTTGAAGCGCTGCTGGTATTGCTCGAGAATCTCGCGATGGGTGCGCAGGATATTGACCACATGCAGCAGCAGGTCGCCGAAGTCGCAGGCGTTGAGCGCCTTCAGCCGGTCCTGATAGAGCTGGTAAAACTGCCTGCCCTTGCCATTGGCATAGGCCTCGTTCTCCGCCGCATCGAGATCGGCGGGGCCAAGGCCCTTGTTCTTCCAGCGGTCGATCAGCCCGGCAAGCTGGCGCGCGGGCCAGCGCTTTTCGTCCAGCCCCTTGGCCTGGATCAACTGCTTGAGCAGCCGCAGCTGATCGTCGGTGTCGATGATCGTGTAGTTGGACTGGAGCCCCGCAAGTTCCGCATGCCGCCGCAGCATCTTTGCCGCGACCGAATGGAAGGTGCCAAGCCAGGGCATTCCCTCCACCGCGCCGCCGATCATCTGGCCGACCCGCTCCTTCATCTCGCGCGCCGCGCGGTTGGTGAAGGTGACGCAGAGAATTTCCGATGGCCAGGCGAGGCGCGAGCGGACGATATGGGCGAGCCGCGCGGTCAGCGCCGCCGTCTTGCCGGTGCCCGCCCCTGCCAGCATCAGCACCGGGCCGTCAGTGGTCAGCACCGCCTCGCGCTGCGGCGGGTTGAGGCCGGCGATCAGGGGGTCGGAAAGGGAATCGTTGAGGTCCGTCACGACGGAACGGGTAGGGAACGCAGGCGGTGGGTGCAAGGGCTGCAACGCCTCGCTTGTTGACATAGCTCGCAGTGCTTGCGAGCGGACCGGCGAATGGGAGGGAACACCATGCATCCGATCAAGCAACACAAGCGTGTGCTCACAGCCTCGATGGTGGGCACTGCGGTCGAATTCTACGATTTCTACATTTTCGGCACGGCGGCGGCGCTGGTGTTCGGGCCATTGTTCTTTCCTGGCGAGGCCCCGGCGCGGCAATTGCTGTTCAGCCTTGCGACGTTCTCCATCGCCTTCTTCGCCCGGGCAATCGGTGCGGTGTTCTTCGGCCATTTCGGGGACCGTATCGGCCGCAAGTCGATGCTGGTTGCCTCGCTCCTCACCATGGGGCTCTCCACCCTGCTGATCGCCTTCCTGCCAACTTACGAGCAGGCCGGCTGGCTGGCGCCGGTGCTGCTGTGCGTGCTGCGTTTCGGCCAGGGCTTCGGGCTTGGTGGCGAGTGGGGCGGGGCGACGCTGATGGTCGTGGAAAATGCGCCCAAAGGCTGGGAAGGCCGCTTTGGCACGGCCCCGCAGCTGGGCTCACCGATCGGGTTTCTGGCCGCCAATGGCCTGTTCCTGCTGCTGGGCCTGATGCTGAGCGAGGCAGACTTCAAGGACTGGGGCTGGCGGATACCATTCCTTGCCAGCGCCGTGCTGGTCGGCATCGGACTGTGGGTGCGGCTCAGGATTGGCGAGACCCCGGCGTTCAAGGCGGCGCTGGAAAGCGCGCCGCCCGCGCGCGTGCCTTTCGCCCGGCTGATCGGCCAGCATTTCGGCGCGCTGATGGCAGGCAGCGCCGGGGTGATCTCGGTGTTCACGATCTTCTATCTGGCAACCTCCTATGCCCTGGCGCAAGGCGCGGGGCCGCTGGGGCACGACCGCGAGACGTTCCTGGCGCTCCAGCTGGGCACTGTCTGCGTTCAGGCCGTTGCCCTGCTGATTGCCGCACACCTGTCGGACAAGCTTTCGCCGCGGCGGGTGCTGCTGTGGGGCTCGGCGGCAACGGTGCTGCTGGGGTTGGTGTTCGGACCGGGCCTCAATGCGCCATCGCTGTGGACGGTGTTTGCCACGCTATCGGCATCACTGTTCGTCATGTCGTTCGTCCACGCGCCGCTCGGGGCCTGGCTGGCCGGGCTGTTTCCGGTGCATGTGCGCTATAGCGGAGTGAGCCTGGCTTTCACCATCGGCGGGATTGCCGGTGGAGCGCTCTCGCCGCTGGTTGCTCAGTCACTGGCGAGCCGGGGCATGGAAACCAGTGTCGGCCTGCTGATTTCAGCGGCAGGCGTGCTGACATTCCTCGGCGTCAGTCTGTCGCGCCAGGCAACTGGGCCGGCGCCAACCGCAGCAGTGTGATCCGCGCCTTGCCGACCTTGCGCTCGGCCATCACTTCGAGCGAGCGCACGGCGGCATCTTCTTTCGCGCCTGTCTCCAGACTTACCCAGGTCGCGGGGCCGATCCAGCCGAGCCGGTTCAGCCGCTCCAGTGCAACCGCGCCCGCGCCGCTGCCATAGGGCGGATCGAGCAGGATCAGGTCGAGCGGCTCCCTGGCGATTGGCAAGGTCAGCACCGAGGAAGCGCGAACATCGCATTGATCCCGTGCGCCCAGATGATCGATGTTTGCACGAATAGCGCGCAGCGCCACCGCGTCCTGCTCGGCGAAGAGGCAATGCGCCGCACCGCGCGACAGCGCTTCCAGCCCCAATGCGCCAGACCCTGCAAACAGGTCGGCCACGCGCAGCCCCTCGAAAGTGCCGAGGCGGCTGACCAGCATCGAGAACAGCGTCTCGCGCGTTCGGTCTGCGGTGGGCCGGGTGCCTTCACCCGGCGGGGCGGTGATCTTCCGTCCGCGCCATTGGCCTGCGATGATCCTCACCTGCGGGGCGCTCCCGGGCCCCGTCGGGGTTCGCGGCGGCTGAGCGGGCCATCGGCAGGCCGCGAGGGCGATGCGGGGCGCTTGCCGTCACTGCGGCCATACCCGCGCCGGGGCGCCGTTCCGCCCTTCTTCGAGGCCGGGTCCTGCGCTTCGCTGCGGGCGAAGGATGGCATCGCCTCGCGAAACCGCTCAACATCGATGGGCCGCACTTCGTTGGCAGTGCCGCGCGGAATATCGCCCAGCAGGAACGGGCCGTAGGCGGTGCGCAGCAGCCGCGACACTTCGAGGCCAAGATGCTCGAGCACCCGGCGTACTTCGCGGTTCTTGCCTTCGGTGAGGGTCAGCTCGATCCACTGGTTGCGGCCGGTGCGGCGCTCCATGTTAGCGTCGATCTTGCCGTAGTGGATACCCTCGATGGTTACGCCTTCGATCAGGCTTTCGAGCTGCTCCTGGGTCACATTGCCATAGGTCCGCGCGCGATAGGTGCGCGGAATGCCGCTGCTTGGCAGCTCCATCGCCCGCTTGAGCTCGCCGTCGTTGGTCATCAGCAGCAGGCCTTCGGTGTTGAAGTCCAGCCGCCCGACCGGCATCAGCCGCGGCGTTCCCGGCGGCAGGGCATTGCGCAGCGCCGAATAGATCGTCGGCCGCCCGGCAGGATCGCGCTCGGCGGTGATCAGGCCCGATGGCTTGTGAAAGCGGAACAGCCGCGCGGCTTCGGCGGCTTTCACCGGAATGCCGTCCACCGTTACGCCGCGCAGATTCTGCAGCACCGTGGCGGGTGTGGTCAGCACCGCATCGTCAAGCTTGACCCGCCCTTCGGCAATCATCCGCTCCACCTCGCGGCGACTGGCGACACCGGCGCGGGCGAGGAGCTTGGCGATACGTTCGCCTTTGCGGGGTTCGGCAGGGAGTGGGGCCATGGCCGGGCCATAGCCTTGTCGGGGATAGGCGTCAAAAGCGGCTATGCATTGCCAGAATTCAGGCTAGCACTGGGCCGGACAGAAAATCAGGAGGCTTTTCGATGGAGCAGCGCAAGGGCCTGGGCCTGTTCTTCACGGCTTTCGGCAATCGCAAGACCGGAATCATGCTGATCTACGGCATGGCGGCCGGGCTGCCCTATGCCCTGCTGCTCGGCACGCTGTATGCCTGGCTGGGCGAAACCGGCGTCGATCTTGAAACGATGGGCGTGTTTTCGCTGATCGGGCTGGCCTATGCCTTCAAGTTCCTGTGGTCGCCGCTGGTTGATCGCGGCCGCATTCCCTTGCTGTGGAAGCTGGGACGGCGGCGCAGCTGGCTGGTGCCGATCCAGGCGCTGGTCGGCCTGGTGCTGATGGCGCTTTCGGCAATCAACCCCCAGACATCGATTGGACTGTTCTCGCTGCTGGCCGGCATCGCCGCCTTTGCCAGCGCCACGCAGGATATCGTGATCGACGCCTGGCGGGTGGAAGTGGCGGACGACAAGGCCCCGCTGGAAGTGCTCTCGTCGGTGTACCAGCTCGGGTACCGGCTGGCCGCCCTGGCTGGCGGAGCGCTGGCGCTGGTCGTCGCGGCGCGGATCGGCTGGCCTGCGGTCTATTTCTGGTTCGGCGTCTTCATGCTGCTGGTCATGCTGGCCAGCTGGTTTGCCCCCGATACCGCATGGGACACGCCGCTCGAAACCGCGGCGCATTTTTCGGCCAGTCAGCTGGATCGCAAGGTGCGGCTCGGCGCGCTGGCTGTGGTCGGGCTGCTGTGGGGCTGGGCGCTCTACACGGTGATCGCATTCATGATTGAATCGCTGGGAGCCGCTCCGGGCGAACGGCCCGATGCGACGGCCTTCACCAAGCTCTATGGCCCGCTGATCGTGGTGGCGACGGTGATTGTTCCGGCAATCATTGCCGCCGTGCTTGATGGCTGGCGCAAGCAGGGGCGCTATCTGGCCACGGCTGAGGAAAATGCCGAGCCGCAGGGCTTCACCGGGCACACCTATCGCGCACTGATCGAACCGCTTGCCGAGCTGACCGGCAGGCTTGGCTGGGCGGTGATACTGGTGCTGGCCATCGTGCTGACCTACCGGCTGACCGATTCGGTGTGGGGGCCGTTTGCCCTGCCGTTCTATCTGCAGGAACTGCACTACACCAATGACGAGGTGGCGATTGCCTCGAAATTCTTCGGGGTCGGCATGACCATGGCAGGCATTGCGCTGGGCGCCTTGCTGTTCACGCTGATCGGGAGGATGCCCACGGTGGTGCTCGGCGCGCTGGTCGCCGCCGCTTCTAACCTGCTCTATGCCGATCTGGCGCAGGGCGGCGCGGGGCTGGACGCGTTCGGCTCGGCCACCGGCTTCACCTGGCTTGCAGGCAATTTCGGCGCGGATGTGCGGTTCTGCCCGGCTGCTGCTGGCGATTGCGGGTGAGAATCTGGCAGGAGGCCTCGCCGGGGCGGCCTTCGTCGCCTATCTTTCCTCGATCACCGCCAAGAGCCACGCCGCCGTGCAATATGCCCTGCTGTCGTCGCTCACCGTGCTGGTCGGTTCGCTTGGCCGCGCGGCGCTGGGGGAGAAAATCGAACTGGGCGGCTATGCGCCGGTGTTCTATCTGACGGCGGCGGTGGGCCTGATCGCGGTGGTGCTGACCGCCATCGAATGGGCCCGCCAGTCCCGCATCGCAAAGGCCGTCAATCCGGCAGTTCCTGATTGAGCCGCAACACTTCACCGGCAAGATAGAGCGAACCGGCGATCAGCACTGGCGGGCGACCATGCGACGGGCGTCCGCGCCGGTTAATTATAGACAGTGCAGTGAGCACATCCGGGGCAGTGCCAACGCTAGAGACACCGGCTTCGCTTGCCAGTTCGGCAAGATGCCTTGGCGAGTAGTGCTCATGGCCCGGCACTGGCACTGCCGACACGGCCCGCCAAGCGGCGGCGCAAGCAGCGGATGAAAGCTCCTGCATCCTTGTTCGCCAGCATGCCGATGAATGAGGTAAGGGTTTGCGCCATTCCTCGCCGCCGAGAAGCACGCGCGATCGCGGCCGCCGCATCGGCATTGTGCCCTCCGTCGAGCCAAATCTCATCGCCCCGGCGCCAGCGCAGTCAGCGGACCCTCGCCCAGCAGTTGCAACCGCGCAGGCCATCTCGCCTTGCGTATCCCTTCCGCCATGGCCTCTGCCGAAACCTGCACCCGGTCCTGATGCCGCAGCATGGCAACGGCGAGCGCGGCATTGTCGGCCTGATGCATGCCGACGAGCGCAGGCAGGGGCAGGGTCAGCGGGCCGTAGCAATCGGAATAGTCGATGCCCCCTGCACCCGCCTCGGCCCGCCAGGCATGGCCGCGCATGAACAGCTCGGCGCGGCGGCTGGCGGCGGTCTGGGCGACGGCGCGGGCGACATCGCGCGGATAGTTCTGCGTCACCAGCGGCGCGCCCGCCTTGGCGATGCTCGCCTTCTCGAAGGCAATCCGCGCCATCGGCTCCTGCGGCACGCCTTCCTCGGGCGCGAGCAGGAAGGCCTCGTGATCGATGCCGAGCGAGGCAATCGCGCAGGCGGCGGGACGGGGCAGCACATTGGTCGCATCGAACCGTCCGCCCAGACCCACTTCGATCACGCAGGCGTCTGCCGGATGGCGGGCGAAAGCGAGAAAGCTTGCGGCCACGGTGACTTCGAAGAAACTGACGCCAAGGCCATCGGCGGCATCCAGCACTTCGCCGAGCAGGCTGGCCAGCTCGGCATCCCCGATCAGCTTGCCGGCAATGCGGATGCGTTCGTTATAGCGCACCAGATGCGGGCTGGCGGCGGCATGGACGGCGTACCCTTCGGCCTCGAGCATGGCGCGCAGGTAGGCGCAGGTTGAGCCTTTGCCGTTGGTCCCGGCGACGTGGAAGGCGGGGGGGATGCTAAGGTGCGGATCGCCAAGGCGCTCCAGCAGCAACGAGATGGTCTCAAGCCCGAAGCGGCCCTGAGGAAGTGAGAGCGCGGCGAGCCGGTCTAGCTGGGCCTGGACCTGGGGGGAATCGGATTTGGCGAAGTCTGGCACCTAATTCCTCCCTGGAACGGGGAGGGGGACCACGAAGTGGTGGAGGGGCACAGGCGGATCTGCGTGGCATGGAGAAGGCGCGCCGCGCCGCGCGTGCCCCTCCACCATGCTGCGCATGGTCCCCCTCCCCGTACCGGGGAGGACTTTAGCCACGCGCCGAATGCACCGCCTCGGCCAGCGCCCTTGTCGCCTCGCGCACCGGTCCGGCGGCATTGGTGCCGTGCTGCGCCACCAGCTCAACCAGCGCCGAGCCGACCACCACACCGTCCGCCACCCTGGCGATCGCGCTGGCCTGCTCGGGCGTGCGCACGCCAAAACCGACCGCGACCGGAATATCCGTCGCTGCCTTGAGCCGTGCGACGGCCTGTTCGATCGACCCCAATGCCGCCTGCTGCTTGCCGGTGATCCCCGCGACCGAGACGTAATAAAGGAAGCCCGACGAGCCTTCGAGGATCGTGGGCAACCGCGCTTCATCGCTGGTGGGCGTGGCAAGGCGGATCAGCGAAACCCCGGCGGCACGCAGGGCCGGGCCCAGGTCCGGATCTTCCTCGGGCGGAATATCGACGCAAATCACCCCGTCGACGCCTGCCTTCGCGCATTCCGCCGCAAACCATTCGGGACCGCGCGTGGTCATCGGATTGGCATAGCCCATCAGCACCAATGGGGTGTCGGGGTGACGGGCGCGGAAGTTTGTTGCAATGCGGAAAATATCGGCTGTGGTCGTGCCTGCCGCCAGGCTGCGCAGATTCGCCTGCTGGATCGCCGGGCCATCGGCCATCGGATCGGTGAACGGCATGCCCAGCTCGATCACATCTGCGCCGCCTTCGACAAGCGCGTCAAGGATGGCAGGCGTGGGGCCATCGCCTGCGGTGACGAAAGTGACGAGCGCAGGGCCGCGCGCGAAGGCCGAAGAGAAGCGAGGCACTTAGCGCAACAGGGCAGCGACGAGCGTGCCGATGATTGTGCAAGTCAAGGTCAGCATGCCTGCATTGATAACGCTCATACGGATTGTCTGCTTGTCGAGCGCGGCTTCGAGTTGATCATTGGTCACAAGATCGCCCGTCCCACCGGTAATCTCACCGGCAATGGCCTCGGCCTGTTTGCGCGGAAACCCGGCTGCTTCGAGGCGTTGCGCCGATGACAGGGGATTATATGCATTCATGAGGGCGTTCCTACCACGATGCTACTGGATTTGCACGACCATTCAAGCCCTGAATTGCCGCGACTTTGGATCGAAATGCGACGTGGGCGGGTTGGCCCTCGGTGAAAGTGAACAGGAGGCAGATCATTGGTCGTTAACCGGGACAACAGGCAGAAAACGAGCAATCAAGACCATGCAAACAGCCATTCATATCTCCGCCCCCAGCGCCTCTGCGACGGTGAAGATATCCTTGTCTCCGCGCCCGCACAGGTTGGCGCAGATGATCGCGTCCTTCGGCATGGTCGGCGCGACCTTGGCCACGGCGGCTATCGCGTGCGAGGGCTCAAGAGCGGGAATGATCCCTTCGGTCCGGCAGAGCAGCTGGAACGCGTCCAGCGCCTCCTTGTCGGTCACCGAGGTGTAGTCCACCCGGCCGATCTCTTTCAGCCATGAATGCTCAGGCCCGATGCCGGGATAGTCGAGCCCTGCCGAGATCGAGTGCGCCTCGGTGATCTGGCCGTCTTCGTCCTGCAGCAGATAGGTCTTGTTGCCATGCAGGATACCGGGGCGACCGCCTGCAAGGCTGGCGGCATGTTCCCTGTCGAGCCCGTGCCCCGCCGCCTCGACGCCGAGCATCCTGACGCTGGCATCATCGAGGAAGGGATGGAACAGCCCGATCGCATTGCTGCCACCACCGATCGCCGCGACCAAGAGGTCGGGCAGACGGCCGGTGCGCTTCAGCATCTGTTCGCGCGCCTCCCTGCCGATCACGGACTGGAAATCACGCACCAGTTCCGGATAGGGATGCGGGCCGGCCGCCGTGCCGATAATGTAGAACGTGTCATGCACATTGGCGACCCAGTCGCGCAGCGCCTCGTTCATCGCGTCTTTCAAGGTCGCAGCGCCGCTGGTCACCGGGACCACTTCGGCACCAAGCAGCTTCATGCGGAACACGTTGGGCGATTGCCGCGCGACATCGGTTGCGCCCATGAAGATCGTGCAGGGCAGGCCAAAGCGTGCGCAGACGGTGGCGGTGGCGACGCCGTGCTGGCCTGCGCCGGTCTCGGCGATGATCCGGGTCTTGCCCATGCGGATCGCCAGCAGGATCTGCCCGACGCAATTGTTGATCTTGTGCGCACCGGTGTGATTGAGCTCGTCGCGCTTGAACCACACCTGTGCCCCGCCAAGCTCCTCCGTGAGCCGGGGCGCGAAATAGAGCGGGCTGGGGCGGCCGACGTAGTGTTCAAGCAGGTCGTCGAACTCGGCCTGGAATGCAGGGTCGGACTTGGCCTTGCGGTATTCCGTCTCCAGTTCCAGCACCAGGGGCATCAGCGTTTCGGCAACATAGCGCCCGCCGAACTGGCCGAAGTGGCCGCGTTCGTCTGGCTGGTTGCGGAAGGAATTGATCCCCGATTCGGACGGATTCGCTGTGACAGTCATGGTGGACGCGCGATTGGCAGACGGGCCGGGCGAAGTCCAGCACATCGGTTCACCGCAGCTTTCTGAACAGCCATCAATGTTTGTATCAGAATATGTCACACTTTGTTGTGTTTTTGCCACAGCTCACCGTTCATCCGCCCTTTTGCATCGCAGCATTCATCTCGGGGCAATGTTTGGCCGCCTAGCCCACGAGCGACCTCGTGAATTGAAAGAGGTTAGTTATCAGGAGTTTAACTATGCGTATTGTTGCTATCTCGCTTGCCACTGCCGCTCTGGCGGTTGCTGCACCTGCGTTCGCCGCTGGCGACGCTGGCGCCTATGCGGGCATCGCGATCACCCATGACTCTGTCAACGGAACGGGCACTGCAGAAGGCCTTGGCTTCGACGGCGTCGGCGGTTCGGCATTCGTCGGCTACAATCTGCCTGTGTCGAATGCGATGTTTGCCGGCGTTGAGGCGAACTTCGATCTGGCTTCTGCCGATATTGGCGACAAGACCAATGGCGTCAAGGCCGACCACAAGTACGGCGTCTCCGGCCGCCTCGGCTACAAGGTTAGCGAAGGCGCTGCGTTCTATGGCAAGGTTGGCTATCAGCGCGGTCGTTTGAGCGACTACACCGCAGGTGTGCAGACCACGTCTTCGCGTGACGGGCTGCTGCTGGGCGCCGGTGTCGAAGCCGATCTGTCTTCGAACGTTGCCATGCGGCTCGAATATAGCCGCACCCGCTTCAATCGCGATGCAGTGGTCGACCCGGTCGGTGCTGGCCTGTCCAGCAATCAGGCTGCGGTTGGCGTGCAGTTCAAGTTCTGATCCTGGAATCAGAATTTCAGGAAAGGGCGGTCCGCAAGGGCCGCCCTTTTTTCTATGTTCCGCGCGCTGCCCGGCAGAAGGCGGCGATCTTCCCTGCATCCTTGACCCCGGGCGCGCTCTCGACGCCGGACGAGGTGTCGACCAGCGGCGCTCCGGTAAGCTGCACGGCCTCGGCAACATTGTCCGGTGTGAGCCCGCCCGCGAGCCCCCAGGGCATCGGGCCCTTCCAGCCCGCGATCAGCGACCAGTCAAAGCTCAGCCCCATGCCGCCGGGAAGCACTGCACCCTTGGGCGTCCTGGCATCGAACAGGATCAGGTCTGCGGCACCGGCATAGGCGCTTGCCCGCAGGATATCGGGCCCGGCCGCGACGGTAATGACCTTCCACACCGGAAGCGCATAGCGCGCCTTCAATTCGGCGGCGCGCTGCGGGGTTTCCTCGCCGTGAAGCTGGAGAACATCGAGCCGTGCGGCAGAGACAGCTTCGGCATAAGCGCTATCGCCGGCATCGACGAACACGCCAACACGGGAAATCCGGCCTTCTGCCTGCTGGCCCAATCGGGCAGCATCGGTCAGCGATACGAAGCGGGGGCTTGGCGGAAAAAAGTTGAACCCGGCATGGTCCGCGCGCGCGTCAATCGCTGCTTGCAGCGCGCCGGCAGAGTTCAGGCCGCAGATCTTGATGCTGGGATCAGGCATGGCGCGGGGGTTAGCGCCCCCCACCCCAAGGTCAAGGTGCCAGTTCGAACAGCACCGTAACGCTTGATTGCATCGTGACTTCCCCGGCAGCAACCGGTGTCGGCGCCCCTGCCATGTCGGCCATCGCCGCGCGGGCATACATCACCTGCGGTTGGGGCACATAGCCGCCGCTCTCGGAAATCGAGAGGATCCGCACCACACGCAGGCCCGCCGCCTTGGCATAGAGAGCGGCCCGCGCCCGGGCCTTGGTCATTGCCTCGCTGCGCGCGTCGTCGGTGGCAGCATCGGGATCGTCCATCTGGAAGCTTGGGCCGTTGACCTGGTTGGCCCCGGCGGAAACCAGCGTATCGATCACCCGGCCGAATTCCGCCAGATTGCGCTGCCGCACGTTGACCTGGTTGTTGACCTGATAACCGATGATCTTGGGCTGCTGCGGCTCCATCATGCCATTGGGCAGCTGCCGCTGCTGCTGATAGACCGGGTTGAGGCTGAGATTGCTGGTCTGGATATCGCGATCTGCGATGCCTGCGCGCTTCAACGCCGCGATAACCTTGTTCATATCGGCCGAATTGGCAGCCAGCGCTTCGCCCGCAGTGCTGCCCTGACTGGCGACACCGGCGGTGAACACCGCAAGATCAGGCTTGCGGTTTGAGCGGCCCTCGGCGCTGAGCGTCAGCAGGGTATTGCCGGCTGCGACCACCGGGCCGGAGGAAATCTCGTGCGCCTCAGCCATCAAAGGCACCGACATGGCCATTGCGGCCAATACAAGCGATAAGTGCTTCATAGGGATAACTCCTTGACCTCATGGGGCCATCTGACCGCAGGCAGCTTTCGCGTTCCTGAACTCACAGAGTTCCTTCAATCGCCCGCGCAGCTGCCGCCGGATCTTCGGCGCGGCTGATGGGGCGGCCGATCACCAGCACACTGGCCCCGGCATCGCGGGCTTCACGCGGAGTGACAGTGCGCTTCTGATCGGCAAGGCCGTTGTGATTCTTGCCATTGGCCGGGCGCAGGCCGGGCACAACAAGGAAACCGTCCTTCCACTGCCGGTGCACAGCCGCGACTTCCTGACCCGAACAGACTATTCCATCGAGCCCGGCCTCATGCGCCAGTTCCGCCAGGCGCAGCGCCTGATCGTGCGGGGTGCCGCCAATGCCGGTGCGGGCAAGATCGTTCTCATCGAGGCTGGTGAGAACCGTGACCGCCACCACCCGGCAATGCTCCCCCGCCGCCGCCTTGGCATCTTCCATCATCGCCCGACCGCCGGCTGCGTGGACCGTGACAATCGCGGGCTCCAGCACATGGATCGCCTGCATGGCGGCAGCCACCGTATTGGGAATGTCGTGCAGCTTGAGATCGAGAAAGATCGGCAGGCCGAGCTTGTGTATCTCATGCACCCCATGGTGACCGTGGGCGCAGAAAAATTCGAGCCCAAGCTTGATCCCGCCAACGTGGTCCTTGACCCTGCGAGCCAGCACTTCGGCAGCATCGAGCCGGGGAACATCAAGGGCGAGATAGATCGGGTTTGACATGTCAGCTTGCGGTCTTTTCGGAGGCCGCTGTCGCGGTCGGGGGAGGCGTGGCCGTGGCTCGCACCGAATTTTCCAGTGCGTCGATCCTGCGGGTCAGCCGCCATTTGCTCGCCTTGGAAAGCAGCCAGGTTGGCAGCATGCCAAGCAGGAAAAACACCAGCGCGATAACGCCCACCGGCCATTCGAAGTGGAGATAGCCCTGCTCCAGCGGCCAGAAGTTCACGGCCGCAGGATTCCAGTTCATCGCCATGAAAGCGACCAGCGCCGCTGTCACCACTACCCACATGATTGTCCGGATGACCTGCATCGTAAAGCTTCCTTTCCCGCAAGCGATGCTAGGCGCGAAGATGGCGCAACTCAATCCCTCGTGGCATTGGCGCAAACAGTCAGCGCGGAACGTCGCCCGCCAGCGTTATCCGCCGCATGACCCGGCGGTAGCCATGATAATCGTTGACCGGATTGTGCTGGGTGCAGCGGTTGTCCCAGAAGGCAATCGAGCCCTTGCGCCAGGAAAAGCGGCAGGTGAATTCGGGCCGCACCTGATGGCGGAACAGGTAATCGAGGATAGGCGCGCTCTCTTCCTCGCTCATCCCCTTGAAATGGGCGGTGTGCGCGACATTGACGTAAAGCGCCTTGCGCCCGGTTTCGGGATGGGTGCGCACCGCCGGATGTTCGGCCCGGTAGTCATGGTTCTGGCTGTCACCCGCCAGCTTGAACATGTCTTCACGGGTCTTGGAAACATCGGCCTTCGCTGAAGTGCTGACGGCGACAAGATCGTCGAGAATGCGCTGCATCGGCTCCGAAAGGGTTTCATAGGCCAGGTACTGGTTGGCGAACATCGTGTCCCCGCCAAATGGCGGCACCTCAATGGCGTGCAGGATCGATCCCATTGGCGGGCATTCAAGATAGGTCGTATCCGAATGCCAGATGCCGCCGAAATTGGTTCGGTCGTCCTCACGCTTGACGATTTCGGTTATCCTCGGGAAACCGTCTATGCCTTTGAGCAAGGGGTAATCGACCGGGTTGCCGAAGGCTTCGGCAAAGCCGAGAAACTGGGCCGGGGCAAGGTCCTGGTCGCGGAAGAAGATCACCAGATGATCGAGCAAGGCCTGGCGAATCACCGCGATGGTCTTGTTGTCGAGCCCGCTCGCAATATCTGCGCCGCCAATCTCCGCACCAAGCGCTCCGGCGATTGGGGTGACGGTGATGGCGCGCGAATCGGACATGGGCGTGAACTAGCGGCAGTTAGTGCTGCCGGACAAGGCATTCGGGCTTGGCCCAACCGTGCAATAATGCGCCATTGCCGGTTCATTAATTCGCGGCTAGGGCAGGCCCAGCCGGAAGCGAAGGAATGCCCGCAATGAATGCCGCCAGCGAAGCCCGATCAGCCCCCCCAGCGCCCCCCGAACATCGCGCCGATCCTTTAGGACACCTGCTCGCCGAGCCGGATCTCGAAGCGCACCTGATGGCGCTCGACGATGTGCCGCTGCTGCTGGTCTACACCCACCTTACCGGCGATGAGACACTGTTCCAGGCCTATGCTCCGCACATCAGGGGCGCCTGGTCGTTCGATGTCGATGATGTGCCCGATCTCAAGCGCCGCCTGTGCAAGGCGCTGATCGCCACTTTCGAGGACTATGCAGCAAAGGGCCTCCCCCTTCCTCCAGCGCCGTCGGCCGACCTGCTCCAGCGCATGTGCGACATGGCGGTCGGCGCCCATGTTCCGACCGAATACATGCCGATGGTGCTCGAAGAGCTCAACTTCGACCGCGCCGACGCCAAGACCGTGCGCTGGCGCAAACAGCCCCGGCCGGAATACCTGTCCCGGTTCCTCACCGTGGTTATCGGCGCGGGCTATTCGGGGCTTGCGATGTGCGCCAAGCTAAAGGAAGCGGGCATTCCCTTCGTCTGCATCGAGAAAAACGAAGATGTCGGCGGAACCTGGTTCGAAAACACCTATCCCGGCGTCGCAGTTGATACCCCCAACCACTTCTACTCCTATTCCTTCCGGGTGAAGAGCGACTGGGACCATTATTTTGCCCGTGGCCCGGCGATCATCGACTATATCCGAACCTGCTACCGCGAGATGCAGATCGAAGGGCACATGCGCTTCCAGGAAGAAGTCGTCTCGGCGATCTGGGACAAGCAGACAGCGCACTGGAATATTGTGGTGCGGCGTGCGGATGGCAGCGAATACACGCTCGAAGCCAACGCGATCATCAGCGGCACAGGGCTGCTCAACCGGCCTTCGGTCCCGGATTTCCCGGGTATGGAGCGCTTCAAGGGCCCAATGTTCCATTCCTCGCGCTGGGACCATTCGGTCGATCTCGCCGGCAAGAATGTCGTGCAGATCGGAACCGGGGCAAGCGGCATGCAACTCGGCCCTCAGATCGCGCCGATAGTGGGCAAGCTCACCATCTTCCAGCGCTCGCCGCACTGGGCGCGCTATAATCCACTGCTGTTCTCCGAAGTCAGCGAGGCCAAGAAGTGGGGGCTGGCCAATGTCCCTTATTACACCAAGTGGTATCGCTTCCAGCTGCTGTGGGCGACATCGGACGGCGTGCTGCCCAGCCTGCGGCAGGATCCGGACTGGCCCGAACCCAAGCTTTCGCTCAACGCGGCCAATGCCGAAATTCGCGAGCAGCTGATCGACCACATCTCCAGGCAGGTGAACCACGATCCGGAGCTGCTCGCCAAGGTGATCCCCACCTTCCCGCCTTACGGCAAGCGCATGCTGCGCGACAGCAACTGGTTCCCGACGCTGACACGCGACAATGTCGAGCTGATCACCGGCACGGTCAAGGAGATCACCGAGACCGGCGTGGTCGACAAGGACGGTGTCGAGCACCCCGCCGACGTAATCATTCTGGCAACCGGGTTCAAGGCGCAGATGCCGCTCTATCCGATGCACATCGTCGGCACCCAGGGCTCGATTCGCGAGGCCTGGGCGGGCGACAACCCGCGCGCACACCTTGGCATCACCGTGCCGCATTTCCCCAACATGTTCGTGCTATACGGGCCCAACACCAACGGCGGCCACGGCGGCAGCGCGGTCTACAATTCCGAATGTCAGGTGCGCTATACCATGCAGGCGCTGCGCGAGATGATCGAGCGCGAAGCCGATGTGGTCGAAGTGCAGGAGGAACCGTTCGAGGCCTATAACGCCCGGGTTGATGCCGAACACGCGAAGCTGGTCTGGACCCACCCGGGGGTCAACAACTGGTATCGCAACGCCAGCGGCCGGGTGGTCACCAATTCACCCTGGCGCCTGTGCGAATACCGCAATCTGACGGCAGAGTTCAACCCGGACGAGTATCGCATCGCCCAGGCAGACGGGACGGCGGCGTGAGCAACCGAGGCGGTCAGAATTTCAGCTGGCCGGTCTTGACTGCCTCGTAAACCGCCTCGCCGCGCGAATGGACGGCAAGCTTGCGGTAGATCGATTTGACGTAGTTGCCGATGGTCAGCGGTGAAATGCCCAGCACCCGCGCCGCTTCCTTGTAGGTGCTGCCCTTGGCGAAGATTTTCAGCAGCTCCACCTCGCGCGGGGTCAGGCCGTTGTCTTCCTCGACATCGGCCATGATCCCGGTGTCCTCGCCGCGCAGACGCTCCAGCAGGTAGACGGCGGCGGCGGCGCTGATCGGCGCGCCGCCATCCAGAACCACGCGGATGCCATCAAGGAACGCGGCGGGATCGCTGTCTTTCAGCAGATAGCCATCAGCGCCCGCCTTGATCGCGGCCACGACCGTTTCCCGGTCGCCGAACGAGGTGACAATCAGCACCTTGGCCTCCCCCGCCGCTTTCACTTCGGGAACGAAATCAAGCCCGCTGCCATCGGGCAAGCCGACATCAACCAGGAACAGATCGGGCTTCAGCTCCAGCAATTCACGCGCGCGCAGCAGGGTCGGGGCCACGCCGGCCAGGCTGAATTCGGGTGCAGCGCTGACGATTTCGATAAAATGATCGCGCACGTCCGGATCATCTTCGACGATTGCGATGCGCCAGCTGCGGTGGGGGGAGGTTTCGCCGTTCATTGCCCCGCCATAGCAGAGGGTGCCGGATTGGACGATGACCAAGAATATGGTGCGCCTGCAGGCCGGTGCCGTCTCGGACTACGCTGCTTTCGGGCGCTGGAGGCCAGCGAAGCCGATTTCGGATCAATTCAGGACTGATTGGTGCGGTCGAGAAGACTCGAACTTCCACGGGCTTTCGCCCACAACGACCTCAACGTTGCGCGTCTACCAGTTCCGCCACGACCGCTAAATCGACGGAGCCGCAGCGACTCCGTGGGGGGTAGGAGGGCGCCCTTAGCAAAGGGATTCAGAAGCTGCAACTCCGGCTTGCTCAGCCCGGCTTCCAACCGATCTCTGCAATCCTGGCGCTTTTGGGAACGTCGGTCACCGCTTCGTTGATGGTTACGCTTTCACCCGGAGCGAGTTGGCGCTTGGGCGGGACCACTTCCCATGAATAGACGATTCGCTCCCGCGCATCGCGCAGCACGATGAGAATGGTCGGCACGGCGCGCCGGGCACGGCCAACATTGGTCACCGATCCGCTGGCCCCGAAGAATTCGGTGCCATTGGGCAGCGTGCGGCGATCCTGCCGGTTGGGCGGAAAGTCGAGCACCAGATCGGGCTGAGCCTCGGCAAATGTGGGGCGGGCCAGCGGCATCCAGCTGGGCAGTCCATACCAGGCAACCGCGCCGATCAGCGCCAGCGCCACCGCGGCGAAAGTCGCCGCAGCCCAGGTCCACAATTTGAGCTTGTTGCGCCGGGGTTTGAAAGGGGGCTCATAGGCAAAGCGCGAATAGCCCGTGTCAACACCAGCGTAGGGATCCTCGTCGCGGAAATCCGGCGCGGGCGCGGGTTCCGGCATCGGGGCCAGCGGCGGGGGAGGGGGAGGAGGAGGGGGCGCAGGAGGCGGCTCTGGGGCCGCAGCCATGGGTTCCGGTTCGGGATCGGAATGCAGTGGCGGAACGGGCGGATACGGTTCAGGATCCGGCGCAGGCTGCGGCACCGAAGCTTCGGAGGTTGGCTCAGTGGCAGGAGGTGGCGGCGATGGAGGTGGTGGCGGTGGTGGTGGCGGTGGTGGTGGCGGTGGTGGCGGGGTGGAAAGGCAGGCTCGACCGCAAGGGGCGGCTCTGCTTGCAAAACCGAGGGCCCTTCCTGAAACCAGCTGTGGCGGCACTTGGCGCAACGCACCGTGCGTCCATCGATGCCCACGGCGCTATCGGGCACGACGTAGCGGGTCGAACAGGCTGGGCAGGCGATGATCATGCCGCAGCCTTAAACATGCTGGCGCGCCTTGCAACAAGTCATGCCGGGACGAACCGCATGCCATTGGGCTTTTTTCCACATGGATTGGCGGCTATAGCCGAATTTGCACCCCGCTCGAACGGAGCCTCAGAGCCAGATGCCCAAACCCGCCGACGGGGATATCGTACAGTTCGACAATGTTGGCCTGCGCTATGGTGCAGACCGGGAAGTGCTGCGCAACGTTTCGTTCGCACTGCATCCGGGCAGCTTCTATTTTCTCACCGGGGCGAGCGGCGCGGGCAAGAGCTCGCTGCTCAAATTGCTTTACCTCGCGCTGCGCCCGTCGCGCGGGGCGATCCGCATGTTCGGCACCGATGCCATCACCATGCCGCGCGACCGGCTGCCTTCGCTGCGGCGGCGGCTGGGTGTGGTGTTTCAGGATTTTCGCCTGGTCGAGCATCTCTCGGCGTTCGACAATGTCGCCTTGCCGCTGAGGGTGTCGGGGGCGGCCGAGAAGGATCTGGTCAAGCCGGTGCGCGACATGCTGGACTGGGTTGGCCTTGCAGACCGGATGGATGCGCGGCCTTCGACCCTCTCGGGCGGCGAACAGCAACGCGTGGCGATTGCCCGCGCGGTGATCGGACGGCCGGATCTGCTGGTTGCTGACGAGCCTACCGGCAACGTCGATCCCGAAATGGCGATCAAGCTGTTGCGCCTGTTCGAGGCGCTCAACCGCCAGGGAACCACCGTGGTCGTTGCCACGCACGATATCCACTTGCTCAAGAAAGTGCCCGAATTGCTGATCATGCGGCTCGACAAGGGCCGCCTCCTCGATCCGACCGGCGCGCTGCGCTATCCGCCGCGGCGCAGCGGCCAGTTCCCGGGGGGCGCATTGTGAGCGAGGAAGGCCCGAACCAGGGCAGCAAGCGCGGCTGGCGGGTCTTCCCGGGCGCGGCCGATGCCCAGTTGCTGCAGCAACCGCGCCTGTCGGGACCGATGCCTTGGGTGATAGCGATCATGGTGGCGCTGACGGTGATCGCAGCGGCGGCAGGCCTTGCCTTGCGCAACACCGCAAACGCCGCCGCCGAAGCGCTGGCAGGCGGTCTGACGGTGCAGATTGTCGAGCCCGAGCCGGGTTACCGCGCGCGCCAGACCCGCGCTGCGGTGGAACTGTTGCGCTCGATGCCGTCGATTGCCGAAGTGCGGCAGGTCCCCCAGGGCGAAATCGATGCACTGATCGAACCCTGGCTCGGTGAAGCCGGCAGCGGCGAAGAGGCGATACCGGTTCCGGCGCTTATCGATGCGCGCGCTCAAGGCGCGGTAACCCCGCAAATGCTCCGCGATCTGCGGGGCGCGCTGCGCGGCGTGGCTCCGGCTGCGCGTGTCGATGCCCAATCGAGCTGGCTCAGGCCAGTGTTCGGCGCTATCCGGTCGCTGCAATGGCTGGTCCTGGCATTGGTCGGATTGCTGGCTTTTGCGCTGGCGGCGGCAGTGCTGCTGGCGGCGCGCTCTTCACTGGGTGCCAACCGCGATACCATCGAGATCGTCCACCTGCTGGGCGGCGAGGATGCGCAGATTGCCCGGATATTTCAGCGGTCCATGGGTCTCGATGCGATTGTCGGCGGCCTGTTGGGCCTGGCCGCCGGACTGATCGCGATTGTGCTGCTGGGCAGGCAGCTTGCGGCACTGGGGGCAGGATTGGTCGATAGCGGGGCGCTGGACTGGACCGACTGGCTGGTGCTGATTACGATCCCGATCGCAGCGGCTGTGCTGGCCATGCTGACCGCGCGGCTTTCCGTGATGCGCGCGCTGCGCAACATGCTCTGACCACCGATGCTGCGCCGCCTCTTTCTTTTGCTGCTGCTGGCCTGGGCGCTGGGTTTCGCCTGGTTCGTGATGACCCTTCCGCAGCCGCGCGAGGGCGGCCGGAGCGATGCTCTGGTGGTCTTGACCGGCGGCGGCGGCCGGATCGCACGCGGGCTGCATGCGCTTGAGCAGGACTGGGCCGGGCGGATGCTGGTCTCGGGCGTTCACCACGCCGTCAAGCCCCGCGAGTTCGCAGCGCAATACAAGGTTGGCGCAAAGACCATGCAATGCTGCGTTACCTTGGGGTTCGAATCGGTTGATACCCGGTCCAATGCCCGCGAGACGGCGCGCTGGATCGCCCGCAACAAATTTGAATCGATCCGGCTGATCACCAGTGACTGGCACATGCGCCGCGCCGCTTTTGAACTTGACCGGATGAAGCCTGCACAGGTGACCGTGATCGAAGATGCGGTCGCCACCCATCCTTCGATGCGGGTGCTGTTTTCCGAATACAACAAGCTGCTGGCGCGCTGGATCGCCCAAGTCTGGGGTGGCTGACCGTGGTGCGGATTGCCGATGTGGTGCGCAGCCTTGCCTTCTACGCGCTGTTTTATGGCGGCACGGTGCTTTTGCTGGTTGTTGCAACGCTGGTGCTGGTGCTGCGACCCTCTGCCTTTCTTGCGGTGGCCGATGGCTGGTCTGCCTGGCACCGGGGCTGCGTGCGCCATATTCTGGGCATTGGGATCGAGCTTCAGGGCAAACTCCCGGAAGGCCGCTTCTTCGTCGCAGTCAAGCACGAGAGCTTCTTCGAGGCGATCGACGCACCGCAGTTCATCGCCCGCCCGGCAGTGTTCGCCAAGGCCGAACTGATGCGGCTGCCCTTGTGGGGTCGGCTCGCGCGCAGTTACGGGCTGATCGGCGTTGAGCGCGACCGGGGTGCCAAAGCCCTGCGGGAAATGATCGCGGCAGCCAAGCAGCTGGCAGCCGAGGGTCGCACCCTGGCGATCTACCCCGAGGGAACCCGCGTGCCCCACGCCACCCGCGCGCCGCTGCAAGCCGGATTTCGCCGCAATCTACAAATTGCTCGATCTGCCGGTGGTGCCGGTCGCCGTGAACAGCGGGCCGCTCTATCACCGGGTGTGGAAGCGCAAGGGAACCCTCATCATCCGCATCGGCGAGCCGATTCCCCCCGGCTTGCCGCGCGCCGAGGTGGAGAGACAGGTGCTTGATGCGATCAACGCACTCAATCCCGGGCAGCAGGATTAGCGGTCAGCCACTGCGCCAGTCCTTCGCACTGGACAGCGCTCATATGCAGGCCAAGTTTGCTCCGGCGCCAGAGAATGTCTTCGGCGGTGACCGCCCATTCTTCGGCCGCAAATGGTTCACTTCTGCCTCGCTGAGCCCCGCGCCGAAACTGTGCCCGAGATCGCTCCATCCCCTCGCCTCACCCAGCCAGGCGAAGGCAAGCGTGCCATAGGCCTTCTGGACGCGCTCCACGTCGGGATCTGAAAGAAAGCGGTAGCGCGCGGCAATCTCCTCGCGCAGCACCTGTGCGCCGCGCATCGGAAAGTCTCCGCCCGGCAGCGGATTGTCCCTTGTCCATGCCGAACCGGAGAGTGCGGGCAAACGTTCAGCCAGCATGTCGACCGCCTCCTCGCCAAGATGGCGATAGGTGGTGATCTTGCCGCCATAGACGCTGAGCAGCGGCGCGCCCTCGTCCCTCCCGGAAAGTTCCAGCCGGTAGCCGCGCGTTGCCGCTTCGGGCCTGCCCGAACCATCGTCGATCAAGGGACGCACCCCGGCATAGGACCACACCACATCTGCAGGGGCGACCGGCTTGGCGAAATAGCGGCTTGCCCCTTCGCAGAGATAGGCGACCTCTTCGGCGCTGGCCTGGACATCCGCCAGCGACCCAGTGTGATCGGCATCGGTGGTGCCGATCAGGGTGAAATCCCGCTCATAGGGAATGGCGAAGAAGATGCGGCTGTCGGCGAGCTGGAAGAAATAGGCATAGGGGTGTTCGAACAGCCTGGGCACGACGATGTGCGAACCGCGCACCAGCCGCATCCTGTAGTCCGGCACCTCGCCCGCCAGCCGCAGCACATCGAGCACCGCAGGGCCGCCAGCGTTGACCACGGCCGACGCCTGGAAGCTTCCCGCCGCGCTCGTCAATCGCCATTGCGAGCCCTCACGCCGGGCGGCGAGCAGCGGGGTGCGGGTCAACACCTTGGCCCCGCGAGCAGCTGCGTCCATTGCGTTGAGCACAACCAGCCGCGCATCATCCACCCAGGCATCGGAATATTCGAAACCGGTCTTGAACAGGGGCTTGAGTGCCCCGCCCGCCGGATGCTTGCGCAAGTTGATGGTATCGGCCGCCGCCAGCCGCTTGCGGCCGCCGATATGGTCATAGAGGAACAGCCCGAGCCGCAGCAGCCAGGCCGGACGCAGGCCTTTGGTGTGGGGCAGCACGAAGCGCATCGGCCAGATGACGTGCGGGGCAATCCGCCACAGCGCCTCGCGTTCGGCCAGTGCTTCATGGACCAGCGCGAACTCGAAATGTTCGAGATAGCGCAAGCCGCCGTGGATCAGCTTGGTCGATTTCGATGAGGTGCCCTGCGCCAGATCCTGCGCTTCGAGCAGCAACACTTTCGCGCCGCGCCCGGCGGCATCGCGGGCAATCCCCGCGCCATTGATGCCGCCGCCGATCACGGCCAGATCGAAAGTCTCGCTCACCCCAAGGGCTTAGCCGGATAGTGCAGCCGGCGAAACAGCTTGCCCTTCTCGCTGAACAGCACCGCAAACAGGGTCACGATCCCGGCAGTCAGCAGGGCGAGCGCCAGCGGCCGGGCGCTGCCGTCGTAGGCCTGGCCGATCAGGGCGCCCAAAGTTGCAGCCATGACCATGCGGATGAAGGTTTGCACCGATGCCGCCGCGCCGGCGATTTGCGCGAAGGGCTGCAGGCTGATTGCCGAGAAATTTGCTCCGATGAAGCCCATCAGGCACATGTTCGATCCCATCAGCAGAACGAATTGCCACATCGGCTGGTGCGGAGCAAAGGCCGCCAGAACCTGAAGCGTGCTGATCGCGATATAGGCGAGCAGCGCGGTATGCGAAACACGCCTGGCTCCGAACCGCTCGACGATCCGCGAATTGCAGAAGTTGGCAATGCTCATGGTCAACGCCAGCACGCCAAACACCAGCGGAAAGGATTGTCCCGCCCCGAAATGTTCGGCCAGCAGTTGCTGGCAGCTGTTGATGAAGCCCCACATCGCGCTCATGATCAGCGCACTGCCAACCACATAACCGATCGCCGCGCGGGCGGTCAGCACCCGCCCCATGTTGGCGGCAATCGCACTGGGTTTGATGGTCTGGCGGTATTCAGGATGCAGGCTTTCGGGCAGCCGCAGCATTGTCCAGACAGTCATCACGATGCCCAGCAGCGCGATCACCGTGAAGATCGAGCGCCAGCCTGCCACCAGCAGCACGGCCTGACCCAGTGACGGAGCCAGCATCGGCACCACCATGAACACAACCGAGATCAGCGATTGCAACCGGGCCATGCGATCGCCCTCCATGCGGTCGCGGATGATCGCGGGCGGCAGCACTGCCAGCCCGCTGCACCCCAGCCCCTGCAGGAACCGCAGCGCCACCAGCGACTCGAAATCCCGCACAAACACGCAGCCCAGCGCCGTCACCACAAATATGATCAGGCTGGCAAGCACCACCGGGCGGCGTCCGAAGCGGTCGGAAAGCGTGCCCGGCACCAAAGCGCCCAGACCTGCGCCAAGCAGGAAAATGCCGACAATCAGCTGGCGATGGTTGGGATCGCTGGCCCCCAGTTCGTCGGAAATCACGCCCAGTGCAGGCAACATGGCGTCGATCGCCAGCGCCTGCAAAGCCTGCAGCAATGCCATCATCGCAACGAACTCGCGCTCGCCAATGGCGGGACGGGAAGCTGGATCAGGGATGGAAGTCATATCGGGCCCATGGGGGAATGCGACGAGGTTTGCTAGGGGGCGGCGGCAATTGTCGCTATCGTACCGGAATGCCGACGCCCGATCGCCTTGACGACATTCGCCCCGAAGCTCCCGGGCTGCGCAAGATCGTGCACATCGACATGGATGCCTTCTATGCCAGCGTCGAACAGCGCGATGATCCGGCCATCCGGGGCCTGCCAGTGGCTGTCGGCTATCCCGCCGAACGGGGCGTGGTCACTGCGGCGAGTTATGAGGCGCGGGTCTTCGGAGTGCGATCGGCCATGCCATCGGTGCGGGCTGCGCGCCTGTGTCCGCAGCTGGTCTGGCGCAGACCGCGATTTGAAGTCTACCGGCAGGTCTCGCGCCAGATCCGCGCGATTTTCCGCGACTACACGCCGCATGTCGAACCGCTTTCGCTCGACGAGGCCTATCTCGACGTAACCGAGGATACCCGCGGAATTGGCTCGGCCACCCGCATTGCCGAACTGATCCGGACGCGGATCAGGGCGGAGACCGGTCTCACTGCCAGTGCCGGGGTTTCCTACAACAAGTTCCTCGCCAAGATCGCCAGCGACCAGAACAAGCCCGACGGGCTGTGCGTGATCCGCCCGGGCGAAGGCGCGCACTTCGTTGCCACATTGCCGGTCCGCCGGTTTCACGGAATTGGCCCGCGCGGGGCAGAGAAGATGGCGAAGCTGGGAATCGAAACCGGCGCAGACCTGCGCGAAAAGGACATTGCCTTCCTGCGCCTGCATTTCGCGGGACAGGCCGACTATCTTTATCGCGCCGCGCGCGGCATCGATTTGCGCCGGGTCGATGGCAACCGGCCGCGCAAGTCGCTGGGGGCCGAGCGGACGTTCGAGAAGGACCTGTCGAGCGGCGCTGCCCTGAGAGCAGAGCTGGAAAACATTGCCGGGATCGTCTGGACGGCAATCGAGAAGGCCGAGGCCAAGGGGCGAACCGTTACCCTGAAGCTCAAGCTCACCGATTTCACGGCCATCGCCCGATCGAAATCGCTGCCGCATGCAATTGCGGACAAGGCCGAAATTCTCCAGATTGGCCGCGCCCTGCTCGATCAGGTCCTGCCCCTGCCGCAACCGGTGCGTCTGATGGGGCTTACCCTGTCGGCGCTTGAAGGCCGGGATCCGCCGCCACATCCCGACGACGCGCAGCTTTCGCTTCTGTGATCCATCCGACCAGACTTGCCCGGAATTTTTCAGGCATGTGGTCGGGAAGCTCGTGCAGTGCGAAGAAGCGGGCGGCAATCGTCTCGCGCCCGTCAGGAAGGGGATTGCCGGTGGCCTGTCCGGAGACGATGTGAACGGTATTGATCGCCCCGCGAAGGTCTTCCTCCAGCCGGGCAACAAGAACCGGAGCGCCAAGCCGGCAACCGGTTTCCTCGAACAGTTCGCGCGAGGCGGCGATCAATGGATCCTCCCCGCGCTTGACCCCGCCGCCGGGCGGCATCCACTTGCCGGTCCCATAGGAATGCCGCACCAGCAGCACCCGGTCATCGCCATCGAGCGCCAGCACCCGGCATCCGGCAAAGCTTGGCTTGCGCAAGGCCCACCAGCGCAGGCGCACGGCATGGGCAAGCCGCAGGCCCGCCCGGTGAAGCGGGGGCGGGATCAGCCCAAGCATACGACCGGTTGGCGTGCGGCGGCGAGCAGCCGGGCCACCGGCAGGTCGTTCTCGCCGCGCATGGCCGCATCAAACAGCGCGCGCTTTTCGGCGCCGCGGATAACGAACAGCACCGCGTCGCAGTCGAGCAAGGCAGGGATGGTCAGGCTCAGCCGTTCGAACGGGGCCTCGGGCGGAAGCGGATCGGGGGTCAGGCGGCGCACGGCAAGCGGATCGTCTGCCGTGGGATCGCAAGAGGGAAACAGCGAGGCAATGTGTCCGTCCGCCCCCATGCCAAGCCAGGTCAGCGCAAAATGCGGCGGTCGCGCGTCTTCTGCCAGCGCATGGCATTGCGCGCCTGCGGGCCCCAGGATCGCGCGGATGCGGCCCATATTGCTGGCGGGGTGGCTTTCAGGAACAATCCGGTCGTCGCCCGGCCAGACCGACACGCGCCGCCAGGCAAGCGGCCGCGCCACCAGGCGCGCGAGAATCGGGAACGGCGTTGCGCCGCCGGGCAGACAGATCGCCGCAGGCCCTTTCTCTAGTGCCTGAACCAGCCGCACCTCCAGCCAGGCGGCAATCGCCGCATCGTCCATATCCTCGATGATCTGCGCTTGTGCCATGCGGCACGCATAGCACCGCGAGGCGGCGAGGCCAGCCTTCTCAGCCAACCAATCCCAGCGCCTTCATTCCGGCGAACAGCCCGGTCAGCAGCAGCACGGCACCGATGCCGCGCCGGATCGGTCTGAGGCGGCGCCATTCGAACAGTTCGGGCGCGGCCCAGGCCGAGCCGAGCATGATCGCCGCGCCGATCGCGCCCCCGGCGCCCGCCAGCAAAGGCTGCGCGGTTGCAGCGGCGATCGCAAAAATCAGAAAGCGGGCGGCATCGGTGATCTGGTGCGCCAGCAGCACCACTGCCAGCGCGCCGAGCGAGCGGGTCGGCTCAAGCGGCTTGCGCCCCGGCGAAAGCAGCAGCGATTCAAGCCCGGCCAGCACCAGCGCCATCGCTGCGAACAACAGCCGGGCATCGCCTTTCAGGATCGGCATGACCGTCAAGGCAAGCCAGGCCGCCCCCGCCGCAGTGATAATGGTCAACAGCAAGGCCGCTAACAGCAAGCCCGGCCGCTGGCCCTGCCTGCTCAGTCATCGCTGCCAGCGTCATCTGGTCACGCGCACCGATCCCGGCAAGCAGAACCGCGATCAGGCAGAACAGGAATGCGGTCATGGTGACCAGCGCCTATTTGGCGTCGCGGTCCGGGTCAAGCAGCAGTGCTGCGCGACATGCCCGGATCAAATACCGGCATACCAGGCATAATCGCTGTGATCCTCCCAGTACCCGCCCTTGCCGCCATAGAGCCCGGCCAGCGACTGCCTGAGCTCGATCCGCATGACATATTTGGCGTGCTTGTAGCCCAGTTGCCGCTCAACCCTGAGCCGCAGCGGCGCACCATACTTCACCGGCAGGGTCGCGCCATTCATCCGCCAGGCGAGAATGGTCTGGGGGTGGAAAGCATCGGCAAGATCGATCGATTCGTAATAGGGCGCAGAGCCGGTCGCATCGGCGCAATGAAATACGGCATAGTTGGCCGAAGGCAGCAGCCCGGCCATACCGAGAATTTGCCCCAGCTGCGGGCCCTGCCACTTGCCGATCGCGCTCCAGCCTTCAACGCAATCGTGGCGGGTGATCTGCTCGCGTTGCTGCATCTGCATCAGCGCCGACAGCGGCAATGCCAGCGGGCGCTTGACCAGGCCATCGACGATGAGCGCCCATTCGGCAAATTGCGTGGCGGCGTGGCGGCGGTAGGCGGCACTTTCGGGATCAACATTGCCATTGGCGCGAAACACCGGCGACATCTCGCTTTCGGCGAATTCGCGGGCAAGCGCGTCGTTGCCGCCGATCAGCCGCTGGCTTGCCTTGTGCAGCCCTTCCCCGCTGGCAAGCAGTGAACGGAAGGTGGGACTGGCATTGATCCGGTCACAGCCTGCAAGCAGCAGGCCGGAAGCGCCAATCAGGCCGGAGCCGACCAGCCGGCGGCGGGATAATTCGCGGTTCATGGCTCGATCTCCAGCTTGTCGAGGGGCAAACGGAAGCGCCCGGTAATCATCGAGCGCACCTCGTTGACCGGTCCGGCCAGCACCACCATGACGAGGTGCACCACGATGAACAGGGCAAAGCCGCCCGCGCACAGGAAATGGATCGAGCGCGCGCTCTGCCGCCCGCCGAACCAGGCCGTGATGTGAGTTGCCGCATCAAAGCCGGGCGACATGCACAGGCCGGTCAGGATCACCAGCGGCAGCAGCACCAGCAGCACGCCGAGATAGGCGAACTTCTGGAGGATGTTGTAACGCAGGGCCTCGATTCCTGTCGGAAACCGCAGGCGGGCGTGCTGGGCAATGTCGTGCAGGATATGGCTGGGTCGCCATTGTTCGCGGCTCGGCCACAGATCGCGCCGCAGATGACCGTTGAACAGTGACCGAAGCAGGTAAATCACGATTCCGAGCGCCAGCACCCAGGCAAAGGCCAGGTGCCACAAGCCGCGCGTCGGCCAGGCTGTAGAACGAGGGGATCGTCATCCAGCCGGGAAAGGCGACATCGTCCATGCTGCCTAAGGCCAGCCAGGCCGCATCGGCATTGGCCCCGTATTCGCCCCAGTAGAGCCGGGGATGGGCATTGAAGATCATCAGGCCGCTCATCAGCAGGACGAATACAGCCAGCGCATTGATCCAATGCCAGATGCGTGTGGAGAGCCGGTGGCGGCTGACCATATCGCCGCCTGCCGGATCCGGTCAGTTGTTCGTCCATGTTGTCTCCGGCCTGCCTGTATCAAGCGCCGACGATGGTTAGCACCCTATTGGCAGTCGCCGTGTCAGCCCGCAATTGTCGGGAGCCAGGCGCGCACGCAGCGAATTCTGGATAAAGGCGGTGACGACATAGGCCCCGACCATTGCCGGAAATTCGATCAACTGCTGCTCGTTCCAGCTTCTGGCCAGGGTTTCCCAGGTCGCATCCGAAAGCGCGAAGTCCCAAAGCAGTTCCTCGGCTCCGCGCACGATCGCCCGGTCATGTTCGCTCCAGCCTGCGGCGGCGGATCCGATCGTTGCGCGTTCGATTTCTTCATCGGTCACGCCATAGCGCTTGGAAATCCGGACATGTTCGCCCCATTCATAGGGCGCGCCGGCCAGCCAGCCGACCCTCAGCACTGCCAGCTCCCGCTCTCGCGGCGAGATCTTGCCGAGGAACAGCACGGTTCCGGTTTCCATGTTCACCTTGAACAGATCCGGATGCTTGACCAGCAGCCGCATGTATTCGGGCACCTCGCTCGCCGCCCCGGCCCCGGCGGCGATGCGGACCTCGTCAACCAGTGCCCGGTGTCTCGGCGCTCATCTCGCTGTCGGCAAGCGCGGCGATGCGCGGCGCCTTGCCCGACAACGTGCGCCTCTCGCGCGGCGATTTTGTCGCCGTAACCTTTCATTTCCATCCGACTTCTCCCTTAGCCTAGCGGTGGTCAGGCCGGTGTTGTCGGCGCGCAGGGTTGCGAACCGGATCGAATTCTGCTGCATTGCGGTTGCCGCGTAGACACCGACCAGGATCGGAAATTCGAGCAGCTGTTGCTCGCTCCAGCTCTCTGCCAGCACCGCCCAGGTCGCATCAGAAATCTGGAAGCGCGTGAACAGCTCCTCCACCGCCTTGATGATGGCGCCTTCGTGGCGGCTCCAGCCCGGGGCCGATGATCCCGCTACGATCCGCTCGATCTCCTCGGCCGGTAATCCCGAACCGCTTGGCAATATCGACATGCTCACCCCACTCGTAGGGCGCGCCAGTGATCCATGCCTGGCGCAGGATTGCAAGCTCCCGCTCCCGCGGGCTGAGTTTGCCGTGCCCGGCCAGCATGATCCCCATATTGGTCTGCGCTTCGTTGAGCGCCGGGTGGCGCAGCATGGTGGCAGTCACCGTCAGGAATTTCGCCGTTCTCCGGAATGCCGAGGCTGATCCGCAGGCCCCGGCAATACTCCAGCGCCTCCTCGCCCAGCTCACTCTCCGGGATCGGGCCGATGCGCGGCGGCGCACCGTTCACTTCGGCATCGCGGGCTCTGGGATCAGGGCTTTCTGCCAGCGGCGTCATCAGCAATTCCTCTCAATTCGCTTTGGCCCGTCCATAGCGCCTCGCCGTCCCCCGGCAAGCGCGATTGCTTGACCCGCCGGGGTCTTTCGCGGCAACTGTCGGGAAAGCGGAAAGGGACGAGGAAATGCCAGGATCGATTGCCCGCAGGCCGGTTCTTGCCGGTGCGGCGGCCTCACTGTTCCTGCCTCGCACTGCTTTGGCTTCGAAGAAAGGCCGCGATATGAAGACGCTGCAAAACCCGCTCGCCACGCCCGAACAGATTGCAATTGAAGACAAGGCTCTGGCCCTGCTGAAGCGGCCCGAAATCGAGCGCGTGCGCGCAATGGTCACCATGCTGTGGAAAAGCGCCACCGCCTGGCCGTCGCGCGATCAGTCGGGCCGGTTCGATGGCATGATCGACGAATACATGTTCCACCACGCCATGCGCGCGGCAAACAGCGATGCCAACTCCCCGGTGGCAACCCGCTTCATGGCACCGCCGCACCGCTGGTTCGGGCGCGACATTCCCGGGCTCGCGCTGGGGCGGCGACAGTCCGGACTTCATCTACCGCACGATCCCCATCGCCCACGGCGGGAAATATGAAATTCATGGCAGCAATCAGGGTATGCCGCCCTCGGTCAACTATTCGCTGATGGCCGACAACACTGCCTCGCCGGTCACACTGGTCCATCCTCGACAGCCTCGACATGGAAATCGGCGAAGACGGCAGCTTTGTCATGACCATGGACGAAGCCCGGCAAATGGCCGCAAGAACCACTTGCAGACAAAGCCCGGCGCCGATTTCATCATGGTCCGCGATGCGCTTGGAGACTGGCTTACACAGTCGCCCAATGCGCTCCACGTCGTGCGGCGCGATCCGTCCGGCGGGCCCAGAAGTGAAGATGACATGGCGCAGCGCCTCGCCAGGATCGCCATCGACGGGGTCTATTATTCGTTCTTCATCACCCAGTCGGGAAACTGGGAACCACCCAACCATATCCGCCAGCCGCAAAGTTCGGGTGCCTATGGCGGCATGCCCAGCCAGTGGGGCACCAAGGGCAATCTTGACCTGGCACCGGACGAGGCCCTGATTGTCCGGTCGAACGCGGCAGGCGCCGGTTTTCGCAATCTGACCCTGACCGATGCCTTCCACCTCTCGATCGAATACTGGAAGCGCACCTCCAGCCTCAACATGGAGCAAATGGCCCCGGACGAGGATGGCGACTTCACCTTCGTGATCGCCCACCGCGACCCCGGCATTCACAACTGGCTCGACACCGGCGGCGTGCGGCGCACCCAGTTCGGCCAGCGCTGGCAGGCGTTTGACCGGGGAAAGCCTCACGCCGATCCCTGGATGACGGCAAAGTTGGTCAAATTCGGCGATCTTGCGTCAGCGTTGTCCAGCGGGGTGAAACGGATCGACGCTGCCGGCCGCAAGGCCCAGATCGCCGCCCGCACCGCAGGCTATGCCCGGCGATTTACCGAGAGCTGATCGCCCGCATGAAATAGCGCGCGAAAGTCCGCGACCATTGCTCGAGCTGCTCGCCGCCGCGCGGCACTCCGCGAACGTGGCCGATCAGGCTGTCGAGCCACAGCGTCGCCGCATCCGACACTTCATCTTCCGACAGCGACCAACGACCGGGTTGCACGGCACAGATAATCGCGCAGCAGGTGATGGAAATCGGCATAGATTGCCGCACGGGTCGGGCTGCCTTCAAGCGCCGTGTCGATCCAGTCGGCAAGCCGGTCGAGCATCAGGGATTCGGGCGCCCCCAGTACAGTCACCGAACGACGGGTGACATCTGCGATCACCGCCTCGAGATTTCCCGCTGCTTCGGCTTGCTCGAATTCGCCAAAGATCATCCCGACCCGCGCGGCCAGCACGGACTGCAGCAGATCGCGCTTGCCCGTAAAGCGCGCATAGATCGTCTGCTTGCTGGCATGAGCGATTGCCGCAACCCGGTCGAGAGTAAGCTGTTCGGGGCCGCATTCGAGCAAGGCCTGCCACGCAGCGTCAATCACCCGCTGCGTTATCAGCTCCGCCTGCCCGGCGGCCGGGCGGCCTCGGGCGGGCTGGACGATCAATGCATCGGCCCTTGGGCGGCGTCCTTGGGAGGCGGACGCAGAAATGCCACCAGCGGAATGGTCGCAAGGGCGATCCCGCCGAAAATCAGGTAGATGTCGTTGAATGACATGGTCAGCGCCTGTCGCATGATCTCGCCGTCCAGCATGCGCAGGGCTGCATCCATCGCCTCCGGTCCAGTGCCAAACATTGAGCCCGATTGGGCGAGGCTATCCTGCAGTGCCGGGTCGTTGGCGGGAAGGCTGGAATGGATCTGCCAATAGTGCGTATCGAAACGCGATGCCTGGAAGCTCGCCAACGCCGCAAGCCCCATAGATCCGCCAAGATTTCGCGAGACCGAGCTGAGCGCGTTGGCTTCTGCTGCATCTTCCGGCGGAACCGACGAGATGACCGCCTGCTGCAAGGGAATTGCCGAGAGTGTCGTCCCCACCCCAAACAGCAATTGCGATGCAATGAAGTCTGTCCCGGTCGATGCGATAGTCAGATCGCTGATCATGAAATTCGCCATCGAGGAACTCAGAATCGCAAAGATCACGATTGCCCGCATATCGAACCGGGCAATCAAAAGGGTGTATAAGAAGGCCACAGGTATCGCGATGCAGCCCGAGAGGAACATCAACTGGCCGGCTTGAAGCGATGTATATCCGGCGATGCTGACCAGGAACTGCGGGGTTATGAAGATCGAGGTGTATAGCAGCATGCCCAGTGTCGCCAGCAACACAACTGCCGAACTAAGCGCGCGGTTTTTCAGCAGCGAAAGCCGCACCACCGGCCTGCGTTTGCCGTTCAGCTGCCCCGCCGCAACCAGCGCGAAGCCGATGACGCTCACAGCTGCCAGCCGCCAGATCAGCGGCGAATCGAACCATTGTTCGCGGTGCCCCTCTTCAAGCAGGGTCGTCGCCCCACCCAGACCCAGCACCAGGCCGGCGATCCCCAGCCAGTCGGCATTGCGCAGTTCGCTCCAGTCGTGCCGCGTCGCCTTGATGCCGATCATCAGCATTGTCGCCTGCACCGCGCAGATCGGCACATTGATGAAGAACGCATATTGCCAGGAATAGTTCTCGGTGAGCCAGCCGCCGAGCACCGGCCCGATCACCGGCCCGAGCAGGGCTGCCATGCCGGTCAGCGCCAAACCCAGCGCCTGCTGGCGGGGCGGCAGACGGGTGGCGACCAGGGTCATCGAGGTGGGAATCAGCACGCCGCCACACAGGCCCTGGCCGATCCGCCCGGCAACCAGTTCGGTCAGTGTCGAAGCGAAGCCGCAAGCAACCGAAAACACCGTGAACAGAGCCGCGCCGCCGAGCAGCAGGGTGCGCAGCCCAAGCATCCGTCCCAGCCAGGCAGTGAGCGGAATGACGATGATTTCGGCCACCAGATAGGCGGTAGCCACCCAGGTCGCCTCGCTGGCCGTCGCTCCGATTTCGCCCTGGATCACCGGAAGCGATGAATTGACGATGGAAATGTCCATCAGCGCCATCAGGCTGCCGATCATTCCCGCAATCACCGCCATCCAGTCAGCCAGGCTGGCGCGCTCGACCGGAGCCGGGGCGGCGACTGCCGTGCTCATCTGGCTGTGGCCTCTCCGGCACGCTCCTGCTCGGCGCGGATCGCCGCGATCTCATCCTTGCCGGCGCGGGTATCAACCTCGACGGTGAGAGACAGCCCCGGCGCCAGCACCCGCCGCGCCATCGGCCCGGCATCGATCCGGATCCGCACCGGCACCCGCTGGACGATCTTGGTGAAATTGCCGGTCGCGTTCTGCGGCGGGATCATCGAGAAATTGGCTCCGGTCCCCGGCGTGATGCTGGTCACAGCACCCTTGAACTCGACATCGGGCAAGGCATCGACGCTGATCTTCGCCGGCTGGCCAGGGCGCATCAGCCCGACCTGGGTCTCCTTGAAATTGGCGACAACATAGAGGTCTTGCGAAGGCACGATGGTCATCAGCCGCATGCCCGGCTGGACGAATTGTCCTTCCCGCACCGAGCGGCCCGCGACGCGCCCGGCAACCGGCGCAGTGAGCCGGGTTGCGGCCAGATCGTTCATCGCCGCCTCGCGCTGAACCCGCGCCGCGCCGGCCTGGGCGGCAAGCTGGCCGGTCTGCGCGGCAATCGTGCCGATCCGCCGCTGCGCCTGATCCAGCGCTGCCCGCGCTGCGGCCAGATCAGCCTCGGCCTTCTCACGCGAAGCAGTCAGCTGCGACAGCTTTTCGGCAGGCGAAATGCCTTCGGCGACCAGTTTGCGGTAGCGCGCCGTTTCCCTGGCCGCGAAGGCCAGCCCTGAAAGTGCTGCCTGCACCCCGGCACGGGCCTGGGCAATCGCCGCTGTCGCCTCAGCTTGCGCGGCCTGCGAGGCCTGTTCAGCTGCCATGGCGGTGGCGATCCCGGCCTCTGCCTGCGACAGGCGGGTGCGATAATCGAGCGGATCAATCTCGATCAATGGCGCGCCTTTGGCGACCTGCTGGTTATCGGCGACAACGATCCTGGCGACGTAACCCGAAAGCTTGGAGGCAATCGCCACCTGATCCGCCTGGATCGTGGCATCGTTGGTTTCCTCGAAAAAACGCAAGGTGCGATCATAGTGCACATACCAGGCGATCCCGCCCGCGATTGCCAGCACTGCCACGCCTATGCCTGCCGGTTTCGAAAGTGCAGGCACGCCATGCTCCCCTTGCAATCTTAATGGAACGCGGCGGTATCATTATCGCAAGCGGGCCGCAAACCCCTTTTGACTTGCGCCGGAGCCGGGGCTAATGCCCGGCGGCGCGCGGGTGTAGCTCAATGGTAGAGCAGCAGCTTCCCAAGCTGAATACGAGGGTTCGATTCCCTTCACCCGCTCCACCGACGCATTCTGCAAATTCCCGAGATTGTGCCCATGACGCTTGAATCAACCGATCTCACTCCCCGCACCGGCAGCGAAGTCCACCTGGCCAAGTCCGAGATGCTCGCCGGAACACACGCCCGGGAAATCCGTGATCTGCTCGACAAGCGCGGCGTGCTGGTTTTCCGGGGTGCCCATCTCGAAGACGACGAGATGCAGGCTTTCGCAGGCTCCATCGGCACGGTGAACGAGGAAGACGGCGAAAAGGGCCTGTTCAAGGTCACGCTGGAAGTCGAGCAGAACATCAACGCCTATATCCTCTATGGCACCCGCGCCTGGCATATGGACCGGCTCGACACCGCCCTGCCGCCGCGCGGCACGCTGCTGTGCCCGCGGGTCCTGCCCGAAACCGGGGGCGAAACCGAATTCGCCAACACCTATGCGGCCTACGAGGACTTGTCCGACGCCGACAAGGCGCTGATCGAGAACCTTTCCGCCGAACACCGCACCCAATGGGTGTTCCGCGCGGTCACGGTCGATGAGGGCGTCGATGTCGCCGGGATGGAGATGTTCAACCATCCAGGCCGCACCCATCCGCTGGTCTGGAAGCACCGTTCGGGCCGCCGCTCGCTGGTGCTGGGATGGACTGCCGGTGCTATCCCCGGAATGGATGACGCCGAAGCCGACGCGCTGCTGCGCCGCCTGATCGCGCATGCCGAGCAGCCGCAATACGTCTATCGCCACCATTGGCAGCCGGGCGATGCGATTGTCTGGGACAATACCGGAACCATGCATCGCGTGCTGCATTTCGACAAGGACAGCGGTCGGCGTCTGCACCGGGTAACACTGGTTGGCGAGGAGCCGCTGGCGGCCTAGTTTCAAGACCTATTAGCAGTGCAAAATTTCAGGGATGGAGCAACCGGTGTACGATAGAACCAGCGCGCTGATGCAGCGCGGCGCGCAGTTCCTTGGCAGCGATTATGCCATCCTGTGCGGAGCGATGTCCTGGGTATCCGAGCGCAATCTGGTTTCCGCGATCAGCAATGCGGGCGGATTCGGGGTGATCGCCTGCGGGGCGATGACGCCCGAGCTGCTCGACGGTGAAATTGCCGGGACCAAAGCGCTGGCGAAGAAGCCGTTTGGCGTCAACCTGATCACCATGCACCCGCAGCTGTTCGATCTGATTGCGGTTTGCGCGCAGCACAAGGTCGGTCACGTCGTGCTGGCAGGCGGGATTCCGCCCAAGGGCAGCGTCGAGGCGATCAAGGAAAGCGGCGCGAAAGTGATCTGCTTTGCGCCGACCTTGGCACTGGGCAAGAAGCTGCTGCGCTCGGGCGCGGATGCACTGGTGATCGAAGGCAATGAGGCGGGCGGGCATATCGGTCCGGTGGCAACTTCGGTGCTGGCGCAGGAAATCCTGCCCGAGCTGGCGGCGGACAATCTGGTTTTTGTCGCCGGCGGCATCGGCAACGGCGCGATGATCGCCGCCTATCTCGAAATGGGCGCTTGCGGGGTGCAGCTGGGCACGCGGTTTGCCTGCGCCACCGAATCCATCGCCCATCCCGATTTCAAGAAGGCCTTTTTCCGCGCCAATGCCCGCGATGCCGTGGCTTCGGTCCAGGTCGATCCGCGGCTGCCGGTGATCCCGGTGCGCGCGCTCAAGAACAAGGGCACCGAGGAGTTCACCGCCAAGCAGATCGAAGTTGGCCAGCTGCTCGATCAGGGCTCGGTCGATATGGGCGAGGCGCAGCTTCGCATCGAGCATTTCTGGGCCGGGGCCCTGCGCCGCGCGGTGATCGATGGCGATGTCGAGAACGGCTCGCTGATGGCCGGGCAATCGGTCGGTATGGTCAACAGGGAAGAGCCGGTTGCGGATATTGTCGCGGACCTGATGGCCGAGTGCGAGGCGGCACTGGCGCGGCGCTGAAAAAGGCGTATTCCTCGCCCAACGCGGGAGAGAACGGATGCAGGTCAACGGCGTCAACCACATCAACATCGTCACCGGCGATATGGCGGCGACGTGCGAATTCTATGAAAAGCTCCTCGACATGAAGGCCCACCCGATCCCGGTGGCTCCGCCGGGGTTCAAAGGCTGCTGGATCAGCGATGCCCAGGGCAACCCGATCGTGCACGTCCAGTCCTGGAACGCTGAGCGGCACGGCGCTCTCAAGACCGGCCTGGGCGGAGCGCTCGACCATGTGGCGCTGACCTGCACCGGGTTCGATGCGACCAAGGCCCGCTGCGACGAACTGGGCATCGCCTACCGGGTCAACGACCGGCAGTTCGGCGACATTCGGCAAGTATTCGTCGAAGACCCGAACGGCGTTTCACTGGAGCTGAATTACCCCGGCGATTGATCCTTCTATCTGATCTGCAAGGTTCCCAGCACCCCGCCATCAACCGCCAGCTCTTGACCTGTGACGTGACTGGCAAGGTCTGACAGCAGAAAGGTCGGCCACTGCGCCCGCCTCTTCGGGCCGCCCGATCCGCCCTTGCGGGGTGGTCGCCACCATCGCCGAGACTGCCTCTGCCGGCGCGCCGTTCATCATTGGCGTGTCGATGAAGCCGGGGTGCAGGCAATTGCAGCGCACGCCGCTGGCTGCCACTTCCATCGCCACCGTGCGCGCGAGGCCCAGCGTCGCGTGCTTGCTGACACAATAGCCCATGTTGCCCGCCATGCCGCGCACCGCGCCGAGCGTGCCGGTGATCAGCACCGCGCCCTTGCCGCGCGCTGATCATTGCCGGAAGCACATGGCGCAGCGCCCAGAACGGCGACCAGACGTTGACCCGCAAAGTCTCTTCAAAGGCCTCGTCAGTATAGTCGCTGGTCAGCGCATAGGTGCCAGGTGCGGCGGCGTTGAGGAACAGGCCGTCCAGCGGGCCGTTCTGCGCAATGGCCTTGTCGAGCGCGGCAAGCAACGAGGCCTTGTCTCCGACGTCGCAGGGGATTGCGAGGGCAGCGGGGCCGATGGCGCGTGCGGTCTCTTCCAGCACATCCGCCCGCCGCGCCAGCAGCGTCACCTTGCCGCCCAGACTGGCGATCTTCTCCGCCGTAGCCCGGCCGATCCCGGTCGATCCGCCGGTGATCAGAACATGCTTGCCGGTGAAGTCCATATCAGTCCCTCGCTGCGATGAATGGCCCCCAGATGGCCGCATAGTCACCAGCTTCCGGTGACCATTGCTGTTCCATCAGGGCTCGTGCAGCCGGTTCGTCCATGCTGCGGATGTCACGATTGAAGCGGTAGAAGAATGCCGAAACGCGCCAATTGGCTATGCAGTGAACGTGAACCGGTTCGGCATCGGCCTGATAGGCTTTGCAGAATTCTGCGAACTGCTCCTCTTGCGGTGCAAGGAACGGGACCGGGATGTAGGAATACCGGATGCCCTGTGCGGCAAGCATTTCCGCCTCTCCGGGCAGGGATCCATTTCCTTCCAGATCGGGCGCCAGATTGATCACATGCCGCACGCCCAGTCTCGCGAGCGCAGGCTACATCGTCCGCTGCAAGTCGACCGGAAGTCGTGGTGCGCGCGTCCAGGCGTTGCCAGTTGACGATATGCGTCGGGTCTCCGGTCACCCCGCGCTCCTTTCCTCTCTGCCGGGTTGTGATAGGCTGCGCAGCGCAAGAGGCAAGCCCGGGAGAAGAATGCCATGTGCGACGAATTCACCGTAAAGGCCGAAATGGCCGCGATAAGCCGCCGCGATTTCACAGCGATGGGCGCAGCCGCCGTATTGGCCGGATATGTCGTACCCTTGCCTGTGCAGGCCCGTGCCTTGGCGCTCGCCGAACGCATGGTGAATGTCAGCACCCCCGACGGTGCCTGCGACGCATTTTTCGTCCATCCTGCCAGGGGACGCCACCCCGGGGTGATCCTGTGGCCCGACGCCATCGGTCTGCGCGACACCAAGAAGTCCATGGCGCGCCGTCTTGCCGCAGAGGGCTATGCGGTGCTGGTGGTCAACCAGTATTACCGCAGCGGCCCCGCGCCGCTCGGCTTGGATTTCGCCGCTTTCCGCACGCCCGAGGGCCGGGCCAGGATCGGCCCGCTGATGGGTTCGCTCACACCCGAGGCGGTCTCACGCGATGCCGCCGCCCATGTCACTTTTCTCGATGCACAGAAGGTTGTCGACAAGCGGCGCAAGATCGGCACGCAAGGATATTGTATGGGTGGGGCAATGGCGGTGCGTACCGCCGCAGCTGTGCCCGGACGCGTCGGTGCGGTGGCCAGTCTGCATGGCGGCTCGCTGGTGACCGACCGGCCCGACAGTCCGCACCGGCTGCTTGCGGCATCGCGGGCGTCGTATCTTGTCGCAATTGCCCGCGACGACGACGCCAGGGCACCAAGCGACAAGGAAGAACTCCGCAGAGCCGCCGTCCTCGCCGACCGCCCCGCCGAGATCGAGGTCTATGCCGCGAACCACAGCTGGTGTGTGCCCGACGCACCGGCCTTTGACCTGGAGGAGGCGATCCGCGCCTATTCCCGCATACTGGCGCTTTACGCGAAGCTGTGAGCGATCACTCCCCCCAACCGCCAGCCAGCGTCTGATCGTCATCGACATCGATCATCCCGCCCAGCTTCGGCCCGCCGCCCACGGTCAGTGTCTCGCCGGTGATGTATGAGGCCGCGTCGCTGGCCATGAACACGATAGCCTGTGCGGCTTCGTCCATTTCGCCGTAGCGTTTGAGGCCGAAAGCGCTCTTGGCGACTTCGGCGGCATCGAAGCCGCTCTTCGACCAGCCCAGGCGCGCGGCTTCGGTGGCGATCATGCCGCAGGCCACGGCATTGACCCGCACGCCATAGCCGCCCCATTCGGAACTGGCGACGCGGGTGAACATCTGCAAGCCCGCCTTGGCCGCCGAATAGGCCGCGACACCTGCGGTTCCATTGACCCCGGCGAGCGAGGAGATATTGACAATTGCGGCATTTCTGGTGGCCTTCAGGTGAGGCAGCGCAGCCTGGCTGCAATACATCGCGGCAGACAGGTTGAGCTGAACATCGCGGTCCCATTTGGCGAGGTCCATCTTTGCCAGCGGCACATGGCCATGCGCGCCGCCGGCGTTGTTGATCAGGATATCGATCCGCCCCCATTCCGCCGCGACCTTGTCCATCAGCGCCTTGCACTGATCGGGCTTGCGCACGTCGGTGGGGATGGCAAGCACCCGCCTGCCGGTCTCGCGGATGCGCGCGGCGGCTTCCTCGATCTTGTCAGCCCGACGCCCGCAGATCGCGACGTCCGCGCCGCGCCTGGCCAGAAGAATTGCTGTGGTCCGGCCAATGCCGGTGCCGGCGCCGGTGACGACGGCGACGCGGCCGGTCAGGTCGAATTCGGAGGGCAAGCTCATCACCATCTCCTCCTGCGCTGGCAGCCGCGCACACGGTCCGCCAGTTCCTTCGCGCGCTGATCGGGCGTCACCACCGGCGTATCGGCGGGCAGATGACTGCGCAGGTCGGCGAGTTTGACCCGGTTCAGCGTCGGTGTCGGACAGCTGTCGCAATCATACCAGCGCCCGTAGATCGTGCCCTGCTTGTAGCCTGCCGTATCGAGCCAGTTGGGCACGCCGGGATCGGTCAGCGCCAGCACCGCGCGGAATTTCCCGTCGCTGCTGACCTTGGCGAAATGGCCGTTGGTGCTGGAGAGCCGGTAGACATATTCCAGCGCGTTGAAATAGGGATCGTTGAGCTGGAAGTTCCAGTAATGCCGCCGGGCCGGAAGCTCGGTTTCGATGATCAGGGCTTCGTCGTCCTCCAGCTCGAACACGGCAGGGATATAGACCTGCTTGGACAGCGCCCCGCCCAGCTTCTGCGGCTGGAACACATTGACGCCGGCATCGGCCTTGACCTGATTCTGCATCCAGTAAAACAGCTTCTGCGCCGCCACCGGCATGGCCGCCATCTGCCTGATGCGCTTGATGATATCGCCCGGCGTCAGCCGCGGTTTGGGAGGGACTTTGCTGAGGCATTCGATCGACATCACCGGGTCGATCTCGCTGGTCCAGTCGTAGGAGCGGTAGCGGGTCATCAGAACGGTCGCACCTGGCTTTATTTCCAGCCAGTCGCCCTTGTGTCCGGCAGGCCTTTCGCGGCTGAGCAGCACCTCGAAATTGCCATCTGCATCCAGCGTCAGGCTGCGATCATCGATATCGGCATAGCGCGCGCCGGTGTGATCAACCTCGCCTTCCAGTCCCGGCAGCGCGCCTTGCGTGTTGATCAGCAGCATCTTGACCGTGCCGCGATTGCCGCTGAGGCGATAGGTCAGATCGTCGCGCACCGGGCAGTAAAGGTAGATGTCATCCGGGTTGGGCTGGAGGGTATAGACCGGGTTCCACAAGGGCGCCCAGTCGGGATGTTCAGGGGTGGCGTGGAAGAACGCAAAATAGCCGTAGGAAAACTGCATCATGATCTGGCGATAGACGTCGGCGCGGTACTCGGGATCGTCCGGACGCCAGGTATTGGCGATCTCGTCGACGGCCTCGTTCAGCGGCTGCAGGTAATCGAACAGCGGGGCGATTTCGGCAGGCATGGGCGGCGTCCTCTCCGGCGGTCCCGTCAGACGCGGGACTCGCTTGCCCGAAGCCTAGTCAGCATCTAGGCACCATGCAAACAACGATGGAGAGAATGGCATGACAGGAACCGATCTGCTCGATCTGGGCGGACAGGTCGCGCTGGTGACCGGTGCAGGGCAGAACGCAGGCCGCGCGATCGCGCTTGAGCTGGCGCGGCACAATGCGGGCGGCATCGCAGTCAACGATTTCGTGGCGGAACGCGCCGAAGCGGTTGCCGAGGAAGTGCGCGCCTCGGGCGTGCCCGCGATGGCGGTGCCGTTCGATGTGACTGACCTGGAAGCAGCCAAAGCGGCAGATGCGGCGGTCAAGGCCAGGCTCGGGCCGGTGACGGTGCTGGTCAATAACGCCGGAATGGCGGGACCGGGCGGCTTGCTGCGCCCCACGCTCAACTTCTGGGAGGAAGACCCGGCCAACTGGCAGCGTTATCTCGGCACCAATCTCTATGGCGTCTACAACTGCTGCTTCGCTTTCATCCCCAACATGGTCGAGGCCAAGCGTGGCCGGATCGTCACCATCGTTTCGGATTCAGGCCGGACCGGCGAGCCCAAGCTGGCGGTATATGCCTCGGCCAAGGCTGGCGCGCAGGGCTTCGTGCGCTCGATCGCCAAGGAGCTGGGGCGCTATAACGTTACCAGCAATGCCATTTCGCTGAGCTCGCTGATGCCCGACATGCCTGAGGACCAGCTGGCCGAAATCATGGCATCCGACCGGGCCAAAGCGCAAATGTCGCTCTACACCATCCGCCGTTACGGCAAATCGGCAGATGTCGCAGCACTAGCGACATTCCTGTGCAGCGACGCGGCTTGCTGGATCACCGGACAGACCTATCCGCTCAACGGCGGCTATGCGCCTTCGATGTGAAAATCCTCCCCGGGGCGGGGAGGGGGACCATCCGCAGGATGGTGGAGGGGCACAGGCAAGTGCTCCTGACCCCGCTGGCCAGCAGCCGTTGGAACACCCGCCCGTGCCCCTCCACCCCCGCCTTCGGCGGCGGTCCCCCTCCCCGTTCCGGGGAGGATTTAGGTTGACGAATCCCGCCGCGCTTGAAACCCTGTCGTCATAAGAAAAACAGAGAGGATGCCCATGCCTTCGCCGCACTATCACTCCCCCCAAACGGTCGAACAGGCTGTCGCCCTGCTTCAGGCCGATCCTGCAGCGCGGCCGCTTGCCGGGGGGACAGATCTGATTGTCCAGCTTCGCTCGCACCGCATCGCACCCAGCGCCATCGTCGATATCAAGCGGATCGCCGGGATCGGCGGCGTGCGGGAGGAAGGCGGCGCATTCATCATTGGTGCCGCGACGCCGTGCACCGCGCTCAAGCGCAGCAAGGCGCTGGTCGCGGCCTGGCCCGGAGTGGTCGAGGCGGCGAACCTGATCGGATCGGTGCAGGTGCGCAACCGCGCGACGATGGCCGGAAATCTGTGCAATGCCTCGCCTGCGGCAGATTCGGTTCCGGCGCTGGTCGCGGCGGGCGCAACCGCGACAATTGCCGGACCCAGCGGAACGCGCGAAGTGCCGGTCGAGGCGGTGACCACCGCGCCCGGCAAGACAAGCCTCGCTCCAGGCGAATTCCTCGTCGATATCCGCCTGCCCGCGCGGCCCGTCGGCGGCGGGGACGCCTATTTGCGCTCGATCCCGCGCACCGAGATGGACATTGCCGTGGTCGGCTGCGGCGCGGCGCTGGTGCTGGATGGTTCGGGCACCTGCACTGCCGCGCGGATAGCGGTTGGCGCAGTCGCCCCGACGGTGCTGCTGGTCGAAGCGGCCGGCGCGGCGCTGGTCGGAACCCGGCTCGACGATGCCGCGCTGGAGAAAATGGCCGATGCGGTCCGCGCGGCCTGCAAGCCGATTGCCGACAAGCGCGGCACCGTCGAATACCGCACTGCCATGGCCGGGGTTCTCGCCAGGCGCGTCGTCGAAATTGCCCGTCAGCGGGCGGGAGCAAACACATGAGCAAAGTCCTGATCCAGGCCACGATCAATGGCGATAGCGCCCAGTTCCTTGCCGATCCGGGCGAAACCCTGCTCGATGCCCTGCGCTTCGGGATGGGGCTGACCGGCTCCAAGGAAGGCTGCGGCTCGGGCGATTGCGGGGCCTGCACGGTGATGATGGACGGCGAAATGGTCTGCTCATGCCTGGTGCTTGCAGCCGAGGCCGAGGGGCGTGTGGTCAGCACCATCGAATCTGTCGCCGAGGGCAACCAGCTCCACCCGGTCCAGCGCAAATTCCTTGAACACGGCGCGCTGCAATGCGGCTTCTGCACCCCGGGCTTCATCGTCGCCAGCAAGGCACTGCTCGATCGCAACCCCAATCCTACGGAATCGGAAGTGCGCTATTGGCTGGCAGGCAACCTGTGCCGCTGCACCGGTTATGACAAAATCGTCCGCGCCGTGCTCGATGCGGCGGCAGAACTCAGGCAGGAAAGGATTTCGGCATGAACGCTCCCCAGGACAGCAAGGGTTTCCGCGTCATCGGCACCCGCCCGGTGCGGCCCGACGGGATCGACAAGGTCACCGGCAAGGCGATCTACGGCACCGACCATGTCGCATCGAACATGCTGTTCGCCGCAATGCTGCGCAGCCCGCATCCGCATGCCCGGATCAAGCGGATCGATACCAGGAAGGCCGAAGCGCTGCCGGGCGTGAAAGCCGTCATCACCGGCAGGGACTTTCCGGTACTTGCGCCCAAAGTGCTCGAAGGCATGGAAGCGCGCTTCAACATGAGCCACATCGCGCAGAACTGCATGGCGCTCGACAAGGTGCTCTATGCCGGCCACGCGGTGGCGGCTGTGGCAGCGAGCAGCACAGCGATTGCCGAAGAGGCAGCGGCGCTGATCGAAGTCGATTACGAAATTCTGCCGCATGTCATCGGCATCGAGGCGGCAATGGCGCCCGGTGCGCCGGTGCTGCATGATGACGTCTTTACCAAAGGCCTGGCGACCACTCCCGACCAGGCTTCCAACGTCGTGCTGAACTTCGAACTGGCGGCGGGCGATCCTGTTGCTGCCATTACCGGTGCGGCGGCGGTCGCATCGGGACGCTATGCAACCGCGCCGGTCCACCAGGGCTATATCGAGCCGCACGCCGCGGTTGCTTCTTGGAATGCCGATGGCCAGGCGCAGATCTGGTGTTCGAGCCAGGGCCAGTTCGATGTCCGCAGCATGACCGCCAATGTCCTCGATATCAGCGCGACCGACATCAGGGTGATGCCGCTCGAGATCGGCGGCGGCTTTGGCGGCAAAACCACCATCTACCTCGAACCGGTCGCCATGCTGCTTTCGCGGAAAGCCGGTCGCCCGGTGCGCATCGCGATGAGCCGCGCCGAAGTGTTCCTCGCCAGCGGCCCTGCGCCGGGAAGCGTGATCGATATCCGCATGGGTGCGGCGGCGGACGGCACCTTGCTGGGCGCCGAGATTGATTTCAAATACGACGGCGGCGCCTATCCCGGCTCGGACGTGCATCCCGGCGCGATGAGCGCGCTGATGCATTACAAGATCGCCGATCGCCGGGTGACCGGGCAGGAAGTGCTTTGCAACATGCCCAGCACCCATGCCTACCGCGCGCCTGGTGCGCCGCAGGTGGTCTATGCGGTCGAATGCTGCATTGACGAGCTGGCGCAGCAGCTTGGCATCGATCCGATCGAGCTGCGGCTGAAAAACGCCGTGCGCCCCGGCGACCCCAATTTCATGGGAATGCCGATGGGCAATATCGGTTTCGCCGAATGCCTTGAGGCAGCGCGCGACCATCCGCACTACTCTGCGCCATTGGGCAAGAACCAGGCGCGCGGCGTTGGCGCCGGGGGCTGGGGCAACTATGGCGGACCGTCGACGGCGGCGGTCAGCATTGCCGGCGATGGCTCGGTGCAGGTGACCACCGGCAATCCGGATATCGGCGGCAGCCGCGCCTCGATGGCGATCATGGCAGCGGAAACGCTGCAGGTGCCCTATGAGAGCGTGCGGGTGACTGTTGCCGACACTGCCTCGATCGGGTCTTCGATGGGCACTGGCGGCAGCCGGGTGACCTTCGCCACCGGCAAGGCGGTGATCCAGGCCTGCGATACTGTGATCGCAACGATGAAGCAGCGCGCCGCCGCAATGTGGGGGGCAGAGGCCGATCAGGTCGAATGGCGCGACGGCGCGGTGCATTGCCTTGCGGGTGACAAACAGGGCGAAAGCCTTACGATGGCAGCCATCGCCTCGCGTTCCGCCCATTCCGGCGGCCCGATCTCGGCAGAAGGCACCGTCTGCCCGGTCGATTATCTCCCCGGCTACGGCGTCCACATTTGCGATACCGAAGTCGATCCCGAAACCGGCGCAGTGACGGTCGTGCGCTACACCGCCGTGCAGGATACCGGCACTGCAATCCATCCCGACTATGTCGAAGGGCAGATCCAGGGCGGCGCGGTGCAGGGCATCGGCTGGGCGCTCAACGAGGCCTATCTGTTCGACAAGGCGGGCAGGATGGATAACCCCGGCTTCCTCGATTACCGCATGCCGGTCTGCTCGGACATGCCGATGATCGACGCGGTGATGGTGCAAAAGCCCAACCCGGCGCATCCCTTCGGCGTCAAGGGCGTCGGTGAAACCCCGATCGTGCCGCCCCTGGGCGCCGTCGCCAATTCGGTCAGCCGGGCCGCAGGCGTGCGCCTGCGCGACCTGCCGATGACGCCCGACAAGGTCTATGCGGCAATGCAAGCCAAGGCCTGATCCTTGGCCAGGGTCACCGTGATGCCGCCCTTCGCCGGAGAGTTCTTCGGCGGGCGGAGCGCGCTGGAGGCCGAGGGCACAAACCTGTTCCGCCTGATCGACGCGCTCGACGCGCAGGGTCCGGGCTTTGCCGCAGCAGCGCATGATCGCGCGGCCTTCGGGGTGGACGGTGCGGTGCGCGCGGACTGGTCGCAGCCAGTGGCAGCTGAGGCGCAAGTGACGGTGTTTGCGCGGGTGGCGGGCGGATGATCGGCATCCGTGAATTGCAGCCCTTCGGCGTCGAATTGCTTTGCGACCTATCGCAGCCGCTCGACGCAGCCGAGCAGGACCAGATCCGCGCGCTGTTTGGCCGCCACAGCCTGATCCTTGCGCGGGGCCAGTCGCTGTCCATGGCCCGCCAGCGCGAAATTTGTGCCCTGATCGGCCCGATCCTCGATCGTCCCGGCGAAGATGGCACCATGTCGAACGAAACGGGCGGCCCCAGCGCTTCGGCGCTCGTCTGGCATGCCGATGCCGCCTATACCGAGCATCCGTTCGATGCGCTTTCGCTCCACGCAGTGGATGTGGTGGATGGGGCCAGCTCGACCCGCTTCGTCAGCGCCGAGGAGGCCTGCGACACCTTGCCGCCGGACCTGCACACTGCGCTTGAAAACCGGCAGCAGGACATGATCGCGGTGCACTATACCAAGCTCGATCAGCGCACCTGCGACCAGCGCGAGCCCGAAGCGCTCAAGCGCGGGACCTTGCCCGCATGCATGTGAACCCCCACAATGGCCGCAGCTGCATCTGGACCAGCGAACTGCAGACCGTGAAGCTTCTGGGCATGGCATGGGAGGACAGCCGCGACCTGCTGCACCGGGTGTTCGATCACCTCTATGCGCAAGAGCGGGTGCTGGAACACCGCTGGCACAATGGCGATTTCATCCTGTGGGACAATATCGCCCTGCAGCACGCGCGCGGCGATCTGAACGGTGTGGGCAAAAGGGTGCTGCAGCGGGCGATTGTCGGCGTGGCAGGCGTCGCGCCGCATATCGCGATGTAACGTCCACTTCGGGCAGGCTCGGAGTGGATGAGAAGGACTACTTCTTGGGAGGCGCGCGCTTCGCCCTCGGCTTGGCAACCTTCTTCGCCGCTTTGACGTTTCCGTCCTGCTTGGCATTGGCCAGCGTGCGTTCGGGCGACTGGAACACGTCGTCGCCCTTGGCCTTCCTGCCAATCGAATACTTGTAGATCACGAAAGCACTGGCACCGGCCAGGCTCCACCGCAGCAATTTCATTCGGGCTCTCCACCGCAGCGGGCAAAACCGCATCGGGTCAGGTCAGGGGACGCGCCTCTTAGCGCAGCTTTTGCAGATGCGAAACTCACACCTGCACGCTCTTGCCGCCTATCCACTGCCGCAGCACCAGATAGCGACCGTGCAGCGCGCCGCGATCCTGGATGCCGAAGCCCAGCGTGGTGCCTTCCTCACCCTCGGCAGCGGGCAGCCATTTGATCTGCTCAAGGCCGGTTTTGACCCCCGCGCGGGTCCAGTCGGGAGCACGGGCGAGACCTTCAGCTACCAGCCGACCGAAATCGTGGCGCACCGCCGCCCAGACCGATTGTTCCCTGGCGATGCCCATCCGCTCGCGCAGGGCATTGAGCGTGTGATTGCCATCGGAATGCATGTCGACATAGATCCAGCCTTCGACAGCTTGCGCGAAATCGCCGTGATACCCGCGCAGCCCGGCAGTGTTCATGATGCGCGGGCCCTGCCAGCCGGCGGCTGCGAGCGGGCGCGCGACCGCTGGAGCGGAGAGGCCGAGGCCAAGATAGACGAAGCCCTGCGGCCTGGCCGCCAGCACTTTGGCAACTTCGGCGGTGGCATCTTCACACAGCGGCGAGATGGCCTCCTGCGCCACCACGTCCAGCCCGATGATCCGGCCCTCGTCCTCCAGATACTTGAGGTGCCGCGTGCCGATTGGTGACTGGTCATAGATCACCGCCACCCGGTCCGCGCCGATCGCCTTCAGATGCCGCGCGATCACCAGCGATTCGTCCTCGTGACTGCCGACCTGCAAGTGAAACATCCATTCGCCGCGCGCGCGCTCGGCCCCGGCCCAGTTGATCGTCGGCACCTTCTCGCGCTCGACCAGCGGTGTGGCGATCAGGGCATTGTCGCCGATGGCCGGCCCGGCGATCAGCACGACGTCCTGCCGCACCAGCTCCATATAGGCCCGCTCGACCGCCTCGGCGGTGCCGCCGGGCAGGCCAAGGCCATAGCTCTTGACGAATTCGACCTCTGCATCGAGCCGCCCGGCCGCCTGCACCGCCCTGACTTCGCGCTCGAGCCATTCGGTGATGTCGCCCTGGGCGTCTTCGGCGCGGTCTGCCATGTCATTCAGAACGCCCACGCGGATTCTTGCCATTTGAGGTCTCCTCCTGGCAGCAAGCTTGCCGCATGAGGTGCGCTTCGCCTAGCGTGTTTCTCACCAAGGGGGAGAATGACCAATGATCCAGGTCGCCAAAATCATCGAGGGCGCGAAAGCCGCCACAGGCTTGTCGAATTTCGGCCCGGACGGCTGGCAGGAAGGGCTGGAAGTCCTGACCGACTCGGTCAACCGCGAGGCCGATCTCAACGAGATGGGCGTGGCGTCCTATGTCGGCCAGTGCACCATGTTCCTGATGCGCAGGCTCGAGATCGAGGACTGGTATGACCGCCATCCCGAGATCGACGAGCAGGAAATCGTCGCGCCGCTGATGGTGCTGGGCCTTCCCCGCACCGGATCGACCGCGCTGCATTGCCAGCTCGGCGAGGATCCCAACGTGCGGGTGATGCGCAACTGGGAATCCATGTTCCCCTGCCCGCCGCCCGAAGTCCGCGAGCTACTGGAGCGATCCGCGCATCGCCATGATGGACGAAAGCATGAAGATGCGCGACAAGCTGACCCCGCGCATGAAGCAGATGCTGCCATCGACTTCGACCACGCCGACCGAAGACCAGGTGACCATGGGCTTTGATTTCAAGTCGCAGATGTTCCAGTCGAGCTTCCGCATTCCCGGCTACACCGAATGGTTCAACCACAAGGCCGATCTGGTCCCGACAATGCAATATGTGAAGCGGGTGCTCAAACTGCTGCAGTGGCGCTGCCCGCCCACCCGCTGGCGGCTCAAGAACCCGACCTATACCTTGCTGATCGATGCGCTCGACACAGTGTTTCCCGATGCCCGCTATGTCATGACCCACCGCGATGTTGCCGACGTGATCCCCTCGGTGGCGGACCTCTATTTCGAGCTCAGCCACAACAATACCGACCGGCCCGACAAGCACTGGATGGGCGCGGTGATGCGAGAAAGCTGCGCACTGGGGATGCGGCGGATGATCGATTTTCGCGAAAGGGGCAACGAGCACCGCTTCTTCGATATCCACTTCGCCGCGTTTCAGAAGGACCCGTTTCCCTCGCTCGAAGGGCTATATGCCTTTCTCGGTGAGGAATTGACCGAGCAAACCCGCGCCAATGTGCTGCGCTGGCGGCAAGAACAGCCACGCGGCAAGCATGGGGCGCATGAATACGATCCGGCGGATTACGGGCTCGACCGGACGGAACTGCGCACATTCTACAAGTTCTACTCCGACCGCTTCGATGTCCCAACAGGTGATGCATGAACGCCAATCTCTTCGCCCATATTGTCGCAGTCGCCGAGCAGTTGCCGGAAAAGCCCTTTCTGATCGAGGGCACAGACACTGTGCTGCGATTTGGCGATCTCGATGCGCGCACAGGCCAGCTCGCGGCGCAGCTCAGGGCGCTGGGGGGCAAGCCGGGCGACCGGATCGTCGTCCAGGTCGAGAAGTCGGCAGAGAACGTGCTGCTCTATCTCGCGGCGCTGCGGGCGGGCATGGTCTATGTCCCGCTCAACACCGCCTATACGGCGAGCGAGCTTGGGTATTTTCTCGGCAATGCCGAACCTGCCGTGGTGGTCTGCCGCCCTCAGGACCAGGCCGAAGTCGCCGGGCTGATGACCAGCGGCAAGCTGGTGACCCTGGGCAGCGACGGCACCGGCAGCCTGCTCGATAACCTGCCTGTGGCTAGCGATCCGGTCGAATTGCGCGCGCCTTCCGATCTGGCCGCGATCCTCTACACCTCGGGCACCACCGGGCGCTCCAAAGGGGCGATGCTGACCCATGCCAACCTGCTCAGCAATGCGCAGACGCTGAAGGACCTGTGGGGCTGGCAAAGCGACGACGTGCTGATCCACATCCTGCCGACCTACCATGTCCACGGCCTGTTCGTGGCCCTGCACGGGGCCTTGCTGGCCGGGGCCTCGGTGCTGTTTCACCGCGGTTTCGATCCGCAGGCAGTGATCGCCGATTTCACCCGCGGATCGGTGCTGATGGGCGTGCCGACGCATTACACCCGCCTCACTTCGGCGCGCGAGCTGACACCTGAGGCTTGCACGCCACATGCGCCTGTTCGTCTCGGGCTCCGCGCCGCTGCTCGCCGAGGCGCACCAGCGGTTCGAGGAGAAGACCGGACAGCGTATTCTCGAGCGCTACGGCATGACCGAGACCGGGATGATTACCTCCAACCCCTATTCAGGCGGCGAGCGGGTGGCAGGCACGGTGGGCTATCCGCTGCCCGGCGTTGAAGTGCGGATCAGCGGCGAGGACGCACAGGTGCTGGCACCGGGCGAACCGGGCATCCTCGAAGTGAAGGGGCCAAATGTGTTCGCCGGTTACTGGCGCATGCCCGACAAGACCCGGGAAGAGTTCCGCAGCGACGGTTTCTTCATCACCGGCGATGTCGCCACCGCCGATCCTGACGGGCGGATCACCCTGGTCGGACGGGCCAAGGACCTGATCATCGCAGGCGGCCTCAACATCTATCCCAAGGAGATCGAGGAAGCGATTGATGCCCTGCCCGGCGTGGAGGAAAGCGCGGTGATCGGGCTTCCCCATCCCGACATGGGCGAAGGCGTGGTCGCGGTGGTGGCGCGGGCAAAAGGGGCGGAACTGAGCGAGGAAGCGGTGCTGGGCGGAATTGCCGGGCAGCTCGCCCGCTTCAAGCAGCCGCGCCGGGCGATCATTGTTGATACCTTGCCGCGGAATGCGATGGGCAAAGTGCAGAAAGCGGCGCTGCGGGCGGAGTTCAAAGGCCTGTTTGATTAGCGTCTGCTCCACTTGCGTGGAAACGGCACCAGCCCTCTCCCCCGCCCGGCCACCCTACAAGTGTACCCTGCGGGTGGCCGGGCGGGGGAGAGGGCCGGTGCCGCTTCTGTTTGACACAGAGTCTAAGCTTTGAGACTTGCCAGGAAGGCGTGGCCCTTCTCGGCTGCCTCGATCCGGGTGGTTGGAAATGGCGGTTCCTGCTCAAGGAAAAACAGCCGCGCCCCGGCACGGTGGGCAGCAGGCAACACGCGCGCCCAGTCGATCTTGCCGCTGCCGACATTGGCGGGCGACATCGACAAGGCAAAATTGGGGTTCGCCGTGCTGGCAACGTCCTTGACGTGGACAGAGCGCACCCGGCCCCTGTGGCGATCGAAGAAGGCCACCGGATCGAGCCCGGCTGCGGCGATCCAGCCCGTATCGACTTCGAACTGGAGCAGCTTCGGGTCAGTCTCGCGCGCAAGGATTTCAAAACCGGTGGTCCCGCCGGCGGGTGCAAATTCGACATTGTGGTTGTGATAGGAAAGCGTCACGCCGAGCCCTCTCAAAACCGCACCGCGCTGGTTGAGCATCTCGGCAGTGCGCTTCCAGTGATCGGCTCCCGCTTCGGCAAAGGCGCGGCCGATGGCTGCGCTCATGTCGCCGCCCGCAGCGGGTCGGAACCCGCTTGGGAAAGGCGCAATCGGAAGAGCCACATCGCGCACGCCGAGGATGCCGAGATCGTCGGCAATCTTCTGCGGTTCACTGAGCAATGAAAGCCCCATCTTTTCCATGCCCGGCATCGCGAGCATGTGGAGCGAGGAAAGCTGCAACCCGGCCTTGTCCGCTGCCGCACGCCATTGTGCGGGGGTGTAGCCAATCAGGTTGGGCAATTCGAGCGAACGGTAGCCGATTGCTGCAACCTGCGCGAACATGGCGTCAAGATCGGCGATCCTGTCCTGCCCGGCGAGCGTGTAGAGTTGAAGCCCGATCGGCAGCTTGACCCGATCGAAAAAGCGGCGGCGCGGCCTGGCCGCGGCCACGGTGCTTCCGGCCAGAGCGGCGGCGATTCCGGACAGTAGCATGCGGCGATTAATCTCCATGACGCGGCGATCCTCTCGGGGTCATATTCAGCAGATGATCCTGCCAGCGCCACCAGAAAATGCCAATTCGCAAATTGCGCGTCATATTCCTTCGATATAGTGTGTATCATACGCACCGAGGAGAGCCATGCCATGAACGCACCCGCCGATAATCTCCCCAAGCTCTCCCCGGCAGTGCCGGTCCCGGCGCACATCCCGCCCGAGGCCGTCTACGATTTCGACATGCGCGATGATCCTGACCTGCTTGCCGATCCGCACGAGCGGCTTCGCGAGATCCTGCGCGATGCCCCGCCGGTGTTCTGGACCCCGCGCAACGGCGGACGCTGGATCGTGATGGGCTATTCCGAAATCTATGAAGCCGCGCGCGATCCTGAACGCTTTACCAGCACCTTCATGCCTCCCGAACAGATGAAGGCGGTGATGGCGATGCTGCCACCGGGCATGCCGCGCATTCCCCAGGTGACACCGATTTCAATGGACCCGCCTGACCACGCCAGGTTTCGCGCGCCGCTGCAGAAGACCTTCAGCCCGCGTGCTGCGATGAACCAGATCGAGCACATTCGCGCGCTCACCGACCGGCTGATCGACGCGGTGATCGATCAGGGCCACTGCGATTTCATCCCCGATATCGCGGTGCCGCTGCCGGTGACGATCTTCCTCAACATGATGGGCCTGCCGGTCAGCCGCCTCGCCGAATTCCGCGAGCTGGTGCAGGAATTTCTGGCCAATACCGGCGCCGATGCGATGGCATCTGCCGCACTGTTCCGCAAGGTTGCCGATGCCATGCTGCCCGAGATCATGGCGCGCAAGGACAGCCCGCAAGACGATATCATCAGCCTGCTGTGGCAAACCGAGATCGAAGGCGAGACGATGACCGTCGAACTGATGGAGGACTATTGCGTCCTGCTGTTCATCGCCGGGCTCGATACGGTGATCAACGGCATGGGCTTCGCCGTGCGCCACCTTGCCACCCATCCCGATGAGCAGGACCGGCTGCGCGCCAATCCCGATCTGATCGTTGAAGCGGCCGAGGAAATGCTGCGCCGCTACAGCTTCGCCGTGCCGCAGCGGCGCGTGGCAAAGGATTGCAGCTTTGCCGGCTGGCAGATGAAGGAGAATGAGTGGCTGGTGCTCTATTACCCCGGGGCCAATCTCGATCCGCGTGAATTCGATACGCCGGAAAAGTTCGACCTCGATCGCGAAAACAAGGTGCACCTGGCCTTCGGGGCCGGCGTCCACCGCTGCCTGGGCGCCCATCTGGCGCGGGTGGAATTGCAGGTGCTCTATCAGCAGATGCTCAAACGCCTGCCGCGCTGGCGGCTTGATCCGGCGGGACAGGCGAAGTTCCATTCCGGCAACATCATTGCCGTCGATTCACTTCCGATCCGCTGGGATTGATCCGGAAAAATCCTCCCCGAAACGGGGAGGGGGACCACCCGCAGGGTGGTGGAGGGGCACAGGCCGCATAAGCGGAACCTATTGCGGTAACGCCATTCCACTCGTGCCCTCCCCTGAAGAGGAGGGGAGGAAGGACACGAAAAAGGGCCCGGATCGCTCCGGGCCCTCCCTCCTCCTCACATACGGAAACCGCAGCTCAGTTGCCCGAGCCGGGTCCGTAAATGATTTCCACCCGGCGGTTCTGCAGTTCGCGCACGCCGTCGGCGGTTGGCACGCGGTTGTTGCTTTCGCCGAAGCCCTGGTTGCCGATGGCGGCATCGGGGATGCCGCGCCCGGTCAGGTAGCCGCGCACCGAGCCATTGCGGCGCTCGGACAGGGCCTGGTTGTACTTCGGCGTGCCCGAACGGTCGGCATAGCCCGACAGCATGATCGGCACAGAGGCACAGTTGCCATAGGCACTGACCGCTGAGTTGAGGATGGTCGAAGCCTCAGCCGTGATGTCTGCCTTATCCCAATCGAAGAACACGATGTAGGGGCCCTTGCTGCACTCGACCACCGGCGGCGGAGGCGGCGGGGGCGGAGGCGGCGGCGGGGGCGGCGGAGGCGCCATCGGCACCGGCGGCGGCGCTTCCGAGCCGCCCTTGAACTTGAAGCCGATGGTGCCGCCAAAGGTGCGCGGTTCCGCGATGGGCGAATAGGTGCCCGCAGACAGCGGATTGTAATGGGTTCTGTAGAGCACGTTGGTCAGGTTATTGCCCCACAGGCGCACATAATAGTGATCCGTCGGGTCCGTCCAGGTGACCGAGGCATTGAGCAAGGCAAATGCGCCCTGGCGCGCGCGCTGCTCGCTGGCGCGGCCCATAGGGCGCGCCCGCAGCGACCTCCGTCATTGATCGTGCCGGCGCCGTTGTTGGCCGGATCTGGCATCTGCAGATCCGTGCGCGCGTAGAGCTCGCGAGTTCGCCGCCCCAGACCGACGGGTTGGTCACGACATAGCTGGTGGTATATTTGACGTTGGCAGCAAAACGCAGCCCGCCATCGCCATCGGGAATGTTGTAATCAAACCCGAGGAACCCGGTGAAACTGGGCGCGCGCGCCATTTGCAGCCCCGAAGGTCCTGGGTCACGACCGTGCGGAAAAGTCACACCCAGTGACGATTGCCCGGTGTTGACAAAGGTCTTGAGCGGATCGGTGTTGGCGTTGAAGCCCGGCGGCGGCAGATTGACACCGGTGCCCGCGAAATAGAAGCCAGTCGCCATATTTGGCACGCAGCCAGGTTGCCCCGCCCCGCAGGGTGAAGTTGTCTGTCGGCTTGTAATCGAAACTGGCATCGACGCCATAGACCCGCGCCTTAGGCGCATTGGCCAGGACGCACGACCGGAGACACCATTTAGGTTCTGCGTATTGACTGACCTGCAGGTCCTTGTAATTGTAGAGGAAGGCTGCCGTTTCGAAGTGGAAATTGCTGCCGGCGGTCTTGAAGCCAACTTCCCATGCATCGATCGATTCCTGCTTCGCATCGAGCCAGCGGGCAGGGATGTCGCCCGGAATAACCCCGTTCCACTCTCCGCCGCGGAAGCCCTTGGAATAAGATGCGTAGACATTGGTATTTGGCGCAACTCTCGCAAGCGGATCGCCGCGCGCGGCGTAAACTTGCTGTAGTTCGAGGTTCTTGCGGACGACGCAAGCGGTATAAGGTATACCGCTGTTCGCGAGGATATTGGGATTGGCAACGGTTTGAAGGCCGCAGGAGCGCGCCGAGCGCAACAGTCTCGGTGCCAAGTGTGCAGCCCGCCGTGGCTGTGCAGAAGTTGTTCTTGAAACCCGCAACGTCCTGCGTTTCCTTGCTGTACCGAGCGCCAAGCGTGATGCTGAGGCCGATCCGTCGCCTCAAAGGTCGCATCGGCAAAAATGGCCCACGCCTTCTTGGTCCGGAAGAAATAGGTGTCAGACGATTTGCGATAGCGGGGATCGCTAAGAGCCAACGGGTTCGTATTGAGCACCGGAATTGTGAAGGGAGAGTAGCTCGTGGGCCCAAGATACAGAGAATTGGCGCCCTTATCGAAATCAGTTTTGATATTATAGTAATTAGCCCCAATAACCAAATTCATACGGTCGATTGCGGTAATATTATAGTCAATCGACTGCTGTAGCGTGCGATCCCGCACGACACTTCCAGAATAAAGGTCTGGCGCATAGTTGCCGTTAAAGTCAAAAAAGGTCTTGTTCTTGCCTTGTGCATAGCCGGTAATCGAACGCAAAGTGCCGATGCCGGTATCGAATTCAAGCTTTGCAAAGCCTTCGTGCTGCTTGAAATCGATCTCGAAGACATCGCCAGCAGCCTCGCCCAGACCCCTCGGGCGGGTGTCGCGCTGTGATGCGGCGGAATAGGAGTTCGGCACGTTTTCAATCGGGGTGAACACCACGCCGCGCGGATCGCTGGCGCGGGTGTAGTTATAGCCCAGGGTGGCGCGGAAGGACGAGGACAGCTCAAACTTGAGCTTGGCCCGGATCGATTCCTGCTTCAGCCCCAGGAAATTGCCGTCGAATGCACCAGGCACGGTGCGACTGGCGCGCTTGTAATAGCCGTCGGTCTGCCGGAAGGTTCCCGCGATGCTGATCCCGACGCCTTCGGCAAGCGGCCCGGCAACATAGCCGCGCGCGCGCCGATCATTGAAGCGGCCATAGGTCGCCTCGACATTGCCTTCCCATTCGCGGCCCGGGTCGATCGTGTCGAGCAGCAACGCGCCGCCGGTGGCATTGCGCCCATAGAGCGTGCCTTGCGGGCCTTTCAGGATCTGGATGTTCTGCACATTGGGCAGGTCCATGTTGAGAACCTGCGGCGTGGTTTGATACAGCCCGTCGACAAAAACAGCGACGTTGTTTTCATAGGCACCGGCATTGGTGGTGGTGATACCGCGAATGGCGGGCTGCGGATAGGAACCACCATTGCCAAGCTGGAAACCGCTGGTCACGTTTGCCAGGTCGCGAACCGAATTGACGCCCGACGAAGTGAGCGTCTCCGCGCTTATCACCGAAACCGTCATCGGCACGTCGACCAGCTTTTCTTCGCGGCGCTGCGCCGTCACGATGATGTCGTTGCCATTGGCTTCCTCGTCAGCCGCCTGGGCCAGCGCCGGGGCGCTCCACAGCGGGGCGACAACTGCAGCTGCGCTGAGCAGCGCTGCCAGGCGAATGTATTTGGTGCGCGAAGTGTTCATCATGCCCTCCTCCGAATGTCGTCCGACGGGTATCGTTCCGGTCTCAACCCGCCGATGCTATGGTCAAGCGCAGCCGGACGCAATGGCCTGAATGCACTTTGCGTGGGTTAATTTGCCCGACTATGGCAAAAATGCAACACCTGGACTTCAGGTTGCCCGGTGCAGAGGCCGATCTGGAGCTGTTCAGCCGGGCTTCTTCTGGAGCATGACCGTGCGCAGACAGGACAGCGCGATCTCGCCGCGCTGGTTGGTGAGTTCGTGTTTGAACACCACGATCCCGGCATTGGGGCGGCTTTTCGATTCTTTGAGCTCCACGACTTCGGTCGAACAGGTCAGCGTATCGCCTATGAAGGTCGGTTTGGGGGTAACCACCTTGTCGAAACCGAGATTGGCGACGATGGTGCCGACGGTGGTATCGGCAATCGACAATCCGACCGCGAGGCTGAAGGTGAAGGTCGAATTGACCACAATCTGCCCGAATTCCGTGCCACGCGCATATTCCGCATCGAGATGCAGCGGCTGCATGTTGTGGGTCATCGCCGAGAACATCAGGTTGTCGGTCTCGGTGACGGTGCGGCCGGGTTGATGGGTGATCCGCTCTCCCACGGTCCATTCGTCGAAATAGCGCCCGGGCATCGCCTTACAGTCCCACTCTGGCAAGCGCCTGATCGAGGTCGTTTATCAAGTCCTGCGGGTCTTCAAGGCCGACGCTGATCCGAACGAGGTTTTGCGGAACCCCCATGGCCAGCCGGGTTTCTTCCGACAGGCTCGAATGGGTGGTCGATGCATTGTGGCAGAGCAGCGTCTTGGTGTCGCCGAAATGGTTGGAAATGTCGATCAGTTCCAGTGCATCGAGAAAGGCATGCGCGCCCTTGCGACCGCCATCCAGCTCAAAGGAAAAGACCGCCCCGGCCTTGCTCATCTGGCGCATGGCCAGATCGTGCTGCGGGTGGCTGGGCAGACCGGGGTGGAGAATGCGCGGCACCCGGCCTTCGAGGAACCTGCCCACTGTCATCGCGTTGTCCGACTGGGCATTGGCGCGCAAGTTTAGCGTCTCCAGGCCCTTCAGCACCACCCAGGCATTGAACGGCGAGAGGATCGGCCCGGTGTTGCGCTGATAGGGCAGCAGCTTGTTGTTGATGAAATCGGCTGACCCCGCGATTGCGCCCGCCAGAACGCGCCCTTGCCCGTCCATCAGCTTGGTGGCGGAATGGGCGACAATATCTGCGCCCAATTCCAGCGGGCGTTGCAGCGCCGGGCTGACCATGGCGTTATCGCAGACGCTGACGATGCCGTGCTGCCTGGCCAGCGCGCAGACTGCCGCGATATCGACAATGTCCATAGTCGGGTTGCTGGGCGTTTCGAAGTAAAACATCTTCGTGTTGGGCTGGATCGCGGCCTTCCAGGCATCGGGATCGCGGCCATCAATCGGGGTTACCTCGATGCCGAAGCGCGGCAGCAGGTTATCGGTTACCCAGCGGGTCGGACCGAACAAGGCGCGCGCGACGACCATATGGTCACCGGCGGAAAGCTGGCACAGCATGACCGCGCTCATCGCGGCCATGCCCGATGCCTGCACCCGGCACGCTTCCGCGCCTTCCATCATGGCGATGCGCTCTTCCAGCATCGCCACAGTGGGGTTCTGGGTGCGGCCGTAGGTATTGCCCGGTTCTTCTCCGGCAAACCGCGCGGCAGGGGTGTGGGCGTCCTCGAACGAATAGCCCGAGTTGACGAACAGTGCCTCGCTGGTTTCGCCCTGCTCCGAGCGCCAGGTGCCAGAACGCACCGCGCGGGTGGCGGGGCGCCATTTGGCGGTGATATCGCGGTTCTGTCCGGTCGAGCGTTTCATGCGGCTGGCTTTAGGAGCGGCGGGGAGGATTGCCAAGTGCCCCCCTCCGCTTCAAACGCAGCCCATGCACTTCACCCGGCCCGCGATTGTCTGCGCTGTTCATCTTCACGGCGAGACCGGGGCGATCGTGCGGCTGCTGACCGCCGAGCACGGCCTCGTCGCGGGCTATGTCGCCGGTGCGCGCGGGCGGCAGCTGCGTCCGGTGCTGATCCCGGGCAATCTCGTCCAGGCCGAACATGCCTCACGCCCGGGCAGCCAGTTGCCGTCGCTGCGCCTCGAGCTGGTTCAGAGCCGGGGGCCGTGGCTGGGCGAGCCGCTGTGCGCCGCAGCCTTTGCCTGGGTGACCGCGCTGACCGCCGCAACCCTGCCCGAGCGGCACGCCTATCCGCTGCTCCACACCGCGCTCTGCGCGCTGCTCGATGCGGTGTGCAATGCCCCTTCGGCGCGCGGCTGGGCACCGGCCCTGCTCTCTTACGAAACACTGCTTCTGCGCGAGCTGGGCTATGGCGGCTCCGATGCGCCATCCGATCCCGGTGACTGGGCTGCGCTGCTGGTCCGGTTCGAACAGCTGGGCAAAGCGCTTGCCCGCTATCCGCTTGCCGAACGGCGAAGCGATGTTATGGCGGCGCGCGCCCAATTGGGCGAACGGTTGCGCAGGATCGAAGAATGAGCGGAAATTCAATGAAAGTGGCGGTTTTTGCGGGCGACGGCATCGGCCCGGAGATCGTGCGCGAGGCGCTGCGCGTGCTGGACGCGATAAACCTGCCCGGCCTGGAATTGACCGAAGGGCTGGTCGGCGCGGCGGCATACCGCGCCTGCGGACACCCGTTGCCGCCCGAAACGCTGGCCATTGCCAAATCGTCGGATGCGATCCTGTTCGGCTCGGTTGGCGATTTTGCCATGGACCATCTTGAGCGCCACCTGCGCCCCGAACAGGCGATCCTGGGCCTGCGCAAGGAACTGAACCTCTACGCCAACCTGCGTCCGGCCAAGGTCTACCAGGGCCTCGAGCACATGTCGTCGCTGCGGCCCGAAATCGCCTCGGCCATCGACCTGTTGATCCTGCGCGAAAGCAACGGCGACGTCTATTTCGGTCGCAAGGGCATCCGCACCTTGCCGGATGGCCGCCGCGAAGGCTTCGACGACATGTCCTATGCCGAAGACGAAGTGCGCCGCATCGCCCACGCCGCCTTCCGCGCCGCGATGGGCCGCAAACAGCGGCTGTGCTCGGTCGACAAGGCCAATGTCCTTGAAACCTCGCAGCTGTGGCGCGAGGTGGTGATCGAAGTGGCGAAGGACTATCCGCAGGTTGAACTCAGCCACATGTATGCCGACAATGCCGCGATGCAGCTGGTCAAGGCTCCCGGTCAGTTTGACACCATAGTCACCGGCAACATGTTCGGCGATATTCTTTCGGATTTGGCAAGCATGTGCGTCGGCTCGATCGGCCTGCTGGCATCGGCAACGATGAGCGATGGCACATTCGGCCTGTATGAGCCCATCCACGGTTCCGCGCCCGATATTGCCGGACAGGGCCTGGCCAATCCGATGGCACAGATACTTTCCGCCGCGATGATGCTCCGCCACAGCTTTGCGCTCGAGGCTGAAGCCCGGCGGATCGAGGCAGCGGTCGAGCGCGCATTGGCCGACGGCATTCTGGGACGCGATCTTGGCGGCAGCGCCGGGACTTCCGCGATCGGCGATGCAGTCCTCGCGCGGCTCTGATCCCATGCTCGAACTGGCGGTTATCCTTCCGACCTACAACGAACGCGGCAATCTGGCCACGATGGTCGAGCGGCTGGACAAGGCGCTTGGCGGAGTGGCCTGGGAAGTGGTCGTGGTTGACGACAACAGCCCCGATGGCACTGCGGACGAGGCGCGCCGTATCGCCCAGAGCGATCCGCGCGTGCGCTGCATCCAGCGGATCGGACGGCGCGGGCTGGCCTCCGCCGCGATCGAGGGCATGTGTTCGACCGCAGCTCCGGTTGTCGCGGTGATGGACGCTGATCACCAGCACGATCCCGAGTTGCTGCCCGAAATGCTCGCAGCGGTGACGTCGGGCGGTTACGACATCGCCTATGCCTCGCGCTTTGCCGAAGGGGCCAGCACCGATGCGTGGGGCCGCCCCGACCGGGTCAAGGCCTCGGGGCTGGCCAATCGCATCGCCAACAAGGTCACCGGCGTCGAGCTGAGCGATCCGATGAGCGGCTACTTCATGTTGCGCAGCGAGCTGCTGCGCGGCGATGCGCACCGCCTGTCCGGTGTCGGCTTCAAGATCCTGCTCGATATCCTGGCAACAGTCGACAAGCCGCTGAAGGTCAAGGAGGTGCCAATGCATTTCGCCGCCCGCGCCGAGGGTGAGAGCAAGCTGGACCAGACCGTGGTTTTCGAATTCCTGGTCGGGCTTTATGACAAGTGGCTGGGCCGGATCATCCCGACGCGCTTCGCCCTGTTCGGCACGGTTGGCGCGATGGGTGTGGGCGTGCAACTTGGCATGCTGTGGATCATGCTGCACTTCGTGTTCGGTGAACGGTTTGTCTATGGCAACTGGTCCGAGAGCACGACCTTCAATGTTGCCAACACCGCTGCCGCAGTGGTGGCGATGACCTTCAATTTCGTGCTCAACAACGAACTCACCTATTCGGACCAGCGGTTGCGCGGGCTGGGTCCGCTGCTCAGGGGCTGGCTGCAATTTGCGCTGACCTGCACACTTGGACTGCTCACCAATGTCGGCGCGGCCTATGTGCTCAAGGACATGATCGGGGTCCCGGCTGTGCTGGCGGTGATCGCGGGCATCGTGCTGGGTTCGGTCTGGAACTTCGCGCTGTCGAGCAAGTTCGTGTGGGGGAAGTATTGAGCTCGCGCCGCAACGGTCCCTCAAACCGCCGGTGACCGCAATACCATGAACGCCGGGTAGTTGGGCTGATCGACAGTCAATTTGGCCAAGGTGGTGCGGATCAGGTGGCGGCGGACTTCAGCACTATCTGATCCGATCTGGCCGTCGCGTATCCCCTTGGCCAGCGCTGCGTTCAGTAGCACAAGGGGCGCTTCCAGCCCGAGCAGAACGCAGAGGCGGGCAAGCTCCTCTGCATGCAGTGCTTTGGCAGCCTCGATTTCCCGTGCCGCCAGGGCCGCTGCATTGGCAGCAATGGCCTGCTGGATACCCGCTGGGATGCCAGCCTTCTGCGCGGCATCCAGCGCGGCAAGGATTGCGTGTGCGGAAGGGCTATCAAGCATGCCAGGCCTCGTCGTCTGGCAACAGCAAACGCAGCAGGTCGAACTCGGTCTCGCTCGCGCGGCGGGCGATCATCGCGCTTTCCACGCTGACCGCGCCAAGTTCGATGGACTTGCCGACTTCGGCGCACATCACCCCCCAGGTCAGGGTCTGGAACAGTTCCCAGGCATGGAGCGCGGCGGGATCGACGGGATCGCCGCCCGCCCCGACATAGCCATCAATCAGGTCCTCGCGCGCACCAAAGCCGCCTACCGGCATGTCCGGGCACTGGTAGCGCCAGCTGTTGACGCACAGCCAGGCAAGGTCGGTGAGCGGCGAGCCGATGTGGGCCATCTCCCAGTCGAGCACTGCGCGCAGTCCTTCGGGCCCGACGACCAGATTGCCATTGCGGAAATCGCCGTGGACCAGCACCTGGCGGCTGTCGTCTGGGAGGTGGTCCGCGAGCCAGCGGAAGGCAAGTTCGAACACCGGCCGGTCCTGCCCGGTGGCGCAGTGGCGGCCGAACAGAGACGCCAGCGCCTTGCGGGCAGGCAAGGTAGCAAGCCTGGAAAGCCCTTCGCATGGCACGGCATGAATGCGCGCCAGCACTTCGCCGCACTGGCGCGCAAGGCCCGGCCGCGCATCCGCCAGCCCCGGATTCCTCAGAATGCGGCTGCCCCGGGTCTCGCCCTCGATCCGCGCCATGGCATATCCCGCGCCCGCTGCCGATCCTTCGGGCAAGGCGAATTGCACCGCCGGAACAGGCACACCGCCCGCTGCCGCTGCACGCAGCACCGCAGCTTCGGCAGCAAGGCCTTGCATGCCGCCATGGACGAATCGGGGAGCATCAGGCTCACGGCGCAAGACCATCGGCAAGACCGCGCCATCGGCGGCGATCAGATCGAAGGCCCAGCTTTCCTTGCTGGCACCGCCGGCCAGTTGCACCAGGCCTTCGACACGGGCGTCCGGCCAGCCGTCTGACCTTGCCGCCTCGGCAATCGCGTCAGCCAGGTGCATCTCTATCCTATGGCCAAAGCCCGACAGGCGCGCGCGGCAGGCCGACATCAACCAGGCCGAGGATTCCCGATCGTGCCTTCTTGATGTCAGGCAAGGCGGATACGGCGGGAAGCGCAGTCATCACGTCCCAGTCGTGGTTGGTCCAGCCCGGAGTGGGGGTATAGCGCAGCCGCATGGTCACATCGGGTTCGCCTTCGATCTCGATGCGGTGCTGGTCGGGATCGATCTCCCAACCTTCGGCAAGCTTGGTGGTGAGGTACCAGATAACGGTGAGTTTGACGACGCCCTTGCCCTTGACCTTGCCTTCCCAGCCGCCGCGCAGTGCGGCGTTGGTGCCCTTTTTCATCTTGAACCAGCCGAGATCGACCGTCTGCTTGGCGGTTGCATATTCGCAGAAGAATTCGATGTCGTCGAACTTCACATCGATCGAATCGCCGATCCGCTGGACCGCATCGCGGAACAGGATCAGCCAGGCCCGTGCCCGCTCCATCAGTTCCGGCGTCGCCCCGCCCGGCTCTCCCATACCGAGGAAGCTCCAGGTCTCGACCGATTCGTAAACCGAACAGTCGGCCGATTCGATCAGGTGGACCTTGCTGACCCTGCGGCACACCGCTGTCAGAGCCGTGGTGATCGAATTGACCCAGCCCGGATTGATCCCGGTGATATAAAGCGAGCTGTTGCCCTTCTTGCAGGCCTTTTCGAGCCGCTTCTTCACTTTTCCGACGATGCCGCCGAGGTTGAGGAAAAGGTTGGTCGAAACCACGTCCTTGCCGCTTTCCAGCAGGGCGATGGCATGATCGAGATTGGCCTCGAATGGCGTATAGAGAACCGCATCTGCCTTCATCTTGATCAGCTTTTCGGCGTCCGAAGTCGCCTTGATCCCGGTCTTGGTCTTGGGCCGCCCGCACAGTTCGCCCGCATCCTTCCCCGCCTTATCGGCCGAATGGGCATAGAGACCGACCAGTTCGAGCCGCGGATCGTCGATGATCGCCCGCGTGGAATGCTTGCCCACCTTGCCGGTATTCCATTGAATCACACGCAGCTTCTTCATGTTACGGCTTCCTCTCGCCATGACCGCTTTCCGGCCTTGCTGCGAACATAGGGCCAATCAGGCCGGGATTGCATCCCAAATTTCAGCCGGGATTGGAGCGCGGGGCAAGGTATCGTAGGGCTGACAGCGAATCGCGCGGTAAAAGCCGAGAAGAGGACTGCCAGGTGAGTGACGACAAGGCCCAAAGCGGCGAACAGTGGAGCGACCCCGCGAAGGCAAAAACCTTCCCGCAACTGGTGCGTGCCGCCGCGGCAGCATATGGCGATGCCCCGGCGATCCGTCTCGACGGCGAGACCATCCCCAGCGAAGCGGCCAGCTATGCCGAGCTTGACAGCCGCTCTGCCGAACTGGCGCGGGGGCTGTTGGCCAAAGGCATCGGCAAGGGCGCGCGGGTCGGCTTCATCGCGGGCAACGGACCGACATTCGCAGTGTTGCTTGCCGCCATTGCCCGGATCGGCGCAATCGCGGTGCCAATCTCGACGATGATCCGCGCCAACGAGCTGGTCCGTGTGCTGCGCCAGTCGGACATCTCCGGGCTGATCGCCCAGCGCAAGTTCCTGGGCAACGACTATGCCGCGCGTCTGGCAGAGGCGCTCCCGGCACTCGCCACTTGCGGGCAGGACCTGCGCCTGCCTGAAGTGCCCTATCTGCGCTGGATAGTTTCCTCCGGCGATGGCCTGCCCGCATCGATCAGGCCGATGGAGACGCTTGCCGACGCCGCAGCCAGCGTCAGCGATGAACTGCTGCGCGCCGCCGAAGCGGAAGTGCACACCTCGGACCAGATGGTGGAGATCTACACCTCCGGCTCGATGGCGCTGCCCAAGGGCGTCAAGCACCTGCACGGCGCCGTGCTGTTCCGCGCGCACTACATGCGCGGCATGGCCAATTTCGAGCGCGGCAAGGAAACGTCTGCATACCTTCCGATGTTCTGGATCGGCGGGCTGATGATGTCCTTGCTGCCCAACTGGACAGTCGGCGGGGTGACCAACTGCACCGAGCGCACCATGAACAACAGCCAAATCGCAATGGGCTCGGTGCTGGCGCCCGATGACATGAAGCTGATGGCGGGCAACAAGCCCTATTGGGGCCTCGGCATGAGCGAAACGCTCGGGCCCTATTCCTTTGGCGACGAACTGCGTGCCCCCGGATATCCGCTGTGCGCGCCAATGGATCACTTCGCCGATGGCTACGAAGTGCGCATCGCCGACGAGAACGATCAGCCGGTCGGGGACGGCGAAGTCGGCGAAATGCAGGTGCGCGGGCTGCCGGTAACCGCAGGGCTGCACAAGATCGAGCGCTCGGAGTTCTTCACCCGGGATGGCTATTACCACACCGGCGACATGTGTCTGGTGCAGGGCAGCCGCATCCTGTTCATCGGGCGCGGCGGCGACATGATCAAGACCGCAGGATCGAACGTCTCCCCGGCGGAAGTCGAGGAGGAGATGCAGTCGCTCGACGGGGTGCACAACGCCTACGTTGTCGGCCTGCCTGACAGGGAACGCGGCCAGCTGGTGGTCGCCGCCGTGATCCCGCGCGAGGGAGCCACTCTGGACTTTGGCGAGATCGAGGCGACTTTGCGCAAGCGCCTGTCGAGCTACAAGGTGCCGCGCGCCTATGTTCAGATCACCCGCGAAGAGGTGCCGATGCTGCATTCGAACAAGGTTTCGCGGCGGCTGGTGGAAGCGCTGATGAAGGAAAAGCTCGGGCGCGATTGATGGAGACAGCTTGATGTTTGGAGCCCGACTGGTTCGAATTGCGTTTCTGGCGCTCTGCGCTGTGATCGTGCAGATATCACCGCAGGCGCATGCCGCCACCGAGCCGGTCAAGGTAGGCGACTGGACCGGGCGCGACCCGGCGGCGGAGAAAAGCGAAGGCGCGCAGGTTTATCGCGCCAATTGCGCCTCGTGCCACGATGCCGGTGTCGGCCGGGCGCCGCAGCGGTTCAACCTTGGCGACTATGCCCCTGAGGCGATACACCGCGCTCTGACCGAAGGGGCGATGAAGCCCCAGGGTGAAGCGCTGAGCGCCGAACAGCGCTTGGCAGTTTCCGAATATCTCACGGGCCGCAAGATGGGTGCTGGTCTGGCTTCGCTCACCAAATGCGAAGACAAGGCCGCGCGGTTCGATATGGCAGAAGTGCCAGCGTTCAGCGGCTGGGGGCTCGATCCGGCAGGTACCCATGCGATTCCCGACAAGGATTCCGGCCTGACTGTCGCCAATGCCCCCAGGCTAAAGCTCAAATGGGCCTTCGGCGTGCCCGCCAGCGCGCGGATGCGCTCGCGGCCCGCGCTGGCGGCGGGCGCGGTGTTCGTCGGCAACCACAACGGCGCGGTCTATGCGCTTGATCGCGAGAGCGGCTGCGTGCGCTGGGCCTTTCCGGCTCAGGCCGAGGTGCGCACCGGCATCGTCGTCTCGCCGTGGCGAGCGGGCGCGCGCAATGCCAGGCCGCTGGTCCATTTCGGCGACGTCGCGGGCAATGCCTACGCCGTCGACATGCTGACCGGCACGCAGGTCTGGAAGGTCAGGGCCGACGATCATCCTGCCACAATCATCACCGGCACGCCGACGCTCCACGCAGGCACATTGTATGTGCCGACCAGTTCCAACGAAGAAGCCTGGGCCACCAGCCCTGCCTATGCCTGCTGCAATTTCCGCGGTTCGGTGGTGGCGCTCGATGCCCGCACCGGCCGCGAGAAGTGGCGCACCTGGATGGTCGATGAGCCCAAGGTTCAGGGCCAGAGCGCGGACGGGCCGGACAAGCTCGGGCCGTCGGGCGTGGCGGTGTGGAACAGTCCGATTGTCGATGCCAGACGCGGCCTGCTGATCTTCGCCACCGGCGACAATTATTCGCTTCCAGCCACATCCCTGAGCGATGCCATCGTCGCACTCGATCTCAGGACCGGCAGGATGCGCTGGCACTATCAGGCGCTGGCGGGAGACGCATGGAACGTCGCTTGCGTCACCAAAACCAGCGCCAGCTGCCCCGACGAAGAAGCGCCAGACTTCGATTTCGGCGCGGGCACCGTGCTCGCCAAAGGGGCGAACGGCCAGGACTACCTCCTCGCCGGGCAGAAATCGGGCTGGGTCTATGGGCTGAACCCGGCGAACGGCAAACTGGCATGGAAAACCCGCGTCGGGCGCGGCAGCCCTTCGGGCGGGGTGCATTTCGGCATGGCCGCGTCAGCAGGGCGGCTGTTCGTGCCGATCACCGACCATTTCGCTTTCGGCCCAGCCGATTTCCCCGCATCGCCGGGCGTCTATGCGCTTGATGTCGCAACCGGGCAGATGATCTGGAAAGCGCCCTCGCCGGTGACCAAATGCGAATCCATGGTCTGCCACCCCGGCTATGGCGGCGCGCTGGCGGTGACCGGCGGGGTGCTGCTGGCCGGTGCCGACGACGGCCACTTGCGGGCTTTTGAGGCAAGCACTGGCAAGCTGCTGTTCGAAGACAACACCATGCGCGATTTCGCCACGATCAACGGCGTGCCCGCACGCGGCGGCTCGATCAGCGGGGGCGTCGGGCCAATCGCCTGGAAGGGCACGGTGATCGTGCCTTCGGGCTATGGCTTTGCAAGCAAGCCCAAGGGGAATGTGCTGCTGGTCTACTCGGTGGAGTGAAGAGAAGCGCAAGCCTGTTCGCGCAGAGACGCAGAGAACGCAGAGGAGCGTAGCTTCGCCGCAGGGAGTAATTCTCTGCGCCCTCTGCGTCTCTGCGCGAACAATTCAAACCGCGCCGCTCACTCCCCCACCCGCATCACCATCACCTTGTTGCCGTCCGGATCGCGGAAATAGGCGGCATACATGTTGGTCTCCGCAGCGCCGCGCGGACCGGGCGGGCCGAGGCATGTGCCGCCCAGCTCCAGCGCTTTTGCATGCGCACCATCCACCGCCGCGCGGCTGGGGGCGGCGAAGATGGCCTGGCTGCCGTTGCCGAAGCTCGCCTCACCCTCGCGCGGTGTGCCAATCATGAACAGCACGCCCGAGTCCCCCGGTAGCCGGCCATGCCGGGGCGGTCGATCACCCGGGTGGCGCCGAGGGTGGCGGCGACCTTGTCGTAGAAGGCGATCGCGCGCTTGATGTCGCTGGTGCCGAAGCGGGCTCCTGTCAGCATGGGGGGTCCTTTCAGTCGGCCATCATGGCCATTTTGTGAGCAGCAAAAGCCCGCGCCTCTGCCGGTTTGATCTTCGCCGTATCGGTGAAATCGAAATCGCTCTCGTCAATGAACAGCACCTTCCTCGGCACTTTGTAGGCTGCAAGCCGCTCGCGCAGGTAGGATATGACTTCGGCTTCCGTGAGCGCAGAACCCTCGACCCGCTTGACCAGCGAGACCACCATCTCGCCCAGCGTCGCATGCGGCACGCCGGTGGTCTTGCACACCTTCACCCCCGGGCAGTTGCACAGCGTCCAGTCGACCTCGACCGGCGAAACATTCGCCCCGCCGGTCTTGATGATGTCGTTGATCCGGCCCTGGAACACGAGGCGATCCCGCTCATCGATGAAGCCGCCGTCACCGGCGTGGTAGAAGCCCCTGGCGTCGAAGCATTCTTCCGGCGGCACGCCGATGTAGCCGAGCATCAGCGTCGGGCCTTTGATCGCGAACTCGCCGGTTTCGCCGCGCTTCAGGGTCTTGCCGGTCTCGGGATCGACCACCAGAATCAAATTGCCCGGCAGCGCGCCGCCGTTGCAATGTTTCCACAGCTCCTCGGGCGAGCCGCAGGGGTAGGCGGCGGAGATGGTGAAGGTCTCGGTCGCGCCGTAAGTGGCGTGGGGTTCGATCCAGTCGGTGGCAATGGTCTTTTGCACCCGGCGCAGGTTTTGGGCGGGTTCGAAATAGTGGAAGCTGGAAAGGTCCGCCGCGTCCCAGCCCTCGGCATCCTCAAGCTGCGCCCACTGGTGCGGCCAGCAATAGGGCATGGTGACGCGCTCAGCTTCGAGCAGCCGCACCGATTCCGCCGGATCAAACAGGCGCTGGAGGATGAGCGCGCCGCCCGCCGCCAGCGTGCCGCCGAGCGAGATCGAGAAATTGCCCGACCAGAACAGGCCATTGGGCGACCAGCAGCGCACCGGGTGTTCGGCGACATAGTTGTAGATGCGCACCCAGCGCCATGACTGCACATTGACTCCGCGATGCGCGCTCAGCACGCCCTTGGGCTTGCCGGTCGATCCCGAGGAGAAGAACAGCAGCGCCGGATCGGCGGGGGTGACGGCGGCGGCGCGCGCCTCGACCTGATCGGGGGCCACATTGGTGCCACGGGCGATGAAGGCATCCCAGCTTTCGATACCGGGTAGCCCCTCCCCGGCGGGGAGGGGTTGGGGTGGGGGCTCGACGCCAGCGAGGACGCGAGACCTGTCGGCCTCGCTCCCCCACCCCCTAACCCCCTCCCCGGCGGGGAGGGGGGATAAAGCGGAATTGTCCACCATGGCTACGTGCCGCAGGTATGGATAGGCTCCGGGATCTATCATCGCGGCAAAATCCTTGCCTGCGACCTGGCGCTCGAACAGCAGGGCCGACACGCCCGACAGCGCGATCAGCGTGTCCAGCTCCTCCGCAGTCGAGAAAGTCGACAGCCCCACCGCGACTCCGCCGGCCATCGAGATGCCGAAACAGCTCGAAACCCATTCGAGCCGGTTGGTCATCAGAATGCCGACCCGCTCGCCCTTGCCGAGCCCCAGCCCCACCAGTGAACGGGCGACCTGCATCGAGCGCTGCCACAGTTCGTCATAGGTCCAGCGGCCGGTTGCGGCATCGCCTTCGAACGATGACCAGCGCCTCGCGCGGGCCATGGCGCTCGCACACTTCACGCAGAAAGCCCGGCAGCGTCAGTGCGCCGAGACCCGGCTCTTCCTCCAGCGGAATGCCGCGAATGATCGCGAGATCGCCTTCGGCCATCAGGCCGGGATCAGGAAGCCGAGCTGGCCAGGGTCAGCACGGGTTCGGAGTTGCTATCCGACAGCAAGGCAGGCTCAAGGGCCAGGGTCTGGCGGGTGGCCAGCCTGCCATCGACCTGTGCGCCGGGTTCCATCGTCAGGGTATCGTAGAACACGTCGCCGTTGATCTGCGCGGTCCGCAGGATGGTCAGCTCGCCGACCGTGATGGTGCCCTGAACCGTGCCCGACAGCCGCGCCGAACCGGCCTTGATCGCGCCGAACACTTCGCTGGCTTCGCCCTGAACCAGCGATGCGCAGGACACATCGCCTTCGATCTTGCCGTCGATGTGAAGCTCGGCCGAAGCCACGACATCGCCCTTGATCGCCATGTCGGCGCCGAGAATCGAGAAGGTGGGTCCCTGGGTCATCGGGCGGTTAACCTGCGGCCTCGTTACCGGCGGCGCGAACTGCTCCTTGGGCTTTTTCGAAAACATGCGGCGCTGACTCCAGGAATGGGCGTGGATTGACGGGCCGGTCATTGACCCTGACTTCGAAATGCAGGTGCGGCCCGGTTGAACGACCCGTGCTTCCGATCGCGCCTATCACCGTGCCCGGCATGATGACCTGACCGACCTGCGAGCGCAAGGCCGACATATGGGCGTAACGCGTCATCAGGCCGTTGCCATGATCTATTTCGACACACTTGCCATAGCCCGAGCGAATTCCGGCAAAGCTGACCACACCGCGAGCCGCAGCATAGATCGGCGCGCCATACGGTCCGCGGAAATCGAGCCCGCCGTGGAACGCCGCAGCCCCGGTGAACGGATCAGCGCGGTATCCGAAGCCGGATGAAATGTATTCAAGGCTTGCCGGAAGGTGCTGCGGCAGGCCGGCGACGCTGCGCTCAAGCAGGCCCATGCGGGCGAGACTGAGGCCAAGCCGCTCGAAACGCGGATCGAGTGTGCCGTTGGCAGATGTCGCCAGGGCAATCAGCGGACCACCCTGCGCGCTGCGATCCCTGAGTGAAACCAGCATCGATTCGGGATTGAGCCCAAGTTTGCGCAACCGGCCCATCGCATCGCTGGCCCGGCGATCAGCCAGCCGGGTCAGCCGTTCAACGAAGGCAAGCTGACGGGCTTCGACTTTCGCGAGACCGGCGGCACCGGGAACAGCGGCGCTGACCTTGTCAATGGTGCGCGCCGCTTCGGTGCTGCTGTCGGAAACCGTTTCACCGGCCCGTGCATCGCTGGGCAGATCGCCGATATTGGTCTGGACCATTTTCTCGATCACGTCCTGGCGGCGCACCAGATCATCGGCAACCGCATCGACGCCCTTGCGATAGACCGAAACCCGGCTCTCGGCGCTGGCAACCTTGGCTTCACGCTCAAGCATGGCCAGACGGTCGCGGGTGGTGAGATATTGGGTGATGGCCATGGCTGCCATCGAGATAACCCACGCGAGCACCATCGCCGCCACCACCGCAGCGGCGATCATCTGCACACGTGCAGTAATCTTGATGAAACGGACCTTTCCCTGCGACCGCATGAAAAACTCACGGTCCGGGAACCAGGTCCGCAGGCGGCTTTGCAACCCGCCAACGGCATTCGTTATCAACGCGACCCACCCTTTTTGATTGTCATGGTCTGTAAACCGATTTTTATCAGGATGCTGCGCCGCACGCGAATCGGCCCGTCGCAGACTCCGGTTGAATCACGATGAATCGAATGATTCCGCCGACGAACCGAAAAAATGCGACGAACCGAAAATGAAAATCTGTTCACTTTTTGTGGAAAACCGATTCGCAAACGCTCCCCGGTGACAGTTTGAGGCGGCGATGCTAGTCATCCCTGCATGTCCGCAAAACACCTTCCCGAGCCGTCCACCGAGCAGCTCATCGACGCCATGGCCAGGGCTGGCCGCGCAGCGCAGCGCCAGCTGGCAAGGCTGCCGTCGCATGCCCGCGCCGAAGCCTTGCGCGCCGCCGCCGGTGCCCTTCGCAAGGCCGAAACCACGATCCTGGCCGCCAATGCCCGCGATCTCGCGGCGGGAGAGGCCAACGGACTTTCTGCCGCGTTGCTCGACCGGCTCAGGCTCGATCCGGCGCGGCTGGCCGGGATTGCCTCGGCGGTGGAGCAGGTCGCCGACCTGCCCGATCCGGTCGGAGAGACCATCGACCGGACCGAGCGGCCCAATGGCCTGCGGCTTTCCCGGGTGCGCGTGCCGATCGGGCTGATCGGGATCATCTACGAGAGCCGCCCCAATGTAACCGCCGATGCAGCCGCGCTGTGTTTGCGCTCGGGCAATGCCGTGCTGCTGCGCGGCGGCAGCGAGGCTGTCCACTCGAACCGGGCGATCCATGCCGCGCTGGTCGAGGGTCTGGTTGCGGCGGGAATGCCTGAGGATGCGGTGCAGCTGGTGCCAACCCAGGATCGCACGGCAGTGGGGGCAATGCTCGCGGCAGCAGGCCTGATCGACATGATCGTGCCGCGCGGCGGCAAGAGCCTGGTCGCCCGGGTTCAGGCCGATGCGCGGGTCCCGGTGCTCGCCCACCTTGACGGCATTTGTCACACCTATGTTCATTCGGACGCTGATCCGGACATGGCGCGGGACATTGCGCTCAACGCCAAGATGCGGCGCACCGGCATCTGCGGGGCGATGGAAACCCTTTTGCTGGACGCGCGCTTTCCCGATTCATCAAGGCTGCTTGCTTCGCTCATCGACAAGGGCTGCGAATTGCGCGGCGATGCCCGCGCCCGTGCGCTCGACCCGCGGGTGATCCCCGCCAGCGCCAACGACTGGGACTGCGAATACCTCGACGCCATCCTGTCAGTCGCAGTGGTCGACGGGCTTGACGAGGCGCTGGCGCACATCGACCGTCATTCGTCCAACCACACCGATGCGATCATCACCGGCAATGACGGCGTTGCCGAGCGTTTTCTCGATGAAGTCGATAGCGCGATTGTCATGGTCAATGCCTCGAGCCAGTTTGCCGATGGCGGCGAATTCGGACTGGGCGCGGAAATCGGCATTGCAACCGGCCGCCTGCATGCGCGCGGTCCGGTGGCTCTGGAAGGACTGACAACCTACAAGTGGCAGGTGCGCGGCACCGGCCAGACCAGGCCTTGAGACCCATCCGGACCGGGATTCTGGGCGGCAGCTTCAACCCCGCGCATGGCGGGCACCGGCGCATTTCCCTGTTTGCGCTCAAGGCATTGGGCCTGGATGAAGTGTGGTGGCTGGTCTCGCCGGGCAATCCGCTCAAGCCCGGGGCCGGAATGGCGCGGCTTTCCGCAAGGTTCGGCAGTGCCCGCCGCCAGGCCCGCCGCGCGCCCATCCGGGTGAGTGCGCTCGAACGCGAACTGGCCACCCGCTATACCGTTGATACGCTCCGCAAGATGCTGCGCCGCTGGCCCAAACGGCGCTTCGTCTGGCTGATGGGCAGCGACAATCTTGTCCAGTTTTCGCGCTGGAAGAACTGGCGCGGAATCGCCCGGTCAATGCCGATTGCGGTTATCGCCCGTCCGGGGTATGATGCCGCCGCCCGCGCGAACCCCGCATGGGCCTGGCTCGGTCGTTACCGGACGTCCGCCGCCAGCCTTAGCCACCGGAAGGCACGGAGCGCGCCCGCGCTGACAATGTTGCGTTTCGATCCCGACAAGCGTTCGGCCACTGCACTGCGCAAGGCCGATCCGCAATGGGCCAGCAGGTACTCAGCCAAAGCCCTGCGCGACGGCGTGACTTACCAGCCCATCCCCGTGGACGCCGCGTGAAAGCGCCTTGCATCCGACCTGCCCCGCCCACCTCAGTAATGGCATATCAGGAGCTTGCGCATTCTCGCGCTGGTTCGAACATGGAGTTGATCCCTTTCCGATGACCCAGGCGCAAACCAATCCGCTGCCCGCCGCCGCACCCCAGGGCTCGGCGTCGGCCATTGCAAGCGAGCCCGGCTCGCTCCACGCGCTGGTGCTGCAGTCGCTCGATGACGATCAGGCGCAGGATGTCGTCTCGATCCCGCTTGAAGGCAAAAGCGCGATTGCCGATCACATGATCATCGCGTCCGGCCGTTCAAACCGGCAAGTTGCCGCGATCGCCCAGAAGCTGGCCGAACGGGTCAAGCAGGGCGGATTCGGTTTTGCCCGGATCGAAGGCCTGCCCGCTGCCGACTGGGTACTGGTCGATGCCGGCGACGTGGTCGTCCATGTGTTCCGCCCGGAGGTTCGCGAATTCTACAATCTCGAGCGGATGTGGGCCTTCGGCGATTCCCCGGCGAGCGGGTCAGCCTGACCCCGCGCGTCTGTGCAACTGCACATAATCGCCTGCGGCAAGATCGGCCGGTCGGCTGAGGCAGATCTGGTTGAGCGCTATGTCAGGCGCATTGGCTGGCCGCTGCGGCACACCGAACTTGCCGAAAGCGGGGGCAAACCTCCTGCGCCGCTTGCTCCGGCGCGCGAAGTTTTGCTCGACGAGCGCGGCACCCAGCTCTCTTCAGAGGAGTTCGCGGCCTTGCTTGGCCGCTGGCGCGACGAAGGCGTGCGCGAGGCGCGCTTCCACATCGGCGCCGCTGATGGGCATGGCGAAGAAGCGCGCAAGCGCGCCGATCTGGTGCTCGGATTCGGTGCGATGACCTGGCCGCACATGCTGGCCCGCGCGATGCTGGCCGAACAATTGTGGCGCGCGGTGAGCATTTTGTCTGGCCATCCCTATCATCGTTCGGGATAGGGAGCGCGATGCATTTGCTGTTTCGTTCCGCTCTGGCGCTTCTGGCCCTTGTTTCGGCCGGAGTCTGTGCGCAGCAAGTGCTCACCTATGACAGTCCGGCTCAGATCGAGGCGGCGCTGGCGCAGGCGAAAGCCCAGGGCGAGGCCGCACGCATCAGGGCCGAACAGCTTGAGGCCCGGGCCGCAGAGGCCGGCGAAGTGGCGGATCGCACCGCTCAGGAAGCTGCGGGACTGGCCGCGCGTATCCAGCAGGCAGAAGCGAAAATTGCCGGGCACGAAGCCCGGATCGGCCTGATCGAACACCAGCGACGCGCCTTGCGGGAGCGATTGGCCGCCAAACAATTGCCGCTGGTCGGATTGACCGCTTCGCTTCAGCGAATTTCACGCATTCCGCCCACTCTCGCCTTGCTGCGACCAGGCACGCTCAATGATGCTGCGCGGCAGCGGGCAGTGCTGTCGACAGTCCTGCCGATTGTCGAGCGGCGAACCGCGGCCGTGCGCGGCGAAATCCGGCAGGCCAAGGCCTTGCAGTCACAATCCCGGCTTGCTGTTGCCGACCTGCGGCGGGATCAGGACGAGTTGCGGGCGCGGCGCAGCGGACTGGCTGCGCTGGAGACCCGCCAGCGGCTTGATTCGCGCGTGGTCAGCGGCGTTGCCGACCGGGAGGCCGAACGGGCCCTGGCCCTGGCCGAGCAGGCCCGGGATCTCGATTCGCTTGCAGACGAAGTCGGCAAGTCGGGCGAGCTGCGCCAGGCCCTGGCGGCGCTGCCCGGCCCCGTGATGCGGCCGGCGCGGCCCGATCTTGCCCAGGTCGTCGCGTCCGGTCCGCCACCTGCCCCGCCGACTGACCGGTTAGCCTATATTCTGCCGCTCACCGGCCGGCTGGTGAGCGGTTTCGGCGAGGCCAGCCCGGGCCAGGCGCGCTCTCGCGGAATTTCCCTGGCGGTGAGGCAGGGAGCGCAAGCGGTTGCGCCTGCTGCCGGGCGGGTTGCCTTTGCCGGGCCCTATCGCGGCTATGGCAGCATCGTCATCATCGAACATGCCGGCGGCTGGACGTCGCTGATCACCGGTCTGGCGCAGCTTGATGCGCGGGTTGGCGAACGGATCGTGGCGGGTTCGCCGCTCGGGATTGCCGGTGCAGGCCGCCCGGTGCTGACGCTTGAACTGAGGAAAAACGGCCAGCCGGTTAACCCCTTGGAACATATCAAGGCACTATGAGCACTCTCCATCTGGCATTCATCACGCGTGCGCTATAGAATCCGCCGCAACCCAATGCGAAAGGCAACCCGCCGATGAAACTCGCTTCCCTCGCCCGCGCCGCGCTGCTGGTCAGCACCGTTGCCCTGATTCCGGCGACGACGGCTGGCCTGGCAGCAGTCGATGCCCGCTCAGGCCCGCAATTCGGCAAGCTGATCGCGGTCTATCAGCTGATCAAGCAAAACTACGTCGAACCGGTCAAGGACGACGAGCTTCTCAAGGGCGCGATCGACGGCATGCTCTCCAGCCTTGATCCGCACAGCTCATACCTTGATGGCGCCAGCCTGCAGCGGCTTGAGACCATGATCGACGGCAACTATTCCGGCCTTGGCCTTTCGGTCGTGATGGATGATGGCGCGGTCAAGGTGGTGTCGCCGATGAAGGGCAGTCCGGCAGAGAAGGCCGGGCTCAAGGCAGGCGATTTCATCACCCATCTTGATGGCAAGCTCTATTATGGCGGCGATCTCGACGAAGCCGTGGCCAAGATGCGCGGCGAGGCGGGAACCTCAATCCGGCTGACCATTTTCCGCTCGGGCCGTGATGAACCGTTCGATGTTACCGTGACCCGCGGCGTGATCACCCTCAAGCCGGTCACCTCCGAGCTCAAGGGCAATCTCGGAGTGATCTCGGTCAACGAATTCTCCCGCAATGTCGGCAAGGACGTTGCCGAAGCGATATCGCAGATGAAGCAGCAATCGGGCAACAAGCTGGCCGGGCTGGTGCTCGATCTGCGCTCAAACCCCGGCGGTTCGCTTGATGAGGCAGTCGCACTCTCCGACCTGTTCCTGACAACCGGTGACATTGTCTCCCAGCGCGGGCGGGTTGCCAGCGAGAATGAATATTACCGGGCTGAATCGGTCTATCGCGGCGATGTTGCCAAGGGACTGCCGATGATCGTGCTGATCGATGCAGGCAGTGCATCGGCCTCGGAGATCGTCGCGGGAGCCCTGCAGGACCAGCACCGCGCCGCGATCATGGGTGAGCGCAGCTTCGGCAAGGGCTCGGTCCAGCAGATGATCACGCTCGACCGCACCAGCGCGATCAAGCTGACCACCGCGCGCTATTATACGCCTTCGGGCCGCTCGGTGCAGGAAGGCGGAATCGATCCCGATATCCGCGTGCCGCAGATTTCCGATCCCGATGCCCGCAAACGTTCGGAACGGACCATGCGCGAAAGCGATCTGCGCGGACACCTGATCAACGAGGTCAATCTCGACGACAAGCAGCTGGAGACCGACAAGCAGGACGATCCGCGCTTCCGGATGACCGCCGAACAGCTCAAGGCCAAAGGCATCAAGGACTTCCAGCTGCACTATGCGCTGGAAACCCTCAAGCGGACATCGGGAACCGGATCGACCACCGTCGCCGCAAGAAAGCTCTGATCCGCGATGAAGGTTGCCGATACTGACCGGCTGGCGCGAACCATCGCAATGGGCGCGCCGCTGGCGCTGCTCGGCGGGGCCTATATCTCCCAGTACGCTTTCGGGCTTTATCCTTGCGAGATGTGCTGGTGGCAGCGTTACGCGCATCTTGCCGCGCTGGCGATTGCGCTGGCAGCATGGTTCCTGCCGCGCCTCCGATGGCTGACGGGGCTGGCCGGACTGGCTATCGGTATCGCCGGACTGCTGGGCCTGTTTCACGCCGGCGTGGAGTATGACTGGTGGCAGGGCCTCACCGCCTGTTCCAGCCAGGTCGCCATGGGAGGCGATCCGCTGGAGGCGATCATGAACGCTCCGATCGTGCGTTGCGACAGGGCGCCGTGGAGCCTGCTCGGCATTTCTCTGGCGGGCTGGAATTTCCTGTTTTCCTCGGCGGCTGCGCTCGCCATCGGGGTGCTGCTGGCCCACCGCCGGGATGCCGTGCAATGAGCGGCAAGGACATCTCACACATGCTCCGTGTCGATCAGGCCGGCGAATACGGAGCAACCCGCATCTATGCCGGCCAGCTGGCGGTGATGGGCAGCCGCGCCCCGCATTCGGCCGAGATCGAGGCCATGGCCGCGCAGGAGGCCCGGCATCTCGCCAAGTTCAATGCGCTGGTTGCCGCACGCAAGGTTCGCCCGACGGCACTGCAGCCGGTTTGGAACGTGGCCGGCTTCGCGCTCGGTGCCGCCACTGCCCTGATCGGCCCGAAGGCGGCCATGGCCTGCACGGCGGCAATTGAGCTGGAGATTGACCGCCACTATACCGCGCAGCTCGACACATTGGGCAGCGGGGATCCGGAACTTTCGAATCTCATCGAGGAAAGCCGCGCCGACGAGCGCGAACACCGCGAAACCGCGCTCGCTGCGGGGGCAGAGCAAGCCCCGGCCTATCCGCTGCTTTCAGGCGCGATCCGGCTTGGCTGCCGCCTGGCAATCCGGCTTTCCGAACGAATTTGAGCACAATCAAACGCAGATTGCTCTTCAGCTACCATTCACCGGATTGGCCCCTATACTGGGGCCATCCAGCCTTGGGAGCACGCCCGTGCCACGCCTGTCTTTTGCCGCCGTCTTTGTTGCAGCTTCGCTGACAACCGCCATGCCTGCTGCCGCGCAGGATAGCGGTGAAAAAGTGTCGATCCATATCGTTTATGGCAAGGATTCGTGCCCACCGCCTGAATCGGAGAATGAGATCAGCGTCTGCGCCCGCAAGGACGAGAGCGAACGCTTCCGCATTCCCGAAGCGCTGCGCGAATCCGAATCGCCGGAAAACCGCGCATGGACCGACCGGGTTGCCGCAGTTGAAATGGTTGGCAGATCAGGCACCCTGTCGTGCTCGCCGGTTGGCCCCGGCGGATTCACCGGCTGCGTCAACAAGCTGATCGGCGATGCCTATGGCGAAAAGAACTCCGATCCCAATATCCGGTTCAGCGAACTGATCGCTGCCGAACGCGCCAAGCGGCTGGCGACCATCGATCAGGAAGCCGCCGAAACCCAGGCCCGGGTCGAGCAGCTCGAAAAGGAATATGCCGCCCGCAAGCGGGCTGAGCAGAATGCAGACCAGGCGAACGACCCCGCACCGCCGCCGCTGCCGCTGCCGAAGTAGAGCGAAACAACCCAGCCAGCCGTTCGCAGCAGAAACTCAGATCAGCGCGATATCCGGCGCATCTTCCTGCTTCATGCCGATGACATTGTAGCCGCCATCGATGTGGTGCACCTCTCCGGTAACCCCCGATGCGAGATCGGACAGCAGATAGAGCGCGCCGCCGCCGACATCCTCGATGGTGACATTGCGCCTGAGCGGCGAATTGAGCTGGTTCCATTTGAGAATGTAGTTGAAATCGCCGATGCCACGGGCCGCCAGGGTCTGGATCGGCCCGGCGGAAATCGCGTTGACCCGGATATTGTCGCGGCCAAGATCGTTGGCGAGGTACTTGACGCTGGTTTCCAGCGCCGCCTTGGCAACACCCATCACGTTGTAATGCGGCACAACCTTTTCCGCCCCGTAATAGCTCAGGGTCAGGATTGATCCGCCCTCGGTCATCATCGGGATTACCCGCTGGGTGACGGCGACCAGACTGTAGGCGGAGATGTTCATGGTCATCAGGAAATTGTCGAGCGTGGTATCGTAATACCGGCCGCGCAGCTGGTTCTTGTCGGAAAAACCGATGGCGTGGACGAGAAAATCGATCTTAGGCCAACGCGCGGCGAGTGTCGCAAAGGCGGTATCGAGTGCGGCCATGTCGGCGACATCGCAATCGATCAGAAAATCGCTGCCAAGGCTCTCGGCAAGCGGGCGCACGCGCTTTTCCAGCGCTTCACCCTGATAGGAAAAGGCCATCTCCGCACCATGTTGGTGAAGCGCCTTGGCTATGCCCCAGGCCAGCGATTTGTCATTCGCCAACCCCATGATGAGTCCGCGTTTGCCCTGCATCAGACCGGTCATCTGTCTATTCCTGTTCCCTGACTTGCGCCATGCGACCGCGATTGTCCGTCTGACCAAGCATGTCGCGTTCCTCCGGCGTTTCGGCAAGCGCTGCGTTAAGTTCTGCACCGATCACCATCCCTAAGCCGACCAGCCAGAAAAAGAAAAGGGCGATCATCACGCCCGCCAGGCTGCCATAGGTGAGATCGTAAGTGAAAAAGCGGCGCAGCACGCCCGGCAAGGCAATCGTCACTGCCACCCACCACAGGGTAACCAGCAAGGCACCAGGCCATTTGGGATAGGCTTTGGAGCGGTAAGCAGGTGGGGTCAGCGTGTAGAACAGGAGGTAAATCGAGCCAAAGAGAACCGCTGCGGGGATCAACTGCGAGGTGCTCAGTGCCAGCGCCAGATCACCCAGCCGGGGAAACCACGCATCGACCACTTCCTGGGCAGTGGCGATTGCCACCTGAAGAAACAGCGCCAGCAGCAAAGTCACCACAGCCCCGAAGATCATGGCCGAAGAAAGCAGCCGGGTGCGCCAGAACGCCTGGGTTTCAGGCGTGCCATAGGCGCGCCGCAGAATATCCCGGACTGTCTCGATCAGGCTGGTAACCGTCCACAGCCCGACCAGCCCGCCGATCCACAGCAGCCAGCCGCTGCGGGCAGAAGCCACGTCGCGGGCAACCGGTTCGATAACTGCGGCGACGATGGGCGGCAGCGCGACCAGAAAAGCGTGGATCGACGCCTCGCGCTGGCTCGCTTCGCCCAGCAGCGTGAACACGGCGGTCATGGTTATGAAAAACGGAAACAGCGCGAGGATCGCCATGTAGGCGAGATTACCCGCGTGAATGAAACCGTCGTAATAGGCGCCGACCCAGACCCGCTTGATCACCCGGAAAAATCGCGAGCCCGGCCCGATATGGCGGTCGAACACGTTCTGCAGCCCGGCCAGTTCGCGCAAGGCATCCTGACGCCGTGCTTCGGGCGAGAGATCGGCATGGGTTGCAGGGTCGCCAAGCGGCCGCTCTTCCAAACTCGCCTCCCCTCCCTGCTGTCAGACGCCCAGCTTGGAGCGCGGCTCGCGCGTGTCGCGCCAGCCATCGAGCCGCCTTGCCAGATCGGCATCGCTTTCGGGCAGGACAATTTCAATCGTCACAAGCTGATCACCCCGGCTGCCGTCCTTGCGCGTAAAGCCCTTGTCCTTGAGCCGCAGGGTCTTGCCCGAACTGCTTCCCGGCGTCAGCGTCAGCATGACTGCGCCATCGACCGTGGGTGCCCGAACCCTTGCGCCATTGACCGCCTCGTCGAGCGTTACCGGCAGGTCGAGCCGGATATTGTCGCCATCGCGCCGGAAGAAGGGATGCGGCTGGACATGGATTGTCACCAGGGCATCACCGTTGCCTCCGGGGCCGGGTTCGCCCTTGCCGGAGATCCGCATCTGGGTTCCCTCTTCGACGCCGGCGGGCAATTTGAGATCGATGGTCTTGCCATCGCGCAGGGTTATCCGCTGCGGTGCGCGCGACGCGGCATCCACGAAGGCAACTGCCAGGCGGTATTTGACGTTTTCGCCCTTGGCCGCCGGCCTCGGCCTGCCGCCCGGTCCGGCGCCAAACCCGCCGCGACCTCCGAACAAACCATCGAAAATGTTGCCAAGATCGATATTCTCGGTGCCGCCGCCAAAGCCTTCGAAACCGTCCGCGCGAAAGCCGCCATGGCCGCTGCCACCGCCGAAGCCGCCAAATCCTCCGCCGCCGAATGCCGGATTCCCGTCGATATCAATCTCACCGCGGTCGAAACGGGCGCGCTTGTCCTTGTCGGACAGCAGGTCGTAAGCACGGGTAACCTCGCTGAACCGCTCGGTTGCCTGTGGATTGCCGGTATTGGTGTCCGGATGAAGTTCCTTGGCGAGCTTGCGATAGGCGGACTTGACGTCCTTCTCGCTCGCACCGCGTGCCACTCCCAGGATTGAATAAGGGTCTGCTGCCATCTCGCTGAACTTAGGTTGGCAATTGACCGAGGACAAGGCGCGCGTTGCTAATTCCGGCCATGAAGCTATGCCGGTAGCCGGACACACCCTGTTACCCCCGATTTTGCCTGGACAAATGCGTGAATACTGAACTGGCCTCGGATGAAATCCCTGCTGGCGATCCCATGGTGCTTTTCGACAGCTGGTTCGCAGAAGCCATCAAGTGCGAGCCCAGCGATGCAAATGCCATGGCCCTTGCAACGGCAACGGCAGGCAGCGCGCCTTCGGTGCGGATGGTGCTGCTCAAAGGGCACGGGCCCGATGGATTTGTCTTCTATACCAATACCCACAGCCGCAAGGGGCGCGAACTGGCCGACAATCCCCAGGCAGCCTTGCTGTTCCACTGGAAGAGCCTGCGCCGCCAGATCCGCATCGAAGGCGCGCTATGTCCGGTGAGCGAAGCAGAGGCCGACGCCTATTTCGCCAGCCGCACCCGCGATTCCCAGCTTGGCGCAGTGGCCTCTGACCAGTCCGCTCCGCTCGACGCACGCACGACCTTTCTCGAGCGATACCGGCAGGCGGAGCATGATTTCGCCGGACGGGAGGTCGAACGACCGCGCCACTGGACCGGATTCCGGCTGACCCCGGCGGCGATCGAATTCTGGCTCGACCGCCCTCACCGGCTGCATGAACGCCGGCGCTTCGAACGGCAGGGAAGCGGCTGGACCAGCACGCTGCTCTATCCATGAGTGCCCAGAACATGAAGAATCAGGACAATTCGGCCCGGTTGAACCGAAGCGCTGCACTGGCCAGCATCACGGTCGCGCTGTTTCTGGTGGCGCTCAAGGCCTGGGCGGCATGGTCGACCGGATCCACGGCGATGCTGGGCAGTCTGGCCGATACTGCGCTCGACCTTGCCGCCAGCCTGGCAACGCTGGCTGGCGTCTGGGTCGCCGCCCAGCCCGACGATGCCAATCACCGGTTCGGTCATGGCAAAGCCGAAGCCCTGGCGGCCATGTTCCAGGTCGTGCTCATCTCGATCTCGGCATTGGGTCTGGCGGTGCGCGCGGTGCAGCAACTGTTCGGCGGCACGCGGATCGAGGCGGCGGGAGAGGGCATTGCGGTCTCGCTGATTGCAATCGCGGCAACACTCGCGCTGCTCGCCTGGCAGCGCCATGTCATCCGCCGTACCGGCAGCCTGGCGATTGCCACAGACCATGTTCACTACAAGTCTGACCTGATGCTCAACGGCGCGGTGATCGCCGCGCTCGCACTGGACCACTACCTCGGGGTTGCCCGTTCAGACCCGCTGTTCGGTCTGGCGATTGCAGCATGGCTCGGATGGAGCGCCTGGAACGCCTCTTCACGGGCGATCGAGCAATTGATGGACCGCGAGTGGGACGACGACAAGAAGGCGCGGTTCATCGAAGTTCTCGGTCGCCACCCGCAGCTGCGCGGCGTGCACGATTTGCGCACACGCACCTCGGGCAACCGCGATTTTGTGCAGTTCCACGTCTGGGTCGACCCGGCGATGACGGTGCGCGATGCCCACCGGGTCATGGACGAGATCGAAGAAAAGCTGACTGCGGAATTTCCCGGGGTTGAAATCCTGATCCATCCCGATCCCGATGGTCTGGTCGACGAACAGGGCAACGCTGCCGATGACATCATCGCAATCGCAGGTGCAACTGCATCGATTTAGGATTTCGGAAACAGCACCACGATATCGCCCATTCGCTGTCGCAGCACTTCGCGCTTAGCAGCGTCGGTCTTGCCGAGCCGCACCACCACCAGCTTCTGTTCGCGTGAGACAATGACATACTGGCCAAGGTGCCCGAGACAGGCAAACAGGCTCCGCGGAGCGCGATCGGGGAACAGCACCTCTTCGCCGCTGCTTTGGGGACGATTGAGCCAGACCTGACCGCCATAGCCCGGATTGCGGGGGCTGGGTGTGGTCATGAAATCGATCCAGGCACGCGGCACCAGTTGCGCCCCCTTGACCGAGCCGCCATCACGCAGGAATTCGCCAAACCGCGCCCAATCGCGCGCCCGGCCATGGATCAGGCTCGATCCGATCATGGTTCCGGCAGCGTCGTATTCGGCGACCATCTTGCGGATGCCGAGCGGCTCGAACAGCCGGGTGCGCAGGAATTCGTCCATCGCCACGCGACGCAGGGCCGGATCGACACTGTCGGTCAGCGCGCGGGTTGCAAGGTCGGCCAGGATCACGCTGGTTGCCGAGGAATATTCGAACTTGCGTCCCGGCACGGCCTCGAGCGGCTGCGCTTCTGCCCAGGCCGCCATGTCGTCACGGCCATCGAGAAACAGCATGCGCACTTCGCCGGATTCGTAGATCGGATCGCCATCCTCGGTGTGCTGCAGGCCTGATCGCATCTGCATCAATTGGCGCAAGGTCACCTCTCCGCGCGGATCGCCGGTGCGTTGCCATTCGGTCACCGGCGCGGTTTCGTCGAGCCTGAGGCGGCCATCGGCGGCGAGCAGGCCAACCGCAACTCCGGTCACGCATTTCGACATCGACCAGCCGACAAAGCGGGTTTCGCGGGAATAGCCGGGCGCATAGCGCTCGGCGGAAATGTGTCCGGCGTGCAGGATCAGCACCGCCCGGGTTTCGCCCGCCGAATCATCAGCGAACAGCGCATCGACAGCGCGTGCAAGCTTTTCGCGCGGCGCGCCCGGCTTGTCGTCGATCGCCTCCAGAGCCGTCTGGCCGAGCGGCGGAATTGCCGGCGCGTCGCCGCCGCAGCCGCTCAGGGCTGGCGCGAGCAGCATCGGCAGGATAAGGGACAGGAAGCGCGCACCCATGGCGCGTGTCATGCGCAAGCCGGGTCCCGATGGCAACAGCCAAGCCGAAATCTCCTGCACCAAGGCGCCGCCCGCGCTGGCGCGCCATTGCCTGGCTGCTGCCAGCCATCGCGCTGGCAGTACTGATCTGGTTGTGGCAACCGATCTCGGGCTATGCCACCACTGGCGCAGCTTATGGCGCACGCGTTGCCTGTTCGTGCCGCTATGTCGGCGGGCGCAGCCTTGATGATTGCAGCAAGGATTTCGAACCGGGCATGGGCCTCGTCACGCTGAGCGAAGATGCCGAAGAACGCAGCGTTACCGCGCGCTTCGCCCTGCTTTTCCCGCAAACCGCAACTTTTCAGGCAGGACCGGGATGCGTGCTGGAGAAGTGGGACGACTAGGCAGCCGAGCTGTTCACGCCCATGCTGGACAGGTAGCGCTTGATGTTGCGCGCGGCCTGCCGCAGCCGCTGCTCGTTTTCGACCATGGCGATACGCACGAAGCCTTCGCCTTCCTCGCCAAAGCCCACGCCCGGGGCAACCGCGACGTCGGCATGGGTCAGAAGCTGCTTGGAAAATTCAAGGCTGCCCATGTCCTTGAGTGCGGGCGGCAGAGGGCTCCAGGCGAACATTGAGGCGCGCGGGCTCGGGATGTCCCAGCCCGCCCGCCCGAAGCTTTCGACCATGACGTCGCGGCGTTTCTGGTAGAGCTCACGGTTCTTTTCGACGATATCCTGCGGACCATTCAAGGCCGCGCAGGCGGCAGCCTGAATCGGCGTGAAGGCGCCATAGTCGAGATTGCTCTTGACCCGCTTCAGCGCAGCGATCAGCCGCGCATTGCCGACCGCAAAACCGACCCGCCAACCAGCCATGGAATAGGTCTTGGACAGCGAGGTAAATTCCACCGCAACTTCTTTCGCCCCCGGAACCTGCAGGATCGACGGCGTGGGGACTCCATCGAAATAGAGTTCCGAATAGGCCAGATCGGAAATCACCCAGACCTTGTTCTCTTTCGCCCAGGGGACCAGCCGCTCATAGAACGCGAGATCGACTCTCTCGGCGGTGGGATTTGAGGGATAGTTTACGATCAGCACCGAAGGGCGCGGCACGGTGAACTTCATCGCCCGCTCCAGCGCGTCCCAATAGCGCTCGTCCGGCGTCACCGGCACCGAACGGATCGTTGCGCCGCCGATGATGAAGCCGATGGTGTGGATCGGGTAGCTCGGGTTGGGAGCCAGCACCACATCGCCCGGGCCAATCATGGCCGTCGCCATCGAGGCGAGGCCTTCCTTCGAGCCCATGGTCATCACCACTTCAGTGGCCGGATCAAGCTCGACGCCAAAGCGGCGCGCATAATAGTTCGCCTGTGCCTTGCGCACGCCGGGAATGCCGGCCGAGGCTGAATAGCCGTGGGCATCGGGCTTGCGGGCGACTTCGCACAGCTTGTCGATGACATGCTGGGCTGGCGGCAGATCGGGGTTGCCCATGCCAAGGTCGATAATGTCCCGCCCCGCATGGCGGGCTGCGGCGCGCATGTCATTCACTTCGGCGATGACATAGGGCGGCAGGCGCTTGATGCGGTAGAACTCGTCTTCCATGGTATTAGGCTGTCCGGTCGTGCGGCGGAATTGCCGCGAAGGCCTTCGTTTAGGGCGATATTCGGCCTCTGGCAAATCGCGGCTATTGCGCTATGCTGGGTCCGGGCGGAGCGACCGACGGCGAAGAACCGCGATTGGACACAGGAGTCCGCTTGGAATGACCGGCCAGTTTCGCATCGAAGATGCCGTGCCGGAACTGTTCGCCGGGCTGTTGCGCGCAGCGATTCCGCCAGATCCGCAGGACGCCGCACATTGGGCGCAGGTGTTGCTGCGCATGCAGACCATGTGGCTGGAATTCCTCGCCAGCCGCGCGGAAAGCCCCGATCCGGTCTGGCGCGCGCAATTTCCCGATCCGGCCTGGTTGGCCCGCGTGCTGGAAGGCCGGGATGGGCTTGAAGAGCTTCAGCAGGGCTGGAGCGAACTGCTGGCCCTGTTGGAAACACCATTTGAAGCAGGCGGCAATACGGATCCGGACGATGCTCGCTTCGCAGGTGCACAATGGCGCGAGCGGCCTGAATTTGCCTTGCTGAAGCAGTCCTACCTGCATCTGTGCAACCAGCTCGAAACAGCCTTGCACAAGGTCCCGGCAACGGACCCGGCAGCGCAAGGTCGCCGCGATTTCTTCCTCAAGCTGATCGCCGATGCACTTAGTCCGTCAAACTTCCCGCTGACCAATCCGGTCGTGATCGAGCGGGCGAAGGCAACGCGCGGGGAAAGCCTGATCAAGGGGCTTGAACACCTGATTGCCGATCTCGGACGCGGCCAGATCACCCATTCGCTGCCCGGCGCATTCCGAATCGGAGAGAACATCGCAGTTACCCCGGGCACGGTCGTCCATGAAACGCCGCTCTACCAGCTGATCCAGTATGCGCCGACCACGCCCCAGGTGCTTGCCGCGCCGCTGGTGATCTTCCCGCCGTGGATCAACCGGTTTTACATCCTCGACCTCAACCCCGGCAAAAGCTTCGTGCGCTGGGCGGTCGAGCAGGGGATCACGGTGTTCATGGTGTCATGGCGATCTGCTGACGCCAGCCTGGCCGAGGCAACCTGGGACAACTATATCACCGCCCAGATCGATGCGATCGATACGGTGCGCGCGCGGCTCGACGTACCTGCGGTCCACGCCATCGGCTATTGCGTTGCGGGCACGACCCTGGCGGCGACGCTCGCGGTGCTGGCGCGCCGGGACGAGGCTGACAAAGTCGCCAGCGCGACGCTGTTTACGGCCCAGGTCGATTTCGAGGAAGCCGGTGATCTCAAGCACTTCATCGACGAGCGCCTGATCGCGGCTTTTGGCGAACTGGCGCCTGAGGGCTATCTCGATGGCCGCTGCATGGCGATGGTCTTCAACCTGCTCCGCGCCAGGGAACTGCTGTGGTCCTACGCAGAGCGTCACTATCTTCTGGGCGAGCCCTATCGCGCTTTCGACCTGCTTCACTGGAACGGCGATGTCACCAACCTGCCCGCCATATGGCACGCGAACTATCTGCAGGATCTCTATCTCGACAACCGGCTGGTGCAGCCGGATTCGCTGTCGGCGCTGGGCATGCCGATCGATCTCAGCCGCATAACAACGCCCTGCTACATCCAGGCCGGGCGCGAAGACCATATTGCACCGCCGCACAGCGTGTGGAAAATCACCCGCCACCTCAATGCCCCCTGGACATTCGTGCTGGCCGGGTCAGGCCACATTGCCGGAGTGGTCAACCCGCCGGCTGCCAACAAGTACCAGTTCTGGACCAATCCATCAGCAAGAGACGGTTTCGACGGATTTCTCGCGGGAGCAATTGAGAGCCCGGGCAGTTGGTGGCCGCACTGGGCCGAATGGCTGCGGACGCACTCGCCGAAGTGCGTGCCGGCAAAGGGCAGGCGCAAGCCCGGCGGCAAGCGCGACCCCGGAATCGAAGCAGCCCCGGGCCGCTATGTGGGCATGCGCTAGGCAACGGCTCACGCAAAAAATGCTGCACTGCACAAAAAACAGTTGACTTAGCGCCCGCAATGCATATTTGTGCACTGCAACAAAGTTCGTTCCAACCGAACCCTGACTGCAAGGACGCGAAGAACAATGGCCGATACTATCGACGTCGTAACCGACGAAGCTGCCGAGAAAGCCTATGCCGCTGCCGCACAGGCAGTGCTGACCAAAGCCGAAGCTGCGGTCGCGGAACCGGTTGCCGCCCCGGTGGAGGCAGCAGTTGCTGTCCCTGCAGAGGCAAAGCCGATCCCGTTCCCCGGCAAGGCCAAGCGTGCAACTGCACCGGCCAAACCCGCCATCAAGGCAGCGAAGCAAGCAAAGCCTGCCGTCAAGGCGGTCAAGAAATCACCGGAAGCCGTCGCACCGAAGGCCGCAGTTTCCAAATCAAAGCCCAAAACCAAATCCAATCCCATCCAGAAATCGAAGGAATCTATCATGGCTACCAAGCAGACCGCACAATTCGCTGAAAACATCGAAGCTTTCGCCGCTAACGCACAGAACAAGACCAAGGCCCTCCTGGCCAAGGCCAGCGTCGCGCTGGGTGAAGCCAATGCACTGACCAAGGGCAATGTCGATGCCGTGGTTGCCTCGGGCAAGGTCCTCACCACCGGCCTCAAGACGCTGGGCGAAGGCTATGTTGCCGAGGGCAAGACCGCCATCAAGACCGTGAAGGCCGATGCCAAGAAGCTGGCAGCCGTGAAGTCGCCCAGCGATCTTCTGGTGCTCCAGAACGAACTGCTCAAGCGCAATGTCACCGATGCACTGACCTTCGGCGCCAAGAACAGCGCTGCGCTGTTCAAGCTGGCTGGCGAAGTGTTTGCCCCGGTTGCCGCACGCAGCGGCGAAGTTGCCGGCAAGTTTGCCAAGGCTGCCTGATCGCATATTCGGCACTGGCCCCGGCTCCTCCTCCTCCCTGCCGGTCCAGACGAAGCGCGGGCCGGACGGTATTGCACCGTCCGGCCCGTTTGCTTGTCCGCTGGAACCTTCTGCGCATCAGTAGCTTGTCTTGTCCCCCCTGCGATGCGATAATCCCCCGCGATGTCGAGGTCGGTTCCCACAGCAGATTTGCCCGCGCGCGCGCCTTTCCGCGCCGCGCAGGATGACGATTCGGACGCACCTGGCGGCGGCGAACACACCAATGTCGCCACCAAGACCCGCACCAAACCCAAGAAGCCCAGCCTGTTCAAGGTGCTGATGCTCAATGACGATTACACGCCGATGGAGTTCGTCGTGCTGGTCTTGAAGCGCTTTTTCGGGATGGACCTTGAGCAGGCCACCCGGGTGATGCTGCATGTCCATCAGAAGGGTGTGGGGGTGTGCGGAATATTCCCCTATGAAATCGCCGAAACCAAAGTGAACCAGGTGATGGACTTCGCCCGCCAGAACCAGCACCCGCTGCAATGCACGCTGGAAAAAGCCTGAAACCTTGCTGACGGGGCGTTCCCGGCCTAGGAACTGCCAGAACATGCAGGCACCCGGGCCAAACCCTTGAAATTCATCACCGCCACCGATCGCTATATCTTCCGGCTTGTGTTGACGCCGATGCTGTCGGTGTTCGTGATCGCGGCTTCGCTGCTTGTGCTCGACAAGATGCTCAAGCTGCTCGAATTCGTCTCGACCGAAGGCGGGCCGATCAGCGTGGTGTTCCGCATGCTGGCCAATCTCTTGCCCGAATATGCCAGCATCGCCATTCCGCTTGGGCTGATGCTCGGCATCCTGATGGCGTTCCGCAAGCTTGCGCTTTCGAACGAGCTGGATGTGATGCGCTCGGTGGGCCTCGGCTATAACCGGCTGCTGCGGGTGCCATACCTGATCACCGCCGCGCTGATGGTCCTCAACCTGCTGATCGTCGGCTATCTTCAGCCGCTATCGCGTTACTGGTATGAACAGCTGCAGTTCGATCTTCGCTCGGGCGCGCTGGGCGCTTCGATCAAGGTGGGCGAGTTCACCACCCTTCAGGACCGGATGGCGCTGCGCATCGAACAGAGCCAGGACGGCGGCAGCCGCCTCCAGGGCATTTTCGCGCGCATCGCCAATGACAAGGGCCAGGTGCTGTCGATCTCGGCGCGCGAAGGGCGTTTTCTCGCCCTCAAGGACAACCCGGACACCATCGTGCTGCGGCTCGATCAGGGCCAGATCATTCAGGACACCCCCGGCGCAACCCCGCGGGTCCTGGCATTTACCCGGCACGATCTGCCGATCGACCTGCCCGCGATCGAGAAATTCCGCACCCGCGGCAAGGACCGCGAATATGTGCTGCCCGAACTGCTCAGGATCGGCTGGAACGATGAAGCGCCCCGCGACGTCAAACTGAAGACGCGTGCCAGCCTCAACTACCGGCTGGCCGAGGTTTGCGTGATGATAGTGCTGCCGCTGTTTGCCCTGGCGCTGGCGATCCCGCCCAAGCGCTCAACCTCCTCGCTGGGGATCATCCTCTCGATCCTGCTGGTCACGGCCTATCACAAGGCCTGCGAGTATGGTCAGAATGTTGCCGGAATTGGCAAAGCGGATCCGCTGCTGATCCAGTGGGGGCCATTCGTGCTGTTTTCGGCGCTGTCGATCTGGATGTATTGGCGCGTGGCCTATGTGCCCGGCGGGCGGCCGCTGGGCGGGCTCGAACGGATGGCCGACGCGCTGGGCGACCTGGTGCGCAAGCTGCTCGACCGTCGCAAGAAGCAACTGGCGATCTGACCGATGCATTTCGATTTCTTCCCCTCACGCACCCTGACGCTTTACCTCGCAAAGATGTTCGCGGTGCGGATTCTCGCCATGCTGCTGCTGCTGGTGGTGGTCATCCAGATGCTCGACCTGCTGGGCGAAAGCGGCAAGATCCTGTCCTATCCGGGAAATACCGATGCCGAAGTCTGGACCTACATGGCGATGCGCGTGCCGCAACTGATGGCGCGTTTTCTGCCCTACTCGGTGCTGCTGGCGACGATCCTGACGCTCGGCACGCTTAACCAGAACAGCGAAGTGATTTCGATGAAGGCGGCCGGGCTTTCTGCCCATCAGGTGCTCGCGCCGCTGATCCTGACAGCCGGTGTCGTTTCGCTGGTCAGCTTCGGTTTCAATGAACGCGTCGTTACCCGGTCCAACGCCACGCTCAAGGCGTGGCAGGCGGTCAACTACGGGCCGCTGCCCAAGACATCGGCGGTTCGCAGCAACGTCTATTTGCGTGACGGTGCCCATATTCTGGCAGCGAAGATGCTGACCGGCGAAGGCAACCAGATCGTGATGGAGCAAGTCACCTGGTATCGCCGCGATGCGAACGGCATGGTTGTCGAGCAGGTCAGCAGCCCGCGTGCGACCTTTGCAGGGCCGGGCTGGAGGCTGGAAAAGCCGGTAAGCTTCACGGTCAAAAGCGGTGAGACCCTGCCTCTCGCCGCGCTCACAGTGGCGACGCAATTGCGGCCGGATCAGGTCGCGATCAGTTCGGTCGACGCCGAAGCACAAAACGTGTTCCAGCTGCGCCGCACGATCACTGCGCTCAAGGCGGCAGGCCGCAGGACCTGGGAATACGAGGGCAAGTGGTGGCACAAATTTTCCGGGCCGCTTTCAGCAACGCTGATGCCGTTGCTTGGCGCGCTGGCGGCATTCGGACTCGCCCGATCAGGCCAGCTGTTCATCCGCGGGGTGATTGCGGCGGCACTGGGCTTCGCCTTCTTCGTGGTCGACAACGCAGCGCTCGCCATGGGCAATTTCGGCGGCTACCCGCCGCTGGTTGCCGCATGGGCTCCGTTTCTGCTGTTTTTCCTGATCGGTGAGACCATTCTCGTCCGGACCGAGGAGTGAGGCATCACAGTCGCGGTGTGAAGAAGTTTGCCCCTCGTCCGTGACGTGACCAGCCTCTACCGCCGCAGGATCGAAATACGGCCTGTCGCCCGCCACCGTCACCCGCTCCATCGCCCGCATGGCAGGATAATAGTCTGCCACTGCATAGTGCTGGCAGGCGCGATTGTCCCAGAAGGCGATTGAATCCTGCTTCCAGCGGAACCGGCACTGGTATTCGGGGCGGGAGGCCTGCGAATAGAGGTGATCGAGCAGCCAGGCGCTTTCCTTGTCGCTCAGCCCCTCGATATGGGTGGTGAAGGCGCAGTTGACATAGAGCGCGCGTTCGCCGGTTTCCGGATGGGTGCGAACCACGGGATGGCGCTGCGGCGGGAATTCTTCCCAGAAGCTTTCCTTCGGCTTGCCCTGCAAGGTCGCGAAGACGCTGCCGTCGTGGACTGCGGTCAGTGTGCAAATCCATTCCCTGAGCGCGGGAGACAGCCCCTCATAGGCCGCAACCATATCGGCAAACATGGTATCTCCGCCGACCTCGGGCATGATCCTTGCGCGCAATACCGATCCCAGCGAGGGCTCGGCCCGCCAGGTCACGTCGCTGTGCCACAAATCGGCACCCACGCGGCTGCCCGGACGGATCATGGGATTGGTCTTGAGATGAAATATTTCCGGATGCGGCTGATCCTTGGGGGTGATCGGATGTATTTCCAGATCGCCAAAGCGGCGGGCGAAGGCGATGTGCCGATCTTCGCTGATCGCCTGATCGCGAAAGAAGATAACCTTGTAGGTCAGCAATGCGGCGCGGATTTCGGCGATGGTATCGTCAGACAGGTCACTGCCCAGATCGATCCCGTGCAACTCTGCCCCGATCCCGGGGGTGAGCGGGGCAACCGAGAATTGGCTGAAGCTGCGCGCCGCCGAAGTGTTGTGGGCAATCGTGGCCATCGACATTCCTCCCTTGACGCTCCGGCTTGGAATATGCGCAATTGTGCGATCAACTACAAGAAGGATGCCCCATGCCCAAATGCAAGATCATCGCGCTGACCACACCGGCCCCGGGCAAGGAAGCCGAATTTCACGACTGGTACCAGAACACCCATCTGCCCGAGATGGTCTCCTTCCCCGGCAGCCAGGGCGCGCAGCGGTTTCAATTGGTCGCCAAACTGATGGGTGCGGATACCAACCAGTATCTCGCGGTTTACGACATTGAGTGCGACGATCCGGGAGCGTACCTCGCCACAGTCGGCGCGGCAGCGCAGGCTGGCAAGCTGACGCCCGGAACCGCGTCGGACGATGCGACGACCTACACCGCGCTGTTCGTGGAGTGCGGCGACTATGTGAAAGGTGTCGGCTAACCCTTCCCGAAAACCGGCTTGCGCCGTTCCTTCAGCGCCATCACCCCTTCCAGATGATCCGGGTGGCGGACGCTGAGGCTTTCCAGCGCAATGCCGGTTTCCATCACCGCATGCGCGATCCGCTTGAGCTCAAGGTTGGTCAAGAGCTTGGTCGCCCGGATCGCGTTCATCGAGCCGGCGAGCAGCTTCTGGCAAAACTCGTCCACTTTCGCGTCAAGCTCGTCCAGCGGGACGCAGTGGTTGATCAGGCCGATCTCGGCGGCCTTCTGCGCTGTCAGCAGTTCGCCGGTGAAGAGGTATTCCTTGGCGCGCGCCAGCCCGATCCGCTGCGCCCAGATAACCGCGCCGCCATCGCCCGCGACCAGGCCCAGCCCGACATGCGGATCGCCGATCTTCGCCCCTTCCGCGCCAATGACGATGTCGCACAAGAGCGCGATCGTCGCGCCGAGGCCGACGGCGTGGCCGTTGAGGCGGCAGACGACCGGCTTTTCGATATCGAGCATGGTATAGACGATGCGCTTGGCCATGCGCGCTTCGTGATCGAACAGATGCGGATTTTCGGCGTTGCGCTGAAGATGGTCAAGGTCGCCGCCTGCCGAAAAGGCACGGCCTGCTCCGGTGATCACGATCAGGTCGGAGTGGGGGTCGCCCTGGCAGAACCAAAGCGCCTCGGCCAGTTCGTCATGCAGCGCCAGATTGATTGCATTCATCGCATCAGGCCGGTTGAAGGTCATGCGCAGCAGGCGGCCTTCGCGCTCAAGCAGCAGTTCCTTGAACTGGGGCAGTGGGGTGGCGGACATGGCTAGTTTCTCCCTTGCGCCGCCGTCATAGGTTGGCCAGAGCAAGATGCAAGCAAGCGGCGCAAGCGCGCCCGACAGTTCGGTGGGAGAGTGAAGGATGCCAGGTTTCGACGAAACATTCGATTGGGTGGTTGTCGGCAGCGGTGCCGGTTCGATGAGCTCGGGCATGCTGATGCGGCAGGCGGGCAAGTCGGTCGTCGTGCTGGAGAAGACCGAATTCTTCGGCGGCACCACGGCCAAATCCGGCGGGGTGATGTGGGTGCCCAACAACCGCTTCATGGACCCGGGCGAGGATTTGCTCGAGAAGGCGATCACCTATCTCGACGCCGTGGTCGGTGACGACAGCGATGCGCCAGGCACCAGCCATGAAAAGCGGCTCGCCTATGTCAACGCGGCACCGAAGCTGATCGATTTTCTGGTCGGCCAGGGCATTGCCCTTGAGCGGGGATCAAAGTTCTGGCCGGATTATTATGACAACCTCCCCGGCGGATGCACCACCAGCCGCACGGTAATCGCCGCGCCCTTCAACAAGAAGGAACTCGGCCCATGGGCACCGAAGCTTCGGCAGGGCTTTTTCGAGCTGCCGGTGCGGCTCGATGACGGGCTCTATTTTGCGCATATGAAGCACAGCTGGGCGATCAAAAAGAAGTTCGCGCAGACTGCGCTGGCAGTGGTCTGGGGCAAGCTGACCGGCAAACAGTGGACCACGGCAGGGGCCTGCCTGCAGGGGCGGATGCTCAAGGCGGGGCTGGAAAAAGGGATCGACATCCGGCTGGAATTGCCGGTGTCAGAGCTGATTGTCGAACAGGGTAAAGTCACCGGCGTTGTCACCGTGAAGGATGGCAGGCCCTGGCGTATCGCGGCCAGTCTGGGCGTTCTGGTCAATGCCGGAGGCTTTGCCCACAACCAGGCGATGCGCGACAAATACATGCCCGGCACCCGCGCCGAATGGACCAATGTGCCCGAAGGCGACACTGGCGAGATGCATCTGGAGATGGAGCGGATCGGCGGCGTTCTGGCGCAGATGGACGAGATGGTCGGCTTCCCCGGCACGCTGGCGCCGGGTTGGGAGAAGGAATATGTCCGCCCCGGCATGCAGGGGGTCACCGCCAAGCCGCACGCGATCCTCGTCGATCAGGACGGCATCCGCTACATGAACGAGAGCTGCTCCTACGAGCTTTACTGTGAAACCATGCTCAAGCGCCCGCGCGCCAATCCCAGCTGGGCGATCATGGATTCGCAGTTCATGGAAAATTATGCGCTGGCCGGCAGCACCGGCATCAAGAAGAAGCCGCAAAGCTGGTATGACAGCGGCTATCTGAAAGTCGGCGCGACGATCGAGGAGCTGGCAACCAGGCTCGATATCGATGCCGCCACATTGAAGGCCACGGTCGACCGCTGGAACGCGATGATGGCCAAGGGGGCAGACGAGGATTTCCAGCGGGGCGTGCGCCAGTATGACCGCTATCTCGGCGCGCCCTTCCACAAGCCCAACCAGACCCTGGGGCCGATCGATCAGGGGCCGTTTTATGCGGTCGATGTCATCCCCGGCGATGTCAGCACCTATGGCGGCATCGTTACCGACGTGAACTCGCGGGTGGTGCGCGCCGATGGTTCGGTGATCGAGGGGCTATATGCCACAGGCGTTTCCACCGCTTCGCCGATGGGCCGGGTCTATCCGGGAGCGGGTGCTTCAGTGGGTCCGTCGATGACGTTCGGCTGGATTGCTGCCAAGCATGCCGCCGGGCTTGATAACCAGCCGGCATGATCGCCGTGATGACCGAAGATGACCTGCTTGCCGAAGGCTGGCGGCGCCTGCCCACGGTGCGCTATTCCGCCGCGATCGGGCCAACCTTTTCCAGGCTGATCGATGGCCGGATAACCGCTGCACTGCTGGCGCAGGAGCATCTCGGCAACGACAACCTCGGCGTGGTCCACGGCGGGGCAATCATGACCTTTGCCGACATGTCACTGGGGCTTGGCGTCGGCCATGCGACCGGGAGCGCCGGCTATTTCGTCACCGCGCAGCTATCGGTCCAGTTCGTCGCATCGGCCAATGTCGGCGAGCTGGTTACCTGCCAGCCGGAAGTTGTCCGCAAGACCTCCAGCATGGTGTTCATGCGCGGACTGATCCTGGCGGGCGAGCGCACGGTGGCTTCGGCCGACGGCATTTTCAAAATGCTCGATCCGGAAAAATTCGACAGGCTCAAGGCCTGATCGACTGCGACTTTAGCCCTTGCGCGTAAGCGCAAAGGCCGGGATCAGCAACGCCGCGATCAGCCCGCAGCCCAGCATCACCCCCATGGTGCCGAATTCCGGCAGCAGCGGCTCTGCGAGCATCACCGCAAGGATCGGCGCGACCGAGGCAATGCCCTGAACCGCGCCAACCAGCTTGCCGCGCTGGCCTTCTGCCGCGCGTCCGACCGCAAGCGCTGGCAGGCCCGGTGCAAGCCAGCCAAGCCCCGCCCCCATCAGCAGCAGGCCCGCCACGGCCATCCCCATGCCCGGGGCCCATGCCAGCAACGCAAGGCCCAGCGCCAGCATCGTGCAGGCTCCGCCCAGCACCGCCTGCTGCGAACTTCGTGCCATTGCCTTGCCGAACAATGCCGAAAACGCCGCCCCGATTGCCGCGTTCAGCATCAGCATGTTGGCAACGGTCGAAGTCTTGCCCAGCCCGATGCTGTCGAGGTGGAATGAGGTATAGATGCCCGGAACTGTCATCACCCCACCGGCCAGGAATGCCAGCGCAAGCAAGCCGAAGGGCAGCCCCCGGTGCCAGGGCGATTTGGCGGTGCCTTCAGGCAAGGCGGCCTTTTGCGGCGCCGGCAGGGCACTTGGCAGGGCCAGCAGCAATAGCGGCGCAGCCAGCAGATAGAGCAGGAACGGCGCGCGCCATCCGGCCTCGCCGACATAGCCAGACAAGGGCAGGCTGCCGAGAGAAGCCAGCATGTTGAAGGCGCTGAGCAGGCCGATGGTGGAGGCCCGCTTGTTTTCCGGCAGATAGTCGCCCGCCATGGTGAGCCCGATTGCCATCAAGGCCGCAGCCGCGAAGCCCACCACGAAGCGGGTCGCGACGATCATCTCAAGCGTATCGAGAAAAGCCGGAGCCACCGCAAACAGCAGATAGAGCGCGCCAAAGCCGATCAGCAGCCAGCGGCGATCGAACCTGTCGGCAAGGAAGCCGGCGAGCAACGAGCCGATCGCCATGGCGGGGCCAAGTATCCCCGCGACCAGCTTGGCAAGATAGGCGCTGGACGGCTCGCGGACCAGATCCCCGGCCATCTGGGCAAGCAGCGGCAGCGCGATCGTGTAGCCAAGCACGCCGGGCAGCTGGGTGAAGATCAGCAGAACCGTCAGTCGCAGCGGCGACATGGCGGTCAGCGCGACGTCGGGTGCGCCGCCTTCAGATGCATTCATGTCGCTTCCCTCCCGTTTGATGCTGCCGTGCGATCAGTCCCAAAGCTTGCGCGCGGCCGAAACGCAGCGCGCGGCGTGATCGCGCGGGGTCATCCGGCGCAGGTCTTCGAGCCGCGGCACCTCGAGGCTGACGGTGACCTGCGGAGGCAGCGCCCGAACCAGCTCGCGCAGGGGCAGCTGGCCTTCGCCGGGCACATCGCGGGCGAACATGGCGGTCTGCATGTAGGCATCGTCGGGCGGGGCATTGCGGCCATCGGAGAGCTGGCAATAGCCGATCAGGTCCGGGTCCAGCGCCGCGACCTGTTCGGCCGTGCCGCCGGTGCGGAACAGGTGGGTGGTGTCGAGCAGCACCCGCGCCTTGCCCTTGCCGATATGCGCGCAGACTTCGAGCGCGCTTTCCAGGCTGGTGATGCCGTGGGGCGGGAAGAATTCGATTGTGAACATCATGCCCCGCTCGGCGGTCATTTCGGCGAGAATGGCAAGCTTGTCCTTGGCCATTGCCAGGTCATCTTCCATGCAGATCGCATTGAGCCGAAGCGCGCCGAGTTCGGCAAAAATGTCGAGATCGCCCTGGCAGGCGCGAATGTCTTCACAAGCCGAAGCGCGGAAGCCTTCTGCTAGGCCGATCTTCACCCCGGTATCCACCATCGCCGCCTTCATCTCGCGGCGCAGCGCCGGGTCATCGCGCAGCGACCAATCGGGATAGAACCGGTCTTCCAGTCCGAACATCGACAGCGGCAGGCCGGAAAGCCCGGTCGAGACTTCGGTGCAGCCAAGCTCGGCGGCGAGTTCCACCCATTCCACCGGCGGCATGCCGAGGCAGGTCAGCATTTCAAGACCGAGCGGGTTCACCGTGCCTCCGCCAGCATGGCCTTGATCGCATCGGGAACCTGCGGGCTTCCGGCATCGCCGCTGGCGAATTCGGCGATCTTGGAACGAATGAATGCGTCCGGATCTGCCGCCCAGCGCTGGATGATCTCGAACACCACCGGGTCGGACGGGATCAGTATCCTGCCATCGCGCATTCCGTCAGCCAGCACCGTTGCAAGGTGTTCGGGCAGCAGCAGCGTCGTCTCCTTGCCGGGTGCGCGCAGCTTGCAGCCTTCGGTCCATTCGGTGCAGCTGTCCATCACCTGGGTAAGGACCGGCCCCGGGATCAGGCACGAAATCCGAATGCCCAGTGGTTCGCAATAGACCGCAAGATTCTGGCTCATCGAGATGACAGCGGCTTTGGCCGAGCCATAGGGAACCCGGCTTGCCGCATAGGGAAACATGCCCGCAAAGCTTGCCGTGCTGACGATATGTCCCCGGCCCCGCGCGAGGAATTTGGGCAGGAACTGACTAATGCCGCGCACCGCAGCAAAGTAGTTGATCTCCATGATCCGCTGCCATTCGGCGAGAGGAATGTCCTCGGGGTGCCCGTTGACCATGCCGCCGACGTTGTTCATCAGGATATCGATTTCGCCCAGTGCAGCCTCGGCCGCCGCAGCCGCCGCGGCAATCGATTCCGCAGACAGGACATTGGCCGAAAGCGCGATTGCCGTTCCGCCTTCAGCTTCGATATCCGCTGCCGTTTTCCGGGCTTCTGCTTCGGCAAGATCAGCGATGGCCAGCCTTGCTCCGCGGCGCGCCCATTCCATCGCGACGGCACGGCCGATCCCCTTGGCCCCTCCAAAAATCAGCGCATTGGCCCCCGCAAAGGGGGCATTGGTGGCAGGTGGCATGTCGTTTTCTCCCAAATCTTGCTTCGCGGTTCTTGGCCGCTTTGCCTGTCAGCAGCAAGTTTAGGTCACAGACCCATAACCAGCCACCAAATTATCAATTCTTGACATAAACCCTTTTTGTTCTACTCCTGTTCGAAACTATGGAGTCGGAACGCCATGACCGCCGCAAATCTTGCCCAAGCCGATTTTGCCTATGCCAGCCCGGACACCGCGTGGGGCAGCGACCCAGCCATTTTGCCAATGACGCTGTCGATCTATGCTGACCGCCTGCAACTTCGCGCCTGCCTGCGCGACGATGCCGAGGCGGCGGGGTTTCGCGTCTCCGAGGCGGCGGGGATCGCCAGTCTGCTCGAAGGTGAAGTTCGGCCGCTGGGTGAGGTTGTGGTGCTCGATTGCCCCGAGGTCGGCGGGGCTGAACTGGCGGCGCTCGCAAGGCTCGATCTGCGCGCGGCGCACACCGGTGCGCAGTTGATCGTGTCGACCAGCATGGAGGCGCTCGACGATGTGTTCGCCTGCCTGGAAAGTTCGGAGCCGCAAATTCTGGTCAATCCCGGCAGGGCCGAGCGGGTGATCGCGCTGGGCCGGGCGCTGGGGCGCGTGCGGCACCTGCGGCTGCGCGAACTGGGTGAGGAAGACCGGCTGACCCTGCTGCGGCTTACCGAACAGGTCGGCCAGATTGCCGAACGGCTTGAGCGGATGAGCGGACAGGCGGCACCTGTCGACGCTCCGGAAGGCGGCAGCGCTTTCCGTTTCGAATCACCAAAGCGCGGCTTTGCCGGGCAAGCTGATGACGGCAGCGCCCGGCTGGTCCGCGCGACCCGGCCGCCGATGCCCGATCCGCGCCTGGTGCGCCGGATCATCCGGCAACGCCAGTTGCGCGCGCGTTATTTCGACGGTGACCTGTTTGCCGATCCGGCATGGGACATGCTGCTTGATCTCACTGCCGCGCGGGCCGAACACAAGCGGGTCTCGGTGACTTCGCTGTGCATCGCCTCCGGCGTGCCGCCCACCACGGCCTTGCGCTGGATCGGACAGATGACCGATGCAGGACTGTTCCAGCGTATCGAGGACGAGACCGACCGCCGCCGCGCCCTGATCGAACTGACCGACAAGTCAGCAGACGCCATGGCGCGCTATTTCGCCGAACTGGGCAACATGGCCGCGCACATGGTTTGAAACCAGGCCGCAGAGATCCGAAATTCGCACCTCCGCGAATTTCGGATCAGGCCATCAGCGCAACCTGACCGGCAAGTAGGTCGCCTGTTGTCCGCGGCGCTGGACGCGCAGCAGCAGGGCAGCCCGATTAGCGGTCTTTGCCGCGCGGATTGCCTCTTCGAAGGCGGCCACGGTCGCTATGTTGCGATAGTTTGCCGACAGCACGATATCGCCGCGCTGCAAGCCCTTGGAACCCGCATCCGAGGAAGGATCCACGGCGTTGATCACCAGACCTTCAGTGCCCTCGGCAACGCCCAGCTGGCGGGCGATCTGCGGGGTGAGCGGAAGCATCGAAAGCCCGAGCGCCTTTTCAGAAAGGCCCTGGCCCTGCTGGGGCTGCGGCCGGCTGAAATCCTCGGCGCCCTGGCCCGGGACCTGACCGAAGCTCTGCTGGGCAAGCTCTTCCTCACTGGGGCGTTTGCCGACAGTGGCGGTAACCGTCATCCGCTTGCCGTCCCGCATCAGTTCGATCGGAATGCGGCTGCCCGGCGCAGTGTTGGCGACGATGAACGACAGTGACTGCTGCGGGCTGACTTCCTTGCCCGCGACCTTCAGCACCACATCACCAGGCTGGATCCCTGCATTGGCAGCGCCCTTGCCGGGTTCGACCGCCTGGACAAATTCGCCCTTGTTGTGGGCAACGCCAAGCGAATCGGCAAGGTCGTCACCCAGCGGCTGGATGCGCACGCCAAGATATCCACGCTCGATGGCCTGGCCCTGTTTGAGGCGCTCGACGATGGGGGCGGCGATTTCGGCGGGAATGGCAAAACCGATGCCGACCGAACCGCCGGTGGGCGAAAAGATCGCGTTGTTGATGCCGATCACCTGGCCCTTCATGTCGAACATCGGGCCGCCCGAATTGCCGCGGTTGATCGCGGCGTCGGTCTGCAGATAGCGGTCATAGGCCGAGCCCGAGCCGGTGTTGCGATAGACCGCCGAGATAATGCCGGAGGTCACCGTGCCGCCAAGGCCAAAGGGATTGCCGATGGCAACTACCCAATCGCCAACTCGCGCGGTTCGCGAATCGCCGAATTTGACGAACGGCAGCGGCTTGCCGCTGGAAATCTTGAGAACGGCAAGATCGGAAGCGGAATCGCGGCCCACCAGCTTGGCAGGATATTCGGTTCCGTCGGGCATGGTGACGGTGATGGTTTCAACTTCGCCCTGACCATCGGAGGTCACCACGTGGTTGTTGGTCACCACATAACCGTCGGCCGACACCACGAAGCCCGAACCCAGCGATTGCGCTTCGCGGGTTTGCGGTCCTTGCTGGCCGCCTCCGAACATGTCTTCGAACGGCGTTCCGGCAAATGGATTGCCGTTGTTGACTTTCACCCGCTGGCGGGTGGCGATGTTGACCACGGCAGGTGCCAGCTGCTGAGTCAGATCGGCAAAGCTGGCCGGCGCGCCGGCGCGCGGAACAGCGTTCTGCATCTGCTGCGCATCGTTCTGCGCGACCTGGGCACCGGCCGGAAAACCGGTGATGAGGGAAAGACTGGCTCCACCAAGCAGGAGGGCGGTGGTCACTCCATAAGCGTATCGCACGGGCTTCACGTCCTTTGGTTTCCTTCGCATAGAGGGCACAGAAGCGCACCTTCAAACATGTTCCGATTCAGGCCAGCGCGGCTTAACCGCTATTGAATGGGATCCTCACCTTCCCTTGAACTGACGCAGATAGTCGTTGTCGGGAGAAAGGATGATCGTGCTGGCCGATTTTCCGTCGGTATCGCCGAACGTCACATCATAGCTCTTCATCGCCCGGTAGAAATCGTAGAATGCGGCATCCTTGTTGAAGGCGTCGGCATAGATCTTGGCGGCCTGGGCTTCGGCTTCGGCGCGGATGATCTGCGCATTTCGCTGACCCTGGGCGCGGATGGTGGTTGCTTCCTGCTCGCGGCCAGCCTGCATACGGGCAAAGGCGCTTTCCAGCGCACCTTCGGGCAGGTCCGCCCGCTTGATCCGCACATCGATAATCTGCGCGCCATACTGGCGGGCCTCGCGATCAAGATTGCTGCGGATGTTCTTCATCGCCGCGCCGCGCTCGGCGTTGAGCAGGCTCTGGAAAGTGCGTCTGCCCAGTTCCTGACGCAAGACGGAGGTCAGGATCGGCTGGAGCTGTTCGCTGACCCGCTCGGACGTGCCGGCAGTGCGGACCATCTTCACCGGATCAATGATCCGGTAGCGGGCATAGGCATCGACCTCGAGCCGGAGCTGGTCGATCGACAGGACTTCCTGCTGCTGCATGTCAACAGTGAGCATGCGCTTGTCGATCCGCACCAGCCGCTCGACAAAGGGGAGTCGCCAGTTCAGCCCGGCCCCGGTCTGACCGAAAGCGGCATTGGGAATGAAGCGGTTGATCACCCGCACCGGATCGCCCAGCCGCACAACGACGGCCTGCTGGGTTTCTGGCACCACGACAACGGTCGAGAGCACGGCCAGCAAGGCCACGCCAAGCGCGATCATCGAGGCGCGGTTTTCTTCCCACAGCATGCGCAGCATCACTGGCCTCCCGTCGGAACGGCAGGGGCCGTCGGCGTGACCGCCTGCGCCCTGCGGCGAAGTTCGGGCAGCGGCAGATAGGGGGTCACGCCATTGGCTTCGACCACCACCTTGTCATTGTTGCGCAACACCCGCTCCATCGTTTCATAATACATGCGCCGCCGGGTCACTTCCGGGGCGAGCTTGTATTGTCCGTAAACCTTGTCGAAGGCTGCCGCCTCGCCCTGGGCGATCGCCAGCACCTGTCCGGCCCAGGCGCGCGCCTGCGACTGGAATTTCTCGGCTTCCTGCTGCGCGACGTTGACGTTCTGGAAGGCCGAAACCACCTTGGATGGCGGATCGCTCTTCTTGAGCTCAACGCCCTGGATCAGCACGCCCGCCTTGTAGGCATCGAGCACCGCCTGCATGCGGATGCGCACATTCTGTTCGATCCGGCCGCGACCGGTGCCGCCGATCACATCGCCCAGCGGCACTTCGGCCACTGTGGCGCGCATCGCGGCTTCGGCCACTTCCTTGACGGTGGCGTCCGGATCTTCGAGCCGGAACTTGTAAAGCTTGAGATCCTTGATCGTCCAGCGCACCAGATAGGAAAGATCGACCAGATTCTGGTCGCTGGTGAGCATCAGCTTCTCTTCCTCGCCATCGGGAATGGTATCGCGGCGGATCGAGGTAATGTCCGTCACGTCGACCGTCTGGATCGGCCATGGCATGGTCAGCGAAACGCCCGGGCCGATGGTGTGCGAATACTTGCCGAAGGTGGTGACGATGCCTTGCTCCTTGGGGCCGAGCATGTGGGCAGTGGTGAAGAACAGCCAGCCCAGCACGATCGCGCCGACAATCGCCGGAGTCCAGCTTCCGCCGTCAGGACGCCGCGGAAGCCCCGGAAAGCCTGGGCCACCCCCGCCCCCGCCGCCGCCTGTTCCGCGATCGCGCGACCGGAATATATCTTCAATGCTGGCCGAGCGGCGCGGCGGCGCTTCACCTGCAGGCTGCCAGGGATTGCGCGGGCCCTTTGGCGGTTCTGAGGGGTTGTCTCCCCCACCGCTTGATCCCGGTTCCGCAGGCTGACCGGAGGTTTCGCCATCCCCCTGATCGCCGCCGCCCCATGGGCTCTTGCGGCCTGCCATGGCCAGCACACCGCGCCCGATTGCATCGCTTATTGCTTTCATGGCCCTGTTATAGGGAGCCCGCGCAACAAAAACAGTGCCCCGAGTGGCTTTTTCCCTGCTAGGGGCGGCAAATCGAACTCCGGAGGAAAAATGAGCAGCGGCGAACACGAAGATCTGAAAGCAAAGTTGCCGCCGCTGGCCCAAAATCGCCTGCAATCGCTGCGGCTTGCCGATGGGGTGGCGACGCTGGTGCTGGATGTTGCCGGACTCGACGCGCTGGAGCGTGACCGGCTTGAGGTGGCCGTCAAAGGCGCGCTGCGCGAAGCCGAAGGTGTCAGCGAAGTTCGGGTGGCGATGGTGGCCGACCGTTCAAGCCCCGGATCAAGCCGAAAGATCGTTGCGGTTGGCTCGGGCAAGGGCGGGGTTGGCAAATCGACGCTTTCGGCCAATCTTGCCGTCGCCCTCGCGCGGATGGGTCACAAGGTCGGATTGGTCGATGCCGATATCTACGGGCCTTCGCAGCCGCGGCTTATGTCCAATGAAGGCCTCAAGCCCGAAGCGCGCAATCAGAAGCTGATCCCGGTGCCCAGCCCCTGGGGCGTGCCCCTGCTGTCGATGGGGCACCTCATCGAGCCGGGGCAGGCAATCGCATGGCGCGGACCGATGGCAGGCAATGCGCTTGGCCAGCTGATCGACGCCGATTGGGGCGATGCGGAAATTCTCATCGTCGATCTGCCGCCCGGCACCGGCGACGTGCAATTGACCATGCTCCAGCGCCACAAGCCGGTTGGCGCAGTGATCGTATCGACCCCGCAAGACCTGGCGCTGATGGACGCGACCCGGGCGATGCAGCTGTTCGAACAGGGCGGTGTGCCGGTGATCGGGCTGGTCGAGAACATGGCGGGCTACGCCTGCCCCCACTGCGGCGAGGTGAGCGATCCGTTCGGCCAGGGCGGGGTCGAAGCGGCAGCCCGTTCGATGGGACATGCCTTTCTCGGCCGGGTGCCGCTCGATCTGACGATCCGTCAGGAGAGCGACCGGGGCAATCCGCCAGCCGCCGGCGACGGACCCGGAAGCGACATATTCGCCGCCATTGCCGGAAGGGTCGCCACCTGGCTGGAAAACCGGACCCGCTGACGTGCAGGTGACCCGGCGCGGCCTGCTGATCGGGACCCTGGCGGGCGGCGGGCTGGCTGTTGGCTACGCGCTGCGGCCAAGGCGTTATGGACTGCCGCTGCCGGCAGGCAAGGATGAGATCGCCTTCGGGGCCTGGATCAAGCTTTCACGCGATGGTGTCGTCACCGTCGCGGTGCCGCAGCTTGAAATGGGGCAGGGTATCACCACCGTGATCCCGCAAATCGTCGCGGTCGAGCTTGGCGCCGACTGGAAGCTGATCGCGGTCGAGGCTCCGCCGCCAAGCGGGCTTTATGCCAACTACCCGCTGGCCGCGCGCTGGTCCGGGCTGTGGATGCCCGCCTTCGAAGAGCTTGGCAGCGTCTCCACCAGCCCGGTCGCGCGCAACTGGGCCGAGAGCACCCGCTTCAATGCCACGGCCGACGGCACTTCGCTTGACGCATATGAGGCCGCCTTGCGCCATGCCGCCGGATCGCTGCGGGCGATGCTGTGCATGGCCGCCGCCGAACGATGGAATGTCGACTGGCGCGCCTGCGACGCCCAGGGCGGCTTCGTCGTGCACGGCAAGCGGCGCCTGGCTTTCGGCCGACTGGCCGAGGCGGCAGCGGGGTTCGATCCGCCCGGGGATCCGCCGCTGCGCCCGTCGGCAGCGCAGGAACACGCATTTGCCTCGCCGCCGGGTAATGCACTCGCCTTCCCCCGGCTTGACCTGCCTGCCAAGGCCAGCGGCAGCCTGCTGTTCGCCGGTGATGTCCGCCTGCCCGGCATGCTCCATGCCGCGATCCGTCACGGACCGATCGGCGATTCGGTTCTGGCCAACTGGGACAAGAGCAAGGCCGAAGGCATTGCGGGAATTCATTCGCTGGTCAGGGGAAAGCGCTGGCTGGCGGCGGTGGCAAGCGACTGGTGGTCGGCCGAACGCGCACTGAGCGAGATTGCACCCACGTTCGAAGCCCGCAATCGCGCCGACAGCACCCGGATCGATTCCCAGCTCGACAAGGCACTGAGCAAGGGGACGGCCGAAACCGTTCACGCCAGCGGCGATGCCGATGGACTTGCCCGGCGCCCCTATGCGCTGGCGCTGCGGTATGACGTCGCCCCTGCACTCCACGCCACGCTTGAGACCGCCAGTGCCACTGCCCGTCTGATCGATGGCAAGTTGGAGCTGTGGGTGGCCTCGCAGGCCCCCGAGGCGGCCCGCCGCGCCGCCGCGCAGGCCGCCGGGGTTCCGGTGCGCAATTGCATTCTCTACCCGATGCCGGCCGGTGGCAGTTTCGACCGGCGGCTGGAGCACGATCACGCGGTCGAGGCGGCGGCAATCGCCCGCGAGACCGGCAAGCCCGTTCAGCTCACCTGGTCGCGGTGGCAGGAACACGTCGCAGGCTGGCCGCGCACGCCGGTTTCGGCAGTCATGGCAGCCAGGACCGCAAGCGATGGCTCGATCACCGGCTGGAAGGCCCGGCTGGCGCTGCCTGCCACCACCCGCGAATTCGGCGCCCGCCTGTTCGGCGGCGAAACCCATGTTGCGGCGCTTGAAGCCGGCGACGGCGGGGCTGATCTGCTGGCGATGGAAGGGGCCGTGCCGCCATATGCCATTGCCGACATGATGATCGAACACGTGGCCACCCGCATTGCGCTGCCCACTGCGCGCCTGCGGGGCAATGCCCATGGCTATGCCTGCTTCTTTACCGAGAGCTTCGTCGACGAACTGGCCCGCAAGGCCGGGCGCGAGCCGCTATCCTACCGGATCGCCATGCTCGGCCACGATCCCCGCCTGGTCGAATGCCTGATGCGGGTTGCCACTCTTGCCCAGTGGGATGCCGGCGCAGATGCCAGCGGACAGGGCCTTGCCTGCCATGTGATCGCTGAAGGCCGCATCGCCGTCATCGCAACTGCCCGCCGCGACGAAGCCGGCGTGCGGGTCGACAAGATTTCAGCCGTCGCCGACGTGGGGCGGATCGTCAATCTGGACGTCGCCCGCCAGCAGATCGAAGGCGGGCTGGTATTCGGGATCGGACTGGCGCTGGGATCGAGCACGAATTACATTGATGGCCTTCCCGAAACCGGACGGCTAGGCGCGCTGGGTCTGCCACTGCTGGCGGACTGTCCGGAGATCAAGGTGGAATTCATCGAAAGCGACGCAGCCAGCGCCGATCCGGGCGAGCTTGGCGTCGCGGCCGTCGCACCGGCCATCGCCAATGCCCTGTTCTCGGCAACCGGCCTGCGCTTCCGCAAGCTTCCCTTGCTGTCGGAGGAAATATGATCCGGCCCGCCGATCACCCTGACACGCCTGTCGGCAAGATCGGCGTGCTGCTTGCCAACCTCGGCACGCCCGATGCACCGACGGCGCAAGCTGTGCGCCGTTATCTGAAGCAGTTCCTGTCCGATCGCCGCGTGGTCGAATTGCCGCCGCTGCTGTGGCAACCGATCCTGCGCGGGATCATCCTCAACACCCGTCCGCGCAAGAGCGCCCATGCCTATGCACAGGTCTGGACCGAAGCAGGCTCGCCGCTGGCCGCAATAACCAGGGCGCAGGCGCAGGCCCTGCAGGCCCGGCTGGGGGAAAGCGCACAGGTTGCCTGGGCGATGCGCTATGGCAATCCCGCGATCGGGCTGGAACTTGCCCGCCTGAAGGAACAAGGCTGCACCCGCATCCTGTTCGCCCCGCTCTATCCGCAATATTCGGGAGCGACGACAGCAAGCGCGATGGACGCGCTTGGCGCGGCGCTCGCGCAGATGCGCTGGCAGCCAGCGATCCGCACCTTGCCTCCCTACTATGACGACCCGCTGCACATCGAAGCGCTGAGGGCGGATATACAGCGCCAGCTTGCAGCGCTGCCGTTCGAGCCCGAAGTGCTGCTGCTCAGCTTCCACGGCATGCCCGAGCGAACCTTGCACCTGGGCGATCCCTATCACTGCCAGTGCCGCAAGACCGCGCGGCTGCTCGGCGAGGCGCTTTCATCAACCCACCCGGGCCTGCGAATCGCGGTTTCCTTCCAGTCGCGCTTCGGCAAGGCCAAATGGCTTGAACCGGCGACGGATGCGGTGCTCAAGGCCGAAGCGGCAAACGGCACCCGCCGACTTGCCATAGCCGCCCCGGGCTTCTCCGCCGACTGTCTGGAAACCCTCGAGGAACTGGCGATCCGCGGGCGGGAACAGTTTCTTGCGGCAGGAGGCGAGCAATTCGCCGCGCTCGATTGCCTCAACGCCAGCGAGGCAGGAATGGCCATGCTGGAAGGGCTGGCGCGCAGGGAACTTGGGGGGTGGGCTGTGGATCTGTAACCCAGGATCTACTCAACCGCCCACAGCGATACACGCAAAGCCCGCAGCGACAAGCCGCGTGCAGGCGCTGCGGGCTGCGGCCTCGCTGGCATAGCCGCCGGCTTGCAGTTTGGTCACCGCTCCTGCCGGGATCAGCAGTTTCTTGTGCCCCGCCACTTCCGGGCGGCTGCGCAATTTGTTCCACAAGGCATCGGCATTGGCAGCGACGCCGAAAGCACCCAGCTGGATCCGCCAGTTCCCGCTGGCTGCGGGCGCAGGGGCGGGCGCCGGTGCAGGGGCCGGGCGCGGCGCTGCAACGGCCGGTGCTTGCGGCTTGGGCGGCTTGGGCGGCGCTGCTGCAACCGGCGGCCGCGGGCGCACATGATCGGCTCCGGCATTGCCAGGGCTGTCGCGCCCCGCGGCGGGCGGTGTTGCCGGAGCGGGAGCGGGTGCGGGATTAACCGCCGCGACCGGAGGCGCAGCGGGCCTCGGCGCGGCCACCGGCGGCGTGCGCGCGGGGCCCGGAATGGTGCTGCCGAGATCGACAGCCGCCATCTGCCGCGCCCGCGTCGCCTCGCTCTGGGCGGCGAGCTCTTGCGCCAGGGGCACGCTCTTCTGACGGTCCGCGGCAGGAATGTGGGTATCCATCTGCGCCAGCGCTGCCGCCGCCTGGGGCAGCCCGGCCTGATGCGAAAGGCTCATCAGCGCATAGGCGCGCACCCAGTCCTTGACGACAACGTCGCCGTTGAAATGCGCGACACCCAGCAGATACTGCGCACGCGGATCCCCGCGATCAGCCGCCGCAGTGACAAAGGGCAGCGCGCGGGCGCGTTCGCCGCGCTGGAACAGGATCAGCCCGTAATTGTCGCTGGCCTGCAGGTGGCCGCTGGAAGCGGCCTTGGCGAACAGTTCTTCCGCCTTGGCCAGATCCTGCTGGACACCGCGGCCAAGTTTGTAGGCCTGTCCGAGATTGAACTGCGCATCGGCGTTGCCCTGTGCTGCCGGACCCTGCCATTGCGCCACTGCGCTGGCGAAATCGCCCCTGGTCCAGGCATCAACCCCGGCCTTGACATCCGCCAGCGCCGACGCGCCAATTACCAAAGCCCAGCCGGCGATCAGCCCCCGCGCCAGTCCCATCGTCTTCGCCATCGCGAAATCCCTTTCAACAAATCCCGGACTGCCGCCAGTTAATCCCGGATGGCGGCAGATTGCCCTCGCCATGGCGCGAACCCGCCAGACCGCTTTGACATCATACTTAATCCCAAAGGTAAATGATCGTTTCGCCTTGGCCTTTTCCACGGAATTACGCGGTATTGCAGCACCGGGCGGCTGCAGCGTTAACTTAAAATTAGGAACGTTCTGCGATCCCCCAGTTGAGAGCATCTGCTGTCTCGTCGCATTTTTTGGGGATTTGGGCTTTGCGCGTACTTGCATTGGCATCGCAAAAAGGGGGCTCCGGCAAGACCACCCTGTCGGGTCATCTGGCCGTGCAGGCCCAGCGCGCAGGCGCAGGGCCGGTCGTACTTATAGATATCGACCCGCAAGGTTCACTTGCGGATTGGTGGAACGAGCGCGAAGCGGAACTTCCCGCTTTCGCACAGACCACGGTCGCGCGGCTTGCGGCTGATCTGCAGGTCCTGCGCCAGCAAGGCTTCCGCCTTGCCGTCATCGACACACCGCCCGCGATCACCATGGCGATCCAGAGCGTGATTTCGGTTTCCGAGCTCATCGTCGTGCCGACCCGTCCGAGCCCGCACGATCTGCGCGCCGTGGGCGCAACGGTCGATCTGTGCGAACGGGCTGGAAAGCCGCTGATCTTCGTGGTCAACGCCGCCACACCCAAGGCCAAGATCACTTCCGAGGCCGCAGTTGCGCTGTCGCAGCATGGCACGGTCGCTCCGATCACGCTGCACCACCGCACCGACTTTGCCGCCTCGATGATCGACGGACGCACGGTGATGGAGGTCGATCCTTCCGGTCGTTCGTCGATGGAAGTGACAGCGCTGTGGAGCTACATCTCCGACCGGCTCGAAAAGAATTTCCGCCGCACCGTCTTTGCCGCCCCGACCAGCATATCGCAGGCGCCGACCGGCGCGGCCAGGGCCTCCGGCGGCTTCGGCCGCCGCGTCGCGGGCTCCTGAAGGAGCATCGGGGCATGAGCGGATCCAGACCGATTGCTTCGCTTTCTCCGGCCTTGCTGGCCCGCAAGGGCGGCGCCAAGCCTGGCCATGCGCCAGCATGTCCATGGATCGCAGGCAGCTGCCGCCCAGCAACTCGATGATCTTGGCTTCGACGATTTCGGTGAAGATGAAGATCACCCCGCACACGAGGCTGAGGTCATTCAGCTCAATCCGGGAGCAAACCTTTCGGCAGGTGAAGTGCCGGAAGTGGTGCGCCAGCGCAGCAACGCGGCAGAACGCATCGCCCGGCCCGCCAGACAGCGGCGCTCGGCGCTCGCGGATGGCCGCAATGCCGCGTTTACCCTGCGCCTCGATGCGGAACGTCATCTAAAGCTGCGGCTGGCCTGCACGCTTGAGGGCCGCAGCGCCCAGCAACTGGTTACCGACGCGCTCGACCAGCTGATTTCATCGATTCCCGATGTCGCCACGATGGCGGCGCAAATCCGCAATCGCGGCCCGAAGATTTAACAGGGGGACTGTCCCATGAAGCACCAGCGCACCAATATGAGCCTCTTCCGGACAACGGCCGCAGGCGCCCTTGCAGCGACAACGCTGGCTGGCTGCGCAGGCGGCCTGCCGCTGGCCAAAGTGTTCAGCTCGGGCAAGCCGCATGAAGCAGGCTCCACCCAGCAAGTCACCGAAAAGGCGCTCGCCCGCGCCGAACGCGCCGTCTCCGCAAGCCCCCGCAATGCATCGCTGCGGGCAGACCTCGGCAATTCCTATCTGCGGTATGGCCGTTTCGAATCGGCCGCCGCAGCCTTCGACAACGCCATGACGCTGGGCGACAACAGCGGCCGCACCGCGCTGGGTCTGGCGCTTGCCAAGATCGGCTCGGGCAAATCGGGCGAAGCCGTGGCGATCCTCGATGACTGGCGCGAATCGATCCCGGCTTCCGATCTGGGTCTCGCGCTGGCGCTGGCCGGCGAAGGCAGCCGCGGCGTTGCGGTGCTTTCCGATGCCCTGCGCAATGGCGACAACAGCGCCAAGCTGCGCCAGAATCTGGGTTATGCCTATGCGCTTGACGGCCGCTGGCGCGAAGCGCGCACCATGATCGAACAGGATGTTGCCGCCGACGAGGTCGACAAGCGGATCAGCGACTGGGCGATGCAGGCCCGGCCCGGCGATTATCAGCAGCGCGTTGCCACCCTTCTGGGTGCTCCGATGCGCGACGATCCGGGCATGCCGACCAGCCTGGCTCTCGATACCAGCTCCAGCGACCAGCAGCTTGCCGCTGAAGCGACAGCAACGCCCGAAGCACCCCGGGTTGCCGCCGTTGGCGAACTGCCTGCGGTTGGCGGCGCAGCGCAGCCGCAGCCAGTTGCGGCTCCGGTGCTTGAAACCGTTGCCGAAAGCGCACCACGGTCGCCGCAGCAGCCGCAATGCCGACACCGATCGACCTGCCCGCGCAAAAGGGCTCTTTCGATGTTGCCTTTACCGCTCCGCCCGCTCGCGCCGCCGCGCAGGAAGGCTGGGTTCAGCCGGCCCCGGCTGCTCCCCGCGCTGCCGCGGCCGCGCGCCCGGCCAAGCCGCAGCGCACCGTGCGGGTCGTCCTGCCCGCGCCGAAAATGGTCGTTCAGCGCACCGGCAGCCATCTGGTGCAACTCGGTTCCTTCGCCAGCCCGCAAGGCGCGCGTCGCGGCTGGGGCATTCTCGCCGCCCGCAACGGCGAACTGCGCAACTATCGCATGGTGATCACGCCGGTGGTGGTGCGCGGCAAGAATTTCTGGCGCGTTGCCGCCGCCGGTTTCGACGCAACTTCGGCGGGCGGGCTGTGCTCTTCGCTCAAGAACCGGGGCGGGGTCTGCTTCGCCTATGCGGCCAACCGCGCTCCGGCGAGCGACAAGGCATCTCCCTTCCGCAGCGCCGCCGGGCCGCAGAAGGCCCGCCGCCGCTAATCCAGCTTCCCTACCTTCCTCCCAGGGAAATACCTCGTCCCCTCGCCGCAAACGGCGGGGGGGCTTTTTATTTGGTGGTTTGAGGCGGCACCGGCCCGCTCATCCGAAACGCCAGTTTCGGATCACGTCCCCCGATGGCAGCGCCGCCTTTGAACAGGGCCATGACCCGGCCCTGGACCGGCTGCTTGTCGAAGGGGGTGTTGCCTGCGCTGGCCGCCATCCTGTCGGAATCGACGATCCACGGCTTGTCCGGATCGATCAGCGCAATGTCGGCCTGGTTGCCAACGGCAATCGCACCGGCATCCACGCCCAGCAATTTCGCCGGATTGGTCGCCAGCAGGGCGAAGGCGCGGGTCATGTCGAACAGGCCGTCGCGGACCAGCCCCATGGTCAGCGGCAGCAGCGTCTCGGCCCCGGCCATGCCCGGTTCGGCATCGGCGAACGGCAGGCGCTTGTCTTCGGGGCCGCGCGGATCGTGGCCTGAGGCGATGATGTCGATGGTCCCGTCGGCCAAGCGCGGCGAGCACCGCCTGCCGGTCAGCCTCGCAGCGCAGCGGCGGCGACAGGCGGGTGAAGGTGCGAAAATCGCCGATGGCGAGGTCGGAAAGCATGAAATGCGCCGGAGTGATGCCTGCCGTTACGCCGACCCCGCGCGCCTTGGCGGCGCGCACCAGGGCGAGGCCTCCAGCGGTGGTGACCTGGCGGAAAGTGCAGCCGCGCACCGGCCATTTCCGCCAGCGCGATATCGCGGGCAACGGCAAGCGCTTCGGCTTCGGCAGGGGCAGAGACAAGGCCAAGCCGGGTCGCCATTTCGCCTGCAGTGGCAACGGCATTGCCGGTCAGGGTCGCATCTTCGGCATGGGCGATAACGACCAGCCCGAGCATGGCCGCATAGCGCAGCAGCCGCAGCATGACGCCCGAATCGCCGATCCATTGCCGCCCGGTTGCAACCGCCCGCGCACCGGCATCGCGCATCAGCGCCAGTTCGGCCAGTTCGCGGCCTTCCAGGCCTTTGGTTGCGGCGGCAAGCGGATGAACCCACAGGTCTGGCTTGCCCGACTGCGCGGCAAAGCGCACCCGCGCCGGGTGATCGAGCGGCGGCGACTGGTCCGGCATCAGCGCCGCGCGGACCACGCCTCCGAAATGGAAGGCCGGCTTGTCGATGGAGAAGACCCCCAGATCGACCAGCCCGGGTGCAATCAGCGCCCCCCTGGCGTCGACAAGCAGGTCGCCCGGTTCGGCAACGGCATCCCCGATTGCGACAATGCGCCCGTTTTCGCACCGCAACGATCCCGGTTGAGGGGGGCAGTCCGGCAAGATCAGCATGCCGTTCGCAATCGTCAGCGGCGGGGCCACGCTCATGACCAGGCACCCCGCTGCTTGCGGGTCAGCACATCAAGGCAGGCCATGCGGATCGCGACGCCCATTTCGACCTGGCGGGTAATCAGCGAGCGGCCCGGCAGATCGGCAACATTGCTGTCGATCTCGATCCCGCGGTTCATCGGCCCGGGGTGCATGACCACGGCATCGCTCTTGGCCCTGGCGAGCCGGTCGAGGGTCAGGCCATAAAGGTGGCGGTATTCGCGCGGGCTCGGGATGAACTGACCTTCCATCCGCTCCTGCTGGAGCCGCAGCATCATCACCACGTCGGCTCCCGCCAGCGCGGCATCGAAATCGTAAAACGGGGTGACGCCCATCGCCTCGACGCCTTCGGGCATCAGGGCGGGCGGGGCGCAGACGCGCACTTCGGCCCCCAGCGTCGAGAGGCACAGCATGTTCGAGCGCGCCACCCGGCTGTGCAGGATATCGCCGCAGATGGTAATCCTGAGGCCCGAAATCGCGCCCTTGGCCTGCCGCAGGGTGAGCGCATCGAGCAGCGCCTGGGTCGGGTGTTCGTGGCTGCCGTCGCCAGCATTGAGCACCGGGCAATCGACCTTGCCGGCGATCAGCCGCACCGCGCCCGAGCTGGCATGGCGGATCACGATGGCATCGGCGCGCATGGCGTTGAGCGTCATCGCCGTGTCGATCAGCGTTTCGCCCTTTTTCACGCTTGAGGTTGCTGCGTTCATGTTGATCACATCGGCGCCCAGCCGCTTGCCGGCGATCTCGAACGAAAGGCGGGTGCGGGTCGAATTCTCGAAGAAGGCGTTGATGATGGTCAGCCCGGCCAGACAATCGTCGCGCTTGTGGGGCTGGCGGTTGAGCTCGACCCATTGCCCGGCCTCGTCGAGCAGGAATTCGATCTCGTGGTTGGCCAGCCCGGCAATGCCGAGCAGGCCGTGATGCGGGAATGCCGCAGCGCCCGCAGGGTAGCGACCGGCTGGCGAGGGGGACGGCGATGTCATTGAAGACAGCCCCATAACCGCAGCCTGCCCAATGCTCAAGCGGTTTGCCAAACGCTCCACTGTAACCGATAAAGCCGCAAGTCAGCAGAAGGGGTCCACATGATATTCGCACGCAAGGTCTGGCATCTGCTGGTGGCCATCAAGGACGGGCTGGCGCTGCTGTTGCTGCTGCTGTTCTTTGCCGCGCTTTACGGCGTGCTGATGGCCCGGCCCAATGCCGGGGCGGTGCGCGAGGGAGCCTTGCTGCTCAAGCTCGACGGGGCGGTGGTCGAAGAACCGCAGATCGTCGACCCACTGGAGCTGCTGCTATCCAGCCAGGCCCCTGCCCGCGAATATCGCGCGCGCGACATCGTCCGCGCGCTTCGGACCGGGGCGAGCGATGACCGGGTCAAGGCCGTGGTGCTCGATCTCGGCAAGTTCACCGGCGGCGGCATGGTCAATCTGCAGGAGATCGGCGAAGCGCTTGATGCGGTGCGCGCGGCGAAGAAGCCGGTGCTGACCCATGCCGCGCTCTATCATGACGATTCGCTGTTGCTCGCCGCCCATGCCAGCGAGGTCTGGCTGGATCCGCTGGGCGGCGCGCTGATTGTCGGGCCGGGCGGCAAGCACCTTTACTACGCAAAGCTGCTCGAGAAGCTCAAGGTCACCGCGCATGTGTTCAAGGTCGGCACCTACAAGAGCGCGGTCGAACCCTATATCCGCAATGACCAGTCGCCCGAAGCGCGCGAGCAGTCGCGGGCATTGCTCGGCACCTTGTGGGAGAGCTGGCAGGCCGATGTCGCCAAGGCCCGGCCCAAGGCGAATATCAAGCTGGCCTCAAGCGATCCGGTCGCCTGGCTGAAGGCATCGGGCAACGACACTGCCAAGGCCGCGCTGGCGGCGGGACTGGTTGACCGGATCGGCGACCGGGTGGCTTTCGGCAATCGCGTTGCCGAGCTCGCGGGCAAGGACAGCTACGACAAGCGGCCCGGCAGCTTCGCCCACTCGAATTTGCGCAGCTGGCTGGCGGCAAACCCGCAGGACAAGCCCGGCAAGCCGATCGGCGTGGTGACAATTGCCGGCACGATCGTTGACGGCGATGCCGGGCCGGGAGTGGCGGGCGGCGATCGCATTGCCGACCTGCTCGACGAGGCACAGGACCGGGAGCTGGCCGCGCTGGTGGTCCGGGTCGATTTGCCGGGGGGCTCGGTCTTCGCATCCGAGCGCATCCGCAGCGCCATCGAACGCTGGAAAGCGCGCGGCGTGCCGGTGGTGGTATCGATGTCCAATGTCGCGGCGAGCGGCGGCTATTGGGTGGCAACGCCCGCCAGCCGGATCTTTGCCGAGCCGACGACGATCACCGGTTCAATCGGCGTATTCTCGGTGATCCCCAGTTTCGAGCGCGCGCTGACCGAATGGGGGGTGAGCACCGATGGCGTTGCCACCACGCCGCTGTCGGGCCAGCCAGACCTTGCGGGCGGCCTCTCGCCAGACGTATCGGCGCTGATCCAGGGCAATACTGAGCGCCTCTATGCCCGCTTCCTCGAACTGGTCGGCACAGCGCGCGGCAAGACGGTGCAGCAGATCGACGCAGTCGGTCAGGGCCGGGTGTGGGATGGCGGAACCGCGCGGCAGAACGGGCTTGTCGACCAGTTCGGCGGGCTGGACGATGCGCTGACATATGCCGCCACTGCCGCCAAACTTGAACCTGGCGACTGGCATGCCGCCTATCTGGGCCAGACCGAATCCGGTTACGGATCGCTGCTTGAGTCGCTGTCGGGCGGCGATCGCGACGAAGCGCCGGGCGGATTGGTCGAAGGTCTGGCGGACAGGCAGATTGCGGTGATCGGCCAGGCAACCGGGCAATTGGACAGCTTGCTGAAAGCGCGCGGCGTGCAGGCCTTTTGCCTCGAATGCCCGGCCCGCACAGCAGCTTGCAAGGCAGAAACGATGGCCTCGGCCTGCTCGTCCGGATCGGCCAGTGGCTCTCCGCATTCCGGCCAGCTTCCTAACGCTTGCCCTTTTGCTACACTGCCCTTAAGGGCCGGGCCTCGATTTTCAGGGCTTCGTCGTCTCGCGGGCGTGGCGGAATTGGTAGACGCGCTGGTTTTAGGTACCAGTATCGAAAGATGTGGGGGTTCGAGTCCCTTCGCCCGCACCAGTTTCCGCGACAATCCGGGAGGCCACGCGCCCCAGCCCAAGCAGGAAAGCCCGTTACGTCATGCAGATTGTCGAAACCGCCAACGAAGGTTTGAAGCGCGCCTATACCGTCACCATTCTGGCGAGCGATATTGCCGTGCGGATCGAGGACGAGGTCAAGCGGATCGCACCGCAGGTCAAGATGCCCGGCTTCCGCCCCGGCAAGGTGCCCGCAAACCTGGTCAAGAAGATGCACGGCCCGGCGCTGCACCAGGATGCACTCAACAACACCATTCGCGATGCGATGGACAAGCTGGTTGCCGAGCACAAGCTGCGCCCGGCGATGCAGCCCGCTGTCACGCTGGGCGATGGCTACGAACAGGGCAAGGATGCCGAACTTTCGGTTGCCCTCGAAGTTCTGCCCCAGCTCACCGCCCCTTCGCTCGATGGGCTGAAGCTCGAAAAGCTGGTGGTGCCGGTAACCGACGGCGAAGTCGATGAGGCTGTCGCGCGGATCGCCAGCCAGCAGAAAAGCTTCACCGATGCCAAGGCCGGCAAGAAGGCGGCCGATGGCGATCAGGTGCTGTGCAACTTCGTCGGCAAGCTCGACGGCGTCGCGTTCGACGGCGGCACGGCCGAGGACCAGGCAATCGAACTGGGCTCGGGCCGCCTGATCCCCGGTTTCGAAGAGCAGCTGGTCGGCGTCAAGGCCGGTGAAGAGCGCCAGATCGAGGTGACTTTCCCCGACGACTATCCGGCCGCCAACCTCAAGGGCAAGAAGGCGACGTTCGACATCACCGTCCATGCCGTCAAGGAAGCCACCGAGACCAAGATCGATGAAGAGTTCGCCCAGTCGCTCGGCCTCAAGGATCTTGAGCAGCTGCGCGGCCTGCTGCGCGGCCAGCTTGAGCAGGAAACCGCCGGGCTGACCCGCACCCAGATGAAGCGGGCGCTGCTCGATCAACTGGCCGAGGGCCATGATTTCGACGTGCCGCCCTCGATGGTCGAAGCCGAATTCGAGCAGATCTGGCAGCAGCTCACCCACGAAGCCGGTCAGGAAGAAGATCCTGACGCTGCGCTGAAAGAAATCGAAGCCGAGAAGGACGAATACCGCTCGATCGCGGTGCGCCGGGTGCGGCTGGGGCTGCTGCTCTCCGAAATCGGCCAGAGCAACGGCGTCGATGTGACCCAGCAGGAAATGTCGATGCTGGTCAGCCAGGCGGCGCAGCAGTATCGCCCGGAAGACCGCCAGCGTTTCGTCGAATATGTCCAGAACGATCTCGTCGCCGCCGCCCAGCTGCGCGCGCCGCTGTATGAAGACAAGGTCGTCGATTTCCTGTTCGACAAGGCCGAAGTGACGACACGTGAAGTCACCAAGGACGAATTGCAGGCGGCAATCGAAGCCGAGACCGGGCATGTCCACGGCCCCGACTGTGGCCACGATCAAGGCGATAAGCCGGCCAAGAAGAAGGCAGCGCCCAAGAAGGCCAAGGCTGAGGCTGCTCCGGCAGAGGACAAGCCGGCCAAAAAGCCCGCCGCCAGGAAGGCCGAAGCCGAGCCTGCCGCCGAGAAGCCCGCCAAGAAGGCTGCTGCTCCGGCCAAGAAGGCCGCAGCCGCCAAGAAGTGACCCAGCCCCCCGTTTCACTGCAACCGGAACGGGGACTGGCCAGGTTTGCTGGCGAGGGCGGCAAGGCCTTGCTGCTGCTCGCCCTGCTTGCCTTTGCCGCACGCGGCTGGACTTTCGGCAATCCGGTCATCCATGTCGATGACCAGTTCTACCTGCTGGCAGGGGAGCGCCTGCTGGATGGGGTCTGGCCCTATGCCGGTCTGTGGGATCGCAAGCCGGTCGGGCTGTTCCTGCTCTATGCGGCGATAGTCTGGCTGTTTCCCGATCCGGTGTTGGGATACCAGATCGCGGCGGCGCTGTGCGTTGCCGCAACTGCCTGGCTGGTGTTCCGCATGGCGCGAAGCTTTGCCTCATTCGGCGCAGCACTGGCCGGAGGGGCTGCCTATGTGGCCTGGCTGCCGCTGTTCGGCGGGATCGGCGGACAGGCGCCGGTGTTCTACAACCTGATCGTCGCCGCCTCTGCCGCCGCGGTTCTGTCGCTGGTGCGGCGCGGCGGCGCGCGCGCCCTGCTGCTGCCGGGCTGCGCGATCATGCTGGCCATGGGCCTTGCCATGCAGGTCAAATATACCGCGATGTTCGAAGGCATCTGGTTCGGGCTGACGCTGCTGTGGCTGGGCTGGCGCGCCGGGCGCGGCTGGGGACCATTGGCGGCCAGCGGCGCACTGTGGATCGCCTGCGCCCTGTTGCCGACTGCCGCAGCATGGGCGGCCTACGCGGCGAAGGGGCAGGCCGAGGTATTTGTCCATGCCAATTTCCTTTCGGTCTTCGCCGACCGGTTCGACCGGGGTGAGGCCTATGTCAGGCTGTTTTGGCAGGTGCTGGGGCTGACGCCGTTCTGGGCCTGCATCGCTGTCGCCTGGCGGCACTGGCGGGGCGCAGCCGATCCGGAGCGTGAGCTGGCGCTGTGGTTGCTTGGCTGGGCGGGTGCGGCGCTGGTCGGGTATCTGGTGTTCGGCAACTGGTTCGATCACTATGTGCTGCCGCTGCTGGTGCCGCTCGCGCTGGGGGCCGCGCTGGCTTTTGATGCCATTGCGCGGCGGCGGCTGGCGATCGGTCTGGTCGTGGGTCTCGGCATGGCCGCCGGGCTTTCGCGCGCGGCGGTCGACATGATTGACCGGGGGAGCCGCACCGAAGTTCTGCAGTTGGCCGCACTGGCGCAGCAGCATCGCGGCGATCGCTGCCTTTATGTCACCGAGGACATCCCGATCCTCTATCACCTCACCGGCAGCTGCATCCCCACCCGGTTCGGCTTTCCCGAACATCTGGCGCTCGACCGATTCACCGCCGCCCTCGGCGCGGATCAGGCCGGCGAGATCGCCAGGGTGCTGGCGCAGCGCCCGGGGGCAATCGTCTATCTCAACGATCCCGACAGCCGCTATGCCCCGGCTGCGCGCGGCGTGCTGGAAGCGGCACTGCGCCGTGACTACCGGCTGGCGGGCGAGGCGAGAACCGGAGCCAAGCTGTTCCGCGTCTATGCCCTGAAGACGCCATGACTGCCGCCGACCTGCGCCGCTCCGCGCCTGCCGCCATGCGCAACCGTCAGCCGATCCTGGACGTGCTGCGCCAGGTCCTGCCCGCCAGCGGCAAGGTGCTCGAAGTGGCCAGCGGAACCGGCGAGCATGCGGTGTTCTTTGCCCGGGCGCTGCCTGATCTGGAGTGGCAGCCAAGCGATCCATCGCCGCAGGCCTGCGAATCGATTGCGGCATGGACCGAGATCGAAGGCCTAGGCAATGTCTTGCCGCCGCTTGCACTCGATGCCGCCAGCGCCAGCTGGCCGATCGCCGGAGCCGACGCGCTGGTCTGCATCAACATGATCCACATCAGCCCGTGGAGCGCCACCGAAGGCTTGCTGCGCGGCGGCGCGGCATTGCTCCCGCCGGGTGCGCCGCTGGTGCTCTACGGTCCCTACCGGCGCACCGGTCGCGAGCTTGAGCCGAGCAACGAGGCCTTCGACCGCGACCTCAGGCAGCGCAACCCCGAATGGGGCCTGCGGCTGCTCGACGAAGTTGCTGACTGCGCGTCCGGGCACGGCCTGCAGCTGGACCGCGTGACCGAAATGCCGGCCAACAACCTGACCGTGGTATTCCGCAAATAACCTACTGCTAAAGATCTTCCGCCTTCATCCCCATGATCGCCGCCACCGGCTCATGGGCGGCCATTCGCGCCAGCAGCAGATCGAGTTCTTGCTCGGCCAGGATGATGCCGCGATGCGCCTCGCGCACGAAGCCGGTTTCGGCCATGTGGCGGTTGAAGGCCAAGAGGTGATCGAAGAAGCCGAAAGCGTTGAGCAGGCCGACCGGCTTGGCGTGATAGCCCAGCTGCGCCCAGCTGACTGCCTCCCACAGCTCGTCCATCGTGCCGACGCCGCCCGGCAGGGTCAGGAAACCGTCAGCCAGCTGGGTGAAGGCCAGCTTGCGTTCGTGCATGCCCTTGACGACGCGCAGTTCGGTGCAGGCGTGATTGGCCAGCTCCAGCCCGGCCAGCGCCTCAGGGATCACCCCGATCACTTCGCCGCCCGCCGCCAGTGCCGCTTCGGCAACCGCGCCCATCAGCCCCAGCCGGCCGCCGCCATAGACCACGCCGATGCCGCGCCGCGCCAGGGTATCGCCGACTTGGCGCGCCACGCCAAGATATCGCGGATCTGCCGGGCTTGCCGATCCGCAATAGACTGCAAGCCGCCTCAACGCAGCGCCTCGAGCATCGGCCCTGCCGTTGCCTTGGCCGAGAATACCGCGCCCAGCACGCCTGGTCCCGGATGCGTTCCCGCGCCGACCAGGAACACGTTCCTGAGCTTTGCATCGCGGTTGTGCGGTCGCAGCAGGGCGGTCTGACCCAGATTGGGCTCAAGTCCGAAGGCGCTGCCGTGATGCATGTTGAGATCGAGCGCATAATGGCGCGGCGTGGTATGGTATTTCGTCACGATCCGGTCGTCGAGATCGGGGATCAGGCGGCGGCCCACTTCCTCGATGATGCGGCGCTCGATCAGGGGGCCGGTCTGCTCCCAGTCGATCGGCAGCTTGCCCATGTGGGCAACCGGAATCATCGCGCGGAACGTGCTCTTGCCGCGCGGAGCAAGGCCCGGATCGGTCACGCTCGGATGATCGAGGAACATCACGAAATCGCGCGGCAGCACGCCGTGATCGAAAATATCGCCGAGCAGATCCTTGTAACGCTGCGCAAACAGCACCATCCGGTGCGGGATCCCCGGCCAGCTGCCCTCGACCCCGAAATGGACCGAGAACATGCCCGGCCCAAAGCGTTTGCGCGCGAGGCCGCGCGCCATTTCGCCGCCGCGCGGCGTTGTTGCCAGCAGGTCGCGGTAGGTGTGCACAGTATCGGCATTGCTGGCGACGGCATCAAACCGCTCACGCCAGCCGGAGACGCATTCAACCTCGCTTGCCCGGTCGCCGATGGTGTGGATGTGCAGCACCGGGTCCTTTAGCCGCAACGTGCCGCCAAGCCGTTCGAACAGCGCCGCCATCGCCCGGGTCAAGGCACCGAACCCGCCCTTGGGCCACCAGGCTCCGTTCTGCTGTTCGATGCAATGGACCAGCGCATGGAGTGCGCCCGAGCCCACCGGATTGCCGCCATTGAGCAGGAACTGGACGCTCAGCGCCTCGCGCAGCTTCTCGCTGTTCACAAAGCGCGACACGGTGCCATAGAGCGAGCGCCAGGCCTGGTGGCGGAGCAATCCGGGCAAAACCGAGGCGGTGCTGGCCAGGTCCATCATAGGCACCATGCCAAGCCGGGTCATGCCGCCCTTGTGCACATCCGCCGCAAAACGCGCATACTGTTCGTATCCGGCGGCATCCCCAGGAGCGATCCGGGCCACTTCGCCGAGCACGGCCGCCGGGTCATTTGAGTAGTCGAAATTGACGCCATCGGGCCAGTTGCACCGCAAGATCGGCTTTATTGGCAGCATCTCGATATCGTCGCTGCGTTTGGCTCCGGAGAGCTGCCACAACTCGTCGAAAGCGCCCGGATCGAGGATCGCAGACGGCCCGTTGTCGAAGGTGAATTTCTCTCGCCGGGTCGCCGAAGCGCAGCCGCCGGGAGCTTCGCGGGCCTCGACCAGGGTGGTCGCCACCCCGGCCGACTGCAAGCGGATCGCAAGCGCAAGCCCGCCAAGCCCCGCGCCGATAACGCAGGCGCGTCTCATGCGCGCTCTCGCGGCGCGGGTTCAGGGAATGTGCGACGCACGGGCAGCATCGCTGCGGCAATTAGGCGCTGGCGCGGCGCATCGCAATGGCGCAGCTTGGCTTATGCGCGATGTTGCGGCATGTCGCGGCGATGGCGGCGACAATCACCATTTCTCCAGCCTCAAGCGCTGATGCGGGCGCAGTGGCGGCAATCTATGCCCATCACGTGCTGCATGGGACCGCGACCTTCGAGTCAGCCGTGCCCGATGCCAAGGAAATCGCCGCGCGAATGATGAAATTGCACGAGGCGAAGCTGCCATGGCTGGTCGCCCGTCGGGATGGCGAAGTGCTGGGCTATGCCTATGCCGCACCGTTCCACAGCCGCGCGGCCTATCACTACACTTGCGAAGACAGCATCTACATAGATCACCGGTATCTCGGCCAGGGTCTGGGAAAAGCGCTGCTGGGCGCCCTGCTCGATGCCAGCGCAGCGGCCGGAATGCGCCAGATGATCGCCCTGATCGCCGGCACCGAGCCGGCCTCGCTGGCGCTGCATGAGCGCTTTGGCTTCGCGCGCTGCGGAGAGCTCAAGAGCGTCGGACGCAAGCACGGTACCTGGCTCGATGTGATCTACATGCAGCGCGCACTGGGCGCAGGCGACATTACCGCGCCGCGGCGCGAACCGGACTGAGAGCTGGGGCGGGATCAGCTGTTGCCGATTCTGTCCCCAGCAACGCGCGCCGTCATCTTGCCGCTAATTGACTCGCAGTTATAGTTAATTCGATGCGCAGTCTCCCGATTCTCGCCGTGCTTCTGACCGTACCGGCGGCGGTGCGCGACGGTGCTTACCAGCCGGTCGGCGGGATGCCGGAGGGTGATCGCGATGCACCGCCTGGCGATGGCGCCAGGACAGAGACCGCGCTGACTGTCGAACCCGAATTTGCCCGGATGCCCGCAGTCGCCGTCCCCAGCGAAATCGTTTTGCCCGCCGCAGATCAAACGGACCTTGCCGAGCCCGCCATTGCGCAATCCGCCGCAATTCCCGAGCCGGACTTCGCCGGTTACGCAAGCGGGTTGGAACTGACCGCTGCCGGCCAATATTCGGCCGAAGTCGCGCAGCTCGAACCAGCCGTCCTGATCCGCCCGGTGCAAGGCATCGATGCGGCGCTCGCCAGTGCCAGCGATGCTGGTTCAGCCCCCGCGTTCGAACCGGTGCCGATGCCTGCTGCGCCAACCGCGCTGGCTCTTGCCCCCCTGCCTTCGCCCGTCGAACCCGCCGCAGCCCCTCTCCTGCCGGAAATGGAGGCCCGTACAGCCGGTCACGCGCAGCCCGTCGCGGAGACCGCTTTGGTCGATGCGAGTTCGGTCGAAGACAGCTCAGTCAAGACTGCCAGCGGAGCCCACTCGCTGACCGCATCGCTCGCTCCGCCGCCGAAAGTTGAATACCAGTTTTCCGAATTTGACCGGGCTGCGGCGGAATTCGCCAATCGCTCGCAAGCCAGTGCACCGCTTGCACATGCGCCGCGCGCCGAAGCCCTGGCAGCTTCAACGGCGGCAGCGGTAGCCGAAGACGCCATCGATGCGCCAATGCCGCCGCGCAGCTCCGGCGGCGGTGCGGCTGAAAAGACCGCATTTGATGGAGATTTCCTGATCGTTGCCGGCGGGGCCGTTGCCCTGCCAAGCTACGAAGGCTCGAACGATACGATAGTCATTCCCGCCGGGGGTGTGGCGGGCCGCATCAGCGGCATCGGCATCAATGCCCGTGCGGCGGGGATCGCGCTTGATCTTGTGCCGGACGGCGATGGCGCCAAACTGGGCATCGGCCTCGGCCCGGTGGTGCGTTACCGGACCAACCGTTCGGGGCGGATTGTCGATCCGGTGGTGGCCAGTCTCGGCAAACTCAAGGGCGTTATCGAAGCGGGCGTGGCAGCCTCGGTCACCATCAAGCGCCTGCTCAGCGGACATGACCAGCTGACCATCGGCGCCGATGTGCGCTGGGACATTTCGGGGCGCGGCAGCGGCTATGTCGTCGTCCCCACGATCAGCTACCTCACCCCGCTCAGCCGCGCCCAGGTGATGGGGGTGCTGGTCTCGGCAGAATTCGCCGATGGCCGTTTTGCTCACTACAACTACGATGTCAGCGCCGCTGGCAGTCTGGTCAGCGGCCTGCCTGCCTATTCAGCGCGGGGCGGATTGAAAGCGGGCAACATCGGCGTGTTCACGGCGCGCGATCTCAATGGCAATCTGCTCGACGGCGGACTGGTTCTGGGCGTCGGCGCAATGTACGGAAAACTGTTCGGCAGCGCCGCCGAAACCCCGCTCACCTCGGTCCGCGGGCGGCGCAGCCAGTGGACCTTCGGCGCAGGACTCGGCTACGTTTTTTAGACCCGAAGCCGAAAATACCTAGCGCAGGCGCGATTTAAGCTGCGAGGCAAGCCCGCGCGCGGCAGGCACCAGGCTGGTTGACGGCATCGCCGCCGCTTGCCCGGCAATCGCAGCAGCGGAACGGCAGAATTCCCTCGGTGAACGCTGGTTGGCAAAACGGTTGTAGGTCCGGGTCTGTTCGCGATCGAAGGCCGTGACACCGAGGCGGCGCTGTTCGGCCTGGTAGGCAGCGGCAAGCAGTGATCGGTGGCGCGACAGCAAGCGCCCATAAGCGGGAGCAACCGGTGTGCGGTTCCGGCACGACAGCGCCGCGACATTGAGCCCGGCGCGAAGCCGCCAAAGCGCTGCATGGCTGCTGGCTGGCACTGAAGGAAGCGCGGCGCGCGATTGCTGCGGAGCTGAGACAGGCGGTGCGCGCATGGCTGCCGATGCCTGGCGCGGAGGCGGAACATTCGATCCGCAAGCCCCGAGGGCGGCGATCGAGAAGCAGACTATTGCCGCGCTTGTCCAGTTCGCGACCCGGAAGGCTCCGGCTGGTATCACTCGCATGACAATTTCGTTACCATGCCCCCGATGCCCTGCCTATCGCCCGCCGCGGCATTCGCGACCACCCGTTAGCCTGACGCGATGGAAGGCCGATTTTCCCGCAGGTCTGGGGCGGATTTTGCAATGTCGGCCCCCTTGCCAGTGCATCTTGGGCAAAAAAGTTCCATCCTTCGCGAAGGGTATTCTAAACCCCCGCGTTATAGGCGTATCCACAGGGCAGCGGTTGCCCGAAGCATGGAGGAACTGATGAACAAGACTTTCACTCTCGCGGCCCTTTCCTGCGCGCTTGGCGTCATGGCAATGGCAGTCCCTGCCGAAGCTCGGGTCAATCAACGGCAAGACCGCCAGACCGCGCGGATCAACCAGGGCGTTCACAACGGCACCCTGACCCAGCGCGAGGCCCGCCGCCTCAAGCAGCAGCAGCGCCACATTTCCCGCTATGAGGCCCGCAGCCGCGCCGATGGCGGCGGCCTTGGCCCGGTCGAGCGCGCGCGTCTTGAAAACATGCAGGACCGCGCCAACCGCAACATCTACCGCAAGAAGCACAACCGCCGGAATCCGGGCTGATTCTGACGCAGACAGGCGGGAGAGGCTTGGCCACCCCCGCCTGTCATCCCACCGTATTGGCCAGGTCTTCGCTCATCTTCGAGGCCAGCGGCCACAGCACCTCATTGGCATGGACCCCGCAGAAATATTCGCGGACGTGGGCGATCTTGCCATCCTTCATGGCGTGCACGAAGCAATAGTGGTTGCGATAGGCGGTGCCCGCGCAGGTCGTTGCGTTGCCTTCGCATTCAACCACCACAGTATCCTCGTTCGAGGTGACCGAAACGATGCTGAACGACAGGCCCTCGGGCAGCAGCGCCTTGAACGCCTCGATCCCGCCGATCATCATTGCGGCATCGCGCTTGCCGGCGAAATTGCTGTAGCCCCGCGCGACGGCATAGGCATCGCTGGCCAGACATTCGGCGGCAGCAACCGGATCGTTCGCGCCCATCGCCGTGACGAATTTGACTGCGACCGATTCGTTTTCCTTGCTCATCTGCATCTCTCCTCATCGGCTGTTTCGCGCAGGCTGCCAACCATTGCGCCCGGCGGCAATCGTTATCTTGCCCATCGGCTGCGGTTGACCCAAGCTGATAACCAACGACTCGGCAATGCGCCGGGCAATCATTCCGGGAGAGCGTGCCGATGTCCGATTTTCTTGAGCCGACCCGCCGGGGCGCGCTGGCACTGGCGTTTGCCGGGGCCGCCAGCCCGGCGCTTGCCGCCTATGGCCGCCGCAGCAGGGCCATGCCCTGGCTCTGGTCGCCCGATCAGCTGGCGGTTGAACGGATGATCCTGGCGATCGAGCGCGATCCGGCAGTCAAGGCGATCCAGGCCAGGCTGCGCGCCGAACTGGTCACCGAAAAGCGCTACAAGCTGCCCTCGGCAGCGCGCACGCTCGACCGGGCCCTGGCTGGGTGGACCCGCTCACTGATTGTCGGCTGCGCAATTCGCCGCCCAAGCCGTCCGTTCTTCGTATGGGGCACCGATGATACCCCGCGCGAATGGCTGGGGCACAAATTGGGCGGGATTGTCACCTCGGGTGACAATCCCGATGCGATCTACCGCACCACCGGCATCGAAGGCGGCGGGCGTTATGAAATCACCGGCAGCTTCCATCCCGACAGTCGCCCGGTGCAGCTGCTGATGGAAGCCAATGCCGGCGACATGGCACAGCCGCAGAACGTGATGCCGACAGCGGGCGGCAAGCACGAGGACATCCGCTCTGCCGCGATGCTGAACGACAAGCTGCTCAAATATGAACCCGACGGCTCGTTCCGCATCACGCTATCGAGCGAGGCCACCGGCGGCCCCAACCACATGCGGATTCCGGCATCGGGCTATGCCATCCTCGGGGTGCGCGACATGCTGGGCAGCTGGACTGATCGCCCGGCCAAGCTGGCGATCCGCCGCCTCGATCCGGTGCGCCCGGAAGTTTGGAACCTCGCCAGCGTCCGCGCGCGGGTTCACAGCAACCTTGAAGGCTTCATCCGCTTCTGGTCGCATTTCCCGGATATCTGGTTCGGCGGGCTTGGGCCCAACACCAAGTCGGCGCCGATGCAGCGGCCGGGCGGCTGGGGCTATGTGGCGGGCCTCAATTTCAGCCTGAAAGACGACGAGGCCCTGCTGGTCACCACGCACCCCAGCGGCGCAAGATACACCGGTTTCCAGCTCAACGATCCGTGGATGGTGGCGCCGGATGCGCGGGCACTGCAGGTCTGCCTCCAGCTCAGCCAGACCACGCCCAATGCCGATGGAACGATAACCTATGTCATCTCGAAAACCGACCCGCTGGTGGCCAACTGGCTCGATACGGACGGCATGGACGATGGCATCGGCATCATGCGCTGGCAGCAGATACCCGAGAGGCTCGGTCCTGAAGGGCTGATCCGGGATTTTCGGGTGGTCAAGCTGGCCGAAGTGGCGGCCATGCAAGACCTGCCGCGCGTCACGCCGCTCGAACGCCGTAAACGGGTGGCCGCGCGCTGGGCCGCCTATTCGGCGCGGACGCGTTAGCGCCCAGACTCTGTTTCAGTTGCACTGAAACACAAGCGGCACCGGCCCTCTCCCCCGCCCGGCCACCCAGCAAGTGTACCCTATGGGTGGTCGGGCGGGGGAGAGGGCCGGTGCCGCTTCCACGCAAGTGGAACAGATTCTAACCCGCCCGCTTGCCGAAGAACTCTTCGCTCCAGTCGCCGTGCGCGCGGCCGGTGAAATGCTCAGCGCTGAACGGCGCGCCCATCACGCCTTGTGACCAATCGGCGGATTGGCCCGAGTCAGTGATGTAATCGAACAGCATCACGCGTCTGGCGATCCGCCATTCGGCTCTGCCGTGTTCACAGGGGCGCCTTTCCAGCACATCGAGATAGCGTCCGCCAATGGTCGAATCGATGTCGCCTTCGCCGGTGTCGATCCGGTGATAGGACGATACCAGGGTCTCCGCCCGCGCCGTGTCGCCGTCCAGTTCGATATGGGTCTGGCCGAGGAAATGGACCGTGCACGGCAGCGCCGGATCGCCGGGCACGACGAAGCCGAGATAGGTCGGAAAATCGCCCGCAAAGGTGCCGAAGTCGATGTGGGCGTCGCTCCACATCGCCGAAGATATCAGCTCGGCATTGCGCCGGTCCTCGCCGCGGGCAAGCCGGACAATGCAATTGCGGATCTTGTCGCGATCAAGCAGTTCGGCGAGTTCCTTGTCCATTTGTCGCATCCTTTGGTCTATGCGCCCGATCTGAAGCGCCCGGACGATTCTGGCAAGCGGCGCAGGAGAGAATGATGAAGGCCATGCGAATCCGCCATCCGGCAAGCCACAATACGATCGCTGTCGGCACCGCCGAGGCCCCCGCGCCCGGCCCCGGCGAGATCAAGGTGCGGCTGCGCGCCGCCTCGCTCAACTTTCGCGACAATCTGGTGGCGACGGGATTTTTTCCGGTTGCAGACGGGCTGATCCCGTTGTCCGACGCGGCAGGCGAAGTGATCGCAGTGGGCGATGGCGTGAGCCAGTTCGCACTCGGCGACCATGTGGTCAGCACGTTCCACCCCGCCTGGCTCGACGGGCACATCGAACGCTCCGACCTGGTCGGCACGCCGGGCGGTCCGGCCGACGGCTTTGCCTGCGAAGAAGCGACCCGGCCAGCGGCGCATTTCACCCGCGCGCCCCGCGGCCTCAGCCATGCCCAGAGCGCCACGATTACTTGCGCCGGCGTCACCGCCTGGCGCGCCCTGATGACCGATGCCCGGGTCCGGCCCGGCGATACCGTGCTGGTGCTGGGCAGCGGCGGCGTTTCAATCTTCGCGCTGCAATTTGCCAAGGCAGCGGGAGCAACCGTGATCGCCACTACGTCCAGCGCCGCGCGGGCGGCGCGGCTGCGGGCGCTGGGTGCCGATCATGTCGTCAATCACCGCGACAATCCGGAGTGGGGGTCAGAAGTGCTGGCGCTGGCCGGGGGGATCGGCGTCGATATCGCCATCGAAGTTGGCGGGCCCAACACCCTGCCGCAGACCATCGCGGCGGCGCGCACCGGGGCCCATATTGCCCTGATCGGCGCCGTCGCGGGTTTCGAAGGCGGAATCCCGTTTGCGGCCAGCCAGGCCAAGCGGCTGCGGCTACAGGGAGTCACCGTCGGCAGCCGCCGCGATCAGATCGATGCCGTTCGGGCGATCGAGGCCAATGGCATCGTGCCGGTGATCGACAGCACTTTCGCACTGGAAAACCTCGCCGATGCCTTCCGCCACCTGGCTTCCGGCGAACACTTCGGCAAGATCTGCATCGAGATTCGATAGGGCCGGTGCCGCTCCTGTTTCAGTGTGACTTGAAACAGAGTCTAATTGCGCGGGAGATTGCGCGGCAGCGATTTGCGGAGCTGTTTGCCCATCGCTTCAATCTGCGGCAGCATTTGCTGCATGGCGCCCGCCATGCCAGCCATGCCCGACATCATCGCGGGGACTTTGGCAGACAGTTCCTGCGGCATGTCACGGCCTTCGGGGCCCATCATGTCGCCAAGCGTGGCGTCAGGATCGATATCCATCCCGGCGTCCGGATCGCCCATGCTCCTGCCCATGCCTTCCATGGCCTTGGCCATCGGCCCCATCTTGATGCCCATCATGGCCTGCATCATCATCGCCATCGCGCTGGAAATGCCCTGCTGCAGGGCGGGATTGTTCAAGGCTTCTGCTGCTGCGCCCAGATCGCGCTCGCGCGCCATGGCGGGCATGGGGGCTATTGCCGAAATCGAAAGCGCTGCGGCAAGCAGGGCGGAACGGGTCTTCATCGAAGCACACTCCTGGGCCCGTGGATCGGGTGGGCTGCGTCTAAGCGGAAATTTGCTTTCGCGCGTCTGAATATCGGGCCCTTGTCCCGCAGGTGCGGGACCGGATGTTGGCATTTCGGGACGGTGCGTTTGTTGCCGCCGAGGCCCTTTCCTCCGGCTGGCGCTGGCCCTATGGACCGGTCCGACTCAACAACCAACGGGAGAGTGCCCATGTTCACCCACGTCGTCGTCGGCAGCAACGATCTTGCCAAATCGAAGAAGTTCTATGACGCCATTTTCCAGGCCGTTGGCGGAAACCCCGGCATGGATATGGGCACGCGGCTGGCCTACGCCCACAAGGGCGGCAATTTCATGGTCACCGCACCGATCAACGGCGAACCGGCGACCTTTGCCAATGGCGGCACGATCGGCTTCTCGATGGACAGCAATGAGCAGGCCAAAGCCTGGCACGATGCCGGCGTCGCTGCGGGCGGCAGCTCTTGCGAAGACCCGCCGGGGGTGCGCGATCTCGGTTTCGCCAAGCTCTATCTCGCCTATCTGCGCGATCCCGATGGCAACAAGCTTTGCGCCATGCTGCCTGCAGGTTGAAAGGAACGACCCGATGAAACTCCTCAACCTGCGGCTCGGCTGCAACGATCTCGCCAAGGCCCGCGCCTTCTATGACGCCACCTTCGGCGTGCTCGGCGTCGAGCGTGCACCGATGCCCGAAGAATATCCCATCGCCATGTACAAGCTGCCCGGCGGGCCCAATTTCGCGGTTGGCCCGGCGCGCGACGGCCAGCCTGCCACCCATGCCAATGGCGGCACCATCCTGTTTGGCGCGGACAGCGAGGAACAGGTCGCGGCATGGCACGCGGCGGGCCTTGCCAATGGCGGGTCTTGTGAAGGCAAGCCCGAACCCAAGCCGCAGGCACCAGGTTCCTACGGGGCATATCTGCGCGATCCGGACGGCAACAAGCTGGCGGCATTCTTCAACCTCAACCTGGGTTGAATCGGGCATGGCGGAGGCGGTCCAGGTCCATCCGGACGGCAGCCGCCTTGCCATCGCGCGCCACTGGGTGCCCGAAGCGCCGGTGGCGCTGGAATTCAACGGGCTTGCCTATGCGGTGATGATGGCGACCCCGGCAGATCTTGCTGATTTCGCCACCGGCTTTGCCCTGACTGAAGGGCTGGCGGCCACAGCCGGTGCGGTGACTGACCTTGCGGTGGCCGAAGTCGACCTCGGCTGGATCGTCCGGGCCGGGCTTGCGGGTCTGGGCGCAGAGCAACTCGGCGAGCGGGTGCGCGCCCGCGTTGCAGAATCGAGCTGCGGGCTGTGCGGCATCGAAAACCTCGAAGCAGTGGCCCGGCCCTTGCCCCGGGTTGCGCCGCATGCGGCAATCGAACCTGCGGCGATCTTCGCCGCAATCGCTGCACTGCATGATCGCCAGCCGCTGGGCCAGGCCACCGGCGCTGCCCATGCGGCGGCATGGTGCGATGCCGAAGGCACGATCCATTGCCTTCGCGAGGATGTCGGACGGCACAATGCGCTCGACAAGCTGATCGGCGCCATGGCGATTGCCGGGCGTTCGCTGTCGCCGGGCTTCGTCCTGTCAACCGCGCGGTGTTCCTACGAGATTGTCGAAAAAGCCGTGCGCGGCGGCGCGACCTCGCTGGTGACGGTATCTTTGCCAACAACAATGGCGGTGGACCGGGCGAATGCCGCGGGCCTCAGCCTGTGGGTGCTGGCGCGGGACGATTCGGTGTTGCTGGTGCATCCGTAAATCCTCCCCGGCACGGAGAGGATTACCGCGACAACACAAAAATCGCATGCTCCGCGCGCCAGTTGGCCGCGCCCGCGCCGATCAGACTGTCGCCGGACAGATACCACGCCTGCTGCACGCTAAGCCCGCGCTCGGCCACGAGATCGTGGAAATCGGCAATGGTCAGATGGTGGATGTTCGGCGTCTCATACCAGGCGATCGGCAGCAGCCGCGTTACCGGCATCCTGCCGCCAAACAGCAGCGACATCCGCACCCGCCAGTGGGCAAAGTTGGGAAAGCTGACGACGGCATGCCGGCCGACACGCAGCAGTTCTTCCAGCACCTGATCGGGCCGCATCATGGTTTGCAGGGTTTCGCTCAGGATGGCATAGTCGAATGATCTGTCAGGATAAAATGCAAGGTCCACCCCCGCATCGCCCTGGATCACTGAAAGCCCCTTGGCTACGCATTCGGCAACATCGCCCGCGTCGATTTCCATCCCCCGCGCATCGCAGCCCTTGCTGCGCAAGGCCTCGAGCAGCGCCCCGTCACCGCAGCCGACATCGAGCACGCGGGCTCCCGGCGCGACGTGGGCGGCGATCAGCGCAAGGTCGGGGCGCAGCTGGCTCATTGTCCCAGGAACCCCGCCACAACCCGGTCGAGCGCGGGCACGTCGAGCAGGAAGCTATCATGCCCGAACGGCGCAGACAGCTCGACGAAGCTCACCGGTGCGCCGGCTGCGTTGAGCGCATGGGCGATGCGCCGGGAAAGCTCGGTGGGATAGAGCCAGTCCGAATCGAAACTGACCACGCAGAAACGCGCGGTATTTCCGGCAAAGACATCCGCCAGCCGGCCCGCCGTGATCCTCGGTGAGGTCAAAATAGCTCATCGCCCGGGTGAGATAGAGATAGCTGTTGGCATCGAACCGTTCGGTGAAGGTGGCGCCCTGATGCCGCAAATAGCTCTCGACCTGGAAATCGGCTTCGAAGCCGAAGGTCTTGGCGTCGCGGTCCTGCAGGCGGCGTCCGAATTTCTCGGTCAGGCTTTCTTCGGAAAGATAGGTGATATGCGCCGCCATCCGCGCCACCGAAAGCCCGGCGTCGGGTCCCTTGCCGCTGGCGTAATAGTCCCCCCCCTGCCAGGCAGGATCGGCCATGATCGCCTGACGGCCGACTTCCTGGAAAGCGATGTTCTGCGCGGGCATGGTCGCAGTGGCACTGATCGGCAGCACCCTTTCGGCAAGGTGCGGCCAGTTGGCGGCCAGGCTCAGCGCCTGCATCCCGCCCATCGAACCGCCCGCCACGGCATAAAGCCGCGCGATTCCCAGCGATTCGAGCAGCATGACCTGCGCGCGCACCATATCGCGGATGGTGATCACCGGAAAGCGCATCGCCCAGGCCTTGCCATCAGCATCGAGGCTGGCCGGCCCGGTCGAGCCCATGCAGCTGCCGATGACATTGGCGCAGATCACATGAAACCGTTTGGTGTCTATCGGCTTGCCGGGGCCAACCATGCGGTCCCACCAGCCGGGCTTGCCGGTGATCGGGTGGGTGCTGGCAACGTGCTGATCGCCCGAAGTGGCGTGGCAGACAAGGATCGCATTGTCCCTGGCCGCGCTGAGATCGCCATAGGTCTCATAGGCGATGCGCACGCCGGGCAGTACCTGCCCGCTGTCGAGCGGCAGCGGCTGGGCAAGGTCCAGCACCTTGCTGGCAGTCTGTTGCGGGGCAATGGCCATGGCACTTTGCGAATTGGGGGGAACATCAAGCACTGTCAATCCGCGCGCATGCTGCTATGCGCTGCGGCCCATGTCGAATGCGCCTGTCCCCAAGAGCTGGATCGCCGCGATCCACGCCTACGTTCCCGGCAAAAGCGCCGGTGACGACGGACGTCCGCTGGTCAAGCTTTCCGCCAACGAGAACCCGCTGGGAACGAGCGCCAGGGCGCTGGCCGCCAAGGCCCAGGCGGCAATCGCCTCGCTCTATCCCGATCCGGACAGCACCGCGCTGCGCGCCGCCATCGGCAAGCTGCATGGCATTGACCCCAAACGCATTGTCTGCGGCACCGGTTCGGGCGAACTGCTGGCCATTGCCGCCAGCGCCTTTGCCGGGCCGGGCGACGAGGCAATTTATGTGCGCTATGGCTTTTCACTTTACGATATCGTCATCCGCCGCTGCGGGGCCGAGCCGGTGGTCGCGCCCGATGCGGACTATGGCACCGATGTCGATGCCCTGCTGGCACTGGTGAACGAGCGGACCCGCCTGGTGTTCGTCGCCAATCCGAACAACCCGACCGGCAGTTACCTGCCCAAAGGCGAGATCGCCCGGCTGCATGCGGCCTTGCCGCCCGATGTGCTGCTGGTGCTCGATCAGGCCTACGGCGAATATGTTGCACCGGAAGACGACGACGGCGGGCTCGCGCTTGCGGCGCAGCACGCCAATGTTCTGGTCACCCGCACGTTCTCGAAGGCCTATGGCCTGGCCGGCGAACGCGTCGGCTGGGCGACAGGCGCGCTGGAGCTGATCGAGGTTCTCAACCGCATTCGCGGACCGTTCAACGTCAACAACGGCGCGCAGGTCGCCTGCCTTGCAGCCGTCGAGGATCAGGATTTTGTCGAGCACTCGCGGCTCCACAATGCAGCTGAGCGCAGCCGCTTCGTTTCGGCTATCGAAGCGCTCGGCAATCACGGCATCCGCATGGTGCCGAGCGAGGCCAATTTCGTGCTGCTGCTGTTTGATGGCGGGCTGACCGGCGAGGCGGCCTACAAGGGGCTTGCCGAGCGGGGCTACATCACGCGCTGGCTGCCCGGTCAGGGGCTTCCGCATGGCCTGAGGATCACCATCGGCACGGCGCAGCAGATGGATGCCATCGCCGAAGCCTTGCGCGAAATGGCCCAGGAAACCGCAAAAGGGGCGGCGAAGTGACTTTCCAGCGGATTGCAATCATCGGCCTTGGCCTGCTGGGCGGCTCGATCGGGCTGGCCGTGCGGGCGCATGTGCCCGGCGCTGAGACGACCGGATACGACCGCGATCCCGCCACCCGGCTGCGCGCGGCAGAGCGCGGTCTGGCCGACCGCATTTGCGAAAGCGCCGCCGAGGCCGTGCGCGAAGCCGATCTGGTGATTTTCTGCGTCCCCCCCGGCGCGATGGGCGAGGCGGCGCGCGAGGTGTCTGCAGACCTGTCCGAAGGCGTGCTGATCAGCGATGTCGGCTCGTGCAAGGAATTGATCGCCAAGGCGCTGGCCGAGGCGCTGCCGGGCCGTGCGATCATTCCCGCGCACCCGGTGGCGGGCACCGAAAACTCCGGACCCGATGCGGGCTTTGCTTCGCTGTTCCACAATCGCTGGTGCATCGTAACCCCGCCAGCCGATGCGGACCCCGTGCTGCTCGCCGGCCTGATCCAGTTCTGGGAAGCGCTGGGCGCCAATGTCGAGACAATGGACGCGGCGCACCACGATCTGGTGCTCGCCGTTACCAGCCACCTGCCGCACCTGATCGCCTACACCATCGTGGGCACAGCTTCGGATCTCGAAAAAGTGACCGAAAGCGAAGTCATCAAGTTCTCGGCCGGCGGCTTTCGCGACTTTACCCGCATCGCCGCTTCTGATCCGACGATGTGGCGCGATGTGTTCCTCGCCAACAAGGACGCGGTGCTCGAAATGCTCCAGCGCTTCACCGAGGACATGACTGCGCTGCAGCGTGCAATCCGGCTCGGCGATGGCGATGCGCTGTTCAATCACTTCACCCGCACCCGCGCTATCCGCCGCTCGATCATCGCCGAGGGTCAGGATGATGCCCGGCCTGATTTCGGGCGCGGCGATCACGGGGCGGGTTAGATTTTCCCCCCTATACCGGCCAGGCGAAGTTCAGCGAGACCTCCAGCGTCTGCTCCCCATCTGCCGAAAAGCTCCTCTCGATGATGGTGCCCGCCCCGCTGCGCGCGATGGCCACCACTGTGCTGCAGCGGGTGCCGTAAACCGGATCGCGGATGAAGACGCCCGAATAGGCCGGTTCGGGGCCATCCCCCTCGCAATCATCTTCGGGAAACGGGGCCTCGTTGCGCAAGGCGGTAAACAGCGGGGCGAAATCGTGCGCATCGTGGGCGATCCAGCCGGACAGATCGGCGCACAGCCGCCGGGCCTTGGGCCAGGGCCGTCCGAAAGCGCCGTTCGATACACCGTGCACGCCGGGGGCCAGGCGATGCCCGGAGGCCTGCGGGAAATTGCTGACGATGCGCGCCTCGGCCCGGTCGGCCAGCAGCAGGTTGAACGGGTTCATCGTGCCGCCATCCGGCAGCGGCAATCCGCCCAGCCAGGCGCTCACCAGCCCCCCGCGCGATGCCATGTCGGGCTTGGGATAGCCCGGCACGCGAAAGTTGGTGACAAGCGCGAAGCGCCCGTCCGCGTTCACGCCCAGCCAGGTGCCGCCCGCGCGCAGATCGCGGCCCGCAAGGGTGCCGTCCGGCCACCGGGCGAGCGGGCCAGTCGGCCGCTCATGATATTCGTCACGATTGGCCGCTGCGACCAGCAGCCAATCGGGATGCGCCTGCCAGGCGATTGCCGCTACGCACACGTCAGATCAGCCCCTTGGCCTTGAACGAGGTGTGCCCCAGCCTGCCGACGATCACATGATCGTGGACGGTGATGCCGAGCAGCCGTCCGGCTTCGGCAATGCGGTTGGTGATCTGGATGTCGGCGCGGCTGGGTTCGGTCGATCCGCTTGGATGATTGTGGACGAGGATCAGCCCGGCGGCGCCAAGATCGAGCCCGCGGCGGATCACCGTGCGCGGATCGATCCCGGCCTGGTCGAGCCCGCCATCGCCCATATGCTCGTCGTGGATCAGCATGTTCTGAACGTTGAGATAGAGCACCCGCACCCGTTCGATGGAAAGATGCGCCATATCGATGGCAAGATAATCGAGCAGCGCCTGCCAGCTGGACAGCACCGGTTGGGACATGGCCTCGCTGCGGGCGAGCCGGCGGGCGGCCAGCGGGACGATCCGGATTGCCGCAGCGCTGGTTTCGCCCATGCCGGGATGGCTGGCGAGCGCGCGCGGATCGGCGTTGAACACTCCGGCAATCGAACCGAAACGCTGGATCAGGCTGCGCGCCAGCGGCTTGACATCGCGCCGGGGAATCGCGGTCATCAGCAGGTATTCGATGACTTCGTGATCGGCCAGCGCCTCCGCCCCGCCATCGAGCAGTCGCTTGCGCAGGCGGGCCCGATGGCCTGATGAATCCTGGCCGGAGGCATCATCAGGCTTGAGGGAACCTGCCCCCTCAGCCACCCTGCTTCGCTTTCGCCGCGCGCGCCTGCTGGCGGACATAGTGCCAGATCTGGATCGCCTGCTCGCGGGTCAGGCCATCGTAGCGCGGCATGCCCTTTTCGAGCAATGCGCCGCCCTTGACCACTTCGAGGAACGCGGCCTGATCGAGCGCCAGCGCGCTCTCGCGCAGGTCCGGCCCGGGCGCACCTGCCGAAATCACATCGCGTCCGTGGCACAATGCGCAGGCGAGGAACTGCGGCTTGCCCGCCTCGGCCATCGCCGCATCGATCGCGATCGCCGGATCGTCCTGCGGCTCGATCTTGAGACTGCGCCCCGGCCCAGCCGGCAGCTTGCCCGCAGCGCCCAGTGCGAACACCAGCAGACGGCGCGGGTTGGCGCCGTATTTCCAGCCGACATTTGCCACATCGCTGCCCATCGAAGCCGCAGCGCCAAAGCCCACCAGCACCGCAACATACTGTTTTCCGCCGGCCCGGTAGCTCATCGGCGCGCCGATGATGCCGAGGCCCGCATCGAAGCTCCACAGCTCCTTGCCGCTCAGGGCATCGCGCGCGGCGAACTTGCCCATGGCATCGCCCTGAAACACCAGATCGCCCGCTGTCGCCAGCACGCCGCCGTTCCAGATACCTTCATGCATCACCCGCCAGACCTCTTCCTGGCGCACCGGATCCCAGGCGACCAGCGAGCCCTTGCCGTCCCTCTCGTCAGCCTTTTCAGAGCCGACCCACATGTTGGCAACAAACACTCCGCCTTCGATGCGGTTGGTGGAATAGCGCACCCCGTTGTGCATCGCGGGCAGGTAGATCAGCCCGGTTTTCGGGCTGTAGGCCTGACTGTGCCAGTTGTGGGCGCCGATCGGGTTGGGCCAGATAACCACGTCACCCTTCTCGAACCGGATGTTCGGCGCCTCTACCGGGCGGCCGGTTTGGGGATCGATCCGCTCGGCCCAGGTAACCTTGACGATCTTGCCAGCCGAGATGAATTTGCCGCTCTCCCGGTCAACCACATAGAGGAAACCGTTCTTGGGTGCCTGCATCAGCACCTTGCGCGTGCTTGCCCCCGATATTGAGGTCGGCCAGCGTGATCTGGGTGTTGGCGCCATAGTCCCACGCGTCGCGCGGGTTGACCTGATAGTGCCAGAGATACTTGCCGCTATCGGCATCGAGCGCGATGATCGAGGACGCGAACAGCTGGTCGCCCTTCTCCTTGCCGACGCGGGCCGTATCGACCTGGCCGGGATTGGCGCTGCCGATGTAGACCCGGTTCAGCTCCGCATCGAACGCGATATCGCCCCACGGTCCGCCGCCGCTGCGCCCGTTCCAGTGCTCGCCCCACCAGGTTGTGGCGGCGCGCTCCATCAGCGGATCGCCCTTGTTGTCTTCCGGGCTGCCAGGCACCGTATAGAACCGCCAGGCCTGCTTGCCGGTGGCCTGATCATAGGCGGTGACATAGCCGCGCTGGCCAAGATCCGCGCCCGACTGGCCGACAATCACCTTGTCCTTGAAAACATAGGGCGCGCCGGTGATCCATTGCAGCGCATCGCGCGCAACGGTTTCGGCCTGCCACAATTGCTTGCCGCTTTTTGCATCGAGCGCGATCATCCGTCCGTCGAATGCGGCGATGAATATCCGGCCATTGGCATAGGCAAGCCCCCGGCTGGCAGCGAAATTGAGGGTCAGCTTGAAGGGATTGAACTTCCAGACCTGCGGGTCGTAGGTCCACAGCATCTTCCCGCTTGTGCCGTCGACCGCGTAGACCCGGGCATGGCTGCCGGTGAAATAGACCGTGCCATCGGCCGCGATCGGGGTTCCCGACAATGTGGTTTCGTCCGGCAGATCGACCGCGAAAGCGAGGCCCAGCTTGCCGACCGTGGCCTTGGAAATCTCGTCGAGGCGGCTGTAGCCGGTGGCGCGTCTCATCGCCCATGCGGCCAAGCCAGTTGTCTTGCGAACCCGCAACCGCTCCATCGGCGGCATTGCCCGAACGGTCTGGCGCGCAAGACGCCAGTCCCAGACCCGCCATCCCCAGACTTAGGGCAACGAGCAACAAGGCGGCGCATCTGCGGATCGTCATGGCCCGTTCTCTCCCCGTTCAGGTCCGGCGCAGCATTGCCTTTTGCCTTGATGGGCGCAAGTGTCGTAAATGATGGCCGAGAACGACGACGATCCGCTGGCGGAGGATGAAAGCGAGGCCCCGCGCCGCCGTCGCTGGCCGTGGCTGTTGCTGGCGCTGCCCGTGCTGCTGCTGGCCATCGCCTGGCTAACGCGCGAGCAAATCGCCGACAGCATCATCCAGGACCAGCTCAGGCAGAACAATGTCGAAGCAAGCTACCAGGTGGAGCAGATCGGCACCGGACGGCAGGTGCTTGCCAATCTGGTCATCGGCGATCCGCAGCGGCCCGACCTGACTGTCGAGCGGATCGAGGTGGTAACGATCGTGCGGCTGGGGTTGCCGGGAATCCGCCGGATCGTGCTGGTGCGGCCCCGGCTTCATGGCAGCTATAAGGGCGGCAAGCTCAGTTTCGGCAAGCTCGACCCGCTGATCTTCACCGGCAGCAAGGAGCCATTCCGCCTGCCCGACTATGATATCGAAGCTGATCGACGGCCGCGCACGGATCGATAGCGACTATGGGCCGGTCGGGCTGGCGGCGCAGGGCAAGGGTCATTTGCGCGGCGGGTTCAATGGCACCCTCGCCGCGGTCTTGCCCGAAGGCGAAGCCGCCGGGTGCCGGATCAGCGGCGCAAGCGCCTATGGCGCGATCAAGGTGGACGGCGAAAAGCCGAAGTTCACCGGACCGCTGCGGCTCGCTGCCCTGGACTGTGCGAAGCAGAAACTGCGGCTGGCCGATGCGGCGCTGCAGCTCGACATGATGATCGACAAGGCTTTCGACGGTTTCGAGGGCAAGGCCGGGCTGACCACCGGGGCGCTGGCGCTCGGCGGCAACCGCGCCGCTTCGGCGCAAGGCCAGGCCGATGCCACCTGGCGAGGCCAGGCGCTGACCCTGGGTTACCAATTTGCCGGAAAGCAGGTTGCCACGCCGCAGGCCGGGTTTGCCTCGCTGGGCGGCGAAGGCATGCTGCGCGCGCGGGGCGGCTTCTCCCGGATCGAAACCGAAGGTACGGTCAACGGGCAGGGGCTGACTGTTGGCGTTGGCCTGGACAAGGCGCTGGCCAAAATCGAAACAGGCAGCGAAAGCACGCTGGCCGCGCCGCTGATCGCCCGAATGCGCGGCAGCTTGCGCCGCGAGCTTGCCGGCGGGTCGCTGACCGGAATGTTCACCGCGCGCCGTTCGGATTTGCAGGACAGTGTGGTCGTGCCCCGGGCGGCAATCCGCGGGGCCAGCGGGCAGGCCTTGCTCTCGCTCTCGCGCCTGCAAGTGATCGCAGGCAACGGGCCGCCGCAGATTTCCGCCAACTTCGCCACCAGCGGCCCCGGCCTGCCGCAGATTTCCGGGCGGGCAGAACGAAATCGCGGCCGGCGGGGTTACCACGCGGCTTGCCATGGCCGAATATGCCGCCGGTGATGCCCGGCTGGCCGTGCCGGAGCTGACCCTGGTCCAGTCCGGCAACGGCAGCCTGGGATTTGCCGGCAACGCCCGGCTGAGCGGGCCGCTGCCGGAAGGCGCGGTGCGCAACCTTGCCATTCCGATCGACGGCACCTGGTCGCCGGGGCGCGGCCTTGCCGTGTGGCGCAATTGCGTGCCAGTCACATTTGACAGCTTTGCTTTCGCCAACCTCACCCTCGATCGGCGCAGCGTCAGACTTTGCCCGCCGCCCGGCCAGCCGATTCTCGCCTCAGACGCACGCGGAACGCGGATTGCCGCCGGGCTGCCCTCGCTCGATGTGACCGGAAAGCTTGGCAAGACCCCGCTGCGGATTGCCAGCGGCCCGCTTGGCCTTGCCTATCCCGGAGTGCTGGCGGCAAAGAAGCTGGAAATTGCACTGGGCGATCCGCGCTTCGCTTCGCGCTTCCGCATCGGCAATCTGTCGGGCAAGATCGGCGATGCGTTGTCCGGCACTTTCGCCGGCAGCGAGGTCTATCTCGACGGGGTTCCGCTCGATGTGCTGGATGCCAGCGGCGACTGGCAATTTGCCGGCGGCAAGCTGCAGATCGCCAATGCCCGCATGCGGGTGCTCGACCGCGAGAAAGAAGCGCGATTCCAGCCGCTCGTGGCCGAAGGAGCAACGCTGGGCCTCGCCGACAATCAAATCGTTGCAGAAGCCATGTTGCGCGAGCCCGGCAGCGCCCGCGAGGTGGTGCAGACGGTGATCCGCCACGATCTTGGCTCGGGGCGCGGCGAGGCGGTGCTGACCGTGCCCGGCATCCTGTTCGACAAGAAGCTGCAACCGGACACGCTCTCGCGCCTGGCGCTGGGCATCGTCGCCAATGCCGAGGGCACGGTGCGCGGCGCGGGGCGGATTGTCTGGGAGCCTGGAAAGGTGACCAGCACCGGACGCTTCGAAACCGGCGGGATCGATTTCGCCGCCGCATTCGGACCGGTCAAGGGCGCGGCTGGATCAGCCGAATTCACCGACCTGCTCGGCCTGGTCACCGCGCCCGATCAGCGCCTCAGGATCGCGGCGATCAATCCGGGCATCGAGGTCAACGACGGCGAAATGAGCTGGGAACTGAGGCCCGGCAACGTGCTGGCGATCAACGGCGCAAAGTGGCCGTTTCTGGATGGCACGCTGACGCTTGAGCCATCTCAGATGAAGATCGGCGAGGCCGAGACCCGCCGCTTCACGCTGACCATCGACGGGCTTGATGCCGCCAAATTCATCCAGCGCATGGACATGGGCAACATTTCGGCAACCGGCAAGTTCGACGGCACCCTGCCGATGGTGTTCGATCAGGACGGCGGACGGATCGAAGGCGGCAGCCTGCGCTCGCGCCCGCCGGGCGGCAACGTCTCCTATGTCGGGGCGCTGAGCTACAAGGACATGTCGACCATGGCCAATTTCGCCTTCGATGCGCTGCGTTCGATAGATTACCGGCAAATGCAGATATTTCTCGACGGCGATGTGGCCGGCGAGATGGTCACCAAGGTGAATTTCGACGGGATCCGCCAGGGCAGCAGTGCCAAGCGCAATTTCCTGACCCGCCAGATCGCCAGGCTGCCGATCCGCTTCAGGGTCAACCTGCGCGCGCCGTTCTTCAAGATGGTCAGCTCGTTTCGCTCGCTCTACGATCCCAGATATGTGCTTGATCCGCGCGGTCTGGGGCTGGTCGACAGCGCGGGCAAGGCCCTGAGCCCTCGCCAAACCGGGGCTGACAAGGGCGTTCAGCCTTCAGACAGCGGGTCAAAGCCATGATAGATCGCGAATTGACCCAAGGCCTTGGTCCTGCAACAAGCCGCGCCATGCGGTTCGAGCAATCAGGTTCAGGGTCCGGCAGGCGCGCCGTCCGCGCCGCACTGGTGTTGCTGGGGGGCGCGATGGCGCTGTCGGCCTGCGTTTCGGTCACTGCGCCGGACAAGCCGATTGTCATCGAGCTCAACATCAACATCAAACAGGAAGTGATCTATCGCCTCGCTCCCGATGCGGAGAAGACGATCGAGAACAATTCGGGGATCTTCTGATGACTGGTTCTTTCATGCCCGCAAACCGCCGCAAGCTTGTCGCAGGCGCGCTCGCCGCACTGGCGCTCGCTGGTGCCGGTGCAGCCTGGGCGCAGCGCGACCCGGCCTATGCCGCCGCGCGTGCCGGGGGCGAAATCGGCGAGAAGACCGACGGCTATCTCGGCTATGTGGTTACCCCTTCGGGCCAGCTGCGCGCGCTGGTTGACGATCTCAACATCAAGCGCCGCGCGGTCTACTCCGAACGTGCCCGCGCGACCGGCTCTACGGTCGAGGAATATGCCTTCACTTCAGGCTGCCGCCTGATTTCGCAGACCGTTGCCGGCGAGAAATACCAGGGTCCCAGCGGCGCCTGGCTGACCCGCGGCGCCGGAGCACCGCAACGGGATAGCCGTTGCCCGTAATGTGAATTGAGCGCTCCCCGTTCCGATCAGTCGGGACGGGGAGACCCAACTGCTTACGCCACACACATTCAGTGCACTTGAAATAACCCAACGGATGGGTTATTCTCCCGAATGGTCAAGGTCCATCGGGAATTCGGTCTCCGCTTCGTCATCTACCTCGATGACCACGAGCCTGCCCATGTCCATGTCTTAGGTGATGGCGAACTCAAGGTTTCCATCGCTGGGGCCGATGGCCTGCCTGAATTGATCTATTCGGTCGGCATGAAGGCGGGCGACCGCCGCAAGGCTATGGACATACTGCAGGAAAACCAGGGGTGGTTCCTTTCCGAATGGCACCGCCTGCAAGGAGAAAGGTCATGACCACACACTGGTCTGATATTCAGGTTGAAGCCGCCGAAGCGCGTGGTCGTGACCTATTGGAAACCGAACCTCGCGCTCTCGACGCACGCTACGACACGAAGAGCGGAAGGATCGTCGTCGATCTGTCCAACGGGGCGACATATGCCTTTCCAGCAAGCCTGGGCCAGGGTCTGGAAGAAGCCACCCCGGCGCAGCTCGCCGAAGTGGAAATTCTTGGCACAGGGTTTGGCCTTCATTGGGAAAGCCTCAATGTCGATCTTTCGATCACCGGCCTGCTCGCCGGCCGTTTCGGCACGCGGGCCTGGATGAGCGAGCTTGCCCGCAAAGCGGGCAGCGTCAAATCGCCTGCCAAGGCAGCAGCGGCGCGGGCGAATGGCGCTAAAGGCGGGAGGCCGCGAAAGGCAGGGTGATTGCGCCGGCTTCCACCTCACCCGTGTTTGCTGTCCCGCGTCGATTGCACCATGCCCGGCGCGAGGAAGCCGATGGGGATCACTTCCATCGCCCGCTTCTTCAGCTCGCCCTTCATCTTGGCGTATTCGGCCTCCATTTCCGGTGTCACCGTCGCGCGTGAATCCGCCAGAGCCGCGGTGAAATCTTCCGAGCGCACGTCCTTGGCCTTCTCGCCGCGCGAGCGGATGGCGATCATGCCTGCCCGCCTTACCACGTCCTCAAGGTCGGCGCCGGTGAACCGTTCGGTCTGTTTGGCGACAGCCGCCAGATCGACATTCTTGGCCAGCGGCATTCTCGCCGTGTGGATCTTCAGGATATGCTCTCGGCCGGGCTCGTCCGGGGTGCCGACATAGACCAGCTCGTCGAGCCGGCCGGGCCGCAACAGCGCGGGATCGACCAGTGCCGGGCGGTTGGTCGCGCCAATCAGGACAATCGAGTTGAGCTCTTCCATCCCGTCCATCTCGGCCAGGATGGTGTTGACCACCCGCGCCGTCACCTGCGGTTCGCCCGAGTTCGAAGTGCCGCGCGCGGGGACCAGGCTATCAATCTCGTCGATGAAGATCACGCACGGGGCCACCTGCCGCGCGCGGGCGAACAGCCGCGAAAGCTGCTGCTCGCTCTCGCCATACCATTTGCTGAGCAGGTCCGAACTTTTCACCGAGATGAAATTGGCTTCGGCTTCCTTGGCAACGGCCTTGGCAAGCAGGGTCTTGCCGGTGCCGGGCGGGCCATAGAGCAGAAAGCCCTTGGCCGGGCGGATGCCAAGGCGGCGGAAGGCTTCGGGGTTGCGCAAGGGCAGCTCGACGCCTTCCTTGAGTTTCATCTGCGCCTCGCCCAGCCCGCCGATATCGGCCCAGCCGACATTGGGCACCTGCACCATCACTTCGCGCATCGCGCTTGGCTGCACGCGCTTGAGCGCCGAAAGGAAATCCTCGCGAGTGACCGACAGGTTCTCGAGCACTTCGGCCGGGATCGTCTGCGCTTCCAGATCGAGCTGCGGCATGATCCGCCGCACCGAATCCATCGCAGCCTCGCGGGCGAGCGCCGCGATATCGGCGCCGACAAAGCCATGCGACGTGCGCGCCAGCTCATCGAGGTCGACCTCGGCGGACAATGGCATGCCGCGGGTGTGGATGCCCAGGATCTCGCGCCGCCCGCTCTCGTCGGGCACGCCGATCACGATCTCGCGGTCGAACCGGCCGGGCCGGCGCAGCGCCTCGTCAATCGCATCGGGCCGGTTGGTGGCGGCGATGACCACGATGTTCGAGCTGGAATGCAGACCGTCCATCAGGGTCAGCAGCTGCGCGACCAGCCGCTTTTCCGCCTCGCCATGCACCTGGGTGCGCTTGGGGGCGATGGAATCGATCTCGTCGATGAACACGATGCTGGGGGCAGCCTTGGCGGCTTCCTCGAACACCTCGCGCAGGCGCTTTTCGCTCTCGCCATAGGCGCTGCCCATGATCTCGGGGCCGTTGATCGTGAAGAAATTTGCCTCGCTCTCATTGGCCACCGCGCGGGCGAGGCGAGTCTTGCCGGTGCCCGGCGGTCCGTGCAGCAACACCCCCTTGGGCGGATCGACCCCAAGCCGGGTGAACAGCTCGGGATAGCGCAACGGCAGCTCGACCATTTCGCGCAGTTGGCGGATGGTATCGCCCATGCCGCCGACGTCGTCATAATTCACATCGCCCCGGCTGCCGCGCGCTTCCTCGAATTCCTCGCGCAGTTCGACTTCGGTGTTCTCGTCGATGTGGACGATGCCCTTGGGCAGGGTGGAAACGACCGTCAGGCGGATCTGGGTCAGCGCATAGGCGGGCGCATTGAACATCCGCGCGACCTGCGGCGGCATGTCGCGCACCTGCTGCTGGCCGGTGGTGGCAACGACATCGCCCGCCACCAGCGGGCGTCCGAAGAAATTGCGCTGCAAGGCCTGGGCGGGGCCCTGGAGCTTCATCTCGCGCTGGGCGGGGGCGAAGACGACGCGGCTTGCAGCGCGCAATTCGGCCTTTCTGACCGTGACATGATCACCCGATCCGACTTCGGCATTGGCGCGCTGCAACCCGTCGAGCCGGATCACGTCGAGCCCCTCGTCCTCGGCATATGCCAGGATCGCCCGCGCCGCTGTGCTGCGCTTGCCGACAATCTCGAGGACATCGCCTTCGGTGATGCCCAATTTGGCCATCGCCGCCTTGGGCAGGCGGGCTATCCCATGCCCGCTTTCTTCCTGCCGGGCCGCCGCGACTTGCAGCTTGACGGTCTTGCTATCGATCTCTGCTGCCGCTTCGGCCATGATGCTGATTCCCGAATTGCTTCAATGGCAAGCTAGGAACTGGCGGCAGCGATTGCAAATGCGGTTTGGATTGAAGATCATCCTGGTGAATAGGGTCAGGACCTAATCGGGAGAACGTCATGCCGCGAATCGAACCGCTTCCGTGGGACGCGCTGAGCCCGGCCACCCGCCAGCGCTTCGAGCATTCGATCGCCGAGGGCGGATCGCCGCCTGACAAGACCGCCTCGCTGATACTGGCCTATGCCGAACACGATCACGTGCCCGATGACGGCGACCGGCATTACAACTTCCCCCGCCACTTGCTGGGCGGGCGGCTGCTCGAATTGCTGCGCATCCGCAGCGCCCAGCTGGGCGGCTGCGACCCCTGCATGAATGCCCGCAAGGTCGATGGGGTGGATGAAGCGGTTGTTGCCTGCCTTGCCAATCCCGCGCTGCGTGACGATCTGAGCGAACGCGAGCGGCGGGCACTGGCCTTCCTTGACCTGCTGGCGACGGATCACCACCGCATCGATGATGCGGTCTATCGCGGCCTCGCCGAGCACTTCACCACCGCCGAGATCGTCGAGCTGGGCTCGACCTGTGGCCACATGATCGGCACCCACCGATTCATCCACACGCTTGATCCCTATGGCGATGCGCCGCCGGTGATCCGCTATGATCCAGCGCAGGTCGGGGTCAGCTGGGGCGAGCTGCACGAGGACGGCGGGCAGCAGTCTTCAGCCGAGATTGCCCGGCCCGAAAGCATCCGGCAGCAGGGCTGAAAGCCGCGCCTCCAGAACCTCAGCCTCCCCCGCGCTCCACACCACCGGATCGGTGCCGCCCAGCCCGGCCAGTTCGCTCAGCAACTGGCGGCAGCGGCCGCAGGGGGTGACGGGCCGGGCGCCATTGCCGACCACCGCAACCGCGACCAGCCCGCCGCGCCGTCCTTCGTTCATCGCCCGCGCCACTGCCGCAGCCTCCGCGCAGAGCGACAGGCCAAGGCTCGCATTCTCGACATTGGCCCCGGTCACCGTGCCGCCATCGGCAAATGCCAGCGCCGCGCCGACCGGGAAGCGCGAATAAGGGGCGTAGGCCTGCCCGGCTGCTGCCCTGGCCGCCGCGATCAGGCCGTCGCGATCCCCGATCATGGCTGCACCACCACCCACTGCAACGGCGCATCGCCCGCCTCGGTTTCCAGCGCGCTGTTGGCGGTCCACAAGGTCCACGGCCGACCGGCATAGTCGGGCTGGAAGCGCCTGCGCGAAAGCCACAGGTTGCGATCGATCCTGGCGGCGATGTGGTAACGATCCTCGAATGCGGGAGAAAGCTTGAGCAGCGCGGGCTTGCCGGCATGGCTTTCAACCTGGTTGAGGAAGGTCGCCAGTTCGGTCTCGATCCGCGCATCGCTGACTGCGGCGGGGCAATCGTCGGCCAGCATGGCGAGTTCCACCGCAGGCGGCAGCATGGCCGCATCGCGCGGCACCACGGTGACGAAATTGGCGGCCTGGCGCTCGGCCGGCTGGCACGGATCGTAGCGATGCACCGCGCCGATCTGAAGCCCGGCGCCGCGCGCCTCTTCAAGATTGCGGGCAAAGGCCGGATCGCGTGCGAAAACGCTGGCGCTGGCTTCCAGATAGGCAAACCGGGCGCCGATCGCCTTGACTGCCTTCCAGTCGATCTCGCCATCCTCACCGCTGGCGGCGATCCCTTGCGCCGGATACTCGGCGCTTTCGGGCTGCCAGTGCGCGAGGTGCCACCAGCCATAAAGACCGGCGATCATGGCCAGCAGCAGAAGCGCGCCCGCCAGGCGCAGCTGCGTGCGGCTGCTCTTCTTCCGTGCCATGTTCGTTTCTCTGCGCCCGTCAGCCCCTGATATGCAGCACGCAGATCAGGGTAAAGAGCCGCCGGGCGGTGGCAAAGTCGGTTTCCACCTTTCCGGCAAGCCGCTCAAGCAGCAATTCTGCCGCTTCGTTGTGAACGCCGCGCCGGGCCATGTCGATCGTCTCGATTTCCTGCGGCGTTGCCTTGCGGACCGCCTGGTAATAGGAATCGCAGATCGCGAAATACTCGCGCACCGGGCGGCGCAGGCGGCCAATGCTGAGGATCAGGGTTTCCAGCAGCGCGCCATCCTCGCCCGAAATTTCAAGCGTCAGACGCCCGTCGTGGACGGCCAGCCTCAGCCGGTAGGGGCCTTCGAAACCGGCGGCAAATGCGCGCAGCGGCTTGAATGTGTTCTCCTGGACCAGATCAAACATGGCAATGCGCCGCTCCTGCTCGATATCGGCATTGCGCGACAGGATCGTCGCTTCGTCGAGTTCGATATGGGAGATGCGCGGATTGGCCATGGGATGGCGCTTGTCTCAAATGCAGCCGGGCGGGGCAAGGGCGCGCGCCATCCACAGCCTGTGGAGTAATTGCCGCGTGCAATCGGCTTGCAGCAGCCCTGATCCCGGCGCATGGCATTGCACTTATGACCGAAGCCAACCTCATCATGCGCCCCGCCAACGACGGCGGTATCCAGACGCCGATTCGCGCGCTGCCAGCCAACGTCGAGGCGGAAGCCGCCTTCCTTGGCGCGGCATTGATCGACAACCGGGTGATCGAGGAATTGCCGGTCAATCTGGTGCCTGCGCATTTCTTCGAACCGGTCCACGCGCGGATTTATGAACGCATCCAGCAACTGCTTGATCGCAAGGCGGTGGTTACCCCGGTCACGCTCCGCCCCTATTTCGAAGCAGACGAATCGCTGAAGGAACTGGGCGGGCTGACCTACCTCGCCCGGTTGACCGCCGACGGCCAGGGCCTGCTCGCCCCGCGCGAGCTGGCCTCGCAGATCTACGATCTGGCGCTGCTGCGCGAACTGGTCGGCGTCGGGCGGGGCCTGGTCGAAGCGGCGATGGACACTTCGGAGACGGTCGAACCGCTCGAACAGATCGAGCGGGCCGAGGCTGCGCTCTACAATGTTGCCGAAGGGGCCGGATCGCAAAGCGAGGCGCAGCATTTCAGCCTTGCCACCCGCACGGCCATATCCTCCATCGAAAAGGCGCTCAATTCGGGCGGTCACATCTCGGGCAAGACCACCGGGCTCACCTCGATCAACGACAAGGTTGGCGGGCTGCACGACAGCGATCTCATCATCCTGGCCGGACGGCCCGGCATGGGCAAGACCTCGCTTGCCACCAACATCGCCTTCAACGCCGCCAGCCGCCTGCTGCGCGATCTGGCCGACGGGATCGAACCCGAAAAGTCGGTCGGCGCGGCGACCGCCTTTTTCAGCCTCGAAATGAGCGCCGACCAGCTCGCCACCCGTATCCTTGCCGAGCAATCCGGCATTTCCAGCGAAATGCTGCGCATGGGCAAGATCAGCCGCGACGATTTCCAGAAGCTGTCGTTCGCCAGCCAGACGCTCGCCGAACTGCCGCTCTACATCGACGACACCCCGGCGCTGACCATCGCCGCGCTGCGCGCCCGGGCGCGGCGGCTGAAGCGGCGGCACAATATCGGGCTGATCGTGGTCGACTATCTGCAGCTGCTGCAGGGCACCGGCCGCAACGGCAGCGACAACCGGGTCAACGAGATCTCGGAGATCAGCCGCGGCCTCAAGACCCTCGCCAAGGAACTGGGCGTGCCGGTGATCGCGCTCTCCCAGCTCTCACGCGCGGTCGAAAGCCGCGAGGACAAGCGGCCGATGCTTTCGGACCTGCGCGAATCGGGCTCGATCGAGCAGGACGCCGACATGGTCTGGTTCGTCTTCCGCGAGGACTATTACGTCGCCAGCCGCGAGCCCAAGCAGCCGGTCGATGGCGACGACGCCAAGACCCACGAACTGCACGACAAGTGGCGTGAGGAGATGGAACGGGTTTACGGCCTGGCCGAGCTGATCGTGGCCAAGCAGCGGCACGGCGCGACCGGCAAGGTACGGCTGCGCTTCGAGCCGAGGATCACCCGGTTCTCCGATCTGGCCGACGATTCGATGGCGGGGTCTTATGATTGAGCGCTGTGGTGACTGACCGCAAGGTTATGCTCATCGCCGGGGCCACCGGCTCGATCGGGGCGGCAGTGGCGCGCGAAGCGGCGCGGCAAGGGTGGGCTGTGGCGCTGCATGGCAGAAACGCAGACAAGGTGGCTCAGCTGGTGGCAGAGCTGTCAGGGGCCACCGAAGCTGCGCCGATTGTCCTCGACATGTGGCAGGACGGTGCAGCCAGAGACATGGTCTCGCAGGCGGCAGACCGGTTTGGCAGGATCGACGCCGTGGTGGATTGCGTCTCGACCGGGCGAGGCAAGATCACCGGCTATTTCCCCGATACCGAGCCTGAAGACTTCACCGGCTTTTACGACCTTTCCGCCGCCTGGTTTCAGCGGCTGGCCCATGCGGCCTGGCCGCATGTCAAACAACGCGGGGGCACGCTGATTGCCTTTGCTTCCGATGCCGGAAAATTCGCCGCTCCCCGCCAGACCATCATCGGCGCGGCGCGGGCAGCGGTGATGGGCTTTGTCCGCAATCTCGCGGTCGAGGCAGCGCGCGACGGCATCCGGGTCCACTGTATCAGCCCGAGCTATGTTGCGGGCAGCGACAGCGCGGTCAAGATGGGATCGGACCGGATGGCCAAGGCGGAAAAGCGCGCCGGGCTGGGCCTGCCAACGGCCGAGGACATTGCGCCGATGGCGCTGTTCCTGTGCGGCGAGGGCGCGGAAAAGATCACCGGACAGGTGATAAGCGTCAATGGCGGGCTTAATGCATAATCCGCGCTTCCCTTGCAGCGTATCATTGGCTAAGCGCGCCAACCACCTGCTGGGGCGTCGCCAAGTGGTAAGGCAGCGGCTTTTGATGCCGCCATTCGCAGGTTCGAATCCTGCCGCCCCAGCCAGCACTTCTCTCCCAATGAGCGTTGATTTATGATCCATGATGGATCATAATCGGCTGGGAGACATTGTATGAACGCTCAGCCGACCGATTTCGCCACAGCCGATTTCTACTGCGATACGTCGCTGGTCGAGGATCCGCACGCCTACTTCCATTTCCTGCGCGATCAGGGCCCGGTGACCCGGCTGCCGCAGCGCAATGTCGTGGCGGTGACGGGTTATGAAGAGACCATCCAGGTCATGCTCGATACCGAGCATTTTTCCTCGATCAATGCCGTCACCGGCCCGATCCCGGGCGTGCCGTTCGAGGTGGAAGGCGACGACATTTCCGCCCGCGTCGAGGCTGAGCGCAAGAGCTTTCCTTTCGCCGACCAGGTCGTCACCGAAAGCGGGCAGCGCCACCTCGACCTGCGATCGATCATCGCGACGCTGTTCACCCCCAGCCGGCTGAAGGCGCTGGAGCCCAGCCTGCGCGCCAGCGCCGACAGCCTGATCGACGAATTCGCCGCATCGGGCAAAGTCGATCTGCCCGAGCAATATGGCGGGCCCTATGCAACGCTGGTGATCGCTGACCTGCTGGGCATCCCTGCAGAAGGCCGCAACCGTTTTCGCGAATGGCTTCAGAATGCCGTGCCCGCCCAGGTGGGCGGGGCGCCGGAAGACATGAAGGACCATCCCTTTGTCCGCATCGGAAAAGAGATCTTTGCCTATCTCGGCAAGCGGCGGCTGGCCAACCAAGCGGTGCTGCGTCCGTTTGCCCGCCTGCTGGGCCTGACCGGCGAAGGCGAAGTGCTGACCGATCTGGCGCTGGCGCGCTTTCCCGATGGCAGCAAGCCCAGCCTGGTCGACATCACCGGGCTTGGCGCATTCCTGTTTGGCGCAGGCCAGGATACCACCAACCGCCTGCTGGCCAATGCCTTCCGGGTGATCGCCGAACAGCCTGAACTTCAGGCTGAACTGCGCGCCAATCCGCGGCGCATTCCCGATTTCATCGAGGAAGTGCTGCGTTTCGACGGGTCGGTCAAAAGCGGCGGGCGGCTTTGCGTCAGGACCGTCACGCTCGGCGGAGTCGAGATCAAGGCGGGCACGACGATCCTGCTGTCGCACATGGCCGCCAACCGCGATCCCAAGCGCTTTGCCGATCCGGACCGCTTCGACATGAACCGCCCCAAGGCCAAGGAACATCTCGCCTTCGGTCGCGGCGCGCACACCTGCATCGGCGCGCCGCTTGCCCGGCGTGAAGTTCAGGTCAGCATCGAGCGGCTGCTCGCCCGGATGGGCAATATCAGGCTATCCGAGGCGCATCACGGCAAGCCCGGCGAGCAGCGGTTCGACTATGAAAACACCTATATCCTGCGGGCGCTGAAGCACCTGCACCTGGAATTCGATCCGATCGGATGATCAGCCAGGCCGCTTCTTGAGCAGTTTTGGCAGCGCCGCCACGAACAGCGCTGCCGAGACCGCCACTGCCACCAGGATCGCCCCGGACGCACCGAAACTGCGCGAGACGGGTTCGGCCAGATACATCGCCACCGGCGCGCCCAGATAGACCGAGCTCTTGACCAGCCCCGCCGCACGCGCCTGTTGTTCGGGTGCGACCCGGCCCGCCAGCACGAACATCAGGTTCGGCTGGAACCAGGCCACGCCCAGACCGAACAGCACCGAGCCGGCAATCACCAGCAGCACGCTTGGCGCAAGCGCCGCGATCAGCAGGCCCAGTCCGGCCAATGCCACGCTGATCGAAAAGGCCTGGTATTCCGAGAGAACCCGGCGCGCGCGCCCATAGAGCATCGCCGCTATCGAACCGGCGATAATGTCGCCGGTCAGCACCAGCGAGATCAACGCCGGGCTGGTCATGCCGAGATTGTGCAGCAGGAAGGAAAGATAGACCGCCGGAATATAGACGATGCAGCCCAGACACAGGCCGAGCGCGACGAAGCGGAAGGGAAACCAGCTCAGCAGCGGCAGCTCCGCCCGGCGCGCTTCGGCAGTCGCCTCGGGCGCGCGGCCGCCCAGTGCGGCAAAGGCAATCACGGCGAAGGGCGCGGCGATACCGTAGATGGCGAAAGACCAGTGCCAGCTGAATTCGGCAAGCAGGCCGCCTATCGGATTGAGCACGACCGAACCCAATTGGGCGACCGCGTTGTAATAGCCCAGCCATGTGGCGCGCTGGGCCAGTCCGAGGCGCGCGTTGATGATGATGATGCTGCCGGTCACCGCGCCCGCTGCCGCCAGTCCAAGAATGAAGCGCGAGACCAGCAGCAGGTGAAGATCGTTCAGATAGACCCCTGCCGTGCCCGCCACGGCATAGACCCCATAGCACCCGGCCATCACCCGCCTCAGCCCGAACCGGTCGACCAGAAAGCCGGTCAGCGCCGCGCCGATCGCCATCGCCAGGGTGTTCACCCCGACCAGCATCTTGACGAGGAAGGCATCGTCGGGGGTGCGCGCCAGATCGGCCGTGATCGCCGGCAGCACTGCCTGGATCAGCGAGGTCGCGAGCGAAATCGCCGGGCCGCCGGCCAGGATGATCGCCTTGACCCCCCAGCTCAGGTTTATGGTCTGGCCGGACCCTTCATCACCGTTGTCTGCCACGTCCGTTCCCCCCCCTTGCGCCGTCCGGTTAACCCTTTGCCGCCATCTCGAAGCTTTTGCCGAGGTGCTGGTTGAAACCATCGGGCACCGGATGGAAAGTCCACTGGCGCGCGGGATCGCGGATTGCGTCGATCTTCTCGCCCATCTTTTCGATGGTCCAGTCGGCATCGTAAACGCCTTCGCTTTCGGTGATGAAGGCGCGCGCCACCCGGCCTGCGGCGGAGATGATCATCTCGCCCGAGATCGAGCAGGCCTCATGCGCCATCCAGCCGACTACCGGCGCAACCAGCTCCGGTCCCATCGGCGGGAAGCCCGTGGTGTCAACTCCTTCAACCATGCGGGTCGAGGCGCCGGGCAGGATGATGTTCGATTTGATCCCCCGGCCCGCCCCTTCGATGGCGATGGAATGGTTGAGCCCGATCAGGCCCGATTTGCTCACCGCATAGGGGGCAACGGTCGGCATGGTGTAGATCCCGCCGATCGAGCCGGTCAGCACCACCCGGCCATAGCCCTGCTTCATCATCAGCGGGAACAGCGGCTGGACGACGTTGAACCCGCCCATCAGGTGGATATCGACCACCGAGCGGAATTCCTCGTGGCTGAGCTCTTCCAGCGGGCTAAAGCGGCTGTTGCCGGCGCTGTGGATCAGGATGTCGACTTTGCCGAAGCTGTCGAGCGCGGCCTCGATGATCGCCTTGCCGCCTTCGGGCGTGGTGACGGATTGCGTGCAGGCGGCAGCCTCGCCGCCCAAAGCCGCAATCTCGCGCACCACATCCTGCGCGGGCCCTGCATCGCCGCCGCTGCCATCGAGCGCGCTGCCGTTGTCGTTGATCAGCACCTTCGCACCGCGGCTGGCGAGCAGCAGCGCATATTCCCGGCCAAGCCCGCGCCCGCCGCCGGTGATCACGGCGACGCGGCCATCGAAACGCAGTTCTGTCATTTGGGCATCCTCGTGGTTTGGTTTTGCCTATGCGATTGTGCTGGCGAGAGGCAAGGAATGGTTCGCGCAGGGGCGCGGAGAAGGTGAATAGAGAAAATGATTTCGCACGAAGCCACAAAGACACGAAGATGTCGCACGGTGCCGAAGGCTTATCAATTCTTCCAGCGTGCCGCAAACCGCCTCCTTGAATTTGAAAGCGGCTTTGCCGCAAGCGGAACATCTTCGTGTCTTTGTGGCTTCGTGCGACAATTCTCTTATTTTCCGCGCCTCTGCGCGAGCCGATCCTAAACTACCCCCCAGATCGGCGACCCCCGCACCGCCCGGTTCGACGGGATCATGCGCCCATCCAGATCGGTGACGCCATATTCTGCAGCCAGCTCGGCATTGATCCACGTTCCCCCGCTGCGGTTCATTACGTCAGGGTCCGCAGCCAAAGCCGCGATCACCCGGCCAACGAACTCCGGCGAAGAGCCGCCCGCCGCATTCAACTGCTCGGCCATGCCGGGCACGGTGCGCAAATTCTCCTGCGCCCGCTCGGTCATGGTGAAGCCCTGCCACAGCGACACCGCACAGACATTGTGCTCCTTCAGCTCGACCCCCATGTCGTGCATCATCCGGTCCATCCCGGCCTTGGTCGTGCCGAAGATCACGTCGTAGGTATAGGTCACCCCGACAAAGCCCGAAATCCCGACGATCAGGCCGCTTTTCTGCGGCACCATGATCTTCGCCGCATAGTGGCTGGCGACGAAGGCGGCGCGCAGGCCGGTGTCGAAGATTTCCCAGTTGGACAGTGGCTTTTGCCAGAAGGGGATTTTCTGGGTCATCTCGTCGGGGATCGAGAGGACATTGTTGACCAGAATGTCGAGGCGGCCCTGCTCGCGCTTGACCTGTTCGAACAGCGCCTCAAGCTGGGCGTCGTCAGTCACATCCAGCTGGACCGCAATGCCCTTGCCGCCGCGCTCGTCACACAGAGCCGCCGTCTCGCCGACCGTCCCGGGCAAGGGCGCAGTGCCGGCCGCGACCGTGCGTGCGGTGACATAGACCGTCGCGCCCTCGCTCGCCAGCGCCAGCGCGATGCCCTTGCCGACGCCGCGGCTTGCCCCCGTGACGACGGCGACTTTGCCGGTGAGTGCGGGCATTCAATCTCTCCAAACCTGCCCGATTACGTCATCCTGAACTTGTTTCAGGATCCATTTCTCGGTTTGCTCCGATGGCCAGGGAATTGCGCGAACCTCATGGTTTGCTCTTCTCCGGCTTGCTCCGAGCATGCGGCACGATGGGTCCTGAAACAAGTTCAGGATGACGAAAATTTTCGAGGCTGGCATGGATTTGCGAGTGCCCCTTTGCGAAGGAGCATAAGGTGTTGCTCGCGCCCGCCACGATAGGTTACCCTCTCGCGCAACCCGCAAAAGGACAAGCGCAATGACCACCGGCATGGTCCTCGACCCCACTTCCACCCGCGACGACGATGTCGCCAGCCCCGGCCCTGATGCGGGCGTGCTGGCGGGCAAGCGGGTTGGCATCCGGGTGGACAATATCTGGCGCTGCTGGGAATGGATTTCCGGCGACTGGGCCGCGCGGCTGGAGGATGCCGGGGCGACAGTCTCATACTGGCGCGGTTATGGGCGTTCGGGCGAGGATGCCGACCGGCTGGAGCGCGAGATGAAGGCGTGGCTGGCCAATATCGATGTCGCCATCGTCGGCCTCGCCAATTGCGGCTCGTGCACCGGCTGGACCGTGCGCGATGCGATCACTGCAGCCAATACCGGCATCCCGACTGTCGCCATCGCCACCGAAAATTTCCGCGCATTCGCCCACGAAATCGCAGCGCGCGGCGGGCGATCAGGACTGCGCGTCCACGTGCTTCCCTATCCGCTCAACGAACTCGAGCAGGCCGATGTCATGCCGGTAGCCGAGCGGCATTTCCTTCCCCTGCTCGAAACCATGGGCGCGACGCTCGAAGTGCGGGAAGCAGCCGAATAATGGGCATCGTCAAGATCAAGCCCAGCGCCAGCAAGCTGGCTCCGGTCCCCAAGCCGCTGATCAGCCGCGATTGCGGCCCGGCGGGTTGCGAGGTGGACTGGCTGGCCAGCCGCCGCCACGAGGCAGATCTGGGGATCGAAGAGTTCAACGCCCAGGCCATGGCCAGGGGTTGGGGCGACGGGCTGCCGCTGGTGCCGCCGACCGAGAGCCGGGTGCGGATGTTCCTGTCGGAGAACGACCGCTATCCCGACGAGGTCATCGCCCACCTTCCTCCGGCGCGGGCCGAGTGCACGGTCGAGAAGATCGCGATCAACGCGGTGATGGCCGGGGCCCCGGCAGAATCGCTCGAACTGCTGATCGCCATGGTCACCGCCGTCGCCGATCCCGATTTCGAGCTCTACGGGATCAACACCACCACCGCGCCGGTCTATCCCGCCTTCATCGTCAACGGCGCCGTGCGGGGCGAGCTGGATATTCCCTATAGCTACGGCTGCTTCGGCGGCGTGGCGACGCGTGCCAACGCCATCGGCCGTGCCTTCCGTCTGCTGATGCAGAATGTCGCAGGCCAGGTCGCCGGGGTGACGTCGCAGACCACCTTCGGTTCGCCCGGACGGCTGGCCTCGATCCTTGCGGGTGAATGGGAGGAAAAGTCGCCCTGGATGCCTCTGGCTGAGCGCCGGGGGGTGGCCGGCAACGCCGTCACCTGCTTCGGCACGATGGGGACGATGAACGTGCTCGACACCACCTCGCAGAGCGCCAACGACTTCCTCGAACACATCGGCAAATCGCTGCCCTATGTCGCGGCCAACTGCTTTACCCCCGCCATGCCCTATGCCGAGATGATGGTGGCGCTCAATCCGATCTGCGCGGAGATCGTCGGCAAGACCCTGCCCGATATCGCAGACGTGCAGGAAGTGCTGTGGCGCTATGCCAGCGTGCCCGCCGACCTGCTCCAGCGCCAGCACCGCGAGCAGCTGGAAGCGCAGGGCCGGGTGCGGGACGACGGGCGGATCTATGCCGTGCCCGAACCCAAGGACATGATCCTGTTCGTTGCAGGCGGCCTTGGCGGCCTGCATGCCACGGGGTTCCACTCGTTCGGCAGCTGCATTTCACAGACACGCCCCGTTGCAGAGGTGATCGCGCCAAGCGAGGCGCAGGCGGCGGAATAGAACAGAACATTGGGGAGAGAGCATGAGCAGTCTGGAGATCATGCAGCGCTTTGTCGCGGCAGTGCTGTCGGGCGATCTCGATACGGTGCGCAGCCTTGCCGCGCCCGGCATGACGCTGCACCAGGGCTCAGGCCTGCCCTATGCCGGGGTCTATCATGGCGCGGAGGGGTTCATCGAATTCCTCGGCACTTTCGGCGAGACCTGGGAGATCGAACGGCTTGAGCCGGTGCGCAATTTCGTCGGCGAAGACCCGGAATGGGTGGCGAGCGAGCTGGCGTTTGTTGCGACATTGAAATCGAACGGGCGCAGGTTTGAGTCCAGCCTGACCGAGGTCTGGCACATTCGCGATGGCAAGGTGCTGTCGATCAAGCCGCACTATTTCAACTCACCGCTGGCGGGGTGAGACACATGAGCGATGTTGTGGCCCGCACCGACTATCTGGCCTCGGGCCCGCTGGCGCTCATCGTTGGCTGCGGCGGCATGGGCATGTCGCTGGCGCGGGCGCTGGGCAAGCGGCATCCGCTGCTGATCGTCGATATCGACGCCACGCGGTTGGCGCAGGCGATCGAGGCGCTGCGGCTAGAGGGCTACGCCGCATCGGCCCATGCCTGCGATATCACCAACAGTGCCGAAGTGCGCAGCCTCAGCGATAGCCTCAAGGGCGGGCCGGGGGTGAAGGTGCTGATGCATGTTGCGGCGGTGGGCAAGTCGATCGGCTCGTGGAAGAAGATGATCGACATCGACCTGATCGGCGCGCAGCTGGTCGCCGATGCCGTCGCCCCGCATATGGTGCGCGGCGGAGTGGCGATCCTGATCAGCTCGCTGGCGAGCTACCTGCCGCCCGCCGATGCCCGGCTCGATAAGTTGCTCGACAATCCCAGGGCGCCCGGCTTCTACGACGATCTTGCCGCAATCCACGGCTCGGAACCGGATATGGACTGGGCCTACAATTACGCCAAGCTCGGCATCAACAAGCTGGCTGAGCGGCTGGCGGTGGACTGGGCCGGGCGCGAAGTGCGTGCATTCTCCCTTTCGCCGGGCATGATCGACAGCCCGATGGCCCGCGCCGAGGGCGAGACCCTGCCCGCGCACGACGGAACGCAAGCCCGCCTCACCCGCGCCGACAAAGCGCAGGAAATCCCGCTGCGCCGCGAAGGGAGTTTGCTGGAAATTACCGGCGTGGCCGAATTCCTTGCTTCGGACGCGGCCAGTTTCCTCAACGGCATCGACATAACTGTCGATGGCGGCCACCGCGCGGTCTGGCGCCAGACCGGCATCACCCAGCGATAGGAGGCCTGCATCGACCCCGTCACCAAGCTCCTCGCCATCGAGGACATCCGCCAGCTCAAGGCCCGCTATTTCCGCCACATGGACATGCGTGATTGGGACGCGATGGGGCAGGTGTTCTGCCGCGACGCGCGCTTCGATTGCAGCGAAGGTTTCGGCACGCGCGGGCTGGACGGCACCTGGCGCGGTCCGGACGCTCCGGTGACTGTCGGCCGAGCGCCGATCATGGAATGGATCAGCAGCTCGTTCGCCACCACCACTTCGGCCCATCACGGCCACTGCCACGAGATCTGGATCGACAGCGAGACCGAGGCGCGCGGGATCTGCGCGATGGAGGATTTCATCCTCGACGCCGACCGCAAGACCCTGCTGATCAACGCGGCGGGCCACTACCACGAGAAATACCGCATCGAGGACGGCGAATGGCGCATCGCCGAAGTCAGGCTGACGCGGCTGTTCCTGGGGCGGATCGATCGGGTGATTTAGGGCGATGCGCTGAATACCACAGGCACCCGCAGCTCGCCGCAATATTTTGCAGCTTCGTTAGGAGATTGTGCATAGGGTGCCGCCATGCACCGTCCGATCTCGCCCTGTATCAGTATCTGCCGGATCGATCCGGCGACCGGCTGGTGCACGGGCTGCAAGCGCACGCTCAACGAAATCGCCGACTGGCCGATGCTTTCCCCGCAGGGCCAGCGCGCAATTTTGCGGCGACTGGAAGAGCGCGAGGTCGGGCCGCCTGGCTGAGTGTCTGATCCGAAACTTTCGTTTCGGATCGCGCGGCACCGGCCCGGGGCACTTGCACTCCCGGTCCAGCAGGTTATCCGCTGGGGTCATGCCGCTCCATCTCACCAAGGTCGCCTATGGCGCGCAGTCGCTTGACGAGGTGCGCGGCTGGTTTGCGGGTCGCGGCGAGGAAGCGAAGCTTACCACCCGCTATCTGCCCAAACGCCATGCCGAGCTGATTGGAGGATCGCTCTACTGGATTTTCAGGCACCAGCTGGTCGCGCGTTCTGAGATCCTGCGGTTCGAGGAAGCGGAGGGCGGCAGGACGCATATCGTCATTTCCAGCCGCCTGATCGAAGTCCGCCCGGTCCATCGCCGGGCACATCAGGGCTGGCGCTATCTCGATGCCGGGGATGCCCCCGCCGACCTTGGCAACGGCGAAACCGATGGCGATCCGCTTCCGGACGAAATGGCAAGCGAACTGGTCAGGCTGGGACTGGTCTAGAGCGCTTTCCGACCAACCTGGGTCACCGTGATTGGTCGGAAAGCACTTTAAGGGTTCGGGGGCTTTTCCGGTTCGCCCCGCTCCACCCACCAGTTGAGCAGATGATGCGCCACGGCAAATCGCGGCGGCGCGCCGAAGGCCTTGCCTTTCCCGCCCTGCTTTGCCGCCTCGACCGCATCCACCACTTCTTCCCGGCTGAACCAGCGGGCATCTTCCAGTTCGGTGGTATCGATCGTTACCGCCGGATCATCGGCATATGCATGGCAGCCGATCATCAGCGATGAGGGAAACGGCCAGGGCTGGCACATCACATAGGTCACATCGCGCACCCGCACGCCTGCTTCCTCGAACACCTCGCGCGCGACCGCTTCCTCGATCGTCTCGCCCGGTTCGACAAAACCGGCCAGCGCCGAATAGTTGCCGGCGGGAAAGCGCGGCTGGCGGCCAAGCAGGATCGAACCGGCGTGTTCGACCAGCATGATCGTCACCGGATCGACCCGGGGGAAGTGTTCGGCCTTGCAGGCTTCGCTGGTGCAGTTGCGCTGCCAGCCGCCTTTGGCCAGCACCGTTCCCTTGCCGCAGCGCGCGCAAAAGCGGTGGCGGGCGTGCCAGTCGACCATCGAGCGGGCACCGCCATAGGTGGCAAGGTCTTCGGCGCGCAGCCTGGCCATGGCCTGCCACAGGCCAGGATTGGGCGGTGCGACACTGCCCGCCTGCGGCACCTGTGCAAAGCAGCCGCTCTCACCGTTCAGCCCGAGAAACACCAGCTCGGCATCGGGATTGGCATCGGCAAGACTGCCCCAGCCAATGGCGCCTTCCGGCGTGATCACCGGATCAAGCCCGTCCATCATCAGCAGCCGCGCCCTGGCATTCATCAGCTTGCCTAGCGCCTCGGGATCCTGGCGCACATGATCGGCCCGATCGAGCCCCGCCCCGGAGAACGGCACCACTCCAGCGTTCACGAATTGCTTCCCGTCAGCGCCATGATGTCAGCATGCAGCGCCCGCTGGTAATCACCGAGCAGGCCATTGGCATTGGGCGGCATGAACTGGACGAAGATCGAGGAGCGGATGCCGCGCCGCATGTTGACCGTGCCGACCGTGCCCGCTGCTCCGGCCCAGCCGAAGATGCCTGCCTCCGTGCCGCGCCCGATCCTGCCGCCAGCGCCAAAATCGGCTTCCGGACCCATCATCGTCGGCCCGGGGACACCCTCGGGCAAAAGATTGCTGGTGCCCACCCGCACCGCCAGTTCGCCCATCACCCGGGTCTTGCCGACTCGGCCATGGTTGGCAAGCATGGCAAGAAAGCGGTCGTAATCGCGCGGGCAACTGACCAGTCCCGATCCGCCAAAGGGCGCGGGCGGCTTTTCGAGATAGATCGACTTGTCGCCCGGATCGATCGGGATCAGCGCGGTGCCCATCGCGCCGAAATTGGTGGTCAGCCGGCGCGCTTCTTTGGTTGGCACCTGAAAGAACGTGCTGGTCATGCCGCAGGGATCAAAAATTCGGCGCTTGAGGAATTGATCGAAGGGCTGGCCCGAAACCACTTCAATCACCCGGCCGAGAACATCGAGACCTACCGAATAACTCCACTTGGTGCCGGGCTCATAGACCAGCGGCATCGCCGCCAGCCGGTCGGCAAAGACATCGAGTCCCTTGACCGGCGTGGCGCGTTCCATGCCCGGTATCGGCATCCGGCTGATCCGCCCGGCGGCAAGACCCGCTTCGTTATAGGCCTTCTGCAACGGGCCGCGCTGGATGATCGCATAGCCAAGCCCCGAGGTATGGGTCAGCAGGTGGCGGATGGTGATCGGCGCCTTGGCGGGGCGCAGATCGGTGATCGAGCCATCGGGCGTTACCTGCACCTGCATTTTCGCGAACTTGGGCAGGATGTCGGCAAGCGGCTGGTCAAGCCCCAGCTTGCCTTCATCGATCAGCAACATCGCCGCCATGCCGGTGATCGGCTTGGTCATCGAATAGATGCGGAACAGGCTGTCGGGCGTCAGCGGATCGAGATCGGTGAAACTGTCGGTGCCGCGCAGGGTAAACTGCGGATCGCGGCCCGGCAGGCCGAGGGTTGCGATCATCCCGGGAAACTTGCCCGGACCGACCCATTTGGCGATAACCTCGGCCACCTTGGGCATGAGGTCGGGCTGGCTGGCCGCCCAGGCAAGCCGCGGCATCAGGGCTGCGCCCAGCCCGGCATATGCGCCAAGCCGCATCAGCGCGCGGCGATCGATCATGGTGCTCATTCCGGCAATTCCTCCCTTGCGGCCAGTGCCAGCCGCGCTGCCTTGGCGAACAGGGTCGGCAATCCTGCATCCCCGATGCGATCAACCGGCCACCATTCGCCTTCGCTTGCCGCAAGACTATCGCATTCATCGCCCGAATAAAGCGCGAGATGCAGCGCGAGCGAAAAATGCGTGAATGTGTGGCTCACCGTGCCGCCTGCCCGCCATTCGCCTGCCAGCGGCGGATCTGCCCGATCCATCGCCCTGCGCGCTCCAGCCATCATCGGGCAATGCCCGCATGCCGCCGAGCATGCCCCGCCCCTCGCGCCGCACCAGCCAGACCTTGCCATCGCGCTCGATCCAGAAGGCGCGGCCTTGCCGCTGCGGCTTGGCCTTCTTGGGCGGCTTGACCGGAAAACGCTCGGCCTGGCCCATGCGCCGGGCAGCGCACGAGCCCGACAGCGGACACAGCAGGCAGCGCGGATTGCGGACGGTGCATATCGTCGCGCCAAGGTCCATCGTGGCCTGGGCGAAGTCGCCGGGGCGGTCCGCTGGCGCCAGCGAAGCAACCGCCGCACGGATCGCCGCACGCCCGCCGGGCAGCGGCTGGCCAATCGCAAAGAGCCGCGCAGCCACCCGCTCGACATTGGCATCAACCACCACGGCCCGCTCGCCAAAGGCAATCGCCGCGACCGCCGCCGCCGTATAGGCGCCCAGACCCGGCAGCGCGCGCAGCTCAGCTTCGGTCGCGGGAAAGCGCCCCCCCCGCGCCGCCACCGCCCGCGCACAGGCCAGCAGGTTACGCGCGCGGGCATAGTAGCCAAGCCCCGCCCAGGCCGCCATGACATCGCCATCGTCCGCCGCGGCCAGGGCTTCCACATTTGGCCAGCGTTCTGTGAACCGCGCGAAATAGGGCACGACCGCGGCAACCGTGGTTTGCTGCAGCATCACTTCGGAAAGCCAGACACGGTATGGCTCGGGCGACGGCGCGCCGGGCGGCGAGCGCCACGGCAGCGACCCGGGCATGGCCGTCGTACCAATCGAGCAACACTCTGGCTTCCATCCGCGCCCTATGGCAGTGTGGCGCGGACAATGGAACGGGACGCCCCCTCGAAGCCGCAACAAGCAGCCGCGCCGCTATGATCGCCCGCGCGGCGGTCCGGCGCGGGCGATCGCCGATCTCATGCCGGAAGTGGGCCGCACGGCCTTTCGCCGCTTCGGCTTCGTGCAATCGAGCGTGGTCACCCGCTGGCCCGAAATCGTCGGACCGCGCCACGCCCGCATCTGTTCGCCCGAATCGATCCGGTTCCCGCCCGGAGAGAAAAGCGGAGGGCATCCTCCAGCTGGTGGTGGTGCCCGCCCACGCGCACGTTCATCCAGCATGTCATTCCCGAGATCGTCGAGCGGGTAAACCGGTTCTTCGGCTACAACGCCGTTGCCCGGGTCAAAATCAGGCAAGGCGAAGTCACACCGCCGCGCGCCAAGGAACCTGCGACGGCACCGCCTTCGCTCAAGCCGGTGCCGCTGGAACTGGGTGACAGCCTGCGCGATATCGGCGATCCGGAATTGCGCGCAGTGCTCGAATCGCTGGCGCGTTCGATGGGCACCAAGGACTAGACCATGCGCATTTTTCGATTGGCCGCGCTGACCGCTGCCGCATCCATCTCCCTGATTGCCGGACAGGCCACCGGCCAGAACCGGACAGCCATCCGCAACAGCATGGTGACCATGACACCGGCAGGCGGGCATCTGCTCGGCAATCCGGCGGCCAAGGCCAGGCTGGTGGGATATGTCAGCTATACCTGCGGGCACTGCGCCCAGTTTGACCGCGAGGCGATGGACAGTTTGCGGATTTTCCTGATCGGGCGCGGCAAGCTTTCGTTCGAAGTGCGCAATCTGGTGCGCGATCAGATCGATATGACCGCGGCCCTGCTGGTCCAGTGCGGCGCACCTTCGCGGTTCTTTGCCAATCACACGATGTTCATGCGCAGCCAGAACCGCTGGCTGGCCAGGGCCAACTCTGCCACCGAAGGCCAGAAGAAGCGCTGGTCGACCGGCAATCCCGCAACGCGAATGCGCGCCATCGCCCAGGATTTCGGCTTCTATCCGATGATGGAAGCGCGCGGCTATGGCAGGCCCGAGATTGATCGCTGTCTCGCCAACGTAGCGCTCGGCCGCAAGCTTGCCGAGCAGTCTGATGCGGCCGGGAAACTGGGGGTCACCGGCACGCCAAGTTTTCTGCTTAACGACGAACTGCTGGCCGGAACCCACGACTGGCAGACCCTGCAAGCGCAGCTCAATGCGCGGCTGTAAATGCTCATCCGAATCTGTGGAGATATGAGCCCCTCCTCCGTGCGTCGGCTTTCAGCCAAACCGGGCATCGGCTAGCCCGTTTATTCAAGTTCCAGAGGGATTCTCTCGCAATGTTCAAGACCGCATTCCGCCATTTCGCACTCGCCGCCGCGTTGCCGCTTGCACTGGGCCTTGCCGCCTGCGGCAAGCCAGAGGATGGAGCCGCCGGACCTTCGAGCGAACCGATTGCCAGGATCGCCCCGCCGGCGGGCAAGGCCTGGGAGGAAACTGTCGTCAAGACCGCCGAGGGCGGGTATCGCATGGGCAATCCCGACGCTCCGATCAAACTGGTCGAATACGGCTCGCTCTCGTGCCCGGGATGCGCCAGGCTGGCAATCGACGGCTTCCAGAAGCTGACCAAGGACTATGTCGCCAGCGGCCGGGTCAGCTTTGAATTCCGCAGCTTCGCGATCCATCCGCAGGATGTGCCACTGACCGTGCTGGCGGCCTGCGGCACCCCGGAAGCCTTCATCGCGCGCGCCGAACAGCTCTATACCAATTTTGATGCGGTCAGCGCGGCCACCCAGCAAGGTGCCGAAAAAGCGCAGCAGGCCATGCAATTGCCCGATAACCAGCGCTTCGTTGCAATTGCCGATGCGATGGGCTTCACCGATTTCTTCGCCGCGCGCGGTGTCGCCAAGGATCAGGCGCATGCCTGCCTGGCCGATATCAATGCCGCCAGCGAGATTGCGGCCCGGGTTGAGCAATACAGCAAGGAGGGCATCGACTTCGACGCCCACCCTGGTGATCAACGGCACCAAGATAGCTGGCAACAGCTGGGCCGAACTGGAGGCAGCACTGCAACGGGCAGGCGCTCGCTAGAACGAAAATGCAGATCAAGCGGCTCAAGCTGAGCGGGTTCAAGAGCTTTGTAGAGCCGGCTGAACTGCGCATCGATCCCGGGCTGACCGGAGTTGTCGGGCCGAACGGTTGCGGCAAATCGAACCTGCTGGAAGCGATCCGCTGGGTGATGGGCGAAAGCTCGGCCAAATCGATGCGCGGCGGCGGCATGGAGGACGTGATTTTCGCGGGCACCGATGCGCGGCCCGCGCGCGATTTTGCCGAAGTGGTGCTGCATGCCGAAGTTTCGGGCCTCGGCGGCGGCGAAAACGACGAAGAGATCGAGATCGTCCGGCGGATCGAACGTGGCGCCGGATCGGCCTATCGCCTCAACGGCCGCGATGTGCGCGCCAAGGACGTATCGCTGATCTTTGCCGATGCCGCGACCGGAGCCCATTCGCCCGCGCTGGTCAGCCAGGGCAAGATCGCCGGGGTCATCGCCGCCAAGCCTGCCGAACGGCGCCAGATGCTGGAAGAGGCCGCAGGCATCTCGGGCCTGCACGTCCGCCGCAAGGATGCCGAGCAGAAGCTGCGGGCAACCGAGGCCAATCTTGGCCGGCTTGGCGACCTGATGGGCACGCTCGATGCGCAGATCGCCACGCTGCGGCGGCAGGCCCGAGCGGCAGAGCGCTACAAGGTGCTTTCGGACAACATCAAGCTCGCCGAGGCGCGGCTGGTCTTCGCGCGCTGGCGCGATGCGGCGGCAGCGGCGGATGCGGCCAGAACCGAAGCGCAAATGGCCGAGGCGCGGGTCGGCGAAGCCCAGGCGGCCAGCAAGACCGCGCAAACCGCACAGCACGAGGCCGCCGCCGCGCATGCCGCTGCCCGCGACGTGCTGGCTGACCGGCGCGACGATGCCTCGGCGCATGGACACCGGATGGCCGCGCTCTCCAGCCAGCTCGAAGCGGCGGAAGCACGGCTCAAGGATCTGACCCGCCAGCGCCAGCAACTCGAGACCGACCGCGGCGACGCCTCGCGGCTGACCCAGGACGCCGCGGCGGCGCTGGAACGCCTGCAGCGCGAACTGGCGGAAGGAGAGGTGCGGCTGCGCGACGAAGAGGCGCGTCGGCCCTCGCTCGCCCTCGCGCTGGAACGGGCCGAAGCCGGCGCGCGCGCCGCCGAGCTCGCCCAGGCCCAGGCAACCGCCGAACAGGCCGGGATCGAGGCCGAATGGCGCGTTGCCGATGCCGAACTTGCCCAGGCCCGCGCCCGGCTCGACCGGATTGCCGCCGAGGCCGCGCGCCATTCCGCCGCACTGGCAGACGCTGGCCCAGGAGAGCGATTGCGATGCCGAAGCCGCTGCAGCTCAGGCCAGGTCGGCGAAGGCTTCTGCCCGGCTGATCGAGGCCAGGGCCCATCTGGAAGAGGCGCAGGGGCGCAAGGGCGAATTGCAGGCCGCGCGCGACGATGCCGCCGGTGCGCTTTCAACCGCGAAGGCCGAGCTCGCCGGGATCGAGCGCGAGCACACCGCCCTGCTGCGCGACCGCGAAGCGCGGGCAAAGCAGGCTTCGGCAAAGCACGGCTTGCCGCTTGCCCTCGACAAGGTCCGCGCTGAACGGGGCTATGAACGCGCGCTGGCCGCAGTGCTCGGCCGCGACGCCAAGGCTGCACTGGGCATGGCGCAGGACGGCGAAGACGGCCGCTACTGGACCGGCGCCGCGTCGCCCGCGCCGGTTGCCGACAGCCTGGCCGCGCATGTTACCGACTGCCCGGAGCAACTGGCAGCGCGCCTGGCGCTGGTCCATGTCGTCGATGCCGATGATGCGCGCATGCTTGGCCCCGGCGAATGGCTGGTAACCCGCAGCGGGCATCTGCGACGCTGGGACGGGTTTGTCGCGCGCGGTGAGGGCGGAGCGGAAGCGGCGCGGCTCGAGGCGGAGAACCGCTTTGCCGAACTGGCGGCCCTGCTGCCGGACAGGCAATCCGCGCTGAGCGAGGCCGAGGCTGCGCTGAACGCGGCGCAGGCCGAACTGGCCGAAGTGCAGCGCGCCATCATCGCCGCCGAGCGTGACTATGCCCAGGCCAACGAGGAAGAACGCCAGGCCCTGCGCGCACTCGACCAGGCCGAAGACATGCGCCAGCGCCTCGCCCAGCGCCGCGCCGATCTGGCTGCCGCCGAAGCCGATCTTGCCGAGCAGAACAGGCAGGCAGAAGGCGAACGCGCCGCCGCCGAGCAACGCCGGCTGGCACTTCCCGATGCCGAAGCCGGCCGCGCCACCCTCGCCGCCGCCCAGGCCCGGCATGAGGCTGCCAAGCAGGCAATGCAGGCCTGCGCCGCCGATCTTTCAGCGCACGACCAGGCGCTTGCCGTCACCCGCGAGCGGGCTTCGGCGCAGCGCTCGGACATGGCCAGCTGGCAGGCCCGGGCAGGCGATGCCGCCAGCCGCCAGGCAGAGATGGGCCGCCGCTTCGAAGAGATCGAGGGCGAAATTGCAGTGGTTTCCGCCAAGCCCGCCGGGTTGATGCGCGAGATCGAGGCTGGCGACGAAGTGCGCGAGCGGCTGGGCGCAGAGCTGGCCGCAGCCGAGGCGGCCGTTGCGCAGATGGCAGAAGCGGCGAGGCAGGCAGACACGGCATTTGCGGCGATCACCGAGGAACTGGCCACCGCTCGCGAGGCCCGCGCCGGTGCCGCAGCCCGCGCCGAAAACGAAGAGGCCCGCCGCAACGAAATGGCCGGGATATCCGGCGAGCGCTTCCAGTGCCCCCCGCCGCTGCTGCCCGAGCGGTTTTCATTCGATGCCACGCTGGTCGCGGCCTCGGGCGAGGAATTGGCCAGCATGGACCGGCTGGTTGCCGACCGTGAAAGGCTCGGCCCGGTCAACCTCGTCGCCGCCGACGAACTGGCCGAATCAGAAACCCGCCATGCGGCAAGCCTTGCCGAACAGGCCGAACTGACCGAGGCGGTTCACCGGCTGCGTGGATCGATCGGCAATCTCAACCGCGAAGGCCGCGAACGGCTGCGCGCCGCTTTCGATGCTGTCGATGAACACTTCCAGCGCTTGTTCACCCGCCTGTTCGAAGGCGGCTCTGCCCACCTCGCGCTGATCGACAGCGACGATCCACTGGAAGCCGGGCTCGAGATCTTCGCCCAGCCGCCGGGCAAGCGGCTGCAATCGCTGACCCTGCTTTCAGGCGGCGAACAGGCGCTGACCGCCATCGCCCTGATCTTCGCGCTGTTCCTCACCAACCCGGCGCCGATCTGCGTGCTCGACGAAGTCGACGCCCCGCTCGACGATGCCAATATCGAACGCTTCTGCGACCTGCTGGACGCGATGTCGCAGGAGACCCGGACCCGCTATCTCATCGTCACCCACAATGCCGTGACCATGAGCCGCATGCACCGCCTGTTCGGCGTGACCATGGTCGAACGCGGAGTATCGCGCCTGGTAAGCGTCGATCTCGAAGCGGCCGGGGAACTGCTGGCGGCGGAGTAGCTCTGGCGGCCTTCAATCGAGCACAAACCGCGGCCCGGGTCCGCCGGTCCCGGCACGGTCGTCCTTGTTGTAAAGCTGGCATTTCTGGAGCGACATGCAGCCGCACCCGATGCAGTCTTCGAGCTTGCTGCGCGCCCGGGAGAGCATCTGGATCCGCAGGTCGATCTGGCCGCGCATGTTGCGGCTGACTTGCTGCCAATCACTGAACGACGGGCTGCGCCCTTCGGGCAGGGTCGCGAGAACCGCCTCGATTTCCACCAGGCCAAGGCCAAGCCGCTGGGCGATCAGGATGATGCTCAACCGGCGGATGTCTGAACGCAGGAACCGGCGCTGGTTGCCTGCGGTGCGGCTGGCGCGGATCAGCCCGCGCTCTTCGTAGAAACGGATCGCCGAAACCGCGAGGCCGGTCCGCCGGGCCAGCGTGCCGATCGGCACAAGATCGTCCCTGTCCATTGCCGAGGGAGCCTTCCACGAGGGTCGGAAAGTACTCTGAAGTTAGCTTGAGGTTTCAGGGTCGGCAAGAGCCGTACCCGCCATTCAGAGCAGGCCGGCCTGGCTGCCGCCCGTCCCGCCGCCGGCCCAGCGATCAGCGGTATGGTCAGCCAGCAGCGGCCCCGGCCAGGTGCGGCACAGTTCAAGCGCCTGCTCCGTCGGGCCGCCGGACCACCGGTCCCAGTCTTCGCGCCGCAGGATCACCGGCATGCGGTCATGGACTTCGGCCATCTGCGGCGAGCTGTTGACCATCACCATGGTATAGCACGCACCCCATTGCTCGCTGCTGCGCCACAGGCCGGCCACGGCGATGATCTCCTCGTCCGGCAGGGCATACCAGCTGCGCGTCATCCGCCCAGCCTCACCCTGCGGCTCGGCCCACTGGCTGACCGGCACCAGACAGCGTCTTGCCGCAAAGCTTTCGCGCCAGAACGCGGTGGCGAGCTTGTCGTCGCGCGCATTGGTGACCGGTTTGGGCTTGAGCTTCTGCCCCTGCTTGCCGGTCAGGACCAATGGGAAGCCCCAGTTCATCGCCTGAGCCCTGCCCCCGGCGACCACCAGCCCGGGATAGCCGGGATAGACTTCGGCGGCGAAATTGGCGCCGTGGTCAGCCTCGACCGCAAACAGCCGGGCGATCTCGTCGACGCCCTTGGTCATGCGGTAAAGGTTGCACATCAGGCGTTCCCGACCACCCAGCAGGCCAGCGCCATCAGAAGCCCGGCGAACCGGTTTGCGCGGAAGCGGGAGAGCGCGGAATCAGCGTCGGCAGGGTCCAGCGTCGCCACTTGCCAGATCAGGTGGAGCGCCACCGGCAGCAGGGCGATCAGCACCAGCCAATCGGGCCGCAGCATCCAGAAGGCAGCTGCCCACAGTGCCACGGCAAGGCCATAGAACAGCGCCACACCGCCCCGCACCCGCTCGCCCAGTCGCAGCGCGCTGGATCGGATCCCGACCAGCGCATCGTCCTCGCGGTCCTGCAGCGCATAGATCGTATCGTAGCCGATGATCCAGGCAATGGTCCCGGCATAGAGCGCGGCAAGCACCTCCAGATGATCGCTGCGGATCTGGGTCCAGCCGACCAGCGCTCCCCATCCGAACACCAGACCCAGCCAGGCCTGCGGCCACCAGGTGATCCGCTTCATGAACGGATAGGCGGCAACCGGTGCCAGGCTGGCGAGAGCGACCGCCTGCGCGGGCAGGCGCAGCTGCGCCAGCACCACCAGGCCCACCAGGCACAGCGCCAGCAGCCAGGCCCAGGCGGTGCGCCTGCTCACCCGCCCGCTCGCCACCGGCCGCGCGGCGGTCCGCGCGACCTGCCGGTCAAGATCGGCATCGACCAGATCGTTGTAGACACATCCCGCCCCGCGCATCGCGACGCTTCCCAGCAGCAGCCACAGGATGGTTGGCCACGCCCCCGCGCCGCCCGCCAGCAGCACCGTCCAGGCGCAAGGCCAGAACAGCAGCCACCAGCCGATCGGCCGGTCGAACCGGGCAAGCAGGGCCAGATCGCGCAATGGCTGCGGAAGCGCGGAGACAAAGCCGCGATGCTGGCTATCGGGGACGATCTGGGCGCTCATGACTTTGCTGACCGGGCCCGTTCTGGGTCTATCCGCGCGCCTTGTCGATGGATTTCTGCAACCGCTCGCGGCCGACGGCGCCGGCGTGGATTTCATCGCCCACCACCCAGCTCGGGGTGCCCCGGAAATCGAGCTGGGCCGCGATCTGGGTATTGCGCTCGATCTCGGCGGTGAGTTTCGGGTCGGCAAGCGTGCTGGAAGCAAGCGCCATGTCTAGCCCGGCGACCTTGGCGGCGGCAGCTATGCCGGCAGCATCAGGGCGCCCGGCTTCGAACATCGCGGTGTGGAATGCTGCGTATTTGCCCTGCCTGGCTGCGGCGAGGCCCATCCGGGCGGCAGCCTCGCTTTGCGGCGAAAGTATCGGCAGATGGCGGATCACCACCTTGAGATCGGGATTGGCGGCAATCAGCGCGGCCAGATCAGCCTCGCTCTGGCGGCAATACCCGCAGGCAAAATCGACAAATTCGACCAGGGTCACCGCGCCTTCGGGATTGCCCAGCACCGATCCGGGGAACGGAGTTTCAAGATCGTCCTCGACGCTGGAGACCTGCTTGGCGTCCTCGCGCTTGCGCAGCACTTCCATCGCCTTGGGCAGCACTTCGGGATTGGCGAGAATGTAATCGTGCACGGTCTTTTCGACCGCCGCCTTGTCTGCCCCGGCAAGCCCGCTGCCGCCCGATGCCCAGACCCAGCCTGCCAGGCCGCCCGCCAGCGCGCAGCCAATGCCCGCTGCTGCCATGGCCCACGGCCCCGTTCCCCGGTGTTGTTCGCTCATGGGGTGAAGGCCTACTTGCGTTTGCGCTGGCGTTCAATCGCGGCGCGCGCCTGCATGGCAATATCCTGGGCACGCAGCCAGTCGGGCGAGCCCTTGGGCAGCGCTGCCTCGGCGGCTTCTGCGCTGTGCAGCGCCTCGGCCATGCGCAATTGCATCACCTGCTGCTCGGCGCTGGCCAGCCGGGCGCGCGGCAGATCGCCATTGGCGGCATAGACCACTCCGAGCTGATACCAGGCAAACGGGTTTTCCCGGTCGCGTGCAACGGCAGCCTTGAGCACCCGCTGCGCTTCGACAAAATTCTTCGCATCTTCGGTGGCGATCAGGGCATGGCCGAATGTGGTGGCGATCAGCGGCTGGTTGCTGGTGAGTTCGGTGGCGCGGCGCAGCGGACCAAGCGCCTCAAGAGGCTTGCCGGCCTCGAGCAGGATCTGCCCCTTGAGTTCGAGGAAATAGGGATCGCTGGGAGCGGTCCTGAGGAGAGATTCGGTTTCCGCCAGCGCCTTGTCGAGCCGGGCATCCTTGTGCCAGGCATAGGCCCGGGCATAGCGCGCAGCGACGGTGTTCACGGTCTCGGGATAGGTGACCAGAGTATCGCGCGGCAGCGAGAGATAGCCGACCAGTTTCGCCCGCGCCCGCTGAAAACGCGCCTCGATTGCAGCGTCGGCCGGCTTTTTCCAGGCAGGATCTGCGGAAAAGGTATCAAACAGGGTGGCTATGCGATCGCCGGTCATCGGGTGGGTGCGATAATAGGCATCATCATCATTTGGCACGTAGCCGGCCCGGTACTCCAGGTTTTCCAGCTTCTTGAAAAAGGCGATCGAGCCCCTGCCGCTCATCCCGGCGCGTGACAGATACTGCGCACCCGCAGCGTCAGCCGAGGCCTCCTGCGAGCGGCTGAAGGCGAGATATTTGCCCATTGCAGCCTGCTGGCCCGCCATCAGCACCGCCATCGCCGCATCGCCGCCGCCGGCCGCAGCCGCTGCCGCACCGAGCAGCAGCGAGAGCAGGCTGATCCCCGTCGCGGCCTGGGCGCCGCCATTGCCGATCGCGTGCCCGCCGGTGATGTGGCCAAGCTCGTGCGCGATAACGCCTTGCACTTCCTCGGCGCTGCTGGCCGCACTGATCAGGCCGGAATGGACATAGACCGCCTGCCCGCCCGCAACGAAGGCATTGAGCGAAGCGTCGTTGATCAGGATGATATCGACGTTTTTCGGGTCCAGCCCGGAGGCGGCAACCAGCGGCGCGGCCATGTCTTGCAGCAGCGCCTCGGTTTCCGCATCGCGCAGGATCGATTGCGCGGCCAGCGGCTGGATTCCGGCCACGGCCAGGGCGAGAGATGCGGCAAGGCGCGTGAGGCGGCGGATCATGGCGCGTTTCAAGGCCAGGCCCGCTGAACCGGGGCTGAAGGATAGCGTGCAAACATGGTTTGAGCTTCTACAGCAATCGGCGCTTCCGGATAGGCTCCAGTGTTCCATTGTGCCAATGGAAATCCATGTCAGGATGCCTAGAGCCAGATGGCATTAGATTGACCCACCGTGACGGAGCCGATTTTGGCCCAGTGCGAGGAGAGAGGAGGGAACCATGCCCATCAAGAAGATCGTAATGGTCCGCCGCAAGGCGGGGCTCAGCCCGGCAGAGTTCCGCGACGGCTATGAAAACAGCCACGCCCGCATGGCAGTCGAACTGTTCGGCCACCTCTGGCTGTCATACCGCCGCAATTACCTGACCCATGGCCACAATTTTGCGCGGGGCGGAGAAGCCGAAGGTCCGGCCGAGATCGGCTTCGATGCCGTTTCCGAATTCGTGCTGCGCGATGCAGCCGCCGAAGCGGAAATGAGCCGCATCGCCATGGAAAACCTGGACATGATCAAGCAGGATGAAGCGCGCTGGTTCGACCAGGCCCATTGCTGGACTGTTGGCTGCGAAACGATCGAAGCCCGGCTGCCGGGTTAACCTTCGGCGCGCTCAGGTTCCTCTTCGGCCATCGCCGCACGGCCATCGACCGTCACGCTGCGAATGCGGCCCGATGACCCGACCGAGCAGGCAAACGGCTTGCCGCCATTGGTGCGGCCTTCGACCCGCCAGCCTTCGCCGTCGCGATCAACCGATTCGACCGTATCGACCCGGGTGCTGCCGCGTTCGACTTCGGCGACACAGCTATCGACCGCGCCATCGATCCCGCGGTTGGCGGAGGACGGGCTGTAGCCACCATCACGGTTTGCGCCATAGCCGCCGCGATCATCGCCCCGGTAGTCGCGGTTTTCGCTGCGATAGTCCCGATCGGGATAGCGGCTGTCGCGCTCCCGCGCCTCGCGTTCGCGATTGGTTTTGCTGGCCGATGAAGCCATCGCGGCAATGATGCCGATGCCGATGATCCCGCCGATGATCCACCCGGCATCGTCTCCGCCATGATGACGATTATGGCCATGGCCACGGCCCCATCCGCCACCCCAGCCGCCACCGGCCAGGGCAGGTGTCGCCGCCATCGAAAGACAGGCCGCCAGGGCCAGATTGGAAGCGAGCCGCGAGAATGCGCATGGCCATTATGAAATTCCTTTGCCCTTTGCCCGGATCGCCCACCTGCCCCCGCAGATGCACACGAACCGCCATCATTGCATGCAAGGCTAGGCGGCCCAAGCTTTCCCAAGCCTGAACCGCCAGCCTTTACGAATGGTCAGAAATCATGACCGGCCGATGCCGCGCACATCGAGATCGACAATGCGCCCTGCCTCGACCCGGCACTTGAACGAACCGGTATCGAAGCCCCGTCCGCGATCATGGCCGCGATCATGGCCGCGCCAGCCGCCGTGGTACTTGACGGCGATCCGGCCGCGCACTTCGTAGCCATGGCGCGTTTCGCGCACGTCGCGGATATCGGTGACATTGGCGAAACCGCGGACATAGCGTCCGGCCTGATGTTCGGCAGCGCGCGAGCAGCGGTTGATCGCCATGTGCGGATTGTCGCCACCGCGCCAGCCGCCGCCAAAGCCGCGACCGTGATCGGCAAGGGCAGGGGTAGCGACCGAAATCGCCATCGCGCAGGCCGCGACGGTTCCGGCAAGGGCTCTGGAGATCGTCATCATGGGTATCGTCCTCGATTCGGCCGGACGGAATAGCCCGGCTTGAATCAGGGTCTAGCAAGCGTTCGATGAGGCAAGGCTGAATTGCCGTGACAGATGTTGTTCATAATATAGGCCTGTATTATGAATATAGTGCCGGGTTAAACCCGGCTTAACCAATCGCACCTAGCAAATGCACATGACCTGGATCTTGTCCCTGCTCCCGATGGCGCTGACGGCCATTGTGCTGACCGCAGCCGAATGGCGCAGAAATCCCGCGCCCGCTGACTGGAAGGTCAACCTGCAATGCTGGGCTGTAGGGCTGACCGTCGCCATCACCATCCTGCCGCTGCTTGCCCATGGCGGCCTGCCGTCGGTGTTCGATGGCAAGGCGCTGCCGTTCTGGCTGGCGCTCGCGCTGTTTGTCCTTGCAATGGATCTGGGGGAATTCCTGTTTCACCGGGCGCAGCACGCGGTGCCGTTTCTGTGGGCGATGCACGCGCTGCACCATTCCGATCCGGACATGTCGGCGCTGACCACCCAGCGCCACTTCTGGGGCGACAGCATCCTGAAATCGCTGACCATCTGGCCCGCCGCCGCCATGCTGATATCGCCCACCCCGGAGATCGTCGCGGGTTATGGCGTGATCGGCCTGTGGCACTTTTTCGCCCATGCCCGGCTCGATGCAAACTTCGGCCGCTGGTCATGGCTGATCAACAGTCCGGCCTATCACCGGCGCCACCATTCCACTCTGCCCGAACACTATAACAGCAATTTTGCCGGTCTGTTTCCGATCTACGATGTGATCTTCGGAACCTACCACAGACCGGAAGGCTTCCCGCCAACCGGCCTCGACAGCAAGCCCGGATCGCTTCGCGAAGTGCTGGTATGGCCCTTGCGGGAAGTCCGCAGGCGCGCCGAACCGGCTGCCGTTCAGGGACGCTAGGTCACAGACCCAAATCCGACGACACCTGGCGACAGGCGATGCCTTTCAGCCGGGGCGCAATGCGCACCCGGTAGCTCGCCGACAAGCGCGGGAAATCATGGAGAACCCGTCCGCTCATTTCCCGATCGTTACATGAACCGGCTCGAGTGCGTCGATCGCAAGGTCGATCCGGTCGCCAGGATTTACTGGTCCAACCCCGGCCGGCGTTCCCGTGTAAATAAGATCACCTGGCGCAAGATCGTCATATTGGCTGAGTTCCGAGATGATCTCGGCGCAGGACCAGATCAGCAGGGCAAGGTCCGATTCCTGCTTGAGCGCGCCATTGACGCTGAGACGCAGGACTTTGCCCGCCAGTTCGCCGACCTGGCCGACGGGCGTTATCGTGCCCATCACTGCCGCCTGGCTGAAATTCTTGCCCATGTCCCAGGGGCGGCCCTTGTCGCGCGCGGCGAACTGGACATCGCGGCGGGTCATGTCGAGACCGCAGGCATAGCCGAATACCGCATCCAGCGCCTGTTCAACCGAGACCGCAGAGGCCGGTGCGCCGATTGCAATCACCAGCTCGCCCTCGAAATGGAAGTTCTCGGTGCGGCGCGGATAGGCAAGCTGGGTCCCCGATGGCACAACTGTGTCGGCAAATTTGGTGAAGAAGAAAGGAGCCTCCCGCTCATCCGAGCCCATTTCTATGGCATGCGCCAGATAGTTGCGGCCCACGCAGTAGACCCGCCTTACCGGAAACAAGCCGCCGGTCCCGAGCACCGGCACCGCAACTGCTGGGGCTGCCGGGAAAATCGTTGTCATTGCAATCATCCTTTGAGCTTTGGTGCCTTGCCGCCGGGAAAGATGATAGTCTGATACCCTCCATGCGACCAGTGACCTGCAATCCGATGGCATCGCCAAAGTTCAAGTGTCAGCATTTTTGGAGAGCCGTTTGGGCGCGAGGCATCAAACTGGAAATATTCCCGATGATTGCAACGCAAGGTGGCGGAGCGGGAGTCCGCCAAGCTCATTCAAAGAACGTGAGAATTCCAGCATTTTCCGGCGAAAATCGGAAATTTCGCTCCCACATTTCTTCCCACAGAATCCAAATCGACATCCAAACTAGGCCAATTTTTGGCATGGTTTTGTGCCCTGTCGAAGGACCGTGGAGGAGCCATTGCACATCGTCAATAGTGCCTTGGAAAGCCCCCCATGGTGCTCGGCAAGGCGAGTCAAATGCCACAGAATGTTGTGCCAAAATCAGCACAACGATTTATGGGGTGATCCAAGGAGAACAACCGTGGTTCGCTTCACCTCGCGCAAAGGTCATCCGCTATCGATGCGGCTTTCCGATGCCGACATCGCGATCATCGACCGCGCGGCCAGCCTGCTTGGCCGGTCGCGTACCGAACTCATGCGGGATGCGGCGGTGCGGGCTGCCGAGGAAGTGATCATGGAGAACACGGTCATTCGCATGTCGCCCGAAGGTTTCACCGCCTTTGTCGAACTGCTGGACCGCCCGGCCAAGCCGGTGCCCGAAATGGTCGAGCTGCTGAAGCGGCCCGCGCCCTGGGAAACCATGTCCTCTTCCGAGAGTTTGCGGTCGTTGCTTGCGATTTTCACTTTCCCCGAAAGCAGACGTTCGATTGAGGGTTCATTCAACTTTATAACTCATGACTGACGCCTCATCTTCGAGCCAACCGATCAGGCACCGCTTTGCGACCATCCACATCAACATGGTTTGCCAGTCATCGTCATTCTTGAAGGAAATAATGCCTGTATCCGATGAGTGGGCAAAACTGCCATGAATGAGATCGCTTCGAACACCATATAGCTGCTCAGCGAGCGGCTTGGTATCCGCGGTCAACCCACCATATCGTTCAACCAGAGCATCAAAATTTTTTGTGATCTCTTCACTTTGCGGAAGCAGGCATTCGATTGAAGCTGAGAACGACGGAATGCCGATGGTTTCAATCGAGCGGAATTGAACACCCTGCGCAAACCACATGCACGCTCGATGGAATTTTCGCGATTTGTCCGCATCGAGCGAACGGATCAACCCAAGGTGGTAATCTAGCGTTTTCGGGATCAGCAGTTCCTCGTCCCTAACCCATAGACGACTATAATAGTCTGCTCCATCGTAGGTTTGCACCGATGGCTCTTGTGCATCGGGAAAGTCATCATGCAGGCCACCGTGGGGATCACTGAATCCCGGGCGCAGCAAAGTGATTTTCCATCCGCTGATCTCGAAAGAGGGAAGTCCAAAGCGGCCCGGACGGAAAGTGGGCATATTTTATGTCAGCAGCTAGCAACAGCGTTAGCGCGTTTTGATGGCGATCAAGCTCGCGCATCATCCACAAGGATTGGAGCATTAACGCCGAGCTCTTTTTGACCCGAATCTCCATGAGGATTGGATAGGGAGGGCCTAAATGCCGATCCGGCTTCTTCCCGAATGGATCGAGAGCATTATGCCACTCATCCAACCCGCTTCCAATGACAGTGTCAGGCGGAGGAGGCCGAAGGCGGAACTCAGAGTTGACTTGAAGCAGCCCTTTCAATGGACGTTCGGCAAAAATGTAGCGTGAAACAACGTGTGACCCTGCATCCTCTTGAAGTGCCAGCCCAGAGCTGAATTCGACCAAGTTGTCCTGCGCCGCCTTGGTCAGATGTTTCCCAGCGGTAAGGCCGGTGATCCGGTTCCCGTTAAAGCGAAGCGTAAGATATAACTCTTCCGGATGTTCTCGGGAATGAAAGACTAGCTCTCGAGCGCCCGAACGGCCGCTTGATCGGCTCCCATCAAAGCTCTCATTCAGCAGCGCATAAATTTCATGATCGTCAGGCGTTAGCTGTCGCAGCCTATCTAGTAGCTTCAAGCATTTACCTTTCGAACGGTGATGGGAATTGCAACACCCCTGAAACCCAATGCGTTGGCACTAGCGATTACGCCGCACCAAACAGACGGATCGCACGTCTGCTTACATATCCTAAATTAGCAAAACCGGACAGTCCGCTCCCCCCGACATCCCGGTCAAGGTCGTGGGTTCGAGTTCCACAACCTTTGCTGCCCAAGGGCGGCGCAAAGCGGCCAAGGGGCCGTCGATCAAGGGCAGGAGCTGGCGCGATCAGGCCGGATGCCGTCAATCTCGCGCGAACCTTCGTCGGAAGCTCCGGCATGTCGTGCCGCAGAATGCTCTCTGATCCCGAATGGCCGCTTGAATATTCCCAAATGGCCGCTATCAGAATCCCGATTGGCCGAACCGAATTTTCCCAGATGGCCGAACAGGACGGAAGCTGACCATGTTCCCGCGTTACGCCTCGGATCACGCAAAGGTCATCCTGACCGATACCCCGGTGCTGGGAATTGTCGGGCCACGTCAGGCGGGGAAGACGACGCTGGCCAAGTCCATTGGCGGCGAGCGCGCCTATTTCAACCTCGACGATCCGGGCTTGCGGGCGGCGGCGCTCGATGATCCGGTCGGGCTGCTGCGCGACCGCGACGCCGTCATCATCGACGAAATCCAGCGCGCGCCCGACCTGATGCTCGCCATCAAGGCTTCGGTCGATGCCGACCGGCGTCCGGGCCGGTTCATCGTGACCGGATCGGCCAATCTCCTGACGCTGCGCACCATCCAGGATTCACTGGCCGGACGGATCGAGCTGCTGCCGCTGATGCCGCTCAGCCAGGACGAGCTTGCCGCGACAGGCCCGGCGCATTTTCTCGACCGCCTGTTTGCCGCTGACAGCTTCGTTGAGGCAAAGCGCGATCCGCAACTCATCGACCGGGTGCTGACCGGCGGTTTTCCCGATGCCATTGCCCGGACATCGGCTGCGCGCCGCCAGGACTGGTTCGCATCCTATGCCAGCGCCATTGCCGAGCGGGACATTCCGGACATCGCCAATATCGAGCGTCCGGCAACCCTGCCGCGACTGTTGCAGCTCGTCGCCGCGCTCAATGGGCAACTGGTCAATGCAAACGACATCGGCAGCCGCCTGGGCATCGACCGCAAGACGGCGCTGCGCTATCTCGACCTGCTCGAACAGACATTCGCGGTGCGCACGCTCCCGTCATGGTCGAACAATGCGGTCAAGCGACTGGTCAAGGCTCCCAAACTGCACTTTGTCGATACCGGCCTTGCCGCCCATCTCGCCAACTTCACGGCGGAGAAGCTCACGCCCGGAAAAGGGCCGTTCGGCCCGCTCCTTGAAAGCTTTGTCCTCGGCGAACTCGACAAGCAGAACCGCTGGAGCGAGGGCCGCTACAGCTTCTCGCATTTCCGCGACAAGGACGGGGCGGAAGTCGATATTGTTGTCGAGAACCATGAAGGCAGGATCGCCGGGGTCGAAGTCAAAGCCGCCGCCACGGTTGGCCGGAGGGACTTTGCAGGACTGACCAAGCTGGCAGCGGCAGCGGGTGACCGCTTTGCTGGCGGCGTGGTGCTGTATGACGGAGAGCAATCGCTGCCGTTCGGCGAGGGCAAGCGCGCGGTGCCGATTTCGGCGCTGTGGGCACCGGAGGCGGCCAAATAAACCTCCTCCGTCATCCGCGACATTGAACAATCGGGAATAGCGATTCCAACCTGCAGACCGTCCAAATCCAGCACATGCGAGTGGCAGGAGTACCTGAAAATTATCCGGCAAGAATCTCCAGAAGCCTTGGGTCTGGATGGGATGCCTTGAAACAGGCCAGTGGCGGAGCGGGAGGGATTCGAACCCTCGATACGCTTTTGGCGTATACTCACTTTCCAGGCGAGCGCCTTCGACCACTCGGCCACCGCTCCGCATGCTCTGGACTGGCGCGCCCTAGACGGGTGGAGCCACTGGCGCAAGGCGTATGGGCATGGCAGGGTGTGGCGATGAATTGCCTTGCTCCGATCATCCTGCCGCCAGCCGCCGCGCCTGAGCCGGTGCGGCAATCGCAATCGCCCTTCGCGCAGCGGGCGAACAGGGGATGAGCGCGGCCTGGGGTGAACGGATATCGCACACGGCCGCGCTCTGGCGCTGGACGGGTGCCAGCGGCAATGCCGCCTGGTTCTTCATCAGCATCGATGGAGCGGCGGGTGAGGAATTGTCTGCCACAGCGCTGATGCGCAAGCTGGAAGGCGCGGCGCGGGGGTTTGGTTCGCTAAAGGTAACCGCTCGGATCGGGGAAAGCGAGTGGCGCACTTCGGTGTTTCCCTCGAAGAGCCAGGGCTGGATGCTGCCGGTCAAGGCGGCGGTGCGCAAGGCAGAAGGGGTCGGCGATGGCGACACCGTGCGGCTGGAGCTCTGGCTGTAAAGTCTTTCCGACTTACGTCGAATTCGGCACCAGCTCGCTCCACCACCCGGCCTCCCATATGATACAATGTCTTGGGTGGCCGGGTGGGGGAGCGGGCTGGTGCCGTCTTAATCAGAACGACTCTAGCTCACCGGAACCGCATTGCTTTGGGGCGTGGGCGCAGGCTTGGTCGGTGCCACGTCCCAGTTGATCTTGAGCCATTCGACGGTGACCAGGGTTCCGCCTGCTGCCTGAAGCTCGGTGGTTACCGTCACGGTGCGACCGCCGTCAGTGTCATTGCCCGAATACATCGGCGCATCGGAATTGAGATCGGTGATGCCATCGGGAATGCCCACCTTTAACGCAGCCTCCCGGCTCAAGCCGACCGCCTGTTTGGCGGGCAGCTCGGTCTCGTAGACAAGCTTGCCGGTGAACTGGGAGCTCTTGGCATCGCCCATGTCACAGGTCTTGGTGATCGCATCTTCCATCATCACGACGAAATCAGGGAATCCCTTGCACTCAATGCCCTTGAACCGTTTGGGGCCTTCGGTGGCGGCAGCATCGGGCTTCTTTTCCGAACCACCGCAAGCCGCAAGTGCAAGAATCAGGATCGGGGCAATCAACCGCATTGCAATTCTCCGTCAGGCAAAAGCCGGGATCACTTCTTTCGCAAACAATTGTGCATAAGGCATAAACTGCGCGCTCGGCAAGCCGGGCGGAATGCCCAGCATGATGTGATCGACCGGCGCGCGTTGCTGCATCGAACGGAACAGGTCGATGGCCTCACCGGGTGAAAGCACGCGCATGATGCCCGAGGCCTTGAACGCCTCGAGGCTCATCGGTTCCAGACCGCGTTCATCGGTGACGCCCAGCGCCTGATCTTCTGCCGCCATTTCGCCATAGGTGTTGTTGACGTGGTGGAAGTGCGGGGCGAGCTCTTCCCATGCCTGGGCCTTGTCGTTTGCGACCACGGTGAACAGTTCGGGCAGGCGCATGCTGGCCCTGGCCGGATCCCTGCCCGCCGCCTTCAGCTTGTCGAGATAGAGCGGCGCGGCCTCGATATTGCCGAAATAGCCATCTGCCCATTTCGCCACCCGCTCCATCGCCTTGGGCACGAAACCGCCGATGTAGAGCGGGATGCGGCCGCGCGGCGGCGGGGGCATCAGGCAGGCTTCCTTGATCTGGTAAAACCTGCCCTCGAAAGTGACGGTCTCGCCCGCCCACAGCCGGGTCACGATCTCCAGAAATTCGTCGAACATGGCGCCGCGTTTGGTGAAATCGACACCAAAGGCCTGGGTTTCGCGGTGGCGGTAGCCGATGGCGAGGGTCATCTCGAGCCGTCCGCCGGCGATGCAATCGAGCACCGCGCAATCGGTGGCGAAGCGCACCGGATTGTAGAGCGGGGCAAGCGCGACCGCAGAGCCCAGCCTCAGCGTGCTGGTGCGCGCAGCAACAGCGGCGCAGGCGACCAGCGGCGAGGGAATGTAGCCGTCGCTGGCGATGTGATGTTCGGGGAACCATGCGGCATCAAAGCCCGCCTTTTCGCTCCACACGGCAAAATCGATCAGGTCGGCGTAGTGCGCAGTCCAATCGCGATGCCACTGCGGCGGATTGCGGAAATCGTAGAGGTAACCGAAAGTCAGCTTGCCCGGCATCGCGCTCTCCATCTCTTGCTATTGCATTGCCAGAGTGTAGGCCCGCTGCAACAGGATTCGACACGACGGAGGGGATGAATGGCACCGCTTGCAGGCAAGGTAGCTGTCGTTACCGGTTCGAGCCGGGGCATCGGCAGGGGCATCGCGCTGGTGCTCGCCGAGCAAGGCGCTTGCGTTTATGTCACCGGCCGCACGGTCAACCCGGGCGACTATTATCTCCCCGGCACGGTCGGCGAAACGGCGGCGGAATGCAGCGAGCGCGGCAAGGACAGCGGCGGAAAGGGCATCGCGGTCGCCTGCGATCACGCCGATGACGCACAGGTCGCCGCGCTGTTCGAGCGGGTCCGCAATGAACAGGGCAAGCTCGACATCCTCGTCAACAATGCCTTCCAGCTGTCCGACGATCTGATCGATCCCAAGAAATTCTGGGAGAAGCCGCTTTCGAACCTCGAGATGTTCGCTGTCGGTCCGCGCAGCCATTTCGTCGCGGCCTGGCATGCGGCGCAGCTGATGGTGCCGGGCAAATCGGGGCTGATCGTGGCGATCAACGGCTTTGCCGGGGGAATCTATACCTTCGGCGTGGTGTTCGGCACTGCCAAGTCCGCCGTCGACCGCATGGCACACGACATGGCGATCGAGCTCAAGGAGCACAACATTGCCTCGATATCGCTGTGGCAGGGGCTGACCCTGACCGAAAAGGCACAGTACAATCTGGCCAACGACAAGGACAACATGACCACCTCGATCACCAGCATGACGGGCAGCACGGTCGAGCATCCCGGCCGGGTGATCGCTGCTTTGGCCACCGATCCCGAGATCATGAAGCGTTCGGGCGGCACTTTCATCACCACCGAAGTGGCGATGGAATACGGGGTGACCGACATCGACGGCCGGATCATCCCTTCGGCCCGCGGCAGCCGCGGAGCGCCGATCTGGCAGCCGGTGTGATGGACGACCTGCGTTTCGACGGACGGGTCGCGGTCATTTCCGGTGCGGGTCGGGGCCTGGGGCGCAGCCACGCGCTGCTGCTGGCGCGGCAAGGCTGCAAGGTGGTGGTCAACGATACCGGCGCTGCGATCAAGGGCGCCGATGATTCTGGGGCGAGCGATGCCGGGCCCGCGCAGGACGTGGTCGACGAGATCGTGGCGATGGGCGGCGAAGCGGTTGCCAGTACCGACAGCGTGGCGACGATGGAGGGCGGCCAGGCGATCATCGGCAAGGCCATCGACACCTGGGGCAAGGTCGACGTGCTGATCCACAATGCGGGCAACGTGCGCTATGGCTCGCTTTCGGAAATTTCATTCGAGGACTTCAAGTCGGTGGTCGATGTTCACCTGATGGGCGCATTCCATCTGGTGCGCAGCGCTTTCCCGTCGATGATGGCGCAGCAATACGGACGGATCGTGCTGACCGGTTCGATCGGCGGGCTCTATGGCAACAACAACTGCGTAAACTACGGCGTGTCGAAGAGCGGCATGATCGGGCTCAACAATATCGCCGCGCTTGAGGGCGAGGCGCGCAACGTCAAGTCGAACCTGCTGATCCCCAGCGCGGTCACCCGCATGGCTGACGGGCTCGACATCTCGCAATACCCGGAGATGGGTCCGGAGCTGGTTTCACCGCTGGTCGGCTGGCTGTCGCATGAGGATTGCACCGTCAGCGGCGAGATGCTGGCCTCCATCGCCGGACGGATTGCGCGCTGCTATGTGGCAGAGACAGTGGGCGTCTATCGCCCTGAATGGACCATGCGCGACGTGGGCGCGCTGATGGGTCCGATACACGACAAAGAGGGCGCGCACGATTTCGGGCTTCACGGGCATCTGGGCCACATCGGCTACAGCTTCCAGATGGCGCGCGGCGAAGTGCAGGGAAAGGCATGACTATGGCCAAAGTAATGGACAAACAGACTCAAATCGACGCGATGCTCGACAAGCAGGAAATCTACGATTGCATGGTGCGAATGAGCCGGGGCACCGATCGCTGCGACAAGGCGCTGTTCGTCAGCGGCTTCCATGCTGATTCGGTGGTCACGGCGGGGCCGTTCGTCGGCAACCCTTCCGACCTGTATGACTGGGCGGCGAAGTTCCAGCAGGACATGTACACCGCCACCCTGCACAAGCTTCACCAGATGCATTGCGAGCTCGACGGCGATGATGCCCATGCCGAAACCTATTATTTCTTCGTCGGCTGCATGGGCGAGAACAACCTGCTGGCTGGCGGGCGCTACATCGACCGGTTCGAGCGGCGCGATGGCCGCTGGGGACTGACCATGCGCAACAATTTCGTCGAATGGACCAGTCTGGTGCCCGCCATGGCCAGCCCGCTTGGCGAGATCCCCGGTCTCGAGCTCAATGGCCTCCCCGCGCAGGACCGCAGCGATGCGTCCTACATCCGCCCGCTGGTCAACAAGCGGGCCGCTTTCATTCCCGGCTGACCTGAAGACCGGTCCATTGCGCCAGGAATGCCAGCACATCGGCATTCTCCTCGATTGCCTTGTCGGTCGGCTTGCCCGAGCCGTGGCCCGCCCGGGTCTCGACGCGGATCAGGCGGGGTTTTGAACCCAAGGGGGCAGCCTGGAGCGCGGCGGCATATTTGAAGCTGTGGCCGGGGACGACCCGATCATCGGTATCGGCAGTGGTAACCAGGATGGCCGGATAGTCCTGGCCGGGTCGGATGTTGTGATAGGGCGAATAGGCGCGCAGCACCTTGAAATCCGCTTCCTTGGCAGGATCGCCATAGTCATCGACCCAATAGCGCCCGGCCGTGAAACGGTCGAAGCGCAGCATGTCCATCACGCCCACCTGGGCATTGGCGGCGGCAAACAGGTCTGGCCGCTGGTTGACCACCGCGCCCACCAGCAGGCCGCCGTTGGAACCGCCCTGGATGGCAAGGCCTCCTTTGGGCGTGATGCCCTGTGCAATGAGAAATTCGCCCGCCGCGATGAAATCGTCAAACACGTTCTGCTTGCGGCTCAGCCGCCCGGCATTGTGCCATTCCTTGCCGTATTCGCCCCCGCCCCTGATATTGGCAAGCGCAAAGGCCCCGCCGGCCTCCAGCCAGGCCATGCGGCTTGAAGCAAAGCCTGGGGTGAGCGAAACATCGAAACCGCCATAGCCATAGAGCAGGGTTGGCACCGGTTTTCCCGCCGCCGCCGCACTTTTCCCGCGCACGATGAATATCGGGATCCGCGTCCCGTCCTTCGAGGCATAGAAGCGCTGTTCGACGGCGAATTTCGCGGGATCGAAATTCAGCCTGGGCTTGGCGAATGGCTTGGTCGCGCCGGTCGCAATATCCATGCGGAACACCGCCGTCGGCTGGTTGAAACTGGTATAGCTGTAAAACGTTTCGGGATCGCCCGGCCGCCCGCGAAAGCCCGATGCGGTGCCAAGGCCATTGAGCGAGATTTCCCGCGCGCCCTTGCCCCCCAGATCGAGGATCAGCGCCCGCGAGGAGGCGTCCTTGAGGTAGGACAGCACCAGCTTGTCGCCGATGATCGTGCCCTGCTGCAGGGTTTCATCGGTCTGCCCGACAAGTTCGCGCCACTTATGGGTCCGGGCGCGCAGGTCGACCGAAACAACGCGATAGCGCGGGGCGTCCTTGTTGGTGACGAACCACAGCACCGGTCCCATGCCATCAACCAGCTTCCAGTCGTTGTCGAAGCCCGAGACGAGCTGGCGCGTCTTCCAGCCGTCGCGGGCCAGACGGGTAAGGTCGACCACGCGCACTTCATAACGCGCATCAGTGCCTATCGAGCTGGTAATCAGCGCATAGCGGCCATCATGGGTGACTTCTGCCTGGTGGTTGCGTTCGGGATGGTCGGGGGTGGCATAGACCTGCACATCGGCATCCTGGCTGGTGCCGATGCGGTGATACCACACCGCCTGATTGTAGTTGAGCTGCTGGAAATCCTGCCCTTCCGCGGGCTTGGGAAAGCGCGAATAGAGGAAGCCCTCATTCCCTACCCAGGCCAGAAGGGTGAATTTGGCCCAGCGGACCTCGTCGGCCAGGGGTTTGCCGCTGGCAACATCGAGCAGGCGCAGGATGCGCCAATCGCTGCCGCCGTCCTGCACACTGTAGAGCAGCAGCTTGCCGTCGTCCGAAGGCGTCCAGTCGTCGAGTGCGGTGGCGGCGTCCTTGGCCCAGGCATTGGGATCGATCAGCAGGCGCTGCTTGCCGGTGAGGCCCTGCCGCACAAACAGCTGCGACTGGTTCTGCAGACCGGTGTTGCGTGTATAGAAGTAGCGCTTGCCTGCCTTTACCGGAATGCCGAAGCGTTCGTAATTGAGCAATCCGCGCAGCCGCTCGGCGAACCAGGTGCGCTGGGGCAGATTGTCGAGCTCCGCGCGGGTGACCTTGTTCTGCCGCTCGACCCAGTCGGCAACCTCCTTGTCGGACCGCACATCGTTTTCGAGCCAGCGGTAGGGATCGGCAATCTTCTCGCCGAACTGCACTTCGGCGACTTCGCTGCGGCGGCTGTCGGGATAGCTCACCGGTGTGCCACTGGCCAGTGCCTGGTTACCCGAGGCCATCAGCGCCATTGCCGCGATACAAAAACGCCACATTCACAGCTCCCTGAAATGCCAAAGGCGGCGGTGAGACTAACACTCACCGCCGCCTTTGCAATTGGTCCGCTTGCGGACAGACGCAGAGCTTATTCCTCGCCGTCGTCGGTCATCACCGGGCCGCTGTCCTGGCCCTTGGCCGAGGTATCGCGATCAACCAGCTCGATCACCGCGATCGGCGCGGCGTCGGAGGCGCGGAAGCCGGCCTTGATGATGCGGGTGTAGCCACCGGCGCGGCCGGCATAGCGCTCGGCCAGTTCGCCGAACAGCTTGCGCTCCTGCGCCTCGTCGAGCATCCGCGCGTGGGCGAGGCGGCGATTGGACAGGCCGCCCTTCTTCGCCAGCGTGATCAGCTTTTCAACATAGGGGCGCAGTTCGCGCGCCTTGGAGGTGGTGGTGGTGATCTGCTCATGCTTGACCAGCGCAGCCGCCATGTTGCGCAGCATGGCGATCCGGTGAGCCGAAGTCCGCTGCAGCTTGCGATAGCCGACTTTATGACGCATTTTTCTTACTCCGTTCGTACGGGGCCCGTATCAGGTAGCCCGGTGCTGGCGGCGCTTGGGGCGGCCGCCGAAACCCTTTAGCCCAGCAGTTCCTGCTCGAGCTTCTTGGCCATTTCCTCGATGTTTTCCGGCGGCCAGCCGGGGATGTCCATGCCGAGGCGCAGACCCATCGAAGAGAGCACTTCCTTGATCTCGTTGAGCGACTTGCGGCCGAAGTTCGGCGTGCGCAGCATCTCGGCTTCGGTTTTCTGGACCAGATCGCCGATGTAGATGATGTTGTCGTTCTTGAGGCAGTTGGCGCTGCGCACCGAAAGCTCCAGCTCATCGACCTTCTTGAGCAGGTAGCGGTTGAGCTGGTTGGTATCACCTTCGTCAACCGGCACCGAAGCAGCCAGGCCGATCATCGGCGAGGCACCCATCGGGGCGGCGTCTTCGAAGTGGACGAACAGGGCCAGCTGGTCCTGAAGGATGCGCGCGGCATAGGCCACGGCATCTTCGGGGCTGATCGTGCCGTCGGTCTCGATGGTCAGGCTCAGCTTGTCGTAATCGAGCTCCTGCCCGATGCGGGCATTGTCGACCTTGTAGCTGACCTGGCGCACCGGCGAATAGAGCGAATCCACCGGGATCAGCCCGATCGGGGCATCAATCGGACGATTGCCAACGGCGGGGACATAGCCCTTGCCGGTATCGGCAGTCAGTTCCATGTTGAGCGTCGCGCCTTCATCGAGATGGCAGATCACCAGATCCTTGTTCATCACCTCGATATCGCCGGTAACCGCGATGTCACCAGCGGTGACTTCGGCCGGGCCGGTTGCGGAAAGCTGAAGCCGCTTGGGGCCTTCGCCCTGCATGCGCAGCGCGATCTGCTTGACGTTGAGCACGATGTCGGTGACATCTTCGCGCACGCCGGCCAGGCTGGAGAATTCGTGCAGCACGTTCTCCATCTTGATCGAAGTGATCGCTGCACCCTGCAGCGAAGACAGCAGCACGCGGCGCAGCGCGTTGCCCAGCGTCAGGCCAAAGCCGCGCTCGAGCGGTTCGGCCACGAAGGTGGCCCGGCGCCTTGCATCGCTGCCCGACTTTACCTCGAGAGCGTTGGGCTTCTTGAGTTCCTGCCAGTTCTTGGTGTTGACAGACATGGACTTCCCCTAGGGTTTGTTCTGGCGGGACAGGCCGCTTTGTCGAAATCGCCGCGACCTGTCCGAATTTTGGCGGCGGTGCCGGAGCACCACCGGACGGACACAATCAGACGCGGCGACGCTTCGAAGGACGCACGCCGTTGTGCGGAATTGGCGTCACGTCGCGGATCGAGGTGATGGTGAAGCCCACCGCCTGAAGCGCGCGAAGAGCGCTTTCACGGCCCGAGCCCGGCCCTTTGACCTCGACTTCGAGTGTGCGCACGCCGTGTTCGGCGGCTTTCTTGCCGGCATCGTCGGCAGCGACCTGGGCGGCATAGGGAGTCGACTTGCGGCTGCCCTTGAAGCCCATCATCCCGGCCGATGACCAGGCAATCGCATTGCCCTGGGCATCGGTGATGGTGACCATGGTGTTGTTGAAGCTGGCATTGACGTGAGCAATGCCGCTGGAGATGTTCTTGCGCTCCCGCTTTTTGAGGCGCTGGGGTTCGCGTGCCATTTCTTGCCTACCTGTTCTCTGAATTCCTGCCGCTCAACGTTGGGAGCAGCTGAGTCTGACGAAGTTGCGCTGCGAAGAATTACTTCTTCTTGCCCGCAATCGGCTTGGCCTTGCCCTTGCGGGTGCGGGCGTTGGTGTGGGTGCGCTGGCCGCGAACCGGCAGCCCCTTGCGGTGACGCAGGCCGCGATAGCAGGCAAGATCCATCAAACGCTTGATGTTCATCGCCGTCTCGCGCCGCAGATCGCCTTCGACGGTGTGATCAGCGTCGATGGTTTCGCGGATGTGCAGCACTTCCTGGTCCGACAGGTCAGCCACGCGGCGGCTGTGATCGATACCCAGCTTGGTGGCGATCTGCTTCGCCCGGTGGGGTCCGATTCCGTGAATGTAGGTGAGCGCGATGATCACGCGCTTGTTGGTGGGGATATTCACCCCGGCAATACGAGCCACTCTATTCTCCATGCTCCACGAGAAGCGGGGTTGCCCGCAGCCTCTCATCTCAACGCCTTAGCACCTTACAAAACGGCAAAAACCCGGTTGGCGCACGCGATTGCGGCTGCCTGCCGGACGAACCCGTCATGTCAAGTGAACGGCGCGCTTAGGGTGATTCGCATTGCGTGTCAACGCTTCGCATGAGCAAGCGCGGCAAGCCTCTCGGCAGCAGGCCCGGGAGGCTGATTTCTGAGCCCTGCATTACCTGTCATTGCGCATCCGGTCAAAGCGGGCGGCGCGTTTTCAACCAGCAAGAATTGCCTCGATCATCGCGGTCACGGCATCCATGTCGGCCATGCCATCAACTTTGGCAATGATCCCGCGTGCTTCGTAGATCGGCAGCACCGGCGCGGTCTTGGCGCGGTATTCGGCCATGCGGGTGCGAACGGTTTCCTCGTTATCGTCGGGGCGCCGCTTGAATTCGGCGGCGCCGCACTTGTCGCAGGTGCCGGCAACCTTGGGCTGCTCGAAGATGTCGTGGTAGCCCTTGCCGCAACTGGCGCAAGTGAAGCGGCCGGTGATGCGTTCGACCAGCGCGTCCTCATTGACATCGAGTTCGATCACCCGGTCAAGCTTGCGGCCGCGCGCGTCGAGAATTGTATCGAGCGAGGCGGCCTGGGCAGCGGTGCGCGGATAGCCGTCGAAAATTGCGCCTTCGTCCTTGCCCATGGCATCGAGCTCATCGCCGATCAGGGCCGAGACCAGTTCGTCGGAAACCAGCTCGCCGCGCTCCATCACGGCCTTGGCCTTGAGCCCGGTTGGCGTACCCGCCTTGACGGCTGCGCGCAGCATGTCGCCGGTGGAGAGCTGGCGCATGCCGAACTTGTCGACAAGGCGCTGCGCCTGGGTGCCTTTGCCCGCCCCCGGCGGACCAAGCAGGATGATGTTCACAGCAGTCTTCTCCCCTGGGCAGCGCGCTCCTTCAGCGCATGCGGCCTTTCAGTTTCGCCTTCTTGATCAGATCGCCATACTGGTGCGCCAGCAAATGCGACTGGATCTGGGTAATGGTATCGACGGTGACATTGACCACGATCAGGATCGAGGTGCCGCCCATGAACATCATCTGCATGCCGACTTGCGCCATCCAGTATTCGGGCAGCACGCAGACGATCGCCAGATAGGCCGCGCCGATCACGGTGATGCGGGTGAGCACATAGTCAAGATAGGTCTCGGTATTCTTGCCCGGGCGGATGCCGGGGATGAACCCGCCTGCCCGCTTGAGGTTCTCCGAGGTTTCTTCCGGATTGAACACCACTGCGGTGTAGAAGAAGCTGAAGAACACGATGCCCAGCGCATAGAGGATCATGTAGAGCGGCTTGCCGTGGGCGAGATACTGGTTGAGCCCGATGACCAGGCCGCCGGTGGTGCTGTCCGGATCGAGCGAGGAGCCGGCGAACTGGCTGATCGTCAGCGGCAGCAGCAGCAGCGAAGAGGCAAAGATCGGCGGGATCACGCCGGCGGTGTTGAGCTTGAGCGGCAAATGGCTGCGATCCGCCTGCATCATCCCGCGCTGGCTGGCGCGTTTGGGATACTGGATCAGCAGGCGCCGCTGGGCGCGTTCCATGAAGCAGATCAGCAGCACCAGTGCCACCAGCAGCACCAGCAGGCCGACGATGACGAAGCCGCTGATCGAACCGGTGCGTCCGCCTTCGAACAGGTTGACGAAGAAGGTTGGCATCTGGGCAACGATGCCGGCCATGATGATCAGCGAAGTGCCGTTGCCGATCCCGCGCGAGGTGATCTGTTCACCCAGCCACAGCAGGAACATCGTGCCGCCGACAAGGCTGACCAGCCCGGCAATGTAGAACAGGGTCCCGGGGTTCACCGCGAAGCCCTGCACATCGGCATTGCGGAGCACCGCATAGCCCTGAACGATGGTGAGCAGAACCGCGCCATAGCGCGAATACTGGTTGAGCTTCTTGCGCCCGCTTTCGCCCTCTTTCTTGAGCGCGGCCAGCGATGGATGCAGCGCTGCGGCCAGCTGAACCACGATCGAGGAGGTGATATAGGGCATCACGCCCAGGCTGATCAGGCTGTAGTTCGACAGCGCGCCGCCCGAGAACATGTTCAGGAAATCGAGGATGCCGCCCGAGCTGCGCTCGAGGAACTGCTTGAGCGCAACCGGGTTGATGCCGGGCAGCGGCACAAAGGTGAGGAACCGGAAGACGATCAGCGCGCCGATCGTGAACCACATGCGGTTCTTGAGTTCGGTCGCCTTGCCGAAATTGGCGAGGCTGAGATTGCTCGCGATATTGTCGGAGCGTGATGCCATGTGTCGATGCCCTGCTTGATGGCCTGACGGCCCGTCCGCCCCATATAGGGACGATAGCGCGATGTCGAACCCCTCTTTGCACTGGTCCCCGCGGCATCCGTCGCAGGGACCATTGCAGGATTACTTCGCGGCTTTGGCGACCTTGTTGGCTTCGCGGCGCGCGGTCTTCTTCTCGTGCTCGCTGGGCTGGGCCGCAGGAAGCTCGACCTTGCCGCCGGCCTTCTCGACAGCCTCGAGCGCGCCCTTGGAAACGCCGGTAACCGAGAATGTGACCTTGGCGGTGAATTCACCCTTGCCGAGCAGCCGCACGCCGTCCTTGCCGCCGCGGGCCAGGCCCGCTGCCTTCAGGGCGGCATGGTCGATCACAGCCTTGGCGTCGAGCTTGCCGGCATCGATCGCCTTCTGCACCAGTCCGAGGTTCACTTCGGCGAAATCCTTGGCGAAGATGTTGTTGAAGCCGCGCTTCGGGATGCGCATGTGCAGCGGCATCTGGCCACCTTCGAAGCCGTTGACCGAAACGCCCGAACGCGCCTTGGCGCCCTTCTGGCCGCGCCCGGCAGTTTTGCCCTTGCCCGAGCCGATGCCGCGTCCGACCCGCATCCTGCGGTGACGGGCTCCGGCGTTGTCGCGGATGTCATTCAGTTTCATGGTGTGCACTCGCTTTCGCTTTGATTCGCGCTGATGGGAAGCGGGGCCCATAGTCGGCAAATCCTGCGCTGTCACCCCTTCGTTTTGGTGGCGGTCGCTCAGACGCCCGCCGCCGCGCCGCCGCGGCTGGTGGCCCACCTGTTCCTGAGAAACCGGGTAACCGGTATCTCGACCACACGGTGCAAAACAATTGCCCCGGCAAGCATGGCGACGACCGAAACTGCCATTACGCCTGGCAAGACATAGCCTGCGGCCATGTCAAAATGCTTTGCCAGCTTTTCAATCGGCAGCAGGATGAACGGATGCACGAGATAGAGCGAATAACTGGCTGCACCAATCAGGGCTATAAATCTGTTTTGCAGTGTTTTTCCGCCTGTTTCCAGGACCAGAACACCCAACACGATGACCAGGGCGCAAAATCCCCTGATGAATGGATTACTAAACGCTAGGTCGCTTAACAGAGGTATGGCAATCATTCCGGCGGCGAGCGCCATGCCCCCCAACAGCGGCGGGATGCCTGCCAGTTTGCGAAAAGCCAGTCCGCAAAGCATGCCATAGACGAATTCCAGCATGATCGCAGATGTATAGAACCTGCCGAAGACTGATTGCGGGACCGTCATGATCCCGACCGCAATCAGCACCACCATTGCCGCCGACAACAAGATTACACGTTTCCCGGTTTCTGGCACCGCTAGTGAAACAGCAAACAGCAGATAGAAGAACATCTCGTAATTCAGCGTCCACCCGACGAACAAGATCGGCTGAATAATTCCCGAGCCCTTCATAAAGGGGATGAATGCGAGGGACTGGAACAATTGGGCCAAATCTGCGCGGGTCGATTTGAACAGGTGTGGCACAAGCCAGGCAGCGCAGAATGCGGCCAGCGTCATTATCCAATAGAGCGGCGCCACCCGAATCAACCTGTTGGCAAAAAAGGAGCTGGGTGAATTGTTGGTGCGCTCCGAAATATACACCATCACAAAGCCGCTGATGACGAAAAATATGTCGACGCCGAATATGCCGAGTTTGAGAGACGCAAGCGCGGGATTGAGTGTGGTCATGTGCGACAGTGCCACGATGAACGCCGCAAAAGCTCGCAGCGCCTGGATATTGTGCAGCATTTTTCCCTCGTAAAGCGGAGCGAAATGGCAATGGCGATGTCGGCGGCGGAGCATACCGGCTACAGAAGGCGCTTGCGACTGACCATAGCGGATATGGTGCAATCCACAACGACGGCCCATCGGTGCCGCAGGCTTGCCCTCGTATTTTCCACTCTATAGGGTGGTGGAATTGATCCTTGGACACTCGGCATGATCGATCTGAAATCCCCTCGCGGCCTGCCGGTATCGGTGCCTGAAACCGTTGACGAAGGACCGACAGTCCGATTCCGGCCAGATCAGCTGGCGGAGATACGCCGCTACTACGACGAGTTCGGGTATGTGGTTGTAGCCGGCGCGATTGCTCCGGAGACATGCCGCGACATGCGCCGGCTTTGGGAGCGGGAGGTCAAATACAGCAACCGGTTCATCTATCGGCAGGCGACCGCAAAGGCCGAACGGCATGTGACCAACGACAAAGGCTGGGTGATGAATCCCATCCTTAACCTGCAGAGCGTCGATCCGGTTGCATTCGCAGAATTCCGGCGTTTCGCCACCGAACGGCTGCTCACCGCTCCGGCGCTCAAGGCGCTGTTCGAGGCCCTGCTCGACGACGTTCCGAAGATTGTCCAGTCAATGTATTTCGAAGGCAATTCTGCCACCTGGGAACATCAGGACACATATTATCTCGATTCGGAAGAAATCGGCAGGATGGCCGGTGCGTGGATCGCACTCGAACCGATCGAGGCCGAAGCCGGCAGGTTCTTCGTCGGTCCCGGTTCCCACAGGATCGAGCTGGAGCGGCACTCGGCGGAAAACAACATCGCCGACAACCATGAAGTCTACATCCAGGGCGTGGTCGAATGCATGAAAGAGCGCAACATGCAGATTCGCGCGCCGAAGCTCGAGACTAGGGGACGTGCTGTTCTGGAATTCGCGCACCATTCATGGCTCGCTCGACAGCCAGCACCCGACATGCTCCCGCTCGTCCGTCACCTGCCACGCGATTCCGATGGGTGATCGCTTCCTGCAATTGCAGCTGCGCACGATCGACACGCCCGCCGACATGGTAAACGGGGTTGCGATCTACCGGCCAAAGGATCTAGCAAGGGCTAGGAATCGCGCCGTTCTTTGGGTCGAATCGACTTTCCCGCAGCAGTTTTACACTCTCAAGCGGTTCGCAATCCGGGCAATAGCGCGGCGGCGCGCGCGCGGTTAGGAAAACCGCTTGCGGTCTTTCAGCCGCTTCGAGGGATTGCCCGAGTGGTAAGCCCATGGGTCGAGATCGCGCATCGCCACTGCGCGCGCGCCCAGCACCGCGCCTTCGCCGATGGTGACACCCGGACCAACAAAGGCTTCGGCCGCAATCCACGCCTGATCCTCGATCCGAATCGGCCGACAGACCAGGGGAAAAGCAGGGTCTTCGACATTGTGCGTGCTGCTGCACAAGGTCGCATGCCATGAAACCACGACATCCTTGCCGATGTCGATCTGCCCCTGATTGTAGCAATTAACGTCGCGACCGAGCATCGAACCCGCTCCGATATCCAGATTGCCCGGCAGCCAGATCCGGACCGACCCGTAAATCCGCGCACCGGCTCCGATCCTGGCACCAAACATCCGCAACACGGTGCGACGCCAGGCCCAGAAAAACGGAGGTGTGAACCGGCACAGCAGCAGCCAGGTCACGCTCCAGATCAGCCGCACTAGCCTGTTGGCGAGTGAGAAGGCAGGGGCGTGGCGCTGCCGCTCCGCTTCAGATTGCTGAGCGTTCACGCGGGGGCTTCCGGTTTTATGGCCTCCAGCTCATAGTAAATCGCCTTGGCCGGCATCATCCAGCACAGATAGCGTTCATAGAGATCGGGAAAGCGGTTGGCGAAAGCCTTGACCAGTGCCGTCGGTCCGCGCGATCCGCCTTGCGGCACTCCGAACATCCGACGGCGCATGCGAAACATTCCCGCTTGCCCGGTGGCATAGCTGGCTTCGCCGGTGAAGCGATCAAAGGTGGTGTAGGCGAAGAAGGTGCGGTGAGTCGGGTCACGGTAGGCATCGGGGCCGGAATAGTGCGGGCACAGCACCTTGAATGTTCCGCCCGGCCGCAGGATGCGGTGGACCTCGCAGACCGTGGCGATAAAATCAGACGCATGCTCGAGTGCGTTGGACATCTTGACTTCGTCGAAGCTGCTATCGGCAAAAGGATAGGGAAAGACATCGAAATCGTGGACCATATCGACCTTGGCCGAGGCAAAGCTGTCCATACCGAGGTAGCCGGGCAGCTTCGCTTCGCCGCAGCCAATATCGAGTTTTTCCGGACCGGGCCGAGTTTCGCCTGTCATTTCGTCAGAAATCCCCAATTCCGCCCAACTGTCAACGCAAGGCAAGTATTTTGCCGGCATGCTCGCCGATTGCCCGGTGAAAATCCGCGCGGGTCCATCGTCCGGCCGCTTCGGCAATCGCGCCGCAGTCGAACCCGGGCGCGCGCACGATGAGATCGTCGATAGCCGCCGCGAGGGCGGCGATGTCGCCCGGCTCGACCAGTGTGGCCATCTGCGGGCTGCAGTCCATGTCGGGAAGGCCGGTGTTGGCCGTTCCGATGACATGGCAGCCATGTGCCAGGGCGTCGAGATAGACCAGACCGAAACCCTCGATCAGCGATGGCATGACGAACACGTGCGAGCGCCGGTAAAGCGCCTCCAGTTCGTCCTTCTCGACATAACTGCGCAGTTCGATCGTGGGATCGTCGATCAGGGCCTGGATCGCGGGATCGATCCGGTAGCAGACCAGGGTCAGCTTGGCACCGGGGCGAGGACAGGCCTGCCAGGCTCGGATGAGATGGTGCAAGCCCTTGCGCTGGACGCCTTGCCCGACAAACAGGAAGCGCACCGGTCCCTCGGGCCGCGCTTGCGGCGGCTGCCTTTCAGCGCGATCCGGCGCACCATAAGGATACGATCTCGATCCGGGCGGGATCGCAGCCGGCCGCGATGACCGAACCGGCAGTGAAGGTGGATGCACAGACCACCGCGTCGACCCGATGCCAGTCAAAATCCGCCCATTGCTGCTCGAGCATCGGTTTCGTCGATGCAAAGGCACTGGCGGCCTCGGGATAACGCGCCGCATCGCTGGCCAGAACGTTCAGCTCACATGCGGGCAGCGGATGATAGACGAACAGCACCAGGGGCCGTCCCGCCGGCACATTCTCGGGCAAATAGTCGTGATAGCAATAGAGCCCGGTACCGCGCTTGCGCGCCACGCTGGCGGCCTTGTTCGCGAGCATCCGGTTGGTCCGGGGGAAGACGACATGGCCGGGAATGCCCAGCACGTGACCGATTGCCTGAACGATGAATGATGGCCAGCTCTGCACTGTCCGCGCATGGGCCAGCAGCGGCGAACGACGGCGCCTCAGCGGCGCCGGAAGCCAGGCCGGGGGCTGGTCCGAGGCGTAAAAATCGGTGACAAGGCGATCAAGCAGGCCTGCCTGATCGAGCCCTATGGCAACGTCGTAAGCGTCCCGGTTGCGATTGAATACGCAAACGAACCGGTCCGTCATATCGCCCCGATGGATTGGCATCCCGGGCGAATGCGCCTCAATCCACAACCGCAACCATGTGCGGCAGCTTGGCGATCGCGCCGCGCACTTCGGGCGTATCCTCCAGCTCGACGACGCGGTGCATCTTGCCGAGGCCAAGGCCTATCAGCATTTCCTTCTGCTTCGAAGGCCGACGGATCGGAGAGCCGATCTGCTTGAGCTTGATCTTGGCCATGTCAGCTTACTCCACAATCGCCGCAGCGTCGGCTTCGGCCTCGGCTGCACTGGCTCCGCCGCGACCCAGCAGGTCGGCGACTTTCTTGCCGCGCCGTTGGGCAACCGACTTCGGCGAAGTCTGGCTGACCAGCGCATCGAAAGTAGCGCGGATCATGTTGTAGGGGTTGGAGGTGCCGACCGACTTGGTCACCACGTCAGCAACGCCCAGGCTCTCGAACACGGCGCGCATCGGGCCGCCGGCGATGATGCCGGTTCCCGCCGGAGCCGAACGCAGGTTAACCTTGCCCGCACCGAACCGGCCCTTGCCGTCATGGTGCAGGGTGCGGCCTTCCTTGAGCGGCACGCGAACCATCTTCTTCTTGGCGGAAGCGGTTGCCTTGGTGATCGCCTCGGGCACTTCGCGCGCCTTGCCGTGGCCGAAGCCGACCCGGCCCTTGCCATCGCCAACCACGACCAGCGCCGCAAAGCCGAAGCGCTTGCCGCCCTTGACGGTCTTGGAAACGCGATTGATGTGGACCAGCTTCTCGATCAGCTCTTCGCCGCCCTCGTCGTCACCGCCGCGACCGCGCCGCTCGCGATCACCCCGGCCACGTCCGTCACGATTCCCGCCACCACGGTCATTGCCGCCGCGCCCGCGTCCGCCACGACCACCGCGTCCATCGCGCTGGTCGCCGGCAGGAGCATCGACTGCTGCTGTTTCAACAGCGACTTCTGCGCCGGCTACGATTTCGTTTTCATCAGCCATCATCAGAACTCCAGCCCGCCTTCACGCGCAGCATCGGCCAGCGCCTTGACGCGGCCATGAAACAGGAAACCGCCGCGATCGAACACGACAGAGGAAACGCCGGCCTTCTTCGCGGCCTCGGCCAGGCTTGCACCGACCTTGGCTGCGGCCTCGACCGTCGCGCCCGGGCCCTTGCTGCCTTTGGTCAGCGACGAAGCTGCGGCAACCGTGCGGCCCGAAGTGTCGTCGATGATCTGGGCATAGATATGCCGGCCCGAACGGTGCACCGAAAGCCGCGGACGTCCGCCCGCACGGGCCTTCAGCGCAGTACGCACCCGCCTGCGGCGGCGTTCGAAAAGGGATAGCTTGGCCATTACTTCTTCTTCCCTTCCTTGCGGAAGATGTACTCGCCGCGATACTTGATGCCCTTGCCCTTGTAGGGTTCCGGCTTTCTCCAGCGACGGATTTCGGCGGCAACTTGCCCCACCTTCTGCTTGTCGATCCCGCTGATCTCGATGGTGGTGTTGTCGGGGGTCTTGACCTCGACACCTTCAGGCACATCGAAATCGACGTCGTGGCTGTAGCCAAGCTGCAGCTTGAGCTTGCGCGGACCCTGGGCATTGGCACGATAGCCGACGCCGGTGATCTCGAGCACCTTGGTGTAACCCTCGGTCACGCCGGTGACGAGGTTGTTCACCAGCGTGCGCTGCATGCCCCAGAAGGCGCGTGCCTGCTTGCTGTCGTTGGCCGGGCGCACCAGGATGCGGCCCTCTTCCAGCGTATAGCTGATCTCTTCGCGCATGGTCAGCGTGAGGGTACCCTTGGGGCCCTTGACGCTGAGCACACTGCCCGCGATCTCTGCCGTAACCCCGCTCGGGACGGTGACCGGAACTTTACCGATGCGGCTCATCAGAACACCTCCGCAAGCACTTCGCCGCCGACGTTGGCAGCGCGCGCTTCGGCATCCGAAAGCACGCCGCGCGGCGTCGAGACGATGGTGATGCCAAGCCCGTTGCGGATCACCGGCAGCTCCTTGCTGCCCGAATAGACCCGGCGGCCCGGCTTGGAGACACGGGCGACATGCTTGATCGCAGGCTCGCCTTCGAAATACTTGAGCTCGATGCGCAGCTGCGGATGGGCGCCGGTGGCGTCTTCCGTATAGCCGCGGATATAGCCTTCACGCTGCAGCACTTCGAGCACGCGGGCGCGCAGCTTCGAGGCGGGCGTCATCACGCTGTCCTTCTTGGCGCGCTGGCCATTGCGGATGCGGGTGAGCAGATCGCCCAGGGGATCGGTCATTGCCATCTGCGGTTCCTTACCAGCTCGACTTCGTCACACCCGGAACCATGCCCTTGTTGGCGAGGTCCCGGAGTTCGATGCGGCACAGGCCGAACTTGCGATAATAGCCGCGCGGGCGGCCGGTGGTGGCGCAGCGATTGCGCACGCGGGTCGGATTGCCGTTGCGCGGCAATTCAGCCATCTTCAGCCGCGCCATCAGCCGCTCGGTATCGTCGAGCGACTTGTCGTCGGCCTTGGCCTTCAGCGCGGCATACTTTGCCGCGAATTTCTGAACGAGCTTCTTGCGCCGCTCGTTCTTGTTTACCGAACTCAGTTTCGCCATGGACTTAAGCTCTCTTCTTCGTGTCTGGGGAGTCTTTGACGACTCTTAGGCGGCTTGCTGTTCTTCAACAGCTTCCAGCGGGAAAGGGAAACCGAACAGGCGAAGCAGCTCGCGCGCCTCGTCGTCGGTCCGGGCAGAGGTGGTGACGATGATGTCCATGCCGCGCACCTTGTCGATCTGGTCGTAGCTGATCTCCGGGAAGATGATCTGCTCCTTGAGACCCATTGCATAGTTGCCGCGCCCGTCGAAGCTCTTCGGGTTCAGCCCGCGAAAGTCGCGGATGCGGGGCATGGCAACGGTGATCAGGCGGTCGAGGAATTCGTACATCCGCTCGCGGCGCAGCGTGACCTTGCAGCCGATCGCCATGCCTTCGCGCAGCTTGAACTGTGCGACCGACTTCTTGGCCTTGACGATCACCGGCTTCTGGCCGGCGATCAGCGCCATTTCCTCGGCAGCCGTGGTGACCTTCTTGCGGTCCTGCGTGCCTTCGCCGACGCCCATGTTGATCGTGATCTTCTCGATCTTGGGCACTTCCATGCGGTTCTTGTAGCCGAAGCGCTCGGTCATCGCCTTGACGATCTCGTCGTCATAGCGCGTGCGCATCCGGGGGACATACTTATCAGCCATCGATTTTCTCCCCGGACTTCACCGCGACGCGTTGCTTCTTGCCGTCCTTGGCAATTTCGAAGCGCACGCGCGTTGCAGCGCCGGTCTTGGGGTCGGCAATGCCAACCTTGGAAATGTGCATCGGGGCCTCGCGGCGCTCAATCCCGCCGTCGGGGCGTTCCTGGGTCGGCTTGCGGTGGCGGGTGGCGACATTGACGCCTTCCACCAGCACCTTGCCATCCTTGGGCATGACGCGCAGCACCGTGCCGGTGCGGCCCTTGTCCTTGCCCGAGCGGACGACAACGCTGTCGCCCTTCTTGATCTTTGCCGCGCCCATTACAAAACCTCCGGAGCAAGGCTGATGATTTTCATGAAGCCGCGTCCGCGCAGCTCACGAACCACCGGCCCGAAGATACGGGTGCCGATCGGCTCCTCGTTCTTGTTGATCAGCACGGCGGCATTGCTGTCGAAGCGGATCACCGAGCCATCGGCGCGGCGCACATCCTTGCGGGTGCGCACGATCACCGCGCGGTGAACATCGCCCTTCTTGACGCGGGCACGCGGCTGCGCCTCCTTGACGGAGACGACGATGATATCGCCGACGCCGGCAGTGCGCCGCTTCGATCCGCCCAGCACCTTAATGCACTGGACGCGCTTCGCGCCGCTATTGTCAGCGACGTCGAGATTGGACTGCATCTGGATCATCGATCCGGTTCCTTCTCAATTCGTTCCAGTTGCGTGTCAGGCGTCGGTTTCGATCGCGGCAACCTTGCCGACCACCACCCGTTCGATAACCTTCCAGCTCTTGAGCTTGGACATCGGACGGGTTTCCTCGATGCGGACGGTTTCGCCGGTCTTGGCGGCATTGTCCTCATCGTGGGCATGATACTTCTTCGAACGGCGGATGATCTTCCCGTAGAGCGGGTGCTTCATCTTGCGCTCGACCTTGACGACAACGGTCTTGTCGGTCTTGTCGGAGACCACGGTCCCGATCAGGATACGCTTGGGCATGGTGTTCTCCTTACGCCCCGGTGGACTTATTGGGGGCCGAACGCGAACGTTCGGTCTGCAACGTCTTGATCCGGGCGATGTCGCGGCGCACTTCCTTGATGCGCGCCGGGCGCTCCAGCTGGCCGGTGGCGGCCTGGAAGCGCAGGTTGAAAGCCTCGCGCTTGAGGTCGGCGAGATCGCCGGAAAGTTCGTCGTCGCTCTTGACGCGCATGTCTTCGATCTTCGCAGCCATCATACGGCTCCCAGATGCGAGGTGTCACCCAGGCGGGCAACGACCTTGGTCTTGATCGGCAGCTTCATCGCTGCACGGCTGAAGGCAACAGCGGCGATCGGCCCGGGAACCCCGTCAAGTTCGAACAGGATGCGGCCCGGCTTGACCCGTGCTGCCCAATATTCGATTGCGCCCTTGCCCTTGCCCTGACGGACTTCGGCAGGCTTCTTGGAAACCGGCACGTCGGGAAAGATGCGGATCCAGAGACGACCCTGGCGCTTGATGTGGCGGGTGATCGCGCGGCGGGCCGCTTCGATCTGGCGCGCGGTGATCCGCTCGGGCTCAAGTGCCTTCAGGCCATAGGACCCGAAGTTGAGATCGGTTCCGCCCTTGGCGTCGCCCTTGATCCGGCCCTTGAAGGCCTTGCGGAATTTATGCTTTTTGGGTTGCAGCATGGTTTAGTTCCTGCGGTCTTCGCGGGCCGGACGCACGCCTGTGGTTTGCGCTTCCATCGTCAGCCGGTCTTGCGCCATCGGATCGTGGCCGAGAATCTCGCCCTTGAAGATCCAGCACTTGATGCCGATGATCCCGTAAGCGGTGAGCGCTTCGGCTTCGGCGTAATCGATGTGAGCACGCAACGTGTGCGCCGGCACCCGGCCCTCGCGATAAGACTCCACGCGGGCAATTTCGGCGCCGCCAAGACGGCCGCCGCATGTGATCTTGATGCCTTCGGCACCCAGACGCATGGCCGATTGCATCGCGCGCTTCATCGCGCGGCGGAAGGCAACGCGGCGAACCAGCTGGTCGGCAATGCCTTGCGCCACAAGCTTGGCGTCGATCTCGGGCTTGCGGATCTCGACGATGTTGAGCTTGACTTCGCTGCCGGTCATCTTGGCGATCTGGCTGCGCAGCTTTTCGATGTCTGCGCCCTTCTTGCCGATGATCACACCGGGGCGGGCAGCATAGATCGAAACGCGGCACAGCTTGGCCGGACGTTCGATCACCACCTTGGAGATCGCCGCCTGCGGCAGGGCCGTCATCACGAACTTGCGGATCTTGAGGTCTTCCTCGAGCATCGCGGCATAGCCACGACCCTCGGCATACCAGCGGCTGTCCCAGGTGCGGTTGATCTGGAGACGAAGCCCGATCGGATTGCTCTTGTGACCCATGGCTCAGGCCTCCTCAACTTGGCGCACAACGATGCGCAGGCGCGAGAACGGCTTCAGGATGCGGGTCGACTTGCCGCGACCGCGCGTGTGGAAGCGCTTCATCGTGATCGACTTGCCGACGCTGGCCTCGGCCACCACCAGCGCATCGACATCGAGGTTGTGGTTGTTTTCGGCATTGGCGATCGCCGAGGCGAGCACCTTGCTGGCATCAACCGCCATGGCGCGCTTGGAGAAGGCGAGGATGTTGAGCGCCTCTTCCGCCTTGCGCCCGCGGATCAGCGCGGCAACCAGGTTGAGCTTCTGCGCCGAGCCGCGAATCTGCGTGCCGACGGCCAGAGCCTCGTTCTCGCCAACGCGGCGCGGGGATTTTTCCTTGCCCATCAGCGCTTGCCCTTCTTGTCGGCGGCGTGGCCGGGGAATGTCCGCGTCGGTGCGAATTCACCCAGCTTGTGGCCGACCATGTCTTCATTGACCGAAACCGGAATGAACTTGCGGCCGTTGTAGACGTTGAATGTCAGGCCGACGAACTGCGGCAGGATCGTCGAACGGCGCGACCAGGTCTTGATCGGACCGGCGCGGGTGCCGTGATCCTGTGCGCCTTCTGCCTTTTTCAGCAGGTGCAGGTCGACAAACGGACCTTTCCAGACGGAACGTGCCATCGGAGTTACCTCTTCTTCTTGGCGTGACGCGAACGGATGATCAATTTGTCCGTCTGCTTGTTGTTGCGGGTGCGGGCGCCCTTGGTCGGCTTGCCCCATGGAGTGACCGGATGACGACCGCCCGAAGTGCGGCCTTCGCCGCCGCCATGCGGGTGATCGACCGGGTTCTTGGCAACGCCGCGGGTCAGCGGACGACGGCCCTGCCAGCGGGTGCGGCCGGCCTTGCCGAAATTCTGGTTCTGGTTGTCGGGGTTCGAAACCGCGCCAACCGTTCCCATGCAATCGCCGCGCAGATAGCGCTGTTCGCCCGAATTGAGACGCACGATGACCATGCCCCGGTCACGACCGACCAACTGGGCATAAGTGCCGGCGCTGCGGGCGATCTGGCCGCCCTTGCCCGGCTTCATTTCCACGTTGTGGATGATCGTGCCGACCGGCATCTGGCTGAGCAGCATTGCGTTGCCCGGCTTCACGTCGGTCTTTTCACCGGCCACCACCGAATCGCCGACAGCGAGGCGCTGCGGCGCGAGGATATAGGTCTGGCTGCCGTCGGCATACTTGACCAGCGCGATGAACGCGGTGCGGTTCGGATCGTATTCCAGGCGCTCGACCACGGCGGGGCTGTCCCACTTGCGGCGCTTGAAATCGATGATCCGGTATTTCTGCTTGTGGCCGCCAGCAATGCCGCGCGAGGTCACGTGGCCCTTGTTGTTGCGTCCGCCGGTCTTGGTCTTGCCTTCGGTCAGCGCCTTGACGGGCTTGCCCTTCCACAGCGACGACTTGTCGACGAGGATCAGCGCGCGGCGGCCGGGGCTGGTCGGATTGAAGTTCTTCAGTGCCATCGGATTAACCCCTGAGGCCTTCGGTGATGTCGATCGACTGGCCTTCGGCCAGCGTGACAACAGCCTTCTTTACATCTGAGCGGGTGTAGGGACGACCCTTCCACTTCTTGGTCTTGCCCTTCTGGGTCAGCGTGTTGACGCCCTTGACCTTGACGCCGAACAGCGCCTCGACCGCAGCCTTGATCTGCGGCTTGGTCGCATCGGGAGCCACCTTGAACACAACGGCGTTGTTCTCGCTGAGCAGCGTTGCCTTCTCGGTGATGTGGGGAGCCACGATCACGTCGTAATGGCGCGTATCGATAGTATCCTTGGCCATTAGTTCGCCCCTCCCGGGAGGGCGAACCGCGCCTCCAGCTTTTCGACCGCTGCGCGGGTCAGCACCAGCGTATCGTGCTTCAGGATGTCGTAGACATTGGCGCCCATTGCCGGGAGCACATTGACGCCGACGATATTGGCACTGGCGCGGGCGAAACCTGCATCCACTGCCTCGCCATCGATCACCAGAACCTTGCGGCCCCAGTTGGCCTTGGCGAGGCTGGCAGCCAGCGCCTTGGTCTTGACGTCCTTGATGTCGAGGCTGTCGACAACAATAAGGCCGCCTTGCGCTTTCGACGAGAGAGCCATCTTGAGCCCGAGCGAGCGCACCTTCTTGTTGAGCGACACATCGAACTCGCGGCGGCGAGCGCCGTGGGCCTTGCCGCCGCCGATGAACACCGGTGCCCGGCGATCGCCGTGACGGGCAGTGCCGCCGCCCTTCTGGCGTCCGAACTTCTTGCCGGTGCGGGCAACTTCCGAGCGCTCGCGAGTCGCACGGGCAATGCCGCGACGGTTCTCAAGCTGCCAGGTAACCACCCGGTGGAGGATATCGGCGCGCGGGGTGAGCCCGAACACCGCATCATTCAGTTCGATGTCGCCCTTGCCGGCGCTGCCATCGAGGTTGGAAAGTTTGACCTTCATGGCTTAGCCCTCCTGACCGTCTTTGGCCGGGGCATTGCCCTCGTCAGCCTGGGGTTGTTCCTGAGCCTGCTGCTCCTGCTGCGGCGCTTCGGCTTCGGGAGCAGCCTGTTCGGCCACTGCCTCTTCGCCCTGCTCCTGCACGATGACCTCTTCCTCGAGCGCTGCGGCGCTGTCGTTCGCGCCCTTCAGACCGGCCGGATAGGGCGCCTCTGCATGGCGGGCGACCTTCACCGAATCGCAGACCGTCAGCCAGGCGTTCTTGGCGCCGGGCACCGAGCCCTTGACGAAAATAAGGCCGCGCTCGTCATCGACACGCACGACCTCGAGATTTTGCTGGGTCCGCTCACGGTCGCCCATGTGTCCGGCCATCTTCTTGTTCTTGAAGACCTTGCCCGGATCCTGGCGCTGACCGGTCGAACCGAGTGCGCGGTGGCTGATCGAAACACCGTGGGTTGCGCGCATACCGCCGAAACCCCAGCGCTTCATGCCGCCGGCAAAGCCCTTGCCCTGGGTGTGTCCGGCGACATCGACCATCTGGCCCGGCACGAAATGCGAGGCAGCGATTGTCGCGCCGACATCGACGACGGCATCGTCGGCAACGCGGAATTCGCAGAGACGCATCTTGAGCGGCACTTGCGCTTTCGCGAAATGCTCACGCTGCGGCTTGGCCACATTCTTCTGCTTTGCCGCGCCGGCACCAAGCTGGAGAGCGACATAGCCGTCGCGCTCCTGGGTGCGGACCGAAACCACCTGGCACTGCTCCAGCGACAGGACAGTGACCGGCACATGCCGTCCGTCCTCCTGAAACAGGCGGGTCATCCCGACTTTCTTCGCGATCACGCCAGTGCGCATGATCCATACTCCATACAGAGGCCTGACGGGACCATCCCGAAAGGCGTGTTCAACCCAATTTTCGTGCGAGCCCCGTCCGGGCTGAGTGCCTCTCAAAGCGAGAAGCGAGACGGGGGACGCATGCCCGGCAGAGTGCCGGAGGTATCCCAGTGTCCACGCGGACTGATCCGCGCTTTCAAAAGTCTGCGCGACGTCCGCCGCGCAGGGCCGACTTACGCCAGCTTGATTTCAACGTTCACGCCAGCTGCGAGGTCGAGCTTCATCAGCGCGTCAACGGTTGTGGCGTTGGGCTGCACGATATCGAGCAGCCGCTTGTAGGTGCGCACCTCGAACTGCTCACGCGACTTCTTGTCGATGTGCGGTCCGCGGTTCACGGTAAATTTTTCAATTCTCGTCGGCAGGGGAATGGGGCCACGGATCAGCGCGCCGGTGCGGCGGGCGGTATCCGCGATTTCGCCAGTCGCCGCATCAAGCACGCGGTGATCGAATGCCTTCAGGCGGATGCGAATGTTCTGGGCTTCCATATCCAACTACCAATGAGAAAGAGCAAAAGGGGATGTCTCCATCCCCCCAAAAACCGACCGCCGGGAGCCAGAAACGAATCTGGTGCCCCCGGCGGAGTGCGGCCTTTATTACTTTGTGATCTTGCTGACAACCCCCGAACCGACGGTGCGGCCGCCTTCGCGAATTGCGAAGCGCAGACCTTCATCCATCGCGATCGGCGCGATCAGCTTGACCGAGAGTGCAATGTTGTCGCCAGGCATGACCATCTCGGTGCCCTCGGGCAGCACGACTTCGCCGGTCACGTCGGTGGTGCGGAAGTAGAACTGCGGACGATAGTTGGCAAAGAACGGCGTGTGACGGCCGCCTTCGTCCTTCGAGAGGACATAGACTTCGGCCGAAAACTCGGTGTGCGGCTTGACCGAACCGGGCTTGCACAGCACCTGGCCACGCTCGACTTCTTCACGGGCAACGCCGCGGATCAGCGCACCGACGTTGTCGCCGGCTTCACCCTGATCGAGCAGCTTGCGGAACATTTCCACGCCGGTGACGACGGTCTTCTTGGTGTCCTTGAGGCCGACGATCTCGACTTCTTCACCCACCTTGACGATACCGGTTTCGATACGGCCGGTGACGACAGTGCCGCGACCCGAGATCGAGAACACGTCTTCCACCGGCATCAGGAACGGCTTGTCGGTCGGACGCGGCGGCTGCGGGATGAAGCTGTCAACGGCTTCCATCAGCGCATAGATCGAATTCTTGCCGATCTCGTCGTCGCGGCCTTCGAGCGCAGCAAGAGCCGAGCCCGGGATGACCGGAATGTTGTCGCCGTCGAAGCCGTACGAGCTCAGCAGCTCGCGGATTTCCAGCTCAACCAGCTCGAGGATTTCGGCGTCGTCGACCTGATCGACCTTGTTCATGTAGACGACCAGCTGGGGCACGCCGACCTGACGGGCAAGCAGGATGTGCTCGCGGGTCTGGGGCATCGGGCCGTCAGCGGCGTTCACCACCAGGATCGCGCCGTCCATCTGGGCGGCACCGGTGATCATGTTCTTCACATAGTCAGCGTGGCCCGGGCAATCGACGTGGGCATAGTGGCGGTTGGCGGTTTCATATTCGACGTGTGCGGTCGAAATGGTGATGCCGCGCTCACGCTCTTCGGGAGCCTTGTCGATATTGGCATAGTCGGTGAACGTTGCGCCGCCGGTCTCGGCGAGCACCTTGGTGATCGCGGCCGTCAGCGTGGTTTTGCCATGATCGACGTGACCGATGGTGCCGATGTTGCAGTGCGGCTTGTTCCGCTCAAATTTTGCCTTAGCCATTGTCCAAACCTTCTTTTCGCTTGAATTGAAAACTGCGGGAATTGGCGGTGCCCGTTCAATCAGGCGCCGCCCCTAGTCGTATCTTGCCGCTTAGGCAAGCTTCTCCTTCACCTCGGCCGCGACGTTTGCCGGGACCTCTTCGTAGTGGGAGAAGAACATCGAATAATTTGCCCTGCCTTGCGTGAACGAGCGCAGCTGATTCACATAGCCGAACATGTTTGCCAGCGGCACCATGGCCTCGACCGCCTGGGCATTGCCGCGGGTGTCGGTGCCCTGGATCTGGCCGCGGCGGCTGTTCATGTCGCCGATGACGTCACCGAGGTAATCCTCAGGCGTGACGACCTCGACCTTCATGATCGGTTCGAGCAGCTTGATGCCGGCCTTCTGGGCCGCTTCGCGCATGCCCGCACGGCCGGCGATTTCAAACGCCAGCGCCGACGAGTTGACGTCGTGGTAAGCGCCGTCGTAGAGCTCGATCTCGAAATCGATGATCGGGAAGCCGATCAGCGATCCGCCCTCGGCAGTTTCGCGCATGCCCTTCTCGACCGAGGGGATATATTCCTTGGGAATATTGCCGCCCTTGATGTTGTCGTTGAAAATGATGCCGGTGCCGCGTTCGCCCGGGGTCAGCTTGAACTTGATCCGGCCGAACTGGCCCGAACCGCCCGACTGCTTCTTGTGGGTGTAATCAATGTCCACCGGCTTGGCGAGATACTCGCGATAGGCCACCTGCGGCGCGCCGACATTGGCTTCCACCTTGAACTCGCGGCGCATGCGGTCGACGATGATGTCGAGATGCAGTTCGCCCATGCCCTTGATGATGGTCTGGCCCGATTCGTGATCGGTCGAAACGCGGAATGAGGGATCCTCGGCCGACAGGCGATTGAGCGCGATGCCCATCTTTTCCTGGTCGGCCTTGGTCTTGGGTTCGACCGACAGCTCGATCACCGGCTCGGGGAATTCCATCCGCTCGAGCACGATCGGCTGGCGTTCGGCGCACAGCGTATCGCCGGTGGTGGTTTCCTTCATGCCGGCCAGCGCGATGATGTCGCCGGCGAATGCCTCGTCAACGTCCTTGCGGTCGTTGGCGTGCATTTCGAGCATGCGGCCAACCTTTTCCTTCTTGTCCTTCACCGAGTTCAGGTAGGTGCCCTTGGTGAGCGTGCCCGAATAGATGCGGATGAAGGTGAGGCTGCCGACGAACGGATCGTTCATCACCTTGAACGCCAGCGCGCTGAACGGCGCATCGTCGGTCGGGGGACGGCTGTCCTTCTCGTCGCTGTCCATCTTGACGCCCTGGACGTCGGGAATGTCGAGCGGGCTCGGCAGATAATCAACCACCGCGTCGAGCAGCGGCTGGACGCCCTTGTTCTTGAACGCCGAACCGCAGCACACCGGCACGAACGACTGGTTGAGCGTGCCCTTGCGGATGCACGCCTTGAGCGTCGCGACGTCGGGCTCCTTGCCGTCGAGATAGGCTTCCATCGCATCGTCGTCCTGGTCGATCACCAGTTCGATCAGTTCCATGCGATACTGCGCGGCTTCGTCAGCCAGATCGGCGGGAATGTCCTCGTAGAAGAATTCTGCGCCCAGCGCCTCGTCCTTCCAGATGATCGCGCGGTTGTCGACCAGATCGACCAGGCCCTTGAGGTCGGCTTCGAGGCCGATCGGAATGTACAGCACGGCAGGCTTGGCACCGAGCCGGTCGATGATCGACTGGACGCAGTACTTGAAGTTGGCGCCGGTGCGGTCAAGCTTGTTGATGAAGCACATCCGCGGCACGCCATACTTGTCAGCCTGGCGCCACACCGTCTCCGACTGGGGCTCAACCCCGGCAACACCGTCGAAACAGGCAACCGCACCGTCGAGCACGCGCAGCGAACGCTCGACTTCGATGGTGAAGTCGACGTGGCCCGGAGTGTCGATGATGTTGATGCGGTGATCGTTCCAGAAACAGGTCGTCGCAGCCGAAGTGATCGTGATCCCGCGTTCCTGCTCCTGCTCCATCCAGTCCATCGTCGCCGCGCCATCATGCACTTCGCCGATCTTGTACGACTTGCCGGTGTAATAGAGGATACGCTCGGTGGTCGTGGTCTTGCCGGCATCGATGTGCGCCATGATGCCGATATTGCGATACATGCTGAGCGGATGGCTGCGTGCCATGGGTATTTCCTTAGATCGTCGGGAAGGGCCAGATTGCCCCGCCCATTGGTTCAGTTCTGTGACAGCCGCATTACCAGCGGCGCCTCACATCTTTCGCTGCTACCAGCGATAATGGCTGAACGCGCGGTTGGCGTCGGCCATGCGGTGGGTGTCTTCGCGCTTCTTGACCGCATTGCCGCGGTTGTTGGCAGCGTCGAGCAGTTCGGCAGAAAGCCGCGCCGACATCGTGGTCTCGCTGCGATTGCGCGCGGCGGTGATCAGCCAGCGGATGGCAAGCGCCTGGGCACGCTCGGGACGGACCTCGACGGGCACCTGATAGGTGGCACCACCGACCCGGCGCGAACGCACTTCGATCTGCGGCTTGACGTTCTCGAGCGCCGAATGGAACAGCTCGACCGGATTGGCCTTGCCCTTGGTCTCCATGGTTTCCATCGCCCCGTAGACGATGGATTCGGCGACCGACTTCTTGCCGTCGAGCATGAGGTTGTTCATGAACTTCGACAGGATCTGATCCCCGAACTTGGGATCGGGCAGGATGACCCGCTTTTCGGGACGACGACGACGTGACATATCTGTTTACTCCTTCGGAGTGCGCCAGCCACCTCCGTGGCTGGCTTGCGGCTCCGGCCCTCTCCCCCTCCCGGCCACCCAGAGGCTACCCTCGCATGGGTAGCCGGGAGGGGGAGCGGTCCAGAGCCGCAACCCGCGTTGAAACCTTACTTCGGCCGCTTGGCCCCGTACTTCGAGCGGCTCTGCTTGCGGTCCTTGACCCCCTGCGTATCGAGCACGCCGCGCAGCACATGATAGCGCACGCCGGGAAGATCGCGCACACGCCCGCCGCGGATCAGCACAACGCTGTGCTCCTGCAGGTTGTGGCCTTCGCCGGGGATATAGGAGATGACCTCGCGGCTGTTGGTCAGGCGGATCTTGGCGACCTTGCGAAGCGCCGAGTTCGGCTTCTTCGGCGTGGTGGTGTAAACACGCGTGCAGACGCCGCGCTTCTGCGGGTTCTGCTCCATCGCAGGAACCTTCGACTTGGCCTTCTGCGGCTCGCGGCCCTTGCGGACCAGCTGGTTGATAGTGGGCATTAAAGACTTCACCTTGCAAGGGCCCAGGCGGCACAGGTGAAGGCGATGCGGAACCCGCGAACATGGCCACCATCCCGGAATGATCCGGATGCGAAAACCACATCACGAGCCGAAAACGCTCCACCCAGGCGCTGGGGCCGGGTTACTTTGACGGCTTGTGCTGGCAATCAGCACGCACCGGCAATGTTCAGCTCAACCGGGCAAAAGGCGAACCTGCGCACCGGAAGCGCGGGCCGTTAGGGGAAATGCGCCGGGGGGTCAAGGCGATTTCAGTCAATCGTGTTCGCGGTCGCCTGCACCCATGTAGAGTTCGCGGCCGGTCTCTTCGTAGACTTCGCTCATTTGCGCCATGCCCGCTTCCGCTTCCTCGGTGGCGATGAATGCCTCGGCATCCTGATTCTGCAACCGGGCAAACTCGCGCACTTCCTGGCTGATCTTCATCGAGCAGAACTTCGGCCCGCACATCGAGCAGAAATGCGCGGTCTTGGCGCCTTCCGCCGGCAGGGTCTGGTCGTGGTACTGCTCGGCCGTATCGGGATCGAGCGACAGGTTGAACTGGTCGCGCCAGCGGAATTCGAAGCGTGCCTTGCTCAGCGCATTGTCGCGCACTTGCGCGGCGGGGTGCCCCTTGGCGAGGTCCGCCGCGTGGGCAGCGAGCTTGTAGGTCACCACGCCGACTTTGACGTCATCGCGGTCGGGCAGGCCGAGGTGTTCCTTCGGGGTCACGTAGCAGAGCATCGCCGTGCCGAACCAGCCGATCATCGCAGCACCAATGCCGCTGGTGATGTGGTCGTAACCCGGCGCAATATCGGTGACGAGCGGCCCGAGCGTGTAGAACGGCGCTTCGCCGCAAACCTCGAGCTGCTTGGTCATGTTCTCCTTGATCTTGTGCATCGGCACATGGCCGGGGCCTTCGATCATCACCTGCACGTCCTGTGCCCAGGCGCGGTGGGTGAGTTCGCCCAGCGTATAGAGCTCGGCGAACTGCGCCTCGTCGTTGGCATCGGCAATGCTGCCGGGGCGCAGGCCATCGCCCAAGCGAATAGGCGATATCATAGGCCTTCATGATCTCGGTGATCTCGTCGAAGCGCTCGTAGAGGAAGCTCTCCTTGTGATGCGCGAGGCACCATTTGGCCATGATGCTTCCGCCGCGGCTGACGATGCCGGTGACGCGCTTGGCGGCAAGCGGCACGTAAGGCAGGCGCACCCCGGCGTGGATGGTGAAATAGTCGACGCCCTGCTCGGCCTGTTCGATCAGGGTGTCGCGGAAAATCTCCCAGGTCAGGTCTTCGGCGACGCCGCCGACCTTTTCCAGCGCCTGATAGATCGGCACGGTGCCGATCGGGACGGGCGAATTGCGCACGATCCATTCGCGGGTGTCATGAATGTTGCGGCCCGTGCTGAGGTCCATCACGGTGTCCGCGCCCCAGCGGATCGACCAGACCATCTTGTCGACTTCGGAAGCCACATCGCTGGCGACGGCCGAGTTGCCGATGTTGGCGTTGATCTTGACCAGGAAATTGCGCCCGATCGCCATCGGCTCGCACTCGGGGTGGTTGACGTTGGAGGGGATGATCGCCCGGCCGCGCGCGACTTCCTGCCGCACGAATTCCGGCGTGACATAGTCCGGAATTTCCGCGCCGAAGCTCTCGCCATCGCGCACATAGGTGCCCAGCATCTCGCGGCCCAGGTTTTCGCGGGTTGCGACATATTCCATCTCGGGCGTAATGATGCCGCGCCTTGCATAATGCATCTGGCTGAGGTTCGCGCCGGGCTTTGCACGCAGCACCTTCTTGCGCACGTTGGGGAATGCGGGAACGCCGCCCGACCGGTCAGGCCCCAGCTGGCCGTTGTCCTCGGGCCTCACCTCGCGCTGTGTCACCTCTTCCACATCGCCGCGCGCCAGCTGCCATGTCGCGGCGCAGTTCGGGCAGGCCTGCGGAAATGTCGATCAGGGCATCAGGGTCGGTGTAAGGCCCGGAAGCGTCATAGACATTGACCGGCTCCTCACCGCTGGAGGGTTCCAATGAAATCTGCCGCATCGCAACTTTCAGCGGGCCGACATGGATTTTCTTCGAGCCCCGGATCGGCCCGGTGGTGACACCGATCTCGAACTTGGAATTGATGTCGGCCATGTGCGCGCTTCCTATCTGGACGGAACGGCGGGAGCGCTTGGTCAAAAAGACCGGGAGCAACCCTCCCTCCGCCCGTGCTAACGGGTTCAGGTTCGACGGGTCGGGCGATGCTAACCGCCCCTCTCAGCCAAGCGGCTCCCCGGGGAAGCCAGGACTTTAGGCCGAAGTCCGCACCGGGGCAAGCTCACTTGATGAGGATATACAGCGCGACCGCAATTACCAGCATGGCAAAGGCACCGCGTGCCAGACCGGCGCGGCCTTCGAGGCGCTTTGCCAGCGGCATCGCGGCCATAGTCCCGGCGGCTCCGCCCAGCACCAGTGCGCCGAACAGCGGCCAGACGACCTGGCCCGACGCGGCATAGCTGGCGCTGGTTGCGGTGCCGAACAGGGCAACCGAGACCAGCGAACTTGCACCGGCATTGGCCAGGGTCATGCCTGTCGCAGCCATCAGTCCAGGCGCAATCAGGAAGCCGCCTCCGATGCCGAAGAACCCGGCAGCAAGGCCGGTGATGAGACCGACGGGAGCGAGCTTCAGCACCATCGTCGGGGTAAGGTGAACTTGCGGATCGCCTTCGCTGCGCCTGGGGAGCAGCATCGAAACGGCAATCGCGATCATGGCAAAGGCAAACCAGGTAAGCAGCGCCTGCCCATCGACCAGCTTGGCGAATTGCGTGCCGACCAGGGCGCCGGTGACGCCGGAAAGCGCGAAGACGGTGGCGCAGGGCCACTTGACCCGCCCTGCGCGTGCCTGTGCGGCAAGCCCCGTTGCGGCGTTGAGCGCCACCGCTGCCGCCGAAGTGCCGATCGCTGCGTGGGTATCGGCCAGGCCGACCACATAGATCAGCCATGGTGTCGCCAGCACCGATCCGCCGCCGCCGAACAGGGTCAGCAGGAAGCCGATCAGCACGCCTCCCAACGCGCCGGGCAAGAGCAGTTCCCAGCCCATGAATTCAACCCGTCAGCCCGATCGGTCCTGCCCGGTTCCATGGCGCGAGCATCAACAGCCTCGCCATTGCGCAAGTGCCGGACAGGCCGGAAAAGTCAGTCCGGCACCGACGAAGCCGGACAGTCCGAACCACAGCGGAGAAACAAGGAAGCCCAGCACCACGCCGGTCAGGATCATCAGTCCGGCCGTGATCTGCACCTGCCGGTTGATTTCCATCGGCGCAGCCTTGTTTTCCTCCACCGGCAGCCCGGCCCTGGCCCACGCATCGAGCCCGCCATCAAGCACAAATGCATCGCCCTGCACCCGCGCGGCGAGGCGTTCGCAGGCTCCCGCCGTGCGCATGCCGGTGCGGCAGGTGAACACCACATCGCTATCGGGATCGAGTTGGAGGTGTGCCTGCTCGAATGCCGAAAGCGGATGGGAAAGGGCTCCCGGGATATGCTGTCGGGCGAATTCGTCGGCCTCGCGGATATCGACGAGCACGGCGCGGCCCGAAGCAAGGCGCGCCTGCACATCGCCTGGCGAGATTTTGTGGAGCGTAGCGGTCATGATGATTTCCCGGATTGAGGGGGGCAGAACAGCTCTGCCAAGGTTTGAATGATCCGAAGTGCCGACTGGTCGGCAATCCGGTAGTAGATGGTCTGACCTTGTCGCCGCGTGGCAACGATTTGCTGTTCGCGAAGCAAGGCAAGATGCTGCGAAAGTGCCGATTGCGAGAGGCCGATTCGCGCCTGCAATTCGCCGACAGACAGTTCACCATCGGTAAGCTGGCAAAGCGCCATCAGGCGCCTTTCGTTGCTCAGCATGCGCAGGAGACCTGCGGCGCGGGCAGCGCTATCCTCGAACAGGGCAAGATCAAAGCGGGCAAGATCGAACATGCCTGCATTATATTCGTTGATTCTAATTTAGCAATATATAATATAATAGGCGAAGGAGATTCATCGTGTCGAGCAAACCCGTGGTCGAGGCATTCTTCGATCCTGCCACTTCAACCGCAAGTTATGTGGTTCACGATCCGGCGTCCCGCAGTGCTGCGATCATCGATCCGGTGCTTGATTTTTCCTCGCGCAACGCGCGGACGTCAACGCGGTCGGCCGATGCGATGGTGGCCCATATTGACAGCAAGGGGCTCCGCCTTGAATGGCTGCTCGAAACCCACGCCCATGCCGACCACATTTCGGCTTCGCATTATCTTCGCGAAAGGACCGGCGCTCCGATTGTCATCGGCGCGCAGATTGTCAGGGTGCAGGAGACCTTTGCAAAACTGTTCGAAGCCGACGACATAACACCAGACGGAAGCCAGTTTGACCGGCTGGTTGTCGAAGGCGATTCGCTTCCGCTTGGCACGATGTCCATAGAAGTGCTGCACACCCCGGGGCACACCCCGGCCTGCGTCACCTTTGTCATCGGCGATTCCGCATTCGTCGGGGACACCCTGTTCATGCCAGACTACGGCACGGCACGCAGCGACTTTCCCGGCGGCAGTGCGCAGGATCTCTATCGCTCGATCAGAAGAATCCTGTCACTGCCTCCCGAAACCCGCATGTTCGTCGGACACGATTATCTTCCGGAGGGGCGAACCCAGATTGGGTGGGAGACAAGCATTGCCGAACAGAACGCCAGCAACATCCACATTCGCGAAGGCATCGGCGAAGACGCATTCGTGGCCATGCGCAAAGCCCGCGATGCACTGCTCGAAGCGCCGCTGCTGATCTTGCCATCGCTGCAGATCAACATCAGGGCGGGTGCCCTGCCGCCATCAACGGACAAAGGGCACGTCTATCTCAGGATACCGCTCAACGCGATCTGAGCGGCTCCCCGCCAGCCAGCTTCATATCATCGCCGGCCGCTTAGTCGAGTGTTGCGGCCCCGAGCTCAGGAATTGCTGCCCGTCAGCCTTCCCAATCAGTTCGCCGGGCCACTGAAACGTATAGTTCGCCGCGCAGCTGCTGGTCGTCCCGCTCCAGGGGGCATAGTCGCCCGGATCGGTCGAAATGCACCAGCCGCCGCCGTTGGTGCGTCCGTCCCAGGCGATCCGGGTTCCGTCCTTGAACAGCTGCACCTGATCGACAAAAAAGGCGTCGTCGCCAACGATCGATATCCGCACCGCGCGGACGTCGAAATAGGTTTTGAACTCAACCTGGAGATCGGATGATACCGGCGCACCGAAGGCGGAGCAGCTGCCCGATCCAGGCACCACCTGTGTTCCCGCCAGGCCATCGAGACCGAGAAATTCGACGATGATCATGTTTGCCGTTCCCGTGTCGGACAGGTCCGAATGGCAGAAATCGATGGCGGCGCGGTAGGTGTTGGCCGGGGTGCCGGGCGGCGGCGGGACCCTGACGGTCTGCGGCGCTGGTCTGTGTCGAGCCGCCACTACCCAATAGCACGCCAAACCCCCTGCCGCTCGAAGCCTGGTATTGCGGTGCCTCCTCCGCGTTCAGCTCGGCTTCCGCCTGCGGCCTGCTGCTGCGCCTGGTAATGGGCCTGGGCCTGATCATTGTTGGCCCGGCGCTGGGCCGCCTCGGCTTCCGCCGCTTGCCTCGCTCTGCTCTCCGCTACGCTGCGGGCCATTTCCGCAGCCGCGGCAGCCGTATAATCAACCGGAACATAGCCCGGTATCTTCCACCATGCGCTTTGCCAGTTGGGCTGGATCGGCCCGACTTCCAGCTTGCCGCGCTCGACGTGGAGATAATTGCCCAAAAACACCGACTGGATGCGGAAATAGCCGGGATAGCCGGCTACCGGTTCAATCAGCCAGTCCGAATAGGCCTCATCCGGGCTCATCTTGAATATCGCGGCACCGAATGCGGTGGCAAACGAAAGATACTGCTTGGTCCAGACATTGCGGATCGTGCGCCTGCGCAGCCCGTCCTTGCCAAACTGAAGCGCCAATTTGGAAGGCAAGAGTTCCCACTGCGCGCTCAGCCATCCCGGCCCTGCCGGTGTGCTTTCGATCACGCCCTTTTCGATATTCAGCGCCTGGTTCGTCTGCCAGCCATTCTCGATCCGGACGACCGGCGCGTCCTGGGCATGGGCGGGGAAGGAAGCTGCCGCCCAAAGGGCCACGGCACATGCAACTAACAGACTGCGGGACATATCGATTCCCCCTTCAAGGCGGGCGAATCCTAGGATGGCGCGCATCGGTGTCAAGCGCAGCGCGGTTCTGTCCAGGATCATGCCCCCTTTGGGGACACCGGACCGGACTTCGATCAGCCTGCCATCAGAACGTATAGCCAAGCCCGCCGGTCAGCCGGAACTGGTTCGCGTCCCCGGCGATCGCCACCAGCGGCGAGCGGGCGAATTTTCCGGTGATGCGCGAATAGCCGCCAAGCGCGAACAGGCTCCAGCCCTTGCGCGGATCGCGGCTGAGGGCGCGGGTTGCCAGCATGGTCACGCCGACGCTCTCCAGCCCGCCGCCGCCGGTGGTGTAGGCCGGAAGGATCGCGCCGGCGGGCACATCGTAATAGGTCTTGGCAAAGCCGCTGCCGACGAAATCGGCAGAGAGCCGCGCCAGTGCGAACGTGCGGCGGCCGAGCAGGGTCTGGTAGCCGATCGAGGGGCGGATCACGTGGCTTTTGTGGGCCGAGCCCACGTCATGAACAATGGTGACATCGGCGGAGACTTCGTCGAATCGCGATAGCACGCCGCGTTTGCCGATGCCGAGATAGCCGCCCAGCTCGACCGCAGTCTTCAGCTTGCCCAGCGCGGCAACCCGCGCATCCTTGACGTCACCGGTGCGCTCGGGCCGCAGCTGCACGACCGGGCCGGCAACGAAATCGGTTGCGGCACCCTGCCGCTCGCGGGCGAGATCGACGTAGAGGTTGAGCCCGCGCATGGCGAAAGCAAAGCCCGAAACGCTGCCCTGAACGATGCCGCCGGGCTGGAACTCGTAGTCATCCGAGCCGGAATAATCTGAAGCAATGCCGCCGCCGAGGCCAATGGTTATGCGGTCGGCTGGCCACCTGGTGCTGTCGATAGCGGGCCTGCCGCGCGGCGCAGGGGCAGACTCCACGCCATCCGGCATGGCTTCCTGTGCCTGGGCCGTGGATGCGGCAAGCGCCAGCAAGCCGGGCAATATGCATTTGACATGATTCATCGGGGCGAACTCCATCGCACAGTTTCACCACCCCTGGACGCAGAATATAGTCTGCTTTTCAGGCCTTACCAGTGGTGCTCCGGTTTGCGCGGCAATGTGACAGCGAATAGGGCGTCTTTGCCGTGACCATGCTCTATCGCCTCGACACCACCGCCGGTGAAATAGCGAGCCACTTCGCCGCGCGGGCTGGCGGTGACCCCTGGCGGCCTGCGCACATCGCTCCCAATTCCTTCGCGCCGGTCATCACCACCGGCCGCGAAGAGATCGCCGGGCCGCGCCCTGTTGGCGAGCCAAGCCGCCGGATCATCCCGCGCCTGTGGGGTGTTCCCCCTCCCCCCGCCGCCGGGGACTTTGGCCGGCCGGTGCTGACCGTGCGCAATTTCGAAAGCCCCTTCTGGATCGGCAACTTGCGCAACAGCGAGTTCCGCTGCCTGATCCCGGCGACCAGCTTCATGGAATGGGGGAAAGGCAAGGGCCCGGATGGCAAGCGCCGCCAGCACTGGTTTGCCTGCGCCGATCAACCGCTGTTTGCTTTCGCCGGAGTGTGGAAGGACAGCGAAATACCAAGCTTCGCGCTGCTCACCTGCGAGGCCAATGCTGCCCTGCGCCATGCAGGCCGCGAGACCATGCCGGTAATCCTTCCCGCCGATCCCAAGGCCCACCGGCTTTGGCTGAACGGCGACTGGGCCCGGGCCAGGGCATTGGCCCAGCCCTATTCCTCGTCGCTGATGCTTGAGCGGGATGTGCGGTAGGCTGGGTTGCCGCTATTCCAGCCATTCCAGCAGCGCTGCCAGACAATCCCGCCCGAGGATCCGGCTGCGTTCCGGGCTCCAGCCTTGCGCTGCGCAGGGCAGGTCGTCGTGGTCCTTGAACGGCATTTCCAGCGTCATCGAAACCGCGCCGAAACGCTCGGCGATCTGGCTGGTGGCCATGGTCAGATTGCCCTTGCCGGGCCGGGCGACGGGATAGCCCTGCCGGGTCTGGAAATCGGGTGTGCGGCGATCAAGGATTGCCTTGTAGCGGTTGAAGCCTTCCAGCTGTTCGGGCCGAAGCGAAGGGATGCCCTCGAAGCCGGCGAGGAAAACCGCAGGAATCGCCTCGTCGCCATGAACGTCCATCGCGAAGTGGACGCCGCTGGCATCCATCGCATCGCGGATCGCCAGCACTTCGGGCGATCGCTCCGCGCTGGGTGCGGCCCATTCGCGGTTGAGATTGATCCCTGCCGCATTGGTGCGCAGATGCCCGCGGCACGAGCCGTCGGGGTTGCAATTGGGCACGATGTGGAACCGGCATTTCCGGCGCAGCGCGCGGCCCACCGGATCGGCGGGATCGGTCAGGCAATCGAGCGCCCCTTCCATCCACCATTCGGCCATGCTTTCGCCGGGGTGCTGGCGGGCAATCAGCCAGACCTGACGCTCGCCTTCGCCCAGCTCGATGCAATCGATCGGCTGGCCTTCGATGGAAGTGCCGAGGCAGCGATAACCGGCTCCCTCGGCGAGCGCTGCGGAAGAGATGAGGTCGTGATGCCGCTCGATCGTATAGGGCGCGAAGTAGGCGAACCAGCAGATGTCGCTTGCGGGCGTGTGGCGGATGGTCAGCGTGCCGCCACCGGCCTTTTCGTCCCAACTGGTCTCGGCCCGGCCCCAAACCTCACGGTCTTCCGAAACTGCAGCGCGATAGCCCGGCCAGCCGCCCGGATAGGCGGCGGCGTTCAGGCCGGTAAGCCGCAGGACAAGCTCCCGCCCCTTGCCTCCCGAAACGCGGAAGTGGAACCACTGGAAGAATTCGGAATTGCGGTCCTTGCGGATCGCCAGGCTTGCCTCGCTGCCGCTGGCCGAGAGAACTTCAATATTGCCCGAATCGAACGCGCCCGAAATCTGGATGGGGGGAATCTGGATGGGTTTCATTTCACCTGGATAGTTTCTCCCGACTGTCCGGGAAAGCCCTTGAACAGCGCTTGCGCCAATTTGGCGGCACCAAGCTGGGTCGAGGCCAGCGGCGAGCTGGCGCGCACGGTGAAACTGGCCTTGGCTTCCCAGATCGCCTGACCCGATGCGCGGTCCTTGATGGTCACGCCCAGCAGGGTCTCGACCTGCTCGGGCGGCGGGCCGGACAGGTCGAAGCCGATGCCCAGCCCGATGCCCGAACCGTATGAGCCGGTCGATCCGCCAACCCCCACTGAAACCGGCCCGCGCCTGCGATCGGGGCGATAGACCTCGCGGGCGATCCGCACCGTGGCAACCTGCGCGCTGGACGATCCGGCCACCTGCTCGCTGTAGCCAAGCTTGGCCAGCTCCTGCGAAACGGCGGCGGCATAGCTGCGGAATTCGAGGCTGCTGCCGTCCTGCCCGGGCGCCGCTTCGATCGCGATCACCCCGCGGCCAAGCGCGGAAATATCGGGCGCATGAAAGCGGGTCACTTCAACCGGACCGACCGGCGTGGCGCAGCCCGACAACACAGCCAGACCAAGCGCCGCAATTGCAGTAGATATCAGTTTCATGGCAACAACTCCGCCCCGTTGGTCCAATTCTGGACTTGCCTAGATTGACTTGCAAGCATTGCCCTGTGCTTAACCGCTGCCCTATTACCATATCCTGGCGATCCTTCGGGCGAAAAGAGAGCGATGATACAGAAGCTTCCCGTTCTGGTGACCGGCGGTGCCGGTTATATCGGCAGCCATGCCGTGCTGGCCCTGCGCGATGCAGGCTGGCCCGTTTCGGTGATCGACAACCTGGTGACCGGATTCCGCTGGGCCGTGCCCGAAGAGGTGCCGTTCTACCAGGGCGACATTGCCGACACCGCCCTGCTGGCGCGCATTTTTGCCGAGCAGGGCACCCGCGCGGTGATGCATTTCGCCGGATCGGTGGTGGTGCCCGAATCGGTCAGCGATCCGCTGAAATACTATGGCAACAATACCGCCAAGACCCGCGCGCTGCTCGAAGCGGTGGTGACCGCGAAAGTGCCGCACTTCATCTTCAGCTCAACCGCAGCGACTTACGGCACGCCCGATGTCTCGCCGGTCACCGAGGACACACCGCAGCGCCCGATCAATCCCTACGGCATGTCCAAGCTGATGACCGAATTCATGCTGCGCGATACGGCCGCCGCCCACCCGGTCAACTTCTGTGCGCTGCGCTATTTCAACGTCGCCGGTGCCGATCCGCAAGGCCGCACCGGCCAATCGACCGCCGGAGCAACCCACCTGATCAAGGTCGCGGTCGAAGCGGCGCTGGGCAAGCGCGGCCATGTCGATGTGTTCGGCACCGATTACGATACCCCCGATGGCACCGGCGTTCGCGACTATATCCATGTCAGCGACCTTGCCCGGGCCCACGTTCTCGCGCTTGAGGCGCTGATCGACCAGCCGGCCCGCTCGTTGACCATGAATTGCGGCTATGGCCGGGGTTTCTCGGTGCTCGAAGTGCTGGATGCGGTGGACCGCGCCACCAACGCCAGGATCGAGCGCCGGATGGGGCCGCGGCGGGCAGGCGATCCCGCCTCGCTGATCTCCGGCAATGCGCTGATCAAGGCGACTTTGCCCTGGGTGCCGGAACATGCCGACCTCGATACGATCGTGCGGCATGCGCTGGCGTGGGAGGCCAAACTTGACGAAGTGCGCCCACCTGCTTGACTTCGCCCGGCCTTGCCCCTAACGGCCCACCTTCGATTTTCGCGGCAGCCATGCCGACCCCGAGGACACCATGAAGATTCGCAACAGCCTGAAGTCGCTCAAGGACCGCCACCGCGACAACCGCGTGATCCGCCGCCGTGGCCGCACTTATGTGATCAACAAGACCAACCGCCGCTTCAAGGCGCGCCAGGGGTAAGCGCACCGCTGTTCGCCCCATGCCGGGCTGCGAATGGCGATCTGCTGCGCTTCCGGTGCTCACGACCCTGAAGGTCGCTGCGCGCCGGTTCTCGCATTCCACCATTCTCGCTCCGGCCTGAGCCGAACATCGGCACACTTACGCGGAGACTGAAAATGACAGTTTCCGCCCCGCCGGTTTCAGCGGTCGTTTTCGACGTCGGACGGGTCCTGTTCGAATGGGACCTGAGGCATCTGTTCGCCAAGCTGATCGACGATCCTGCCGAGCTTGAATGGTTCTGCTCAACCGTTGTAACCGAAGCCTGGCATTTCCAGCACGACGCCGGCCGCCCGCTTGCCGAAATGGTGGCCGAGCGGACCGCGGAATATCCCGCCCACGCCCACCTGATCGAAGCCTATGCGACCCGCTTCAACGAATTGGTGCCCGGACCGGTCGAAGGCAGCCTGAACCTGGTCGAGCAGCTGGGCGCTGCATCGGTTCCGCTGTTTGCGATCACCAATTTCGGCGCGGAATTCTGGGCCAGGTTCCGCCCGACCCAGCCGATTTTCGAACTGTTCGGCGATATTGTCGTCTCGGGGGTCGAGAAAATCGTCAAACCCGATCCGGCCATCTACGCACTCGCCGCACGGCGATTTGGCCATGCTCCCGAATTGATGCTGTTCGTCGATGACAACGAGGCCAACATCGTCTCGGCGCGCAGTTGCGGCTGGCAGGCACACCATTTCACCAGCGCAGCAGCGCTCGAAGCAGACCTGCGCGAACGCGGGCGCTGAGTCGCCTTTCCGACTTACGTCAATCGGCACCAGCCCGCTCCCCCACCCGGCCACCCATAGATCATGGGAGGCCGGGTGGGGGAGCGGGCTGGTGCCGACTTAATCAGAACGACTTAGCGCGCCAGGGGATTGGCCTCCGGCGCGGCCACCCGGGTCAGCCGGTTGCGGTCGCGGTGGTGGAACGGCTCGGCCTGCCCCTTGATCTGCATCACCGTATCCTCATCGTAAGACCAGGTGCCGTCATCGTGGATGGTCACGGTAATGGTGAAGCTGTCGGTGCGGAAATTCGCCTCGAGATAGGGGTTTGAACAAATGCCATAGTCGGTGTCGCCGCGCGTGGCGGTGAGGGTAAAGCTCTTCGCATCCGGCTTGGCCTTGCCCGCCGCCAGCACGGTCTGCCCGCGCGGGATGGTCAGGCTGTGCATCACGGTTTCGCTGGCCGGTTCCCACAGCCAGTAGCCAACCTGATCGTGATAGGTGCCGATCTGGCCGACTTTGGTCATGTGGGTGTGATAGCGCAGCGCATAGAGCAGCTGCGGCCCGTTGTTGCCGGGATCGACCGGTTGCAGCTCGATCCGCTCCCAGAATTCGAGCGTGCGCGGGCCAGCCTCCTTGGGGGCCACATCGACGCCGCGCTTGCCTTCCCACACACCCGCCATCGGGGCCAGCGGGCCGAGATTGGCCAGCGTTTGCGGGTCGATGACGGCGGGCTCGGCGTAGATATCGTCGGGATAGGCAGACATGAGGAACTCCAGTGCCAATCAGGGTTAATTCCGGGTTGCTCTGCGCGTTCTAACATCCATGCGCTGGAAAGACATCACTTCAACCCGGTTCGATCTCGTTGTGCTCGGCTCCGGTCCCGCCGGACGCCGCGCGGCGGTGCAGGCGGCCAAGCTTGGCAAATCGGTGCTGGTCGTCGACGACCGGGCGCAAGTGGGCGGGGTTTCGGTTCACACCGGCACGATTCCCAGCAAGACCCTGCGCGAGACCGTGCTCAACCTGTCCGGCTGGCGCGAGCGCGGATTTTACGGACAGTCCTACCGGGTCAAGCGTGACATCGCGCCCGCCGATCTCGCCCAGCGGCTCGGCAAGACCCTCGATCACGAGATTTCGGTGCTGGAGCACCAGTTTGCCCGCAACGGGGTGAAAGTGGTGCGCGGCAAGGGGCGTTTTCTCGGCCCCCACCGCATCGCAATCGCGCACGAGGAAGGCGAAGATGTGGTCGAGATGGACAAGGCGCTGATTGCCACCGGCACCGTGCCCTTCCACCCGCCGGGCATCCCGTTCAACGGCACCAGCGTGCTCGACAGCGACATGTTCATCCGCAATCCCTGCGTGCCGCGCAGCCTGACGGTGGTGGGTGCAGGGGTGATCGGGCTGGAATATGCCACCATCTTCTCCGCGCTCGACGTGCCGGTCACCCTGATCGAACCGCGCGGGCGCCTGCTTGAATTCATGGACGAGGAAATCGTCGACCACCTGGTCTACCTGATGCGCGATCGCGGCATGGCGCTGCGGTTCGGCAGCGAGGTCAGCGAAGTGCGCTTCTCGCCCAAAGGTTCGCCGGTCTGCGTGCTGGCCGACGGACGGCAGGTGTCGAGCGAGGTGGTGCTGTTCACTGCCGGACGCAGCGGCGCGACGGCGGGGCTCGATCTTGCGGCTTGCGGCATCGAGGCAGACAGCCGGGGCCGGCTGACGGTCGATCCGGCAAGCTTCCAGACCAGCGCACCGAACATCTATGCGGCCGGCGACGTGATCGGCTTTCCCAGCCTCGCCTCGACCTCGATGGAGCAGGGCCGGGCCGCAGCATGCCACGCTTTCGGGGCCCAGCCGCCGTTGGCCGATCAGGCCTTTCCGTTCGGCATCTACGCGGTGCCCGAGCTGTCCTCGGTCGGGCTTTCCGAAGGCGAAGCGCGCGCGCGCGGCCTGGCGTTCGAATGCGGCATCGCCCGCTTCCGCGAAACCTCGCGCGGGCATATCATGGGCATCTCGTCGGGCATGCTCAAGCTGATCGTCGATATTGCAACCCGCCGGATCCTGGGCGTCCACATCATCGGCGAGGGCGCGACCGAACTGGTCCATATCGGCCAGGCCGCCATCAACCTTGGCGGCACCCTCGACTATTTCATCGACAACAGCTTCAACTATCCGACCCTCGCCGAGGCCTACAAGATCGCCGCGCTCGATGCCTGGAACCGGCTGTCGTGCCAGGAAAGCAATGTCGTTGCGCTGAAGGCAATCAAGGCAAAACGCCGCGCTGCCTGAGAGGTATTTTCAGCCCCGCTGGAACACCTGCCCGCTGTCGAAACTGGCAATCCGCCAATGTCCGTCAGCCTCGCGCTTGATTTCCATGCGCACGTCGGCTGTTGCCAGCGGGTCGCAGTATCCGGCGATCGGCGGGGTGCCGGGCTTGGCGAAGAACAGCAGCTGATAGCCGGTGCGGGCCTTGTCCGCGCCGTCGAATGTCACCCGGATGCCCACGATCATGTGGCGCATCACCGGCAGGGCATTGGCTTCGATCAGCCGCTGCTTGCGTGCCGAATAGAACTCGGCGACCGCATCGACCCCCTCGCGCCATTCGCCGCCGACAAAATAGCGCACATCCTGCGCCAGGACATTGGCCTCCTTGATCCTGAGCCCGTCGTTGACGTCAAGCTCGTCGGCCCATTCGTAAATGACCTGCTTGATTGCCAGAACGTCGGCTGCCTGCTCGGCGGTGAATTTGGCCATGATTGTCTCCCGTTTGCTGGAATCAGCCTATGCGGGCCAAAGCGACTTTGCCAAGAAAATTGATCTGAATCCTTGTGTGGCGATTATGCAACACTATCTCTGGGGCGACAGGAGGCACCTATCGCCATGAACCTCGAGAAATTCACCGACCGCACCAAAGGTTTTCTGCAGTCTGCGCAGACTGTTGCAATCCGCATGAGCCACCAGCGCATTGCCCCCGAACATGTGCTGAAAGCCTTGCTCGAGGACAACGAAGGCATGGCCGCCGCGCTGATCCAGCGCGCTGGCGGCAATGCGCCGCTCGCCGCGAGCGAAGTGGACAAGGCGCTGGCGAAGATTCCGGCGGTGTCGGGCGGCGGAGCGCAGCAAACCCCGGGGCTGGATAACGACGCCGTGCGCATGCTCGACAGCGCCGAGCAGCTTGCCGCAAAGGCGGGTGACAGTTTCGTCTCGGTGCAGCGGCTGCTGCAGGCGCTGGCGCTGTCCCCCGGCGCGGCGGGCGAGGCGCTCAAGACCGCCAATGTCGATGCCAAGGCGCTTGAGGCGGCAATCCAGGAAGTGACCGGCGGGCGCTCGGCCGATTCGGCCTCGGCCGAGGAAAGCTATGAGGCGATGAAGAAATATGCCCGCGACCTGACGCAGGCCGCGCGCGACGGCAAGCTTGATCCGGTGATCGGGCGCGATGATGAAATCCGCCGCACCATCCAGATCCTTGCCCGGCGCACCAAGAACAACCCGGCGCTGATCGGTGAGCCCGGCGTTGGCAAGACCGCGATTGCCGAAGGCCTCGCGCTGCGGATCGCCAATGGCGACGTGCCCGACAGCCTCAAGGGCCGCCGCCTGATGGCGCTCGACATGGGCGCGCTGATTGCAGGCGCCAAGTATCGCGGCGAGTTCGAGGAGCGGCTGAAGGCCGTGCTCGACGAGGTCAAGGGCGCCGAAGGCGAGATCGTGCTGTTCATCGACGAGATGCACACCCTGATCGGCGCCGGCAAATCGGAAGGGGCGATGGATGCCTCCAACCTGCTCAAGCCCGCACTCGCCCGCGGCGAACTGCACTGCATCGGCGCGACCACGCTGGATGAATACCAGAAGCACGTCGAAAAAGACCCGGCCCTGCAGCGGCGCTTCCAGCCGGTGTTCGTCGGCGAGCCGACAGTCGAGGATACCATCTCGATCCTGCGCGGCCTCAAGGACCGGTACGAACTGCACCACGGTGTGCGAATCACCGACGGAGCGATCGTGGCGGCGGCCACCATGTCGAACCGCTACATCGCCGACCGCTTCCTGCCCGACAAGGCGATCGACCTGATGGACGAGGCCGCCAGCCGCATCCGCATGGAAGTGGAAAGCAAGCCCGAGGAAATCGAGGTGCTCGACCGGCGCATCGTGCAATTGAAGATCGAGGAAATGGCGCTGGCGCGCGAGAAGGACCGCGCCTCGAAGGACCGGCTCGATGCACTGCGCGAGGAGCTTGCCGGGCTGGAAGAGCAATCGGGCGTGCTTACCACCCGCTGGCAGAACGAGCGCGACAAGATCGCGGCAGAAGGCGACATCAAGGCGCAGATCGATGCCGCCCGGGTTGAACTGGAACAGGCCCAGCGCAGCGGCGATTACGAGAAGGCCGGGCAGCTGACCTATGGCCGCATCCCCGAGCTCGAAAAGCAGCTCGCCGAAGCGGGCGGGCAGGCTGAAGGCGCGCTGCTGCGCGAGGAAGTCACCGCCGAAGACATCGCCGCCGTGGTCTCGAAGTGGACCGGCATTCCGGTCGAGCGGATGATGGAAGGCGAGCGCGAGAAGCTGCTCAAGATGGAGGAAATCATCGGCCAGCGGGTGATCGGCCAGGCCGATGCCGTGACTGCGGTCTCGAAAGCGGTCCGGCGCGCCCGCGCCGGCCTGAAGGATCCGCAGCGCCCGCTGGGCTCGTTCCTGTTCCTGGGGCCCACCGGCGTTGGCAAGACCGAACTGACCAAGGCGCTGGCCGGATTCCTGTTCGACGATGATGCCGCGATGGTGCGGATCGACATGAGCGAATTCATGGAGAAGCATTCGGTCTCGCGCCTGATCGGTGCGCCTCCGGGCTATGTCGGCTATGATGAAGGCGGAGTGCTGACCGAAGCGGTGCGCCGCCGCCCCTATCAGGTGGTGCTGTTCGACGAAGTCGAGAAGGCGCACGGCGACGTGTTCAACGTGCTGCTTCAGGTGCTCGACGACGGGCGGCTGACCGACGGGCAGGGGCGGGTGGTGGATTTCACCAACACGCTGATCATCCTGACCAGCAACCTTGGCAGCCAGTTCCTTGCCGGTCTTGACGAAGGGCAGGATGTCGAAGCGGTCGAACCGCAGGTGATGGAAGTGGTCCGCGCGCATTTCCGCCCGGAATTCCTCAACCGGCTTGACGAGATCGTGCTGTTCCACCGGCTCGGGCACGAGCACATGGGCCCGATCGTCAAGCTGCAGGTCGCCCGCGTGGCGGCGCTGCTCAAGGACCGCAAGATCACGATCGAGCTCACCGAAGCGGCGGAGCGCTGGCTGGGGCGGGTCGGCTACGATCCGGTCTATGGCGCACGGCCGCTCAAGCGCGCGGTGCAGCGTTACCTGCAGGATCCGCTGGCCGAGAAATTGCTGGCGGGCGAGATTGCCGACGGCAGCTCCGTGAAAATCGGCGAGGGCGACGGGGCGCTGGCGATCGCGGTGGCATAATCTGGACGGCGCGCGCGCTGCGCGATTGACCGCGGCGCGCCCCGCATTTAACTGGCCGGTTAAACCAACCTCCCGAAAGGCCAGAAGCCCATGAAACTCGACAATTCCATCGCCGCTGTGATCACCGGTGCGGCCTCGGGGCTGGGTGCGGCCACCGCCCGCGCGCTGGCCGCCAAGGGAGTCAAGGTCGCCATCTTCGATCTGCAGAAGGAAAAGGGCGAGGCCATGGCTGCCGAGATCGGCGGCATCTTCTGCGAAGTGAACGTGATGGACGATGCCTCGGTCGATGCCGGGCTGGCCAAGGCCCGCGCCGCCCACGGGCAGGAACGCATCCTGGTCAATTGCGCCGGCACCGCCAATGCGATCAAGACCATCAGCCGCGACAAGGAAACCGGCGAACTGCGCCATTTCCCGCTCGATGCCTTTGCCTTCATCGTCGGACTCAACCTGATCGGCACCTTCCGCTGCATCGCCAAGTCGGCAATGGGCATGGTTGCCGCCGAACCGATCGACGAATTCGGCCAGCGCGGGGTGATCATCAACACCGCCTCGGTCGCCGCCGAGGATGGCCAGATCGGCCAGGCCGCCTACTCTGCCTCGAAGGGCGGCGTGGTCGGCATGACGCTTCCCATCGCCCGCGACCTGATGAACGAAGGCGTGCGGGTCAACACCATCCTGCCCGGCATTTTCGAGACCCCGCTGATGAAATCGCTGCCGGAAAAGGCGCAGGAATTGCTGGCCGCCTCGGTGCCTTTCCCCAAGCGCCTCGGCAAGCCTGAGGAATATGCCGCGCTGGCCCTTGCGATGATCGAGAACGATTACTGGAACGGCGAGGACGTGCGCCTTGACGGCGCGATCCGCATGGCTCCGCGCTAAGCCGCCTTGAACGACGCTGCAATCTATCCTCTCCGGAACGGGGAGGGGGACCACCCGCAGGGTGGTGGAGGGGCACGCGCCGCAATGCGCTCCCTCTCGAAGTCGCGCCGCCTGGCCTGTGCCCCTCCACCATGCGCTGCATGGTTCCCCTCCCCGTTCCGGGGAGGATTCTAGTGGCCGAAGCCGATCTCACTGCTCCGCCCGGCGCGCGCGACAAATTGCTGGCGACAGCCAGCACGATCATGCGCGAAGGCGATGTCGTCGATATCTCGCTGTCCGAACTGAGCCTGAGGTCCGGGCTCAATTCGGCGCTGGTGAAATACTATTTCGGCAACAAGGCAGGCCTGCTGAAAGCGCTGCTGGATCGTGACTGGCAGGCGATCGTCATCAGCGTCGATGCGCTGGTGGCCAAGGACGGCTGGGACCCGGAAAGCAAGCTGCGCCGCCACATCTCCAAGGTGGTCGATACCTTCTATCTGGTGCCCTATCTCAACCGGCTGACCATGCGGCTGGTCGGCGAAAGCGACGAGGCCGAGGCGCGGCGGATTGCCGACAGCTATCTCTCGCCGCTCTACCGCGCCTATGAACAGCTGATTGGCGACGGGGTGGCGGCGGGCGTGTTTCGCACGGTCGATCCGCAACTGTTCTATTTCACCGTCACCGGTGCGGTTGACCGGTTCTTTTCGGCCCGGCTGGTGCTAAGGCACTGCTTCGGTCAGGATACCCTGACCGAAGAACTGCGCGACCGCTACCGGGAGCACACCGTGGACATCATTATGGCAGGCATCCTTGCCCCGCGCAGCTGAACCCCAGATCCCGCCCCGCCCCTGGCATATCGGCGTGATCGGCGGATCGGGGCTTGCCGGAGGCGTTGAGCTGGAAGAGGCGCAGGATATCGCCGTTGCCAGCCCGTTTGGCGAACCTTCAGGCCCGGTCAGAACCGGCTGGATCGGCAAAGTGCGCTTCACCTTCCTCGCCCGCCATGGCGCAGGCCACCGGCTGCCGCCAGGCGAGGTAAACTACCGCGCCAACATCGACGTGCTGAAGCGCTGCGGAGTTACCGACGTGCTGGCGCTCTCGGCAATCGGTTCGCTGCGCGAGGAGCTGGCGCCGGGCCAATTTGTCGCGGTTGACCAGTTCATCGACCGCACCTCGGGCCGGGTTTCGAGCTTCTTCGGAGAGGGTCTGGTTGCCCATGTCTCGATGGCCGATCCGGTCTGCCCGCGGCTGACTGCTCTGGCCGCCGCTGCCGCACGCACGGCCGGTGCGACCGTGCATGACGGCGGCTGCTACATCGCGATCGAGGGCCCGCAATTCTCGACCCGCGCCGAAAGCCGCCTTTACCGGACATGGGGCGCAGACGTGATCGGGATGACCGCCCTGCCCGAGGCCCGCCTCGCCCGCGAAGCCGAACTGCCCTATGCGCTGCTTGGCATGGTGACCGACTACGATGCCTGGCGCGACGAAGCCGCCGGGGTTGAAGCCGCCGAAGTGTTTGCAACGATGCAGGCCAACGCGGCGCGCGCTGGCGATCTGCTGCAGGCGCTTGCCGCAGCCCTGCCCAAGGCCCGCGAGGCCAGCCCGATCGACCGCGCGCTCGATCATGCGCTGGCGACCACGCCAGCTGCTCGCGATGCGCAGCTTGCTGCCAGGCTCGACGCCGTGGCCGGAAGGGTGCTTGCGCGCGGTTGACTTGCGCGCCGCTTCGCCGTTTCATCGGCGGATGGCACGCTTCACCAAACGCTTCATTCTGCTTTCTGCTTTCGCTGCGGTCGCCGCAACGGCGGCCTGCGCGGCGGCAGGCGGCTATCTGCTGGCCAGGGCGACCGAGCAATGGGAGCCGGTGCCACCGGTGGTCGCACCCGCCGCCAGCCCCGGCGCGCCGCCCGCAGATGCAGTGATTCTGTTCGGCGGCACGGATCTCTCCGAATGGGTTTCCTCGCAGGGCAAGGGCCCGGCTGGCTGGCGCGTTGCGGACGGGGTATTCACCGTCAACAAGGCCAGCGGCAATATCGAAACCCGCCGCAGTTTCCGCAATTTCCAGCTCCACATCGAATGGCGGGTTCCTGCCAATGTGACCGGCGAAGGCCAGTCGCGCGGCAATTCGGGTGTGTTTCTTGCCGTCACCGGTCCGGACGACGCGGGCTACGAAGTGCAGATCCTCGATAGCTGGCAGAACCCGACCTACGTCAACGGGCAGGCGGGATCGGTCTACAAGCAGCACCCCCCGCTCGCCAACCCGGCCCGTCCGCCCGGCGAATGGAATGTCTATGACATTGCCTGGACCGCGCCGCGCTTTGCCGCTGATGGATCGCTAAGAACTCCGGCGAGAGTGACCGTGCTGTTCAACGGCGTGCTGGTGCAGAACAACGCCGAACTGGCCGGCGAAACCCGCTTCATCGGCAAGCCCGCCTACAAGGCCCACGGCGCCGCCCCGATCATGCTCCAGGCCCACCGCGATCCGAGCGAGCCGCTGAGTTTCCGCAATGTGTGGGTGCGCGAATTGCCGTGAGCGCTTGCATTCCCCCCGAATCCCGCTAAGGGCACCGCTTCCCCGCCTCCGGGCAGGGAAAAGCAGAAAGCCGGAGGGGCCCCGCAATGGTTGCGGACAAGCCAGCGATCGGTCCGAAATGAAAGGAAGCTGCCGCGTGCCGCTTTACGAACATATATTCCTGGCCCGCCAGGATCTGAGCCAGGCGCAGGTTGATGCGCTGGCCGTCACCGCCACCGAAATCGTCGAGGCCAACCAGGGCAAGGTCATCAAGACCGAGACCTGGGGTCTCAAGAGCCTGGCCTACAAGATCAAGCGCAACCGCAAGGCGCATTTCGTGATGCTCGACATCGATGCACCGGCCGGCGTTGTCGCCGAGCTTGAGCGGCAGACCTCGATCAACGAAGACGTCATCCGCTATCTCACCGTGCGCGTCGACGAGCACGAGAATGGCCCCAGCGTGATGATGCGCAAGGCCGATCGCGAGCGCACCAAGCGCCGCGAACGCGAGGAGTATTGATCCATGAGCCGCGCATTTTTCCGCCGCCGCAAGTCATGCCCGTTTTCGGGCAAGGCCGCGCCGAAGATCGATTACAAGGACGTGCGTCTGCTGCAGGGCTTCATGTCCGAACGTGGCAAGATCGTGCCGAGCCGCATCACCGCCGTTTCCGCCAAGAAGCAGCGTGAACTGGGCCAGGCCATCAAGCGCGCGCGCCAGCTGGGCCTGTTGCCCTATCTCGTGAAGTAGGAGGCAGACAATGCAGATCATCCTCCTCGAGCGGGTAGAAAAGCTCGGTTCCATCGGCGATGTCGTCACCGTCAAGGACGGTTACGCCCGCAATTTCCTGCTGCCGAACAAGAAGGCGCTGCGCGCCAACGAAGCCAACCGCAAGGTGTTCGAAGCCAACCGCGCCGGTATCGAAGCCAACAACGCCGAACGCCGCGCCGAAGCTGCCAAGCAGGGCGAATCTGTTGACGGCATGAGCGTGGTGCTGATCCGCGCTTCGTCGAACTCCGGCCAGCTCTATGGCTCGGTTTCGGTGCGCGACATCGTCGATTCGCTCAATGAGCAGGGCGCGCAAGTGTCCAAGGCGATGGTGGTTCTCGAGCGTCCGATCAAGACCATCGGCGTGTTCGACGTGAAGGTCGCGCTGCATCCGGAAGTGTCGGTTGCAGTCAAGGTCAACGTTGCCCGTTCACCCGACGAAGCTGCGCAGCAGGCTGCCGGCGTCGACGTGCTGAAGGCCATGTTCGAAGACGAAGCAGCGCCGACCGGCTTCACCGAGGCGTTCGACCCGAATGCCGAGCCGGGCACGATTTCCGGCGACGAACCGGCAGCCGAAGAAGCTGCGGCTCCGGCACCGGCCGACGAAGACTGATGTGGTCTGGCGGGGGCGCGTTACGCTCCCGCCGCCACTTCGGCGCGCAAGGCCTTGCGGTCGAGCTTGCCGACCATGGTCTTGGGCAGGCTTGCCCGCAGCACCACGCTATCCACCCGCTCATGCTTGCCAAGGCGCTGGTTTAGCCAGTCCTTGAGCGCATCGGCGCTTTCGCTCGCGCCGGGCTGAAGCACGGCAAAGGCGCGCGGGCTTTCGCCGCGATAGGCATCCGCGATGCCGATCACCAGCACCTCCTTGACCGCCGGATGCTCGATCAGCACGGCCTCGAGCTGGCTGGGAAACACCTTGAAACCGCCCACCGCGATCATGTCCTTGATCCGGTCGACGATGTGGATGAAGCCGGCCTCGTCGATCCGCGCGACATCGCCGGTCCGCAGCCAGTCGCCGTCGTCGCGCCGGGCGAAGGCGGCCGCGGCGGCTTCGGGCCGGTTCCAGTAGCCGCGCATCACCTGCGGGCCCTGGATCGCCAGCTCGCCCGGCTCTCCCTCCGGCGCGTCGCGTTCGGCATCTTCCTTGTCGAGCAGCCGGATCCGGGTGGCGGGCACCGGCTGGCCGATCGAGCCGACCCGCTCCTCGCCCTCATAGGGATTGGCCGAAACCACGCCCGAGGTTTCGGTGAGGCCATAGCCTTCGACCAGCTTGGCACCGCTCGCCGCCTCGAAGCGCTGCTTGACCGGCAGCGGCAGCGGCGCGCCGCCCGAGATGCAGATGCGCAGGCTGGTGAAATCGGTCTTCGTGATATCAGGGTGATCGAGCAGCGCCTGATACATTGTCGGCACCCCGGGCATGGCCGTTGCCCGCACCCGCTGCAGGGTCTTGAGGCACTGCCCGGCATCGAAGCGCGGCAGCATGGCGATGCACCCGCCATTGAGCACGGTGCGGCTGAGCACGCAGACATTGGCGAAGACATGGAAAAACGGCAGCACCCCGACAATGACATCGCGGCTGTGCGCCTGCGGATCGATCGCCTCTACCTGACGGGCATTGGCCGAGAGGTTCTGGTGGGTCAGCATCGCGCCCTTGGGGGTGCCGGTGGTGCCGCCGGTATATTGCAGCAGGGCGAGGTCTTCGAGCGGGTCGATTGCCACCGGCATGAGCGCTTGCCTGGCTAGCATGGCCCCCCATTCGATCAACGTCCGGCTGGCGCGGGAGCGGCGTCAGATCGCGGCGCTTGAACAGCCGCATGGCAAGCCCCATCGGCAAGGGGAGCATTTTGGCAAGCCGCCCGACGATAAGCTTTTCGAGCGCCGATTCGCGCAGCACCTTGAGAGCCGTGGGCAACAGCGCGGGCACATCGACCGTGACGATCATCCGCGTGCCCGAATCGGCGACCTGCGCCTCCAGCTCTTCTGCCGTATAAAGCGGCGAGAAGTTTACCACCGTGGCTCCGGCCAGCATCGCGCCGAAATAGGCCGGGATGTAGATCGGCACATTGGGCAGGAACAGGCCGATCCGGTCACCCTTGGCCACTCCCATTGCCTGAAGTCCGGCAGCGAAGGCGCGCGCTTCAGCCGCGATGGCATCGTAGCTGTAGGTGCGGCCATAAAAGTCGGCCAGCGGGCGGTTGCCGTTGGCGGCCACGCTCTGTTCGAACAGCTCGGTCATCGACAGCGGCGCGAAGTGCTGGTCCCAGTTGCCGGGATGCACATAGCGCTCACGCCAGGGTTCGGCGGGTTTACTGACACTCATGTCAGTCAGTCTGCCCGCTTCGCCCGCCAAGGGCAAGGCGGAAAAGGCGGGATCAACCCTCCTGGGCGGCTTCCTCGGCGCGCTTGGCTTCGAGCCAGGCTGCTGCCTCGGCTTCCTGGGCCGCCTCGCCCGCCAGCCTGGTTGCCGTTTCGCGCTCGGCCCGCAGCTCGACGATCAGCGCCTCACGGTCATCGCCCAGCCGCGCATCGTCGCCCGCCTGGTCAATCAGCCCGGCCTTCTTGGCGGCCTTGGCGACCAGTGCATCGAGCTCACGCTGCGAACACAGGCCCAGCGTCACCGGGTCCTTCGCCTGGATGTTGGAGATGTTCCAGTGGCTGCGCTCGCGGATTGCGGTGATCGTGTTGCGGGTGGTGCCGATCAGCTTGCCGATCGCCGCGTCCGAAATCTCGGGATGGTTGCGCAGGATCCAGGCGATGCCGTCGGGCTTGTCCTGCCGCTTGGAAACGGGCGTATAGCGCGGACCCTTGGTGCGGCTGACCGTGACCGGAGCCTTCTGCATCCTGAGCGCATAAGTGGCATCGGCCTGACCCTTTTCGATCTCGGCCATGTTGAGCTCGCCAGCGCGCACCGGATCGCGGCCGGTATATTTGCTGGCGGCCAGATCGTCGGCCATCGCCTGCACCTCGAGGATATGCAGCCCGCAGAATTCGGCGATCTGCTCGAAGGTCAGAGCGGTATTGTCGACCAGCCAGGTTGCGGTCGCGTGCGGCATCAGGGGGGTGGGTTGGGACACGGCTCTTCTCCGGCGGAAATAATAAGGGCCGCCCCTTGCGGAGCGGCCGTTCGCGAGTGGCAATAGGTCATCGTTGCCGGTTCGGCAAGCCCGCGAATCAGCCGATCGGCACATGGCCCGGCTCTGCCGCCACCCGGGCCAGCCAGACGCAGACCGCCGGATAGTCGGCCAGGCGAAATCCGCCCCCCTCCCCGGCGACATGGGTGTAGGCATAAAGGGCGATGTCGGCGAGGGTCATGCCGCCCTCGACCATCCAGTCCTGCCGCGCCAGGTGATCGTCCATCAGCCGCAAGGCCGCCTCGCCGCCCGCACGCTTCGCCGCGATCTGGCCGCGCTGGGCTTCGCTCAGATTGGCCTCGCCGACAAATGCCAGCCACCAGCGCAAGGTCGCCACGTTGGGCTCGTGGCTGTATTGCTCGAAAAACATCCAGCGCAGCATGTCGGCCCGGGCGAAGCGGTCTTGGGGAATGAGGCGGCTGCCCTCGGCGAGATACCAGCAGGCGGCATTGCTTTCCGGAAGGAAGCGCCCGGTTACTGCGGCACCGATCTGGAGCACCGGAATGCGGCCATTGGCATTGATATTCGCCAGAAACTCAGGCGTGCGGGTTTCGCCCCTGAGGGTATCGTATTCGCGCCGCTCCAGCGGAAGCCCAAGCAGCGCGGCGGTCAGCCGGATCTTGTAGCAATTGCCGCTGGCCGAGTTTTCGTGAAGGATGAGCGGTTCCAAGGTCAAATCTCCAGCACGATCTTGCCCACATGCTCGCCTGCTTCCATCCGCGCGTGGGCCTGGGCAGCCTCGGCCAGCGGGAATGAGCGGTCCATCACCGGGCGCAGCTCACCCTCCCTTACCAGCGGCCAGACATTGTCTGCAATCTCGCCCGCCAGCATCGCCTTGAAATCCGCCGAACGCGGGCGCAGGGTCGAGCCCGTCAGTGTGAAACGCCGGGTCATCACCACCGCCATGTTGATCTCGGCCTTCATGCCGCCGAGAATGGCGATGGTCACATGGCGGCCATCTTCGGCAAGGCAGCGCAGGTTGCGCGCCACATAATCGCCCGAGACCATGTCGAGCACGACGTTGACGCCTTTGCCGGCGGTGATCCGGGCAACTTCCTCGACGTAATCCTGCGCCTTGTAATCGATCGCGTGCGCGGCGCCGATCTCGAGCGCGCGGGCGCATTTCTCCGGCCCGCCGCAAGTGACTATCACGCTCAGTCCGAACAGGCGGCCCAGCAGGATCGCCATGGTGCCGATGCCGCTGGTGCCGCCGTGGACCAGCAGGGTCTCGCCGTCCTTCGCCCAGCCGCGTTCGAACACATTGTGCCACACGGTAAACAGCGTTTCGGGCAGCGCGGCAGCCTCGGCCAGCGGCAGTCCGGCGGGCACCGGCAGGCAATGCCGGGCATCGGCGGTGCAATATTCGGCATAGCCGCCGCCCGTCACCAGCGCGCAGACATTGCGGCCGAGCAGCTCCGGCTCGGCACCCGCGCCGATGGCCACCACTTTGCCAGACACTTCCAGTCCGGGAATCGGCGAAGCGCCTGCCGGCGGCGGATAGAGCCCCTGGCGCTGGGCCACATCGGGCCGGTTGACGCCGGCAAATGCCACCCGGATCAGCACTTCGCCCGGCCCCGGAAGGGGCAGCGGCAAGATTGCCTTGCGCAAAACTTCCGGCCCGCCCGGCGCGTCGAAGCCGATGGCCGTCATTGATTCAGGAAGCATTCCAGTCATTTGCGACACCCGCTGCAGCCCCGTTTGGCAACTGTGCAATAGTGCGCTGGCCGGTTGACAGCAAGCGCCGGTCATCGGATCAAGCGGGCAATGGACGATGATGACCGGCCAAGACGGCGCGGCGATGCTGCCGATGCCCTGGCGAGCGAAAGCCTCGACAGCTATTCGCGCGACGAATTGGCCGAGCGGATCGCGAAACTCGAGGCGGAGATTGCCCGGGTGATGGCGCACCGTGACAAGGCCCAGGCGCACATGTCGGCGGCCGATGCGCTGTTCGGCAAACCGAAGTGAGCATTGCCACTGGCATAGCGGGTCGCAGTCGCCATATATGGCGTGTTAACCGTGTGTATTCACATTTCGCGCTATTCCGATATTCACCTCGCACTGTGAAAGAGATCTGATGCCCAGTTTTGCCCAAGGCCTGGAAAAGACCCTTCACGCCGCGCTTGGCCACGCGAGCGAGCGCAGCCACGAATATGCCACGCTTGAGCACTTGCTGCTGGCGCTGATCGACGATGAGGACGCATCGGCGGTGATGGAAGCCTGCGGGGTGAGCCTGTCGGATCTCGGCGATGTCGTGCGCCAGTATCTCGATCAGGAATACCAGTCGCTCAAGACCAAGGACAAGGGCGATCCCGCCCCCACTGCCGGCTTCCAGCGGGTGATCCAGCGGGCGATCCTGCATGTCCAGTCATCGGGCAAGGATACCGTTACCGGCGCCAACGTGCTGGTCGCGCTGTTTTCCGAGCGTGATAGCTATGCGGTCTATTTCCTGCAGCAGCAGGACATGAGCCGGCTCGATGCAGTCAGCTATATCAGCCACGGCATCGGCAAGGGCGGCAAGCGGATCGAGGATCGCACTCCCAAGGGCAACGATGCCGAACCGCCGATGCCCGAGGAAAAGAGCGATCCCAAGGGCGGCAAGAAGGATTCGGCGCTCGACCAGTTCTGCGTCAACCTCAACGAGAAGGCGCTTTCGGGCAAGATCGATCCGCTGATCGGTCGCGGTCCCGAGGTTGATCGCACCATCCAGATCCTGTGCCGCCGCAGCAAGAACAACCCGCTCTATGTCGGCGATCCCGGCGTGGGCAAGACCGCGATTGCCGAAGGCCTGGCGCGCAAGATCATCGAGGGCGACGTGCCCGAAGTGCTGACCAATGCGGTGATCTATTCGCTGGACATGGGCAGCCTGCTTGCCGGGACGCGCTATCGCGGCGATTTCGAGGAGCGGCTCAAGCAGGTCGTATCCGAGCTTGAAAAGCTGCCCGATGCCGTGCTGTTCATCGACGAGATTCATACCGTGATCGGTGCCGGCGCCACCAGCGGCGGCGCGATGGATGCCTCCAACCTGCTCAAGCCGGCGCTGTCTGGCGGCACGATCCGCTGCATCGGATCGACCACCTACAAGGAATTCCGCAACCACTTCGAGAAGGACCGCGCGCTGCTGCGCCGGTTCCAGAAGATCGACGTCAACGAACCGACCATCGAGGATACGATCAAGATCCTCAAAGGGCTGCGCTCGGCCTTCGAGGAACACCACAAGGTCAAATATACCCCCGACGCGATCAAGACCGCAGTCGAGCTTTCGGCGCGTTACATCAACGACCGCAAGCTGCCCGACAAGGCGATCGACGTGATCGACGAGGTCGGCGCGATGCAGATGCTGGTGCCGCCCTCCAAGCGCAAGAAAACCATCACCGCGCGCGAGATCGAGGCGGTGATCGCCACCATGGCGCGCATCCCGCCCAAGTCGGTCAGCTCGGATGATCGCAGTGCGCTTCAGCATCTCGACCGCGATCTGAAACGCGTGGTGTTCGGGCAGGACAAGGCGATTGAGGTTTTGTCCTCGGCGATGAAGCTCAGCCGCGCGGGCCTTCGCGATCCCGACAAGCCGATCGGCTCGTTCCTGTTTTCCGGCCCGACCGGTGTCGGCAAGACCGAGGTGGCCAAGCAGCTCGCCTCGATCATGGGCATCCCGATCCAGCGCTTCGACATGTCGGAATATATGGAGCGCCACTCGGTCAGCCGCCTGATCGGCGCGCCTCCGGGCTATGTCGGCTTCGATCAGGGCGGCCTGCTGACCGACGCCATCGACCAGCAACCGCACTGCGTGCTGCTGCTCGACGAGATCGAGAAGGCCCACCCCGACCTGTTCAACATCCTGCTGCAGGTGATGGACAACGGGCGGCTGACGGATCACCACGGCAAGACCGTCGATTTCCGCAATGTCGTGCTGATCATGACCACCAATGCCGGTGCCAGCGACATGGCGCGGCAGGGCATCGGCTTCGGCGACGTGTCGAAGGAGGATGCGGGCGACGAGGCGGTCAAGAAGATGTTCTCGCCCGAGTTCCGCAACCGGCTCGATGCGATCGTGCCGTTCTCCTATCTCCCGACCGAAGTGATCGGGCGCGTGGTCGACAAGTTCATCCTCCAGCTCGAACTACAGCTGGCCGAACAGAACGTCCACATCCAGTTCGACAGCGACGCGCGCGGCTGGCTCGGCGAACGCGGCTACGACAAGCTCTATGGCGCCCGCCCGATGGCGCGGCTGATCCAGGAGAAGGTCAAGCAGCCGCTCGCCGAAGAGCTGTTGTTCGGCAAGCTGGCGCACGGCGGCGAAGTGCAGGTCGGCGTCAAGGAAACCGCGCTCAATTTCGTCCTCACCCCCGCCCCGCCCAAGCTGGTGCGCAAATCGGCCAAGGCGGCTCCGCCCAAGAAGAAGTCGCGCGCCAACAAGGCCGCCAGCAGCGGTGACGAAGGCTGATTTACGGCGCGCGCGATTGCGTGACGACGCAGACTTTCAATTCGCCCTGAGGTCCTGAGCTGAAATCCGCAGCAACTTCTCTCGCGAAGTTGCTCCGCGCAGCAGTTCGATCCGCGAGGCCGGGCACCCCAGTGCTTCGGCGATCAGCGCGATGGTTGCTGCCGTCGCCTTGCCGTCTTCGGGCACGGCGCGGACCTTGGCGAGCAGCCGCCCGTCCGCGATCTCCAGCGCGAGCACCCGCGCGCCCGGCGTCACCCGCACCGCCAGCCGGCCTTCGCTGTCGGCGAGTGCGCGGATGGCATCTCCGGCAGGCAGCTCAGCCCTGGGCCGCGCCACGCATTGCCTCGGCGTGCCGCTTGCCGTTGATGACATAGCCCTCAACACCGGCGCGCATGTCGGCCAGCGCGGCTTCGGTGAGATCGCGGGCATAGGCGGCCGGGCGGCCCATCCACATCTGCCGCGGCGCGATGACTTTGCCTCCGGTCAGCATGGCACCTGCCGCCAGCATCGCGTCCGAGCCGATCACGCAGCCATCCATGACAATCGCGCCGAGCCCGACAAAGGCCCGGTCCTCCAGGGTGCAGCCGTGGACCATCGCCATGTGGCCGATCAGCACGTCCTCGCCGATGATCGTCGGGAAGCCCTCGGGCCGCTTGGGCTTGGGACTGTCGCAGTGGACCACCGTGCCGTCCTGGATATTGCTGCGCGCACCGATGATGATCCGGTTGGCATCGCCGCGGATCACGCAATTATACCAGATCGAGGCATCCGGCCCGATCTCGACATCGCCGATGATCCGGCAGCCTGGCGCGATGAAGGCGCTGGAATGGATGCGCGGGGCCTTGCCGCCCAGCGGCAGGATGGTGATGTCATCTCGCGTGTCGGTCATGGTTTCCTCAGCAGGTATTGCCAGCGCACATGGGGCAGGATCGAGGCGTGGTCGTCGGTCCAGACTTTGCTCGCGGGCGGCATCAGCTTGCCCCATGGCGCATCGGGGCGGCTCTTGGCGAGCGATTCCAGCACCGCCGGATCGCGGCTCAGCGCGACCCAGGTCGAGGGGGTCAGGTAGGTCCGGTCGAGCGGATTGTCGTCGCGCTTGATCAGCGCCAGACCGCGCTGGCGGGCAAGGGCCGACAGCACCGGCTCAAGCTCGATATAGCGGTTCGAGATGTGAACCAGCAGCAGCCCGCGCGGGGCCAGAGCATCGAGATAGACCCCCATCGCCTCGTCGGTCAGCAGGTGCAGCGGGATCGCATCGGACGAGAAGGCATCGATGGCCAGCAGATCGAAGCTGGCCCCGGGCAGCCGCGCCAGTTCGATCCGGGCATCGCCGATGGTAATTTTGGCATCCGGCGCACACTGGCGCACAAAGGTGAATATGCCCTCGCGCGAGAGGCGCAGCACTTCGGGGTCGATCTCGAAGAAATGCCACAGCTCGCCCGGCTTGCGGAAGCAGGCGAGCGTGCCGGTGCCAAGCCCGACCACCCCGATCCTGGCCCTTTCGCCATAGAGCGCCCGGGCATGGCTCAGCGCCAGCGCCGCACCGGAGCCCGACCCGTAATAGGTCATCGGCTCGCGTGATCGCGCCGGATCGAGCGACTGCCAGCCGTGGAGCGTGGTGCCGTGGGCCAGCGAGCGCACGTTCTGCTCGGCATAGTCGCGCACCGTGTAGATGCCGAAATAGCTGCGCGATCGCGCCTGGTCGAGCGAGGTTGAAATCGTATCCGCCCCGCCGCGCGCCAGCATGGTCAGCAGCAACACCAGCAGGAAAGCCCAGCGCCAGGGTGTCATTGCCAGACCGATTGCCGCCAGCGCGCCGATCAGCCCCCAGCGCAGCAAGCTGGCCTCGTCGGCCGGATCGAGCGCAAAGAGTTCGAATGCCAGATAGACCGCAATGCCAAGCAGCAGGCCTGCCAGCACCCTTTTGAGCATCGGGTCGAGCCCGGGTCGGCTCGCCCAGTCGAACCAGCGCGGCAGCGGCATCAGCGCGGCGGCGGCCAGCACCAGGATCGGGTGCTCCCACACCCAGTCGAACACCGTGGGCGCGATCAAGGCGGTGAACAGGCCGCCCAGCGCACCACCCGCCGACATCGTCAGATAGAACAGGGTCAGCCGCTCGGCGGCGGGCCGCAGGTCGTACATCCGCGCATGCAGCACCACCGAGACCACGAACAGCAAGGCGACGCTTTCGAGCACCGGCACCAGCGTCACCGAATAGCGCGACGCCATTGCCCCGCCACCTGCCGCCAGCACCACCAGCGGGGCCAGCAGCGCGATGCCCCGCGCCGCGCCGCGCCGGTCTGAAAAGGCGGCGACGAAGCTGAGCAGATAGAGCCCCAGCGGGATCACCCACAGCAGCGGCATGGCAAAGATGTCGGTGGTGAGGTGGGTGGTCGTCGACAGCATCAGGCCGGAGGGAATCGCGGCGAGGATCAGCCAGTGGACGATGCGCCGGGCGGGGATTTTCACCCCCTCCGCTTGAGGGGCGGGGGTGGGGAGGGGAGAATTCCACCGCGCCCGCGCCGCCAGCGCGATCAGCACGATCAGCGCGCCGTAGCCCAGGCTCCATGTCCATGACTGGTCGCGCAGCCGCAAGCCCGGCTCGACCAGCAGCGGATAGGCAATCAGACCGGCAAAGCTGCCGAGGTTGGAAGCGGCATAGAGTGCCCAGGGCTCACCCGCGCCGGGATGCGCTGCGAACCAGCGCTGCATCAGCGGGGCCTGCGCCGATACCAGGAAAAACACCGGTCCGACGCTGGCCAGGAGCAGCAGCGGCACCCACCACGCCTCGCTGCCCGGTGCTGGCTGGGGCAGTTCGGCCAGGGCGATCGGCAGGCTCACCGCCGCCAGCAGCAGCAGCGCGATGTGGATCGTCACCTGCCGCCGCATCGGCAACTGCGACAGCCGGTGCGCATAGTAATAGCCCGCCAGCAGCAGCGCCTGATAGACCAGCATCGCGCTGTTCCAGACATTGGGCGCCCCGCCCAGCCGCGGCAACGCCATCCGCGCGACCATCGGCTGGATCAGGAACAGCAGGAACGAGCCGGTGAGGATCGTCGCCACGAAGAGGGCGCGGCGGATGGGTGGGGCGGCAGAATTCATTCCGCAGCACCAGTTTCACGCGAAGGGCGCGAAGAAGCGAAGAACGCGAAGCTCATTGGTGCAGCCTCAGGCCTGAACCAGCTGCGTCATGGTGATTGTTGACGATTCGTTTCAATCCATGGCTGAACTTTTCTCCCGAAAAGTTCATGAGAAGGCCAAGCGGAAGCTTCATCAAACGGAGGTAAGTCAGCACCTGTTTTGCGTGGACTTCCGTCTGGCGTTCGACCGACTTTATTTCAATGAGCAATTTGCCATTCACCAGAACATCGACACGAAAACCCGGATCGATGACAATGCCGTCCACAATGATCGGAACCGAGACCTGCGTCACGGTATCGAGACCCGATTGGCGCAACCTGTGGGCAAGCACTTTTTCATATGCTGATTCGAGCAAGCCTGGGCCCAGATCCTGATGAACTTTCAAGCCGCAATTGATCGCGGCGGTAGCGAGTTCCTCAACAGTCATTGCATTCCCTTCGCGTGCTTCGCTCCTTCGCGCCCTTCGCGTGAAACCCTTTACCCCAACAACCGCGCCGCGTGGGCCGCGTGATAGGTCAGCACGCCCGAACAGCCCGCCCGCTTGAATGCCAGCAAGGTCTCCAGCACCAGCGCATCGCGATCACCTGCGCCCGCTGCCACCGCCGCCTCGATCATCGCGTATTCGCCGCTCACCTGATAGGCGAAGACCGGTACCTCGAAGCGATCCTTCACGGCGCGCACGATGTCGAGATAGGGCAGGCCGGGCTTGACCATGACGCTGTCTGCCCCTTCGGCCAGATCCATCGCCACCTCGCGCAGCGCTTCTTCGCTGTTGGCCGGGTCCATCTGGTAGGTCTTCTTGTCGCCCTTGAGCAGCCCGCCGCTGCCCACCGCATCGCGAAACGGGCCATAGAAGGCCGAGGCATATTTGGCGGCGTAGCTCATGATCTGGACATTGCGGTGGCCCGCGCCTTCCAGCGCGGCACGGATCGCGGCAATGCGTCCGTCCATCATGTCCGAAGGCGCGATGATATCCGCCCCAGCCGCCGCCTGGTTGAGCGACTGGCCGACCAGCATCTCCACCGTCTCATCGTTGAGCACATAGCCCGCCTGGTCGATCAGCCCGTCCTGCCCGTGGCTGGTGTAGGGATCGAGCGCGACATCGGTCAGCACGCCGATGCCATCACCCACGGCATCGCGGATGGAGCGGATCGCGCGGCACATCAGGTTGTCGGGATTGAGCGCTTCCGCACCCGTCTCGCTTCGCCGCCCTGCTTGCGTGTTGGGAAACAGGGCCAGGCAGGGAATGCCCAGCGCCATGGCCTCTTTCGCCCGCTCGGCAATCAGATCGACCGACCAGCGCGAAACGCCGGGAAGCGAGGCAATCGGCTCCTCCACGCCCTGGCCTTCGGTGACGAACAGCGGCCAGATCAGATCGGCCGGGGTGAGCACGGTTTCGCGGTGCAGCGCGCGGCTCCACACGGCAGAGCGGGTGCGGCGCAGGCGGAGCGCAGGATAGCTGGCAGTCATGTCGGGCTTTTGGCGGAAACGCGCGCCCTTTGCCAAGACTTAGTTTGCGCCGGTTCGTTCCGCCAGCGCCAGTCTGGGACCAAGACTCTTGAGCGCCGCCCCGGGTTTGATCGCCTTGATTTCTGCCAGCCTGGCCTTGAAAGCGGCCAGCTGCTTCGCATCGACCGGAGTCTTGACCGAGAAAGAGGCCGCAAGCGGATTGATCGTGCGCCCGCCCTGGTAGACCTCGAAGTGCAGGTGCGGACCGGTTGAAAGGCCGGAGGAGCCGACATAGCCGATCACCTGCCCGGCCAGCACGCTGCTTCCCGGTGCAACCGCAATCCGGCTCATGTGGCCATAGCCGCTGCCCAGACCGCCGCCATGTTCGAGCCGGACATAATTGCCGTGCCCGCCATGCCGTCCGGCATAGGAGACCGTGCCGCTGCTCACCGCAAAGATCGGCGATCCATAGCCCGCGCCAAAATCGACGCCCGCGTGCATCCGGGCATAGCCGAGGATCGGGTGGCGGCGCATGCCGAAGTGCGATGTCAGCCTGCCGTTGACCGGAGCAAAAGTGCGGCTGCTTCCGGCCTGCCCGATGCTCGAGGCCTCATGGAACTGATCGCCGGAGGCGCCGCCATTGCTCCAGCGCAGCAATTGGGTGACCGGCTTGCCCGCGCGTTCGAGCCCGGCATAGAGCAGGCTCCCGGTCTCGCTCTCGCCCGATGCCGCACGCTTGTAGCCGACGACGATATCGAAGGTGTCGGCGGGGGTTATGTCGCCTTCAAGGCTGAGATGCCCGTCCAGCGTCTGGAGATACTGCTGCACCGCCTTGACCGGCGCCCCGGCGGCGCGCGCCGACTGGTAGAGGCTGGAGCCGACCGTGCCGCGAATGCGCAGCGGCGTGGTATCGACCGGCAAACGGTTCGCTGACAGCGCCAGGGCTCCGCCGCGCCGCTCCAGCGCCAGGCCGAGATCAAACTTTGCGCGGAATTTCAAAGCTTCAAGCGGGCGCGGCGCACCCGGCGCTTCGCGCTTGCCGAGCGTCAGGGCAAACCGCGTTCCGGGCTCCACTTCGCCAAGCGAAACCTCGGCTGCAATCATCGCGGCGGCCTCTGCCGCATCGCCGGCGCCAACCCCGGCGCGCTGCAGCATCCGCCCGAAGCTGTCACCGGGGGCAAGGGTTGCGGTCATGTCGATACGGGTCCGCTCGGGCGCATTGGCGATCGGCACGACCCGGCTGGTCGCCCCCATCCGCCGCCCGCTCTCGCCGCCGAAGGCCAGCGGGAGTATCGTCTGGCTGCGGAATTCATCATGCGCGGCGCGGTCGACCGGCACGGCGGCAATGGCCTCGTTGGCGCTGAAATCAGGCCAGAATGCAAGCGCTGTGACAGCCAGCGCGGAGAACGTGCCGAACGAGCGCAGCCAGTGCGCGGATCCGATATCCTCGGCCAGATCGTGGACCAGATCGAGCCGGTGGAAGTGGTGCTCGAACCAGGCCTTGCAGCCCTGGGCAAGGCCGGGCGACGGTTTGGCAGGCCCCGCGACGCGCGTGCCGAACACCGCCGCCGGAGCTGGCGGCGCAGCAATATCGTCGCGGTCGAAAGTCCTGAACAACGCCCATGCCCCGATGTTTGCCGGTCTTCACCAAATGCATTGCCATTTCAGGGTTAATTTAGGGCTAAGAGGGGACGGAGACTTGCTCGCGGGGCGCGGTTTTCGGCAGTCAGGCAGGCAGCAGCGCCGGGCAGGTTGCCAAGGCCGCGCAAGAGAGGAACGAAGATGACTGATACCCCGCCCCAGCCCGGCATGCGCCCCGGCCTCGATTATTCGCTGCTCAACGAGAGCCATGTTGCCGCCTACCGCGAGACCAATGGTGAACGCGGTTCGGTCTGGAACGGGGCAACCGCAGTGCTGGTTACCACCAAAGGCCGCAAATCGGGCGAAAAGCGGACCATTGCCATCATCGGCAAGCAGGTCGGCGACAATTTCGTGATCATCGCATCCAAAGGCGGCGCGCCGGCCCATCCGCTGTGGTATCTCAACATCCTTGCCGACCCCAACGTCGAAATCCAGTATATGGCCGATCGCTGGGAAGCTGTCGCCCGCACCGCCGAATCGCCGGAGCGCGAAGAGCTGTGGGCCGAGGCCTGCACGCAGTGGCCCGCCTTCAACGACTATCAGGCCCGCACCGAACGGCGCATTCCGGTGGTGGTGATCGAGCCGAAACGCAAGATCAGCTGATGACCAGCCTCGCCGAGGCGCAGGCCGGGGTGCGCGATCTGCACGCGCGCTATGCAGACGCGGCCTTCCGCAAGGACTATCAGGCTTTCGCCGGGTGCTTTGCCGAAGACGGGGAGTGGCGCATCTCGGGCCGGGTGTTTCGCGGCCGCGACGAGGTGCGCAGCGGCATCGCGACGATCATGGACAAGTTCATCCGGGTGTTCATCACCTTCCGCACGCCGATCCTGACGGTGGGTCAGGGCATTGCCCATGGCCGCACCTGGGTCGACGAGCGCTGCGCCTGGAAGAACGGCGACACCAACATCGCGATCGGCCTCTATTACGAGCACTTCGTCGAGGCGGGAGATCGCTGGCTGTTCAAGTGGCGCATGTTCGAAACCCACTATCGCGGCCCCCCCGACATGACCGGCGAATTCTACGAACGCCGCGACTATGGCCCGCCCCCCGCCATGCCGCCGCTCGATGTCATGACCGAAGACATGGCCTCGACCCGCTGGGGCCTGCCGCCTGCAGGCACGCCGGGCGGCGGGGCCTGACCCGCCCGCTCTCCCGTCAGCAGTCCTTTCAGGCGGCTTTGCCGGTCTCTTCAAAATTCGGGTATTTGCCCAGCCACAGATAGAGCAGGCCTGAAAGCACCAGCGCCGGGATCGCGCCCCACATCACCAGCTCATAGCTTCTGGTCTGGTCATAGACCATGTTGGCAATCAGCGGCCCCACGCCGACACCGATCGACGAGCCGACGTTGATCGTTGAATAGAACGTGCCGAAGCTGCGCGGGCCGAAATGCTTGCCGGCCAGATAGGCATTGGCCGGGTTCGCCGCTCCGCCAAGCAGGCCGGCCGCGATGACGGCAGCCATCGCCAGCGCCACCGATCCCGGGGAAATCAGCAACAACCCCGGCAGCAAGACCAACCCGATAACGCAGAAGCCGACCACCCGCGACGCATCGAAGCGATCCATCAGCCAGCCGGAAACCACGCGGCCGAGAATGGTGGCAATGCCGCTGAAGCCGTAAATCCAGGCGGCAGTCGATGCCGGAATCCCGGTCGAACGCAGCACCGGCACCATGTTGAGGATCAGCCCGACACTGGCGATCACCAGCAGGGCGTTGGCGCAAAACAGCTTCCAGAACGAAGCCGAACGGAAGCCTTCACTGGCGGTGAGGCCCACCAGTTGTGCAGGCTTCTCACCCTGACTGTCAGGCAGGCTTGCGGGCCGCACGGCCGGATCGCGCAGGAACATGAGCAGCACCGGTATGACCACCAGCGCCCACAGCCCGGCCAGGCCGAGATAGGTAACGCGCCAGCCGTGGTGCTCAAGCAGGTAGTTGGCAATGTTGGGTACCAGAAACGCGCTCAGCCCTGATCCGCTGAGCACGACCGCCAGCGCAAGGCCGCGTCCGGCGGAAAAGCCCTTGGTGACCGGCGACACGCTGACCGCCGGGATCGCCGCGCTGCACAGCCCGATCACCACCCAGATGGCGATCCACAGGAACTGGCTGGGGCTAAGCTGCGACATCGCGGCGATGGCGAGGCACAGCACCGCAGCGGTTATCAGCCCGACGATGCGCGAGCCGAAGCGATCGACCATCGAACCCATCACGGTGCCCATCAGGATCACGGTTGCGGTCAGGGTCAGCGGTCCGAGCGAAATCTGCGCCCGGCTCCAGCCAAGCGCCTGTTCGAGCGGGACCATCATCACCCCGAACGCACTGGTCGAAAGCGATGCCAGCGACATGCCCATGGTGCCCGCGAAAACCAGCGGCCAGTGCGCCTTCCATTCGCGCGCTGCCGAAGTCGTTTGGTCCGCTGTCAAGGCCGTCTCCCCGTTCGTGCCCTCAGGCAGGCTTGGCTTCGTCGTTCGAAAAATCAGGATAGGATCCGAGCGAATAATAGATGATCGCCGCAATGCTCAGCACAGGCACCGCAGCCCACATCATCGGCGTGTAGCTTCTGGTGGCATCGTAGATCATGTTGGCGATCAGCGGCGCGGTGCCGACGCCGAGTGCCATGAACGAATTGATCGATGCATAGAGCGAGGCAAAGGCCCGCTGGCCGAGGTGCTTTGACGTCAGAAACACCACCGCGCCGATCTTGGCCCCTCCGGCAAAGCCATAGACGCAGACCCCGAAGGTGGCCGCCGCGACCGATCCGGGCACAAACAGCAGCATCACCGGCAAGGTCGCCCCGGCAAGCGTGGCAACGGCGGCGATGTTCTTGGCGTTGATCCGGTCCATCAGCCAGCCGCCGAGGATCCGGCCGATGATGGTCGAAAGGCCGGCCAGGCCCGCGACCCAGGCGGCGGTGCCCTTGCCGAGCCCGGTCGAGACCAGCACCGGCACCATGTTCATGATCAGCGCCACGCCGCCTGCGGTGCCGAGAAAGGCGGCGAAAAACAGCTTCCAGAACGAGGCCGAGCGATAGCCTTCGCGCGCGGTCAGGCCGGGCAGCAGCTTGTCCGAGGGCGGCGGCGAAGCGGCGGTGGCTTTTTGCTCGCCCGCTCCGCGAAAGAACAGCAGCGCCAGCGGCAGCACGATCACTGCCCAGATCGACGCCAGGCCCAGATAGCCGCCCCGCCAGCCATAGTGCTCGACCAGCACATTGGTGATCGGCGGCACCAGGAAATTGGCGAGCCCCGTACCCGACAGCGCCACTGCAATCGCCAGCCCGCGCGATGCGTTGAACCGCCCCGAAACCGCCGTCAGCCAGACCACCGGCATGGCGGAAATGGCGATCCCGATCAGCGCCCAGCTCGCCCACCAGTTCCACAGGCCGCCGGTCACCTGGCTGAGCATGGCATAGCCCGCGCACACCGCCGCAGCCGCCGCGATGGCGATGCGGCGCGGTCCGAACCGGTCGATGGCAAAGCCCATGGCGATGCCCAGCAGCACCGGCACATAGGACACCAGCGAATTGCCGAAATAGATCTCGGTGCGGCTCCAGCCGAACTCGCGCTCGAGCGGCTCCATCATCACGCCCGTAGAGCCTGAATGCAGCGTGGTCAGCGAAATGCCCCACATCGCGGTGAGCGCCAGCGGCCAGCCCGCGCGCCACTCGGCCGTGGCCGGGCTCCCGATGCTGTCGCGCATTTTGTCCTCTCTCCGAACTGCCCTGCACTTGCTTTCAGCCGCAAGGCATTCTGTCAATGCGCGAGCACCTTGACATGGGCAGCGCGCGTCCGTCTTGTGGACGCCAAGGGAGGCGGCAATGCAGCAGGTTGGACTAAGCGCGACCGCTAAGGCGGAATGGCGGGCGCACTGGTTGGTTCCGGCTTCGGCGATGATCGGCTATTCGTCGATGGGGCTGGCCACTTATGCGATCAGCCCGTTTGTGCCCGAGATCGAGAAGGCCTTCGGCTGGAGCCGGGCCCAGGTGATGTCCGGCATCAGCATTTCGGTGATGCTGGGCATCGTCGGCAACATGGTGATCGGGGCGATTGTCGATCGCTTTGGCTCACGCCGCGTGGCGATAGCAGGTTTGCTGGTGAAGTGCGGCGCGTTCGCCCTGCTTGGTGCGGCCAGCGGATCGGTGGGCAACTGGATTGGCCTGTGGCTGCTGCTCGGCCTCGGCATCCTGCTGGTGCAATCACCGGTGTGGACCGGCGCAATCGCGGCAAAGTTCAACAGGTCCCGCGGGCTGGCTATGGCGGTGGCGCTTTCAGGCACGTCGATCGCCGCTATCTTCGCGCCATCGCTTGCTGCCAGACTTATCGCCGAATACGGCTGGCGGCAGGCCTTTTGGGCAACGGCGGCGATCTGGCTGGCGGTGGCGCTGCCGGTGGTGCTGCTGTTCTTCCGCGATGGCCGGACCGGCCAGGCCGCCAAGGCCAGAAGTCCGGCCGAGATGGCGGCCGACCTGCCGGGACTGACCTTCCGGGAAGCGCTGCGCACCCGGGCTTTCTGGCAACTGTTTGTCTCCTACGGCTGCTTCGCCTTCTTCAGTTTCACCATGTCGGTGAACCTGGTGCCGCTGCTTGCCGAAACCGGCATCGGCATGGTCCAGGCGGCCGGAGTCGCCGCCATCATGGGGCTGGTCGGGATCGGCGCGCGGATTGCAGTTGGCGCTCTGGTTGATCGTTACTCGGCCAATCTGATCGGCATGATAACAATGCTGATGCCGGCGGCTGGCTCGGTGCTGCTGCTGACAGTCGAACCCAGCGTTCCGGTGCTGATGGCGGCGGTTGCCCTGTTCGGCGCAGCGATCGGGGCCGAGATCGATGTCGTCTCCTACCTTGCAACCCGGCACTTCGGTCTCAAGGCCTTCGCCTCCCTGATGGGCGCGATCATTGGCATCGGCGCGCTGGCCTCGACGATCGGGCCGGTTCTCGTCGGGTGGCTGCACGATGTCTACAAGAGCTACGACCCGCTGCTGATGATCGTCACCGGCCTGATGTGCATCGGCGCCATCGCCGTGCTGACCATGCGCAAGCCGACCGGTCAGTGGAACGCTGAATGAACCGGGAGACCGGGCACACCGCCGCACAGGAATGGCGCGCGCACTGGCCGGTCACGCTTGCGGCGATGATCGGGTTTTCGACCATCGGGTTGCAGAGCTATGGTTTTGGTGCCTTTGCGGGACCGGTCGAACAGGCTTTCGGCTGGACCCGGGCAGAAACCATGTTCGGCGTCACGGTCGCCATGTTCCTTGGCATCTTCCTCAACATGATCGTCGGTTTGATCGTCGACCGCTTCGGCTCGCGCAGGGTGGCGATTGCCGGGCTGTTCGTCCTGCCCGGCTCGTTTGCCCTGCTCGGCACGGCGAGCGGCACGGCGGCGCAATGGTGGTTGCTCTGGGCGGTGCTGGCGGTTGGCGTGGTGCTGGTCCAGGCGACGGTCTGGATGGGTCCGATCGCCGCGCGCTTCGACAAGGCGCGCGGCCTCGCGCTGGCGGTGGCGCTGTCCGGCGCGCCGCTTGCCGCGATGATCCAGCCCAAGCTGGCCACCTGGCTGATCGCCGAGCTGGGCTGGCGGCATGCCTTCATGGCGGTCGGCGCGATCTGGACAGCTGCGACGCTGCCATTGGTGCTGATGTTTTTCCGGGATCCGCCCGAACGGAGCAAGGCTGCAACCGATGGCCCTGCGCTGCGCGGCCTGAGCTTTCGCGAAGGCATCCGCACGCGCGCCTTCTGGGGCCTGGTGGTCGCGTTTGCCGCTTTCTCTTTCTACAACATGACCATTTCGACCAACCTGATGCTGTTGCTTGGCGAGAAAGGCATTGCTGCGAGCGATGCGGCGAGCCTGTTCGTGGCGCTTGGCATGGTCGGCCTGTTCGCGCGCCTGTCGGTCGGCTGGCTGCTCGACCGCTTCCCCGGGCACCTGATCGGCATGGCAACGCAAATGCTGCCGGTTGTTGCCGCCGCCCTGCTGATGTCGGACAATCCGGGCACCGGCCTGTTGCTGCTGGTGGTCTGCCTGTTCGGCTTTGCAACCGGAGCGGAGATCGACGTCGTGCTCTATCAGGCAACGCGGCACTTCGGGCTCAAGGCCTTTGGCACGCTTTTCAGCGGGATCGTGACCTTCGGCGCGCTGTTTTCGGCAATCGGTCCCTATGCGGCAGGCTGGGTGCATGACCGCACCGGCAGCTACAACGGGCTGCTGATCATGGTCATGGTCCTGATGACCATCGGCGCGCTCGGAATGGCGAGCACTGGTAGGGCCAGAACTGACCTGCCCAAAACCGAGCCGGGCGTCAGCCCCTGATGCCGGCCAGGCTGGTGCGCGAGCCGCTGGTCCACTTCCTCGCGGCAGGGCTGGCGCTCTATGCCCTTGCCCAATGGCATGCCCGGGCAAACGATCCGCGCCGCATTGTCATTTCCGCAGCCGTCGAAGCGCAGCTGAAGAGCGCTTACGAGGCAGAATTCGGCTTGCCACCCGAAGCCGCCGTGATGCCAAGGCTGATCGAGGACTACGTTGCTTCCGAGGTCAGGTTTCGCGAAGGGATCGCGCGCGGGCTTGACCGGGGCGACGAGATCATCCGCCGCCGGATCATCCAGAAGGTCGAATTCCTCGAGGCGGATCTGGCCGTGCCCGATGAGCCTTCGCAAGCCGACTTGCGCAGCTGGTACGACAGGCACCGGGCAAACTATTCCGAAGGCGGACGGGTGGATTTCAGCCACGTCTTCTTCGCCGCCGACGCTGCCGGCGACAGTGCGGCGAAAGCCAGGGCGGAGGCCGTGCGGGCGCGCCTGGGGCCGGAAACTCTCCGCGCGCCCGAGCTGGGCGACAGCTTTCCCGACCTCGCCGATTTTGCCGGTTTCAGCCCCGCCGAAGCGCAGAGGCTGTTCGGGGATGGCGAAATGTCCGATGCCCTGTTCAAGGCCCCGGCGGGACGCTGGTCAGGCCCATGGCGATCGGCGTTTGGCTGGCATCTGGTGCGTGTCTCCGCTGCCCGGCCCGGCACAACCCCGGGCTTCGAACAGGTGCGCGATCGGGTGCGGGCGGATTGGCTTGCCGCGGCCCGTGCAGCAGCAAATGCCGGCCGCATGGCGCAGATGCGGGCGGGCTATACCGTGGTGCGCGAGTGATCCGCCTGCTGCTGGGCCTGCTGGCGCTGGCGTGGCCTGTCTTTGCCTCTGCCCACGAATCCCGCCCGGCCTATCTCGAACTCATCGAACAGCGCCCGGGCGCCTGGCACATTGTCTGGAAGCAGCCGGTGATGGGCGATCAGGCAGTGAAGCTTGAGCCGCGCCTTTCGAACGGCTGGCTGGCCCGCAAGCCAAAGGCCGAGCAGCTGACGGGGAGCCACTATCTGCGCAGCTGGCAGGTCAATGCGCCCGCCAGCCAGCTGGCCGGGGCCAGGCTTGCCATCGGCGGCCTCGAACATACCATCACCGATGTGCTGGTGCATGTGCGCACGGCCAGCGGAAAGGGCGGCGATACCATTCTCAGCGCCGCAAATCCGGCGATGACGATCGACTTCGGCGGCTGGCAGGCGCTGGCGGCGCGGGCCTATGCCGGCCTCGGCGTGGAACATATTCTCGGCGGCGCGGACCATTTGCTGTTTGTCGCCGCCCTGGTGCTGCTGGTGGGGACCGGCTGGCGGCTGGTCGGCGTGATCACCGCCTTCACCCTTGGCCATTCGCTTACCCTTGCGGCCAGCACCCTGGGCTGGGTCAAGGCCCCGGTCGCCACCATCGAGGCGCTGGTGGCGTTGTCGCTGCTGTTCGTGGCGCGCGAATTGCTGGCGAGGGGCGGCCTGGCGAGCCGCCAGACCTGGCTGATCGCGGCGCTGTTCGGCCTGCTCCACGGCTTCGCATTTGCCGGAGCGCTCGCCGAAACCGGGCTGCCCGAAAGCGATATTCCGCTGGCGCTGTTGCTGTTCAACCTGGGGGTCGAGGCCGGGCAGTTGCTGTTCGTCGCGGCGCTGCTGGTGCTGGCGGCGGTCTGGCGATCCTTGAAATCCTCCCCGGAACGGGGAGGGGGACCAGCGCAGCTGGTGGAGGGGCACGCGCCGGGTCACTTGCCTCCGCGAAGATGCACAGTGCCGCCTGTGCCCCACCACCATCCTGCGGATGGTTCCCCTCCCCGTGCCGGGGAGGATTGGTGGCTGCGAAGGCTGGCGCCCTATGGCATCGGGTGTTACGCTGGCATGCTGTTTGTCGAGCGAACAGTCGCCGTTTTCGGCTGAGGGGGATGGGATGAAGAAAACCGCCGCAGTGTTCGCCGCTGTTGCCGCGTTTGCCCTGGCCCCGGCGGCTCCATCCGCGACCGGCGCGCCCGAGAGCCGCCGCGCTTTCTTTGGCGAGCTGCACCTGCACACCGGCTACTCCTTTGATGCCTATGCGCTGATGGGCAGCCGCGCCGAACCTGACATGGCCTGGCGATTTGCGCTGGGCGAACCGGTTTCCTACCTCGGCCAGACCGTCCGCCGTTCGCGGCCGCTCGATTTCATGGCGCTGACCGATCACAGCGAATACCTTGGCGCCTCGATGCGCGGCCTCAGCGATCCGCAAAGCGCCTTTGCACGGAGCAAGGCCGGCGCCCTGATGCTGAGCGACCCGCTGGGCGCGGCGCTTGGCAAACTGGTCGCCGCGCTGTCGGGCGACGAGGATTTGCGCGTGCAGATGAACGCGGTCAACACCGACAGCTGGAACTACCAGCTGGGGCTGGTCGAAAAGTACAACCGGCCCGGCAAGTTCACCACCTTTGCCGCCTACGAATGGACCGCGATGTGGGACGGCAAGAACATGCACCGCAACGTGATCTTCGCGGGCAAGGCCCCGCAGGCACCGTTCAGCGCCGCAGAATCGAAGAACCCGGAAGACCTCTGGGCATGGATGGACGTGCAGCGCGCCAAGGGCATCGAAGGGCTGGCGATCCCGCACAATTCCAACGCCTCGGATGGCATGATGTTCGACTGGAACGACAGCAAGGGCCGCCCGATCGACCTTGCCTATGCCCGCAGCCGCGCGCTGAACGAGCCGCTTGCCGAACTCTACCAGCACAAGGGCCAGTCCGAAACCTCGCCGCTGCTTTCCCCGGCAGACGAATTCGCCGATTTCGAACGCGCCGAGGAACTGCTGGGCATGGGCAGTGGCAGCAAGCCCGACGGCAGCTTCGCGCGGCAGGCGCTGGGGCGCGGGCTGGTGATCGAAAGCAAGATCGGGGCGAACCCGTTCAAGCTCGGCTTCGTTGCCGCCACGGACTTCCATAACGGCCTCTCGGATTCGGCAGAGAATGCCTATGCCGGCAACAGCCTGTTCAGCACCGATCCGCAGGCGAACCTGCCCAACCTCGAATTCGCCCGGAAGATCCTGTCGCAAAAGCCGGGCGCGCCCAAGGGCCAGATCGACGGATTCGAGCGGCAGCGCACCATGGGCGTGCCCAAGGAGCAGGCGGCCCAGCTCAACTGGTCAAGCGGCGGGCTCACCGGGGTCTGGGCCGAGCAGAACACGCGGGCATCGATCTACGCAGCGCTGCGGCGCAAGGAAACATTCGCCACATCGGGCACCCAGATGCGGCTGCGGATGTTTGGCGGGTGGAACCTGCCCGCGGCCATGCAGCGCAGCGCCGGTTGGGTGCGCCGGGCCTACCGGTCAGGCGTGCCGATGGGCGGCGATCTGCCGTCCTCCGGCCAGGTGCGCGGCGCGCCTTCCTTCGTGTTCGAGGCGGCGAGAGACCCGGCCGGAGCCAACCTTGATCGCATCCAGATTATCAAGGTCTGGCTTGAAGGCGGCAGCCACAAGGAAAAGATCTTCGATGTGGCATGGTCCGACGGGCGGCGACCCGATGCCAGAACCGGCAAGTTGCCGCCGGTCGGCAATACCGTCGATCTCAAGACTGCCAGGTACAGCAACAGTGTCGGCGCGGCCGTGCTCAAGGGCCATTGGCGCGATCCCGAATTCGATCCGGCCAGGCCTGCGGTCTATTATGCCCGCGCGCTCGAAATACCGACCCCGCGCTGGCCCACGCTGCTTGCCGCCGCGCACGGGCTGCCGCTGGCCGAAGGCGTTCCCGCAACCATCCAGGAACGCGCGGTAACCTCGCCGATCTGGTATGCACCGGCCAAGCGGAAGTAGCGCGCGATAATGGCAAGCCGCGCACGCAGGATCGGAGCAGAAGGATCGGCCACCCGCGCCGCGATTCTCGCGGCGGCCGAGGTGCTGGTTCGCGATGAAGGCTATGGCGCGCTCAGCACCCGCAGGGTGGCCACCAGGGCCGGTCTCAAGCCTTCGCTGGTGCACTATTATTTCACCACCACCGACGATCTGTGGCTGGCATTGTTTCGCCGGGGTGCAGAACAGAGCGATGCAATGCTCGATGCGGCTTTGGCATCCTCCGATCCGCTGCGCGCATTGTGGGAATTCTTTGCCGACACCAGCCGCACTGGTGTCACGCTCGAATTCATGGCGCTGGCCAACCACAAGCCTGCGCTCCGTGCGGAGATGGTCGCGCACTCCGAACGGATGCGCGCAGCGCAGGTGGCAGCGCTGACCCGCCTGCTGGGCGAGCGGATTGCCGGACCGGGCGGCTGTCCGCCTGCCGGGCTGACGCTGGTGCTCGCAGGTATCGGCCGCGCGCTGGTGATGGAAGGCGGCATGGGAGTGACAGGCGGCCACGCCGAAGCGCGGGCCTTTGTCGAGCAGTGGATTGCAGGTCTCAGCGGTGGCTCTGGACGCATAGCGATCTCAAGCCGCTGATCGGCGCGCAAGTGTGTGCACGGCAAGGCTGAACTGCTTGGCGGAACGCATGCTGCTGCAATCCGCGATCTGCTCGAAACGCGCGGTGTGCTGGTTTTCCCTGAAACCCACTTCACCGATACCGAACTGATCGCCTTCACCGAAACCTTGGGCATCTATGCGCCCGATCATGCCGATGGCAGCGTCACCCCGATCCGCACCGATCCGGCGGGCGGACAATCGGCGCACTATACCAAAGCCTCGCTCTTCTGGCATTTCGACGGCTTCATGAACCCGGTGCCGATCCGCGCCTCGCTGATGTGCCCGCGCGTGCTGGCGGATGAGGGCGGCGAGACTGAATTCTGCAACACCTATGCCGCCTGGGAAGCGCTGCCAGATGCACGCAAGGCCGAGATCGAGGGCCTGACCGCCATCCACGCGCTCGCCGCAGCGCAGCTGGCGGTTGAGCCCGAACCCGATTCGGCGACGCTCGACCAATGGCTTGCCGTGCGCAGCAGCGAGCTGCCGCTGGTCTGGACCCACCGCTCAGGCCGCAAGAGCCTGGTGATCGGCAATACGGCAGCCGGAATCCCCGGCATGGACCCGCTGGAAAGCCTGACCCTGCTCCACAGCTTGCGCGCTTTTGCAACGCAGGAGCGCTTCGTCTACCGCCATGCCTGGCAAGCCGGCGACTGCGTGATGTGGGACAACACCGGCACCCTCCACCGCGCCGCGCCCTACGATCCGGCCAGCGGCAGGCTGATGGTGCGCACCAAGCTTGCCGGGGAAGAGCCCTTTGCGTGACCGGCCATCTCGACAATCGCTTTGCCGCTCTCTAAGCGGCAGCGCATCCCTGTTTCCCAACGCCGGACCGGACGACACATGACCAAAACCCCCGCCAGCAAAATTCTTGATCGCGCGCTTGTCCTCGAAATGGTGCGTGTCACCGAAGCTGCTGCCATCGCCGCCTCGCGGCTGATCGGCCGCGGCGACGAAAAGGCTGCCGATCACGCCGCCGTCGAAGCCATGCGCAAAGCATTTGACGAGCTGGCGATCGATGGCACCGTGGTGATCGGCGAAGGAGAGCGCGACGAAGCGCCGATGCTGTTCATCGGCGAAAAGGTCGGCGGCGCGCAAGGAACCGGTCCGAAGATCGACATCGCGCTCGATCCGCTGGAAGGCACCACGATCACCGCCAAGGCCGGACCCAATGCGCTTGCCGTTCTGGCCTGCGCCGAAGAAGGCAACCTGCTCAACGCGCCCGATGTCTACATGGACAAGCTTGCCGTCGGCCCCGGCTATCCCGATGGCATCATCAGCCTTGCCAAGACACCCACCGAAAACGTCGAGGCAGTCGCCGCTGCCAAGGGTGTAACCCCGGGTGACATCATCGTCTGCGTGCTCGACCGCCCGCGCCACGCCGAGCTCATTGCCGAACTGCGCGCGCTGGGCTGCGGTGTCCAGCTGATCCCCGATGGCGATGTGGCGGGCGTGATCGCCACCACCGACGAAGACACCGGTATCGACATGTACATGGGCTCGGGCGGCGCGCCAGAGGGCGTGCTGGCAGCCGCCGCGCTGCGCTGTGTCGGCGGCCAGTTCAACGGCCGCCTGCTGTTCCGCAACGATGACGAACGCTCCCGCGCCCGCAAATGGGGCATCGAGGATCTCAACAAGATCTATGTGCTGGAAGAGCTAGCCAAGGGCGATTGCATCTTTGCCGCCACAGGCGTCACCGATGGTTCGCTGCTCAATGGCGTCCACCGCCGCAAGGATGGCACGATGACCACCGAAAGCGTGGTGATGCGGGCCAGCTCGGGCACCGTGCGCTGGGTCAAGGGCGAGCATCGCAAGGGGCGCTGAGCACCTTCCGACCAACCTGGGTCACCGTGATTGGGCGAGGAAGTGACCTAAGTTCACTGCTAGCAATTTATGCTAGCATTTCGCGGCAATTCATGTTAGTCGCAGCGCCATGAACAACCGGCAGGCCAAGGTCCTGAAGGCTGTCTTTGCCGATCCGGCGCCTGCCGGGTTGGCTTGGGCGGCAATCGAAGGCCTCTTGGTTGCAGCCGGTTGCAAGGTAATCGAGGGCAGTGGCTCGCGCGTGCGGTTCGAGAAAGATGGTGTCATCGCCAGCTTCCATCGCCCGCACCCCGCCAAGGAAGCAAAGCGCTATCAAGTGCGCGATGCCCGCGATTTCCTGGCAAGGATCGGAGTAACGCCATGAGCACGCTCAGCTATCGGGGTTATGTTGCGACTGTCGAATTTGACAGCGAGGACATGATCCTGACCGGGCGCATCGCCGGGATCAATGACATTGTCGGCTTTCACGCGGAGACGCCCGCCGAACTGCTTGCCGCCTTCCATGAGGCCGTTGACGATTATCTCGAAGCCTGTTCGAAGCTCGGCAAGCAGCCGGAGAAGGCCTATTCCGGCAAGGTCATGTTCCGGGTGCCACCAGATCTGCACGCGCGGGTGGCGCTGGCAGCAAAACTGTCGGGCAAGAGTTCTCAATCAGTGGGGTGAGGCTGTGCTGGAACGAGCGGCGGTTGGGGCAAATGGCTGATTGCGGGTAATCCGCCCGCATAGGTCACTGCGCTCGATTCCCCTTGCCTCGCGTGCCGCGCCATGCATTCTGCCCCCGACACGTGAGGAGGGGACAGAATTATGTTCAATGCCGCCAACCAGGTTTCGATCTTCGTGCCGATGCTCGTCATCGTCGCGCTGACTTTCATCGGCTTCATCCGCATGGCGCAGATGCGCGGAGCGGCGGTCAAGGCCGGGCATCCGGCCGACTATTACAAGGCGCATCTCGGCGCGCCCGAGCCCGAGGCGACCGTGGTTGCCGTGCGGCATTATGCCAACCTGTTCGAACTGCCGACGCTGTTCTATGCCGCCTGCCTGACCGCATTCGCCCTGACAGCAGTGGGCATGTGGACGCTGGTCTTCGCCTGGGCCTATGCGGCAGCCCGGCTGGTGCAGAGCGCGGTGCACCTGACCAGCAACAACCCCAACGCGCGCGGCGGGGCTTTCGTGCTCGGCGTGGTTGCCATGCTGGCCTTGTGGGTAAACGTGGGCATGGCTGTCTGCGGAAAGCTTTAGACTCTGTTTCAGTTAGACTGAAACAGTAGCGGCACCGGCCCGCTCCCCCGCCCGGCCACCCAGAGCATACAATCTCGTTGGGTGGCCGGGCGGGGGAGCGGGCCGGTGCCGAATGATCCGAAACGCCAGTTTCGGATCAGCAACTTAAAGTCGTTCTGCCTCGGCGACTGCATCGCTGGCGCGCATCGAGCTGACGATGCGGGTCAGGTGGGCAAGGTCGCTCACTTCGAGATCGACTTCGTAGGTGCCGAACAATTCGTCGCGGTTGAGCAATTCGAGGTGGACGATGTTGGCGCGGTTTCCGGCGAAAATGCCGGTGACTTCGGCCAGCGTGCCGGGCCGGTTGTAAAGCACCGCGCGCACCCGGGCGATGGCCCCGGTCGAGCGTTCGCCCCATGACAGATCGAGCCAGTCGGCATCGACGCCGCTGGCCAGCGCGAGGCAATCGATCGCGTGCACCTCGACCCCGAGGCCGGGCTGCTTGAGGCCGACGATGCGGTCGCCCGGCACCGGATGGCAACATGCGGCAAGGTGAAACGCCATGCCCGAAGTCAGGCCGCGGATCGAAATGGCATGGGCCTGCTGCGGCCAGTCTTCGGGGTCGGTGAAGCTGTCGGCGCTGCCCGGCACCAGCGCTTCCATCACCTCCCGGTCATGCAGTTTGGCCGTGCCGATCGCCACCATCAGTTCGACTTCCTGCCCGAAGCCAAGGCGCTTTGCGGCTTCGGCTGTGGCTTTCTTGCCAATTCTGCCAGGCAGGCGCGAGGCGATCTCGTCGAACAGCTTGCGCCCGATTGCGGCGATTTCCTGCTTTTCCTTGTGACGCACCGCGCGGCGGATCGCGGCGCGTGCCTTGCCGGTGACGACGAAGCCCAGCCACGACAGTTGCGGGCTCGATTTGCGGCTGCGGATGATCTCGACCACATCGCCATTGGCCAGCGGCGTGCGCAAGGGCATGTGCCGCCCGTTGATCTTGGCCCCCACGGCGGTGTCGCCAAGATCGGTGTGGACCGAATAGGCGAAATCGACCGAGGTTGCGCCCTTGGGCAGCTGATGCAGCGAACCCTTGGGGGTGAAGGCGAAGATGCGGTCCTGGTAGATCGCCATCCGCGCGTGTTCGAGCAGTTCCTCGGCATCGTGGCTGGCATCGACGATCTCGATCAGGTCGCGCAGCCAGCCGACCTGGCCATCGGGCCGGTCACCCTGCTTGTAGGCCCAGTGTGCGGCAAGACCGAACTCGTTGGTGCGGTGCATCTCGCGGGTGCGGACCTGCACTTCCATGCGCATCGAGTTTTCATAGATCAGCGCGGTGTGGAGCGAGCGATAGCCATTCGCCTTGGGGGTCGAGACGTAGTCCTTGAAGCGGCCCGGGATCATTTGCCAGGTGGTGTGCAGCACGCCGAGCGCCCGGTAGCAATCTTCCGTTGTCTCGCACAGCACGCGAAAGGCCATGATGTCGGTGATCTGCTCGAAAGAGACGTGGCGCTCCTCCATCTTCTTCCAGATCGAATAGGGATGCTTTTCCCGCCCCCAGACCTCGACCCGGATACCGGCCTCGGCCAGCGCCTGCTTGATGGCGAGCGCGATCGCATCGACCTGGCCGCCTTCCAGATCCCTGATCTGCGCCAGCCGGCCCTCGATGGTGGCAAAGGCCTCGGGCTCGAGCTGCTCGAAGGCCAGCAGCTGCATCTCGCGCATGTATTCGTACATGCCCACCCGCTCGGCCAGCGGGGCATAGATATCCATGGTCTCGCGGGCGATGCGGCGGCGCTTGTCTTCGCTCTTGATGAATTTGAGCGTGCGCATGTTGTGCAGCCGGTCAGCCAGCTTGACCAGCAGCACGCGGATATCCTCGCTCATCGCAAGGAAGAACTTGCGCAGATTTTCCGCCGCACGCTCGTTGTCGGTCAGGGTTTCGATCTTCGACAGCTTGGTGACGCCATCGACCAGCCGCGCCACGTCCTTGCCGAAATATTCCTCCACTTCCTCGATGGTGGCGAGCGTATCCTCAACCGTATCGTGAAGCAGCGCGGTGACGATGGTCTCCTGGTCGAGCTTCAGGTCGGTCATCAGCCCGGCGACTTCGATCGGGTGGCTGAAATAGGGATCGCCGGAAGCGCGCTTCTGGCTGCCGTGCTTGACCACCGAATAGACATAGGCGCGGTTGATCAGCGCCTCGTCCGCATCCGGATCATAGGCTTTGACGCGTTCAACGAGTTCGTACTGGCGCAGCATGTCGGGCAGAGGATGGGGGAGAGACCGCCCCGAGAGCAAGTGGATTCGATCTGTGGATTTTCCGACTTGCGGGAGAGCGGGCGGGAGAGCGGGCGGGTGCCCGCCACAATCATGATGACTTCAGTTGCGGATCAACACTCCGCAGGCGATCCGCGCGCCGCTGTTGCCGCTGGGATCGGTGGCATAGTCATCCGGCCCGGCATGGACCACCAGCGCAGTGCCATCGGCGTCGAACAGCTGCGCCGCCAGCTGCCGCGCATCGAAACTGAGCGCGATGCGGGTCTTGATCCGGCCCCGGCGATCGGCAGTCACATTGGGCAGGTCGCCCATGTGATGGCCTGCCGGATTGGATCGTGCCATGCCGCATGCCGCCGGGATTGAGATGGGGCCCCGCATTGGTAAACGCCGCCCCGGTGCCGCCGCATTGGCCGCTGGCATGGAAATGCAGGCCATGACTGCCCGGCGCGATACCTTTGAGATCGAGTTCGAGCACCAGTCGGCCTTTGCGCTGACGGATCGCCGCCGTGCCAGCAGCAGAGCCCTCGCCCAGCACCAGCGCCGAGCGAGCCAGTACTGCCCGGTCACCGGCAAGGCTTGCCCCGGGGACAACGGCGAGCGATGCGGCCATGACCAGCATCAGGCCCAGACGGTGGTTCAAGCTGTTTCTCCCGCGTTTCACTGCCCAGCATAGGCGCCGCGCACCCCCGCGGCAACGCCCGGTTGCGCGGCGGGCGATTCTGCCAGCTTGACGTTCCGCCATATTTTGTTATAACGAACGTATGAACGCGTCGCTCAAAATCACCAAGATCGGCAATTCCGCCGGGATCATCCTGCCCAAGGAGCTGCTGGCGCGGCTGCGTGCTGCAGTGGGTGACACCCTGTTTGTCAGCGAGGCGCCCGATGGCGTACGGCTGACTGCGGGCGATCCGGCCTTTTCCGCCAAGATGGAAATGGCCGAGCAGATCATGCGCGAGGATCGCGATATCCTTCGCGTGCTGGCGAAATAGGAGCAAGTCCGGTGTCCCAAACAGACCGGGCCGAACCGGTCTGGCTGGAGACCGAAGTGGCCCTTGCAATCCATGACCGGCAATTGGCCGAACACGGCGGAATCATCGGCGTGCGGGATGCAGGCGCGCTCGACTCGGCATTGTCTCGTCCGCGCAATCGCTGGGCTTATGGCGAAGACGATCTCTGTGCACTGGCTGCCGCCTATGGTTTTGGCGTCGCACGAAATCATCCCTTTGCCGATGGCAACAAGCGCACCGCCTGGGTGCTGGCGCGGTTGTTTCTGAAGCTGAACGGGGCGGAGCTGACTTATTCCCCGGAAGACGCCATTCGCACAGTCCTCGCCCTCGCCGCTGGCGAACTCAGCGAAGCCGAGCTTGAGGACTGGTTCCGCACCCACGCCGCCGCGCGCTGAGCCTAGGGTCAGGACCTATTAATCGCACCTTCGAGGCGGCAGAATGGCGGACATATCGGCGGAAACTCCCGCCGGGAAGGCTGGTTGCCTTTCCAAGGGAGTTTCTGTCCGAGATGGAAGCCATTCTGCCGTCCCGAAGGGATTTGATCAAAATGGCCCATCGCTGCGTTGGATGGCCTTGAAATAGAACCACTATTCCTGCGCCCATCCGCCTTGCGCTGGGCCATTTTGCTTCAAACCTCGAAAGTGCGATTAATAGGTCCTGACCCTAGCTCCACACCGCCTCTGGCGGCAGGCTCATCAGGATTGCGTCGATATTGCCGCCGGTCTTCAGGCCGAAGGCGGTGCCCCGGTCGTAGACCAGGTTGAACTCGGCATAGCGCCCGCGCCATTCGAGCTGCTGTAGCTTTTCCGCCGGGGTAAATTCCACCCCCATCCGCCGCCGCACCAGTCGCGGAAACACTGCCAGAAACGCTTCGCCAACAGCCCTGGTAAAGGCGAAGTTGGCCTCCCATGCCGCTTCGGAATCGCATTCGAGGTGATCGTAGAAGATCCCGCCGACGCCGCGATGGCACTGGCGGTGGGGAATGAAGAAATAGTCGTCCGCCCATTTCCGGTAGCGCGCATAGTAATCCGCGCCATGCGCATCGCAGGCGGCCTTGAGCTCGGCGTGGAACTCTGCGGTATCATCATCATAGGGCAGCGGCGGGTTGAGATCGGCGCCGCCGCCAAACCAGGCCTTGGTGGTGGTGAGGAACCGGGTGTTCATGTGCACTGCGGGAACGTGCGGATTGGCCATATGCGCGACCAGGCTGATGCCGGTGGCGGAAAAGGCGGGCTGTTCGGCGCTGGCCCCGTTGACCGAGGCGGCAAAGTCCTTCGACAGCGCGCCATGCACGGTCGAGATGTTGACCCCGGCCTTCTCGAAAACCTTGCCCTTGATCAGCCCGCGGGTGCCGCCTCCCGTCTCGCCTGCCGCTCCGCCTTCGACCGCCTCGCGCTGCCAGGGGGTGTATTGAAACGCAGCCTCGCTGCCGGCCTCGCGCTCGATGCTCTCGAATTCCGCGCAGATACGGTTGCGCAAGGTCTCGAACCAGTCCTTGGCGCGCTCGGTGTGGGGGGTCCAGTCGGTCATTGCGCGCGCTTGCCAAATCGCGCGGCTCGCGTAAAGGCAAAGCCATGGTTCCCTTTATGTTCGGACAGGAGGAAATGCGGCTTGTGCAAGGCCGCGCGCTGTTCTGGCCGCGCGAGAGGGCGCTGCTGGTCGCGGACCTGCATCTCGAGAAGGCCAGCTTTTTTGCAGAGCGCGGCCAGATGCTGCCGCCCTATGACAGCCGTGAAACGCTGGCGCGACTGGCGCTGGCTTTGCGCGAAACCGGCGCGCGGCGGGTGTTCTGTCTGGGCGACAATTTTCATGACAAGCACGGAATCGACCGGCTTGAGCCGCATGCCGCCGGAATGCTCGACGCGCTGACCCGCGCGACCGACTGGGTGTGGATTGCCGGCAATCACGATGATCCGTCCGGCGGCGCGGCGGGGACATTCGCCGAAGAGCTTGACCTGTCCGGCCTGATCCTGCGCCACCGCGCCCTTGCCGGTGAGACCCGGCCCGAACTTTCCGGCCACTTTCACCCGCGCCTGTCGGTCCGCGCGCGCGGGCGGCGGATTGCGACCCCATGCGCCGTGCGCAGCGAGAGCCGCCTGATCCTTCCGGCGTTCGGTTCGCTCACCGGCGGGATGGACGCCGCCTCTCCCGAAATCGTCGCAGCGATGCAGCCCGCCCGCGCGATCGACGCTGTTGCTTCGGCCAACAACCGGCTTGTGCAGTTCCCGCTGTGGCGCGCTGCGGCGTGAGCGGGCTTTATCTCGCTGCGCATTGTGTTATGAGCCGCGCCGAGTCCTTCCGGAATCCACAGGAGCATACACAATAGCACCCCCTCCCCGGCGCAGCATGGCGCCCCCAGTCAAAAGCGGCCCGCGCTTCAACACCATGATAACCGCCGAGAAGGTCCGCGTGATCGACGACGAAGGCGAGAATCTGGGCGTCATGTACACCAACGAGGCAATCGAACAGGCTGCATCTGTCGGCCTCGATCTCGTCGAAGTCTCTCCCAACGCTGATCCGCCGGTCTGCAAGTTCCTCGATGTCGGCAAGTTCCGGTATGAGGCGCAGAAGAAGGCCAACCTCGCCCGAAAGACCCAGAAGACGCAGGAGATCAAGGAGATCAAGATGCGTCCCAACATCGACGATCATGACTATGACACCAAGATGCGTTCGGTGAACAAGTTCATCGGCGAGGGTGACAAGGTCAAGATCACCCTGCGCTTCCGCGGGCGGGAACTGGCGCATCAGCAACTTGGCATGAACCTGCTGCGCCGGGTTCAGGAAGATACCGCCGAAGTCGCCAAGATCGAAAGCTATCCGCGCATGGAAGGCCGCCAGATGCTGATGGTGCTTTCGCCGAAGTAGGGTTCGTTGCCGGGAGGAATCAGGCGATGACCGCATCTCGCATCGGCTTCTGGATCGGCCTGGCCGGCTTCCTGCTGACGCTCCTCAACGGCGCCCCGACGGGCATGGAAACCAAGGCCTGGCATACCGCCGGGCTGGTCTGGTGGATGGCCGCCTGGTGGATGAGCGAGGCGCTGCCGCTCTACGTCACCGCGCTGCTGCCGTTTCTCGTCCTGCCTGCAATCGGCGTGGTCGATGGCAACAAGGCGGCTTCGGCCTACTATTCGCCGATCATCTTCCTGTTCATCGGCGGGGCTTTCCTCGCGCTCGCCATCGAGCGCACCGGGCTGCACCGGCGGCTGGCGCTGTTCATCATGGGGCTGGCGGGCCAGAAGCCCTGGCAACTTCTGCTGGCGGTGATGATGGCCACCGCGATCCTCTCCGGCTTCATCTCCAACACCTCGACCGCGCTGATCATGATGCCGATGGCGCTCGCCATGCTGGGTGCGGGCGGAGTGGGTGAAGGCGAAACCGAAGGGATGGCCGGAGCCTTGCCGATGGGGATCGCCTTTGCCGCCTCGATCGGCGGGTTGGGCACGATCATCGGCACACCGACCAACACCATGGCGGCGGGCCTCATCGGCGAAACGCTGGGCACCAGGATCGGCTTTGTCGAATGGAGCATGTTCGGCGTGCCGTTGGTGCTGCTCGGGTATCCCGCTGGCCGCATGGATCATCGCCAGGGTCCAGCATCTGTCCGAAGACCGTTTCGACCCCGCCGCCGCGCGCGCTGCGATTGACAGGTCGGCGGCATGGACCCGCGGCGAAGTGCGGCTGCTGGTGCTGTTTGCCGCCGCGATTGCGGCCTGGATCGCCCAGCCCTGGCTCGAACCGATGCTGCCCAAAGGCAGCTTCACCGATGGCACGATTGCTGCCGCTGCCGGCGTGATCCTGTTCTTTCTGCCAGACGGCACCGGGCGGCCGATGCTGGTGTGGAGCGAGGCCAACCGCGCGCCCTGGGATGTGGTGCTGATGTTTGGCGGCGGGCTTGCGATGGCGCTGGGGATGACCGAATCGGGGCTTGCCGCCTGGATCGGCCAGATGCTGCTGCCACTGGGCGGGGCGCCGCTGGTGCTGGTGGCGCTGGTGCTCGTCGCAGTGGTCATCGTGATAACCGAATTTGCCAGCAACATTGCGGTGGCAAGCGGTATCCTGCCAGTGGTGGCCGCGCTGATTGCGGCGATGGGGGCCGATCCGATCCTGCTCGCCCTGCCCGCCGCGATGGCCGCGACCTGGGGTTTCATGCTGCCTGCGGGCACCGGACCCAATGCGATCGCCTGGGCGACCGGCCATGTCGCCTTGCCCCGGGTGATCCGCGCCGGGCTGATGCTGGATGTGGCGGGCGTGTTCCTGATTGTCGGCGTGGTCTGGACTGTGGCGGCGATCGCCGGTTGACCGCACCACCGCTTTACCCGATGTGCTGACAGGCGGTTTGGGAGAGAACATGTCCGAATATTGGGGTGAACTGCGGGCCAACTGGCGTCCGCTGCTGGCCGCGACCATCGGGCTTGGCACCGGCATGTCGCTGATCGGCATTGTCATCAGCACCATGGCGCCCGCGCTGATCGGCAGCAATGGCTGGTCCAAGGCCGACTTTGCCATGGTCGGCACGCTGGGGCTGTTCAGCTCGCTGGCGCTGCCCTTTGTCGGCAGGCTGGCCGACGTGCTGGGCGTGCGGCGCACCGCGCTGATCGGTCAGGTGGCCATGCCGCTGACCTACCTCGCCTATAGCCGGATGGACGGCACGATCGGCGTCTATATCGCCATATTCATCGCCCAGAGCATCATCTGCATGACCACCACGGCAACGGTCTATGCCCGGCTGGCGGTGCAATATGTCAGGAAGTCCCGCGGGCTGGCGCTCGCCATTGTCGCCTCCGGCCCGGCGCTGTTCGGGATCGTGGTCGGACCGCTGCTCAACGGGCTGGTCGAGGCCGAAGGCTGGCGCAGCGGCTACCAGGCGCTGGCGATCTTTGCCGTGGTGGCGGGCGTGGTCACCTACCTGCTGATCCCCGCCGAAGCCGCCGGTCCGGACGCGGCCTCTGCCCCGCCCAAACGCCGCGCGCGCGAAGACTATCCCGCGATTTTCCGCAACGCCGCCTTCTGGATCCTCGCCGCCGCAATGCTGCTGTGCAACCTGCCGCAGACCATCCTGCAGGCCCAGCTCAAGATGCTGATGCTGGAGAACGGCGTCGATGGCCGCGCGGTCGGGGCGATGCTGTCAGCGGCGTCGCTGGGCATGCTCAGCGGGCGGATCCTGACCGGGCTCGCGATTGACCGGTTCAACCCCTACGTGGTCGGCTTCATCACCATGGGCCTGCCGAGCCTGGGGCTGTTCCTGATCTCGTCCGACCTCGATGCCCCGGCGCTTGCTGTGGGGCGCGGTCTATTTCCTCGGCTTCACCTACGGCGCGGAGGGCGATGTGGTGGCCTATCTGGTGGCGCGGCGGTTCGGGGTGAACATCTACAGCTCGGTGATGGGATTGCTGACCGCCTGCATGTCAGCCTCGACCGCGCTGGGCGCCAGCCTGCTCAGCGTCACGCTGGCCGCCACCGGCAACTTCAACCTGTTCCTGGTGATCGTCGGCACCGCGGTGGTGACCGGCTCGGCGCTGCTGCTGCTGCTCGGCCGGAGCGAGCGGGGCCAGGTGGCGGAAAGCTAGACCCTTACCCGGGTCCGCTCCCCCGCGTTCACTTCTTGCGCTTCTTGCGCGCCGCATAGCGTTCGTCGCGCGCGGCTTTCAGCTCGGCCTCGGTCGGGCCTGCCACCACCGGCACTTGCGCTGCGGCCAGCTTGTCGGCCTTGGCCTGCGCGATAGCGGCCTTGCGCGCGGCGCTCTTCTCGGCCTGGGCCGCCTCGCGGGCGAGCCGGGCGGCGGTGCGCTGGGCGATCAGCGCCGGATCGGGCGCGGGCTTGGCGGCGAGCGCCTTGAGCGCCTTTTCGCGCGCCTCGCGGGCGAGCGCGGTGCGCTCCTGAAAGCTCGGTTCCTTGTATGCAGCCATGTTCGGTTTCATTCTCGCCTGAGGGGATGGCCCGGCCCTTAGCGCATCGCAGCACCGACTGTAACCACTCAAAAGCATTTTCCTACACGGCCCCCAATGTGCATGCTGCGCGGTTTCGATCCCCCAGGGCCCGCGCCAGGAGCCAAGCCGTGACCATCGACAAGACCCGCCTCCCCGTGCCCCAGGGCGAACTGCCCCGCTTCGCCCCGGTGCCGCGCCAGTGCCAGCGCCACGACGGCTGGACCGCCGAACGCCAGCGCCGCTTCATCGCCGCGCTTGCCGATACGGGCTCGGTCCGCGCCGCCGCCCATAAGGTCAACATGACCCCCGAAGGCGCCTACCAGCTGCGCCGCCACCCGCAGGCGGGCGAATTCCGCGAAGCCTGGGAAGCCGCCCTCGCGCTGGGCGTCCAGCGGCTGGAAGATGTCGCAATGGATAGGGCGCTCCACGGCATCGAAGTGCCGGTCTATCATTTCGGCGCGGTTGTGGGCGCCCGCCGCGTCTACAACGACCGCCTGCTGATGTTCCTCCTGCGCAACCGCGCCCCCAAACGCTTCGCCGCCGACAGCTACCACAACGCCGACGCCGCCACCAAAGGCCAGCTCGACCGGCTGAAAGCGCAGTGGCGCAAGGAATGGGAAGCGGAACTCGCCGAAAAACAACGCCGCGACAGCAAACGCATCCTCGAATCAATCAACGCCAAGCTCGACAAGATGAAGGAACGCAAAATGCAGGGCGAGGCGCTGGCGCTGGAAGAGGACGGGGAAGGCGGGGAGCAGGCGGAATGAGCGCACGTTAAAATATCTCCGTTTGACAGTGCGGCTCGCATTGTGGGCAAAATTGGGGGATTAATCAGTGCGTCGGCACCTTCGGTTTTGACACTTGCAAACTGCCTCCGATACGGATGAAAGCTATCAACATTCTCGAAATGTTCTGTTAGGCTTTGCAGCAGTGGATTCGTCAAGGAACAGCTTATGAGGCCGATAGGGGTCGATCTGTTCGCTGGTGCAGGCGGGATGAGCCTTGGCTTCGAGCAAGCAGGCTTCGATGTCGTTGCAGCTGTCGAAATCGATCCGGTGCATTGTGCGGTTCACAAATTCAATTTCCCGAATTGCGCAGTCATGCCGCGTTCAGTGGTCGGACTGAAGGGGAGCGAGATCAGGCTTGCAGCCGGTATTGGCAATCGCGAGGTCGATGTCGTATTCGGCGGTGCGCCCTGCCAGGGATTCTCGATGATCGGGCAGCGCGTGCTCGATGATCCGCGAAATGCGCTGGTTCGGGAGTTCCTGCGGATCGTCGCGGAACTCGACGCCAAGTCGTTCGTGTTCGAAAACGTCAAAGGATTGACGGTCGGCAAGCATAGGCAGTTTCTCGACGAGTTTGTCGTGATCGCCATGGAGTTAGGATACGAAGTCCGTCTGCCGTGGCGGGTCTTGAATGCAGCCCATTTCGGCACACCGCAAAATCGCGAACGGCTGATCCTCTATGGGGCAAAGCGGGAAGCGCACCTCCCCCGTTACCCCGAGGCCATTTCCCGACCAGCCGACGGGCGCGGAAAATTGCATCCGGACCTGCCGCTTGGCCCGAGCGTTGCCGATGCGATCGGCGATTTGCCCGATGCCGACTCGTTCGAAGATCTTCACATCTCGGATTCAGTCCGAACCAAGGCTTGGGGGCGTCCCAGCGCTTACGCCAGCGAACTGCGTTGCATGACAAACGACGCCTGGCATTTCGGATACGTCCGCAATTGGGACCCGTCCCTGCTCACAAGTAGCATCCGTACAGAACACACCGACATTTCACGTCGCCGTTTCTCGGAAACAAAGGGCGGCCAGACCGAGCCGATATCCCGGTTCTACAAGCTGCCTTCCAAGGGCCTTTCAAACACCCTGCGCGCCGGGACCGATGGCGCGCGCGGAGCTTTCACCAGCCCCCGCCCCATTCACCCCGATTTCAACCGCTGCGTTACCGTCCGCGAAATGGCACGGCTTCACGGCTATCCCGACTGGTTCCGGCTCCACGAAACCAAGTGGCACGGAGCGCGACAGATCGGAAACTCTGTGCCGCCGCCGCTAGCGCGAGCGGTTGCGACGCAGTTGATTGAAGCACTGGGTTATGTGCCGAGCTGCCCTTTTGAGACGGTGGGACTGGGCGAAGTCGGCCTGCTCGGCATGACGGTTTCGCAGGCTGCGGCGCATTTTGGAGTTGCTGCACCACCGAGCAAGCGGGATCGCAAGAGTGGGGCCACAAAGCGTAAGCAGGAGGATATCGAAGCTGAAATCAGATATGCTGCAGCCGGAATCGGCGGGCGTTGACGATTTCGATTTGGTCGATGTCGGTTTCAGGCGAGAATTCGACAATCCAGATTGTGTCCTCGGAATCGCGCCAGAGGCCGATGCTTCTCGTCTTTAGGCCCTCAACTAGGGGTTTTTCGTTTCCATATGTGTTTAGATTCAGGGCTTGAGACCAAGACAGCTTGTCTTGGCCGCCCTTACCCGAAATCGGAACTATAGCCCGCAGATCACCATCTTGCCCCGCTTGAACCTCGTCAATTTCGATTTGACCATAATTCACGGTCGTTCGGTGATGGCCTTGGATGGCCCAAGCGCTGAACCCAAGAAATTTCGCGATGAGCCCGCAATTGCGCACGCGGGTAAATACAGCCTGCTCATCGTTGCCAAGCAGACTTGCCACGAAAGGTGGGGTCTGGTCTATCTCAGGTTCGATCTTCGGAGCCGACATAGGGAGGTTGTCTGGCAACCGAATGATGTTCTTTCGGCGGGTTCGCTGGAGCCGGTAGCGACCCTTTCCGTTCTGGAGCCAAGTGACCGGCCCGCATTGTTCGCATTCATCCGGCAGATCGCGGCGGGCATCGTAGGTGTATTTAATATCCGGAACGTTCTTGACGGGTTTATCGATCCAATGGTCTTTGACGGCTTGCGCCATTGCAGTTCTGACATCGTCTTGATCGAAGAAAATAAAGTCCGGGAAACTGTCTACCGAAACCTCTCGGGTCAGCTGCCTGAAAAGGGCAACCATTATTCGGTCATACTTGGTCAGCTTCGCAAGTTCGGTTTCCGGGGTTTTCCTCAACGAAGCCAAAGACTCTTCCCCTAAATGCTTCGGACACGATAGACACAATACGTCGGATGCCACAACATGCAAAAAATCCGGGAGCGCGAGGGCAATGGCCCTCGCATCATCCTTTGCGCTCTCTGCGGCTTTGCGCGAAACAATTTTCTGGCTTGCCGGTTTGAGGCCGGCTGGGGTGATCGTTCACCTGTGGTGACTGCGTTCCGGCAAGCTCCACATGAATTGGGTTGAAATTCGGCCTCTTGCCCCGCCCCCGTATATCCCGTATATACCTGCGCCATGAACAGCCCCTATTCCACCAGGACCTTCAAGAGCGGCAACAGCGCTGCTGTGCGGCTGCACCGGGGTTTGGGCTTGCCTGCGGACATTGAAGTGACGGCAGAGCCGTTGGGCAATGGCGTGTGGATCAGGCCGAAAGGCAAACGCCAGACGCTGGCGGAAATGTCGGCCAGGCTGCTGGCGCTGGGGCCGGTGGGGGAAATTGAGCGCCGCGAGGTGGATATACCGGAACGTCCCGGGCTTTGAGCTTCCTGATCGATACCAATATCGCGATCCTGCTGCGCGACCGGGAGCCAGTGACTGTCACCCGGATTGGGGCAAAGACTGGCGATGCTTTCATTTCGGTGGTCACCCAGGTGGAACTTGAAGGCGGGGTCTATGCCAAGCCGCAGTTCACCTTGGCGCGTCGTGCCTCGCTGGATGTGCTGATGCAGACGCTGCTGGTGCTCCCCTTCGATGACGAGGCGCTGCTCGCCTATCGCGGGATTGTGGCGACGCGCGGTTTCGTCCGCCAGCGTCTGCTCGACCGCATGATCGCCGCTACGGCACTGGTCTATGGCCTGCCGCTGATCACCTCGAATGGCGGAGACTTTCGGGATGTGCCAGGGCTTGAGCTGGAGGTTTGGGAAGTGCCGGGCGAACAGGCCCACCCCTAACCCCTCCCGCAGGCGGGAGGGGGACTACTCTTCGCCCATGCGCAGCGCAGCGATGAAGGCTTCCTGCGGGATCGAGACAT
>CAVTAQ010000001.1:0-292050 GCA_963732725.1 uncultured Alphaproteobacteria bacterium | reverse complement strand
TAGCTGCGGACCACGTCTGTTGGCAGGCCCGGATTGTTGTTGGCCAGGCGATGATGGGTGATGGTTCCGGCAACAGCATCCACTGTGTAGGTGCCGAAATAGGCGTGGTGGCTGGGATCTGCACCAGCGGCACTTTGGCGGCGATCGGGCAGCACGATATGCGCCATCATATGGCCGCATGGACCGTATATGATCATGCCATCGGTGCCGAAGCCATCGCCCCGGCTTGCCTGCCTGCTGTCCCCTGCCAATGCGACCGTGACAATACGCCAGGCCCCGGTAATGGCCGATGAATCTTGCATTGTTACCGCAGGTTCTTCGCTCATTCTTCCTCCATCAACAGGGCCGGCTCAAACCGCCAGCTTCTTGTACAAGCCCGCGCTGACCGGTATCGGAAAGTCGAGCAGCAATTGCGCCATGCCCTTGGCGATCGGATCGATCCAGGTGGAGGCCAGGACGCCGCCCTCCATCGAATTCATCACCACGAAGTTCAGCGCGCCAAGGCCTGGAACGCTGAAGCGTTCGACCGGAAGCGGGCCGCCCTGTTCCAGCACATGGCCGTAGTGTTCGCTCACGATTTCGGTTGTCAGAGCGGCGGCAATATAGGGCAGGTAGTCCGGATCACGGGCAATCACGGCAACGTTGAACAGGTTGCCCTTGTCGCCGCTCCTCGCCCAGGCCAGCGAGATCAGAGGCACGGTCAACGCCGGATCGGCATCCAGCGGCGCGGGCGGAAAAGGCGGCGCAGCTGCGGGTTCCGATAAGTGGGCGTCGGTCAACACCTGAAACGCAACCGGCTGTCCGTTCACTGTCACGGTCTGTGCAACCGTGGACTTGGGAATCAGAAAGCTGGCGATCCCCTGGATCGGCCGCACCAGGGCGCTCAGGCTTTGGGTGGTGCCGACAGACATCTGGATCATCGCCGAGCCTTGCTCGCGCACCAGCACCTGCGCTCCCGCCTGGTCGCGGTGATCGGCGACGATACGGCAGATGGCCGTGGGTGGAACGCTTCCCACCGCGTCAAAAACATCGCAGCGGGTGCGTTCAAAGGGCGGAAGCTGGCTGTCGCGGAGCAGCGAACTTGCGCGGGCAAACAGCTCTTCGCCTGTCCGGCGCGCCTTGGCTCCGGCATCCCGGCCAACAATCGGGATCGCCGCACTAGCCCGCCAGCCCGCGTCATAGGTCAGGCTGGCCTTGTAGCTATTGGTGCGGCCAAGCCCGCGGGCGCCGGTTACTTCCACGCGGTCCGGGCCGACCTGCTTCAGCTTCACGCCGGTGAAATCGCAGATCACGTCGGCCACGTAATAGCGCTGGGGATCGCTGACTTCATAGAGCAGCTGCTCGGCGACCGTTCCCACTGAAACCAGGCCGCCGGTGCCTTCCGGCTTGGTCACGACCAGCCCACCGTCAGCACGGCACTCACCGATCGGCATGCCGATGTGCGCCCAGTCCGGAACCTCCTGCCAGTCGGTAAAAGTGCCGCCGGTTACTTGCGCCGAACATTCGAGCAGGTGGCCTGCCAGAGTCCCGGCAGCGAGCTGATCGAAATCGTCAGGACCCCATCCGAATTCATAAATCAGCGGGCCGAGCGCCAAGGCGCTGTCGACCGCACGGCCGGTGATGACAATTTGCGCGCCCGCCGCCAGCGCTGCCGCAATGGGAAAGGCCCCGGTATAGGCGACAAGGCTGTCGATCTGGTCCGCGCCGGACACTTTTTCGCGAATGGACGAACCATCGAACATGTCGGCTGTTGCCGGGCCAACCACCGCAGACACTTGCCCGGCAAGATTGTCACCGGCGACGGCTGCGACGCGGACCTCCAAGCCAAGCCTTTCGGCACCTTGGCGGATGGCTTCAGCGCAGGCTTCGGGATCAAGGCCGCCCGCATTGCTGACAATCCGTGTTCCGCTCTCCAGCAGCGTTGTCAGATGGGGCAGCATGAAGCTGTCGATGAAGTCAGTCGAATAACCCGGCCCCAATCCGCTGGCCATGGCCCGGCCAAGCATGCCCATCACGGCTTCGGCAAGAAAATCGAGGATGATGTAGTCCAGCCGACCACCCTTCGCCAGCAACTGGGCGATACCAGACCGACTGTCGTTGGCGGCGGCCGTGGCTGCGCCAATTCGGATGACTCTGCTCATTCCCACCCCCGCCAATGTCGAAAGCGAATGCTAGGCGAAGGTATGCCGCATTGATAGCCGGATCGCGGGCTGTTCGCTTCCAGCCACCAGCGTACGATTGTCGGATTCGGAATTGCAGACTTGCCTGTGCGCTCTATGGTTCTCCCAGGATCGGGCCTGCCTGAAAGCGAAGACCAGTGATGCCAAAACGATTTGATGCGATTGTCGTCGGTGCCGGCTTCGCCGGTATGCACATGCTTTGGAAACTTCGCCAGATGGGCATGTCAGCACTGGTCTTCGAGCGGGGCAGCGACGTTGGCGGGACCTGGCATTGGAACCGTTACCCCGGCGCGCGCTGCGATGTGCCATCGATGGATTACTCTGTGCCGTGGGACCCAAAGATCGATCAGGAATGGGACTGGACCGAACGCTATGCAGCGCAGCCCGAAATCCTGCGCTATGCGTTGAGCCTTGCCGACCGTCACGATCTGCGCCGGGACATAGTGTTCGAAACCACCGTAACGCGCGTGACATGGGACGAGGCACGCAAGCTCTGGACGGTCGAAACCGACCGGGGCGATGCGTATGAAGCGACATTCGTAATTAGCGGTGCTGGTGCCCTGTCCGAACCGATCCGGCCTGACATCCCCGGGATCGGCGATTTCAAGGGCGAAATCTACCTGACCGGCCAATGGCCCGCTGAGCCGGTCACGCTGACCGGCAAGCGCATTGCCGTGCTTGGCACTGGTTCAACTGGTATCCAGTCTGCTACTGCGGCGGCAAAAGAAGCAGAGCATCTGTATGTCTTGCAGCGCACGGCACAATTCAGCCTGCCCTGCGCAACTCCGCCCCTCACCGATGAAGACCGGGCGGAACGCAAGGCAATTTATCCCGAACATCGCGAGTGGCAGCGCAACAGCTATGCCGCCACGCAGCTCAATATGCCGACACCTTACGGGCCGCACGCCTTCGACGACCCGAAAGAGAGGCGGTTCGAGAATTACTGGGCGTGCTGGAACTCGGGCACGCCGGCTCTGGTCGGTGCTTACAGCGATGTTTCGACCAATGCCGAAGTTGCCGCAGAAATTTCCGATTTCGTGCGCGACAGGATCCGCGAGCTCGTAAAGGATCCGGAAACGGCAGAGGCGCTGTGTCCGCTCCCCGGCAGCTATATCGGCACGCGCCGGATCATCCTCGACACCGGCTATTACCAGATTTTCAACCAGCCCAACGTGACGCTAGTCGATCTAAGCAAAGATCCGATTGCCGAGATCACCGGCAACGGCGTGAAAACGCAGAAAGCCTTTTACGAAATAGACATGCTGATCGTCGCTACCGGCTATGATGCCGTCACCGGTCCGCTGCTGGCCATGAATATCACTGGCAAAAATAGCCGACAGTTGAAGGACGCCTGGGCCGACGGGCCGCATAGCTATCTTGGCCTGATGGTCGCGGGCTTTCCCAACCTGTTCACGATTACCGGCCCAAGCAGCCCGGGCGTGCTGGCAAATGTGATCTTTGCGATCGATCAGCACGTCAACTGGATTGCCGATTGCCTGGACCATATGCGCTGCACCGGGGCCAGCGAAATCGATACGACAACCGCTGCCCAGGAAGAATGGCAGGCGCATGCCATGGAAACATATGCGAACGCGCTGCGCATCCAGGACAAGCACAACTGGTACCTTGGCACCAATGTCCCGGGCAAACCGCGTGCCGTTCTCGTCTATCAGGGCGGTCTCGGGGTCTACCGGGAAATCTGCGACAAGATTGCGGCGGACGGGTATCGAGGATTTACCTTTGCATACCATCCGGCAGATTTGGTGGCTCAGAGCACCAACTGAGCCTGAGGTGCCTCCGCCACTCAGCGATCGCGGCTGACATCCGGCATTTCAAACCGGGCAAGTTCACCTTCGACGTGCCGCCCCGCCAGCCAATAGAGCACGGCCGGGACGAGATAGAGCAGCGCTGAGCCCATCAGCGTCCAGCGCAGGCTCTGCTGCGCGGAAGCAGCGAAGTGGGCATGGACAAAGTCCGATACGAAACCAAACAGCGTCACCCCAAGGCCAGGGCCGAGCAGGAAGGTCACCATGCCCAGCATCGAGGTTGCCGTCGCGCGGATGCGGGGGCTGAGCAGGCGCTGGCCAGCTGCCGATACGCCGCCTACCGCTAGGTTGTCGGCCATATAGGGCACGAACAGCAGCAGCATCGCCAGCCACCAGATGTTGATCGACCAGGCGATGAACATGAACGGCGTGACCAGCACCATGCCGATGATCGCGGGCTTCATGTAGTGCGCCGCGCGCACGGAGGCGAAGCGGTCTGCCGCCCAGCCGCCGATGAGGTTGCCAGCAATACCACTCAGCCCGGCCAGCAGTCCAAGCCACAACCCGGAATCGAAGGCGGAAAGCCCGAGGTTGCGCTGGAAATGCATCATGCCCCAGAAAGCAGCGCTCATCGCCAGCGCGCCCATGACGATATCGGCCAGGGTGATATAGACCAGCGTCCGTGATCGCAGGATCTGCTGCAATGCCTCGCGCACCGCCGGGCGGGATATCTCGCTCGCTACAACGTTGCGGCCCGCGCCGAACTTGCGAAAGACCACCGCCAGCAGCAGCGCGAAGGCGATCCCCGGCACGCCGACGATCAGGAATGCGCTATTCCAGTCGCCGATCTCCGCAAGGTAGCCGCCGAGCGGACGCCCTATCAGCACGCCGAGCGGCATGCCCAGCGCCCAGATCGATAACGCCCATGCCAGTCGGCTTCTGGGCACCGACTCCGCGATCAGCGCCTTGGACGGCGCGGTGCAGCCAGCCTCACCGGCAGCGACGCCCATACGCGCGAGCAGGAGCTGGGTATAGCTCTGCGTCAGTCCGCATAGCGCCGTCGCGGCCGACCAGGTCGCCAGCGCCGCCGAAACAACCCAGACGCGGTTGACCTTCGGACGGTCGGCCAGCCAGCCCCACGGCAGACTGAAGACGAAATAGCTTGCCGAAAAGGCGATCCCGCCCAGCACGCCGAGCTGGGAATCGCTCAGCTTCAGGTCGGTGCCGATGGCAAAGGCGAGAACCGTCATCATCTGGCGATCGATGATGTTGATCGCCAGAACAATGGTGAGCGCGATGATCAGCAACCATGCCGACCGGTCGAGACCTTGCTGGCCGGACGCGCGCTCAGCCATGCGTCGCAGGATAGATCAGTTCGAGCGGAACGGTCGCGCCATCGGGCAGGCCCTTCAAAGCATCGCGAACATAGATCGTCATCATGCTGGGCGGCACGAGGCAATCGGCGCAGGCATCGGCAGAAGCATCGATGCGCAGGACGATCCCGGAAGGCTCAGCCGAAACCACGGTCAGATCATAGCCATCGGCCTGCAGCATCGTGCGAAACGAAGCCAGTGCGGCAGCGACCGGGGCCGGTGAATATCATCCCTGCACACCCTTGCCCGCGGCATTGTAATCTCGCGCGATGCCATTCAAAGGTATCGGCATAAGTCTGGATATAGGTCGGGAAGTTGCCCGCCGGGCCGCCGCAGATGACGATGTGGAGCTGCTCTGGTGTCGCGGCGATGCCCAGCATCCGCTCCTCATCCCCTGCCACTACCGCGCCGCCGCGCTCATAACGACCGCCGATCTTCCAGCCGTTCTGCTTCACCCAGGCAGTGCTGCGGCGGCAGCGCTCCCACAGCGCGGCAGCCATGTCGCGCTTCGACCAGCCAGCGTCAACGAACATGCCCGCAGCTTCAGGAGGCACCATCAACACGCCGAAATTGTCCGTCCCCAGCCGCCCAGCCCCGACCAGATAGTGCGCCACCGTGTCGAGCCATTCCTCCGGCGTCTTCTCGAAGTGGTTGGACAGCATGATGTGGTTGCCGACCGAAAACGCGGTTGCCACGCTCGACTCGCGCGCAAAGCCTAGCGAAACGTGCAGTGGCTCAAGGCCTGGGAAAGCCTCTTCGTCCTCGATGATATGATAGGCGACATACTTCGCCGGGTGGCCGATGGTAGAGCGGTCGAGGATCTCGCGCCCTTCGGACAGCGGCGAACCTGCCCCGGCACTGCTGCCCATGACATTGAGCTGGACCAGCCGCAGCGCCCTGCCGATCGAGGCATTGGCGCGGTTGCCCGGGCCCAGCACATTGCCATCGCAGTTCATGCCCAATGCAATGCGGACCGGCCCGTTGATCACGAAGCCCAGCGCCAGGCTGCCGGTCGACGAGTTGGCGACATGCAGGTTGACTGCCGGTTCCAGCAGCGCATCGACCAGCGCAATCACCACCGGCAGATGTTCGGGAACGCAACCCGCCATGATCGCGTTGATCGCAACCTTGCCCACCGTGACCGGGCGGTTGCGCATTTCGTAGAAACCGATTTCCTCGTTCGCGCCGCGCCCGCAATATTCGAGGAATTGCGCCAGTCGCTCGTGGGTTGGAGGGATGACTGGCAGGCCGTCGGTCCAGCCTTTGGCATGGCACAGCTCAATCGCCTCGAATACGTCCGCAGCTTCGAACACGCTTTGTGCCACGCTCAGCCTGCTCGCGCAGCCAGTCGCGGTGCTGGTGCGCCTAGCATTGCCTGGGCAAACTGCTCTGCCGCCGAGTGCGCCCGGACGCGCAATTCAGCCTCACCGACGCTGCCGATAGGGTGATCGACTATCGCCCATTCGATGTCCGGCATGCCGCTCAGCCGCGCCATTGTGGCGACGGCCTCGGCAAAGGGCGGCGTGCTGATCAGGAATGCAGGAATACCGCGCTTCTCCAGCGCCGCAGCATTGGCGATGCCAGATGAACTGCAAGCCCCGCAATCGCCGTTGGCCAGGATGATGACATCGCACTTATCGACATCGCCCCATTCATCCGGTGCCATCAGGTTTTGCGGGGAATATTTGCCCCAGGCGACGGTGAAGCTGTGATCCTGCGCCAGTTCGTCCGCGATCAGCTGCAGGATGCGGTCGGCATTCAGCTTGCCATTGCTGAACAGCCCCAGGGTCTTGCCTTCCAGCGTTTCCGGCCTTGCGGGGCGGACAATCGCGCTTTCGAGGGGTTCCTGAACGGGATTGAGTATCTTCAGCATGGCAAACTCCCAATGAACGTCCTCACAGCCGCCTTCTGCGACCGACCATTGCATCGTTTTCTCGAGCGACTGACGATGCGCGGGCTGCGGATTGGCCTTCGCGCGGGCCAATTTTCAAGTCACTGGCTTCGCGGAATATCATCGTGGTCATCTTATGCTCCCGGCTTCCGGCTGACAACCAAGTTCATTTTGCCCCTGACAAGGCGTCCGGGCCTGACGCCTTCATGCACGCCCTGCGGAAACTGGACGTGAATGCCGAACGCTATTGATCCGACACTCTACCCCCCGCCTGGCACGAGACACTTGGGCAATTGCTCGCTCAACTCCTCCAGCGTCCACAGACCCGGTCCCCCAGCATCGGCTTTGACCAACCGCATGCCGTCCTGAGCCCTGGTCCATTGGCAAATGGCGCCGCCGGAAAGACTGAACACTTCGCCGGTTACCGCAACTCCGTCATCGCAGCACAGCCAGGTGATCATCGGGGCGACATGTTCCGGCCCGGCCGGGCGCGGCAGGGCAAGCAACAACTCGCGGTCCTTTCCGTTGATCAGGCCTGAATCGATCTGTGCCATGTACATCTCGTAAGTGCGCGTCGCGGCGCCGGGCGCATAGCAATTGAACGTCACGCCGCTGCCGAAATGCGTTGTGGCCAGATCGCGCATCATCGCGATGCCACCTGCGAGCACCGTCGCCCCCAGCGGATTTTTCTGCGTTCCGCGCGCGATCTCCGAGGTGGCGAAGATGATGCGTCCCCAGCCCCGCTCAAGCATCCCCGGAAGTGCTTCGCGCGACAGCCAGAATTTCTGGCCAAGATAGAGATTTAACAGCCGGGACCAGGTTTCATCATCGCTGTTCAGACCGTTCTGGGCGGTATTCAGCAGCGCCCCTGCGTTGGCGACCACAATGTCGCAGGAACCAAAAGTGTCGGTTGCGCAGGCGACGGCCCGGCGGCAGCCCTCGTGCTCAGCGATCGAATCGTAATTGGCAACCGCCCTGCCGCCCGCTGCAATGATTTCGGCCACAGTGGCATCGGCCGGTGCCGAGCTATGCCCTTCGCCCTCGACATTGGTTCCCAGATCATTGACCACGACCGCTGCGCCCTCCGCAGCCATTTGCAGGGCCACCGCCTTGCCGATGCCGTTTCCCGCACCTGTCACCAATGCAACCCGGCCCTGCAATCGTTGTTGAGTGGCCATCGTTGAATTCTCCTGCGCTTGCGCCCGTCTATCTGGGCTTCGAGTTTGAGCTTTTTCATCTCTCTCCTCCGATGTGGGCAGCATGAAATCCAGCCTGAAAAAACGCAACGCATCTTGCGCATTGCGCAATGATTGAGGCCTGGCCTATCCATGCAGGCCGCGAGTCCCGAGCGCTGACTTGAACGCAGAAGCTGAAGGAGAACAGCATGTCTTCCGGCACCTACAAGGCTGAACAGGCAGAGCGCGGCCTGGCCTTCCTCGCCGCCGATGTCAGGCGCAAGCAGGCCTTTCCGAGGGAGGAAGTCGAAGGCGCGCTCAAGACCTATTTCGACATCGCCGGACGCGCCGCGCTCAGCGGCGAGTGGAATGCATGGGCCGACCTGTTCACCGATGACGCGATCTATGTCGAACACGCCTACGGGATCCTGCGCGGCCGCGAAGGCATCCGGGAATGGGTCAATGCCGTGACCGGCTCAACCCCGACAGACCTGCAGATGATCGATGAATGGCACATAATCGATAACGATCTCTGCGTCGTCTACGCATCCAATTTGCGTCCGGCTCCGGATGGCGGAGCGCCCTTCCAGTTCAGTGCTGTTGCCGTGCTGTGCTATGCCGGCGAGGGTAAATGGTGTTATGAAGAGGATCTCTACAACGGGGCCGAGGCTGAGCGGGTAATGACGGCCCACACCAAAGCCAGTGAAGGCACCGCCTGATCGGCGCGCCGGGAGAAGAGCAATGAGCACTTTTGACACGATCATTCGCGGCGGCACGATCATCGATGGTCTCAGAAGCGGGCGGTTCGTCGGCGACATCGGCATTCGCAACGGAAAAATCGCGGCCATCGGCGGGATAGCGGGCGATGCGCGGCAGGTGCTCGAAGCGCGCGGGCTGATCGTTGCCCCGGGCTTCATCGACCTCCACACACATTATGATTCCCAGCTCTTCTGGGATCCGTGGTGCTCGATTTCCAGCTGGCATGGCGTCACCTCGGTCGCTATCGGCAACTGCGGCTTCGGCTTTGCCCCCTGCAAACCCGAGCACCGCGAACGCGCCATGCTCGCCATGACGCGCAACGAGGCGGTTCCGCTCAAGACCATGCAGGCTGGCCTGCCCTGGGACTGGGAAACTTTCCCCGAATTCATGGAGAGCCTTGCACGCACCCCCAAAGGCGTCAACGTGCTGACCTATGTGCCGCTCAGCCCGCTGATCATGTATGTCGTGGGCGCGGAGGAGGCCAAGCGTCGGCGGCCGACAGATTCCGAAATGGCCGAAATGTGCCGACTGCTTGAACATGCCATGGAGGCAGGAGCATGCGGCTTCTCGCTCCAGAACCTTGGCGTCAACAGCCACCAGCGCGATTTCGACGCCAGCCCGATGATCACCGACACGATGCACGACGATGACCTTGTCGCGTTTGGCGCAGTGCTGGCCAAGCTGGGTCGCGGGGTTATCCAGGGCATTGGCGGTTCCATGCAGATGTGGGAGCGCATGGCCCAGGTCAGCGGCCGACCGATCATCTACAACACGGTCTCGCCGATGGCCGACCAGCATGGTGTCTCCAACGGCAGGGCGGAAGATACCATCGCCTGGATTCATGACTGCAACAGGCGCAGCCTGCGCATCTATGGCCAGGCGACCACCATCGAGAACGACCTGCAATTCACCATGGAGGACTGGAACCTGTTCGATTTCAGCCCGGTCTGGCGCGAAGCCACGCTGGGCGATCACGATGAGCGGTTGGCCAAGCTGAGCGATCCGGCGCGCCGGGCGGCGATCAAGGCCGAGTATGATGGCGGATACAAGATGCCGGCCGCCGGTCCCGACGGGATTGCCGGTATCTCGGTGCTGTGGACCGAGAACATGGCGCTCAAGGACATGGACTATGAAGGCCGCACGATCCGCGAAATCGCCGAGCGTGACAATCTCCACCCGATCGACCTGTTTCTCGACATTATCATCACGGACAACCTCAAGACCGGATTTGCGCTCAACACCACCCCGCTCGAGGCGCGCACCACTGACGTCTATGACCAGACGCTGCGGCTGGTCGGCAATGATCCTTACTGCATTCCCGGCATCTCGGATGGCGGCGCGCATACCAAGTTCCTGACGACCGGCTGCTATCCCACCGACTACCTCATCCAGTTCGTCCGGGAACGTCAGCTGGTCGATCTGGAATCCGCCCACTGGCACCTCAGCACCCTGCCCGCGATCGCATCGGGATTTGCTGATCGCGGCTATCTGCAAGTCGGCATGCCGGCCGATATCGTGGTCTATGATCTGGAACGCCTTGAACTTGAGCCGCAAATCAAGACCTACGATTATCCGGCGAACGAATGGCGGCTGACCCAGAAGGCCAAGGGTTACCACTGGACGCTGGTGAACGGCGTAGTCACCTTCAAGGGCAACGATTGCACCGGCGCAACCGCAGGAGAACTGCTGCGCCACGGTCGTGGCGGCGGAGAAGCGGCCGATCTCCGACATAGCATGGCACTGGAAGAGCTTGTGCTTTGACATGCGTTTTGCGAGTCTGAATTCCTGCTCGCAGTCCAACCCTTCGTTCGCCTGCATGGCTATGACAGCCCGGGCGGCGGCGTTTGCCGCAGCAGAGTTCCAGGACGAGCGGCCTTAGGTGTTTGGAGCTTCATCGTACTGGGCTCATTGGCACCCAGGCAATCAGCGCCGATGCCGCGAGGAAGATCGGGGCCAGGATTTGCAGGTAAAGATCATAGGAGCCGTGGGCATCGAATAGCGCGCCAGCCATAACCGGCCCAAAGCTGGCGCCGATCGCAATGATTGTCATAAACATGGCATAGACCGAGCCGAAGACCTCCTGCCTGAATTCGGCGCGCGGCGACATAGGTGATGATGTCGAGCTCTGCCCTCGAAGCCACGCAATTGGGCGGGTCAGGTGGTAAACGCGCCACCGTTCAATTCGACGGTTTGCCCGGTGAACCAGCCAGCCTCCTCCGATGCAAGATAGAGACACAGTGCCGCTACATCTTCGGGCGTCCCGCGCCGGCCAACCGGCAGGGCTTTGGCAAACTTATTCAGCAGTTCACTGTCGTCCTGCCGGATCAACCCAAGGGCAACGGAATTTGCAGTAATGCCAAAGCGGGCGTTCTCGAGCGCTATGTGCCGGGTGAGCGCGATGGAACCGCCCTTGCCCGCGCCATAATGCGACATGCCGCCGTTGATCCCCTGCGTTCCCGCTGTGGAGGCAATGGTGATGATGCGCCCCCAACCCCTGCTAATCATCGGCTTGAGCACAACATGCAGGCAATTCATCGCCCCGTATATATTCACCGCCAGAGTGGCCTGCCAATGTTCTGGAGGAAGGTCTGCAAAGGGCAACATGAGGAGTGGCCCGCCGGCGCCACCATTGCCCGCATTATTGACGAGAATATCGACGGGGCCGCCTATTGCGCCTTCACCGGCCGCAATGCCCTGGCGCACCGCCTCCAGATCCGTGACATCAAACGCCTGTGCGACCGCCTTGCCACCCGCCTGGCAGATGGCCTGAGCCTGCGCTTCGGCCCGTTCGGCAACGACATCGTTGATGATGATTGCGGCACCTTGCCGGGCAAAGAGCGCAGCGATCCCCGCACCGGCACCCTGCCCGGCGCCTGTTACCAGCGCAATTTTTCCCGCAAGCGTAAATATCGGGGTCATAAAAAGCCTTCCAGGATAAGCCTGATATCAGTACTTTACAGATTTTGTGGTGATTTTTCCCTCGAATTCGCCGCCATCGCGTGCGCGGACCGGACGTCCGATCTGGGCAAGATACTGGCCGCTGTAGGTCGTCAGCCCGGTCGAAACGTCAGGATCGACAAGACACAGTGCGAGAATGGCCTCGGCCATCACTTCCGGGTCTTCCGGCGCGGTAAAGCGGTCGCGGCTTATCTTCCCTGCATCGATTGCCGCCTGCACGTTGGGCGTGATGACCGAGTTTACCGGCGCCACGGTATTCGCGGAAATGCCGCTGCCATAAAGTTCGGCGGCCAGAACCCGGGTGAACAGGTTTACAGCCGACCTGGCCGAGCAATATTGAGCCGTCCCCGCCGTACGGTGATAATCGAGGAAGGGCGGCCCCTCGGGGTTGGGGGCGGAGCGGTCGGCAGCCGTGGAGGAGACGTTGACGATCCGCCCCCAGCCCTGCGCCATCATGCCTGGCAAAGCCCGCACGATCAGGTCGCGCACGGCGAAGACATCAATCTCGAATACCAGCCGGAAGTGCTTTTCGGACATTTCCCAAACCCGCTTGCCGGAAATGCCGGAAATGCCGGCATTGTTGACCAGCACGTCGATCTTGCCAAATTTGGCGAGCACCCAGTCGATGAATTCGGCCCTCGACTGAGGATCGGCCACATCCAGCTTATGGGCATAGGCCTCGCCGCCACGCGCGCGGATTTTGGCGACCGTGTTGGCAAGTGTCTGGGGCTGCGGATCATTCTCATCGCCCACGGTTCTTGCCCCGCAGATGACAATTGCTCCCGCCGACGCCAGCCGTTCGGCAGCGGCCTCGCCGATGCCCGCGCTAGAGCCGGTAACGACGGCGATACGCCCCTTGAGGTCATTCATGTCTTGTCTCCCTAAATGGTCGTGCGAACCGGCAGACTCGTCCAGCCGATCTGGAATTCCGATTCGGCAAAGTGTCCTGCTTCCGGTTCAAGCTTGAAATGCGGGGCGGCCGCCAGAAATTCGCGGAGCATGATCCTGCCTTCCAGGCGGGCGAGATGGATGCCGATGCAGAAATGCGGGCCGACGCCAAAGCTCAGCATGCGGCGCGCCTTGCGGTTCCAGATGAATTGGTCCGCCCGGTCGAACTCCCGCGGGTCGCGGTTGGCCGAGGCGATCAGCAGGATCACGCGCTGGCCGGGCTCAAGCGCCACCCCGCCAAGCGTGACAGGATGCTTGACCGTGCGGCCAAACCATTGCGCCGGGGCATTGTAGCGCAGCATTTCCTCGAAGGCTGCAGTGGCATTGGCCTGCGGATCGGCGGCAACCTCAGCCAGCTGATCGGGCCGCCGCGACAGCTCCAGCAGCCCTCCGGCAAAGATCTTGGGCAGGGTCTCGGTCCCGCCGACCAGGATCGACATGGCATCGACCGCCACTTCCTGATCGGTGAGCGACCGACCGATGATATTCGCAGCGATCAGGGGATCGATCACCGGGCTTTCCGGCCCCTGCCCCCGCCGTCGGCGCTGAACCTCACCGCGCAGCAGCGCGTGCAGCTCGTCGCGCGCCGCCATGCCTTCGGGCGTGGAGCCTGCCTGGCCGGGCTTGCGATAGACCAGCCGGTTGATCAGGTCGACGATGTGGTCGGTGTCGTCGAATGCCAGCCCCATCACCTGCTGGGTGACGCGGGCCGAGATCCAACTGCCGAAATCGGCAGTGAGATCAAACCTGCCACGCGGCAGCAGTTCGGCGAGCCGCTGGCGGACAATCCCGGTTATCATCAGCTCGAGCCGGTTGATGTTGCCCTTGAGGAACGGCGGGGCGAGCAGCTGACGAAAGAGGGTCTGCACCGGCGGATCGAGCCAGAGGAACATGGCTTTTTCCGGCTCGATCTTCGGCGCCGGCGGATTGCCGCGATGGTGTATGCGCAGCACTTCGGGCGCGAAAAGCTGGCCCTCGGCCTCGGAATAGTGCTCGGCGTCCATGAAGCCGTCCCACACGTCCTGATAGCGGCTGAAAACCCAGGTATCGTATTCGGGAATGTAGTATGCCGGATGTTCCTCGCGCAGTACCGGATAGAGGCTGTGCGGATCGCGCATCGCTTCGGGCGAGAACGGATCGTAGCGGAACTTGGCGGCACTATGCGGCATTGATCATTCCTCAGCTCGTCTCGCGCCGGTTCAGGAACACGCTCTGGTGCGCGGTGCCGAACATGCCTTCTGTGTCGCCCATGCGCAGCGTCGCGATTCCGGTGCCGTTTCCAGCCACTTCGCTTGTCCCGTCGAGCAGCATCCAGTCGCTGCGCGGCATGCGCGAGAGGTGGATCGAGAGATCGAGGCTGGCGTAGGTCCAGTCCTTCAGCGAGGCAGGCGGGGCAACAGTCGTGCCCCAATCAGCGGCGGCTGCGATGCAGGCGAGCGGGTCGATCGGTTCCCCGGCGATCATCGGGGTAATGACCCGCATCCACATTGTGCCGGGCCCCGGTTCTGTGTCGCTGCCCATGATGCGGAGCGATTCCGCCAGCACACGGGCCTTGCCTTGCGCGCCTTCGGGGAAAGGGTGAGTGAGCGGCTCCAGTTGCGCTTCATCGCCTTCCCTGCGCACCCGCAGCAGCGTCGCTCGGACCCAGGTGCGACTTTCGGCTTCCAGTTCCAGTTCGGCCAACTGAATGCGCTTGCCTTCGCGCAGCAGGCGGGTGCGTGCGGTCAGTGGCGCCATCGGCACCGCGCCGAAGATATCGAGCGTAAGCCGCACCGGCAGCATCGGCACGGGGACGGCAATTGCACCGAGCAATTGCGCCGTCAGCCCGCAAATCTGCGCACCACCCTGCCTGGCCGGGTCCCAGAAGCTTGGCCCGAGGCCAGTGGGCACGAACCTCTCGCCCTCGCGGATGAAGTAGGCCTGGCTCAAGCTGCCTGCCTCTGGCCACTGGTGGAAGCCAAATCAATCGCGGCGAGCAGCGCGGTCAGCCGCTCGGCCGCCGCGAAATCGGGCACGGTGAACGTGCCTTCGCGCAGGTCCCGGCCAAAGGCTGCCCATGCCTCGGCGACATTGGCGGATGCGCCGGACAGGCCGGGGACTAGCCGCTCCGGCACCTCCACCGGCACGCTGGCCTCCAGCACCAGCGGGGCAATCTGGCAGGTTCCGGGAACTGTGCCGCTAACCCGCAGCCAGCCCTTGCTGCCTTCCAGTTCGAACAAAGCTGTACGGTGATCCGGTTTGCCGCCGACCACTTCGAAGGTTGAGACACAGCCGCTGTCGTGCAGACCTGTAACCAGCATGTGATCGGCGCAGGTCCGCTCGGCGGTCTCATTGGTGCCGATGATCGGGACATTCTTGAGGAACGTGGTGTTGCGGGCATCGACTTCGACATAGCGTCCAACCAGCGCTTCAACCGGTGCAAGCGTGTGCCCGCCGCCGATCGTTTCCAGCGTCGCGCCGGTGCGCTTGTCCTGAAGATAGGCACCGAAGGCCGGGGTATCATCACCCCAGGCGGCGGCCGAGCCGAACACCCGCAGCACGCGCGGTGCGCCAATGCCGCCGTCCTTCACCAACCGTGCCGCCGCGAGGATCGCGGGCGCGAACAGTCCCTGCAGGCCGATCATGGCGTGGATGCCCGGCGGGACGGCATGGGCCATTTCCCGCGCTTCGGCGAGGTCCCGCCCCAGCGGCCACTCGCAATAGACATGCTTGCCAGCCGCCAGCGCCGCCAGCACTATCGCGCGGTGTTCGGGTACCTTGACTGTCACCGCCACGACATCGACTTCGGGATCGCGCACCAGTTCCAGCGAATCGCAAAAGCCCCGCCTCGCGCCGAAATGCGCGGCGGCCTCATCAGCAATTTCCTGCGTTCGTGCCGAGACCGCAGTTATCGCAAAGTCCGGCAGGGCGCGAAGCGCCGCGAGGTGGGCATCGCGCGCCCAGCCGCGCTCGGGATTGGCGCCGACGATGCCGACACGGATTGGGGCGATGCTCAAGGGGCTACTCCATGATCGTATGGTCAATCGCGCCCACGACCTGAATCAGCTGCGGATCGACGATATATTCCGGGCATTCGGCATCGAAGAAGGCATCTACATGGCCCCAGTGAATCGGGTGGGTCATGTATTCGCCGGTCAGTCCTTCGAGACTGTCGAACTCCTGCTCCCAGACATGGGTGTATGCCTTCGGCCCCTCGCACAGCGAGACCGGGCTCAGCGCCCAGCTGCGGATCGGTGGAGACATGGCCAGGCATCATCAGCAGGCCTTGCTCCAGCGCATGTGCTCCATGCGGGAAGCCCTGGGGAATGACCCGGAAGATCAGCGCGCGCCAGATGCCGCCACCGGCAGGCACAACAGCGTTGTGGCCCAAGCGATAGCCCAGATGGGTGACTTGCGTGCCATCCAGCAGCTGGACCACCGCGTTCTGCCAAGCCGGATCAAGCACCACCGCCAGTGCCTCGCGCTCGCTGGCAAAGGTCAACCGCCAGACCACATGCCCGGCGTTAATCACAGCCACCGGCGAAACCGGCGCAATCCAGCAGCTCCGTACGCCGGGAAGTTCGTTGGCGGCCGCCTGCAACCGCGCGGCCAGCGACTCCCGTTCGCCCTCGCGCTCCGTCGGTAAAGTTATCAGGCGCAGCGACACGAACATCAGGCTATGTCCGTCTGATCGGACAGTACCCGCCGCTTGCGGCTGAGCGTCATGGTATCGCTTTCCTGCCACCAGGCGAGCTTCTCGAAGCGTTCGTCCGATCCATCCGGCAGCTTGCTCATCCGCTGGCCCCACCAGCCTTCAACACCGTCCACTTGCCACAGGTAGAACAGCGTAGCTGCAAGCTCCGCAAAGTCCTGCCCCGGCGGTGTCTGCCATGCTCCGGCCAGCCGCATGCCTCGCCGCTCGGCGCCGGGTATATAGTGGGCGGCATAGGCGCGGCGGTATTCCCCGGCGCGGCCCGGCTGGACGACAATTTCGTCGAGAATGTAGACGTTCACTCCCGCCTACCCGCGCAGCTCTTCGGGCAGATCAAAGCTGTAGACCATGTCGCTCTTGTCGCGACGGCCGAAGACATAGCGGTCGTCGGCGCCAGGGCGCTGGCGCATAAGGTCGAACCACGATCCCGCCGCAGGCTCGACCCGCGACGCGTCCCAGACCACCACCCGCCGCGCGATCTTCCAGGCATCGTTCCGCCGCTCGAACAGATCGAGATAGCGACCGCGTAAAGTCTCGTCCCACAGCTGCCCTTCAGCGTCGCGCCGCTGGTGATAGGAGCAGAACAGCGATTCCACGCGGGCCATGTCGCCATCGATGTCAATCGAGACATTGCCCAGCAAATGCTGGGTGCACAGCAATGTGGATCGCCCGAGATTGGCGATGATATTGGCGACCGGTCCGTTGGCCAGCCCGTGATAATCCTCGCCATCTTCGTGAAAGCCCGAGGCGAACAGTTCGAGATCGCCGCGGTCGGTGCCGCGCGCAATGCGGTGGAGTGCATCGGTGATTTCCTGCTTCGAGAGCAGGTCGGCAATGGCTTTTTCGTGCATCTTATCCTCCGTGGTTTGCCCAGCCCTGCGCGGTGGCCAGCTCCGCAGCCGCCCCGCGCCGGACAAAACCGGCATCGGCGCCGAGTGGCACGAATGTCAGCCCCATTCCCACGAGTTGCCGCGCATTGTCAGCACCCAGCGTGGCCGAGCCGCTGATCTTGCCATGCTTGCGGCACAGCGCAATCACATCGCCAATCGCGGCCAGCACTTCCGGTGTCATCGTCATGGCCGGTCCCTGACCCAGCGAAATGGCGAGATCGACCGGGCCGACGAACAGCCCGTCAACTCCCGGCGTTGCTGCAATTGCCTCAAGGTTTTGCAGTGCTTCTGCCGTCTCGATCATGACCAGGCACAGCGGCTCGGGCGCGCCTGCGCCAGAAGGGCCATAATAGCTGCGCACCCTGCCGAACGACCGGATGCCATGGGGCGGATAGCGGCAGGCCGCCGCCGCCCGCTGCGCATCCTCAGCCGTCGAGACCATCGGCACGATCACGCCATAGGCGCCAAGGTCCAGTGCGCGCATGATCTGGCTTTCGTCGTTCCAGGCGACGCGGACGATGGCCGCAGTGCCGCCCAGTTCTGCTGCCTGAATCAACGGGAGCATGTTGCCAGCATTGGCCGCACCGTGCTGGCCATCGAGGATCAGCCAGTCGAACCCGGCCCGGCCCATCAGTTCGGCGGCAATCTGACTGTCCAGCGTCACCCAGCTGCCGTAGCTCGGTTTGCCTGCCGCCAGCGCTGCGCGCACTTTGCCCATGATTCGCCTCTCCCGATCGTTTGCGGGAGCCTAACCGATGAAATGCAGTGCGCGAAAGACATTCCTGTTGCACGGCCTGGTTTCACCCGCCAACCTGCGCGAGGTGCGGCGGGAGAGTTGACGGATGGCTGACCACATTGCCGAGACACTGGCCGCCGTCGTTGGCGCGGCAAATGTGCGCTGCGGCGCGGATATCGGCGAGCATTATCGGATCGATATCGGCCGCAAATTCGAAGCCCATCCGGCATGGCTGGCCCGGCCTGCGACAACCGGCGAAGTTTCTGCTGTAATGAAACTGGCCCATGCCCATTCGATTCCGGTCACGGTAATCGGCGGGCCAGAGCGGCACTTGCGGCGCGGCGGTGCCCGAAGACGGGGGGCTTGCCTTGTCGCTCGACCGGATGAACCGGGTCGAGGCAATCGACACCCTGTCGATGACCATGACCGTCGAGGCCGGCTGCGTGCTGCAAGTCGCCGCCGAACAGTCCGAAGCGCAAGGCGCTTTCCTTCCGCTCGATCTCGGCGCGCGGGGCTCTGCGATGATTGGCGGGGTGATCGGCACCAATGCCGGCGGCAACCGGGTGATCCGCTGGGGCATGATGCGCGACATGGTTCTGGGGCTGGAAGCGGTGCTGGCCGATGGCACTGTCGTCTCTTCGCTGACCGGCATGATCAAGGACAATGCCGGCTATAACTGGAAGCACCTGCTGATCGGCAGCGAAGGGACGCTCGCCGTGGTGACCCGTGCGGTGCTGCGGCTGCGCCCGCTACCGACGACGCGCCAGACCGCGCTGATCGCCATGGCCAGCTTCGAGGACGCGATCCGCGCGATGCGGCAGCTGGAGACTGCGCTATCCGGCCAGCTTTCCTCGTTCGAGCTGATGTGGGAACAATTCTATGCGGTCCACACCGAGGCACAATTGGCGCAGCGCCCCCGCCCGATGCCGCTTGGCCACCCGATCTATGCTCTGGTCGAAGCGATGGGGGGCGACGAACATGGCGATGCCGCGCTGTTCCAGCGCGCGCTGCTTGCGCTCACCCAGCAGGGCCTGGTCGCAGATGCCGTGATCGCCCAGTCGGCCCGCCAGCGCGACGATCTTTGGGCGATGCGCGACGATCTGACGCAGGGTTATGCGCCGCTCCGGCCATTCGCCGCCTACGACGTCAGCATGGCCATCGCCGACATGCCCGCTTTCGTCGAACAGGCGCGCGCTGCGGTTATGGCCATCTACCCGGATGTGACCATGTTGTTCTATGGCCATGCAGGCGATGGCAACCTCCATGCCCTGCTCAGCATCAAGCGCATGGACAAGGCTGTGCAGCAGGCCTTCGACGATGCGATATATGGCACTGTCCGCCGCTTCGGCGGCTCGATTGCGGCCGAACACGGCGTTGGCACTTCGCGCCGGGACTATCTTGGCTGGTCGCGGTCCGATTCCGAAATTGCGCTGATGCGCAGCATCAAACAGGCGCTCGATCCGAAAGGCATTCTCAACCCCGGCAAGATTTTCGCGGTGCAATGACCATGGCAACCGAAACGCTATCCGCACGTCTCGGCAAGGCCCGCACACAGTTCGGCGCTGGGGTGCGCCTGTCCGAGCCCTTCCCAGGCAATCCGCCGCTGTGGATCGAACCGCTGGATGACAATCTGCGCAGCGATTTTGCTGCGGCACGGCACTGGACGAGGGAGAACCACGAGGCCATCGAACAGGCGCTGCTCACATTCGGGGCAATCGTCTGGCGCGGCTTTCCCGTTGCTGCCAGCGAACACTTCGCAGGCTTGCTGGACGAGTTCGAACCCTACGCCCAGGGCTATGCCGGCGGCACCTCGGACCGCAAGGTGGTGACCGGAAACGTGATGGAAGCGACCCGCACTCCGCCCGAAGTCACCATCCCGCTGCATCAGGAAATGTCCTATATGCCAAGCGGCCCCAGGCTGGTTGCCTTCTATTGCCACCAGCCTTCGCTGACCGGCGGCGAGACCGTGATTTGCGACATGCGCGGCTTGCTTGAGGCGCTGCCGGACCCGCTGCGCGAAAAGCTCACCACGCACGATGTCGAATATGTCCGCAACATGCGATCGGGCAAAGTCGATGACTGGCGCGCCGGGGCAATCTATCGCCACCCGACCTGGCAATACCGCTTCGAGACCGACGATCCCGCCGTCGTCGAGGGCCTGCTGAAGGATCGGGGCGCCGGATTCGAATGGCACGGCGATGGCAGCCTGACCTTCTGGACTCGCGTCCCGGGCATCACCACCCATCCTGTCACCGGCGATATTCTCTATTTCAACCAGATGAATTCACAGGTGCAACATCCGCTGACCATCGGCGAGCATCGCGCTGCCGCCATCGATGCCGCTTATGGCACGACAACCCCCCGCGCCTATTCGGTCCGCTTCAGCAATGGCGAAGCCCTGAGCGAGGCGGAATTTCTGGCGATCCATGCAACATTCGAACGTCGCAAAATTGCCTTCCCCTGGCAGGCCGGAGACGTCCTGTTGCTGGAAAACCGCCTGACCGCGCATGGGCGAAACCCGTTTTCCGGCCGGAGAGACGTTCAGGTCATGTTGATCCAGTGAGGCCTGAGGCTGAACGGCAACAATCGAACCGCGAAGGGGCGGTTGTGCTGACCAATTCAGCCTGATGGACAAAGCTTTGTGCATTTCGGCATTCAAAAATCGGAGTGTTGGCGGCCACGCTCCTGCACAGGAATCGTGCCGACCAGCGATGCCGCGATAAGAGCCATTGGTATCATCAACAGGAAATAGGGCTGGTAACTGCCCCAGTGGTCGAAGATCGCGCCCGAGAGGATCGGCCCAAAGCTGGAACTGATCGCCAGAATCGCGATCATCAGCGAATAGATCGTCGCGAAAACGTGCGGCTCGAATTTCGTGGAGATGAGATAGGCGATGATGTCGCCATCCGCCCCCGAAACGAATCCGAGGATCGCCACCGCGCTGATCGCCAGGTAGATCGAGCCGTCGAAGTTCCACAGCAGCCCGGTGATCGCCAGCGGCAGCAGGAAGATGGCGACGGCAAGCGGCCTAGTCGGCACCAGGTCGAGCAGGAGGCCGGTGGTCAGCCGTCCGGCAATCGCGAAAATCCCGGTGAGCCCGGCAATTCCCGCCGCAGTTGCCAGGTCGAGTCCGGCGTCGCGGAATATTGGCACGAGGTGGAGCAGCAAGCCCAAGGTCAGGGCCGAAAAGATCGCGCCCGCAAGGGCGAGGCTGATGAAAGTGCGCGAGAAGAACACTTCCTTGAGCTCGCTAAGCGGCATGGCCGTGCTTGCCCGCGCGTCCCCGGAAGCGCCACTGTCGGCATCGACGAAAAACAGCCAGGCCAGCGGGAGCATGACAAGCCCCCAACACAGCGCCATTCCTGGATAGGACAGGCGCCAGCCGAAATGCGAGATGAAATAGGCCGCGACGAGTGGCCAGACAGTTGTGGCCACGCCCGAGCCCGACAAGACAACTGCCAGTGCCAGTCCTCGCGACGCCTTGAAGCGCGTGACCACTGCCTTCACCCATACTGCCGCGCCAATCATCGAAGCGAGCAGCGCCTGAACCAATGCGATGGTCCACCATTGCCAGATCGAGCCATCGGCAAGTCCGAACAGCGACAGGCCCAGCATGAACGGAACAATCCCGATCAGCGCCATTTTCCTCGCTCCGATCCTGTCGATCAGGCGCCCGATGACCGGTGCCATGGCTAGCCCGACCAGCGAATGGATGGTGAATGCCATGGCGAATTCGGCGCGCGACCAGCCGAACTCCCTGGTCAGTTCCTGCATGAACACTCCGCTCGAATAGGCGAAGCTGGCCCCGCCGACATAACCGAGCATCGACACCAGCGGCAGCGGCCACATCGCCGCCCATTCGGCCCGCGCGGCGGTCACGGATAGCGTCCGATGAAGTCGAGCAACACCGGAGCCAGCAGCTCCGCCAGCGCCGAAACCGCTTCGCCTGCCTCGCGCCGCATCAACGGTTGCCGCGGACGAAATCGGCGCAGCGTTCGCCGATCATGATTGCGGGCGCATTGGTGTTGGCCGACGGCAGCATCGGAATGATCGAGCAATCGCCAATGCGCACCCGCTCGACGCCGTTGACGCGCAATTGCGTATCGACCACCGCCTCGCGGCAGGTGCCAACCGGGTGCAGCCCGGTCGAACTGCAGGCACGGAGTTGATCGTCCCATGCCTCGTCGCTCTGATAGGGGTCGGGCGGGAAGGCCGGGCCATTGACGTGGCTTGCCAGCGAAGGTGCCGCGAAGACTGAATTGGCGATCTTGAGCCCCTTGCGCATCCGGTCGTTCCTCCAGCTTGAAGTGTCGCAACCTCAGTCTGGCCCGGTCACGCCGTATGAACAACCTCCTGAAAGCTCACAGCTAGTGGCCGCGGTCTTTGAACTTGTGCGGCAGGCGTGAAGTCCACAGGTCGGGCGGCTCAGTCACGTGATTGTCAACCGATATGATCCAGGGAACCGCCTCCACAGACTTGCCGGACGCCGGCGCGGGCAAAGCGTCAGTGGACATATTCCCTCCGCTTCTCATTATATAGCGACCGCCAGCACTGCTGGAGTTGGCGCTCAGCGTCTATTATAGTGAATGGCTTGTCGAGATTCTAAATTGGCCTCGCGAACGGCTTCTTCGCAGTTGGAGCGAACATGAAAGACATTTTCGGCCTTGCCGGACACAAGGCGCTGGTTGTCGGTGGCGGCTATGGCAGCGGCCGACTGACTGCGCATCTGCTGGCCGAAGCCGGAGCCAGGGTTGCCGTCGCTGATATCGTTGCAGAGCGGGCGCAAGCCGTGGCTGACGAGATTGGCGGCTTTGCTGTTGTGGGGGATGTGACCACGCCCGAAGGCGCGCGCCAGATTGTTGACACGGCGCATGGCTTGCTGGGCGGGCTCACCCGGCTGGCCAATATCGTCGGACTGGTGAAGATGGAAGCATTCATCGACAACACGCCTGAGCACTGGCGCCAGCAGATGGACCTCAACCTGATGCAACAGGTCTATGTCTGTCAGGCAGCTGGGCGGCACATGCTGGCAAACAACAACGGACAGGGCGAGGGCGCCATTGCCATGGTTTCATCTGTGGCAGGATTGTATGGAGCCACCAACCAGGTGGCATATGGCTTGGCCAAAGCCGGAGTCATGTCGCTCGCCCGCTCGCTGGCGGCGGAATGGGGCAGCAGCGGCATCCGGGTCAATGCCATCGCCCCCGACATAACGGCTGTGCCCCGCCTGACTGAACAGGTGCCAGGCGGCGAAGCGGCGGCACTTGCCATGTTCGATGCCATGGCCAAAGGCGAAGGCGTGCCGCTGCAACGCTTCGGGCGCGCGGAGGAATTGGCCAAGCCGCTGCTCTTCCTGCTCTCCGATATGTCGAGCTACATGACCGGCCAATGCCTGATCATCGACGGCGGCACGATTGTGCGCTTCCCGCACGTAACCACCCCGCGCAAAGCCTGAGGAGCCGAGCGATGAGCATTCTGGTCGAAGACAAGTCGCGCGGCGTCACCCTCGAAGCGCTGGTGCAGGGCACCGGGCCGGACGTCATCCTGCTGGCATCCGCTTTGCGCGGAGCTGCGGATTTTGCCGAGGTCCAGGACATGCTGGCAGAGGCCGGTTTCCGCACGCTTGCCCTCAACATGCGTGGCATTGGCCGCAGCACTGGACCGGTCAGCGACCTGACCCTCCGCGATCTTGCCGACGACATTGCGATGGTAATAGACCAGCTGTGCAAGGGGCCTGCTCATCTAGTCGGCCATGCACTTGGCAACATACTGGCCCGCGCGACTGCGAGCTACCGGCCTGAAATGGTTCGCAGCGTCACGGTCATGCCCTGCGGCGGGCACAATCTGGGCAGCTTTCCGGTGTCTGATCATGTGCTTCACCATTTTGCCCGTTGCCACCAGCTGGAGCTGAGTGAGCAGGAGCGGTGCGAGAGCCTCAGCGTGGCGTTCTTTGCACCCGGCAATGATCCCGGATCATGGCTGGATGGCTGGTGGCCGCAAGCAGGCAATATCAGCACCGCCGCGTTGACCGGCGACTCCGAGGAATGGTGGCGAGCCGGAGACAAGCCGGTGCTGATCCTGCATCCGCTCGCCGATGCTATGGCGCCGCCGGCTCAAGGCCTGGCAGCGCGCGATGCCTTCGGCGGACGCGCGCACTATGTCGAAATCCCGAACTGTGGCCATGCGGTGCTGCCGGAACAACCCACGCTCGTAGCACAAACGATTGCCGCTTTTCTGAGCAGGCAAAGCGATTGAAGTGGCTGCAACGGCTTCAATTCCGTTGTCCTGCTGGCGGATGAAAATAGGCCTTCCCTCAGGCAGCATTGACGGCTTTAATCCCGCGGTGCGGCTGCGCCCGCAAAACCGCTCTTAACCAGCGGGTCCTGGGTTCGTGCCCTAATACCAAGGTGCGCTGATCCTGACCCATGAGGATTGCAGTGGCGAAGCTGGTGTGACCGACTGTTGGGCGGCTCACGAGCGAAAAGGTATCGCTAACTGCACCGTGAACAGCGAAAATGCCTGCTTGAGCAGACATATCCGGTTCGATGCAAACGTCTGACGGTTGCTAACCTGCTCTATCCGGCCGTCATTGCACCATCGACAACATGCTCCGCGCCGGAAACGAATGACGATTCGTCCGAGGCGAGAAACAGCACAAGGTTGGATACTTCCTCCGGCCGGGCCAGCCTGCCAAGCGGGATCGCTTCAGCCGCGCCGCCGCCGTTCTCGTCGGTCGCAGCAACCATCATCGGGGTAAGAATATAGCCGGGATGGACCGAATTCGCCCGGATATGGTCCGCACCGTGCCACACCGCCACCAGTTTGGTCATGCCGCGCACGGCAAATTTGCTGGCACAATAGGCCGCATTGGCAGAGGCTTCAGTGCCCAGCATGCCTGCAATCGAAGAGATATTGACGATCGAACCGCCACCTGCGGCTTTCATCGAAGGCACCACCGCCTGCATGCCGAGAAATACCCCTAACTGGTTGACCGCGCAGACCTGGAGGAATTCCTCGGTTGTGAGTTCAAGCAAACGCTTGACCGGACCAATCACTCCCGCATTGTTGACCAGCACCGTGACGCGACCGAACCTCGCTTCGGCCGCCTCTACAACCCTCGACCAGTCTGCCTCACAGGCGACATCGTGGGACAGGAACATCGCTGCACCGCCCAGTTCAGCCGCCACTTCGGCCCCGCGCACGGCATTGATGTCGGTGAGCACAACCTTTGCACCTTCGCGGACGAACAGGCGGGCATGTGCCTCTCCCATGCCCTGCGCCGCTCCGGTGATTATCGCGACCTTGCCTGCAAGCCTGCCCACTGCAGCTAGGCTGCCGCCAGTTCGGCGCTGGGCAGTTTTGGCGCAACCTCGTTGACCAGCAAGTCCATTGAATGCTCCCACGGTTCGGAATTATCGATATAGTCGTGACTGTAGATCAGCAACGTGCCGAAGGGCCCGCCAAGCTTGTCAAACCAGTCCTCCATTTTCTGCCGCACCGTTTCAGGCGATCCCACGATCCAGACATGTTCGGCAAGATAGTCGGCATCGACCTTGTCCAGGTCCATCGAAGGGTCGTGCAACAGCTCCTTCAGGATACCGAAGCGCTCATATGTCGGCCTGATATAGGTCTTCCAGGCATGTCCGATACCGCCATCAACCGCCAGCTTGCGCGCTTCGGCATCGGTTTCCGCAACGATCACATCGCGGACCACGCGGTGCGCGGCGCGGCTGGCGACACGGCCGTTCTCAGCCATCTTCGCGGCATAGGTTTCAAAATGACTGCGCAGAAATGCGTTCCCGGCATAGACCGAAGCCGGAATGAACCCATGCGTGCCGGCAAAGGCGATGGACGGGCTTGGTGAGGAAAGTCCGGTCATTGCCATGGTCATTTCGCCGCCCCAGGGCCGGGTGTCGCGGAAGGGATGGGTGGGATCCACTTCGGGATATCCTGCCTTCCAGTACTTGCCCTGCTCCTGGAATGGCTCGCCCTTCCAGACCTTGCGCATCAGGTCGATGGATTCGAACATCATTTCGTGCGTGCATGCCATATCGGTCACGCCGCGCAGCGCGGCATCGGTGGGGTAGGCACCATTTGCAACGCCAAGCATATAGCGGCCTTGCAGGATCTGGCTAAGCCAGGCAGTCTGGATCGCCAGGGTGGCGGGGTGATGATAGGGCAGCAGATGCGCCAGCGGGCCGAGCTTTATCTGCGTGGTCTGTGATGCCGCTGCGGCGATGACCAGTTCAGGGCTGGGCACACTTTCCCAATCGAGCGTTGCGTGCTCACCCACCCAATATTCGCTGAAGCCGATCCTGTCGGCATGGACAGCCTGACGGATACACCAGTCGAACACCTGCTTGGCGCTGCGCTCGGGCCGCAGGAACGGGGTCTGAAACATTCCGACTTTCATGATTAACCACTCCTATTTCTGTTTGGCAGGCACCAAGCCTTGATCAGCCATAATCATACCACTGGACCAGCATGCCCTCGTCGCTGAAACGCATGACGCTGCAAAACTTCAGCCGAAAATGCTCTCCCGCCATGCCGAAACCCGGCAAGTCGATCTTCGCCGTGCCAACATACCAGGACTCGCGGATCACCGTGTTGCCATGGACCATGACCCGCACGGGCGGTTCAAAATGGCGATCCGGCGCGCAGTCTCTGGCGAAATTGCTGAGCACCCCGATCAGGTCATCGCGGGTCTGGAGAATGAAATCGCGATTGAAGTGCGTGAAGTCGATATCCGCAGCGATCACCGCTGCCATCGCATCGAAGTCCTTCGCGTTGTAATCGGCGATGAATTTATCAGCCGCTGCCGCAAAATCTGCCACCTTCACCCTCCATCGCAAAGCAACCCGCCACGCCCACTGGCGCGCATCAGATTGCCGATCTAGCCTTTGGATATTTCCAGCGGCTGCCTTCAACGCGCAGCCTAGTTGCGCCGTCATTAAGCGTCAACTTTTATTCGACGATTTGTCGGATATTCTCGAACGCCATCATGGGCAAGGCCAGCACCGTGCCGGATTCCATCAACAATCTCGCTATTGGTTGCTTCAAAAGAAACTGTTAGGAGCTATCTCATTCCGAAATTCGTTCTGGAAAAGACAGTGATGGTACAAACAGCAGAAACTTCAGGGCCAGTCGCACTGGCGAACGTCCGCAACACCGCCTGGGAAGAGCTGCTGGAAACGATTGCCCACCGCCCCAAGCGCGGCACCGAGCGCAAACAGGATCGGAGCAAGCGCACCGAGCAGCAGATCCTCAGCGCAGCCCTGCGCGTTTTTGCCCGCGATGGCATCTCCCGCTCACGCATCGCCGATATTGCGGCCGAGGCCGGGATTTCGACATCGACGCTCTATGAATATTACCGCAGCAAGGAAGACCTTGCTTACGATGTGCCGATGCACCATCTCGCAGCATTCTTTGAAGACTACCGCCTGGCAGTGGCAGGCAAGCGCAGCGCACGCGAACGGCTGACGCTATACCTGACGATGAGCGCGGATTTCGCGCGCGAACACGCCGAATGGGCGCGACTGTTCTATCTCGAAATCTGGCCCAGCGTATTCGTCAGCGAAACCGAGCTTCGCCATTCGGTCGATGATTTTGCCAGGGTTGTCATATATCTGTTGCAGCAAGGCGAGCGTGAGGGGGATTGGCCTGCCGGGCGCGATGCTTTCCAGACCGCCGCGATCCTGATGGGCGGGGTGAATCAGGTCATCATCACCTGGCTGCTTTATCGCCGTCCTCGCAACCTGACCAAGGCCAGCATCGACATCGTTGAGCGCATACTCGGCATGTTGACAATCGAACCGCCGGGCAGCTGATCAACTGTCAGTAACGCGCGGGGCGCGGCATGACATATCCAGCTTGAATGCGCCGAATCGCTCAGACATCCCATTCCAGCTCGAACGGATCGACTGTGGCGACAATTCCGCTGGTGAAGCTCAGTGAAGAGCCACGGGCCAGCCGGAACTCCGGTATTCGCGCCAGCCATTCTTCCAGCACCAGCTTCAGTTCGGCGCGCGCCAGGTGGGCGCCGGGACAGGTGTGGCTGCCTTTGCCGAAAACATACTGGCGGCGGGCCTGGCGACCAAGGCGGAACTCCATCGGTTCGGGATTGCTCTTGTCACTCAGCGCAATCGCTACGGTCGATGCCATGATCATGTCGCGCGGACGGAGCGTCACACCGCCGAAATCCGTCTCACCAATCACCTCTCGCGAATCCGAAACCACCGGGAACCGGCGGAGAAATTCGAGGATGGCGTCGTCAAGCTGGCCGGGATCAGCGACCAGTTTGCGGCGGGTCCCGGCATCCTGCGCCAGATGCGAGAATACGAAGCCCAGCAGGTTAACCACCGTATCCAGCCCGCCCACAAGGGCCTGCGTGCACAGATTCTCGGCCTCGTCCTGGGTCAGGTCGCGTCCTTGGACCTGGCCATTGACCATTTGCGTAATAAGATCGTCGCCCGACCCTCCCCGCCTTTCGCGGATAACCGGACCGATATAGTCGCTGAAGCCCTTTTCCACTTCGTCGAAGGTAATGCTGCCATCGGGCCGGGTGAACTGATCGGCGAGATATTTCAGCCTGGGTGCATCGCTGACCGGCAAATCCACCAACCGAAGAAAAATGCGGATCGGCAGCTGTTCGGCAAAATCGTGGCTGAAATTGCACCTGCCGCGCGCGCGGAAGCCCTCGATTAGCTCAACCGTGAGTGCGCGCATCGCGTCCTTGCGAGCGTTTATCGCCTTTGGGCTCAACCCTTCGTTGAGCAGCTTGCGATAGGGGCCGTGCCTGGGCGGATCGAGCGACAACGGGATATATTTGGAATAGGCCTCCCCCGCCGGATCGCGCGGCACGATGACGATGCGGCTGGAGAAGCGATCGGAATCGGTCAGCACGGTTTCGCACAGGTCAGGATCCATCACCATCCAGTGCCCGCCATTGTGCGGTGTCCACATGACATCATGCGTCGCCCGCGCCATCGCATCCCGCCAGAATTCATGCACCGTCTGCCCGGCGGGAACCGGCATGTGCAGGTTGAAATCGATCACCCGGTCAGCAGGCACATTGTCCGGTCGCGGAGCCAGCATCGCTTCTGCCATTTCACCTCTCCCTGGGCCGCTTGAACTTGCGGCCGCAACATGCTTGCAGACTATCTGCGCGCCGCATTCAATAAAAGAAAATTCGTCGGATTTTTTGCCTGAATTGTTGTTTTGGCCTTCCCTCTGCTGCGAATTGTGGACACTATAGCCGAACAAACATCGCAATATGGGAGCGGAACATGGGACGGCTTGCAGGCAAAGTGGCCATCATCACCGGCGCGGCGCAAGGCATGGGTGCCGAGCATGCCCGGCGCTTTGTAGCTGAGGGCGCCAAAGTCGTCTTCACCGATATCGATACCGTGCGGGGCCAGGCCCTTGCCGAAGAACTTGGCGCCAATGCCGTTTTCCTCGAACATGATGTGGCCAGCGGCGCTGCCTGGAAGACGATAATCGCCGAAGCCGAAGGGCGCTTCGGCCCGGTTACTGTGCTGGTCAACAATGTCGGCATCGTCGGCCCGGTGGTGGCCTGCGCCGATATGGAAGAAGATGACTACATCAGAATTTGCGCGATCAACCAGACCTCGATGTTCCTGGGCATGAAATATGTCATCCCATCGATGAAGAAGGCCGGTGGCGGCTCGATCATCAACATCTCCTCGATTTCGGGGATTGTCGCGATCTTCGGCACCCCGAACGTGGCCTATGCCGCCAGCAAGTTCGCCGTGCGCGGACTGACCAAACAGGCGGCTATCGAATATGGCGCAGACAACATCCGGGTAAATTCGGTCCACCCCGGCTATATCCGCACCAAGATGATGACCGAATCGCTGACCGATGAGCAGATTGTCGTCGCCAGCGGCTCTGTGCCAATCAAGCGGGTAGGCGAACCCAACGATGTCGCACTGCTGGTGGTCTATCTTGCCTCTGACGAATCCGGCTTCACCACCGGTTCGGAGCACATCATCGACGGCGGGCTGACCGCACTTTGACGGCGCAAACGGCATCGGCAGAGTGGCGGCGAGGCTGGCCTTTTGTCGCCCTGACGGCATTGGGCCTCACCTGCACGCCAACCACGCTGCCGATCTATACGCTGGGGGTATTCGTTCCGCAGTTTGAAGAAGTCTTCGGCTGGAGCAGGGGGCAGATCCAGACCGCGATCCTGTTCAGCAGCGGCCTTGCCGTCCTGGGCTCGCCGCTTTCGGGCTGGATGGTGCACCGCTGGGGCATTCGCGGTACAATCATTCCGGGCATTGTGGGACTGAGCCTGGCATTGCTGCTCGGCGCGGCGATGGGCGGACAGCTGTGGCAACTCTACGGCGTCTATGCGCTGATGTCGCTGCTCGGCGCGGGCGCGGGAGCGGTCGCATGGACGACGCTGATCGCGGGCAACTTTGACAAGGCGCGCGGGCTTGCGCTGGGGATAGGCCTTTCAGGAACGGGTCTTTGCTCGATCATGATGCCGGCGATTGCCGCTGCCAGCATGGCGCAATGGGGCTGGCGCGGAGCCTATGTGGCTCTCGCTGCGTTCTGCGTGCTGGTGGTTTTGCCCGTGTGCTGGCTGATGCTGCCGCGCGATCGGCCGAGTGGGCAGGTCTCCGGGAAGCCGCTGCCGGTCTTACCCGGCATGAACGTGAGCGATGCCGTGCGCTCGGCGCGCTTCTGGCAACTGGGTCTCTCGACCCTCGCCATCTACATCGTGATTGGCGGGATCATTCCCAATCTGGTTCCCGCTTTCCTCGATGCCGGGCTCAGCATGGCCCAGGCGGCTTCGATCATGGGCATATTTGGCATGGCGGTGATCGGTGGCCGGATTGCCGTTGGCGCACTGGTTGACCACTTCTGGGCCCCTGCGGTGGCCGCCCTGGTGATGGTCCCCGCAGCCGCAGCCTGTCTGATCATCGGCGCAGGCGGCAGCTATGCCACCTTTGCCCTGGCCGCTGTCATGATGGGAATTGCCACCGGCACCGAACTCGACGTGATGAGCTATCTTGTGGCTCGCTATTTCGGCATGCGCGATTATGCGCGCATCTATGGCCGCACCTATATGTTTGTCACGGCTGCATCGGGCACCGCGCCGCTGATGATGGGCTATCTTTACGACGCGACCGGCAGCTACGCCCTGCCGATGCAGATTTCTGCCGGCCTGCTGGGGCTGGGAGCGGTGGGGCTGCTGACCTTGGGGCGCTTTCCACACTGGTGCGCGGAAGAGATCAACGCCGCAGCTTGACCTCCAGCCCTTCGGAGCGAAGCTCGATCACCGGCACGTCGGTTATCTGCATCAGGCGCCGCACCTGCTCCAGTTCGGGCGAGGACAGCAGCGGGTAGTCCTGCTTGACCGGTCCGGCGGCGCGCATAGCTTCGATGTCGGATTCGGGCAGGAAGGCGCGATAGATCAGTTCGTCTTCGTCCTCGGTGCCGTATTGCTGCTTGATCGTCTCCATATCCGGGCTTTCCGGCGGATGCGCGAGAACTTCGCTCGCGCGCGGCGCGGCCATGATCCGGTCCAGCACATCTGGATCGACCGGACCGACGGTCTGTCCATAGAACCCGGCGGAATACTGGATCACTTCGTCGGGCACCGTCGAATAGCGCTTGCCGGTGACGACATTGAGAACCGCCTGAATGCCGACCAGCTGGCTGAACGGCGTCGCCATGCCCGGATAGCCGAGATCGCGGCGCACAGCTGCAACTTCGTCCAGCACCTCGGGCAGCTTGTCCATCATCTTGTGCATGGCGAGCTGGGCCTTGAAGGTGCCCATCATCCCGCCCGGTATCTGGTGCTGGATCGAAAACTCGTCGTATTCGGCATATTGATCGACAAGGAACCCCGCCGCCTTGCCGACACTGCGGAAATGATCGGCAACCGGCTGGAACAGTGCCTCATCGAGGCTATGCGTATGACCGCGCAGCTCGATGTTGCGCGCCATGATCTCGGTCGAGGGCACCGAAGGTCCATTGGCCATCGGGCGGCTGGCGGTGTGGATCACCGAGACGCCAAGCTCGATGGCATCAAGATAGGCCTTGGCCGAAATGCCGAGCAGGTTGTTCGAATGAAACTCGATCGGCTTGCCTTGTGCGACTTTCACAAGTGCCGGAACCAGCTTCTCCAGCCGCTCTTTCTCCAGCACTCCGGCGGTATCATAGAGCAGGATTGAATCGACATCGGGGCTTGCCGCCAGCCGCTTGGCATTGGCGACAAAGAACTCGTCGGTATGCACCGGCGACAGGGCAAACATGATTGCCCCCGCCACATAGGCATCGGCCTCTTTCGCCACTTTTGCCAGCCGCAGCATGTTGTCGATGCCGAACAGCACATCATAGATCCAGAAGCTGCGCACACCGTGTGCGCACAGGCGCCGCACCCACAGGTCCATCAGCGCGGGCGGCGTGATGCCGAAAGTCACATTGGCATTGGCGCGCAAGCCAGCGCGCACCGGTGTATTGGGCATCGAGGCGACCAGCAGGTCGAGCCCTTCCCAGTAATTCTCGCGGCAATAGCGGGTGAGCACATCGAGCATGCCGCCGCCGGTGAGATCAATGGTGCAAAAGCCGGTGCGATCAATCAGCGGCGAGACCGGCAGCGCCATGCCTGCCTGCATGCGCAGCCCCCACAGGCTCTGCTGGCCATCGCGCATGGTCTCGTCAAGAAACTGGATATGGGCCATTATGCCGTGCCTCCCACCAGCGTATCGCGCACCGAACGGCGCAGGATCTTGCCTGCACCGCTCTTTGGCAGTTCCGGCCAGACCAGAATTTCCTTGGGCCGCTTGACGCCCGAAAGCCTGCCGCGCGCGAATTCCATCACCTTGCCGGCATCGAGGCCGTCCACTCCTGCCAGAACCGCCACCACCCGGTCTCCCCATTTCTCATCAGGAAGGCCCACCACCGCAACTTCGGCAACGCCCGGGTATTCCATCAGCACGTCTTCGACCTCGCGCGGATAGACGTTGTAGCCTCCCGAGATCAGCATGTCGTTCTTGCGGTCAACGATGTAGAAAAAGCCGTCCTCATCCATCACCCCGATATCACCGGTGTGCAGCCAGCCATTGCGAAAAGCCTTGGCCGTGGCTTCGGGCATGTCCCAGTAATAGGCCATGGTCTGCGGCCCCCGGCAGACGATTTCGCCGCGCTCTCCGGCCGGCAAGGGCTGGTCGTCATCATCGAAAATCGCGACCTCGACCACCGAGAACGGGCGGCCGCAGGAACCGATGCGATCGTGGTGCTCCGGGCGCAGATAGGTGATCGCCATCGGGCTTTCAGCCTGGCCATAGCACTGCGCGAACACCCGCCCGAAGCGCTTCTCGGCGCGGGCCATCAGGGTCGGCGAGATTGAGGAAGCACCGTAGGAGATAATCTTCAAAGCAGTCCTGGCAGTATCGATTGCCGGATCATCGAGCACCATGGCGAGCATTGTCGGCACGAGGAACGTGTAAGCCGCCTGGGTCTCCTCGGCCTTCTGCAGAAATTCGCTGGCGTCGAACTTGCTCAACATCACCGAATGAACGCCGCGGATCAGCGAGGGCAGAAAGTATGCCCCGCCCGCATGGGCAATCGGCGCGCCGTGGAGGAATATCTCGCCCTCGGAAAGTTCCGGGATCAGATCCGAAAGGAAGATCGAGGTTTCGACCAGATCGGTGCGGGTGGTCAGCGTCACCGCCTTGCTCTTGCCGGTGGTGCCGCCGGTGAACCCCAGCCGCAGCGGCGCATCGAGATCGCGGTCGACTGCGCACGGAGCAGGATCGCCGTTGGCAATCATGTGGAGCAATTCGGGCAGCTCGATCTGCATCGGCGTGGTCAGGCCTTCCACCCCGGCGTGGATCGCGCAGGCGCAACTGGTGTAGTCCAGCTTGTAAAGATGGTTTTCCAGCGTCTCGCGGACATTGAGTTGCACCCGCACCAGCCCGGCCTTGAACACGGCATAGTAAGCAATCAGGCAGTCGATCGAATTGGGCAGCAGCACCGCCACCCGGTCACCAGGTTTCAGCCCCTTGGCGATAAGGGCATTGCCCAGCCGGTCGGTTGCCGCATCGAATTCGCGGAAGCTGAGCGTGCGTTCGTCGTGCGTCAGGCAGGCCGCGTCCTTGAACTGGATTGCCGCGCGGCGGATGATCGAACCTATCTGCATCTGGCCTCCTCCTCAGGCTGCCACGGCATGGTCGTGCATCAGCACGACGCGCCCGGTGATTTCTTTCGCTTCCATCGCGCGGTGAGCTTCGGCGGCCTGGCTGACCGGCATCGTCCGCCCGATCTCTGGCGCGATCTTGCCATCTGCGACAAGGCGGATGACAGTGCGCAGATCGTTGAGCGTGGCATGGGCACTGCCAATGAATTCGATTTCCTTGAGAATCGACAGCGCCGGATTGAATGGCCAATTGCCCGGCTGCACCGTTCCGACAATTACCATCCGGCCGCCGGGACGGATCGAGCGGACGCTGGAGGGGAACGTCGGCGCACCGGCTATTTCCAGCACGCAATCAACGCCTGAGCCATCGGTGATTTCGCGCACATCGGCATGGAATCCCTTCTCGCCCGCAAGCACAACCGCTTCCGCGCCTGCATCACGCAAATGCGCAGCCTTGGAGACTGAGCTTGTCGCGGCGATGACCCGGTGGCCGGCGAGCGCCGCCAGCATCACCGCGTGAATGCCAACCCCGCCTGAGGCCCCGGTTATCAGCACCGTGCTTCCCATCGGCAGGGCTGCCCGGCGCAGCGCGTGATAGCCGGTTCCGATGGCACAGCTAAGCACCGGGGCGACATTCAACGGAATCTCGTCGGGCAAATGCAGTGTGTTGCGTTCCGATGCGATGACATATTCGCCATATCCGCCGGAAATCTGCTCGCCATAGAATCCGGGGCCAGTGGTGCAGATGTTCTCCTGCCCGTTGCGGCAAGGCTGACAGATGCCGCATCCGATCCGCTGGATCATCGCCACCCGATCGCCCAGTTTGAACCGCGTGACCAGCGAGCCAACTTCGGCCACTTCGCCTGCAACCTCATGTCCCATCACGCATGGCAGCGGTGTGTGCGGGAATGCTCCGGCACGGTTCAGCAGATCGTGGCCGCATACCCCGCAGCCCGAAACGCGCACCAGCATCTGATCAGGCGCGATCTGCGGCGTCGGGACCTGTGCCTCGACCAGTTCGGCAGGACCGCCGAAGTGCGAGAGCAGCATGGCCTTCACCGCGCTGTCTCTAGTTCCATGAGTGCTTCAGACACAATGCGCTCACCATGCCATGCAGCATCGCCATAGGCATATTCCAGAGCCCGCGCGCGGCGCAGGAACCGGTGCAGACCCAGCTCCCAGGTGAAGCCCATGCCGCCGTGGACCTGGATGGTTTCGTTGCAGATCGACCGCGCGGTTTCGCCGCAGACCAGTTTGGCCATTGATACTGCCTTGGCCCGCTCCGGCGCATCCTCCGCCACCGCCCATAAGGCAAAATAGGCCGCAGACCGCGCCGCTTCGAGGCTGGTCGCCATATCAGCGCAGCGGTGCTTGATCGCCTGAAACGCGCCGATCGGCTGGCCAAACTGCATGCGGGTCTTGGCATATTCGACTGCGGTATCAAGCATCCGCGCGGCTATGCCGGTCTGCATTGCAGCGCTGAGAGCGGCGCCCACATCGAGGAGGCGGATGGCTGCTCCGGCGCCGAGCACAGCATCGTTGCCGCAGATGACGCCGGAAAAAGTCACCTGACAATAGGCGGACGAAGGATCGATGTCTTCATGCGGCGCGATAACGATGCCGGGCGTCTCGCGGTCCACCAGCACGAGTTCAGGGCCTTGCGGCGTTGTCGCCATGACCAGCAATGCGGTGGCGCTGGCCGCCTGAGGAACGAGGATTTTTGTGCCATTGAGCACACCGCCCGCAAATGCGCAGGTGGCTTGCAGCGGATCATCCCCCTGCCCTGCTTCCATCGCAGCAATGGCAATGTTCGCTTCGCCCGCGGCAATGCGCGGCAACCAGATTTGCTTCTGGTTCTCGCTGCCATGGCGCAGCAGCGCATCAGTCGCTGCCAGCGTTTCAGCAGCGAGCGGCGGCGCCAGTCCCGCACCGAGCGCCTCGACTGCCAGCGCAACATCGACCAGCGACAAACCCGCTCCGCCAAACTCTTCCGGCACCAACAGCGCAAACAGCCCCAGTTCGGTGAGCGCAGCCAGCGCCGCCGCTTGCTCGCCCTTGCCCGTTTCAGGAGCAAGCAGCCCGGCATGATCGGCAAGCAACTGGCCGACGGTGTCACCCAGGCTCGTCTGTTCCTCGTCGAAGCCGAAGTTCATCGCTGACCCATCCTATCGCGGCAGGCCGAGCACACGCTCGCCAATGATATTGCGCTGGACTTCTGACGAGCCCGAATAGATCGAAAACGCCCTCGATTGCAGCCAGCTCAGCTGGAACCGCCCATTGGCTGCTGCCGCCGGATCATTGCCCGACAGCGGTGCAATCGCGCCCAGCGCATCCAACGCGGTTTCATAGAGTCGCTGTGCAGCATGGCTCCAATAGAGCTTTATCATCGAGGCATCCGAGCCGCGGTCGTCGCCGTTCTTGTACTTGCTGAAGGCGCGCGCCGCGTTGAGCCGCATGATCTCGACTTCGGCGATGGACCTTGCCAGCCGCTGGCGCAGCACCGGATCGTCGATTGCCTTGCCATTGCCGCGCGGCAAATCCGACAGGGTCTTGAGCAACTTGTCGAGTTCCTGCTTGAAACGGATCTGCCGCCCCAGCGCATCCTCGGGCCCGCGTTCAAAAGCCAGCGTGGTCATGGCGATCTTCCAGCCGCCATTGATATCGCCTACGATATTCTCCACCGGAACCTCGACATCGTCGAAAAAGGTCTCGTTGAATTCATTTTCGCCGGAAATCTGCTTCAAGGGCCGGATCGAGATCCCCGGCGATTTCATGTCGATCAGCAGGAAACTGAGCCCCTTGTGCTTGGGCGCATCGGGATCGGTGCGAACCAGCGCGAAGCACCAGTGCGAATATTGCGCAAAGCTGGTCCAGACCTTCTGGCCATTGACGACGAATTTGTCACCGCGCAGCTCCGCCCTGGTGCGAACCGAAGCCAGATCGGACCCCGCGCCCGGCTCGGAAAATCCCTGACACCACACTTCCTCGCTGGACATGATCTTCGGCAGAAAGCGAAGCTTTTGCGCCTCGGTGCCGTGGCGCAAAAGTGTGGCGGCGACGAGATTGTGGCCGATGATGTTGATGCCCTCGGGCGCGCGGGCACGGGCCATTTCCTCAGCAACGATCGCGCGTTCGACCAAGGTCGCGCCGCGTCCGCCATATTCCTTCGGCCAGTTGATCCCGCTCCAGCCGCCGGCATGCAGCTTGCGCTCCCAATCGAGCCGGAACATGGCGCGGGCATCTTCATCCTGCGGCTCAAACACCGTCTCGCCCCAGCCTTTCGGCAAAGCTTCCGACAGCCAGGCGCGAAGTTCGGCGCGGAATTTCTCTTCTTCGGGAGAATAGTTGAAATCCACCGCTCAGCCCCGCTCAGCCGCTGCGGCAAAATCGGGCGCGCGCTTCTCGCGGAAGGCCGCGACGCCTTCCTTGTATTCGGGCGTCAGGTAGGCGACCGTCTGGGCGTAGCTTTCGTATTCAAGCATCTGGTCAAGCGTCGAATTGCTCGACTTGTTGAGCAGATCCTTGGTCATCGCATTGGCTGTGGGGCTCGCCGCTGCGATCTGCAAGGCAAGCTGCCGGGCGGTGGGCATGAGCTCGTCATGCGGCACCACCCGGTTGACCAGGCCGATTTCCCGGGCTTCGGCAGCCGGAACCTTGCGCGCGGTGAAGCACAGCTCTTTGGCCATGGCGACACCAACCGCACGGACCAGAAAGTAGAAACCGCCCAGGTCAGGCACCAGACCCACCTTGGCAAAGGCCTGAATGAAGCTGGCATTCTCGCTGGCAACGATGAAATCGCAAGCGAGAGCAATGTTGCACCCAGCCCCCGCCGCCGCACCGTTCACAGCCGCAATGACCGGCTTTTCAAGCCGATAGAGCGGCTCGAGAATGTCCTTGAGTATCCACCGGTGGCGCGCGCGAAGCTGGATCGGTGAAAGATGGTCGCGCTTGACCTTGAGATCGGCCCCCGCACAAAAACCCCGCCCCGCCCCGGTCAGAATGGCGCAGGATATGCCGCTGTCCTTCCTGATCCGGCCGATGGCATCGGCAAATTCGGTATAGAGTTCGTCGGTCGTCGAATTCATTGCGTCGGGGCGGTTGAGCGTAATTGTGGCGACGCGATCTGAGACGTCGAAGAGGATATTTTCGTAAATCATTGTTACCTCTCAGCCTTCCGGCGGAACATGGGCCAGATCGCTGTCAGTCGAATCCGGCACGGCAAACCATTGCTCGGGCATGCGCATCGGGATGCGGAAATCATGCGCCGGAACGACGATGTCGGCATTATCCAGCACCCTGCGCATTGATGCCTGCCACTCACGCTCGCTGCCGCTGCGGACATTGCCGGTGAGGAAAGCATCGGAAAGCGAGCGCTGCGGGCGGCGGTTGGCGCGCGGATCGGCGGGGTACCAGTAGCGGTAATGATCGCCAAGATCGGAGACCAGCGCAACACGGCCTTTGGCGGTTGTCACCACCACCACCTGCATGCCTTCGGTATGCGCGCCGACCTTGAGCAGGCGGATACCGGGCAACAGGTCAAGATCGCCTTCGACCAGTCGCAACGCGCTAGGGCGTTTGCGCTCGATCAGGTGGGCAAGTCCCGAACGCCAGTAGAAAATGCGCTGCGACGGCACCGGATCGACCATCGCCAGCAATTCGTCGCGCTGAACGACGACGCAGGCCTTGGGAAACAGATCGAGGTTCTCGCCGTGATCGAAATGCAGGTGGGTCAGGACAACATGGGTAATGTCATCCGGAGTGAGACCTTCCTCCGCCAGGGCCTTGATTAATGAGGCATGTCCGCCGCCTACACCACCGACCTTGAGCCGTTCAGTCACCACCGCGATGTCGGTCATGCCGCTATCGACCAGCATGGTCGCCCCGCCCCCGCGCACCAGCCAGCAATGCACCGGATCGCGCATGATGCCTCCGCCTTCGGGCAGGTAGAGCTCGCCCAGCCGCAGCGTGGTAATCGTCCAGTCGCTCATTCGTCGATCAGCTCAAAACGTTCGATATCACGCAGCGAGCCGGAGCGCTCCCCCGTTGTCCAGATCGCGCGGACCCGGCGGCCGGGGCGGACATTCTCCTTCGCCCACTGGATGCTCTCGATCTCGATCATGTGGATCAGCCGGGTGGAAGCCCCGTCGAGCACGATTTCGGCATAGGCATAGGGCGGCGGGCGCGTCTGGCCGATGAATTCCATGTTGATGATCGAACACCCCCGGATCGTCCCGGTGTTCTCGCAGGTTTTCCAGGTGCCGGTGCGCTTGTGTGTAAGGTCGTCGATCTCGCGCGGCGGCAGCAGGGCATCGTCGCCGTTTGAGGTGCGCACCCCCATGATCCGGCCGTTCTCGCGAATTTCGTCGAACATACGCCCGTAATAGGGGCCATAGGCATGTTCGTAATCGAGCTTCATCCTGTAGCGGATCGTCTCCAGCGGCGCTGCGGTTTCTCCAAACGGCTTAACCGAACCGACGGGAGCATCGGGCGCGGGCGCGAAGCCGGCGATGCAGAGGATCGACTGCTCCTGCGCTTCGTCCCACACGGCAGCAACGCGCATTCCCACGGTCAGCGCGGAATAGTCTGCCAGTAGCCGGTGCGGGAACTCATTGTCGCAGCCGTCAAGCTGGATCAGGCCGATCACTGCTCCGTCCACCTCAGTGAATGCGCCCAAAACGCCGGTGTGCGGTGCCTCGACGAATGTATAGCGATCCTCGGCATCGCGGGTCGAAAAATCCTGCGCCGGGGCAACCACCTCGCCATTGGCGAAGCGCGTGCCCAGGATGCGGCGCGTGGCAATCTCGGCGAGGAAGGTGCCCGCCGCCTTGCCCGGCGTCAGCGTGTAGGGCAGATCGATGCTGCTTGGAAAGGTCGCAAGGTCGATCGCCTGCGTATCTGGTGCGGAAAGCATCTCTCTTCTCCCCTCAGGCGCTCAGCACGGCGCAGCCGCGCAAGTTGGCCCAGCCGCCGCCCGATTGCACCAACGCGAGTTTCGCGTCTTTGATCTGGTGATTTTCCGAGCGGCCCATGACCTGTGTCGCCGCTTCGATAAGCCGGATCAAGCCCACCGCGCCAATCGGATTGGCTCCCATGCAGCCGCCCGATGGATTGACCGGAATATCGCCATCAAGATTCGTCGCGCCCGATGCAATCAGTTCGGCTGCACCGCCCGGCGGACACAGACCAAGGCTTTCGTAATAGCTTAGCTCGAAGCAGCTGTAAGGCTCTTGCATTTCAGCGACATCGAACTGGCGGCGCGGGTTGGTGATGCCGGCGGCGCGGTAAACCTGACGTGCGGCAAGTGCCAGCGGTTCGGACACCAGCATCGACCGCTCCGGAGCATTGTCCGCCTCGCAGCAATAGGCGATGCCCTGGATCCATGCCGGGCGCGTGGTTGACTTGGCGGCGACCTTTTCGCTTGCAAGCACCACCGCCGCCGCACCGTCCGAAATTGGCGGCACGTCGAGCAGCTTGATCGGCCAGCACAGCGGCTTGGAGGCCAGCACTTCTTCCAGCGTAACTTCCTTCTTGAAGTGGGCATAGGGGTTGGCGAGAGCGTTCTTGTGGTTCTTGACCGAGACCATCGCGGCAGCTTCCTCGGTATGCCCCAGAACATCCATCCGCGCGCGCCAGTAGGCGGCGGAAAAGCCCATGATGCCGACGGCGAATTCACGGCCCCAGAAAGGATCGTACAGCGTCGAGATCGAATATTGCAGCTGCCCTTCCGACAATTTGTCATAAGCGACGACCAGCGTGCGTTCGGAATAGCCGCCCGCCACCTGATAATAGCCCGCCAGCGCCCCGGCAAAGCCTGCGCCGCCGCCGCTGGTCAGCCGCACCACCGGCTTGCCCTGCGCGCCGATAGCATCGACCACCCACTTTTCAGGCTGGTTGACCGCCGCGAACAGGACCGGGCCGCTGGCGATGACAACAGAATCGATGTCTTCCATTGTCAGCTTTGCATCGGCGAGCGCGCGATCGACCGCCTCGCGAACGAGGCCCGCCTGGCTGACATCGGTGCGCCGCCGCGAATGGTGCGTCTGGCCGACGCCGACTATGCCTACATGACGGCTCACAATCAGACCTCCAGGGTAAAAACGCAGTTGGACTGCATGGCGACGCCGCCCGCGCCGTGGGCAATGGCGCGGCTCGGTTTGTCGGTGCCGTAAAGCTCGGGGCGGCTGAGCTGGCTGGCCGCATTGGCCAGGCGGATCAGGCCGGTGGCCATGATCGGATCGGCAGGCAGCGCCCCGCCCGACTGGTTGATCCGCACCTTGCCATCCAGCGCCGCGCCAAGACCTTTGCCCGCCGGAGCCAGCCCCAGCGCCTCGATTGCCATCAGTTCCGACACTGCCGAGGATGCGCTGACTTCGGCAATGTCGGCTTGTGGCTTGGTCCATCCGGCTTTCTTGCAGGCCATCGCTGCAGCCGCCTCGCACGATGCGAGTTTACCTGAACTACGCGAGCCAAAGGCATGCGAATCCATGGCATTTCCCATACCGGTTATGAACACCGGATTGCGGCTGTGACGCAGCGCGATGTCCTCATTCGCCAGCAACACCGCCACCGCGCCATCGACCGGGCGCGCGAGCATCAGTTCGGTAAGCGGCGTGGCCCCACGGCCGGAACCAAGCACGGCAGCCTCATCGGGCAGCCCTTCGATGGCGACCTTGCCATGCCGCGCCGCATCGGCCCAGCGCCGCGCCACCAGACCGGCCAGATCACGCTCGCCAACCCCATGTGCACCAAGGTAGCGCTGCGCCTGCATGCCGTTTGCGACACGTTGGCCGAAGCCGACCGGACGCTGGTAAAACGGTTCGCACTGCGACGACCAATAGGCTTCGACATCGCCTTCCGAGGGCTTGGAGTAGGCGACGATCAACCCCAGCGATGAGGCGCCCGAGCGGATCTTGTTGACGCCATAAAGCGCGGCCCAGAGCCCGTCTTCCTCGACCCGCGCTTCTTCCTTGTGGTGCGCACCCAGCGCGCCGAGGAAGCCGCAGTTGGAAATCGAGCGCCCATCCAGCACGTCACTGCCCGAATCGATGACGAAATCGACATCGTCGAGACTGAGCCCGGTGCCCTTGAACACCGAGGTGACGACAGCGGAAATCAGATCAATATGCTGCGCATCGCGCCAAGCGGGGCGCAGTTCGGTTTGCGCCGATGCTATCACCGCAACCTTGCCAAAACTCATCGGTGCATCCTCACCAGATTTGCAATACCGCCAACCATAATTCCGGCCCGTTCTCACTGTCAAAGAAAATCGACGCTTTGTCGGGTTTTCTGGGGACAGATGCGACAATCAGGCTATTTCATCTCAATCAGCCCGTGTTTCCCGGCTTGCAATTCACCCACTTCCGAAACATTATCGGATAGGAGAGGACGGATTGCACCATGAGTCTGGATGTAAGCGGGCAGTATCGCTACCCGCCGCCCAACACTGAATGGCTGGCCCGTCACAGCGAACCGGTGATCGATGCGGGCATGCCGATAATCGACGCACACCATCACTTGTGGGTCGAACAGGGCGTGCCTTATCTGGGGCCTGAAATCCGGGCCGATCTTGCCGATGGGCACAATGTGACCGCGACCGTCTTCGTCCAGGCCCACTATGGCTACAACAACGATCTGCCCCCTCACCTTGCCCCCATTGGAGAAACCGAGAAAGTTGTGGCAATCGCCGATGCGTGCCGCAAGAGCGGTTGCTCCACCGACATAGCTGCCGCCATTGTCGCCTTCGCCGATCTGACCATGGGCAAACAGCTTGATGACGTGCTCGATGCCCATGACCTGGCAGGTCAAGGTCGCCTGCGCGGCATCCGCCACAGCATCTCGCGCGATCCACATTTCCCGAACGGAATTGTCATTCGCCCTGCCCCGGAAGGCCTGCTTGGAACGCCTGCCTACCGGGCTGGATTGGCCCGGCTGGCTTCGCGCGGGCTCACCTACGATGCAATGCTCTACCATTGCCAGATCGGCGAATTGACTGAGGCCGCCCGCGATCTGCCCGATCTCTCGATCGTCCTTGATCATATCGGCTGCATCATCGGGGTCGGCCCCTATCGCGGCAGGGAGCAGGAGACATTTCGCGAATGGCGTGCCGCCATGGCCGAATTGGCAACCTGCCCCAATGTCGCGGTCAAGATCGGCGGGTTCGGCATGATCGTCTGCGGTCCGCTGTGGCACGAGGCGGAGATGCCGCCTTCCTCGCTTGAGCTCGCCGCGGCCTGGCGGCCCTATGTTGAGACCTGCATCGAGCTGTTTGGCGCAAAGCGTTGTATGTTCGAGAGCAATTTCCCGGTCGACAAGGGAATGTATGGCTACCGCACCGTGTGGAACGCCTTCAAACGCCTTGCCGAAAGCGCCAGCGCAGATGAACGCCGCGCGCTGTTCTCCGGCACTGCGGCGCGCTGCTATCGCATTGCGGACCCGGCACTTGTCTAACCGCGCGATCCATCTTTTCGCCAGCGCAGAGCGGCACAGCGACAAGGTCGCGGTCCATTTCGCAGGCGAGGCCATCACGTTCGGCGATCTGGCGAACCGGGTGCGTGCTGCTGCTACCAGCCTTGCCTCCAATGGTATCCGAAGGGGCAGTCATGTAGCGCTGATGATGCCCAGCTCCCCGGATTTCATCGTCGTCCAGCAGGCGCTGTTCGCGTTGGGGGCGGTGGTGTCCCCGCTCAACATCCAGTACCGCGTCAGCGAAGTCGCCCATGCCCTGGCCTGCTGCGACCTCACCCACCTGATCCTCCCGCCAGAATTCGCCGACCGCGTGCCAGAGGGCTACACTGGCGCGATCTTTCGGGAGGGCAATGATCCGCAGCACACCGGCACGTTTGAACTCGCCGATACAGCCCCGGATGACTTGGCCATGCTGCTTCACACCAGCGCCACCACCGGCAAGAGCAAGGGCGTGATGCTGACGGCAGCAAACCTTGCAGCCAATTATGACCGCTCGCCAGCCTGGCTGGGCATTGCTGGCGACGACACGATCCTGTGCACGCTGCCGCTCTACAACACCTTCGGGCTCAACCAGTGCATCAACGCGGTTGCGCTGACCGGCGCGACCCTGGTTCTGCACCCGCGCTTCGATCCGGGCGAATGCATCAAGGCAATCCGTGAGCACCATTGCACCTACTTCCCGGCCGTGCCGACGATGCTGCAACGGCTGGTCGACCATCCGGGCCTTGCCGCGGGCGACCTCGCATCGCTGCGGCGGATCATGACTGGCGGCGCGCCCGTCCCCGCCGCCTTGCTCGCACGCGTGCTTGAGGCGGCCAGCCAACACACCAAAGTGCTCACTGGCTACGGCCTGACCGAGGCTTCGGCGCTGGTAACGCTCGCCCAGGTCGAACTCGGCAGCGATGGCGAACTGCTGCATGGGCGCACCATCGGCAAAGTGCTCGGCGACATGGAAATGGCGGTTCGCGGCGAGGACGGGCAAGACCTGCCGCCGGGCGAAGTCGGCGAATTCGTCATCCGCGGGCCGAACGTGATGGCGGGCTATTTCAATGCTCCGGAGGCCAATGCCGAAGTTTTCGACCGCGGCTGGCTGCGCACCGGTGACGTCGGTTATATCGACCAGGAGGGCTATGCCTTCATTGTCGACCGCAAGAAAGATGTGATCATTCGCGGCGGGCAGAACATCTATCCCGCCGATATCGAGGAAGCGCTTTACCAGTTCCCCGGCGTCGCCGAAGTCGCCGTTGTCGGCATGGCGGATGCGGAACTGGGCGAAGTACCGTTGGCATTCGTTGCCGCTTCACCGGGTATCGAACTGTCAGCCCCGGCGCTGCTCGTCCACTGCGAGGCCCATCTGGCTCGTTACAAGCGCCCCTCCGACATCCGTTTCCTCCCCGAACTTCCCAAGGGCCCGACCGGCAAGATCCTGCGCCGTGCCTTGCGCGACATCGTGCAGTGACTGCGCCGCTGCCCTTCCCCGAACCCGAAAGTGCTGCACTGGAAATTTCCGGGCGGCGCATCAACATCAGCTGCTGGGGCGATCCTGAAGCACCCGCGCTGTTGCTGATCCACGGCATCCGCGACCATTCACGCAGCTGGGACTGGGTCGCCAATGCGCTCGCGGGCGACTACCGCATCTATGCGCCCGATCTGCGCGGCCATGGCAACAGCGACTGGGTTGCGCCGCATGGCTATACCCTGGCGGAATTCAGCCTGGACCTGGGCGATATCATCAATGCATTGCAGCTCGATCACTTTGCCGTGGTGGGCCATTCGTTCGGCGGGCATCACGCGCTACGCCTGGCGGCCTGCTGGCCGGAACGGGTGACGGCAGTCAGCGGCATCGAATGCGTTGAACTGCCGATCGTGCGCGAAGAACGCGGTGAGCCGATGAGCTACCCGCTGCGCCTGCGCAGACTGGATGGAGACCATGCGGGCCAGCCGCGGGCGGAACCCCCGCCATTATGCGAGCATTGCCGACGCCGCGGCGCGGATGCAGCAGGAACATCCGCAGGTTGATGCGGAAACGATCCATCATTTGGCGCGGCACGGAGTCGTGATCAATCCGGATGAAACCTGGCGATGGAAATTCGATCAGACAGCGAGGCTGCGGCCACCCGACGACGCAGACGGCCGTGACCTCGACTCGATACTCGCTGCGATCGAATGTCCGGTTCAGCTGTTCTACGGCGACGCCAGCTGGGTCCCGTTCCCGCCCGCCGAGCGCATGGCCAAGCTGCGCAATTGCAGCGTGGTAACGATCCCTGGCGTCAGCCACTGGCTCCATCACCAGGCGCGCGGGCGATACATGACCGAACTGCGCGCATTTCTCGCCGCTCATCATCAAGGATCAACGCATGCGTGAAGCTGTTATCGTCTCCACCGCCCGCACCGGCATTGCCAAGGCCTTTCGCGGGGCGTTCAACGATACCGATGTGCCCCGGATGGCCGGGCACGCGATCAGTGCCGCAATCACCCGCGCGGGGATTGATCCTGTCCGTATCGATGACATTGCCCTCGGGGTTGCGACCCAATGGGGCACGCAGGGCAACAATGCCGCGCGCACCAGCAGTTTCGCCGCCGGTCTGCCACTATCCGTGCCCGGCACGACGATAGACCGCAAGTGCGGCTCCGGCCTCACCGCGCTGGCCTATGCCGCGCGCGGAATCATCGCCGGAGACCTCGACGTCGCGGTGGCGGGCGGCGCCGAATCCGTCACCCACACCCGCAACAACCACGCCCCCACCTACCGCGCCCAGCCTGCCGAAGTGACCGGGCATGTTCCCCATGCCTACATGGCGATGATCGAAACTGCAGAGCTCGTCGCCGACCGCTACGGTGTCACCCGCGAAGCGCAGGACCAGTTCGCGCTCGAAAGCCACCTGCGCGCTGCGGCTGCGCAAACTGCAGGGCGCTTCTCCGAAGAGATCGCCCCGATCACGGTCAGCCGCAATCTGGTGGAAAAGGACGGCAGCGTGTCGGGCAGCGAACAGGTCACCCTCAGCGCCGATGAAGGCATCCGCGCCGATACCACGCTGGAAGGCCTGGCCAGGCTCAAGCCGGTCTGGAAGGACGGCCAGATCGTGCTGGAAGGCCGCCATGTCACCGCCGGCAATGCCAGCCAGCTTTCCGACGGGGCATCGGCGCAAGTACTGATGGACCGGGCCATGGCAGAGCGCGAAGGCCTGCCGATCCTCGGGCTGTTTCGGGGCTTCCAGTCCGCCGGGTGCGCACCTGAGGAGATGGGCATCGGGCCGGTGATTGCAGTGCCAAAGCTGCTGGACCGCGCCGGGCTCAAAGTCAGCGACATCGGGTTATGGGAGATCAACGAGGCATTCGCCAGCCAGGCGCTCTATTGCCGCGACAAGCTTGGCATTGATCCGGATATCTTCAATGTTGATGGCGGCGGCATAGCGCTGGGGCACCCGTTCGGAATGACCGGCAGCCGGCTGGCCGGACACGCGCTGATCGAGGCAAAGCGGCGCGGGGTGCGCTATGCGGTGGTCTCGATGTGCATCGCCGGCGGCATGGGTGCCGCTGCGCTGTTTGAAATGCCCAATTGAGGAGCTGGCCATGAGCGAAATGCGGTTTGACGACGATGTCGTGATTGTAACAGGCGCCGGTCGCGGGCTGGGGCGGGAATATGCACTGGCGTTCGCCGCACGCGGGGCAGCCGTGGTGGTCAATGACGTCGGGGCAGAATCCGATGGCAGCGGCGGCTCGCGCAGCGTGGCGCAGGGGGTGGTCGATGAAATCGCCGCTGCGGGCGGACGCGCGGTGATCGATGGCAATTCGGTCGCATCGGCAGAAGGTGCCAGGGCCGTTGTCCAGACCGCGCTCGATGCGTTCGGCAAAGTCACCGTGCTGGTCAACAATGCCGGGATCATCTCTTACGCCGCCTTGCCCGAGATCACCGATGAGAGCTGGCAGCGCATGATCGACGTGACCCTGTCCGGAGCCTTCCTGATGTGCCGCGCTGTCTGGCCGCACATGGCCGCGCAGGGCCATGGCCGCATCGTCAACACTACATCCAACGCCGGTTTCGCCGGCAACGAAACTCTGGCCCACTATGGCGCGGCCAAGCTGGGGGTTGCGGGGCTGACCAAGTGTCTGGCACAGGAAGTCGCGGGCACCGGCATCTGCGTCAACGCCGTCGCCCCGATGGCAGTCACCCGGATGAACCGGGAGGTATTTTTCGGCGGCGCGGTGTCAGAAGGCGAAAACTGGCGCGACGATATCGCATCGGGCAAAGTCCCGATGGGCCCACCGGAAATCGTCGCCCCCACCGTGCTGTGGCTGTCGCACCGTTCAACCACGCTCAACGGCGAGATTTTCAGCTCCTCATCGGGCAAGGTCGCGCGGGTGGGGTTTGTCGTCGGCGAGGGCTATTTCGACCCGCACCACGGGCCGGAACAGCTTCGCGACAATGCCGAGCAGATCCGCGCGTTGGGTGATTATCTCGACCCCACGTTCACCGGCGACGAACTGGCGGTCATTCCGCCACTGTTCGGGGTCATAGAGCATCATGCCATGTGCCCGCCAGAATTGGCGTGGAGCACTTGTCCGGTAATGATGCTCGCCCGGCGCGAGGCAAGGAACAGCGCGGCTTCGGCGATTTCCTCAGGCTCCGCCATCCGGCCCAGCGGCAGATTGGCGGTGACGGCTTTCACCGCGCCCGTGGTGTCGGTTTCCATCAACGCGCGCACGGCCTCAGTCATGGTGGGACCGGCGGAGACCGCATTGACCCGAACTGCCGGAGCCGCCTCGGCCGCGAGTGCCCGGGTAAAAGCCTCGATGCCCGCCTTGCTCGCGCTGTAGGCAGCAAGACCGGGCGTGGGAAACCTTGCCGCAGTGGAGGACATGTTGACGATAGCTCCGCCGGATTTCGCGCAAGGCAGGCAGCGCCGCCCTGCACATGGCGAAAGTCGCAGTCAGGTTCGCGGCCAATGTCGCGGCATAGTCGTCGTCGCTGGTGTGTTCGACCATCACCGTTGGATACCAACCCGCGATATTGAGCAGCACGTCGAGCTTGCCGCTCAGCGCCAAAGCCGCCGAGACCGCTCGCTCAGCGGTTTCCTTCAGCGCAGCATCGCCCGCAACCGTTGCCACCTGTCCGCCAATGTCCTTAGCGGCAAATTCAAGCCGCGACGGATCGCGCGCCACCAGAACAACGCTGGCACCGCGTTCGACCAGCATCTTCGCGATGGCAAAGCCGATCCCGCTGGAGCCGCCGGTTACAATGGCCGACCGGCCCGCAAATTCGCTGTTCACGAAACTTTGGCCAGCTTCTTGCCCGGGGCCGCGCGGTTCAGCACCACCCGCACCATCCGGTCCTTGCCATTGAGGCCGCAGACTTCTGTGTAGACGATGTTCTCTCCGCGCAGGCGGGCCAGCGTCTGATCACCGAACTGATAGACATGCGTGCCATGCGCGACATAGACCCAGCCGGCCAGCGCCGCGAATTCGGCCACGGCCACGCCAAACACCGCCCGCTTGACCTTCGGGCGCGCCAGCCAGGACCCTATGCGGGCATAGACCGTCTCCGGGTTCTCCCATTCGCGCGGACTGACCACGCCCCAGAAAATGCCCCAGCGTCGCACCGTCGCCACCACATGGGCGAAGATCAGCGCAGCAATCATGCAGCAAAGCATCATGGCGAAGGCACCAGTCTCAGTTCACTGCGCTTGTCGAGATTGAACGCGAGCAAGGCCGTGCCATCTGCCCCGGCTTTCAGCACCTCGCCGGTCTGCACCACCTTGTAGCTTCCGTTGGGCGTGAGCCGCGCGAAATCCAGCGTGGTCCGGCACGGTGCATCTGCCGCGCGCAGCACAAGATCAAGCGCCGCGCCATCGCTCACCGCGCGGGTAACAGTCGCCTCGGCATAGTTTGCACCGGCCAGCAGCGGGCCCTTGCGCCAGGCTTCGGGCAAGCCCTTGCCCACCATGTCGCGCACCGTGTTGCGTTTGGTCCAGGTCTGCGAATCCGCCATGCCCGCGCCATAGCGCTCGTCCATGGTCAGGCGGGTGGCGGCGACAATTTCCTCATCGCCCATTTCAAGCGCCGACCACAGCGTCATCATCAGCGGATAGATATCGGGCCACTGAGCCGAGGAGAAATTGGCCGGCTTGCGGGTATCCCAGCCAAGCGGCAGCAGCTTGAAATCAAGATGGCCATCCGGCTTAACGCCGATAAATTCGTGCCGCAGGACCTGCCAGAGCCGCTCGGCCTGTTCCGGCGCGTGGGGTGTGAGGAAGCGCATGCCCCAGGTCTCGCCAAACAGGCCCGAAAGGCTCGGCACCTGGAAGCCGAACGGCGAAGACGTGCAGACCTTGATGCGGCCATCGGCCATCATCATTTCTTGTTCCATGGTCTTTTCGAAGCGGTCGCCGACCTGCCCGACCAGATTGGTCCCGTGCCGCGCATCGTGCAGCGCCAGCCCGGTGTGGCCCACCAGGTTGCACATCGAATAAATCCACTTGGGCTCGCAAGGAAACCAGCCGAGATCGTAGCGCTTGTAGTTCTTGACCACCTCATGCAGCAGCGTCTCGTGGCTGTAGGGGAATGCAGTCTTCTCGTCCCAGCGATAGGTCAGCGATCCCGGCGCGGCGAACGGCGAAGTCCCGCTCGCGGTCTCGAACAGTCCCAACGATACGCCCAGAAAACCCGAAAGCATGATGTTGTCGGTGGCAACCGGGTTTTTCTCGTATTTGAAATTGCCCCACAGGCTTTCCCAGAACCAGTAATTCCAGGTCTTGCGGTCGATATGCTTGCGGATCAGGTTTTCCTGAGCGGTGTTGAGATAGCCGTGGAAGGCTGGAAGCTGGGTATACTGTCCGAAAGCCAGGTTCCATGACATCGTGCATATCTGATAGCGCAGCGCGCCGTCCTGCCAGGTATCATCCATGGTGAAGCCGTTCCAGCTATCGACCGGCTGTAGCGCGAGATCGAGCATGCGGCGAAACTCGGTGACCTGGCTGTCGGGCATCTCTCCCATCGCCTCCACCGGGGCATCGACCAGGATCGGCTGGGCTTTGGCCAGAAGGGCGTTGATCTGCGTTCCCTTTGCCTGCTGCTCGGCAAATTTGGCCCGCCTGCGCAAAGCCAGGTAGAGGTGGAGGCCGGCAACTGCTGCCGGAATGGCGTATCCGAGAACGACAACGCCCCCGCCCTCACCGATCCACGCGGCAGACAGCAGCGCCGAAACAATGATTACCGCGGGCGGAGCAAGGATCGGACCGCGCGCCCACCACAGAAACATGATCACGGCAAAGGCGGCAACACTCAGCGCGGCAAAGACCACGCCCAGCACACCGCCCGCATATAGAAACCCTGCACCCGGAAAGATCATGCCAAGCCCGAAGGCTTTCCACGCCGCGCTCCAGCCAAGCACCAGCGGCGCTATGCCGAGAAGGAATTCGATGCCGAGAAAGGCGTAGAACCGGCGGAGGCGATAGGCGGTTAACGGTCCATGCGGGGCAGTGCGCGCCGGTATGGGCGGGATCTTGTCGATCAGGCGGGCAAAAGCCTCCTTGCCTGGAATATCGAGAGGCCGGTCAAGCGGTTGCGTCGCCATGGACATTCTCCTGTGCGGACCGCCTTTGGAAGAGCAGACCTCCAAGAGGCATCAGCGATTTGTGTTTTTTGACTTACGACCTTCCGGGCACATCGGCAAATGGATTGGCCGGGCAGCACTGCCGCCCGGCCAATCGGAGTAGTGGATCAATAGCGCACGCTGAACTGTGCGCCAAAAATGGCCGGCTTGCCCACGAGGTTGAAATAAGCGTCGTGGTAGAAGGTCGGCGCGATGATGTAGTACTTGTTGGTCACGTTGCGACCGTAGAGCATGACCTTCCACTTGTCGTCAGCCCCGCTGATGCCAGCCCGCAGATCGAGCGTGGCGTAGGAAGGGATCTGGAAGAAATCCGCTCTGAGTATGCTGTTCTCGTAGGTCGCGTTGGACTTGCCCTGATAGACCACCGTACCGCCGATGAACGGCTTGAGGTCGCCCATCTCCCACTCATACTGCATGTCGGCATTGGCGGTGAACTCGGGCGTGAAGGGCAGCTTCGAGTCCTTGAAATTGCCGGTGAAGCCCATCGAGTTGTAGACTTGCTGACCATCGAGCGACTGCGTGAAATTCGAAGTGACTTTCGACTTCAGATAGGTCGCGCTTGCGGAAAGTGTCAGGCCATCAACAGGACGCGCAACAAATTCACCCTCGATTCCCCAGATTTCGCGATTTCGGCACGTTGACGAGCTTTTCAAGCAGCCCCCATACCGGATCGGCAACCTTCGCGCGGGTCTGCTTGTTGGTATAGTCGTAGTAGAAGAAAGCACCGTTCATCTGGAACCGGTTATCAGCCAGCGGCAGCTTGAAACCTGCCTCGTAGGCCATGATCTTTTCTTGCGCGGCAGGCGAATATTGCGAGATCGACGACGCGCCGATGTTCGAGAATACGCCCGCCTTGAAGCCCCGGCTAACCGTTGCGTAAAGTAGGCCGCCGCTGGAAAGCTTGTAGTTCAGACCGAAACGGAACGATACGTTGTCCTCGTTCTGCCTGTTGGTGACTGGCGTGAGAGTTGAAATGCCGAACGGGTAAGCCGCCGAGCCATCGCCAGCAGGGAAACACTGGCCAGGCGCAATCGCGAATGTTGCCGGAGCTCCGCCAACAATCTGCGAAAGTGCGCCGAACAGAGCCGAGGTGGTCTGCAGCGTATCCTTGGCCGGATCGTTATAGCAGTAGGTCGCAGTCTGCTTGTTATCGGTATAACGCACGCCGCCGCTGATCGAAAGCTGGTCGGTCAGCTTGAATTCCGCGTTGGCGAAAACAGCGAGCGTCTTGAGCTTGGTGTCAAACAGGTTTGTAGTCAGCAGGACAGGTCCGAGTGACCCTTGCCCAACGGCTGTAGTGCCGAATGGGTTGCTGCCGATATAGTCAAAGAGAATATAGTCGTTGTTGTCGGACGTCTTGAGGCTGTCGTAGCTGCCGCCGATAATCCAGTCGAGCCGGTCGCTCTTGCCGGAAATGCGCAACTCCTGGTTGAACGTCTTGATCTTGCCAAAAGACGGAATGTTCAGTGATTCTGCGGTTGTGCCATCGAGATCGATGGTGCGGTCGATTTTGGACTGGGCATAGGCGGTCACCGAGGTCAGGACGATATCGTCCGTCAGGTCGATGTCGGCGCGAAGCGTGCCCTGCCAATAATTGTTGCGTGCGCCGCGCAGAAAGCCCGGAGTCCAGTCAGCCGCTTCGGGCGTGGCCACATAGCGCGAACCCAGCAGCGCCCTGGTTCCCGCTGCAATCTGTGGCCGGAAGGCATTGATATCGCCAACGCCGTTCATGCGGGCAACGGCCAGTGCCTGATTGGTTACATGGTCACCGCGGAAACCGGGCGATCCCGGTGTCGTCAGCAGCGCATAGAGCTCATTGTTTACATAGCCGAACGGATTGGCCGTCGCCGGTGTGGAATTGGCCGCTGCAAGCGAAGCCGTGCTGTAGATGTTGTAGAACGAATTGACGTATTGCGGTGCCTGACTGTCCGAATGGTCCCTGGCAGCCGTAAATGTCGCCAGCATCTTCACGCTCGATGACGGCGTGAACTCCAGCGAGAGCCGGCCCATGATCTTGTCGGTCTTGCCGTTCGTTTCATTGGGACGCGTGATGCTGCGCTGCCAGGCGCCACCAAAGATACCCTTGATAGCAATCCGGCCCTTCAGGTTCTCACCCAGCGGGCCGCTGACAAACGCACCCATGTCAACCTTGCCGAAGCGCTCGACCCCGACGTCAAACCCAGCCTTGAGCGTGTCGGTCGGCTTGCCGACGATGTAGTTGATCGCGCCGCCGGTCGAGCTCTGGCCGAACAGCGTGCCTTGCGGACCCTTGAGCACTTCGACCCGCTCAATATCGAGCTCGAGCCCGTCCGACATCATCGGGAAGTTGCGCGGGATCTGATCGGTGTAGATCGCCACGGCCGGCGATGCGCCAACCGTTGCGTCATAAAGGCCGACACCGCGCAGGGTATAGATCGGCGTCTGAAAGGTCGACTGGGTGGCCGTGAAGCCGGGAACCAGCTTGCCGAGATCGGCGACACTGTTGATCCCGCGATTGGAGAGCGCTTCCGCGCTGGCCGCCTGGATGGTGAGGCCGACATCGTTGATCGACTGTTCGCGCTTGTTGGCGGTAACGATGATGTCGCCCGAAGTGTCCTCAGCCCCCTCAGAGCCTTGTGCCGCCTGGGCATGCGCAAGCCCGGCCACAGCCAATGCGGCTATCGACACGCCGATTGCGACGATCTTCCGAAATTCAGCCATTTTTAATTCCTCCCTGACTGGCAGCGCAAGCGCTGAATGCCTTACCATCATACTATCGCGACGCAGATTTGCCGTCAATTAGAATTCGACGATTTGTCGGTTTTTCTCCAGACCCGGCAAACAACGCCCACACCTGGGATATGGGCCCAACCGGCAAATTCGATGAATCACCTTGATCGCAATCACGCTGCATTGAGGGGCCGTAATTTCACAACCTTGATCGCAGGTCAATATCGTTGGACGATTTCGCTTGATGAGATCAGGATAAAATCCGGTCAACTGGCTAGACGCTGGCAATGATAGCAAGTAACTGACGGCCATTGGCAGGAGCGCGATTCACGATGGTCACCAAGGCGGCAAGCAAGCCTGCAGATGTCGAACAGCTTGATGGCACCGAAATTGAAGCGGGCCCGGGCAGCGCGGTTGACAGGGTCTCCGATGCGATAATTCGCGGGATCCGGTCCGGGCTGTTCGTACCCGGCCAGCACCTGGTCGAGCCAGACCTCACCCGGCGCCTCGAGATCAGCCGGGGATCTTTGCGCGAGGCCCTCAAACATCTCGCATCTGCCGGAATTGTAACGCTAAACCGCTTTCGCGGGGCCTATATTGCCACGCTAGACCGCAAGTCGGTGCTCGATCTGCTGCAAACACTTGAGCCGCTTGCCCGGCTCGCAGCCCGGCTGGCCGCAGAGCATTGCGACACCCCGGAAAAGCGCAGCCAGCTCGCCATCGCCACCACCGCGATCGAAGCTGCCAGCCGCAGCCGCAACCGCGCCGATTATCTCGAGCAGCGCCGCAATTTCTATTCGACGCTGGTCGATATCGGCGGCAATCGCGAGCTTGAGCGGGCAATGCCCCTGACTCGCACCGACCTGTTTCGCGCCCAGGTCGAAACTGTGCAAAACGAGAAACAGCGGCAGCGCCATGCCTCGGGATATGGCCGGATTGCCAAGGCAGTGCTCGACCGGAATGTCGCCGCCGCCGACCGTGCAGTGAAGCGGCACTTCGACGGCACGCGCAAAACCATGGAGGAATTGCCCGCCAATTCCTTTCCGGCCGTCAATTCCTGAATCTTTTTGCAAATAATTTTCGGCAATTTCACTGGACGAAATCGTCTGACGGTTTTATCGAATGCCCCGTCAGGGATGGAGCCATTCATGAAGTCGATGCAACGATGATCCGGGTTACGGCACTCTACCCCAATGAGGCGGGGAGCCGTTTCGATGCGCTGGATTACATTGGCCGGCACGAGCCGCTTGCCCGCGAAATGTTCGAGCCGCACGGGCTGCTTGAAATCCGTTCGACCACGGGTCTGGCAAATCTCGACGGCAGCCCACCCGCCTTTTGGGCAGTATCAGAACTGGTATTCGCATCGCGCGCGCACTTCGATGCGGCGATGGCGGCCTGCGGCGAGGCCATTTTCGCCGACATTCCCAATTACACTAGCGTCACTCCCATTCTGCAGATCAGCACGATGGCTGGCGATGCACCCGACGTTGAAGGAGCTTGAAAATCATGAATGAACAGTCGCTCGCCAACAGGCGCAAGTTCGGTCGCCACAGCATGCATGACATCGGCCAGCTGGTCGATCTCGACGAGCATCTCAACCACCAGATGGTCGACACCTTTTCAACCGTGGTAACGTCCGAGCACAGCTGGACCGAAAAGATCTGGAGCGCGATAATCAAGAAAGATGGTTCGCTGTCGATCGATTTCGGACTTGGCCGTTATCACAACCGCGGAGTGCTGGATGGCTGGGCTGCGGTTTCACGCGGAAGCGAACAGTGGACCGTCCGCGCGAGCCGCGAACTTCGCGACGATCCGCTGGTGACCGAAGTCGGCCCGATCCGCTATTCGATCGAAGAGCCGTTCGAGACCGTGCGCTACCGGCTGGACAAAAACGATGCGCAGCCAATCTCCTACGACGTAACCTTTACCGCAACTTATCCTCCGTTCTTCGAAGACCGCCACAAGGAACGCGAGTCTGACGGCTTCCGCCTGGGCTCGGACGTCATCCGCTATCATCAGATCGGCCGTCCGCAGGGCTGGGTGGAAATCGAGGGCGAGCGCCACGAGATCAATCCCGATGAGTGGTGGGAGGTGCGCGACCACAGCTGGGGCGTTCGGCTCGACGTCGGTATCCACCCGCAGGACATCAAGCCGAACAACAGCTTCGGCGGTGTGGAGTTCGGCAAGGACGAGTTCGTTCTGGTCTGGAGCCCATTCCTGCTGACCGGACCAGACGGCGAGCAGGCGGCCTACCATTTCTACTACCTGTCGCGGAACGGAAAGGTGTTCTACTCGTCGGGCTACCGCAACCTTGCCGACGGCAGCCAGGAAAAGGTTGCGCGGGTCCGGCCCGAACTCGCCTATGACGACAAGACCCGCCGCCTGAAGGGCGGAAGGGTTCACTTCGACATGTTGCAGGGCGATACCCACACGGTTGAGGTGGAAGCGCTGGCGCCCGCCGGCGTGCACCTCGGGCCGGGTCTGTATCTGGGTTATGAGGGCAAGAAGCACGGATCGTGGCATGGCCCGCTGGAAGTCGAAGGCGATTACTACGCCGACACGCTCGACCACGAGACGCTGCTCAAGATCCACCAATTGCGCGATTGCCCCATCCGGGTGCGCGAAGGCGCCATGGAAGGATACGGCATCATGGAGACGGTTATCCACGGCGCGCATCCCGAACTTGGGCTGACGCGCGAAAATTCGATGATCTGAGCCATGGCGCGCGACACCCAGAAACTCGCCGATGGCCTGCGCAAGTGGCTGCCCCGCGGGGCCGGGATCACCGGCGTCACCACGCTTTCGGCCGGGCACTCCAACGAGACCTATCTGATCGACGGCATTGACGAGGTGCTGCGGATGCCGCCCTCAGAGGAAGGCCTGCTGCCGCCCTATGACATGGCCCGCCAGCACGAGGTGCTCGTAGCCGTCAGCAAAGGCGCGCCCGGAATCCCACTGCCCCCGATCCTCGAACTGTGCACCGATCCGGCAGTGCTGGGCGACGAATTTTTCCTGATGGGCAAGATCCCGGGCGAGGCATTTGAATATGCAGTGCCCGACTGGCTCTCTCCCAGCCCGGTCGAAGGTGCGGATTCGGTCTGCCGCCAGTGGTTCGATGCGCTGATTGCTCTCCACAACATGCCTGTTTCCGCCCTGCCCGGGGGCGGCCGCACTGTGCAGCAAGAGGCGCAGCACTGGCTCGATGTTGCGCGCGGGGCAGATTCAGCCCCGGCGCTGGTTGCAGTGCTCGAAGACCTTGCCATTCGCCCCCCACGCACATCCGGCCCGTCAACGCCGGTCCACGGCGATCCCAAGCACGGCAATTGCCTGTGGCATGAGGGCAAGCTGACGGCGCTGCTCGACTGGGAAATGGCGCAAGTGTCCGAGCCGCTGCTCGACCTGGGCTATGTGCTGATGTTCCACGATCAGGGCGAAGCTTCGCTGGCCAATGCCGGCTTCGAACTGCCTGGCTGGTGGCGGCCCGAGAAAATGATTGCCGAGTGGGAAAAGGGCACCGGGCGCACTGCGGTCGATGTGCAACGTTATGCCGTGCTGGGTCAGGCCAAGGTTTCGGCGATCATTTCGGTTGGCGATTTCCTGTTCCGCACCGGACGCATCCAGGATCCCCGGTTCGAGGCATGGGGCACGATCATCCCATCCTATGTCGCCTTGCTGGAAAAGCGCGCGATGGCAGCGGGATGAGCGAGCCGGCAGCCCCCGATTGGCGGCTACCCGGCTGGGCGCATCATTCTGGCGCGCTCACTTTGGGGACCGGCGCGCCTGGTGCAGACGCCGACGCTGCCAGGCTGGTGATTGAACGCGTCGCCCGCTACTGCTGGGCCTATGACGAGCGCCGCGCCGACCTGCTGGCGGATTGCTTCACCGAGGATGGAGTTTGGGAAGGCAATGTCCTGGCCAAAGTCCCGGTGGGGCCATTCGAGGGCCGGGCGAGCATAGTCAAATGGCTGACCGAATTCTGGCCGCACCAGCATGACCAGCGGCGGCACATGCTGCTCAACAATCTGGTCGAGAGCCTGTCCGAGGACAACGCCGTGACGCTCAGCTACCTGCTGCTGATGTCGAGTGACGGCAAGGCACCGAAGCTGGAGTGCACCGGTTTCTATCGCTGCGAGCAAGTGCGCGCAGGCGATGTCTGGCGGATTACCCGCATGACCGCCTGTTTTGACGCGCCGTTCTGGCCGGGTCAGCTTGAAACGATGAGCGAACGCGGCAAACGGCGGCACGGCGTGCTGGAAGGTGATCCGGCGGCGCGCTGAATCAGGCCGCCGCAATCTCCGCCACAACTTCACCGAATTCGACCAGATCGTTGGCCGCGAATTTGACCGACACTACGCGCCCCGCGCTGGCGCTGGTGATCTCGGTCTTGCGCCCGAGTACGTCGATTATGGCGATGACCTGCCCGGCGGACACCTCTTCACCCTCGGCGGATACCGGCTCGAACAGGCCAAGGTGCGGCGCACTGACCGCCGCAAAATCCGCGCCCGCGACAACGCTGGACACCGTCTCGACTATGGATGCGTACTGTAATGGATTTTCCGCACCGTCAGGCTGCGCCATGAACACCGTCCAGTCCTTCGAGCGGACATAAAGGTCTTTGAGTCCGCTCCTTTCGAACTGCATGAGCAGTGCACGGATTTCAGTGACGGAGTCAGTCATTACGGGGTCTCCAGTGCGACCAGCAGCGCCGGCAGAACAGGGTCGGTTATCATTGTCGTCACGCCGCTGCGCCGCGCGATGCGGGCAATCTCCGGGTTGGAAAGACCGCTGCCACGCGCAGTCGTGTGCCCCGCCAAAGCGCCGGCAATATCCTCGATTGCCCCCTCGGCGACGACACGGTCGATATCGATGCCGTCGTCCCGATCACCTGGACCGGACCGTATTACCCGAACTGCGCTCAATTCCTGCGCCCATTCGATCAGCCGGGCAAGCTGCGGGTGATCATGTTCATGCGGAATTTCCGTGGCCAGGGTGCCGGCATAGACCAGCCCCGCCGCACCATCGACCGTCACCGCTTGCCCGGCCCGCGCCACTGCGCCGCTACCGGTCCCGACCACACAGGGCCGCCCCAAGGCTCGGCTTACCACAGCGGCATGGCTGGTCGATCCGCCCTGCTCGGTAACAACCGCCCTCGCCGCGATCATGCCGTGGACATCATCCGGGCTGGTGGTGGCGCGCACCAGCACCACCGCTTCGCCGGCTGCCGCGCGGCGCTCCGCCTCGTCAGCATCGGCGACCAGAATGCCGCTTGCCACGCCGGGACAAGCGCCCTCGCCGCGCGCCAGTATTTCTGCGCCATCGGTCGCCCCTTCGACGAGGCGCGGCAGCAGCAAGGTTGCCACCTGCTCGGCGCTGACCCTCGACAGGGCCGTGGCCTTATCGACCCGGCCTTCGCCGACCATATCGACCGCAATCCGCACCGCGGCTTCGGGCGCGCGCTTGGCCGAGCGCGATTGCAGCAGATAGAGCCTGCCTGATTGCACGGTGAACTCGATGTCCTGAACGTCGCCGTTCTCGCGCTCAAGCATCGCGCTCGCCGCCAGCAGCGCGGTGTGGGCCTGGGGCACATGTTCGCGCATGGCATCGAGGCTGAGCGGGGTGAACTTGCCCGACACAACATCTTCGCCCTGCGCGCGCGGGAGATACTCGCCATAAGGAGCGGGATCGCCATTCAAGGGATTGCGGCTGAACAGCACGCCGGTGCCGCTGGTTTCGTCGAGATTGCCGAATACCATCGCCTGCACCGTCACTGCCGTGCCGAGATCGTGGGCGATGCCGTTATGCTCACGGTAACGGCGCGCACGGCGGGTGTTCCAGCTGTCGAACACTGCCTGAACCGCGCCGAGCAGCTGGCTGCGAACGTCGAGCGGGATCGGGGCATCGGGATCGTCCGGCGCCTTGAGCACGATCGCGCTGTACAGTTCGCGAAAGCGGCGCTTGGTGTCGGCGGCAAAGAGGGGCAGGCCGGTTTCAGCAGCCAGAGCTGCCTCGCCCTCGTCGTCGATGCCGAGATTGAGCACGGTGTCCATCATCCCCGGCATGGAGATCGCCGCGCCCGAGCGGATCGAGAGCAACAGACGTTTTTCGCCTGTTCCAAAACTGCGGCCAGTCTGCGCCTCCAGCCAGGCGAGGCCTGCTCCGATCTCTTCCTCCAGGCCGGACGGGAAGCCGCCCGCCGCAAGATAGGCGTTGCAGGCCGAGGTGCCGATGACAAAGGCGGGCGGCACATCGAGGCCCAGCGCGGCCATGCGGGCGATCGACCAGGCCTTGCCGCCGATTTCCGCCCGGTCAGGCAGGCCGCTGCCATCGAGCAACGTAGTCCAGCCGGTCATGTCTATTCCACCCGCTCACGGCCCATGATCCGCAGCAGTTCCTCATGCAGTTCGAACCAGACGGTGTGATAGCTGTCGCGGCGGATATCGCTGACCCATTCGGGATCGCCATCTTCGGCCTTTTCGAGCGCGGCGAGCAACTTGTCGCCGTAATACCTGAGGCGCGGCAAGCCCGCAGCCAGCTTGGCCAGAATAGGCTCGGCCTGTTCGTGCAAACCACCCAACCGGTCGATCACCGCAGCATCGTGGGCCTTGTCGCTATGATCGTTGGCAACTTTCTGACCGCCGACATCAAGCGTCTGCCAATCGGTGATGATCTGCTTGAGCGTGTTGTTGATCCGCTCGAAGCCCTCGTAAGCTCCGCGAAATGTCGCATCGTCGCGCAGCTCTGCAAAGTGCCCCGCATAGCGCGCCTGCAAGGCCACACCGGCCAGCGGCATCAGGGCATAGGCGCTCTTGGCTTCCATCGCACGGCCCGTTGCGACGAGCGCATCGAGCTGAGCCTGTGTCTGGTCAACCGTCAGCCCGGCCAGCCCGGCAATCGCCGATGCAGGTGCGTGGCGCTTGATTGCCGTCGCGTGGAGCACGAGATCGCGACTGTTCATCACTTCGCGGCCCATCATCCGGCCTCCGCCATGATCCAGACCCGGGCAATGCGCTCGATGCCCTGCTGGTAATCCTCGGTGGTCTTGGCATCCGCCGTGGCTTCGATAATCACCCGGTCGCCCTCGCGGATTCCGGCAACCTTGGCATTCATGACGCAGGGAATGTTGTATTCGCGGGTAAGAATGCCGAGGTGCGATCGCACCGTGCCGCCTGCGCAGATGACACCGGCAAACTGGTCGATGATCGGCGCGGTCAACGTGCCACCCAAATCGTCGATGATTGCGATAGTGCCCGGCGGCACGCCATTGGTCAGCAGATCAAGCACGCGCTCGTTTGAGCGGACATAGAGCGCGGTGCCAGTGGCATCGGACTTGTGGCGCACCACATTGTCACCCACGCCGCGCAAGGCCCTGCCCTGAGCGTCTGGCTCGCCCGAAGGCGCATCGGGGTGGGCAAAACCGGTGCCGTCATCCGACACACCCTCGGCGGGCTTGTGTGCTTCGGGGCGCTCTGTCGCCGAAATGCTGGCCGACCAGTCAAACCGGTGACCGCTGGCAAGGATCGCCGCTTCGACGGCCTTCATGTCGTCTGCCGTAACCAGGCTGTCCGAACCACCAAGCGCGAAATCCTCCCAGCTCGCGCCGGACTCGGCGAAGCGCTTCCGCACAGTCTGTTTCACCAGATCGAGCGTCGCCTCGACCAGCGGCGAAGCTGGCGGCTGGACAAAGCGGGCACCATCGATGGGAAGCTTGGCAACAGGCACGGAATCTCCCTTCAAATCTCCAGTGCGGGACTGCCGCAACGCCTGTGCGGTGTCAAGAATTTATGCCAAAATCGTCCGACGATATTGACCAATCATTCGGCACTGCCTAGCTTCGCAACATGACACAGAAAAACCCGCGCATCCTGATCGTCAACGATGATGGCATCGACGCCCCCGGCATTGTCCTGCTCGAAAAGATCGTGCGCGGCATCTCCGACGATATCTGGGTCGTTGCGCCCGATGAGGAGAAATCGGGCGCTGGGCATTCGCTTTCCACCTACCACCCGATGCGGGTCAAACAACGAGACGAGCGCCACTTCGCGGTGAAGGGCACCCCCACCGATTGCGCGCTGCTTGGCGTTTACGAGCTGATCCCGGATCGCAAGCCAGACATCATCATTTCCGGCATCAATCGCGGGCCGAACATGGCCGAGGATATCACCTATTCGGGCACGGCGTCGGCAGCGATGGAAGGGGCGATGCTTGGCATCCCGGCGATCGCGCTGAGCCAGGTGTTCCGTCCGCCCGCAAAGCCCCACTGGGCAACGTCAGAGGCGTGGGCCGGCCAGGTGATCGAGAAATTGCTGGGCCTTGAATGGCGGCCGGGAAGCTTCATCAACGTCAACTTTCCCGATTGCCCGCCAGAGGAAGTGCGCGGCATTCGCGTCACCACCCAGGGCCTGCGCCCGCCCGGCACCTTCCGTCCGGTCCGCCGCGTGGATGAGCGCCACGTGCCCTACTACTGGACCAGGATCGACTTCCCTGAAGGCGGCCACGCACCGGGGAACGATTTGCAGGCTGCGCTGGACAAGGAAGTGTCGGTTACGCCGTTGCAGCTGGATATGACGGATCGGGGAGCTTTGGCAGGTCTGGCAGAATTGTTTCCGCGCTAATCCCGCGCCAGCACCGTCACCGCCGACATCCCGTCTTCGACCCCGTAAAACCCGCCCGAATTTTCCGCCACCGCCAGCCGCGCGCCTTCAACCTGCCGCCCGCCCGCACTGCCGCGCAATTGCAGCACCAGCTCATGAATTTGCGCAATACCGGTCGCCGCCAAAGGATGCCCTTTGGAGACCAGCCCGCCCGAGGTGTTCACCGGAATGCGGCCTCCCAAGGCGGTCTCGCCGTTCTCCGCCGCCCGGCCTGCTTCGCCCGGCGCGATTAGCCCGAGCGCTTCGGTCTGGATGATCTCGCCGATCGAGCTGGCATCGTGGACTTCGGCGACGTCCATATCCGCTGGTCCAACACCAGCCCGCTCGAATGCCCGGACCGAAACCTTCCGTGTTACGTGATTGGCATAATCGTCCGGCGCACGATCACTGCCGGTCTGGCTTTCCGCCGCCAGCACGCGGATCGCCCCTGAACCCATTCGCGCGCCCAGCCGCGCCGCCATTTCCGCCGAGCAGACCACCGCCGCAGAGGCACCGTCGCTGATCGGCGCGCACATCGGGTTGGTCAGCGGCCAGGCAACGCGCGGCGCGGCGAGGACTTCCTCGATGGTCATCGCACTCTGGTATTGCGACAGCGGGTTGTGCTGCGAGGCCATGTGATCCTTCGCCGCCACCGCCGCGATCTGGCGGGCAGTGGTGCCATAGGTCGCCATGTGCAACCGTGCCTGCGCGGCATAGGCTTCCATCAGCACATTGGGGCTTTCGCTTTCCTCGCCTTCGGGCACCGGCTCGAGCAGCCCCTCGGTGCGCGCAAGATAGCCTTGCGCCTCGACAATATCGCGCGGCTGCTGGAACACGGCGAAGCGTTTGGCGCGGTCGTCGCTGTAGAGCTTTTCAACCCCGACGATCAGCGCCATGTCGGCCAGCCCCATGCGGACATGATCGATGGCAAGGTGCAGCCCCATGGTCCCGCTGGCGCAGGCGGCTTCGACATGGAAGGCTTTTACCCCTGAAACGCCCAGTGGGCGCAGCGCATATTCGCCGGGGATCGACATTTCGCCCGCGACAAAGCCCTGCACGACATTGGCATAGACCGCCATGTCGAAGTCCCTGCCCGCAACGCCAGCATCTTCCATTGCCAGCCTTGCCGCCGCCTGGGTGAGTTGCTCGTGCGTCTTGTCCAGATGCCGCCCGAAGGGGGTCATACCCACGCCGATGATAACTGCTTCGCGCATCAGATTGTCCTTCCCGCCGCAAGCCAGCGCGCCTTGCGCAGTTCGCTGCGCTGCACCTTGCCGGCGTTGCTGCGCGGCAGGCTGTCCATGACTTCAATGGCCTTGGGCGCCTTCACCGGGCCAAGCACATCACGGACATCCGCCAGCAGTTTGGCAGTATCGATCTGAATCCCGGCACGCGGCTCGACCACCGCGATCACGGCCTCGCCCCACTTGTCGTCGGGCACGCCGATAACCGCGCAATCCTGCACCTCGCGAAGGCCATCAGCGCCTGTTCGACTTCGGCCGGATAGATATTGAAGCCGCCCGAAATGATCATGTCCTTCTTGCGGTCAACCACATAGAACCAGCCGTCTTCATCGCGCAGGCCGATGTCGCCGGTGTGGTGCCAGCCGAAGGTCGACACTTCGGCTGTGGCTTCCGGGTTGTTGTAGTAGCCTGCCATGACCAGCGGACCGCGCACCACGATCTCGCCGCGCTCCCCCGGAGGCAGGATGTTGCCATCGTCGTCCATGATCTCGACGATGGAAAGCAGGTTTGCCCGCCCGCAGCTGCCCGGACGGGCCAATTCTCCCGCTGCGTCAAGATGCTCGTGCGGCGGCATGGCGGTGACGCACATCGGCGCTTCGGTCTGACCGAAGCTGGCGTTCATCACCGGCCCGAACACGGCGATGGCTTCCTTGAGCCGGTCGAGCGACATCGGTGCGCCGGCGTAGGAAATATATTCCAGGCTGGAGAAATCCGCATCCCGCACCCCCGGCTCGGCCAGCAACATGTAGATCGCGGTGGGCGGCAGGAATATGTAGGTGACGCGGTGCCGCGCGATGGCCTCGATCACGGCTTTCGGCTCGAATTTCGGCAGCACCACGACCGTCCCGCCCAGCGCCATGGAGGCCAGTGCCAGCGGCCCGGCGGCATGGGTCATCGGCGCGGCGACCAGGTTCACCGGCGCATGCTTCATCGGCATCGAGGCGACCAGGCTGGATACCAGCGCCTGCCAGTTGCCATTGGTCAGCATCACGCCCTTGGAGCGCCCGGTGGTGCCGCCGGTGTTGGCAAGGAAGCCAAGCTCATCGGCATGTCCGGCGCGGCGCTGCGGGACCGGTTCGTCGCTTTGGACAAGCATGTCCTCGATCCAGCCATCTGCCCCGGCAACAGGCTGATCAAGCGCGATATATCGGCGAATGTTCGGACATTGCTCGCGGAAGGCTAGAATGCGGTCCGCCACTTCGGAATGGATGAACAGCGTATCGACATCGAGCAGGTCGAGCAGGTAGGCGTTCTCCGCCACCGGCGCGCGGTTGTTGGCCATCACCCAGACGCCATCGGCGCGCAAGATGCCCAGGATCGCCTCAAACGCCGCCATCGAATTGCCGCTGAGTACCGCCGCATGGCCGCCCGCAGGCAAGCCATCGGCGATCAGGGCCCGGGCGATGGCATCGCTGCGCTGTTTGACTTCGGCGTAGGTTCGGACCGTATCGCCATCGATCATGCAGGCGCGATCGTGCGCCATTCTTGCGCCGCGATCGAAGAAGTCGATCATGCGCATCGCAAGGCTCAGCTGCGCATCGTAAGTTCGAGTTCGTTTGAGCACAGCTGCACAAGTGGCAGGCTGGCAAGCTTCATCAGCCTGGAGACCTGGTCAAGCTCGGGCGAGGACAGAGTCGGATAATCACGGCGCGGCGGGCCGGATTTGCGCATGCGATCGATATCCGCCGCCGGAACCAGCGCCCGCAGCAGCAATTCGTCATCATCACCGCCAGTGCCATGGCGGCGATGGAGCTCTTCGCGATCAGGCTGTTCCGGCGGAGTCGCGAGAATTTCGCTGGCGCGCGGTGCCGCCATGATCCGGTCAAGCGCCTCAGGGTCGATCGGGGCAGGCGGCTCGCCGTAATAGCCAGCGGCGTACTGGATAACTTCGTCCGGAACCGCCGAATAGCGCTTGCCTGTAACAATGTTGAGAACGGCCACTGTGCCGACGAGCTGTGCGAAAGGTGTCGCCATGCCGGGGTAGCCCAGTTCGCGCCGCACCCTGGCCACTTCCTTGAGCACCTCCGGCAGCTTCTCGAGCATGTTCTGCTGGATCAACTGGTTGCGCAAGGTGCCCATCATGCCGCCGGGGATCTGGGTCGAAAGCGATGATACGTCATATTCGTAATGCTGATCGTGGAGATAGCCTGCTGCCTTGGCGACAGCGCGGAAGTGGTCCGACACTGGCGGCAACTTGCTCGCGTCGATATTGTGGGTGTGGCCCAGCACCTCCATGTTCCTGATCATGCAGTCGATGGAGGGGATCGAAGGTCCGTTGGACATCGATCGCGCAGCCGTATGGAGCACGGTCACGCCAAATTCCACGGCGTCGCAATAAGCCTTGGCCGACTGACCAAGCATATTGTTCGAATGCATTTCTATCGGCTTGCCGCGGGCATTGGCCTTGATCGCGGGCACCAGTGTGGAAATCCGCTCCCGATCAAGCACCCCGCCGGTGTCATAAAGCAGCAGGCTGTCGACTTCGGGCAGCGCCGAAAGCTTGTCAGCCTTGTCAGCCCAGAAGGCATCGTCGTGCACCGGGGAGAGGGTGAACAGCATGGTCCCTGCAACCTGGCATCCATGCCCCTTCGCCACTTTCGCCAGCCGGTGCATCTGTTCGATGTTGAACAGCACGTCATAGAGCCAGAAGCTGCGCAACCCGTGAACGCACAGCCGGTCGACCCAGATATCCATCAGCGCATCTGGCGTATGCCCGAATGTCACCGAGCCGTTCGAACGGCACCCGGCACGCAAAGGCGTATGCGGCATCGATTTGACCAGCATGTCGAGCCCGGCCCACGGATCTTCCTGGCAGTGGCGGATCAGCACCTCGAACAGCGATGAACCCGCGAGACTGATCGTGCTGTAACCGGTCTGGTCGATGATCGGCGTCACCGGCAGCGCCATGCCGGCCTGCATCTTCATGCCCCACAGGCTTTGCTGCCCGTCGCGCAGGGTCTCGTCGAGGAACTGGATATGGGCCAAACGTATTACTCCGCTGCAACAGCCCCGGCGGCGAACAGATCCTGCTCAAGCCAGCGGGTGTGAAAATTGTTGGACTGGAAGGCTTCGCTGGCCAGGATCGCACGGTGCAGCGGGATCGTTGTCGGCACGCCCTCGACGGCAAAATTATCGAGCGCATCGGCCATTTTGGTGATCGCCTTGTCGCGGCTATCGGCATGGACAATCAGCTTGCCGATCATGCTGTCATAAAACGGCGGGATCACCGCGCCTTCATGGATATGCGAATCGAGCCGGATGCCTTCGCCTTCCGGCGGCGACCAGCGGGTGACGGTGCCTGGCACTGGCACGAAATCACGCGTGGTGTCCTCGGCATTGATCCGGCATTCGATCGCGTGCCCGGTCAGCACGACATCAGACTGTTTGACCGACAGCCCCTCGCCCCCGGCAATCCGCAACTGTTCCTGCACCAGATCGCGCCCGGTCACCATTTCGCTGACCGGATGCTCAACCTGGATGCGGGCGTTGACCTCGATGAAATAGACCTCGCCGCGCAGCACGTCGTAGAGAAATTCGCAGGTGCCCGCGTTGCGGTAGCCCACGCTCTTGGCGAGGCTCACTGCGGCGGCGTGCAATTCGCCGCGCAATTTGGCGGGCATGGCGACGCACGGCGCTTCCTCGACCACTTTCTGGTAACGCCGCTGCACCGAACAATCGCGCTCTCCGAAGTGGATCACCTCACCCTTGCCGTCGCCGACCAGTTGCACCTCAACGTGCCTCGCCAAGGGCACGAAGCGCTCCATGAACAGGGTGCCATCGTTGAACGCGGCCTGGGCTTCAGCGCTTGCCTTGTGATAGCCGGCCTCGATCTCATCCGGGCCGTTCACGATCACCATGCCGCGCCCGCCGCCGCCCGCCGCCGCCTTGAGCAGCACCGGATAGCCCAGCTTGTCAGCCAGCCGGCGCGCGTCGCCGGCGCTGGCGATTTCACCGCTGCCCGGCACCAGCGGCACCCCCGCTGCCTCCGCCATTTCGCGCGCGCGCAGCTTGTCGCCCAGCGCATCGATCATGTCCGGCTCGGGGCCGACGAAGGTGATGCCATGCTGCTCGCACAGCCTCGCCAGTTCGGCGCGCTCGGAGAGAAAACCATAGCCCGGATGCAGCGCATCACAGCCGCTGGCTTTGGCCGCCTGCACCACCAGCATCGCATCAAGATAGCTCTTCGCCGCCGGTCCCGGTCCCAACACCAGTTGCCGGTCAGCCAGCCGCGCCGCCGCAGAGCCGCGATCCGCATCGGACACCCCGACGACGGTCTCAAGATTCAGTCCCTGCGCCGCGCACACGACCCGCAGGGCAATTTCGCCCCGGTTGGCGACAAAGACGCGCTTGAGGGCCATCGTCAGGCAGGCATCACAGCGAACAGCGGCTGATCGGCAGTCACCAGCTCGCCGTCGCTGGCCAGGACCTGCACCACCTTGCCCGCCACGCCCGCGCGCACCGCGGTGAACAGCTTCATCACTTCAACCAGGCACAGTTCGCTCTCGGCGGCGACCATGCTGCCAACCTCGACATAGGGCGGCGATCCGGGTTTGGGCGAGCGGTAGAAGGTACCCAGATAGGGCGCGCAAACCAGCACGGCGCCATCGGGCACTGCCAGTGCAGCAGCAACAGCGGGAGCTGCCGCCGGGACAGGTGCCGCCTGATCACCACCGACCGGTGTTGAAACCGGATTGGCCCGCTGCACCTGAACAACCGGGCCGGTTGCGTTTCCGCCCAGACCCGGAGCATCGGCATCCTGTGACAGGTATATCTCGAAATCGCCGCTCCGCGCCTGCAACTCGCGCAGGCCTGAACGTTTGAACTCGCCAATCAGCAGTTCCAGATCGGCAAGGCGCTTGTCATTATCCATCATCGCGAACTCCGCCCTGCTTCGACTTCGGTCCGGCCAAGCCCGGCTCCCTTGCCCGCCAGCGGCGAGCCTTCCTGCTCCATCCGGTAAAGCGTCTGCACAGCATCGCTTTCGCCAGCGTATTTGGCAGTGGTATCACACAGGAAGCGGAATTCATCGGCCATCTGCGCCGGGCGATTTGCTAAAGCCCGCGCATTGTATTCAGCCAGGGTCAGCACCCCGGCCGTGGTCCGATAGCGGTCCTGTTTCGGCGGATGATGCGTCACGCCCTTGCCAATCGGCGCAAGCTTCGCCGCTTCGTGCGTCCGGTTCAGCACCGAATAAGGGATCTGTGAAAGGTAGCGCACAGGATTGTTGTTGTGCTGCATCATCGCATAATCATGCAGCCGCTGGCTGGGCATATCGACCAGCCCGACAATCTCGCCGAGCAAGTCGCGCCCGAACTCGTCGTTGAGCAAATGGCGGAAACGGTTTGCGCGTGGGTCAATGGTCATCCAGTCGTTGACGTCATAGACGCCTGCGACATGGGCGAAGTCCTTGATCAGCGAGAAATAGACCAAGGCCCCGCCATCCATCATTTCGTCGCGCGACCAGTTCGCCATCCGCTTCCACAGGGCGACTGTTGCTGCGCGCAGCTTTTCGGTCAGGTCTTCGAAGGTCTGCGCCAGTTCATCAGCCGATCCCATGCCGACGGGCACGAACCCCTCCGACAGCGCATCCGAAGTATACAGGCCGATCCCGGTCAGCTTGTCCGAGGTAAATTCCGGTCTGCTTTCGAAACTGCCCCAATCGTCCATCAGATAGAAGTGGCAACCGGTGGCTTCCATCGTCACGGTAAGGTTGCTGTAGGGAATGTCCGCCGCCACCCCGTCGAGCCAGGGGTAGTCCCCTTCGGCCAGATCGGAAAACTCGCGCACGATCATCTCGCGGTCATCGCCCAACTTGTAGGGGCCGGAATTGTTGAGTGTGCAGCGGCTCTCGCACGAAACCAGAAAGCCGTATTGCGAGACAGTGGCCAGGAAGGTCTGGGCGGCGGAATTCAACCGGTCGCCCGGCTGGCAGGCATGCAATTCGGAATGAAAGCGCTGAATGCGGCGCTCAGGCAATAACTGGCTGCGCTGGCCAAACTCGCGGGCGTTGAGATGACCGTCCTCGCGCTGTTGCGCCAGCCGGAAACGACGCCAGAAATCCATGACATAGGCAACGTCTTCCGCCGCATCCTCAGGCCCCAGCATGCCGAAATTGATCAGCATCTCGCGGCCGATCAGATAGAATGTCGGCAGCGCCCAGCCGGTCAGGTTGCCGAGCTTTCCGCCCATCGCCCTCGATCGATCGCCGATTTCTTCGGCCTTCATCGACGCTTCGATTTTGCGGAGCAGTTCAGGATAACGATAGAAGCAGCACAGATAGGAAAGCAGCATGTAGGAAGGCACGGGAAACAGCTTCGATTCCTGCACCGTGCGCGTTACGCACAGCCAGTAGGTATCATCACCAACGGTCTGAATCCCGTTGTTGGCCTCCAGCAGTCGGACGTAATCAAGCATGTGGGTCCGGCCTTTCGCTCTCCTGCCACGCGTTCTGGACAACCCCTTCTGGTCTGTCAATATCGTCGGACGATTTTGGGCAAATTCTTGCGCCTGAAGCAATCCTGATTAACCGGCCCGAAAGGCAGCACGAAACACCGGACAGGAGTTCAGTTTCCCTTGAATTCGGGCCTTCGCCGCTCAAGAAACGCCTGCACACCTTCAAGCGCATCGGGCCTTGCCGCGGCTGAGGAAATGGCATCAGCCTCGGCATCCAGCTGCGCGTCGAGGTTATTGCTCGAGCTCTGCGACAGCAACCGCTTCATCCGCTGAAATGCCCCTGTCGGGCCCCTGGCAAGCTGCCGCGCGATGGCCAGCGCCTCTTCCAGCAGGAGATCGTCAGGCACAATCCGGGTGATCAGGCCCGCAGCCAGTGCTTCCGCCGCATCCAGCTTGCGATTGAGAAAGGCCATCTCCTGCGCCACTCGCTGGCCGACCAGGCGCGGGAGGTGGAAGGTCGATCCGCCATCGGCTGACAGTCCAATGGCGGTATAGGCCATCATGTAGCTGCTGCCCGCAGCACCGAAGACAATGTCTCCGGCTATCGCCAGGCTCAGCCCGGCGCCTGCTGCCGATCCGTTGACTGCGGTCACCACCGGCACGCCAAGCCGGTCAATCCGCCGCAGGCTTACATGCAGGCCGTCCGCCATTTCGCGCAGAAGCCCGCCGCGATCAGCCGCAGCTGCCATGCCGCGCAAATCTCCGCCAACGCAGAAATTGCGGCCCTCCGCCGAGATCAGGATCGCCCTTGGCGCAGCGTTTTCAATCTTCGCGGTGGCTGCATCGAAGGCCGCGATCGCTGGCAGGTCCAGGACATTTCCCTGTGCCGGATTGGCAAGGCGCAAATGGGCCAGGCCATCATCGATTTCGGCGGTAACCAGCTGCTGCGATGGCATTGCCCGCCCCCTCAGATGTTGATGACAATCTTGCCCAGATGCTGCCCGCTCAATTGATAGCGAAAAGCTTCACCCAATTGCGCGAGCGGGAAGGCCCGGTCAATCACCGGGCGCAAATTGTGGCGTTGGGCGAATTCGGCCAACTCGCCGAGTTGCGATACACTGCCCACCGCCATGCCAGTGACGCGGATATGGTGCATCACCACATCGCGCAGTGGCAGCAGCGGCGCGGCATTGGACGTCGAGCCAACAACCACGATCCGCCCCGCCATCCGGCAGGCGGCCACCGATTGATCGATGGTCGATTGCCCGCCGATGTCGAGCACAAGATCCGCCCCGACGCCGCCAGTCAGCTGGCGAACTGCAGAGCCCCATGCGGGGTTTGTCCGGTAGTTGATGCCGTGATCCGCGCCCAGCGCCGCCAGTCTGGCGAGCTTGTCATCCGACGAGGAAATCACGATCGTGCGGATGCCGAGCGCGCGCGCAATCTGGAGCATGTAGACCGACAGTCCGCCCGAACCGGGGAGCAGCACTGTCGCCCCTTCCGCCAGCTTACCCTCGACCCGCAGCGCGCGCCACGCCGTCAAACCGGCGCAGGGCAGCGTTGCTGCTTCCCCATAACTCCACCTGGCAGGTATCCGGCACAGTGAATGCGCCGGAACGACCACATATTCGGCTGCGAAACCGTCGATGGTCTCGCCCGACAGCGCCGCATTGTTGGCATCGGTAGGTTCGCCATCGATCCAGTTTGGAAAGAAGGCCCCCATGACCTTGTCGCCCACTGCCCAGCCGCTCACGCCGGCACCCAGGGCAGCGACCTCCCCTGCTCCGTCCGACATCGGAATGCGCCCGGCAGGCTGGGGAATGTGCCCGCCGACGACCAGATAATCGTGATAATTCAGAGAGGAGGCATGGACCCGCAGCAGCACTTCCCCGGGCCCGGGAGCGGGGACGGCCTCGGTGCAGACATCCAGGTTCTCAAGGTTCGGCTGCGCAGACAGGCGCAGCGCGCGCATGGTTGTGTTCACAGGGTCAATCCTTGTCAGCATCGCGCCTGACGAAGCTTTCAGCCCCTTCAAGGTGGCTTTGCCCCGCCAGAATCCGGGTGAAATTGGGCATGCCCGTGTGTGCCGCGCCGCCGCCATCAACGACAAGGTCATGGCCGTTGATATAGCTCGCATCATCCGAGGCCAGAAAGGCAATGGCCGATGCAACTTCCGCCGGTTCGCCCGGTCGGCCCAGCGGCAGTGCGTCGCGCCAGGCGGCCATGATCTCGGCGTTGCCGGTAAGTCCCGTTGCCAGCGGCGTGCGGGTCAGGCCGGGGCTTACCGTATTGACCCGGACATGCGGCGCATGATCGAGCGCCATCGAGCGGCTGAGATTGATCACCGCCGCCTTGGCCGCGTTATAGGCGGCAAACCCGTAATCGCCGCCGCTCCCCGCCACCGAGGCGACATTGACGATGCAGCCCCGTGCCGCCTCGAGATGGGGCATGGCGCTGCGACAAGCCCACATCACTGCGTCGAGATCGATGGCAAGCACCTCGCGCCAGTGGGCCAAATCAATATCGGTGATCCGCCCGAACGAGCCGATCCCGGCATTGTTCACCAGAACGTCGATCCGCCCGAAGCGCCCCATGGCAAATGCGATTAGGGCTTCAACTTGCCCCAGATCGATCATATCAACGGTAAATGCGGTCAGGCGTTCACTGCCGAGGGATGCGACAAGCCGCGCCAGGCCATCGGCGCTGATATCTGCGGCGATGACGTTTGCGCCTTCGTCGAGAAACCGCCGTACGGTTGCCTCACCGATGCCCGAAGCGCCGCCAGTGACGATTGAAATCTTGCCTTCAAGGCGGTGGCAGCTCATCGCGCGGTGTATCCCCCATCCACGGTCAGCATTGCGCCGTTTATGAACGAAGCGCGGTCGCTCAGCAGCCAGCAGGCAGCCTCGGCCACTTCCTCCGGTTTGCCAAAACGCCCGATCGAATGGCGCTCGACCATCGGCGCGACCTGGCTTTCGAAGGCGGGATTGGCGAACAGCCGCTCTTCAACCATCGGCGTCAGGATCAGACCCGGCAGCAGCGCATTGACCCGCACGCCGGTGTAGCGCGCTTCGCAGGCGGCAGCGCGGGTCAGCCCGACCACACCGTGCTTCGCTGCGACATAGTCACTGGCATGCGGCGCGCCGATAATGCCGTCGCCCGACGACATGTTGACGATGGCTCCGCCGCTGCCCTCTCCCGATTGGTCCATCGCCAGCGTCTGGTATTTCATGCAGAGAAACACACCGTTGAGGTTGATTGACATCATGTGCTGCCAATCATCCAGCGAGAGTTCGCCCACTGACTTGTTGGCCATCTCGATCCCGGCATTGTTGAACGCCGCATCGAGCCGACCGAACTTTTGCACAACCGAAGCTACAGCTCCGGATACGGCGGCATCTGAAGCGACATCTACTTGCCAGCATGAAGCGGCAAATCCGTCGGCAACAATCAGATCTGCCGTGGCCTGGTTCGCCGCGCTATCAATGTCGAACAGGCAGGTGTCGGCACCCTCGGCGGCAAACAGCCGGGCCGAAGCGCGGCCGATGCCTGAACCCGCGCCGGTGACGATCACCACCTTGCCCTGCAACAATCCGCTGGCACTCATCACGTCAGTCCTCACGCTGCATGCGGCACATAAATGGTCTGCGGCACAGTGAATTCGAGCAGGCCTTCGAGCCCGTTTTCCGCGCCCACGCCCGATTGCTTGTGCCCGGCAAAGGCGGCGAAGGGGGTGAGGCCTTGCGCCGAATTGATCCATACGGTGCCGGTTTCAAGCCGCGCGGCAACTTCTGCAGCCTTGGCAATATCCGAACCCCAGACCGAGCCGCCCAGCCCGAATTCCGATGCATTGGCGCGCATCACCGCTTCGTCAATGCTGCTGTATTTGAGGATGGGCAGCACTGGCCCGAAGGCCTCTTCCTGCACCACGCGGGCGCTTTCCGGCGGATTGCCGATCAGGGTGACGGGGACGAAATAGCCGGGTGCCTCCTCCGGCTCTCCGCCCAGAATGAATTCGTGGCCCTGCTCGCGCAAATCGCGGATCAGCGCGCTCACCCGCTCGAACTGTGCGCGGTTCTGCACCGGGCCGATCTGGCTGCCCTGCTGCGCCCCGTCGCCGACGCTGGTCCGCCCGGCAATTGCGCGGAAGGCGGAAACCACCTCATCGTAAAGTGTTTCATGCACATAGAGCCGCTTGGTGGCAACGCAGACCTGTCCGCTATTGGTGAAGGCTGCCCAGAACAACGGCTCGGCAATCTGGCCAACATCGGCATCCGGCAAGACGATTGCTGCATCATTGCCGCCCAGTTCCAAAGTCAGGCGCTTGAGATTGCCTGCCGCGCTGGCCATGACCTTGCGGCCGGTTGCCGTCGAACCAGTGAACGAAATCTTGTCGATGTCCGGATGCGCCGACATCCAAGGCCCCAGCGCATCGCCGCCGCTGACGACATTGAGCACGCCCTCAGGCAGCACATCACGCAGCAGTTCGCCCAGCCGCAGCGTCGTCAGCGGGGTGTAGGGTGAGGGTTTTAGCACCAGCGTATTGCCCGTCAGCAGCGCCGATCCGATCTTCCAGATTGCCAGCAGCACCGGGAAATTCCAAGGCACGATCGCCCCGACCACGCCCAGCGGCACATGACGCGTCACGCTGCGCTGGCCCGGCATTTCGTCGCTGACTGTCTCAGGCAATTCACGATCCGCAACAGCGCCGATCCACCAGGCAGCGGCCTGAATTTCCGCAAGTGCAGCGGCGAGCGGCTTGCCCTGTTCGGCAGTGAGCAGCGCTTTCAGCTCTTCGGCATGGGTCGCCAGCGCCCCGCCAATCCGGCGCAGGGCGTCTTGCCGCTCCGAATAGGGCGTTGCCCGCCACATCGGGAATGCAGTCCGCGCGGCTGCGACCGCCTCGTCCAGCTGTTCGCGCGCGCAATCGGGTGCCTGGGCGACGATTGCTTCGGTGGCCGGATTGAGAACCGCGAAGGACTGCCTGGCGGCGGCGGCCTGCCCGCAGATCGTCATGGTGAATGTGGATGACGCGTTCATGGTGCTTCTCTTCAGACTGTTAACCTCTCGCCCGGACGTTGGCGGGAGAACTGAAGTGAAGTCCAATTGGCCTTTATTGCCAAATCATCGGCACCGCCGATGAATGGCAGTGCGACCCATCAGCCGATAGCGAGCGCCCCGGCCGGGCCCGGCAAATCGAGCCCGAGGTCGCCAGTGTCGCGCCTGGCTTGCCAGGCCCTGGCGAATTCGAAAAACTGACGGGCCGCCTTGTTCGCACCGCCGCCAAGAACCAGCGCGAAATCCATAAACACATCCATCCCGGCAACCTCGCGCCAGACCATTCCTTCCGGCGTCGGAAACCAGCCGATCCCGATCGCGCAGCTGTGATGGCGCTGGGCGTAGCGCTGGACCGCCAGAGCATTTCCCTCAACCGGGTCGGTCAGCAATTCGGCACCGCAGTTCGTCAGGAACCGGACAAGCGGCTCGATCAGCGCTTCGCCGTGCTCTTTGCCCAGCATGACTATCGGCTCGCCCAGCAGCGCCGAAACCGGAATGATATCATGGCCTGCCAGTGGCGATTCGCAGGGAATCAGCAAGCCAACCCTGCGCCGCCGCAGCACAATCCGCTCAAGCGACTGTGGGTATTGCACTTCGTTGGCGATCGTGCCGGAAGGCAGATCGCCAGTGAACTTGCTGCCCGGCATATCCGAGGCAATGCCAAGCAGCAGCGCAGCGTCGAGCTGATCTGTCAGCAGATGGCGCACCTGGTCAAACTGCAGGCGATTGATGATCGTGTACGACAAATCCGGGCGACCGGCGGCAAAATCCTCCAGCAGTTCGCTGCGATCGGCAAGATCCATCGTGTACATTGCGGCGCCGAGCTTGAATTTCCGGCTGGATGCCTCCTGCATCGCTTCAGCCGCGAGGCGCACCTGGTCGGCCTGGAGCAACAGAGATTCGACAAGCGGCAAAAGGCGTTCCCCTTCTTCGCTCAGCGCAACTCTGCGCGAGGTGCGATGGAACAGCAGAAAGCCAAGCACCTGTTCAAGCTCTTTGATCTGGCCCGAGACGGTCGGCTGGGTAAGATTCAGCCGCTCGGCGGCGCGCGTAACCGAACGCTCTTTTGCAACCGCGGCAAAGCTGCGCAGCAGTTTGAAGTCGAGATGATGCAAGCGCTCCTCCCTTGGCTGCCCGGCGATCAATAACACATCAATTGGCAGGGTCTATCAATTCGCGGCAAAAGTCGATTGGACGCTGCGGCGCGGGAAACATAGCTGGTGAACCAGGAGGAAGATCACATGTCAGACCTGCTGGTTCCCGGAATCGACGATATCATCTGCGATCCCGCTACCTATGCCAATGAAGGGCTGTTTCACGACTGCTTTGCCCAGCTGCGTGCGCACGATCCCGTTCACTGGTGCGAGCCGCGCGATTATCGCCCGTTCTGGGCGGTGACCAGCCATGCCGATTTGACCGCAGTGGAGCTCAATGTAAGGAATTTCCGCAACGAGCCGCGCCAGTTTCTCGTCACCAAAGCGGACGAAGAGATGATGCAGGCGCAGACCGGCAGCAGCACATTCGCCCGCAATCTCGTCGCCATGGATGCTCCCGAACACACGTCCTTCCGCGCACTGACCGCCGACTGGTTCACTGCCAGGCGGGTGCAGGAACTGGTAGGACAAATCGATGCCCTGGCCAGGGAAACGGTCGACCGCATGGTCGCGATGAATGGCGAATGCGACTTTGTGCAGGATATTGCCGCGTGGTTTCCCTTGCGGATTATCATGCTGGTGCTGGGAGTTTCGCCAGAGGACGAGCCTCTGATGCTCGAATTGTCACGCAAGGTTTTCGGCAATGCCGATCCCGATGCGGGCGGCGGCGATGGCATGGCCTCGATGATGGAGGCGTTCGCAGCTTTCAATGCCTTCTTCGCCAAGATTACCGAAGACCGCCGCACAAACCCTCGCAATGATGTCGCCACAATCCTTGCCAACGCGCAGATCGACGGCAAGCCGGTTGGTGATGCAGAACGCAATGCCTATTATCTGATTATTGCCGCTGCCGGGCATGACACAACCAGTTCGGCAATTTCTGGCGGCCTGCTGGCTTTGCTGCAGAACCCCGGCGAAATGGCAAAACTGCGATCAGATCCCGCGTTGATGCCGCGCGCCGTGGACGAGATGATCCGCTGGACCTCTCCGGTAAAGCACTTCTTCCGCACGGCGGTCGAGGATTGCCAGGTTGGCGGCAAGCAGATCAGGGCGGGGGACAGCCTCATGATGGCCTACTGGTCCGCCAACCGGGACGCCGAGGCATTTGCCGACCCGTTCGCGTTCCGGGTTGATCGTGCGCCGAACCGCCACCTGGCGTTCGGAGTCGGCGTTCATATCTGCCTTGGCAAATTCCTCGCCAAGCTGGAAATGCAGGCATTGTTCACCGAACTTCTGGCCCGTGTGGAGCACATCGAACTCGCCGGGGAACCGGCCTGGGTGAAGGCGAACTTCGTTTCCGGCCTCAAGACATTGCCAATCCGGTTTCGCGCGTGATCGGCAATCGGGGAACTCGTTAACATGCATCCCAGTGTCATCGCCGTGCAAACGCCGGACAAGGCGGCAGTGGTCATGTCCGGCAGCGGAGATACGCTCACTTACGCCCAGCTGGATTCCCGCTCGAACCAGGGAGCTCAGCTGTTTCGCAAGCTGGGTTTGAGGCGCGGAGATGTTATCGCCTTGCTGCTCGACAATCGCCCCGAGTTCTTTGAACTCGTCTGGGCAGCACAGCGCGCCGGGCTCTATTACGTGTGCATTTCGACCCGGCTGATCGCATCGGAAGTCGGCTTCATCCTGAGCGACAGCGATTCCAAAGTGCTGATCGCGGGAACAGGACTTGCAAGTGACACTGCCGATGAGGCGGAGCGCCTTGGGCTCAACTTGTTCACGCTCGGCCCGTCTGGCAGGCCAGGCGTGCGGGACTTCCTCGCCGAACGCGCATACATGCCTGCTGTCCCGATCGCCGACGAAAGCCCGGGCAACGACATGCTCTATTCTTCCGGCACCACCGGAAGGCCAAAAGGCATCAAACCGCCACTGCCGCAAGGTCCGCTGGCTGAAACCAACGGTCTGACCGAGCTGGGACGCAGCACCTACGGCATGAATGACAGCACTGTCTTCCTGTCCCCTGCCCCGCTCTACCACGCCGCACCGCTGCGCTGGTGCATGAGCGTTCACAAGCTGGGTGGCACCGTGGTCGTCATGGAGAAATTCGAAGCGGAAACTGCGTTGGCGGCCATCGAGTGCCACCGGGTTACCCACGCACAATGGGTGCCGACGCATTTCGTGCGGATGCTCAAGCTCGCTGCGGGCACACGGGAGCGTTACGATGTCAGCTCGCTGCGCACCACCTTCCATGCCGCCGCGCCCTGCCCGGTTGAGATCAAGCATGCGATGCTTGATTGGTGGGGGCTGATCGTGCACGAATTCTACGGCGGCACTGAAGCCAACGGGCTGACTTCAATCAGTCCGCAGGAATGGATGGAGCGGCCCGGCTCGGTAGGCAGGCCAATCTGGGGCATCCCGAAGATCTGCGACGAAAACGATATGGTGCTGCCGCCGCGCAGCACGGGCACGATCTTCTTCGCAGAAGGCGCTCCGTTCGAATATCACAAGGACCCCGAGAAGACCGCCGCCAGTCGCAATCGCTTTGGCTGGACGACAATCGGCGATCTCGGCTGGCTGGACGAAGAGGGATATCTCTACCTCACTGACCGCAAGAGCTTCATGATCATATCCGGCGGAGTGAACATCTACCCGCAGGAAATTGAAGACCAGCTTGTTCTCCACCCCGGGGTCGCAGATGTCGCGGTCCTGGGTGCGCCCGATCCCGATATGGGCGAAAAAGTGATAGCAGTTGTCCAGCCTGCAAACTGGCGCGAAGCCGGGCCGCAACTTGAATCCGAACTGCTTGACTGGCTTCGTCCGCGGCTCGGCCGTCACAAGATTCCGCGCCAGATCGATTTCGTCGAAGCACTTCCGCGCACGCCGACCGGCAAGCTGCTCAAACGGGAACTGCGCGACGCATATTGGCGGTGAAAATCATGATGACGGGAATCCGTCAACATATTCACGGCGCGAATGGGTGTAGACTTGTTGCAGGTAGGGTGGCCTTTGCCGGGTCTCTATCTGGATTTTCGATGAATGGCCCGAAAGTTCCGATTGGACTTCGGTCAGGCAAAGTTGTGATGCGCGATGCATCGAGGAAGAAGTGTTTTCGTCTGACGATCCGGCCCGAGATCAAGGGCGGCATTGCAGACAGGCAGGAGGAACAATTATGACGAATCGTTGCGATATGAGGGGAATCAAGCAGTTCACCGGCATTCTGCTTGGCACGGCAGCATTGCTTGCCCAGCCAGCCATGGCGCAGGATAAGCCCGCCGACGATGGCGACCAGCTTGGCGATATTGTGGTTACGGCCGAACGCCGCGACCAGTCGCTCCTCAAGGTTCCGGTTGCAGTCTCCGCGATCACGCCGACCGACCTCGAGCGCCAGGGCATCAAATCGACCTTTGCGCTGAGCGGCTCGGTCCCTTCGCTCCAGGTCACCAGCGCCTTCGGTGAAGCCCAGCCGAATTTCACCATGCGCGGCATCGGTGTCGGCAACGAATACGGCGCCAACCAGGTTTCACCGGTCGGCGTCTATACCGACGATAACTACCTCAGCGCGCGCACCATGCACGGGCTCCAGCTGTTCGATCTTGACAGGATCGAAGCGGTTCGCGGACCGCAAGGCACGCTTTATGGCCGGAACACCACCGGCGGTGCGATCAACTTCATCTCAGTCAAGCCAAGTCTCGACGCCGGGACCCGCGGCTTTGTTGAAGTCGGCTATGGCCGGTTCCGCGAAATCCGCGCGCAGGCTGCGGTCGAAGGTACGATGAGTGAGGACCAGCTCGGTTTCCGCGCCTCGGTCAATTATGTTCACGCCGACGGTTATGTGAAGAACATCTTCCCGGGCCAGCCCGATGCCAACTCCAAGGATTCGATTGCCGGTCGCCTCATCGTCCGCGCCAAACCGAGCGAAAAGCTCGACATCACCCTGAAGTTCACCGGCAGCCGCGGCAAGCCGACCCAGGCCGCCGCTTTCCATCTCAACGATGGAACCGGCACATCGGGCTATCTGCGTTCCAGCGACAATCTGAGCTTCTTCCAGACCAACCAGCCCGATCTTGGCCACAACGAAGTGGCCAATGCCGGTGCGCAGCTCAACATCAAATACGAGCTGGGCGACAACCTCTCGATCCAGTCACTTTCGGCTTACGACTGGTCGAAGCAGAACCTCACCCAGGAAGGCTCGGGCACTCCGGTGATCGGCTTCCTGCAGACGCATTATCAGGACGTCTACAAGCAGTTCAATCAGGAACTGAAGCTGATGTATGATGCCGACCAGACCAATCTGCAGGCCGGCGTCTATTATGGCTGGGACCAGATCGACAACGTCGATCGCTACCGGCTGGTCAGCACTTTGTATATCTACCAGCACTTCAAGCAGACCCGAAATTCCTATGCGGCCTTCGCCCAGCTGAACCAGAAGTTCGGCGACAATCTGGGGATCACCCTCGGCCTGCGCTATACCGAAGACAAGAGCCGTTACGCCGAAGCCTATTCCTTCATTACCGGCTTCGCTGATCCGCTGACATCGCCGGCATTCACCACATATGGCTTCAGCCCGACCGATCCGGCTGCCGCATCAGTGACCTTTACACATGGCTCGATCCTGCCGAGCGGGGTCGTGGTGCCTGAAGCGACGCAGGAGAGGAAGAGCGGCAAGCTGACCGGCAAGGTCGGAATCGACTATACCTTCGACGGCGGCACCATGGTTTACGGCCATTTCAGCCGCGGCTATCGCGCAGGTTCGTTCAGCAGCCAGTTCTTCGGCGGCAACCCGATCGATTTCGTTCCGCCTGAAGAAGTCGATGCCTACGAATTGGGACTCAAGACCAAGTTCATGGATGGCCGCGCCAATCTGACCATGGCGGCCTTCCTGACCAAGTACCGCAACCAGCAGCTCAACGAAGTTATCGGCACCACCGGCTTCATCCGCAGTGTGCCTGGTGCCACGATCAAGGGCTTCGAGCTCGAGATCAACGCCCGGCCCATTCCCGAGCTGACCGCCAATCTGGGCCTGACCTATCTTCATGCCACTTACGACAAGCTGACGCTTTCGGGCGTGAACCTTGATGGCAACAAGCTACCCAATGCCCCTGATTTCACGCTCAATTTCGGGTTTGACTGGAAAGCAGCGCAGTTGGGCAGCGGCAATGTCATCTTCTCTCCGAATATAACCTATACCAGCAAGCAGTTCTTCTCGCCGTTCAACAACAAGGATGGCAACCAGAACCTCAACGCGCCGGCTCACGCCATCGTCAATGCCTCGCTGGGCTGGGAAAACGATACTGTCTCGGTGCGCGGCTGGGTGACCAACCTCACCAACCAGAAATACTTCATGTACGGTTTGAACCTGCGCGGTTCATTCGGCTATGACTACATGCTGCACGCCCCGCCGCTGAGCTATGGCATAACCGCACGCTACAAGTTCTGACCTGCAATACCAATCCACGGCCGGCGCACTTTCCTCCCGCGCTGGTCGTGGATACGGTGCCCGGTGACAAAAAGGCTGGGAGAGCATGACAGAAGCGGAAACGACATCCAGCCATGGCCAATGCCTGTGCGGCGCGGTGCGCTATACAATCAGTTGCAAGCCATTGCTGACAGCAATTTGCCATTGCCGCCATTGTCAGCGGCAGAGCGGCAGCGCCTTTTCGGTAGTTGCGGCAGTGCCCAAAGCGCAGTTCGCGCTGGAGGGCGAGACCCGTGTCTTCATGGACGTAAGTGACAGCGGCAGACCTGTTGCGCGCCATTTTTGCGGCAGCTGCGGATCGCCGATTTTTTCGGCAATCGAACCGATGCCGGACATGGTGCTGATCAAGGCTGGCACAATCGATACCTTCGCAGATCTTACACCCACCATCGAGGTGTTCTGCGACCTTGCGCTGCCCTTTCAACCGGCACTTGCGGGAACCGAGCGGCACGCCCGCTCGAATATCTGACATGAGCGCGCCGGGATATACCCTGCAAGGCAAGGTCGCACTGGTAACTGGCGCGGCTTCGGGAATCGGGCTGGCAACCGCAGGCCTGTTTGCCGCGCTTGGCGCAAGGCTTGTCATCACTGACATCGACGAGCAAGGTCTTGCGGCAGCGGCTGCAAGCCTTGGGCGGGATGTCCTCGCCCTGCCCCATGATGTCACTTCCGAAGCGGGCTGGAGCTCGGTCTTTGCTTCGGTGGGTGCGCAATACGGTCAGCTGGATGTTCTGGTGAACAACGCCGGGATCATGATTTCGAAGCCCTTTGCAGAAGCCGGAATTGCCGTGCTGCGCCGCCAGATGCAGATCAATGTCGAAAGCGTCTATTTGGGCATGCAAGGCGCCTTGCCGCTGCTGCGCGAAGCCGTTGCGCGGGGCGCTGTCTCCGCTTCAGTGGTCAACATTGCCTCGATCTACGGCAAGGTCGGCGGCGAACAGTATGCCGCCTACAGCGCCACCAAAGGCGCAGTGCGCGCCTTGACCAAGGCGGTAGCGCTGGAACTGGCGACCAGCAAGATCCGGGTCAACGCGGTGCTGCCCGGCCCGGTTCTGACCAACCTTTCAGCCAGCTGGGATCCCCCGCTGAATGAAGACGGCGAACCGCTGACTGCCGAACAGGTGCTGGCCACCTGGTCACGGCTGATCCCGATGGGGCGGCTGGGCGACACAAGCGACATCGCGCCGCTTGTCGCCTACCTCGCCAGCGATCTCGCCAGCTTCATTACCGGCTCGGAATTTATCGCCGATGGCGGCTATACTGCTGGTTGAAGGCGGATAGGGGGTAAACTGATGGACATTACCGCGGCAATTGTTGCCGAGCCCTGCGCGCCCTTCGAAATCACCAGACTTGAGATCGAGCAGCCGCGCCCGGGTGAGGTCCTGATCGAAATTGCGGGCACCGGTCTGTGCCACACTGACCTGGTATTCCGCGATGCGTTCATTCCGATTCCATGGCCGATCGTGCTGGGGCACGAAGGCGCGGGGATCGTCCGCGCGGTGGGCAAAGGAGTCACATCCGTTGCTACCGGCGATCATGTGGTGATCGGCTTTGGCAGCTGCGGCCACTGTTCACGTTGCGAGCGGGATTTGCCCTCATACTGCCGCGAATTCGTCCCCCTCAACTATGCCGGAGCGCGCGGCGATGGATCAACCGCGCTCAGTCGGGATGGCCAACCGGTAGCCTCGCACTTTTTCGGTCAGTCAAGCTTCGCCAGCCATGCGATCGCTCCCGAGCGCAATGTGGTGAAAGTCGATGCGCACGGTTTGGAGCTTGCCCACCTCGGCCCGCTGGCTTGCGGCTTGCAAACCGGGGCCGGAAGCGTGATGCGCTCGTTCGATTGCCACAAGGGCGATACCATTGCGATTTTCGGCGGCGGGCCAGTCGGGCTGGCAGCGGTGATGGCAGCCTCGCTGCGCGGGTGCGCGCGGATTATCCTGATCGAGCCGATTGCCGCCCGGCGGGCGCTTGGTCTGGAATTCGGCGCCAGCGATGTGATCGATCCAGTTGAAGGCGATGCAATTGCCGCGATCCGCACCATGCTACCGGACGGGGTGGACTATGCGTTGGAAACCAGCGGACGCGAGGCGGTTATTGCGGCGGCGCTGGGGTCGCTGGCCAGCCATGGCACCCTGGGCCTCGTCGGCGTGCCGCCAAGTGCCGAAAGCACGTTGCCGATCAACATCGCTGGCATGATCACTTTCGGCCACCGGATCATCGGCATCGTCGAGGGCGACAGCGATCTGCAGACCTTCATCCCTGAACTGATCGCGCTGCACCGCGCGGGCAAGTTCCCGTTCGACCGGCTGATCCAAACTTTCCCGCTGAGCCAGATCAACGAAGCCATCGCCGCGCAGCATCGCGGCGAATGCGTCAAGGCAGTGCTGATCCCCTAGGCCAATGCCCGTTGCAGCTCAGCGAGATCGAAGTAATCGCGCCAGGTAACGATTAGGCCATTGTCGGCGATCTCGAAGACCCCGGTCGCGCGCACTGCTGTCCAATCACGACCGGCAAAGCGAAAGCGATCGATACGCTCGTTGAATACAGTTGAGCCAATGGCCGCCATGTTCAGCACTTGCCAGTCAATTTCCTCGGCATCGAGAAATGGATTAAGCAGGCCCATCGCGGCCGCTTTGCCCACCGCTGGAGCAAGAGGAATGCCCCAAACCGTCACGTCATCAGCGAGCAGTTCGGCGACACCTTTGCGATCACGCCGATTGAATGCGGCAACCAGTTGCCCGACAACCCCGACGGGTTCTGCTTCGCCGGACATCAACCCAGCGGCACCTGCGTGGGCTGGCCAGTGGAGGCGCTCACCCCGCCATCCGCGACGACAATCGAGCCGTGCATGTAGCTCGCATCGTCCGAAGCTAGGAATGCGACGATCCCCGCCATCTCGGATGATTGCCCGGGCCGCTGCGCCGGAATACCCTTGAACCAGTCGTCGAGCAATCCGGGGATGGCCTTGAAAGCATCGGTTGCGGGTGTTTCAATAAAGCCCGGGCACAGCGCGTTAATGCGGATGTTTTCGCGCGCATGATAGACCGCCATGGCCTTGGTCAGGTTGATCACCGCCCCCTTCTGCGCACAATAGGACGGATAGGCCCCGTCGCCCGCCAGGCCCGAGATCGAGGCGATATTGACGATCACCCCCCCGCCCTGCTTGCGGAACTGCTGCACCGCCGCGCGGCTGGTGAAGAACACCGAATCGAGATTGACCGCCATGCTCCGCCGCCAGTCTTCGGTGCTGTGCTCCGATATCAGCGAGACCGCAGCTTTTGCAGCATTGTTGACCAGCACATCGAGCTTGCCGAACCGCTCCACGGCGCCAGCGATCAGAGCTTCAACGTCGCCCTCATCGCCGACGTCGGCCCGCATGAAATGCGCATCCGGACTGGCCAGGTCGGCCAATGCCTGCCCACCGCGCGCCTCGTCCTGACCGCAGAACAGGACCTGCGCGCCTTCGTCGAGAAACCGGCGAACGATCCCCAGCCCGATGCCTGCCGAACCGCCGGTTACGATAACCGACTTGCCCTGAAATCTTGCCATGACGCCTGCTCCGATCAGTCCTGACTATCCCAGCGGGTGATATCCGATGAACTTTTCACGCCCAGCGGGTGATAGGCCCCCAGGATCGCCTGTTCGAACACGCCAACGATCTTCTCCTGCCTGCCGTCCGGCTCGGTCATGGTGATGTTCGAGAGATACTGGACGTGGAAATTCTCCGGCTTCATCGGATCGAGATCGGCAATGGTGAAATCCTCTCGCGCGACGCGCAAGGCTCCATGATAGTTGCCGTGGAACCATTCAGGGTGGAAATAGCCGATGCCCTTCATCTGGATGCGCTGGAACGGCTGGAAATCGAGCGTGTAATTCCCGGTGCCATAATTCGCCGTCAGCTTGCCATGTGCAGGCCACAGGGTGCCCGGCTCGAGCGTGGTTTCCATCTCAGGCTTTTCGCACTCGAGGAATTGCTCAGGCATCGCGCCATTTGGCACCAGCACCGAACGGGTGTTCCACACGGCTCCGCTGGGTTCGGCGGCGATGTGGAAGTAGAGGCTTTTGTCGGCGAAATTGAGCGGAGTCCATTGCCAGAAATAGCCCTGCTCGCCCGCGAGGGGATTGGGCTGCGGATCGGACATGCCGATCGGACGGATTCCCCATGAGCGGTCGCGCGTGCCGATGGCCTTGGGGCTGAGCTCGATGCGCTTGCCATCAATGCTGACCCAACCCTTCCAGGTGCAGTTCTGGGTCAGCCGGGTATAGTCCATGAAAGCGCGGGTGCCGACGCGGCGGATGAAGCGCGGCTCCTCGATCGGGAAGGCGCGGCCCTCCAGCGTCAGATCGGCGGCGATGCCATCATGCTCCTCGACGACCACCCGCAGCGACCACAAGGGCTTCACCACCTCGATCCGGATCGGCCCGGCGGAAGTATCCATCCGGTCAACCAGAATGCGGCTGGCGCGCAGGCAATGCTGCTTTCCGTCCACCATGATCGAGATGCCGGTGTCGATCAGGTTGAGGTGCGGATAGATCCCCATGCCGACCAGGAAGAACAGCGACCCGTCCGGCTCGTAGCCGTTGAACCAGTAGCGTTCGTAGAAATTGCGGTCGGTGCCCGAATAGGCGACCGGCTCGGTGGTCTGATGGATGGCGAAATCGTCAGCGGCAGTCAGCATGGGGGGCTCCGGGTGGAAAGGTCAGAAATTGGCGGAAGCGATGCGGCGGCCTTCGACCGAAGCGCGCAAGGCCTCCCAGATCGCGGCATCGAGCGCCTGGGCTTCTGCGCCGCTGCGAGTCTCGACCTCAGCATGCAGTTCGGTCAGCCGGGTCCGCAGCATTTCGTTGCAGGCCTCAAGCGCCGAGACCCGCAAATCGCTGTCATCGCCCAGATCGCCCTGCAACGCCGCCGCGCACCAGCAGCGCGCGAAAGGCGGCGTTTTCGGCGACCAGGCGGGCCGCTGCTCGGTCCCATTCCTCGGCTACCATATCGAACATGGCGGCTGCCATCCCGGCATTTCCGGCGCGGAAGCCGGTGAGATTTGGCGCAATATCGTCACGCAGCATGGCGGCGAGATTGGCAACGGCGGCGGAAACGGAGGGTTTCATAGTTTCCCCATCAGTTCGAGAATCGCGCGGTCCTGCGCATTGCGCAGCCACCAGGCGGCATAGGCATGGATCACCTGCGGATCGTCGCTCTTGCGCCAGGCATCGGCACCGGCATTCCAGATTGCCTGGCCCTTGATGCACATCGCCAGCTCCCACCAGTGGAGCGCCTCGGGATCAATCTCCAGCCCGCTCGCCGCCTGCCAGATGCGCAAGGCATCCTCGCGCGGCAGGATGCCGCTGCGGCGCTCGTCCTTGCCGAACGAAAGCACCCGCGACATCGACCAGGCAAGGTCTTCCAGCGGATCGCCGAGATGCGCCATTTCCCAGTCCAGCACCGCAATCAGCTCGCCCGCGTCGTCGTAGAGGAAGTTGCCGGCGCGGAAATCGCCGTGGACCATCGCCAGCTTCTGGGCAGGCGGCGGAGGATTGCGGCGCATCCAGCGGATCGCCGCGCGGGTGATCGGCTCGGCGCCGAGTTCGGCCTTGTCGAGCGTGGCTTCCCAATGATCGAGTTCCTGCATCGCCGTGGTTTCCGGCGTCGAGGGCTTCATGAAAGCGAGATCAAGGCGTTTCCACCGGCAACGCCGCCAGTTTGCCCATCGCCGTCCACATGCCTTGCGCAAGGCGCGGCAGCTTGTCGCGCCATTCCGGGACCCTGGATCTGGTATTCGCTGTTGTGATAGCCGCGCAGATCCTCGGCGAGCGAAATCGCGCCGTCGAAATGCGACCGGATCCTCCTCCAGCAGCAGCATCTTGGGCACCGGGATGCCGTGGCCATAGACCGCCTTGTAGGCGTTGTATTCGTGCTGGCGGTCGCTATCGACATTGCTGGCGGGCGGATCGCGGCGCAGGATCACCTGGTCGGCATGATGTCCTTCCGCATCGTCATAAGCGAGATCGCAGCGGAAGGTCTCGCGGCTGGCCCCCATCGGCAGGCGGTGGAGATTGCTGACCGCCACATTGCGCCAATCCGGCATGCGTTTGACCAGGTAATCGGTCAGCGATTGATCGGTGATAGGCTTCATGGGCAGGTCCGGGCGAGAGTTGGAATGGCGATCATGTTGGCGCGACAAGCAGCTTGATGTCTGATCCGCCGCCGCTGAGCGAAGCGAAGGCCTTTTCGACTCCGGTCAGGGGAACCTGGCCTGTCACCATCGGAGCAAGGCCGTCCGGATTGGCGCAGACCATCTTGAAGGCAGCAGCGAAATCATCGGGCGAATAGGCAAAGACAAAGCGCAATTGCAGGGACTTCTGGAGGATATAGGCCGGCTCGATCGGATCGGTTTCCATGCAGGTGCCGACCACGACGATGGTCGCCGCAACCGGCGCTGATTGGGCGATGCCCATGATCATGCCGGGCTTTCCAACGCAATCGAACAGCACTGCCCGCGCGCGCTTCTTGAGTTCGGGTGCCTGCGCCATCGCATCCGACAGGCCAAAGGGCAGTCCGAGATCGTTGAACCAGCCCTCGATCCCCGCATCGCCCGGCGCGGCGACGATATCCGCCCCCATCCGTTCGGCCATGGCGCGGCGGGCAGCGTTGGGCTCCACGGCGAGCACCGGGCCATAGCCCAAAGCCTTGAGCCGGGTGATGACAAACAGCCCGACCGGGCCGCAGCCGAAAACCGCATAGGCGCAGGAACCATCGCCGCCGCTTTCCGCTACGGCATGGACCGCAACAGACAACGGCTCGGTCAGCGCGGCGACATCGCTGGAAACATTGTCCGGCACCACGAAGGCGCTGTCCGCGCTGATCAGCATCTGTTCGGCAAACGCCCCGTTGAAGCGGTTGGAATAGCCGATCAGTTCCACCCCGTCTGGTCCGGCGATGAATGGCTGGGCGACAACGCGCTGGCCGGGCTCAAATGTGCCTGACTTTTCAAGCACCTCGCAGCAGAATTCGTGGCCCATAACCACAGGACGACTGGGGTCCATGAATCCCCGAAAACCTGCTCGGTGGAGCAGATCGCACAAATGCCCGGTGTGATCCTTGGCATGCAGATCGCTTCCGCAAACGCCGCAGACCAGCGGGCGGCAGAGCACTTGCCCCGCACCCGGCTTTGGTTCCGCAATGTCGGCCAGCGCGAATTGCCCGCCTTCGAGCACCATGGCTTTCATGGCTGTCCTGTCCCTTGTGCCCGCAGGGTTGCCTGATAGTGCGGGTCGACCGGTATCGAACTAAGATGACTGAGGAATTCCCGCCAGTGACGGAATTCCGCTAACGGCGGGCTGCTATTGACGAGTTTGGCTGCCTATCAGGCGGGCCGTCATCGCCGCGCGGTTGTGGACATTGAGCTTGCGATAAATGCGGCGCAGGTGGTTCTCGACCGTGAATTCCGAAATGCCGGTAATGAATGCGACCTGCTTGTTCTGGCTTCCGGCACCGACCAGTTGCGCGATCTGAAGCTCGCGCGAGGAAAGGACTGCACTGGGATCGTCCGCGCCTTGAGTGCTGATCTTCGTATCAACGAGCGCAGCCCCCAGCAATTGCCGTCCGCCGCCTCCAGCCAATGTTTCTTCAAGCAAATGACTGACGATCATCTGCGATATTGCCGCTGATTCCTTTGCCAGCAATCCATGCGAAACCTCGCATTTGCGGTGACCGCCGGGCCGGCAATGCGCGCCGATCACCAAATAGAACTGCGGCAATATCTGCTGGACCCAAGCCCCTACGACATCGACCGAGTGGCAATTGATGAACTGGTGATATTTGCGCGACTTGTGGGCTGCCTGCGAAATTCGCGTGTCGCCCCAGCGAATCAACTGCCCGCACCGGTCGGTGCTTTCGACCGCACCGGGGAATGGATCGTCCTCGAACACCCGCCCGTCCTTATAGGCATGCTGGGCCTCTTCAGAAATTCCGTGGTGGAACAGATAGGTCAATCCGGACTGTCCGGCAGACCGGGCGGAAAAGAAGATCGAAAGGCTGTCGATCCGGCATGAATCAACAAGATGATTTGAGCGTTCGGCGATGTCGCGCGTGACCAGCATTGCCATTCCTCCCTTGCTCAGCGGCATCAACGTCAAGATGCCCGAAATCACTTTTCGGACAAATATGTCATCGAACGATTTCGCCCTACCATAGTTGGGTTGCCACCGCCATTCAATCGCTTCCCCTGCTGCGCACGGAAACGGCACAGTAGCAGAGGCAAATAGATCCATCCGCGGCACTTCCTCCAGAACCAGGCTAGGCTGGCAATCAGGCGGTCAGCTTCTCACCCTTGGCGGCCTTTTCAGCCAGCAGCTTCGCAGGCGCGATTCCTTGCGCCTTCAGGCCATCGACAATCCGCCCCAGACCGATCGAATCGGCCCAGAACATCGGGCCACCGGTAAACACTGGCCAGTTGTAACCGAGGATCAATGCGACATCGATATCGCTTGCGCGGATGGCAATCCCTTCCTCGAGAACTTTCGCGCCCTCGTTGACAACGATGAAAAGCAGGCGTTCGAGTATTTTCTCGGGGCTGAGCGAACCCGTGGGTTTGACACCCTTGTGTGAGGCAAGATCGGCAATCACTTTTGCCGCGGCCGCACTCGGGGTGGCTTTGCGGTTTTCATCGTAATCGTAAAACCCGCCGTTCTTTTTCTGACCGAGCCGATCAAGGGCGACCAGATCGCCGCGCAGCGTGCGCTCGGTATTTCCGCGACCGATAACGTCCAGTCCGACCAAATCCATCATCTGGAACGGCCCCATGGCAAAGCCATAGTCGAAAAGCGCCTTGTCGATTTCCTGCGGCGTGGGCCCTTCGAGCACCAGCGCCTCGGCCTGCTGTCCCCGCAAGGTCATCATGCGGTTGGCAATGAAGCCGTGGCAGACGCCAGCCAGCACGGGCACCTTGCCGATGACTTTGGCCAGCGCCATCACTGTGGCAATGATCTCGTTGCGGGTTTCCTTGCCGCGCACGACTTCGAGCAAGCGCATGACATTGGCCGGCGAGAAGAAATGCATGCCGATTACATCCTGCGGACGCGATGTTGCTGCGGCAATCTCGTCCAGATCGAGGTAGGATGTGTTCGATGCAAGGATCGCACCCGGGCGGACGATCTTGTCCAGCTTGCCGAAGAGGTCCTTCTTGACCGACATCTCCTCGAAAACCGCCTCGATCACCAGATCGACATTGGCCAGCGCATCAAAGGACAAGGCAGGCGCAATCAGTGCCATGCGTTCTTCCAGCTGAGCGGAGGTCAGCCGCCCCCGCTTCACGCTGTTCTCGTAATTGCGGCGAATAACGCCGATGCCGCGATCGAGGGCCTCCTGCGTCATTTCGACCAAGCGTGACCGGGATGCCGGCATTGAGAAAGTTCATCGTGATGCCGCCGCCCATCGTGCCGGCGCCTATGACACCGACCGCCTTGACCGGCAGAGTTGCAGTGTCGGCGGGCACATCGGGAATTTTGGCGGTCTGGCGTTCGGCAAAGAAGTAATACCGCTGCGCCGCGCTCTGGGTGCCGTCATGCAGTTCGAGGAACAACTCGCGCTCGCGCTTGAGACCTTCGGCGAAGGGCAGGTCGGCCGCCGCCTGGATGGCCCTGACGATATTGACTGGTGCATCAAGGCAGCGGAATGCCTTGGCATTGGCTTTGAGGAAATCGTCGTAAACTTCTGTCTTTCCGCGATAAAGATCAACCTTTTCTTGACGATCACGCACCAGGGTCAGCAGCTTTCCTTCCTTGAGAACGGCCTGTGCAAAGGCAATCGCATCGGCGCGCAATTCGCCTTCCCGTGCCATCGCATCGATCATGCCCAGTTCCAGTGCCCTGGCCGCAGGCACCGGATCGCCGCTGGTTATAATCTCCAGCGCCGCCGGAATACCCACGATGCGCGGCAGGCGCTGGGTGCCACCCGCACCCGGCATCAAGCCTAGCTTGACCTCGGGGAGACCTACTTTTGCCGAGGGTACGGCGATGCGATAGTGACAGACCAGAGCCAGTTCATAGCCGCCGCCCAAGGCCGTACCATGAATCGCGGCGACCACCGGCTTGCTGCCTTTCTCGATCGCGCCGAGCACGGCGCCCAGCACCGGCTCAACCGGAGGTTTGCCAAATTCGGTAATATCCGCGCCAGCAAAGAAGGTCCGGCCAGCGCAGATCAGGACAATGGCCTTGACGGCGTCATCGGATCCGAAGCGGTTGAAGCCATCGGCAAGTGCCTGCCGCGTCTTGATGCCCAGGGCGTTGACCGGCGGGTTGTCGATCGTGATTATACCAATGCCATCAACAACTTCAAAATTTCCCACTTCGCTCATCGTAATCTCCGAAAATCGTCAGAATGGGGCCGGGCCCGGGATTTAAGCCCCCCCCTATGAACCGGGCATGCGCATGGCGAAAGAGCTGCTCTTCACATCCGATATTCGGGATGGAGATGAAGCGCACGGCCTTGGCATGGTCAACCATGTCGTGAATCGCGGAAGCCCCGTCCGGATTCATTCCTGCAATGACCGGGCGGATTTACTCACCCTGCCCAGCGCGTGCGGCACCCAGAACCGGAAAAGCTTCCCCAAATCGGCCTAGTCAAACCGGATCGGGAAGGCGAGACTGTGGGCGCGTTCGTTCGCCGGAAGGTCCTCCTTGCGAGCGAATTTTACTCGGGTGCGAGCGATCTTCCAGCCGCCGGGGGTGCGCACCAGTTCGCGGTGGTACCATCCGGCGTTCCATTCGTCGCTGCTGACCGAGACATAAGCGTAGTTCTGGATCGTCTCGGCCCGATCGCCTTTTAGCACGATCCGCGTTGCGCCTGGAATATGCACGCCGTGCGGTGCCTGCGAGAGTACCTTGGTCACTTCCTCACGACCCTTCAGCACCAGCTTGTAGACTTCGTAGACCGTATCTTCGGTGAACAGGTCCATCCAGTCCTCGAAGGTGTCGAGTTCCATCCGCAGGCAATATTCGTCGAGAACCGCGCGGACGGCCATCTCGTCGGCCAGGACCGAAAGCTTTATGTCGGTCATTTCGGAAACTCCTAGTGTGAATGTGATTGGCGCCCGTCGAAATCTGTCCACTGGCCAGAAGCGACGATGCGGCATTCGTTGAACCTGGTCACGCGACGTCACTCCAATTTCGGGCGGTGGCCCCGCGCGGATTGCTGTTTCTGGCGTTCCTCGGCCACTTTTGCAACACGCGAAGTGTATTATGGCGACAACTCATCTGGAGAAGCGAAGCACCCTGCCCGATCGATATATTCGTCGAGGCGCTGGATGCGATTGCCCGCCATGACCACGACCACGCAGACTTCCCATGACATGCGCTGCCCCGCAGCAGTGCGAACGGTCATCACATGCTGGCGCACGAAACCGCTGGCAGTGGGCTGGCTTCGGATCTCCGTGAAGACCCGCTCCGGAAAGCTGGTAACGAAGCTGTTCCATTCGCGCTCGGTGCCGACCCGGTCATGCGCGACACGGTCAAAGCAATGCCAGATATGCGCGTCAGGGCTCAGCCACTCGAGCGCGCCTGCCACATCGCCTGCAGCGAGACTGTCGAAAACCATATCGAGTGCATTCTTGCCGCTCATCTTCCAAACCCTTCCATGATACGCTCGCTCCGACCGCACAGGAGCGGATCGGGCCTGCGCCCCTTTGACCCCATTCTCATCGCAAATTAGCGGCCCCAGGAGTTAGACCGGATTGCGGTATATCTGATCCACCCTGATTGCCTCAGGAAGCTTCCCGGCAAGGAGCCTTGCGCAGGCCGGGCTGGTTGCCCGGACCAGCAAGGCGACGCTGTCCGAGGGGCTTCCTGAGGCAACCCCGAAGGGGCGGGCCGCTTTTGGCCCATTTCCGCGTCGCGAGCCAGAGTCCCTTGGGGTCACTATGCTATGGCATGGCTCCCTCCTCGCTCCTTCAACTGGGCCAAAATCGGCTCCGTCAAAGTGGGTCAGATATACCACAATCCGCTCTAATGCATAGCATCTAATGCATTTTGGCTGAGGATTTGCAAATGAGTGGAAGGTTTGAAGGCACGATCGCGATCAATCATGACCGGCTAGGGCACGTCGAACATGCTGGTCAGGCCAGAAGGCTCGTGGCGCCCCATGACGAGCGATTTAAAGCAACCATGGCCGCCCAGCACCCGCCCATCCGGCAAGGTCATGCCCAGCGGCGCAAAGGCCTGAACATGCTGGTAGGGCGCCTCGTGCTTCACCACTCCGCTGGTGACAATCTCGTCATAGCCAACTGCTAGCGGGCCCTTGTTCAGCCCATGTGTCCAATCGGGGTTCATGTAGCCAAGCCCGGTCATGAAAAAGCGCGGGCCTGCGCCGACTTCGATGCGATAGGTGCCGCCGTTTTCGTCCTGCGCTGTTATTACTCCGCCACAGGGGAAACGGGTTCCCGGCGTGAAATCGACCGCGAGCCTGGCCCGCTCCAGATGCTCGATCGTGCCGTTGTCATGAACGACGATCAGGGCCGCGTTCCACGGCCTGCCTGCACCATCCTCGTTGATGTAGAAATGGACGATGCGGTCCTCGAAGTGGGCCGGCAGCCAGTACCACCAGACCTGGAATTCCTGCGGCGTCGCGGGCGGCTGCGGGTCGCGCATGCCGACTTGCCGCACTCCCCACGACCGGTCACGCGTGCCGACTGTGGTTGCCTCGTCGAGGCTGATCTCACGCCCACCCGCGCGCAGCCGGCCCGACCATCTGCCAAGCTGGGTCATGCGGGTGACATCCTGGACGATGCGCGGCCCGTTGCGCCTAACCGTGCGCGGCTCCTCGATCGGAAAATGGCGACCGGCGATGGTCAGGTCGGCGCTGATGCCGTGATCATTGTCCTCGACCACCACGCGCAGCTTCTGCAGCGGTTCGACCACCTCAACCCTGATCGGTCCGACCTTTATATCCAGCCGTTCCATGATGCAAATGGCGCGACGCATGGAGGCTATACTGCACATCGCCGATCCGCACCGAAAAGGCGGCATCCATGATGTTGAGATGCGGATAGACCCCAAGCGCAGCGCCGAAAAACACCTCGCCGTCGGTGGTGTAGCCATTGAAGAAATAGCGATCATAAAAATTGCGATCGGTGCCGGAGAAGGCAATCGGATCGGGAGTTTGGTGAATTGGGAAATCATCGCCCTTGGTCAGCATGTCACTTTCACTCCACCTTCATCTCAGCGCCAGGAAAAGCCGCCGTCCACCGGGAATTCGGTGCCGGTGGCGAAGCCTGAATCTTCGGTCGAAAAGAACAGCGCAGCCCGCGCAACATCTTCGGACTCGCCGAGGCGCTTGAGAGCCACGCGGTCGCTCGCCCGCTGGGCATGTTCGGGATTTTCCCAGAGATGGCGGGTCATTTCGGTCTTGATGAAGCCAGGACAGATCGTGTTCGCCCGGATCTTCGGACCAAGATCGAAGGCGAGGCACTTGGTGAACATCGCGAGGCCCGCCTTGCTGGCCGAATAGCCCGCCGTCCCCGCCATCGGCATCAGCGCGCTGACCGAGGCAATGTTGACTATGGTGGCCCTTGGCGCGGCGCGCAGCAACGGCATGGCGGCGTGGACAATGTTGTAGGGTCCGGTAAGGTTGACAGCGAGCATCCGGTCCCAGCTTTCGGGATCAAGTTCGTCGAACAGCTTGGTAACGAGGATGCCGGCTGCATTGATCACGCCATCAACCCCGCCGAGCGCCGCACCCGCCTTCGCCACGACGGTGTTCACCTCGGCCCGGTTGGCCACATCGCAGCCGAAGCCTGAGGCGCCGAGTTCTCCCGCCAGAGCCTGAACGCCGGCCTCATTGCGATCGAGCAGGGCCAGGGCTGCGCCTTCTTCGGCAAACACTCGGGCAATCGTCATGCCCATTCCGCTGGCCGCACCGGTGATCACTATCCGGCGGCCATCGAGTTTTCCCGGCATCATGCGTGCTCCTGCTTCGCTTGCAACTGCATCAGTTCGTAGTCCTCAAGATTTGGCTTGGCCATCACTGCCTGAAAGTGATCGTAGCTCGATGGCCAGACCTGCGGAACACCTCGCGCGTTCCAAAAGTAAATGCGACATCGGCGCTTTTCGTCACATCGGCGCGCACGGCCAGCACATCGATCATAATCGGATTGCCACACTACATGTGCATTTTCAGCCGCCAACGCAATGTGCAATTCGCATCTTTATGGGAATGGCTTCGCTGGCTTTTCAGTATGGCTTTCGGGAGAACTGTCGCCTAGCATTCGCTGGCGCATTCACGCACGCTGAGGGCTAACTTTTCCAATGAATCTGCAACACGCCATGTCCGCCGCCAAAACTGAGGAAGTGGTGCCGCATGAGGGTGCCTATGCCGCGCCAGGCAAAAGGCTGCGCCCGCAGGTTTTCAACCTCGGATTTCTGCCCGGATGAGCAAGATCATCAAGATCGGCGCGGCGACCGCCTTCTTCAACGACAGCCGCATGGGCATAGCCCAGCTGCTGGAGAAGACCGAACAGCTCGACTACATCATTTTCGACTTCCTGGCCGAGAGCGTAATGGGCGGGCTTGGCCGGGGCATGGCGGCGGACACCGGACAGGGCTTCGCTGCAGATTTCGCGCCTGGCTACATCCTGCCGCATCTCCAGACTTTGCTCGACCGGCGCATCCGCATTGTCGCCAATGCCGGGGGCCTCAATCCCGAGGCCTGCGCCCGGGATTTGCGGCGCGGAGCAGAGGCCTTGGGGCTGAACCTTCACATCGGTGTTGTCGAAGGCGACAATCTTACCGCGCGCTGCAGCGAGATCGTTGGCCCCGCAACCCGCGACATGTTCGACGGTTCATCGGTGCTGGAGAAGGTTCAGAGGGCCGATCAGGTCAACAGCTTTGTCGCCTATACCGGGGCCTTCCCGATTGCGGCGGCGCTGGCTGCCGGGGCCGATATCGTGATCACAGGCCGCGCGGTGGACAGCGCCATGGCGCTGGGGCCGCTGATCCACGAATTCGGCTGGGGTCCTGACGATTTCGACCTGCTCGCTGCGGGTACTTTGGCCGGCCATCTGCTCGAATGCTCGGCACAAGTTACCGGCGGGACGTTTACCGATTGGCGCGAGGTGCCCGATTGGGCGGGTATCGGCATGCCAATCGGCGAGTGCCGCGCCGATGGCTCACTGGTGATCACCAAGCCTGAGGGAACCGGCGGGCTGGTCAGCATCGGGACGGTATCGGAACAATTGCTCTACGAAGTCAGCGATCCGCAGCGCTATTATGTTGCAGATGTGGTCTGCGATTTCAGCGATGTGAAGCTCAGCCAGCTGGGGCCGGACCGAGTAGAAGTGAGCGGCGCGCGCGGGCTGGGGCGCAGCGGCACCTACAAGGCAAGCCTGACCTATGAGGAAGGCTGGCGGGCGTCGGCGCTCATTCCGATCATCGGCATCGATGCTGCGGCCAAGGCTGAGCGGCTGGGCGCAGAACTGATTGCCCGGACCAATACCTTGCTGCGGAAGAGCCAGCTGCCGCCGCTGACCAGAACTTTCTGTCAAGTAATCGGCGGCGAAGGCGATGGGCCGACCACGGCGCTTTGCCGGCTGGTCGCCGATCACCCCGATCAGCAGGGCGCGGCGGTGCTGGTGCGCGAACAGAGTTCTGCGATCAGCCACATGTCGGTCGGCATCAGCCTGAGCCTGGCGGCAGGCCTGCGCCCGATCCAGCGCATTGCCGGATTTTTGCTGCCGAAATCAATCGTTACGCAGAAGGTTTCGCTGGACGGGCAGCCCATTCCATTTGCCGTGGCGACGGATGGAACAGGCCATGAGGCCGAGGCCGCAGCACCGGCCTTTCCCGACCTGCCAGATGATGCGGATCCCTTGCAAACCGTGCCGCTGATCCGCCTTGCATGGGCAAGAAGCGGTGACAAAGGCAATCTGTTCAACGTCGCGGTCATCGCCCGCAAGCCTGAATTCCTGCCATACATTGCCGCTGCGCTGACCGCCAGGGCTGTTGGTGCCCACTATGGCAGGGTGCTGGGCATGGACGCTGTGCTTGATGTCGACTGCTTCAGCGCACCTGGGCTTCACGCGCTCAATTTCGTGGTCAAAGATTCGATGGACGGCGGAATCCTTGCTTCAACCTCGATGGATTCGGTCGCCAAAGGCAGGGCGCAATTGCTGCTCGACTTTCCCGTGCCGGTCAGCACCGCGCTCTGGCAAGAACTGGATTCCCGGTTTCACAGCAGGCCTTGAGCCTATTGCCCGGGCTTGTGGACGCCGTCTGCCAGCGCCGTCTCAAGCAGGTCCAGCGCCGCCCGGGTAAATGCGGCCATGTTGGCTACCCGATCATCGCTCGCAGTTTCGGTAATCCGCGCCCGCTCCACCCCCGGTCCCGCAACAGCCGCGCAGCTTTTGCCTGATGCAACGCCAAGTGGATGGGCGCTGCCACCGGAGGCCCCGGTTTCTGCGATCCCCCAATCGGCGCGGAAATTGTCGCGAATGGCGCGGGCCTGAAGCAGCGCATAGGATTCGGTTGCCGAAGTCATCCCTTGATAGGCTTCTTGCGGCAGGGCGAACAGCACGTTGCGCGCCCGGAAGGTATAGACCACGCCGCCGCCGCGATAGAATTTGCTCGCCCCCGGAATTGCCAGCAGCGCCGCCGAAATCAGGCCGCCGGTCGCTCCATCTGCCACGGCCACCGTTTCGCCACGTGCAACCAGGGCCTCGGCAATGCGCGCGGCTATTGGAATGAAGTCATCGAACATCTCTGCTACCCCGCCAATCTGACGATTTCTGCCCAGGCGGCCTCGTCAATCACCTCGATCCCCAGCTTTTCCGCCTGCTTGAGCTTGGAACCCGCACCCGGCCCGGCCACCACCAGATCGGTTTTGGCACTGACCGAACCGGCCGAACGCGCACCCAGAGCCTCTGCCTGGGCCTTGGCCTCATCGCGGCTCATGGTTTCGAGCTTGCCGGTGAACACCACGGTCTTGCCCGAAACCGGGCTGTCGCGGGTTTCGACCACGTAAGGCGGCGGGGAGACCTCGCCAAGCAGGTCTTCCCAGACCGCGAGATTGTGCGGCTCATGAAAGAAATCGCCCAGCGATTTGACCACGGCGGGGCCGATGCCGTCGATGGCAAGAAGTTCCTCCCCGGCAGGGGGAGGGGGACCATCCGCAGGATGGTGGAGGGGCACAGGCAGGTTGCCCTGACCTCGCGAAGTCGCGTCGTCCGGAGAGTGCCCCTCCACCAGCCTTGCTGGTCCCCCTCCCCGTTCCGGGGAGGATATCGCCGTCGCCACTTCGCGCAGCTTTTCCAGCGTCACAAACCGCTTGAGCAAATCGCGCGCCGTCACCGCCCCGACGTGCCGGATCCCCAGCCCGAACAGCAGCCGCGCGGCATCGGGTGCGCGCTTGTTTTCCACCGCTGCCAACAGGTTATCGACAGACTTGTCCTGCCAGCCTTCCCGCGCCAGAATCTCGGCGCGGCGCTTTCTCAGGCGAAAGATGTCCGCCGGGCTTTCCAGCCAGCCCAGCGCAAAGAATTCGTCGATGGTCTTCTCGCCCAAACCTTCGATGTCGAGTGCAGAACGGCTGACAAAGTGCTTCAATCGTTCAGTTCTTTGCGCCGGGCAGATCAGCCCGCCGGTGCAGCGGACATCAACTTCGCCCTCTTCGGCAACCGCCTCGCTATGGCATTCGGGGCAATGGTCGGGAAACGGAAACACATCACGCGGCGCGTCGCGCGTCAGGTTTTCCACCACCTGCGGAATGACGTCACCCGCCCGTTGCAGGACTATGCGATCACCCGACGCGAAGCCCCAGCCGGGCGATCTCGTCGCGGTTGTGCAAGGTCACATTGGTGACCGTCACCCCGCCCACCAGCACCGGGCGCAGCCGCCCGACCGGGGTCAGCTTGCCGGTGCGGCCAACCTGGATGTCGATCGCTTCGATCGTGGTCTCCGCCTGTTCGGCGGGGAACTTGTGGGCCATGCCCCAGCGCGGGGCCTTGGCGACGAAGCCGAGGCGATCCTGCCAGTCCAGCCGGTCAACCTTGTAGACCACACCGTCAATTTCATAAGGTAAATCAGGTCGCTGGCTAGCAATTCTACGGTAATGCGCGAGCAACTCGTCCACTGAGGCGCAGCGCACCAGCAGCGGCGATACCGGCACGCCCCAGCTGGCTATGCGCCGCATCATTTCGAACTGGCTCGCTTCCGGAACAGCACTCACCGCGCCCCAGCCATGGGCCAGGAAGCGCAGCGGACGGCTGGCAGTTACGCTGGCGTCTTTTTGCCGCAACGATCCCGCCGCAGCGTTGCGCGGATTGGCGAACAGCTTTTCGCCGCGTTCCTGCTGCGCAGCATTGAGCGCAGCAAAATCGGCCTTGCTCATGTAAACCTCGCCGCGAATTTCGAATACGGCGGGAACGTCCCCCTCCCGCTTGCGGGAGGGGTTAGGGGTGGGTAAGTCAACTGGCCCACCCCCAGCCCCTCCCGCAAGCGGGAGGGGCGTTAGCACCTGCGGAATATCGGAAATATGCGCAACGTTCGGCGTCACATCCTCGCCCACCTGACCATCGCCCCGCGTCGCCGCACGCACCAGCATGCCGTTCTCGTATCGCAAGGAACACGACAGTCCGTCGATCTTGTCTTCCGCCGTCATCGCCACTTCGGCGTCTTCCGGCAGGTTGAGGAACCGCCGAACCCGCGCAGCAAACTCCGCCACTTCTTCGTCCGAAAAGGCGTTGTCGAGGCTCATCATCCGCACTTCGTGCGCAACCTTGGAGAGCGGCGAGGCAACGACTTCGTGACCCACCTTGCGACTGGGCGAGTCTTCGCGGACCAGATGCGGAAAGGCCGCCTCAAGCTCGGCGTTGCGGCGCACCAGCGCATCGTATTCGGCGTCGGAAACTTCGGGAGTGTCCTCGGCATGATACAGCCGGTCGTGCCGCGCGATTGCTTTCGCGAGACGCATCAGTTCATTGGCGGCTTCGGCTTCGGTCATGCTTGTTTGGCGGCAGCTACAAATTCGGGATCGGCAAGAACCTTGCGCACCAATTGCGCGTAGAGGCCATTGTAATCGGTGAATGCCTGTTCGATGGCAATGGCACCAATCCAGTCGGAATTCCAGTTCGTCTCGACGCGATAATCCCTGGAAAACGCCGGCACGCCATCACGCAGGAGGGTGATGCGCGCGCCAAGCATCCCGCTGCCTTTCTTCGAATTCTCGGCGATGCGGCTTTCGGTCAGAACGCCTTCGATCCTCAGCCGCGAGCCCGCATCAAGCTTGCCTGCAGCCTTGAGCTCAGTCTCGAAGGTTGAGCCGAGAAACTCAGCGAAATTGCGGCCTTTGGGCGCCCGCAACACGCCGAGGCGGACCGAAATCGATCGACCGATCGCCTTGCTTCCCGAAACGAACGAACCCAGCGCCATCGGCGGCACCGCCTGTTCGCGCAGGACACGGATGGTCTCGAGCGAAGGCGGCAATTCCGCCACCGGAGAGGTGCAAGCGGCAAGCAGGGCGCAGAGGCCCGTCAGCGCAGCAAGCCGCCACCGGTGCGCGAAATCATGCCGGGCCATCAACGCGGGAAGGCAGGATCTGCCACGATGTTGTTGATTCCCCGGTCCAGCGCCTGACGCACCAGCACTTTCACCGCATCATTGGCCTTGCGAAACTCGGTGCCGGGAATCTCGACGTCCTTCTTGCCATATTTGGAATAGAGTTCGTGCTTCACCTCGGTGCGGATCGGCGCGGCACCCGTTGCGGGAACATATTCGAACGTCACGACATAGTGATCGGTCGCCACGACCCCGCCAAACAGGCCAAAACCAAGGCCTGCGCCAAAAGCCTGCTTCTTCGCCTTGTCCATCTCTTCCTTGATGATGACATTATTGAACTTGATGCTCAGCAATGCGCCATCGGCCACCGGCGCCTCTCCCACCTCGGTAAAATTGCTGGTGGCCTTGATGTCTTCCAACGCCCAGGGTTTGACCTGTTTGGTTGCCCCTCCATGGGGCTTTCCGTCGCGCTGGAATTCGAAGATTACCTGCACCGGCTTGGGCTTGGCCGCGGTCACCTTCTCTTCGGGCTTCACTTCACCTAGCGCATTGGCAACGTAGAATTTCATCGCGATCGCGGCACTTGGAGCCAGGACCGAAAAAGCCAACACGCAGGCCGCAATGGCCATTGTCCAGAACCGGAACTTGAATTTGGCAGACATGTCGTTGAACTCCCCTCCGAAAACTTTCGCCGTTGACTAGCAGTTGGACATTCCGAAACAAGAGGGTGCCGCTTTGGCCGATCAATCGCCGACGAGCGGCACGGTCTCGGTGCGATGCTCGATCCCGGCAAGCAGCGGTGCCAGCTTCGCGCCCCAGTCGCCGGTCTGCGGCATGGCGAGGCAGGCATCATAGGCCGCCTTGCTCTCCCAGATCTCGTTGATCCAGAAAGCGTCGGGATCAACGATCTCGAGCTGGATCAGGTAGAGCAGCTTGCCCGGCACATCGCGCGAACTTTCCTTGAGCGCCGCGATGAGCTCGTCGCGCTTGCCGGGCCTGGCCGTCATCCGGCCGAGCAGTCCCCAGGTTCCTTTTTCCAGCATCTCACACCCCCTCCAGCAACCTGTCCGCCTGCGCCCTGGCTTCGGCGGTTATCTCTGCGCCCGACAGCATCCGCGCGATCTCTTCCTGTCGGCCGCCTTCGTCCAGCAGAGACACCGATGTTTTCGTTACGGTTCCCATGGACGATTTGGCGATGACATAATGCGTGCCGCCGCGCGCCGCGACTTGCGGGCTGTGCGTCACTGCCAGCAATTGCCCGCCGCCACCGGTTCCCTGGCCAGCCAGCCGTGCCAGCCGATCGCCGATCGCCGAAGCCACCGCGCCGCCGACGCCGCGGTCGATCTCGTCGAAAATGATCGTCGCCGCCCCGCCCTGTTCCGCCAGCGCGACCTTGAGCGCAAGGATGAAGCGCGAAAGTTCGCCACCAGAGGCAATCTTGTTCAAGGGCGCAAAGTCCGCGCCGGGGTTGGTCGAAATGAGGAATTCAACGGAATCGATGCCGGAAGCCCCCCAGCGCTCTTCGGGCAGACGGGTCACCGCAGTGCGGAACCGGGCCGCATCCAGCTTCAGCGGCGCCAATTCGCCCGCCACCGCCTGGTCGAGATTTACCGCCGCCCTGCTGCGCGCCGCCGACAGCGCGCCTGCCAGCTCGCGATAGGCCTCCCCTGCCCGCACTGCTTCTGCCTCAAGCGAAGCAAGTTCCGCCTCGCCGCCCTCGATCGCATCGAGCCGGGCGCGCATCGCCAGCATGCGGCCCGGCAGATCATCAACCTGGCACTGATGTTTGCGGGCAGCGGCGCGCAGCTCGAACAGGCGGGTCTCGAAACGGTCGAGCGCGGCGGGATCGTGGACCAGCGCCTCGGCGGCGCGGGCCAGCCGGTCCTCCGCTTCACCCGCTTCGATCACCGCCCGGTCCAGCGCGGCCAGCGCTTCGGCGAGCAGCGGGTGCTCCTGCGCGATCCGGTCAAGCTTGCGCGCGGCACTGCGCAAGCTGGCCAGCGCCGAATCCGATCCCGCCCACAGGTGCTGCAATTCGGCGAGATCGCCGGACAGACGCTCACCCTTCTGCATGGTCGCGCGCGCTTCGGCGAGCTGCGCTTCCTCGCCCGCCTCGGGCGCCAGCGCGACCAGTTCCTCCAGATGGGCCAGCAACAGGTCGCGATCTTCGGCGAGCTGCGCATTGCGCCCCTGCGCAGCACCGAGCGCATCGCGCGCCGCCTGCCATGCCCGCCACGCCGCTTCGACGCCCGCCGCATCAGCCCCCATGGCGCAATTGGCGGCAAACCGGTCAAGCAAGGCCCGGTGCCCGCGCGGATTGACCAGCCCGCGATCATCGTGCTGACCGTGCAGCTCGACCAGATGCCCCGACAGTTCGCGCAGCAGCGCCACCCCGACCGGCTGGTCGTTGATCCAGGCCTTGCTGCCGCCATCTGCCCTGACGCTGCGCTTGAGGATCAGCGGCTCGCCCGGCTCCAGAGAAATTTCGCTGCCCGCGATCAATGCGGAAATCGCAGCTGGCAGGGCGGCGAATTCGAAACTGGCGGTAACTCCGGCCTTGTCTTCGCCCGCCCGCACCAATCCGCTATCGGCCCGGTCGCCCAGCACCAGCCCCAGCGCATCGAGCAGGATCGACTTGCCCGCCCCGGTCTCGCCAGTGAGCACACCCAGCCCGCCACCGAAATCGAGATCCAGCGCCTCGATCAGCACGACATTGCGAATGGACAAACGAGTCAGCATGTTCGCGGGCTGTTCTAGCGAAACGATCCGGGCAAGTCAGCCCTCTTCCTGCACCGCGAATGGCGGCTCGAGTTCGATCTTGTCGGCCAGCGACATGCGGTCGAGCATTGTTGCCATTTCATCGCGCAGCAGCAGCATCAGGCCGCGCAGGCGGCATTCGGCTTCGGGCAGGCAATTGGGGCACGTCTCATGGGCATTGCGGCTGGCACAGGGGACCAGCGCCAGGCTGCCGCGGGTGATCCGGATGATGTCGCCATAGCGGATATCGACCGGCGGCAGCGCCAGCTCATAGCCGCCGTCGCGCCCGCGATGGGAAATGACGAGCCCCTCGCGCACCATTTCGCTGAGGATGACGGTGAGGAACTTGCGGGGAATGTTCTGGGCGGTCGCGATGGCATCAAGCCGTTCCGGTCCCTGCCGCCAGGTATCGGACAGATGCTGCAGCGCGCGGATCGTGTAGCGGGTCTTCTGCGAAAGCATGGACAGCAGTTGAGCGCCGAATGGGGCGCAATGTCAACCTGCGGGGTAGAATGTCGGAAATTATTCTCGCGCCAGGCTGAAGATCAGCCGGCCGCAGTTCCCGGTGCGTGCTTGTTCATCAGCTCGAAGGCGCGCTTGTACCAGTCGGTGCCGGGATAGTTGGCGCCAAGCACAGCAGCCGCTTTCTGCGCTTCCTCGGGGATGCCGATCGACAGGTAGCTCTCCACCAGACGGTAGAGCGCTTCGGGAGTGTGGCTGGTGGTCTGGTAAGTGTCGATCACCGTGCGGAAGCGCAAGGAGGCCGCCAGCCACTTGCCGCTGCGCTGATACATGCGGCCGATGGTCATTTCCTTGCCGGCCAGGTGATCGTTGACCAGATCGAGCTTGAGACGGGCATCGCCGGCATAGCGGGTGTTGGGATAGCGGCGCACCAGCTCGGTCAGCGCGGTGCGGGCCTGCTCGGTGACCTTCTGGTCACGGGTAACGTCGCTGATCTGCTCATAGTAGCTGGTCGCGATGAGATAGTAGGCATAGGGCGCATCGCGGTTGCCCGGGTGGATCGACAGGAAGCGCTGGGCCGACTGGATCGACTTGGAATAATCGCGCGCGACATAGTAGCTGAACGCGCTCATCAACTGGGCACGGCGCGCCCAGGGCGAATAGGGATGCTGCCGCTCCACCTCGTCGAACAGCGCCGCAGCCTCGCGCGTATCGCCGCGATCAAGCCGGTCCTTGGCTGCCTGATAAAGCGAATCGACATCGCGCGCGACGTAGGCGGTGTCCTTGTTCTTGCCGCCCTTTCCGGCACAGCCGGACGTGAGCACCAGCGCCCCGGTTGCAAGGGCGATAAGGGCGAGCTTGAGCGGGAAACGTGTATGCATGGGGCTGCCTATAGCCAGCCCTGTCCTGAACGCCAAGTGAAGTTGCGAGCGAGCCAACAGGCTTGTGTGCGGTTTGGATTTCGGTCGGCAATTGCCTCTGACCTCAATCCATGTGCTTGAGGCCGACCCTCAAATAGTCCCAGCCGGTGACGAGCGTCAGCGCGGCGGCGGCCCATAGGGTGGTCAGGCCGACGGTGTGCGGCAGGTTGGCGGTGAAGCCGCCCACGGTCACCGTCCAGCCGGGCAAGGCCTGCCCCAGGATCAGCGCGCCCAGCGATACCATCTGGAAAGTTGTCTTCCATTTGGCGAGGTGGCTGACGGGGACCGAGACATGCAGGCCCCCCAGAAATTCGCGCAGGCCCGATACCGCGATCTCGCGCATCAGGATGATCAGCCCGGCAACCACATGCATGTCGCCCACATAGGGCCCGCGCAGCACGCCTTGCGCCGCCAGCACCAGAATCACGGCGGCGACCATGATCTTGTCAGCAATCGGATCGAGGAACACGCCCAGCCGCGAGACCGCGCCTTGCGCCCGGGCGACATAGCCATCGAAATAATCGGTGATGCCCATCAGGCAATAGACCGCGAAACCCAGAGCATAGCCCAGTTCCCAACCCGGCCACCACAGCAGCGCGGCCAGCACCGGAACGGTGACAATACGCGAAAGTGTAAGAATGTTCGGCAATGTCAGCATCGCACAATGACTAACCGCGAAATCGGACGGGCAAAAGTGCCGAGGCAGGCTTGTTACCAATTTCTTTGGTATTAGGGTTTGGCGCAGAACAGAGGATGGCCCGGGCGCAGACATGACCACATCGACGCATCTGGTGCGCACCCGCCGATTCCTGCCGCTGTTCATCACCCAGTTGCTGGGCGCGTTCAACGACAACCTGTTCAAGAACGCGATGGTGCTGTTCGTGGTCTACAGTGTCTACAATTCCGAGGCGCAAGAGGCCCGGTTCAGCGCGATAGCATCGGCGCTGTTCATCATTCCCTTCGTGGTGCTTTCGGCGCTGGCGGGGCAATTGGCCGATCTGCGCGACAAGGCCCGGATCATCCGCGTGGTCAAATTCTGCGAGATTCTGATCATGATGGTCGGCGGGCTCGGGCTGGTGATGGCCTGGAAGGACGTCGCGGTGCACGCGGTGGCGATACCACTGATGCTGCTGGCGCTGTTCGCGATGGGGGTCCACTCGTCGTTCTTTGGCCCGATCAAGTATGCGATCCTGCCGCAGCACCTCAAAAGCGAGGAAGTGCTGGCGGGAACCGGGCTGGTCGAGGCGGGCACCTATATCGCGATCCTGGCCGGCACCATCCTGGCCGGCTGGATCGAGGTGGAATGGGCGGCGCTGGTGACGGTGCTTACCGCCATCGTCGGCTATCTGACCGGGCGGCAGGTGCCCCCTGCCCCTCCGATGATTGAACGCGAACAGATCGATTTCCACATCATCCGGGCATCGTGGAACCTGGTGCGCAACACCATGCACGACCGGCGGGTGTTTCTGGCGATCATGGCGATCAGCTTCTTCTGGACGATCGGCTCGGTGCTGTTCATCCAGTTCCCGCCGCTCGCCAAGAACGTGCTGCATGCCAGCAAGGAAGTGGCGAGCCTGTTTCTGGTAGTGTTCTCGGTGGGGATCGCGATCGGATCGATCTCGATCAACGCCTTGCTCAAGGGCAAGGTTTCCGCCCGGTATTCCCCGGCCTCGGTGATCGCCATGGGCATCTTCGTGGTGCTGTTCTTCCTGGTCTGCCGGGTGTGGACGCCGGACCGGGGCGAAGGCCTGCTCGATACCGCGCGCTTCATGGCCGAGCCGTTCGCCGTGCCGCTGCTGCTGTCGCTGCTGGGCATCGCGGTGTGCGGCGGCATGTTCGTGGTGCCGCTCTATGCCTTCCTGACGACATTTGTGGACAAGTCGCAAACCGCGCGAACGATTGCCGCCAACAATATCGTCAATTCCGGCGCGATGGTGGTCGGCTCACTGATGGCGATGGGGCTGAGCGCTATCGGAGTCGCCATTCAGGAGCAGCTTTTGCTCAGCGCGGCGATGTGTGTGGTTTCAGCCTGGCTGGCCCGGCTGCTTTACAATGCGGAATTTGCCGCCGAAGTCAGCTGAAGAACACCGTAACCGCAGCAAATGTCCCGATATAGGTGGCAGCGATATCGCGCCAGTCGCGGCGGGTCAGCTGGCGGCGCCAGTATTGACCCGAGGTTCCAGCCTCGCTGTCTTCGCCGGAAACGCGCGATTGCGGCGGCAGGCTGGCCCGGAACGGGTGCCTGCGGGTCTCGTCGGTAAGGACCAGTGCTCTTCTCATGAAGGCTGGGTAAGAAATAATTTACCATCGGGAAACCCCGTTATCCCTCGCCAATTCGGGACATCCCATTGCGGCACATTAACCCTGGCAATTGCTGACACGCCTGAGTGAAGCTAGGTCTGCGCCCATGGACACTCCCAGACCAATCCCGGCCGGCAGACTGCTGGTCGATTGCCTGCTCGCGCAGGAGTGCGACCGGCTGTTCACCGTCCCCGGCGAAAGCTTCCTCGCGGTGCTCGATGCGCTGCATGATGTGCCCGAAATCGAAGCGATAGTTTGCCGCCAGGAAGGCGGCGCGGCCTATATGGCGGCGGCTGACGGCGCGATGACCGGGCGACCGGGCGTCTGCTTCGTCACCCGCGGTCCCGGGGCAACCAATGCCAGCATCGGTGTCCATGTTGCCATGCAGGATTCGGTGCCGATGGTGCTGTTCGTCGGCGATGTCGACCGGCCGTTTCGCGATCGGGAATGCTTTCAGGAGGTCGACCTGCAAGCCATGTTTGCGCCGCTGGCCAAATGGGCGGCGCGAATCGACGATGCGGCGCGGATCCCCGAATATGTTGCCCGCGCATTTGCCACGGCGGTCTCCGGCCGGCCCGGGCCGGTGGTTCTGGCCTTGCCCGAAGACATGCTGATGGAACAGGTCTCGGGCGTGGCTCCCAGGCCATTCGCCGTGCGTCCCGCACAGGCCGCCTGCCCCGATGCCATCGAGACGATGTGCCGGCTGATCGGCGATGCCGCCGCGCCAGTCGCGATCATCGGCGGTGCCGGGTGGAATGCAAAGGCCCGGCACTACTTCACGGAATTTGCCGAACGCATCGGCATACCCGTTGCCAGTGCCTTCCGGCGGCAGGATGCGATCACCAATGCGAGCCCGGTCTGGGCAGGAAACCTCGGCTACGGCCCCAACCCGGCCTTGCTAGACCGCATCCGCGATGCCGATCTGCTGCTGGTGGTGGGTGCCCGGCTCGGCGAGGCGACGACCAACGGCTTTTCGCTGGTAACGCCCGACCATCCCGGTCAGGTGCTGATCCACGTCCATCCCGATCCGGAAGAACTTGGCCGGGTCTACCGGCCCGACCTCGCAATCTGTGCCGATATGGCGGAATTCGCCGAAAGCGCGGCGCTGCATGACGACGGGATCGTCCCCTTCGATGCCGGAGCGCAGGCCCACCGCGAATGGCAGGAATGGGCGAGCCCCGCTGCGAGTGCCGCCAAACTCGATCTCGGCCACTGCGTCGCGGCGATGCAGGCGGCACTGCCCGCCGATACGATGCTCTGCAACGGCGCGGGCAATTTCTCGAGCTGGTGGCACCGCTATTGGCGGCATGAAGCCTTCCCCTCGCAGCTTGCGCCAACCGCAGGCGCGATGGGCTATGGCCTGCCCGCAGCAATTGCTGCCGCGCGGCGTTTCCCGGAGCGAAGCGTGGTTGCGCTGGCCGGTGACGGCGATTTTCTGATGAACGGACAGGAACTGGCAACTGCCGCGCAATATGGCTGCGATATCCTGGTTCTGGTGATCGACAACCGCAGCTACGGCACGATCCGCATGCACCAGGAACGCACATTCCCTGGCAGGGTTTCGGCCACCGATCTCGCCAACCCCGATTTCGCAGCGCTTGGCCGCGCCTATGGAGCCTGGGCGGCAACCGTGCGCGAAACGAAGGACTTTGCCCCGGCCCTCGCCGAGGCGCTGCAGCGCAAGGGCCTGCGTCTGCTCCACCTCGTCACTGACATCGAACAGATCGCCGCGACCGGTCTGACGGTTTCAGCCTTGCGGAACCCTTCAGGCTGACCGCTTCGACATTGCCACGATGTGCTCCCACTCGGCCGGAGTGACCTCGCACACCGAAAGTCGGAACATGGTCAGCAGTTCGCTCTGCGCCAGCGCCGGATCGGCCTTGATCGCCTTCAGCGTTACCGGATGCTTCAGCTTCTTGACCGGCTTGACCTTGACCGAGGCCCAGCGCCCGGTGTCGTCGGTCGGATCGGGAAGGCCGCTTTTGCTGATCTTGACGATCCCGACGATTTCCAGCCCGATGTTCGAATGGTAAAAGAAGGCCTCGTCGCCCTTCTGCATCGCCATCAGGTTGTTGCGCGCCCGATAGTTGCGCACCCCGTCCCAGGTGCCTTCGCCCTCGGCAACAAGATCGTCCCAGCTATAGGCGTCCGGCTCGCTCTTCATCAGCCAGTAGCGCCTGGGTTGCTCGATTTTGGTCATGCAATGATTCCGGGAGGTGGATAGAGAGGGAGGCGATAACGTCCAGCAACCGGAACAGCCATATGGCATCTGCCGCTCTCCCCATTCTTTCGCTCACCGACGATCCGCAGCGGCTGGCGGACGAACTGGGCGAAAGCTTTCGCAGCTTCGGTTTTGCCATGATCGAGGATCACGGCATCGATCCGGCGCTGATTGCCCGGGGCTGGGGGCTTACCGCGCAGTTCTTCGCGCTGCCCGAAGAGGAAAAGCGGCGCTATCACATTGCGGGCCTGGCCGGTGCGCGCGGCTATACGCCGTTCGGAACTGAAAAGGCCAAGGATGCCGAGGTCAGCGATCTCAAGGAATTCTGGCACGTCGGGCGCGAGTATCCCGCGGAGGCGGCGCTGGAGCCAAATGTCTGGCCCGAGCGACCCGGCGGGTTTCGCGAGGTCTTTTCGCGCCTTTATGCGGAGTTCGACCGGGTCGGCGCTTTGCTGCTTTCCCGGATCGCACTGCATCTGGAACTGCCTGCAAACTGGTTCGATCCGGCAATCGAAGGCGGAAATTCGGTGCTGCGCCTGCTGCACTATCCGCCGGTTGCTGATGATCGCGGCGGCGCTATCCGGGCTGCCGCGCACGAGGACATCAATCTGATCACCCTGCTGCTTGGTGCGGAAGAGGCCGGGCTCGAACTGCTGGGCCGGGATGGTCGCTGGCTTGCGGTGGATCCGCCGCCTGGCGCGCTGGTCGTCAATATCGGCGACATGCTGCAGCGGCTGACCAACCATGTCCTCCCTTCAACCACCCACCGGGTGCGCAATCCCGAAAGCGCAAGGTCAGCATCCAGCCGCTATGCGATGCCCTATTTCCTCCACCCAAGAAGCGATTTCGCCATTGCCATGCTGCCGCACTGCGTGACTGACGAGAATCCGGGCCGCTATCCGCAGCCAATCACCGCCGATGCCTTCCTGCGCCAGCGCTTGCGCGAAATCGCCCTGCTCTGAGATTGTGGCGCTGAAGTGCGCGCGCAGGCGAATCGCGTGCAGAACGGCAGCGCCGCGATGCAATTAACGGAAAATTTCCCAAGTCCGCCGTATATCGCCTCCATCGTCGATCGGGGGCAGGTCGCAATGACCGAAACTGGGCAACACATGAACATCACGAGCCCGGGCCTCGCCCCGGCGTCAGAGACCGCACGGCGCAATCTGGCGACGCTGGTCATCGCCCTGGCTGCGATCGCATTGTTCGTGGTAATCGGTAGCGACGTAGTGCCCAAGGCATTGGACAACATCGCCAGATCGGGCGTCGCGCCTCACCCGGTTTTGGTCACGACCTTGCTCCTCAACATTGCCCTGGTGATGATCGGCTGGTCGCGATATCGCAGTCTCGAGGGCGAACTGGAAAAGCGCCGGAGCTGGCGAAGCCGAGGCTCGAATTCTCGCTGAAACCGATCCGCTGACCGGCTTTCTCAACCGCCGAAGCCTGACTGCCGAATCCGAACGGATCCTTGCCGAAAGCGCCATGCACCAGGAATCGGTCGCCTTTCTGGTGCTCGATCTCGACAACTTCAAATCGATCAACGATTTCCACGGACACAGCGCCGGAGACGCTATCCTGCAGGAATGCGCCCGCCGGATCGAGGCAACGCTCCCCGCACGGTCGATTGCCGCGCGGCTTGGCGGTGACGAATTCGCCTGTCTGATTCCCTTTCAAGCTGCCCGTTCGGAGCAAGTCGATCGCCTGGCGGCCCAGCTCATCGAACAGATCGCCCTGCCAATCGGCGAAGCATCGAGCGGCAAGGAAATCACCGCGTCGATCGGCATCTCGCGCAGTGATTCTATCGCGAGCCGTGACAGTTCGGTTTCGCCGTCACATGCCCTGATGCAGCTGGCAGATATCGCCATGTATCACGCCAAGAAACAGGGCAAGAATCGCTACGCCTGGTTCGAGGCTCCGATGGAAAGCGAACTGCGCTTCCGCCGCGAACTGGAAAACGGCATCCGTCTCGGCATTCCGGGCGGCGAATTCGTGCCCTATTATGAACAGCAGATCGACCTGGACAGCGGCAAGCTTGCCGGCTTCGAGATGCTGGCGCGCTGGAAATCGCCGAAATTCGGCATTGTCAGCCCTGAAGTGTTCATCCCGATTGCCGAGGAAATCGGCCTGATTGGCGAACTTTCGACCGGGATCATCGCCCAGGCCTTGATCGACGCAAAGGCCTGGTCTCCCGATCTTGACTCTTTCGGTCAATATCTCCCCGATCCAGCTGCGCGATCCCTGGTTTTCCCAGAAGCTGCTCAAATTGCTGGTCGAAGCCAATTTCCCGCCGCAGCGGCTGGAGATCGAAATCACCGAAAGCTGCCTGCACGAAAATGTTGCCGTGGTACGCACCCTGCTTTCCAGCCTGCGCAACCAGGGGGTCAAGATCAGCCTCGACGATTTCGGCACCGGCTACAGTTCGCTGGCCCAGTTGCGGTCATTGCCGTTTGACCGGATCAAGATTGACCGCAGCTTCGTGACCAACATGTCCGAGTGCAAGGACAGCGAGACCATCGTCAAATCGATCACCTCGCTTGGTGAAGGGCTTGGCCTGCCGATCTCGGTGGAAGGCATCGAGACCCAGGAAGTGCTCGAGCAATTGCGCGGCTACGGCGACCTCAAGGGCCAGGGCTACCTCTATGGCCGTCCCGAACCTGCCGATGAAACGGCAAAGCGGCTGGCCGGGCTGGACCTGCTGGCACAAGGAACGGAGCGTCCGATGCCCGCCGCGCCGGCAATCAAGCCTCCACGCAAAGTCGCCAACGGTTAGCTGCACTGGACGCCAGCGCTGCTAGCGCATAGATGCGCGCGCCATGCGCGTTCCTTTCGTAAAGATGCACGGACTGGGTAACGACTTCGTCGTGCTGGACGCGCGCGCGGACGCTGTGCCCGTGATGACGGGAACGCTGGCCAGATCACTCGCCGACCGCAAGACCGGGATCGGCTGCGATCAGCTGATCCTGATCGAACCGTCCGCAAGCAGCCGATCTGCGCATGCGCATTTTCAATGCCGACGGCAGCGAGGTTGAAGCCTGCGGCAATGCAACGCGCGCTGTTGGCCTGCTTGAAGGCAAGGCGGCACGGATCGAGACTTTGGCCGGAATTCTCACCGCAGCGCCCAGCGGCGGTGGCATTTCCGTCGACATGGGTGAGCCGCGGTTCGACTGGAATGCCATTCCGCTCGCCTATGCGATGGATACGCTGGCCATGCCGGTCGGCTGGGACGGGCTGGAAAACCCCGCCGCAGTCAACGTCGGCAATCCGCATGCGGTGTTCTTTGTGGCTGACTGCGCAGCCATCGATCTGGAGCGGCTGGGGCCGGAAATCGAACACGACCCGCTGTTTCCCGAGCGGGTCAACGTCAATGTCGCAACTGTTGCAAGCCGCGAGCATATCCGGCTGCGCGTCTGGGAGCGCGGTGTTGGCGAAACCCGCGCCTGCGGCACCGGGGCCTGCGCCACTGCCATCGCCGCGATGCGCCGGGGGCTGACCGACCGGCGGGTTACGGTCTCGCTTGCAGGCGGCGATCTCACCATCGAATGGCGGGGCGATGGCCACATCGTGATGACCGGCGGTGCTGCCGAAAGCTTTCGTGGCTCATTCGATCCTGCCGAATTCGGAGTGACGGGATGACTGTCGAAGTCATCTCGCTGGGGTGCCGCCTGAACCTGTCCGAAGGCGAACGGCTGCGGGCGCTTCTGTCGGGCGGCGAGGATCTGACCGTCATCAATTCCTGCGCCGTCACTCGCGAGGCGGTGCGCCAGACCCGCCAGGCGATCCGCCGCGCGCGCCGGGCCCGGCCCGATGCGCGGCTGCTGGTGACCGGCTGCGCTGCGGAAGTGGAGCGCGACATGCTGGCGGCCATGCCGGAAATTGATGGCCTGGTCGGCAATGCAGCGAAACTTGATCCACGCGTCTGGCAGGTGCCCGCTGCGAGCCGAGCCGCGCCTTCCCTGCACACCCGCGCCTTTGTTGAAGTGCAGAACGGCTGCGATCATGATTGCACCTTCTGCATCATCCCGATGGGGCGCGGGCCGAGCCGTTCGCATCCGGCCGCGGCCGTGCTCGAAGATATCGCACGGCACCTTGAAGGCGGGGCAAGCGAAGTCGTGCTTTGCGGTGTCGACCTGACCTCATGGGGCGGCGACCTGCCGGGTGCCCCAAGGCTGGGCGCACTGGTCTCGGCTATCCTCGCGCGGTTCCCTGCCCTTCCCCGGCTGCGGCTGTCGTCGCTCGACGGGATCGAGATCGATCCGCAGCTGTTCGAGCTGATTGCCGGCGAGCCGCGGGTGATGCCGCATGTCCATCTTTCGCTGCAATCGGGCGACGATCTGATCCTCAAGCGGATGAAGCGCCGCCATTCGCGCCGCGATGCAACCGATCTGGTCGCTGCCCTGCGCGCGCGCCGCCCCGAGATTGCCATCGGCGCCGATCTGATCGCGGGCTTCCCGACCGAGGATGAAGCAGCCCACCACAACAATCTTTCGATCATTGAGGAACTGGCCATCGTTCACGGTCACATTTTTCCCTATTCGCCCCGCAACGGCACCCCGGCTGCGCGCATGCCGCAAGTGGATGGCAAGGTGATCCGGCGCCGCGCCGCCGAACTGCGCGCCGCCGTGGCGCAGCAGCGCGCGAGCTGGCTGAAATCGCTGATCGGACAGCCGCTCGCCGTGCTCGCCGAGCGCGATGGAACGGGTCATGCGGCCAATTTCGCGCGGGCTGCCCTGCCCGAAGGAACCCCGGCCGGTTCGCTGGTCACCTTGACCCCGACCCGCATCGTCGAAGGCCTGCTGGCATGAGCGAAAGCAACTGGACCCAGCGCATCTTTGGCGGCTTCAAGAAGACGTCCGAGCGGCTCGCCGAGAATCTCTCAGGCATCGTCTCGAAAAGCCGCCTCGACGAGGACCAGCTAGACGATCTTGAGGATGCGCTGATCCAGTCAGACCTCGGGCCGCGCGCTGCCGCCCGCATCCGCGAAGCCCTTGCTGCTGAGCGGTTCGAGAACGGCGCGGATGAGCAATCGGTCAAACTGGCCGTCGCCGAAGAGATCGCCGCGATCCTGCGCCCGGTGGCCAAGCCGATCGACATCATCGCTTTCCCGCGCCCGCAGGTCATCCTGGTGATCGGGGTCAACGGCTCGGGCAAGACCACGACCATTGCCAAGCTGGCCCACCTGTTCATGGAAATGGACTATTCGGTGATGCTGGCGGCCGGCGACACCTTTCGGGCTGCGGCCATCGGCCAGCTTGCGGTCTGGGCCGAGCGGGTCGGCGTGCCGATCGTCAAGGGCCCCGAAGGCGGCGATCCGGCTTCGATCGTGTTCGATGCGGTCAAGCTCGCCACCGAGCAAGGCACTGACGCGCTGATCGTGGACACCGCCGGGCGCCTGCAGAACAAGCGCGAGCTGATGGACGAGCTGGCCAAGATCCGCCGCGTGCTCGGACGGCTCAACCCGGACGCTCCGCACGATGTCGTGCTGGTGCTCGATGCCACCAACGGACAGAATGCCCTGCAGCAGATCGAGACCTTCAAGGAAGTGGCCGGGGTTACCGGGCTGGTGATGACCAAGCTCGACGGCACCGCCCGCGGCGGTGTATTGGTGGCGGCGGCGCAGCAGTATGGCCTGCCGATCCATGCGATCGGCGTTGGCGAGAAAATAGACGACTTGCGCCCGTTCGACGCCGATCTGGTGGCGCGCGTCATTGCAGGAGTGGCCTGAGTGTCGGAAGCAGCGCAAAAACCCAAATCGGGCTGGCTCAACATGGCGGTCGACTATGGGCCGATCCTGGTGTTCTTCCTGGTTTACCGGCACTATTCCCCCAAGGGCGGTGAAGACGCCGTGGGCGAGGTTATGGCGGTCATACGCAGCACCGCAAGCTTCATGGTCGCCGCAATCATCGCGCTGGCTGTGTCCAGGTTCAAGCTTGGGCGCATTTCACCGATGCTGTGGCTGTCGACCGGCCTCATCGTGTTCTTCGGTGCCTTCACCATCCTGTTGCGCGATCCGTTCTGGATCCAGATCAAGCCGACTGCGATTTACCTGTTTTTCGGACTGTCGCTGCTGATCGGGCTCGCCCGCGGCAAGATCCTGCTGCGCACCCTGCTGGAAACCGCATTCGATGGCCTCGATGACGATGGCTGGCGCATCCTGACGCGCAACTGGGGCATATTCTTCCTGTTCCTGGCAGGTATGAACGAGGGATTCCGCCATTTTCTGAGCTTCGGTGGCTGGCTCCAGGCCAAGCTCTGGGTTTTCCTGCCGATGACCTTCATCTTCACCTTCCTGCACATGCCCATGCTGCTGCGCCATGGCATGGCGGCGGAGGCGAAGGACGAGGCGCTCACACATACCCCCCACGAGTAAGGCAAAAACATGTGACATTGCGCACAAATGGCGCAATAAACCGCCATCTGCACAGCTACCGTGCGGTTCGGGTCGATAGAGTCACACAGCCCTAGGGGGAAGAAAATGGCGAAGTTTTTTGGAAATCTGCATCTGGTACTGGGCGTTGGCCTGGTGCTGGCAATCGTTGTGATGATGCAATTTGCCGGATGCGACGCCGGTCGATACCAATTCGGTATTCCGCTGGCTGCACACGTTTTTCGGCATCCTGTGGATCGGCCTGCTCTATTATCTCAACTTCGTTCAAGTGCCGACCATGCCTTCGGTCCCGGCAGAACTGAAGAAGGGCGTCACCGGCTATATCGCGCCCAAGGTGTTCTTCTTCTTCCGCTGGGCGGCGCTGCTGACGGTGGTGTACCGGCCTCGTCATCGCTTTCGCCAACGGCTATGGCCACCAGGCCCTGACCTTTTCGGGTGAAGGCAACGTCAACCTGATCGGCCTTGGCATGTGGCTGGCGATCATCATGTTCCTCAACGTCTGGCTGATCATCTGGCCTGCCCAGAAGAAAATTCTCGGCATCGTTGAGGCTTCTGACGAGGAAAAGGCCAAAGCCGCACCGCGCGCGCTGGCTGCCAGCCGCACCAACCTGCTGCTGTCGCTGCCGATGCTCTATTGCATGGTCAGCGCCAATCTCGGCTAAGCATTGTTGACGCTATCGGGGCGGGGTTACCTCCGGGTAGCTCCGCCCCTTTTCATTTGGGAGAGGCACATGCCCGACGATCTGGCGCTGCTGCGCGAATGGCTCGAAGTTCTGCCCGAAGGCCGCTTCGATGCGTTTTCGGGCAAGATCGCAGACGATTTCGTTCTGCGGCTGCCCTTCCCGCCCCCCGGCGTGCCCGGAGAGTTTACCGGCCGTGACACGGTCAAAGCGGTCATGCAGCGCACTGCGGCTGGCCGCGGCCCGATTGCCTTCAGCGATCTGGTCTGCCGCCGCACCGACGATCCCGAACAGTTCATGACCACCTGCCGGGGCGAAGCCCTGATGAACAGCGGCAAGACCTATCGCAACAACTACCTGATGCTCACCCGCATCCGCGACGGGGTGGTGCTCGAACACATCGAGTATCTCAATCCGCTGGCGGTGATTGAGGCGAATTGAGCTGCGTCCGCCTGCTCAAAGGATATTGAGCAACGGTTGCAACGAAACGTGCGCCGCAACATGGCCGGTCACGGCGGCGAGCCAGCCGTGGCGCCAATATAGCCAGCCCCACAGCACACCGGCGGTGCAATGCAGCAGGACTTCGCGAAGTCCGGTGAGCAGTGAAGGATCGAGCGTGAGCAGGTATTCCCGGCTGCTGATCGGCCAGGCGACGAAGGCCGTCAGCAGGATCGCGGACCAGACGGTTGCGGGGCCTTTCTGGCGCAAGATGCTGCCAAGAATGCAGGCAATGCCGGTCATGCAAAGCAAGCGCAGGATCAGCTCATCGACGAGAGCCCCTTTGCCGAATTGCACGATCCGTTCGCTGATCGCGACATGCGCCACCAGCTGGTGCTGGAAATCGGGAACAACGCTGGCGAACAGCCAGCTGTCCGCAGCGGCCATCCAGATGCCGAACCCCAGTCCCGCTGCCACTGCCAATGCCAGCGAGCGTCCGCCATGCCGGAACAGCAGCCCGAACCCGAAATCGGCAGGGACAACCAAACGGCGCGGGCCCGCCATCCGCCTAGATTTCGACCTGGCTGCCCAGTTCCACCACCCGGTTGGTCGGCAGGCGGAAGAACTCCATCGCGCTGGCCGCATTGCGCAGCATCCAGGAAAACAGCTTTTCGCGCCAGATCGCCATGCCCGGCCGCGCCGAGGCGATAAGGGTCTGGCGAGAAAGGAAGAAGCTGGTCTTCATCATCTCGAACGGTTCGCCGCACATCGAGACTTTCTTGAGTTCGGCAGGCACGTCCGTTTCTTCCAGGAAGCCGTGCCTCAGCGTCAGCCGGTAGAAGCCGCTGCCCATGTCCTTGCACTCGCAGCGATCCTTGGGATCGACATAGGGCACGTCCTGGATGGCCACGGTCAGGATAACCACCCGCTCATGCAGCACCTTGTTGTGCTTGATGTTGTGAAGCAGCGCGGAAGGCACGCCCTTGTTGGTCGAGGCCATGAAGATCGCGGTGCCGGGCACCCGCGCGGCAGAGCTGTGCGCGCTCTTGGCGAAGACTTCGACCGGGATCGTGCCTTCCGCCATGTTCTGCCGCATCAGCGTTCGTCCGCGTGACCAGGTCGTCAGCAAGGTGAAAATCGCCAGACCCATCGCCAGCGGCACCCAGCCGCCATCGGGCACCTTGATCAGGTTGGCCCCGAGATAGGCCATGTCGACCACGATAAACACCAGCACCAGCGGCAGCGCCCGCCACAGCGGCCAGTGCCACAGGCTGATCAGCACGGCGGCGAGCAGAATGGTATCGATGAACATCGCGCCGGTCACCGCGATGCCATAGGCCGCCGCAAGCTTGCTGGAAGAGCCGAAGAACAGCACCAGCACGATCACCATGATCATCAGCCCCCAGTTGATCACCGGGATGTAAATCTGGCCCGCTGCCGAAGCGCTGGTGTGCTTGATCTGCATGCGCGGCATGAAGCCGAGCTGGATCGCCTGCTGGGTGAGCGAGAAACGCGCCCGAGATCACCGCCTGGCTGGCGATGATCGTGGCGGCCAGCGCCAGAAAGATCACCGGAATGCGCACCAGATCGGGGATCATCAGGAAGAACGGATCCTTGATCGCCGCCGTGGCTCCGGCAGGATCGAGCGAGAGCACCATCGCCCCCTGCCCCATGTAGTTGAGCATCAGGGCCGGCAGCACGAATGCCAGCCAGCTGATCCCGATCGGCTTGCGCCCGAAGTGGCCCATGTCGGCATAAAGCGCCTCAGCCCCGGTCACCGCCAGCACAACGCTGCCCATCGCAACAAAGGCGCGAAAACCGTCGGTCACGAAGAAGTTGATCGCGTTGAGCGGGTTGACCGTCGCGAAAATGATCTGCGGCATGCTCGTCATGTGCATCACGCCCATCGCCGCCAGGGTGAGGAAATAGGCCAGCATGATCGGGCCGAACAATTTTCCCACCCGATCGGTGCCGCGCGCCTGAATGGCAAAAAGGGCAAAAAGGATCGCCACCGCAATCGGCACGATCCACGATTTGAAGCCCGGATGGACATATTGCAGGCCCTCGGTCGCCGAGAGCACCGACATCGCAGGCGTTATCATCGAATCGCCATAGAACAAGGCTGTGGCAAACACCCCGAGCAGGATGAACGGCCCGGTCCATTTGGCCCCTTCCGACTTGCGGTTGATGAGCGCCAGCAATGCCAGGCTGCCGCCCTCGCCCTTGTTGTCCGCCTTCATGATGGTGAGGACATATTTGAACGTCACCACGATCATCATTGACCAGAACACCAGGCTCAGCACGCCATGGATATGGACCGGATCGACCTGGATGCCCGGCGCCCCGTGGTGCGAGGCAAAGGTTTCGCGGAAGGCGTAGATCGGGCTGGTGCCGATATCGCCGAACACCACGCCGATCGCGCCGATTGCCATCTTGGCAAGGCCGTTCTGGCCATGGCCATGTCCATGGTCGGCCTGGGCCGGCGGATGATCGCCCGCTGCAGCTGCATTTTCAGCCGTATCGCTCATAATTGCGCCCCGTCCATTGCCGGACTTTCTTCAGCGCCGCCGGGTTTCAGGCGGCAAGGCGGCGGCGCTTAGCAGCATGGCTTGTCTCCCGCAATCGCCGAAGGTGGCGAGGACTGGGCACCAATTTGCCGGGCGGCTTCGCGGTCACCCGATCTTTCGAGCGCCAGGGCGAAAAAATGCCTGGGCGCAGGATCTGCTGGTGCGACGGCGATGGCGCGGCGATAGGCCAGTTTTGCGGCCGGGGTCAGCTTGCCATTGGCGTGGAGAGTCAAGGTGTTGGCCAGCGCCAGCCATGCCTCGGCATCGTTCGGGTTCTTCTCGATAGCGCCAAGCAGAATGGCAGCGGCATCGGCGAATTCGCCGTGCCGCACCAGCGCATCGGCGGGAAACAGCCATGCGGCCGATTGGCCTGGCGCGGGGCCATAGAATTTCCGGCGCAGTTCAATCCACTCGGCAGGATCGGAGCCAACGATGACCTGCGCTCTGCCCGGAGCACCGGCAAGACCGGGATTACCCTGCCAGCCATAACCAAGAGCTGCCAGCGTCAGCGACAACACAACAGGCAGGAAAAGCCGCATCACCGCCCCTGACGCCCCTGCCGCCCCTGCCGCCCCTGCCGCCAATGCCGGTAGGCCAGCATTTCCCGGGCCCGGGCACGGCGAACCAGGCTGGCCCCATGCCCTGCCGCCAGCAGCAATCCGCCCAGGGCTGCAATCCAGCCGCCCAGTGCGATCAGCTGGACGAAGGGCTGCCAGACCAGATGGAGCACCCAGCGATCCGCATCGCGCGTGCCGCTCAAGGCAGCGCGCAAGCGGCCATTCCCCCGGTCCGCTTCCGCCCAGGTCGATGCCTGCACCTGCGGCGCGAGATAGCTGCGCGCCTGGGGCTTCAGCAGCACCGCCGGATCCCGATCCCAGCTGGCCGCAATCTCACCTTCAAGGGCCGTCCAGTTCGGACCGGCGGCGGGCGAGATGCGCCGCACGGTCAGCTGCCAGGGTCTGAAAATGACTGTTTCGCCCTCACGCAGCACGACGTTCGTCTGGCGATAGCGGCTGTTCGCCAGTCCCGCGCACACCAGCACCAGCGCGGCGCCAAACATCGCCAGAGGCACACCGGCACGGGCAACTGAACGCCTCGAATGCCCCTTCAGCCCCCGACAGTGCCACAGCAGGCAGCTTGAGCCCAGCCAGCACGCGGCAATCGTGCCAAACATTCCCGCGCTGCTTGCGGCAACCCAGGCCAGCGCAGCAGCCGGCGCAAGCAGCGACCAGGCGCCGCTGGCCCAGGGCCGGATTGCCCGGTTGCGATGTCCCGGCTCCACCGCACCGGCCAGCGCCGCCAGCAGCAGCAGCAGAGCGACGACCAGCATCGCGCCGCCGATCGCAAACAGCGGCAGATGCAGCGACAGCCCCTCGCCGGTCAGATGCAGCCCCCGGCCCAAACCTTCGGGAGCAGCGGGAATCATCCGGGCAAACGGCGGCGGCGGATTCAACAGCGCGGCATAGGCAGCAAGCGCCACCATCGCCTCACCGCCCAGCGCAAACGCGCGAGCGCGCTTCGGCCAGCCCCAGGTCCACTTCGACGCCCAGAAGCCTCCCAGCGCGGTAAGCGCGACTCCGGCCAGAAGAGCGCCTTCCCCGGTCTCGCAGAAGGCTGTCAGCCGGTCGGAAAGGGGCCAGGCGGTGTTCGAGAGATCCGCGACAAGCACCACCGAAAGGTCTGTCCGGACGAACAACAGGCACAGCGCACCAAGGGCAAATGCGGCCAGCAGGCTCCGGCCGAGTGCGATCCAGCCAATGTCTGCGAGAGACACACCTGCGATGCCGCGCAGCACCAGTCCTGCGAGGATCGCCTGCAACACCCCCAAAGACGCCGCCAGCCAGAGAGCGGCGAGGCCGAATTCGGCAATCATTGGGTCTCGGCTACAACCTGCCGCGCCTGATCCTGCGACATTCCGGCCATTTCGCGCGGCACATAGTTCTCATCGTGCTTGGCCAGCAGGTTGTCGGCAACGAACACGCCGTCTGCCCCCAGACTTCCCTCGGCGACCACGCCCGAGCCTTCCTTGAACAGATCGGGGGCGATGCCGCGGAAGCGAACCGGCACGCGGGCCTTGCCATCGTTGACCTCGAACATCGCGGTAACACCGTCGTCCGCCGTCTTGAGCGATCCCACCGTGACCATGCCGCCCAGCCGCACCGCCTTGCCGGGCACAGGCGGGCTGGCCTTCATGTCGCTGGGGACATAGAAATAGCTCGCCTGATTGCGCAGCGCCCAGGCGGCGAGCAGACCGGCTGCGATCAGCGCCACCAGCGCCACCAACACCAGCACCAGCCGCTGGTGCTTGGCCTTGACCGCGCTCACAGTTCGCGCGCCCGGTCACGGCGGGCTTCCGCCCGGCGCATGGCCAGCCAGCTCCACACGACGGTCAACAGGGTTCCGCCAACACCCACGCCGTAGGAGGCGAGCACGAAATTCCACTGGTTGAGCGCTTCGTAGGTCATGCAGCCGCTTTCCTCCGCAGCCGGGCCTCGGCCTGCTGATCCGCCAGTATGGTGCGCATCCGCGCCAGCACAATCCCGCCGAACAGCAAGGAAAAACCCAGCGTCGAAATCATCAGCGGCCACAGGTAGGCCGCGTCGATCGCCGATTTGCCCAGACTGATACTTGGCGGCTGGTGCAGGCTGTTCCACCACAGCACCGAATAGTGGATGATCGGAATGTTGACCGCACCGACCAGTCCGAAGATTGCCGCCAGGCGGCTTTGCCCGCCACCGCTGCTTTCTGCCGCTTCGGCCAGCGCGATGTAGGCAAAATAGAGGAACAGCAGCACCAGCATCGAAGTCAGCCGGCCATCCCAGACCCACCAGGTGCCCCAGGCCGGGCGGCCCCACAGCGAACCGGTGATCAGGCAGATCGCGGTGAAGACTGCACCAGGGCCTGCCGATGCCCGCGCGGCAATACCGGCCAGCGGATGTCGCCAGACCAGTTCGACCAGACTTGCCACCGCCAGCGCCATCCATCCCGCCATGCCGAGCCAGGCAGCGGGAACATGGATAAACAGGATGCGCACGGTCTCACCCTGCAGGCGGTCCGGCGGTACGTTGAAGAGGCCCTGCACCAGCGCCCCGCCGGCAAGCAACAGGCCGCCCAGCAGCAGCAGCGGCGTCAGCCATCGGGCGATGCGCAGGAAGCGGGCGGGATTGGCGAAACGGTGCATGGCTGGCGGCATTCATTGGCCGCGATCGCCCGCCAATGCAATCCGCTCCTAGGTCTCCGCTCCAATTTAATGACGCACAAATGGGGTAAGGACAGGCTATTGACAGCCTGGCAGTAGATTTCGGCCAAGGCTGCGGTTAGGAAGCAGCCAGCATGTGCAAATCCGGGGAACGCAAACGATGATCGCCGAAATCGGCCTTGCCGCACTGTGGCTGGCCTTTGCCATGGCGCTGCTGCAACTTTCGCTGGGAGCAATGGCGCTGTGGCGCGGCCAAAGTGGGTTGGCCGGGGCAATCGCGCCGGTTGCGACGGTTCAGGCAGTGCTGGTGACAATCGCCTTCTTCGCCCTGATCGCGGTGTTCGCCCGGTCCGACATGTCGGTTCTGCTGGTTGCCACCAACAGCCATTCCGCCAAGCCGCTGATCTACAAGATCTCGGGCGCCTGGGGAAATCACGAAGGCTCGATGCTGCTATGGGTGACCATTCTTGGCGTCGCCGGGGCGACTGTGGCGCTGTTCGAGCGCCAGTTGCGGGCCGATACCAAGATTGCGACGCTGGCCGCGCAGGCAGCGATCGCGCTGGGCTTCTACGGCTTCCTGCTGTTTTCCTCCAACCCGTTTGCCCGCATCGAAAACGTGATCGAGGGTCAGGGCCTCAACCCGCTTCTGCAAGACCCCGGCCTCGCCTTTCACCCGCCGACGCTTTACGCGGGCTATGTCGGCATGTCGGCAGCGTTCAGCTTTGCCGTCGGCGCACTGATCACCCGCGATGTCGGACCTGCCTTTGCCCGGGCCATGCGGCCGTGGATTTTGGGCGCGTGGATATTCCTCACCATCGGCATCGTCGCCGGATCATACTGGGCCTATTACACGCTTGGCTGGGGCGGCTGGTGGTTCTGGGATCCGGTCGAGAACGCCAGCCTGATGCCGTGGCTGGCGGCGACCGCGCTGATCCATTCGGTGACAGTGCTGGCCACCCGGGATGGCTTGCGCGCCTGGACGATCATGCTTTCGGTGCTGGCCTTTTCGATGTCGATGCTGGGCACCTTCCTGGTGCGCTCGGGTGTGCTCAATTCGGTGCACAGCTTTGCCGTCGATCCTGAACGCGGCGTGTTCATCCTCGGGCTGCTGGCAGTCTACATCGGCGGCGCGCTGGCGCTCTATGCAGCCAGGATCGGCACGGTCAGCGAGGGCAACCGGTTCGAACCGGTCAGCCGCGAGGCGGCTCTGGTGGCGAACAACCTGTTGCTGACCGTGGTTCTGGTGATCGTCATGGCAGGCACGCTGTGGCCGCTGATCCTCGAAGGCGTGAACGGCTCCAAGATTTCGGTTGGCGCGCCCTATTTCAACGCTGCAGCCGGGCCGGTGGCGCTGGTGCTGATGCTGGTCATGGCGGCTGGCCCGATGCTGCGCTGGCGCGCGGACCGGCTTGCAGCCCTGTCCGGACGGATGGCCCTTGCGCTGTTTGCAGGGGCGACCGCGCTGGTGCTGGTGATCGTGTTCGGCGGAAAGATCGGCGTGCTGCCGCTGTTCGGGCTGGCAGTGGCCGCGCTTGTCGCCGTTGCCAGCGTCGCGCCGCTGTGGAAGCGCAATCTTGCGCGCACCCCGCTGTTTACCTGGGGCATGGTGCTGGCCCATCTGGGCTGCGCGGTGAGCATGGCCGGAATGGCCTGCGATGCGGCATTCATCAAGGAACGGCTGGTGGCGATGGCCCCTGGCGACAACAACAGCGTCGGCCCGTTCGATGTGTCGTTCCAGGGCGTGCGCGATGCAACCGGGCCGAACTACAAGGCGCTTGAAGCCGTGCTTTCGGTGCGCAAGGGCACTGGCGCCCCGTTCGAGATGCTGCCCCAGCTGCACCAGTTCAGCGATCCGCCGATGTTGACCAACCAGGCCGCGATCAAGACATTCTGGAACGGCCAGCTCTATCTGGTGGTGGGCGAAGAGGCCAAGGGCGGACGCTGGCTGATCCGGATGTGGTGGAAGCCGTTCGTCACCCTGATCTGGCTGGGCGGCATCATGATCGCGCTGGGCGGAACGCTGTCGCTGCTCGGGCGGGTGCGGCGCGATTTCCTCGGCCGCCGCGCGACGCAGGCTCCTGTGGAGGGCACGACCGCATGAGGCGCAAAGTGTTCCTGTGGCTGCCGTTTGCGCTGGGCCTGGCGCTGCTGGCGGCGCTCTACATCAACCTCAAGAACCCCGGCGACCGGATCATCGCTTCGCAGATGGTCGGCAAGGCCCTGCCCCAGTTCACCGCTCCGCCTGCCTTTCCTGACCGGCCCGGGATAGCTTCCGCAACCTACCAGGACGGCAAGCCGCGGCTGATCAATGTCTTTGCCAGCTGGTGCATTCCCTGCGTCCAGGAAGTCCCGGTGCTGATGCAGATGAAGCAGATGGGCGCAGAGATTGACGGGATTGCGGTGCACGATACCAGCGAGAAGCTCGCCAAATTCCTTGCCGACAACGGCGATCCCTATGCCCGCATCGGGCTTGACGATGACGGCCGCTTCCAGATCGGCATCGGCTCGGCAGGCGTGCCCGAAACCTTCGTGGTTGATGGACAGGGCAAGATCCTGCACCAGCATATCGGCGTGGTGATGCCCGACGACGTGCCCAAGCTCCTCGGCATGCTGGGGCTGGCACCGTGAGGCTGGCTTCCACCCTCGCCGCCGCGCTGCTGCTCGCCGCCACCGCGCATTCGCCCGTCCTTGCGCAGGACTATGCCGAAGAGGCCCTGCCCAACGCGGCGCAGGAAGCCGAGGCGATGGCGCTGATGGACACCATCCGCTGCGTGGTCTGCCAGGGCCAGCCGATCTCGGGCAGCAATGCCGACATTGCCGGCGACATGCGCCGGATCATCCGCGAGCGCATCGCCGCCGGCGAAAGCGCCGAACAGGTCCGCGCCTGGCTGGTTTCGAAATATGGCGATTGGGTGAGCTTCAAACCGGTGGTTCGCCCCGCCACATTGCCGCTGTGGCTGGTGCCGCTACTGGCGCTGCTGGCGGGCTTCTGGCTGCTCTCGCGCCGCATCAGACTGGGGAAGAAATAATGGGCTGGATCGCGATATTTGCCCTGGCTGCACTGGTCTATGTGGCGCTGTGGAAATCGGGCCGCTGCTCGCGCCTCGCGCTTGAAATCTCCGGCGCGGCCTTGCTGCTCGGGATCGCCGGATATGCCTGGCAAGGCAAGCCCGACATGCCCGGCAATCCGGTCAGCCAGACGCCGCGCTGATTTCAAACCACCATGCGCAGCTCGACGCCGATGGTTCGGCCCACAGGTTCGCGATAGGCGCTCTGGAAGCCGAACGGCACTGCACCGCTCGAACTGGTGACACCCTGGCGGCGGTTGAACACGTTCTCGCAGGCCACCGACAGGCGCATATTCCGGGCAAAGCGGACTTTCGGCAGAAGCTTGCCGACATCGACAAAGGCCTTCACGTCAAGACGCGAGCTGGGAGCAAATGTCAGCAGGCTTGGAGCGGCCGGAGTGCCGAACGCCAGCAGATTGCCGCCGCGCCGCGTATAGGTGACCCTGAGGCCGGTATTGCCCTTGTTGAGGGCCAGGCTGGCATCGGAGGAATGGCGCTGCTGCCCGCCTGCCAGCCCCACCGCGCCGCCCTTGAGCAGATCGATCTCGCCAAGTCCGGCGCGGATCATCGTCTTGCTGTCGAGCAGGATGGTGTGCGAAGCGTTGAGCTGCAAGGTGGTGCGCGGACCGCGCGCGGTGCCAGGCGGCTTGGTCTTTCCGAGCGGAATTGCCATGCCCAGGCCAAGGCGCAGCTGGCGGTTGCGCTGTCTCTCGAAATTGACGGACCGGTTATCGACCAGCACCAGCGTGCCATTGCCATCCCGCACGAACCGGTCGGGAAAGGCCAGCGCCACTGCCGTGCTGGGCGGCGGGAGCGCGCCCAGCTGGTTGCGCAGTTCGCTTTCGCTGTAGTCCGCGCTGATCAGCATGTTGTATTTCGGGCTCGGCGTAAGCGCCATCGAGAACGTGCGCGTGCGCTGCGTTTCGTTGAGCAGGTTCGGATTGCCGCCGAAAATCGTCGTGACATTGACCGACTGCCCGGTCAGCGGATCGAAATAGGGGACGTTTTCGGAAATCTGGGTTGCCGCTGCCAGAAATTCCGGCGGAGGCGCGCGCTCGTTGCTGACGTGGCTCGCCGTAAACCGCAGCCAGGCGACCGGCTTCCAGTTCAGCGCGAGCGAATGACGCCGCACTTTGCCAAACCGGTGCAGATTGGTCTGCCCGGCCTCCACGGCGACATCCATTTCGCCAAGCGCGGGCAGAAACGCTGGTTCGCGCCCGGTCAGCGGGATCGAAAGCCCGACCTCGGCATCGACTTCGCTGCGTTCGAGCGTGCGCATGCCGAGGGTTTCATCCATCGCATCAAGCGTGGTGCGGTTGTATCCGAAAGCCGTGCGCAGCCGGACCTCGCCTGCGGGCAGCTTGATCAGCGGCCCTTCGGTTTCCAGCGACAGCTGGGTAACGCGCGTCCGGCTGCTGGAAATGCGGGTGCGGGTGGGGATGAGCCCGGCGAGATTGCCGTCAAAGGGGTTGACCAGATCGTCGACCAGAATGGCCCCGCCCGGGATAAGCCCGGTCTGCTGGCCTTCGAACTTGCGCTCGCGCTGTTCGTAGCGGGCAGACAGCGAGGCGCGCCAGGTCGGGAAATTGGCGTTCAGGGTGACCGCAACGTTGCCTGCGGTCGAATCGCTGACACTGCGCAATGGCCGAGCCGGATCGTTGAGCGCCAGATAGACCGGCCTTGTGAAAGGCGTGAAATCATTGCTGGTCGGGATCGTGAAGCGGGCCGATGGCAGCCCGTTGGTGGTCACGCCCTTGGTCCAGCTGAGCCGCCCGTTGACCGACACCGACAGCCAGTTGGTCAGCCCCTTGTTGCCGGTCAGGCTGACTTCGATGGGGCGCGTTCGAGCCTCGCAGGGTGCGGAACTTGCCGACATTGCTGGGGTTGAGCTGATTGGCATTGGCAGCCAGACCGGCCAGGGTCGGCACCAGGCTCCCGCCCGTCAGGGCCACGCTCGTCACCGGCTGGCCCACCAGCAGGCTTAGTTCCGGATCGACCTCGGCGGCGCCGAACGGAATGATGTTGCCATCTGCCGAAAAGGGGATCGGCTCTGCCTGGCCGACAATGGCGCGATCCACTTCGAACAGCGGATCGGTCCGCGAGTGGCGCACCGCCAGATTGATCCGGTCCTGCTTGCGGATATAGGTGAACAGCGCCTCGCCGCGCGTGGTGCTGCCGCCGCCATCGGTGGTGATCTGGTGGCCGCCGGTGAAGGTGGCGCTGCGCAAGGCGGGCTTGAGCACAATGTTGTAGGCGCGCTGGCCGAACGCTCCGCCGATCCGGGTTGCGGTTCCCAGCGGCAGGGTCTCGACCTTGCGCAAGGCTTCGAACGGCAAGTCGGCGATTTCGGCGGGATCGGTAATCGGGCGGCCGTTAACCATGATCGCCGGATCGCTGTCGCCGTTTTCAGCCTTGATCTGATCGATCAGCTCGCCGACCGTGCTGACCCCGAAGCCCGCCGCGCGATCGCTGTCATAGACCTGCTCGATCTCCTCGTCCTTGAGCGAGGCAACGATCGTGCGCTCGCCGATAACGATGATCTCGTTTTCGGCGGCTGGCCTTTCTCCGCCGAATTTGGGCTCTTCTGCGGGTTCCGGGGCGGGTTCGGGAGCCGGTGCTTCCAGCGCCTGGGCGCCTTGCGCAGAGAAGGCCGCGACGACAAGCGACTCCGCCGCCTTGACCGCGCTGCGCGCGGCCGAACGCCGCCTACCCCCCGTTTCAGCGCGCTGCGCCAATGTCATACTCCGCAAGAAAAAGCCCCACCGGAGTTAACCAGTGGGGCCCCCTGTTTGCAAGTGCTGTTGCAATCCCGGGATGGATCAGATTCAGTTAGCCGGAATGTAACTTCCGTCAGGTGCCGCCGAACCGCCGCCCCAGGGCGCGATGTTGAACCAGGCCTTGGTGCACTTGCCGCCGGTGTAACCGTTCAGCACGGTCCAGGTGCCGCTGCTCTTCTTGGGCGGCGAGCAGACCATGACCTTGGAGACATACCATGTGCCGGGCTGTGACCATGGACCGCCGCTGGCGGTGTAGCCTTCGCCTTCGGTGTAATTGGTTTCACTGACGGTGCCCGTATAGGTGATGTCAGGGCGCGGGGTTGGGCCGGGATCGGTGGTCCAGGATTCCGGCTCGATCAGCGTGCCGCCGGTCGTGCCGGTCTTGGTGAAGATGCACGGCGGGTAGTCCTGCCCCCAGACCTTGACGATGAACTGGCAGGATGCATCGGGATCGAGCCCGTTATAGCCACCCGAAGGATCGGGATCGATATTGGTGTAATAGCCTTCAATCGTGCCGCCATCATAGACCGGCGGATGGTAGGTTTCCGTCTGGTTGAAGACGTTGCACTTGAAGGTGTAGGTCGTGACGATAGAGACCTTGCCGTTTGTCTGGTATTCGCTGTCCGACCAGTTCTTGATGCTTGCAACCCGGTCGCCGAAAAGCGACTTCAAGGCAGTCGAGGATTGGCTGGTGGACGTGCTGCGATAGGGATCGCCATAAATATACACGCCCGAATAGGTCGCCGAGCCTTTGCCAACCCGGGTGCCTTCAACTTCATCCCCGGTGCCCGGCACAGGCGTGGGCGGGCCATCGACGGAACCGAGGGCTTCCGCTTCGACCGACCAGACCGCTGTGCCGTCGTGCAAGGTAGCGCCAACATCGACCCGCGAGGCCAGCCAGGTCGAACAGGTAAGGTCCATCGAACTCTGGGTTGTTTCGCTCGGGAATCCGGCGCTCTGCGCCATGGCGACAGGCGCGAATGCAATTGGCGCCATCGAGGTTGCGACCATCGCGACCATCGTCAAAACCTTCACTGCCTTCATGCGAACTATCCTTACCGGTTCGAGCCCTGCCATGCAGGTCTTGCCAAAGCCAAATTCGTGGGGCCCCAGCCCCGATTCGCGACCGACTGAACCGCCAATACACGGTTAACAATCCAATTGCGATTCAGGACTAGCGGCTTTTCCTTAAAAAAAACTATTGAGTCACAAGGCCTTGCGCGCTGCACTTGCGAAATCGAATGGCCAAATTGGGACTTAAGCCCTTAATTTGGTTATCAAACTTCAAATGTGCAGCGCAAAGATCAGGTTAAAATGTGTGCCATTCCGGCGCTGATTTTTCAGCGGCCAAGCATGACCTCGGCGATCTGGACGGCATTGAGCGCCGCGCCCTTGCGCAGATTGTCGCCAACCACGAACAGCGCCAGGCCATGCTCGACCGTGGGATCGCGGCGGATACGGCCGGCGTAGACCGGATCCTGCCCGGTTGCCTCGAGCGGATTGGGCACGTCCTGCAGCACCACACCCGGCGCGACTGAGAGCAGTTCGCGCGCACGCTCGGGCGAGATCGGCCGTTCGAACTCGGCGTTGATTGACAGCGAATGGCCGGTGAACACCGGCACCCGCACGCAAGTGCCCGAAACCGGAAGGCCCGGGATGTTCAGGATCTTGCGGCTCTCGTCGCGCAGCTTGATCTCTTCTTCGGTGTAGTCTTCTTCGGCCAGCACATAGTTGAACGGCACGACGTTGAACGCCAGCGGCGCGGCCCATTTGGCCGGCGGCGGCATGGCCACGGCATCGCTGCGATCCGCCAGCCCGGCAACATCGCCGCCCGCTGCCGCTGCAATCTGTCCGGCCAGTTCCTGGATGCCGGCCACGCCTGCGCCCGAGGCGGCCTGATAGGTGCTGACCGTCAACCGCTTCAGCCCGGCCTCGGCATGCAGCGGCCCCAGCACCGGCATGGCGGCCATGGTGGTGCAGTTGGGATTGGCAACAATGCCCTTGGGGATGTTCGCCAGCGCCTCGGGGTTCACTTCGGAGACGACCAGCGGCACCTGCGGATCGCCGCGCCAGGCCGACGAGTTGTCGATGACAATGCCGCCTGCTGCCGCAACCCTGGGTGCGATCACTTTCGAGGTCGAACCACCGGCCGAAAAGAACACGATGTCGAGCCCGGCATAGTCAGCCGTATCGGCATCTTCGACCACGATCTCGCCGCCCTGCCACGGCAGCTTCGATCCGGCCGAGCGCGCCGAGGCGAACAGCCGCAGCGAAGCGTGCGGGAAAGCGCGCTCGGCCAGCAGTTCGCGCATCATCGTGCCGACCAGGCCGGTCGCGCCGACAATGCCGACATGGGGGGGATTCGATGCGGAAAAACGGCCAATGATGTCTGAATTCATGTCTAATATCTCCTGATGGGGCGCGAGGCCGCAGGAAGTTCGGTTTCTTTCGGAAAGAACCGCCCCGCGTGCTCCGCGAGGCTGGTGAAAGATGCCGTCAGACCCGACGCACACCCGCCACCGCCCCGCGCAAGCGCGGCGGTTTGGTGCTAATCGGTTTGATCGCCGGTCCGAACATCGCGGCGGCCCTTAGCGATGTTGCAGTGCGGCGTAAAGAGCTTCCCTCAAACAGGGCCCCAGACCAGCGGCAGGTAGTCGAACCCGAAGGTCCGCCCGGTATGATAACGCGGCGTTTCGCCCGGCGCGATGCGGATGTTGCGAAACCGGGCAAGGAACGCCTCGACCACCGTGCGCAGTTCGCGCTTGGCAAGGTGGATGCCAAGGCAGGTGTGCGCCCCGGTGCCGAAATTGATGTGGCGCGGCTTGCGGGCGACGTCGATCGTGTGCGGATCGGCAAACATCGCCGGATCGCGGTTGGCAAGGCTGATCGGCAGGTGAATCTCGTCGCCCGCGCGCAGCGGTGCGCCGTAAAACTCGCCATCGGCAATCACCGAGCGGTGCGTGCAGACCACCGAAAAAGCGCGCGCGAATTCCTCGATGGCGTCCGGGATCAGCTCCGGATCGGCGCGCAGCTGGTCTTGCAGTTCGGGATGGGTTGCCAGATGCCGCATGATCCAGCCGAGCGTCGAATAGACCGTATCGAGCCCGCCAGCCCAGAGCACATAATACATCCCCATCATCTCGTAGTGATCGAGCGGGCGGCCTTCGAAAGTGCCGGTGGTGATCGCGCGGTTGAGATCGTTGCTGGGGCTGGCGCTCTGCTCATCCTTGTGGCGGCACAGGTATGCATAGATCTCGCGCGCGGCCTTGACCCGGTCCATCATTTCGGGCGCGCGCATGATCGCGTCTTCCCATTCCATGAACAGGTCGGCCTTGTCGCGCGGCAGCGCCATCAGGTCGAGGAACACGAAAGTCGGGAACTTGATCGCGAACTGGTGGACGAAATCGCATCGACCATCCGCCGCAAACGCGGCAATCAGAGTGTCGCAGGTTTCGCGCACGGCATCATTGAGCTTGGCGATGACCTTGGGGGTGAATTGCGGATTGAGATTGCGGCGATAGCCGTGATGCGCCGGCGGATCGATCTCGATCGGATTGAGCCGCACCGGCTCGCCCACCAGATCGGCAATCATGCCGTGCCGCTCGCCCGAAAAGCGGGTGAAATCGGTGAACGCCTCGGCAATCGGATCATAGCGGGTGCAGACCCAGCCCGGACGGCCAAACGCGGCATCGGTTGCCCAGATCACCGGGGGCAATTGGTGGAGCCGCGTGATCGCCAGGAAGGGATCGTCACCCTCGGCGGTGAACTGGTCGAAACTGCGATCCCAGACCAGATGCGGCGGAATGCTGCTCACGTCCCTCACTGCTGGCGCGATTGCCATATCGATTCTCCTGCTCCCGGTTGACCCGCCAAGGGATAGAGGCCAGTTCGCGGCTCTGCAATCGCTCAGCTTTGGGAGCTCCGCCTTGACCCTGATCAACCGCCCGCGCCGCTCTGCGCTCTACCTCCCCGCCTCCAACGCCAAGGCCCTGGCCAAGAGCCGCACCCTGCCCTGCGACATGGTGATCCTTGACCTTGAAGACGCGGTTGCGCCCGATGCAAAACTGGAAGCGCGCGCAGCGGCCCTGGCGGCGCTGGCCGAAGGCGGCTGGGGCGGGCGCGAAGTGGCGATCCGCGCCAATGGCCTCGACACCGAATGGGGCGCGGCCGATCTTGCCGCAATTGCCACCTCTGGCGCGGATGCGGTGCTGGTGCCCAAAGTTTCCTCTGTCGAGGATATCGCGCGCTGCGAGGCGCTGCTGGCTGCCGCCCCTCCGGCATTGCAGCTGTGGGCGATGATCGAGACCTGCGCGGTGATCCCGCGCCTGTGGGACATTGCCGCGCTGGCGCACAACACCCGGCTTTCGCTGTTCGTGATGGGAGTGAACGACCTTGCCAAGGAAATGCGCGCCCAATTGACGGCAGAGCGCACACCGTTCCTGCCGTTCCTTGCCGCGACGGTCGCCGCAGCCCGGACACACGGGCTCACGGTGCTCGACGGGGTGTGCAACGAATTCCGCGATCTGGATGTTTTTCGCGCAGAGGCAGAGCAAGGCCTGCTGTTCGGCTTCGACGGCAAGAGCCTGATCCACCCGGCGCAGATTGAGCCGTGCAATGCGGTGTTCTCACCCGGCGAGGCCGAGCTGGAACGGGCCCGCGCCATCATCGCGGCCTTTGCCCTGCCCGAGAACGCGGGCAAGGGCGTAGTCAGCGTCGATGGCAAGATGACCGAACTGCTGCACCTGGAACAGGCGCAGCGGCTGGTGGCAATGGCTGAGGCGATTGCCCGGGCGGGTTAGGCCCGGGCAGCTTTCGCAATCAGAACTTGGCGCCGAATTCCACGCCATAAGTCGCCGGCTTCGACCAGTTCGCGCCGATGCCGTTGTTGACGTACTGAACACCGGTTAGGTAGCGGCTGTTGGTAACGTTGTCGCCCCAAAGCGCGACAGTGAAGCGATCATGAGAATCGGTCCATGCCGCTCTCAGCGAGAGCGTCTCGTAGCCCTTCTGCGGGAACTGGATACCCGAAGGCCCGAAGAAGAACTTCGAGGTGTAGGAGAGGTTGCCCGACAGCTACCAGTTCGCCTTCTGCCAACTCCGTGCGATAGCGCGCGCCTACATTGCCAGAGAACGAAGGCGCGCGCTGCATGGTGACATTGGTCAGGTTGCTGGGCCTGGATCGGCCATGTTTGACCTGCAACAAGAGGATTATAAGGCAGAACGGTTGGCGTTACGAGCGGGTCGATATCCGTCGAATCGAAATTAGAGCAAGCCGAGTTGGGGTCCGGGAAAGCCGTCAGCAAGCATGGCACATAGACCGGCGCATTGTTGAATTGCTTGTAGCGGGCGTGGACCCATGTTGCGCCGAAATTGACCGAGAAGGCGTCCGAAACATTGTAGCGCAATTGTCCGTCGAGACCATAAACTTTCGAGTTCGCAGCATTGACGATCAGAGCGCGGGCGTTCGTGTAGAGAGAGACCTGCAGATCCTTGTAATCGTAGTAGAAGAAAGCGCCTTCGAACGAAATCCGGCGATTATCGTATTTTAAACCGGCTTCCCAGGCGTCGATCTTTTCAGGCCTGACCGGCAGTGTGCTGCCGCCGCCTAGATCGAGAAACGCTGCCTTATAGCCCTTGCTGTAGGAGGCATATATGCTGCTCTCTTCGCTGGGCTTGTAGCGCAACACGACGCGAGGCGTGAACTGGCTGCCCTTTACAGCATCGTATTGGGCCGGCTTGCAGTCGACGGCTGTCGGCGGGACAAAAGCAGCGTCGAGTAGACTTTGCTCTGCTTGTCATAAGCATAACGCGCACCAGCAGTGATGAAGAACTGCGGCGAGACTTCGTAGGTCGCATCGAGAAAGGCAGCGAAGCTTTCGTTGGTCGAGCTTGAGCCAAATTCGCAGCATCGGTCAGCCGGGCCAATTCCCGGACCAAATAGGTTCGGGCCAAAATCGAAGTATACCCGGTAGGTATCGCGGTTCTTCACGTAGAACAGACCTGCGGTCCATTGCAGGCTACCGCCCGGCTTGGATGTAAACAGCAATTCCTGCGTAAAAGTCATGTTGTCGTTGGGCAGGCCGATATCGAAAATTTCGGCTCCGGAATGATCGCCCTCGATCCGCAAATCGGCATCTTCCTTGCGGTATTGCGTATAGGAAGTGAGATTGGCGAAGCCGAGATCGGCTTTGATCGTCCCCTGAACGATGTTTGATTTCGAACGGAAGAATTGCTGGTCGTTGGGGTGGCTGCCGCTGGCAACCTGATCAGGATTGAAAGTGACTTGCCCCGGCGCCGCAAAGAAAGGTGCGCCCGATGCGATGCTGAAGGGGATGCGTGCACTAGTGACCGGGTGGATATAGACCTGTCCATCAACCGCACCATCATCACGGTAGCTAGCGGTTAGCAGCGCAGTCGGATCATCGACCCGGTTGTGCTGGTAGCGCAGCAGCACCGAGACCGAATCGGAAAGGTCCGCCTTCAGTCCGACGCGGGTCGACCAATTGCGATATTGCCCGACGCGTCTGTTATTGCTGATGTTCGTCAGGAACCCATCACCCCTGCTGTAGGAACCTTCGACATCCATTGCCAGACCTTCGCCAATGCCAAACGTTCCATAGGCCTGAGCGCGAAATTCGTTGTAGCGGCCATAGGAGAACTTGACTTCGCCAGATGGTTCCGTGCTGGGCTCGGTAGTCTGCACGAGGATTGCGCCACCTGTGGTGTTACGGCCAAACAGGGTGCCCTGCGGGCCTTTCACCACGCCGATGCTTTTGACTTTGAGCAACTGCATGTCGGCCACGATGGGATTGGGCACATAGAACCCATCCACATAGATACCGACATTGCCCACTGCGCCCGAGCTGACCACCGAAGTGCCGACACCGCGGATTGTCGGCTGTGAATAGGCCCCGGCGAAATCGAACCGCAGGCCCGGCGTAACCTTGACGATATCGCCAAGATCCTGAATGTTTGCCGTTTCCAGCACAGAAGGGCTGAGCGACGTCACAGTAATCGGCACGTCGAGCGATTTTTCCTCGCGCCTTTGCGCAGTCACGACGATCTCGTCGCGTTACTTTCCTCGACCGCGCCATCCTGTGCCGAAGCGGAGAGGGCAAAGGGCGAAGGTCCCGATCAGGGCAACGGCAGACGTCATCGTTCGGAATGTGCGGATTTTCATCGTTTTCCTCCCACTGGCCTTGGTGGCAAAGTGTTCCTGCGCGGATTGGACAACAGCCGCGCCGCGATTTCAACGCCAAATTGCGATTGCCCACAGCTAGGTTAGCATGTGTGGCATTCTTGCCACGACCCATATCAGGGCCCGATAGAAATCCACCGTCCCGCGATAGAGATCGGGCAAATCCGCCTTCCAGCGGACCGAGCCATAGGGCCGCTCGAGCAGCCGCCGCACCCGCCGCCCCTGCCCGCTGCGGTTATAGCTGTCCGCCTGTTCCTGGATATCGAGATCGGACTGGGTGTAGCGATCACGCATGCGCAGGTAATCGCCCCAGGTCGGGCAGGAATAGCGTTCAACCCAGATCGCCGGATTGGCAACATCGCGAGACACTGACCAGTCGAACCCGCCGATGCTCTTTCGCACCCGCTCCATCTGCATCATCGTGCCGTAGAATTCGCGCGCGCGCTCGGGATCGACATCGTATTCGACCTCGATCGCCACCGGGCCCGAGCGCATGGTAAGTTCGAGCGCCACTTCCGGGTCGGCGCCGATCTCGACCGACGATGTGTCTTCGTCCTCGCTGCTCGGCAGCGGCAGCAGCCAGCCCAGCGCGAGGGTGAGCGCGACCGCAACGCCTGAGGCGACGATGGCAAAGCTCACGTCCTGCCAGGCGGCGATCTGCCCCCAGAACCACGCACCGATGGCCATTCCGCCGGTCAGCGAAGCCGAAAAGAGCGACAGCGCCCGCGCCGTCACCCAGCGCGGCGCGGTCAGCTGCACGCTCACATTGAGCTGCGCATAAGAGACAATGTTGCAGCCCCCGGCAAACAGCATCGCGGCGCTGGTCAACGGCACCGAGCGGCTAAATCCGATGATCACCAGCCCGATCGCGGTGATCACGGTGCACAGTCGCACGATGGTTTCGGTGCTGAACCGGGCGCGCAGATCATGCATGAAATAGGCACCGATGACGGCGCCGATTCCCTGCGCGCTCAGCAGAATTCCAAACACCAGCGCGTCGCCGCCAAGCAGCTCCTTCGCCATCAAGCGGCGCCAGGGCGGCGATCGAGGCGCTGGCAACGCTGAACAGAAGCGCCCGGGTCATCACTGTGCGGATTGCCGGAGAATGGCGTGCATAGCGCCCGCCAGAAGCAATCGCCCGGTCGATCCGCTCGGGCGGCAGGCGTGAAGGCACATGCTTTCGCTGCCATGCAAAGAAGGCCATCAGCAGCGGAATGTAGAACGCCGAGGTAATCGCAAAGGCGGCCATTGCGCCGAAGGCGACGACAATCATCGCGCCGATAGCCGGGCCGATGCTGCGCGCGATATTGTAGCTGATCGTGCCCAGCGCGATCGCGGCAGGCAGGTGTTCTTCGGAAACCTGCTCGCCGATCGAGGCCTGCCAGCTTGGTGCATAAAGCGCCACCCCGCCGCCGATCAGCACGCAGAACAGCAGCAATATCCACGGCGTCGTCAGCCCCAGCCACGCAATCGCCGTCAGCACGGCGGCGGCAACGATGGAAAATCCAAGGCCGGTCAGCGCGATCTTGCGCCGATCAAACATGTCGGCAACAGCCCCTGCCGGGAGCGCCACCAGCATCATCGGCAGCATCAGCGCCGACTGGACCAGCGCGATCATGGTCGGCGAACTGGTCAGCCTGGTCATTTCCCAGGCCGCGCCGACGCCAAGGATCAGCTGGCCGAAGCTGGAAAACAGGCTGGCGAACCAGATGCGGCGGAAAGTCGGCTCGCGCAGGGGCGCAAGCGCGGGTGATCCGCCTGCTGTCGCCTCGCCCATGTTCGCTGCCATCCGGTGTTCCTTGGTCAGTCTGTCCCTTCGCCAGACGTAGCGCGCCGCGTCAAGTTGCGCCAATCGCTTGGGCGATGCCAGGATGCCGCAATTGCAATTGCATTTCGCCGCGCCGCCTCGCATGAGCCCGGCATAAACTGTTTGCTAGGAGACTACCCGTGGCCGAAGCCTATATCATCGACGCAGTCCGCACCCCGCGCGGGATTGGCAAAATGGGCAAAGGCGCGCTCTCGATGATGCATCCGGAGCATCTGTCTGCTGCGGTGCTCGCCGCGGTCCGGGATCGCAACAATCTCAACACCGCCGAAGTCGACGATGTGATCTGGGGCGTTTCAGGCGCAATGGGGCTGCAGGGGGGCGATATCGGCCGCAATGCAGCGCTCGATGCCGGATATGACGTCAAGGCCGGGGGCGTCACGCTCAACCGGTTCTGCGGTTCTTCGATCACCGCCACCAATTTCGCCGCCGGCATGATCATGTCCGGGATGCACGATCTGGCGATCTCGGGCGGCATGGATATGATGTCCTATGTCAACTATTACGGCATGGAAATGCACAAGGCCGGTCTCGGCGGTGGCGGCATGGGAACCAAGAACCCGCGCCTCCAGGCCAAGCACCCGCAAAGCAACCAGGGCGTCTGCGCCGATGCCATCGCCGCGATGGAAGGCATCACCCGCGCCGAACTGGAACAGATGGGCTATGAAAGCCAGATGCGCGCGCAGGTTGCGCTGAAGGAAGGCCGCTTCGCCAAGTCGACGATTGCGGTGAAGGATGATGAAGGCAATGTGATCCTCGATCACGAGGAATATCCCCGTGCCGACACCACCCTGGAAGGCCTCGCCCAGCTCAAGCCGGCCTTCGAGATGTTTCTCGACATGCCCTCGGCCGAGGGACAGAAAACCTATCGCCAGCTGATCAACCAGGTCTATCCCGATGTGGATATCAAGCCGATCCACCACGTCGGCATTTCCTCGGGCGTGGTCGATGGCGCGGCGGCGGTGCTGCTGGCCTCGAAGGATTATGCCGAGAAGCACGGCCTCAAGCCGCGCGCCCGGATCGTTGCCATGGCCGAAATCGGCGATTGCCCGACGCTGATGCTCAACGCCCCTGGCCCGGCAGCACGCAAGGTGCTGGCCAAGGCCGGCCTGACCGTAGACGATATCGATGTCTGGGAAATCAACGAGGCTTTCGCAGTGGTTGTCGAGAAGATGATCCGCGACCTCGGGCTCGACCGGGCCAAGGTCAATCCCAACGGCGGTTCGATCGCGCTGGGCCACCCTATCGCGGGCACCGGCGCGATCCTGATCGGCACCGCGCTTGACGAACTGGAGCGGACCGGCGGACGTTATGGCCTGATCACCATGTGCGCGGCAGGCGGCATGGCCCCGGCGATCATCATCGAACGCCTCTGATCCGGAACCGTCGTTTCGGATCAACCGGCAACGGCGCTTTCACCCGCCGTAATAAAGCCAGTGGATTCTTGCTCGAAGCCGTCTAGTATCGCTGCGAGGGAGGCATTGGCATGAGCGAGGGGGAAGCCGCCGAAGCCGCGCACGATCTGAAGCGCGAAATCGGTTTGAAACTGCATGTTCTGGCGCGCCAGATGCGCAACCGGTTTGACCGTACGGTGGCCAATCTGGGGGTGACGCGGTCGCAGTGGTCGATGATCGTTGTCGTGGCGCGAAATCCCGGGGCCACCCAGCGGTTCATAGCCGAAATGCTTGAAATGTCCGAAGCCTCGGCAGGTCGCCTGATCGACCGGCTCTGCGCCGAAGGTCTGCTGCAACGCCAGGAGCGTTTCGACGACCGGCGTGCCCGGGCCGTCTATGTCACGGAAAAAGCCGAACCCCTGCTGGCAAAACTGGGAGAGCTGGCGCGGGACGGTGAGGACAGCATCTTCAAGGGATTTACGGTCGGAGAGCTCGAACATCTCAAGGACTATCTCGATCGGGTCTACAAGAATGTAAACTGAAAGCCCTTGCATTCCCCGGAATCAGGAAGGGCGGCACCGAGGTGCCGCCCTTCGTCTTCCACCGCTGAAAGGGAGGGGGATGTCAGCGGCGAACGATCTCTTTCTTGGTCAGGCTGGTGGCCAGCTTGCCGTTTGCCACCGACAGCGTGGCGGCGGGAACGGTAACCAGCTTGCTGTTGAGGATTACCTGCGCATCGCCATTGGCGCTGACGCCGTAGACCGAAGCGATACGGCGGCCATCGGGGCCATAAAGCATCTTGCCGGTGGTGGCAGCAACCGAAGTTCCCGCTGCGGCAGTCTCAGTCGCGGCCTGGACCTGCTGGTTGGATTCGGTGGCGAAAACCACCGAAGGAACCACCGCGAGTGTGCCGACGGTTGCCAGCAGGGCGAAAGTAGCGAATTTGGTCATCTTAATTCTCCGAATTTCCAAAACCGGGCGAATCTGCCCGTTGACCAAGTGCAGATAGAATTTACTTGCCTAGGTGACAATTGCATTAACTGCATTTGTGCGTGCGCTTTTTGCAACTCCTGGCCTGCGAGCGGCAAAACTGCGGTGCGCCAGCCGAAAACGTCGTGGCGATCCAGCTAGCAGTTGATCGAAGCACCATTTCCGCGCAGGACAGCCAGATTGGGTGACGCGGCCACCAGTTCGGCTGCACCCCGCAATGGATGAGGATTTTCTGACGATGGCTACCAAGGTGATGCAAGGCGTGCGCATTCTTGAAGTTGCGCAATTCACGTTCACCCCGGCGGCGGGAGCGATCCTGGCCGATTGGGGGGCAGACGTCATCAAGGTGGAACATCCGGTGCGCGGCGATACCCAGCGCGGCTTTCTCAACATGGGCGGGGTCAAGCTCGATCCGCTGCGCCACACCCTGATCGAGCACCCCAATCGCGGCAAGCGCTCCATCGGCATCGACCTGGCAACGCCCGAAGGCCAGGAAGTGCTCTATGAACTGGCCAAGACTGCCGACGTGTTCCTGACCAACTACCTCCCCCAGCACCGCCAGAAGAACAAGTTCGACGTCGAACACATCCGCGCGGTCAACCCCAACATCATCTACGCCCGCGGTTCGGCGCTGGGCAACAAGGGGCCGGAGCGTCACGTCGGCGGGTTTGACGGATCGGTGTTCTGGAACCGCAGCGGCATTGCCCATGCCATGTCGCCAGCCGAACTCGATGGCCCGCTCGGCCAGGGCATGCCGGCATTTGGCGATTCCATCGGCGGCATGTTTATCGCCGGGGGCATCTCGGCAGCGCTTTATCACCGCAAGAGCACTGGCGAGGCGGTCGAAATCGACGTGTCGCTGCTCTCCACTGCCTGGTGGGCATCGGGCGCGCTCTTGGCGCAGGTCATGGAAACCGATCAATACAGCCCCAATGCCATGCCCAAGTCCGGCTCATCGCCAGTCAATCCGTTCATGGGCAATTTCCAGACATCGGATGGCGGCTGGATCAATCTGCTGGTGCTGAGCCCCAGCGGCATCATCAAGGATACGTTCGAACATCTGGGTCTGCCCGAACTGGCCGACGATCCGCGCTTTTCCGAGCCGCTCAAGCTGTTCGAGAATGCTGCGATTGCCAGCGGATATATCGTGCACGCATTCGCGCAAAAGCCGTTTGAATACTGGCGCCAGCACCTCAAGACGATGAAGGGCCAGTGGGCTCCGGTCCAGACCATGCGCGAGCTGCTGACCGACGACCAAACCGTTGCCAACGACATGATCATCGAAGTCGAAGGCGCGGACGGCGGTGCTCCGCTCAAGCTGGTGCGCGGCCCCGTGCAGTGGAACGGCGAGCCGCTGGAAACCACCCGATCGCCCCAGGCCAGTGAACACACCGAACTCATCCTGATGGAAATGGGCATCGAGTGGGACCGGATCGAGGCGTGGAAGGCCAAGGGCGCGATTGCCTAGGTTTAGTCCATGACCAAGGTCCTCGCCGGGTACCGCGTCCTCGAAGTCGCACAATTCACCTTCGTTCCCTCGTGCGGCGGCCTGCTGGCGGACTGGGGGGCGGACGTGATCAAGATCGAGCATCCGGTGCGCGGCGATGCCCAGCGCGGCTATGTGCAGTGGAGCGGCAAGCCGGTCGATCCCGATCACAACCCGATGCTGGAACATTCCAATCGCGGCAAACGCAGCGTCGGGCTCGATCTCGCCTCGCCGGAAGGCCAGCAACTGCTCTACGAGATGGCTGCCAGCGCCGACATTTTCCTGACCAACTTGCTGCCCGGCGACCGGCAGAAGCTGAAGATCGACGTCGAGCACCTGCGGGCCGCCAATCCGGACATCATCTATGCGCGCGGCTCGGCCTATGGCGACAAGGGGCCTGACCGGGATCGCGGCGGTTTCGATGTCACCGCGTTCTGGTCGCACGGCGCGATCGGCTGGTCGCTGACGCCCGACGCTTTCGATGTGCCGCTGATGATGAGCGTCGGCGGGATGGGCGATTCGACTTCGGGATCAAACCTGGCCGGCGGCATCGCCGCTGCCCTGCTCCACCGCGAGCGCACCGGCGAGGCGCTGGAAGTGGACGTCTCGCTGATCAGCAGCGCGTGGTGGTCATCAGGCCAGGGGACCAGCATGGCGGCACTGAGCGGCGACGAATTCCGCAACACCATGCCGCAGGCGGGTGGATCGGAATTCATGCCGCTGATGGGTTTTTTCGTCACATCGGACAAACGCGCGCTGGCGCTGTTCCTGATGCAGCCCGATCTGCACTGCCGCAGCCTTTACGAACACCTCGGCCTGCCGGAACTGGCCGAGGATGAACGTTACAACAATTTCGCCGCGATGCGTGCGCATGGCCGGGCCCTTTCGGATCTGGTTGCCAAGGCTATCGCGCAGCATCCGCTGGCGTGGTGGAAGGAAACGCTCAGGACATTCACCGGCCAATGGGCGGCGGTGCAGAATTCGGCAGAACTGGCGAACGATCCGCAGGCGCTGGCCAACGACATGATGATCGAGGTGGAAACCGCCGCCGCCAACGAAGCGCCGCTCAGGCTGGTGCGCGGGCCGGTGCAGTTCAACCACCAGCCGACCCGCACCACGCGCGGACCGCAGGCCTTTGAGCACACCGAGTCTGTCCTGCTGGAACTGGGGCTTGATTGGAACCGGATCGAAGGCCTAAAGGCCGCCGGGACTATCGCCTGACAGGCAACTTTTGAGGAAATCGAGATGAAACCCGGAACCCGTTTGAAAAGCGCCGCCTGTGATACCGAAGTGATGGTGATCCGCTGCGCGCGCCGGCACGATCGAATGCGGCGGTGCGCCGATGGGCGAAGCCAAGCCCGACACCGCTGCTCCGCTGGCCGACGCCTTTTCAGGCGGTACGCTGATGGGCAAGCGCTATGTCGATGCCGATGGCGCTTACGAACTGCTCTGCGTCAAGCCGGGCAAGGGTTCGCTCGGCGTCGACGGCGTCGCGCTGGTGACCAAGGATGCCAAGCCCCTCCCGGCATCCGACTAATTTCGCTGCGGACTGACATTCGATGAACATCGCCCTGCTTCTCGAAATGGCCGCCGAGGCCGCGCCTGACCGGATCGGACTGGTCTGCGATGGCAAGCGCTGGTCCTACGGCGAATTGCTGAGCGCCGCGCGCGGGGCGGTGGAACTGATCGAGGCCAGCGGGGCAAGCCATGTCGCCCTGCTCGACGAATTCGAGCGAAGCGGCGGTGATCGCGCTGTTCGGTGCTGGAATGGCGGGCGTGCCCTATTGCCCGCTTAACTACCGCCTTGCCGACGCGGACCTGGCAGGTCTGCTTGACCGGATCGCCCCTGCCCTGATCGTCGGCGATGTTGCCCGGGTTGACCGGCTTTCGCCAGGCAAGGGTCACAAGACCTATGCCCGGGCCGATTTCGTCGGCGGCGCGCAAGCGGCTGGTGTGCCTGAAGGCCGCGAATACAATGACGGCGAAGGCATTGCCGTCCAGTTGTTCACCAGCGGCACCACCGCAGCCCCCAAGGCCGCGATCCTCAAGCATTCCAACCTGATGTCCTATATCCTGGGCACGGTCGAATTTGCCGGAGCCGATGAACAGGACGCGGCGCTGGTCTGCGTGCCGCCCTATCACATTGCCGGCATCTCGGCGCTGATGAGCTCAATCTACGCCCAGCGACGGATTGTCATGCTGCCCGCTTTCGCGCCGGAGAGCTGGCTCAAGCTCGCCGAAGCCGAAGGCGTGACCAACGCTTTCGTTGTGCCGACGATGCTGTCACGGATCATCGATACGCTCGACAAGGGGCATGCAGCCGATATCGCCAGCCTGCGCGCCATTTCCTATGGCGGCGGCAAGATGCCGCTGGAGATCATCAGCCGCGCTCTTGAACTGTTCCCCGAAACCGGCTTCACCAACGCCTACGGCCTGACCGAAACCAGCTCGACCGTCGCCCTGCTCGGACCGGACGAGCACCGCGCGGCGCTGGCTTCCGATGACCCCAAAGTGCGCGCGCGCCTGGCTTCGGTCGGCCAGCCGCTGCCCACCGTCGAATGCGAAATCCGCGACGAGGACGGCAATTGCTGCGACATCGGCGTGCCGGGCGAGATTTACCTGCGCGGTGATCAGGTTTCAGGCGAATACAAGGAAAAGAGCGCGCTCGACGCTGATGGCTGGTTCCCCACCCGCGATGCCGGCTATATCGACGAAGAGGGCTACCTGTTCCTCTCGGGCCGCGCTGACGACGTGATCGTACGCGGCGGCGAAAACATGTCGCCGGGCGAGATCGAGGACGTGCTGGTCACCCACCCCGCGGTTGCCGATGCGGCGGCAGTGGCGATTCCTTCGGTCGAATGGGGCGAAGCGGTTGGCATTGCCGTGGTGACCCGCGAGGGGCATCCGAGGCCGGATGAAGCCGAACTCAAGGAACTGATCCGCGCCCGCCTGCGTTCCAGCCGCGTGCCGGACAAGGTGCTGTTCGTCTCCGAGTTGCCCTATAACGAGATGGGCAAATTGCTTCGCCGCGAGGTCAAGGTTCTGCTTGCCGACTGATGGCCCGGCCATCCCGCTGGCCCGCTGGGCGGACCGGCAGCTGCGCCTGCTGGCGAGGGAGACCGGATCGGCGCGGATTGCCGCCCTGACCGGCGATCTCCTGCTCGGCGAGCGCGGCTCAAACGGCAACTACACGATAAATGGCACCACATCGGCAGGGCTTGGCGGCAGCCGCTTGCTGCCAACGCGCGACGGGGGCTGGTTTGCCCTTTCGCTGATCCGTGACGCCGATCGCGAACTGATGCCGGCCCTGTTTGGCGATGCTGACATTGACGGCCATGACTGGGCGGCGCTGGCCCGCGCCGCATCGCAGCACACTTGCGCCGACCTTCTCGCGCGTGGGCGCGATCTGGGGCTGCCTGTCGCCTCGGCCGACGAGACCCCCGCTTCCCCTGCCGGTCGAACTGCTGGTCGAAGGTCCGCATCGCTCGCGCCCGGATGGCCACAGTCCCTTGGTGATCGACCTCTCGGCAATCTGGGCCGGGCCGCTGGCCGGGCACCTGCTGTGGCTGGCGGGCTGCGAAGTGGTCAAGGTCGAAAGCCTGACCCGCCCCGACCTGATCCGCCGCGACGATCCGGCGACCTTCGATCTGATCAATCAGGGCAAGGCCAACGTGCTGGTCGATTTTTCCAGCGCCAGCGAGAAAGCGGCGCTCATCGCGGCTGATCCGCCGCGCCGATCTGGTCATCGAAAGCTCGCGGGTGCGCGCGCTGAGGCAGCTGGGCATCGATGCCGAGGTGCTGGTGCGCGAAGTGCCGGGGCTGGTCTGGCTTTCCGTCACCGGCCACGGCGCGCGCGGCGAAGCGGCAGGCTGGACCGGCATCGGCAACGATTGCGGCGTCGCCGGCGGCCTCAGCCAGGCGCTCGAAGCTGCAAGCGGCAAGATCGGCTATGTCGGCGATGCCCTGCCCGATCCGCTGACCGGGATCACGGCCGCGCTCGAAGGCTGGCGCGCCTTGCGCAGCGGCAAGGCGCAGCGGTTGGGTTTCTCGATGAGCGCCATTGCCGCGCGGGCATTGGCCGAGGAGCAGGCATTCGATGCTGGCGCACTTGAGGCGGAATTGAAGGCATGGGGCGCTGCCCAGGGCCAGCCATTCCGCAAACTGAAGCCGCGCCAAATGTTCGAGCCGGTGCACGCAATCGGCGCCGATACCGCGCGTTACCTGCCGTGCTGATCCGCAACGCCGAAGTCTGGGGGCATGGTCTGGCAGACGTGCGGATCGAAGGCGGCAAGATAGCGGCAATCATGCCCCAGTCCCCCTCCCCTTCAGGGCAGGGGTTAGGGGTGGTGGCTGTCGGCAACCATCATTCTCTCCGGACACCTCCCACCCCAACCCCTCCCCTGAATGGGAGGGACTTCGATGCTAACAGCGGTGCGCTTCTACCCGGCCTGCACGACCATCACATCCATCTTGCCGCGCTTGCTGCCCGGTCTGCCTCGGTCTGGTGCGGGCCGCCGGAGGTTTGCGATGCAGGAACTCTGGCCGATCGACTTCAGTCTCAAGGCGGCACCGGCTGGCTGCGCGGCATCGGCTATCACGAGAGCGTGATGGGCCTGCCATCCGCGCGCGAACTGGACGCTATGCTGCCGGACCGTCCCTTGCGCATCCAGCACCGCTCGGGCCGAATGTGGCTGCTCAATTCGTGCGCTTTGGCAAAGCTTCTGGCAAAGGCCGACCCGCCGCCCGGGCTCGAACGTGACGCGACCGGCCATACCGGACGGCTGTTTGACGAGGACCAGTGGCTGCGCGAAACGCTTGCGAGCGAGCCTCCCGATTTCGCGGCCATATCCGCAGAACTGGCCAGTTACGGAATAACCGGCGTGACCGACATGTCGCCGCGCAACGATCCTGCGATGGCCGCGCATTTTGCCGCGCAGATGCGGGGTTGCCGCCTGCTTCAGCAGGTCTGGCTTGCAGGCGCACCTGCTCTCGCCGATGCCCCGGCAGGACCATGGCGCCTTGGCCCCGCCAAGCTCCATCTTCACGAAGGTGCGCTGCCCGATTTTGACGAGGCCGTGCGGTTCATCGCCGAGGCGCACGAGCGCCAACGCGCCGTCGCGATCCACTGTGTCAGCGAAGTCGAGCTGGTGTTCGCCCTGGCCGCAATCGAGCAGGCCGGAGCGATGCGCGGCGACCGGATCGAGCATGCTTCGGTGGCCTCCGATGCGCTGGTTGCCCGGATCGCGTCACTTGGCCTGCAGGTCTGCGTCCAGCCGCAATTCGTGGCCGAGCGAGGCGACCAATACCTCGCCGATGTCGAGCCCCGCCATCACGCCGAACTCTACCGGCTGCGCGCTTTTGCCGAAGCCGGTGTGACCATGGCCGGCGGCAGCGACGCACCGTTCATTTCTGCCGACCCCTGGGCTGGCATGGCTTCAGCGGTGGCGCGCCGGACCGGTTCGGGAGCCGGGATCGGGCTGGCGGAAGCCTTGAGCCCCGAAGCTGCCCTTGCCCTCTACCTCGCCGATCCCGAGGACCTGTCACGCACCCGCCGGATCGCCGTGGGCGAACCCGCCGATCTGGTGCTGCTAAGCCGCCCCTGGGCCGAAGCCCGCAGCCGCCTCAGCTCAGCCGACGTCCGCGCCACCATCATCTCCGGCAATTGCGTCTACCAGGCCCCAGCCTAGGGCCGTTCGCGCCGAAATCCGCTTGCCTGAGAGGATCATCAGCGCCGTTCGCTGCCGCCCGATGCGCCGGGTGAGCGAGACACAGCCGCCTGCACCGGGCAGGATGCCCATCGCAAGCTCGGGAAGCTGAAACCATGCATCCGGCGCGGCGGTGAAGCGTCTCGCCCAGGCCGCCAGCTCCAGCCCCGCCCCGACACAGCCGCCCCGAACGTGCACCTCGAGCCGGTCGGCACAGCGCGATGCCGGATGGGCGGGAAGCGTCTGCATGCGGATCGCGTGGGCCTGTGCCGGATCGGTGGTGGTGCCGAATTCGCCGAGTTCTGCGCCGAGGCTGAATGTCCGCCCCGCTCCGCGCAGCACCACCCGCGCGACTTCTGGATCCAGCGCAGCCAGCGAAAACGCCTCATGCAGCGCATCGCGCATGGCCCGGTCGATCGCATTGCCGCTTTCCGGCCGCTCCAGCACGATTTCAAGCACCTCTGCCGATCGCGAAAGCCCCACCTTGCCGGGATCGCCCGGCGGGGCGGAAGCGGGGCGGCGGGATGCCAGCCACGCACGATGCTCGCCGCTGCCCTGCAGCATCGCATAGGCCATGCTCTCGGCAATGAGGCCCTGATCGGCTGGCAAGCCCGGAAGAATCCGCAGCAGTTGCACCGTGGTTGCCGCCGCCAGGGGGTTTGCCAGCACGCTTCTGGCCAGACCTTCGGCGCTGGCGGGTGCTTCGATCGTGCAATCGAGGCGGCTGGCAAACGGATGGCCCGGATCGCCCAGCCCGACCACCGGACAGGCCGGCAGCACCGGCTCCTCCGGCCAATCGCCGAGGCCATCAAGCGCGACAAAGGCCAGCGGACCGCGCCAGGGGCTGGCGCAGCTGCGCAAGGCATCGACGCCGACAATCAGCCCGTCGCTATCCATCGCCCACCTTGCAATCGACCCACTTCACCGCGCAAAATCCTAACCTGGTTAAGCAATAACAGAGGCGGCCTCATTTTATCTTGACAAGATCGCCACGGCGATCCAACCTCTAGCATATAAAACGGTGCGGGAGAGAATCATGGCCTCCAGGCTGATTGCCTCGAACAAGGCAAAGATTGCGCGGCGCGTGATCGAAGTGCTCGAATTCTTCGACGACGACCATCGCGAGGCAACCGTGATGGACATTGTCCGCCGGTATGACCGGCCGCAAAGCTCCACGTCCGAGCTGCTCTCCAGCCTGGTCGAACTCGGCCTGCTGACCAAGAACCCGCACAGCCGCTCTTACGCCCTCACCCCCCGCGCGGCCTTGCTGGGGACCGCCGGACAGAGCGGACCGGCGCGCGATGGCGGCCTGATGCGGCTGAGCGACCGGCTTGCCGCACAGACGGGCCTCGCCGGTGCCCTGTTCGGGATGAACGGGCTCAACGCGCAGGTGGTCAGCTGGCGGGGTGGCCGGGGCAGCGAGGCGGCAGGTCTGCGGCGGCTGACCGGCGGGGCACAGTTCCCGCTTTCGCAAAGCGCGGCCGGCTGGCTGCTGCTGTCAACCGTGCCCCAGCCCCGCCGCGATGGCGTTATCCGCCGCCTCAACGCCGAGGCTGACGACGCGGGCAAGTTCCAGGTGGCGGAAATGGCGCGGCGCCTCCAGCAATGCACCGAAAGCGGCAGCGCCACCGGTCCGGCCGGCTGCGGCACCGGTGCCTTGCTGGCGGCCCGGCTGCTGCCGGTGGAACGCGGCGCGCCCCCGCTGGCTGCCGCCCTGATCCACAGCGCCCAGGCACCCCACGATCCTGACAGTCTGATCGCCTGCATCGATGATGCCATTCGCCAGAGCCTGGGCGGCGGCGATCTTTCGGCCAGCGTCGAAGTGCTGGCGTCAGCGGCATGAAAATCCGGATCGACAGGCCCCGCTGCACCGGCAATGCCCGCTGCTGGGCGATCGCTCCCGATCTCTTCCCGCTCGACGACGAAGGCTACATTGCGACCGATGGTTTCGACGTGCCCGAGGGGCAGGAAGAGCTGGCCCGGCGCGGCGCGCGGGCCTGTCCGGAGCGCGTGATCGAAGTGGTCGGGCAATAATCGAACGGCAACTGTTGCCCCTGCGCAACACACTTCCAAATCTGCTGCAAAACACGGTAAATCCCCTTTTCCTTCCCGCCGCGTTTCATTAAGGACTTGTGCGGGGATGGTGCGCACTTGGCGCGCGCCGGGCTTGGCCATGATGCTGCAAGCACGCCCATTCGGGAGGAAATACCAGATGAATTTCGCGAAAAAATCCGTCCTGCTCGCCGCCACCGCGCTGAGCGCCGCCTAGTCGATGCCTGCTTTCGCGCAGGATTCGGGTGAGGCCGAAGAAGCAGGCATGGGTAACGACATCGTCGTCACCGCCCGCCGCCAGGAGGAAAAACTCCAGGACGTGCCGATTTCGATCACCGTGCTGACCGCGGAGAAACTGGCCAACAACAACATCACCTCGGCCAAGGACATCGCGACCTATACTCCGGGCCTCTACCACCAACAACCGCTTCGGTTCGGATAACACCACCTGGACCATCCGCGGCTTCACCCAGGAACAGCGCACCACCGCCACGGTCGGCACCTATTTCGCTGACGTGGTCGCCCCGCGCGGCTCGGGCGCGACCCAGGGCGGCGACGGTGCCGGTCCGGGCAACCTGTTCGATCTTGCAGAACGTCCAGGTGCTGAAAGGCCCGCAGGGCACCCTGCAGGGCCGCAACTCCACCGGCGGTGCGGTGCTGCTGGTCCCCGAAGAAGCCCACCGACAAGTTGGAAGGCTATCTCGAAGCCCAGGCGGGCGACTACAACCTGTTCCGCGTCCAGGGCGTGGTCAACGCGCCGCTCAGCGACACGGTCCGTGTGCGCCTCGGTTTCGACCGCAACGAAGCGCGATGGCTACCTGCAGAATGCCGGCAAGGTCGGCTTCGGCCCCAACGGCGATGCCGGCGGCAGCGTCGATTACTGGGCAGCGCGCGCAGGCATCGTCGATCGACCTGACCCCGGACATTGAAAACTACACTGTTGCCAACTGGTCGCGCACCAAGAGCACCGGCATCATTCCGAAGATCACCAATGCGTTCTATCGCGAGCCCTATTCGGACTGCGGTGGTAACAGGCTTGTCGACCAACCCGCTTGACGGATTTGCTGCCGGCACTTTCGCCTGCTGCTGGCGTTCCTGTCAACGGCGTTGTTACCGCCAACGGCCTGATCGCGCTGAACCAGATGGCCTATCGAAGCGGCGAATTGCGGTGGCAATTTCTGGTGCGTTTCGAACCCGGTCTGCGATTCGCGTTCCAGAATCGCGCACCTGGCAGGCGATCAATACCACCACCTGGAAAGCCAACGACAGCCTGACGGTCAAAGGCATCCTGAGCTACGGCGAATTCCGCGGCGACACCACTCTCGATCTGTTCGGCCTTTACAACCCAAGCGCGGTGCCGGATCACCAGACCAACGCAGGTTCGTTCGCCAACTCTCAACGCCGTTACTCAGCCCGCTTGCCGTCCGCAACTTTGCAGCGACGCGCGCTGCCTGATAGGTCTGCACACCAACGCAGAATCGTCGTTTGTCGCGGAACTCCAGTTCCAGGGCCATGGCGAGAAGTTCAACTGGCAGGGCGGTTTTTACCTGGAGAACAGCAACCCGCTCGGCAAATCCGGCACCTCTGGCCCTTCGCAAACGCCTTGCGGCCCGATTGGCAGCGCAGTGCCGACCGGAGCTGCGGCAAACAGACCATGATTCAAACCGATGCTGGCCAGATCTGCCTGGCCACAGCAAATCAGGCCAATTCGCTTGGCCGGGTCGGCCTTTCGCTGACGGAGAACTATTTCCGCGACAAGGCGATCTATTGGCAGGGTATTCTCGAGCTGACCGACCAGCTGAAGTTCACGGCGGGCATCCGGTATACCTGGGATGAAATGCGCAGCGACTTCCAGGTGATCAACCTGCGCTATTATACCTCGGCAGCTGGATCGACGACTCAACAGTCGGCTCTACCACTGGCCCGGGCAGGCGTTTTCGAACATTGTCCACAACTGGCTTTAACGGCAGAATCTGCTAGTTCCGACACTGCTCGAACGCCTGCGTTCGCCCAAGGCGTTGGTTTTTGTGACAACAACGTTGCCTTCGGTATCCGCGACGAACACTGCCGGCTCGTGGCAATCAATGCGTCTATGCCGGGTTCGGCCGGCAAATGCCTATTTCCCGGCTGCAGATGCTCTACAATCAGCTGCAAGGAAAGCCACACGGTCAAGACCTCTGCGCCGACCTGGCTGCTTGGGCTTGATTTCAAGCCGATGCGACAACATCCTGCTCTACGCAAAATACTCGCGCGGATATCGTCAGGGCGGTGTAGCATCCTTCGGCCTCGATCAGCTGCAGGATTATGACAAGGAAAAAGTCGATACCTTTGAGATCGGTGCCAAGACCAGCTGGCGCGGTTCGATGCCCGGCTATTTCAACGTTTCGGCATTCCACAACAACTTCCGCGATCAGCAGCTGCAGATTGGCGTTCAGTGTAACCCGACCGCCAACTGCCCGCAGACAACGGCTATCCTCAATGCGGGCAAATCGAGGCTTCAGGGTTTCGAAATCGAGGCCGGAATCAATCCGTTCGAAGGTTTCAGGCTTGAGGCCAGCTATGCCTATCTCAAGACCAAGCTGATCGATGTTGTGGACGTGACCAACTTCGTTACTGTCGAGGAACAACACGCTCGCTGGCCTCGATCTCCGCCCGCTGCCGGTCGGCTCGGCGATCCCCAACGCCCTGCCGCACAAGCTGGTGCTGAGCGCAAGCTATACGCTGCCGCTGGATGAAAGCTTCGGCAAGATCACCTTCGGCGGAACCATGGTCTATACGTCCAAGTATCGCGCGGTCAGCGATCCCGCCAGTCCTGGACTGCTTCAACTCCTCGCCTGCGGACCGGCTGCCAGCAACCCGTCAACACCAACATCAACACCTTCAACTGCGGCGCAGCCACGCCTGCCGCAGCTTCGCGCCGAGGCGAATACGGCATCCTGCCGGGTTCGAAGGTGTTCAACCTCAACTTGAACTGGGAAAATGTCGGCGGCATGCCGGTGGATGCCGGCTTCTTCGTCACCAACGTGACCAACGAGAAGGTCTTCCTGCACACCAACGTGCAGGCACGAGACTCGGGCTTCCTCTCGAGCCTCATCGGCGAACCCAAGATGTGGGGTGTTCGTCTGAAGTATCGCTTCGGCAACTAAGACACGGCCCTCAAGGCCAAACCAATTGCGGCGCTCCTTCGGGGGCGCCGTTTTTGTTTTGATCCTCCCCTTCAGGGGAGGGGGACCATGCGAAGCATGGTGGAGAGGCACGGGCCCGACTGGCATACCCTCTCGACAGTTGCATCAAACCGCCTGTGCCCCTCCACCAGCTTCGCTGGTCCCCCTCCCCGTGCCGGGGAGGATTGAGAACTGCACTTTCCGGTTGCAGCCTGCCCGGCTTCATGGTGTGGCAAATGAAACCCAATCTACCGAGGCCACCCCATGAATTTTGACCTGACCCAAGAACAGGAAATGATCCGCGACACTTTCGCCGGGTTCCTCAACGAAAACAGCTCGGGCGAGCGGGTGCGCGCGGCGCTTCCTTCCGGGTTTGATCCGGCGCTGTGGCAGGGTCTCGCCGAACTGGGTGCGCTGGCGATGCGGGTGCCCGAGGCGGCAGGCGGCATGGGGCTTGGCCTGTTTGATGCGGCGCTGCTGATGGAAGAGGCCGGGCGCACGCTTGCTTCCGGACCGCTTGCCGAGGCGCTTGTTGCCTTGCGGCTGCTGGCGGAGCTTGGCGGGCAGGACGAACTGCTGGCCCGCGCGCTGGGCGGCGAAGCGGTGGTGACGCTGGCGCTGCACGATCTGGCCGCGCAGCCGGTGCAATGGGTCGCGGGCGGGCTGGTCGCGGAAGCGGTGATTGCCCGGCGCGGCAATGACATCGTGCTGGTGACGGTGCCCGAAGCCGCGCGCGCGGCCGAGGAAAACCTCGCCTCGACCCCGATCGCCGAGATCGATCTTGCCGCCCAGACATCCACGGTGCTGGCATCCGGCGCAGAGGCCGGGGCGATGTTCGCCGCTGCCATCGAGGAATGGAAGCTGCTGATCGGCGCGGCGCTCTCGGGCCTGTCGCGCGCGGCGCTGCTGATGGCGGCGGCTTACGCGGGCGAGCGCAAGGCCTTCGGCGTGTTCATCGGCACCTTCCAGGCGCTCAGCCATCCGATGGCAGACCTGATCGCCGAGATCGACAGCGGCAAATTCATGGTGTGGAAGGCGATCCGCTCGCATCGCTCGATGGCGATCCGCAAGCCGCCGCGCATGTCTCGCTGGCCGCCTGGTGGACCGCCGATACCGCCGCGCGCACCGTCACCCAGTCGCTGCACACCTTCGGCGGCATCGGGCTGACCGTGGAGCACGACATTCACCTCTACAACCTGCGCGCCAAGGCCTGGCCGCTGATGCTGGGCGATCCGCAGCTGCTGCTGGCCGAGGCCGGGCGGCGGCTCTATGGCGGGCGAGAGCGCCAGCCTGCCCGATGCAGGTGATCTGCCGATCGAGTTCGACCTTGGCGAGGAAGCCCGCCAGGTGCAGCAGGAAATCCATGATTTCTTCGCGCAGCACGTCACCGACGAAGAGCGCGCCAAATTCCACTATTCGTGGGAAGGCCATAACCCGCGCATCCACAAGCTGCTGGTCGAGAACGATCTGGCCTATCTGCAGATGCCCAAGGACGTCGGCGGGCGCGGGCTTAGCGCCTATGCCGTCACCGCCGCGCGCGATGCCTTCGAGGAAGAGGGCTGGAACAACCCCGTCGCCGGGGTGGCGCAGATGGTGGCGCTGATCATGCACCGGTTCGGCTCGGACGAGCTCAAGAACGAAGTGCTCTCGAAAGTCATGGCGGGCGATGCGATCTGCTCGCTCGGCTATTCCGAGCCGGGCAGTGGCTCCGACGTGTTCGCCGCCCAGTGCCGCGCGATTCCGGATGGCAACGGCTGGAAGATCGAAGGCACCAAGATGTGGACCAGCGGCGCCAACCTCACCGACTATGTGCTGATGCTGACCCGCACCAACACCGAAGTGGCCAAGCACAAGGGCCTGACCATGTTCATCGTGCCCCTGAAGGCCGAAGGCGTGACCATCCAGGGGGTGCACACCTTCATGGACGAGCGCACCAACATCACCTTCTATGACGGGGTAAAGATCCCCGACAGCTGGCGGCTCGGCGAAGTTGATGGCGGGGCCCGGACCATGGCGGCCAGCCTTGAGCTGGAGCACGGCGGAGGCTTTGCCAAGGTGCAGGGGGTGATGGTGGAGGAAGCGGTCGAGCTGTGCCGCGAGATCACCGTTGCAGGCGGCGGCAAGCTGATCGACCAGCCCCATGCCCAGACCCGCCTTGCGCGCGCGCATGCCAACTATCTCGCCGCCCAGCTGCTGCAATTCCGGGCCAACTGGGTGCAGGTCGAAGGCAAGCCCAATCTTGCCTACGGGCCGATGACCAAGGTGTTCTCGTCAGAAAAGTTCACCACCGATGCACGCGATCTGCTCGATCTCACCGCGCCCCATTCGCTGTCGAAGCGCAAGGGCCCGGCCGGCGCGATCAATCAGGCCTATCGTCACGCCCACGGCACGACGATCTATGGCGGATCGAGCGAAGTCCATCGCTCGATGGTCGCGGAAAGGGGCCTGGGGCTGCCGCGCAGCCGCAACTGACCGGTTTAGCAGGTAGCCCGCGCATCCCTGATGGCCAGTTCCAGCAAGCGAACTTCCGCACTCAGGTAGTGATCGGCATCGCGGCTGACTTCGGCGCCGAACAGTGCGGTCATTCGCCTGTCGGTGGCCATGGTCACCATGCGTTCGATCCCGGTCGCCAGCACGGTTGCCATGGCATAGGCGACTGAATCCGGCTCGACGCGAACGCCGTCCATCTGCGCCGCGAGGTGGTGGATCATCGGCAGGCTCGAATTGACCCGCGCCAGCATCATGCGCTCGTCACCGCTGTCGGCCATGGTGTTGCGCAAGTGCAGCAGGGCGGAATGGCGCGACCAGAAACCGTGGAATGCGCGCATGTAGACAAAGCAATGTTCGGCCAGGCGATCATCATCCCAGCGCGGTTCGATCAGCGCGGTAAGCTCCTCCCGGCCCTCGGCCATCACCGGCTCGAGCAAGGCCAGCAGCAATTCGGTGAGATCGGCGAAATAGAGGTAAAGCGAGGTCATCCCCAGATCGGCGCGGCGCGCCACCGCGCTCATCGAAACCGGTTCGGTTGCAGGACCGCAAATCAGGGCAGCGGCGGCGGCAAGGATGCGCTGGCGCGTATCCTTGCCCTTGCGGCCAAGCTTCTGGCCATTGAGATTGCGCACGACGGCGCCATCGCCGCCAGGCGCTTCAACAGTTTCCGGCTGCATTTCCAGCATCGCCAGGGCCCCCGCCTGAACCAGCCTCAGGCGGCGACCGGATAAGCGATCATCTTGGTTTCGAGGAATTCCTCGATCCCTTCCACGCCCCATTCGCGGCCGATGCCGCTATCCTTGTAGCCGCCGAACGGAATGTCGCCGGTGATGCACATGCCGTTGTTGACGCCGATGGTGCCGGTGCGGATGCGCTTGGCGATGCGCATGGCGCGATCGAAATCACCCGAGCTGACACCGCCCGAAAGCCCATAGTTGCTTTCATTGGCGATGCGGATCGCGTCCTCATCATCCTCAAACGGGATCACCACCAGCACCGGCCCGAAGATTTCCTCCTGGGCGATGCGCATGTCGTTGGTGACATCGAAGAAGCAGGTCGGCTCGATGAAATAGCCGCCGCCCTTGTCGGGCCGGGCCTTGCCGCCAGCGATGATCGTCGCGCCTTCCTGCTTGCCGAGTTCGATGTAGCTCATCACCCGGTCCATCTGCCGCTTGGACACGACCGGGCCCATGATGTGGTTGGGATTGTCGATCTCGCCCCAGTTGTCACCAAGACCGGCATAAGCTTGCGTCAGGATCGCGCGGGCTTCCTCGTAACGGCTCTTGGGAACCAGCAAGCGCGATTGCACGGCGCAGCCTTGCCCCGCATGAAAAATCAGCATGGTCATCATGCATTCCATCGCGAAATCGGGCGCGTCTTCGAGCACGATCTTGGCCGACTTGCCGCCAAGCTCAAGGAAGATGCGCTTGAGCGTCTTGGCGCCCGCTTCCATGATGCGCTTGCCGACTGCGGTCGAGCCAGTGAACGAGATGTTGTCGACCCGGGGATCGGCGGTCAGCATTTCGCCCGCCAGGGCCGGATCTTCACCGAACACCACCTGCATCACGCCAGCCGGAAAGCCCGCTTCCGCAGCCAGCTCGCCGAAGATCGCGCCCAGGCCCGGAGTGTTGGGCGCAGGCTTGAGGATCACCGTGCAGCCGGCCAGCAGCGCCGCGACGACCTTGCCGATGTTGACATAGAGCGGCACGTTCCACGGCGTGATCGCGGCGACCACGCCGACGGCTTCATAGACCGCCGTGCGCTGGTGCATCGAGCCGAACGCCTCGCGCACGCCATAGTCCTTCTCCCAGGTCACCCGGTCGAAGATGCGCAGGTAATCGTCCCAGCCATCGAGCGCCATATCGACATGCGCGCGCGTGACCGCACCCTGCGCCGCGCCGGCTTCATGCTTGGCCAGTTCGCCCAGCCGATGGCGGTTCTTCTCGAACAGCGCGCGGTACTTGGTGACCAGTTCGACGCGCTTTTCCTTGTTGGTCGACCAGTCAGTCGTATCGAAAGCGCGGCGCGCGGCGGCAATGGCGCGGTTGACGTCGTCGGCAGTGGCGTCTGCAGCCTTGCCGACCGGCTGGCCGGTCCACGGGCCGATTACGTCATAGGTGCGCGCCATCGCTGGCATCGCAAAGCTTGCCGTCAATGAACAGCTTGGCGTCGGGAAGAGTGGTCATGGCTTGGGGTTCCTTGGACGAATGAGCGTGAGCAATATCAGGCGTGGCTGCGGCCTTCGACGGAAACGTGGGTGAGACGAACGTCTGCCGGGCAGATCGAGCAGCGCGCGGAAGACGTCGGTGACGCTAGTTGACGTGGCTGATCGGGCGCTGGTCCGCATGTCAATCCCGGCGGCAACGCAGAGCTGGTAGAACTGCATGGAGATTTCCGGACTCCCAGTTGGAGCCCTTGCCTTCTTCCATCATCGGCCCGCAGCGCACGGTGCTGACCCGGATGCCGTCCGGTTCGAGTTCCTTCGAGAGCGATTGGGTGAAGCGCTCCAGCCCGGCCTTGGAGCTTTGGTACATCGAGAGCAGCGGGAATTCGAGCGCGACCGATTCACTGGTGACATTGATGATGTAGCCGCCCTTTTCCATCATCGGGATCGCCGCGCGGATGGTGAACACCGGCCCGGCAAAATTGGTCAGGATCGGCTGCAGAATCTGCTCGTCAGTCGCATCCTTGATGAAGAACGGCTCATAAATCGCGGCATTGTTGATCAGAACATCGATCTTCGGATGCCGCGCTGGCGATCTCGGCGAAGGCCTTGCGGACCGAATCCGCGACTTTGCACATCGCATTCAACCGCCGAAATGCGGCGCCGCCCAGTTCGTCCGCCAAAGCCTGAACCTTGGAGAGCGTCCGGCCCAGCGCAATCATGGTCTCGCCATCGCGGCAAAACGTCGGGCCAGTGCCCGGCCCAGGCCGATACCCGGCACCGGTTATGACGATCGACCTTGCCCACGCATGCCTCTCGCGAGATCCCGACTACTTCATGGGCATGACGTTCCCAGAATCGCCGCCCACGGGCAAGGATAAATCTCACCGTGCAGGCGATAATCAGGGCAAACTTTGCCAGGGTTTGCAGCAATTTCGGTTACGTCAAACGGCACTGGAGAGCATCCATGGCCGAAGCTGACAGACCCAAGTTCGCCACCCCTTTCGCCATATTCCGCGCCCGTGACGGCCGCGACTATTCCGCCGAGGGACCGATGTATCTCGATGGCACCGGCGATGAACAATTCGATGGCACCGGTGAATTGAACGAGGCCGGATTCATGGAAGGCAGCCAGGTAAAACTGCTGTTTTCGCGCCCCGGGATGAGCCTGACCTATGTCTGGTTCAAGAGCGGTTTTCCCCTTCCCCGCCACAGCCACAACGCCGATTGCCTTTATTTCATCGTCGCCGGCAGCCTGAAGATCGGGGTCGAGGAACTGGGCCCCGGCGACGGATTCTTCCTCGGCGTTGATGTGCCCTATACCTACACACCCGGGCCGCAAGGCGTCGAAGTGCTGGAATTCCGCACCTCGGACCATTTCGATTTCAAGGATCTGGGGATGACCCCGGCCTGGATGGAAAAGGCACTGCAAGCGCTGGCCGAACGGCGCGGAGCATGGGCTGACGAAAAACGCCTTCGGGGATGAGCGTGGGGTAATATCCCTCCCGCTTGCGGGAGGGGGACAAGGTCACAGACATTTCCCCGCCAGGGCCACAATCTGCGGCACCAGCTTGGGCATGCTGAGGAACAGCCCGGTGCCCTGCTTGAAGCTGCCTTCGAGCCGTTCCATCCATTCGCGGTCGCCCCACGGCGGTTCCTGCAGGTCTGCGCCCGGGATCATGGCGGCCACGGCCTCGCTGGTCTCGCGGGTGTGGTGAATGTCCGACTTGCCGCTGCGCAGGATGACCACCGGCACCTTGATCCCCTCAAGCTGTCCCGCGCGGACGCAAGAGATCGGCATGCCGGGCGCGCAGAAGAACCAGTCGGCCCACTGGCGCATCCGCTGGATGAATGCCTCCGGCTCCCAGGCCATCAGCAGATCGCGGTTGCGCGGGTTGCGCTCGATCAGTTCGGCAAAGGCAGGCATTTCGGCAACACCTTGCATTCCTCCAAGCGAGGCTGCGATGGCGGGATCGTGGTTATAGGCCATCGGCAGGGTGGCGATGCCGATCCCGCCGCCGACTCAGCCACTGGCACAGCACGCCCGAGACGAGTTCGGGATGGCGAATGGCCAGCAGCAAAGCCTCGCGGCTGCCCCCCGAGGCGCCATAGACCAGCGGCTTGCCGAGGTCCAGCGCCCTGATCATGCCGGCAAGGGTATCGGCATTCTGGAAGCTTTCGCACTCGGCATCGAAGCACAGGTCGCTTTCGCCGGTATTCGGACGGTCCCAGATCAGCACCTTGAAGCCCTGCCCCACCAACTCGGTCGCCAGTTCACGCACGCCGGGCGTATCGCGCGAAAAACGGCCTCCGGGCGTGATCGTGATCGTCTTGTCGCCGTCACCAATCAGGTCATAGGCAATCGACAGGCCGTTGATTTCTATGCGGGGCATTTGTGGTCTCTCCTGCCAAAGTCCCTCCCCTTCAGGGGACGGGGATTTTATGCCTCCATGATCAACCTGGTCAGCTGCTGCTCGGCAATCCGCCAGCGCCCGGCCTGCTTCACATAGCGTTCGTGATAGTGGCCATATCCGGTCATTGTCCGCCCGTCGTCCCAGTGCAGCCGATCCTGCATCGGCCAGATCGCGGTGGCGCTGTCACCATCGATGCTAATCTCGGGAAAATGCACCTGATGCGCGGTCTTGGTCGTCTCGATCGAGCCGCGTACCGAGGCGACGATTGCCGCCCTGCCCCGCTCCACCGTGCCGCCGCTGCCGGTGACATCAAGCACCGCATCCTCGGTGAACAGCTCGACCCCAGCCCTGCCAGTCCTTGGTATCGAGCAGGCGGCAATAGGCCGCCTTGACATTGGCAATCGCCAGCCAGTCGTTGAAATCGCTCATCTCGCTATCCTTCTGCCGCCAGCCGTTCAGCCGCCAGCTTGCGCAAGTCGGCAGTCTTGATCTTGGCGCTGCCAGTGGTTTCCAGCTCATGCTCCGCAAAAAACAGCACCCGGCGCGGCACCTTGAAGCTGGCAAGCTTTTCCCTGGCGAAAGACCGGATGGCCTCCGCGTCAAGGCTCTTGCCCTCGTGCAGCACAATGCACCCCACCACCAGTTCGCCCAGCAGTTCGTCAGGCACGCCCACCGTCTGCGAAATCTTTACCCCCGGGCAGTTCGCGGATTACTTCGTCGATTTCGAGCGGCGAGACATTGGCGCCGCCGGTCTTGATGATATCGTTGAGCCGCCCTTCCCAGAACAGCCGCCCTTCGGCGTCGATATAGCCGCCGTCGCCGATGCGCAGAAAACCATCTTCATCAAGCGACTGGTCGAGCGGAATGCCGAGATAGCCCAGCATCAGCGTCGGCCCTTTGACCGCAATTTCGCCGCGTTCGCCCAGCGGCATGGTCGCGCCGGTCAGCGGATCGACGATCTTGAGCGTGGACCCGGCGGTGGGCACACCATGGCTTTTCAGCGTCACCGAATCCGGCGTGCCCGAGGGATAGACTGATATCAGGGTGAAGGTTTCGGTGTTGCCGTAGGCCTGAGCCGGTTCGCGCCAGTCGGTCTTGATCGTCGGGTGCCGGGCGATCGGAGTCGTCGCATCGATATAATGCATCGATGAGAGATCGACGCTGGCATAGTTGGAAGCGGCTTCAAGCTGGGCCCATTGGTGCGGCCAGGCATTGAGGAAACTGGCCTTCTCTGCCTCCATGATGGTCAGCGCCTCTTCGGCATCGAACCAGCGCTGCAACACCAGCGAACCGCCGTTGGAGAACGTGCCGCCAAGCGCCATGGCGAAATTGCCCGACCAGAAAAAGCCGTTGGCCGACCACATCCGCACCGGATGCGCAGGCGTCACCGCATACCACTGGTTCCAGCGCCACAATTGCAGGCAGACGCCCCGGTGGGCCGACAGGATGCCCTTGGCCTTGCCGGTCGATCCGGACGAGAACTTGAGGATGCCCGGATCACTGGGCATGACAGCGGCCATGCGGGCATCGATCCGCTCCGGGGAGACATCCCCGCCCCGCGCCAGAAACGCGCTCCAGCCTTCGATGCCGCCCAGTCGCCTCATCGCTATCGACCATGGCGATGATGCCGCAGGAACGGAAATTTCACCGAAGCCAGCCCGCCCGGCGCGCAGCTGCCGATCAGCGGCTCCATCCCGGTGAGAACTTCGGCAAAATCCTTCTTGAGCACCTTGCGTTCGAGCAGCAGCACCGAAACGCCCGACATCGCCAGCACCTGCTCCAGCTCGCTGGCGGTGTAGAACGTGCTGATGGTCGTGGCGACGCCGCCCGCCAGCGCCGCACCGAACAACGAGGCGATGAATTCGGGGCGGTTGGTCTGGAGGATACCGACCCGCGTGCCCTTGCCCACCCCGCAAGCCACCAGCGCGCGCGCTACGCCGAGCGACTGCTGCCACAACTCGTCATAGCTCCAGCGAACCGCGGAATCGCCATCGCGCAGCACCAGTGCTTCGTTCGGGCCGAAGCGCTGGCAAACCTCGCGCAGATAGCCGCCCAGAGTCAGCGCGCCGATGTTCTCTTCATCGGCCAGCGCAATGCCGTGCGAGATCGAAAGGCCCTCTTCCACCCAGGCCATGTCAGTATGGCAATTCGACTTCGTTGGTCGAAACCACGACCTTCGAGCCTTCCTGATTGGTCATCGTCACCTTGATCTGCACCACCGGGAAGCCCCATTCCGACTTCTCGATCTTGTCGGTCACTTCGCCATCGATGAAGGTGACATCGCCTTCAAAGGCGGGAGTGCGGAAATCGCTCTTGGCGTGGCGGACCAAGCCGTCGTGACCGGCCCACATCGACAGGTAATCGGTGTTCCACGCCGCCATCGTCGCGCCATAGCCATAGGCGCGGCTCATGCCGACTTCCTCGGCGTAGCTGTCATCGATGTGGCCGCGCGAGGGGCCGAGATAGAGCCCGTCGCGCGCGCGCGGATCGATCAGCGCCAGTTCCTCGTCGAAGCCGAAACCCTCGATCCAGCCCGGATCCTGGTTGATCCACGGATCCTTGACCCCTGCGGGCGCGGTCCAGTGGAAGGTGCCCCAGATGTTGAACAGGAAGGCGCGGTATTCGGTGGTGAAGCTGGCGATCGAGTGCGGACCGATGACGCGGCGCGGCAGCTTGTCGCCAATCGACACTTGCTCCCAATGCGGGCTCTTGCCGTCGCGGTTCGACATGAACCAGTCATGCCGCACCTTGTCGACTTCGGCCAGTTCGGCCTGGGTCCAGCGCCGCTTTTCGCCCGCCATGGTATCATACATGCCCAGCTTCTCGGCTTCGGCAGCGAGATAGCGGATCGCGGTGCTGCGCGCCTTGGCCACCAGATTGCCGTGCTGGTTGCGGTGGACGGTATCCCCGCGGCTGAACATGGTCGGCCCGGCAAATTTGGTGTCGGCGACCTTGTAGTCGTGGAACCGGCGCTCCTGGAACAGCTTGTCGCCGGGGCGCACATGGGTGCCATACCACCACCATTCCTCGCCGCCGAAAATCAGGTGGCTGCCGGGGATATGACCGACACAGGCCGGCTGGCAGCCGTGGCCGTAATCGAGCGCGACGGCGATCGATTGCGGCGCAATGATATCGCCGAACTTGGTCTGCGCGGCGAATTCCTGATCCCAGTGCAGCGGATTGACATAGTCCATCGCCATCACCCAGCGGCGGATGTCGCTCTTGGCGCAAGGCTCCCACAGCTGCCCTCCGCCGACCAGCTGGCCAACCCGGTGTTCGACATCGCTGAGGTCCATCTGCGGCGCGGTGTTGTGTCCTGCTTCTGCCATTTTCTCTCTCCCATGATCCTCCCCGGAACGGGGAGGGGAACCATCCGCAGGATGGTGGAGGGGCACCATCGACAAGACGCTACCTCGCGTTTTGCGGCACCTGCCCCTCCACCAGCTTCGCTGGTCCCCCTCCCCCGAGGGGGAGGATTTCAGCCTACCGGTTCACATCAACAATCACCCGGCCCCTGATCTTGCCTGCAACAATATCCGCGCCGGCCTGGATCGCTTCGCTCAAGCCCACTTCCGCGCCGATCATGCCGATGGCTTCGGGAGCGAGATCCTTGGCCAGCCGGTCCCAGGCGGCCATGCGCGGGCCCTTGGGGCACATCACGCGAGTCCACCCCGAGGATCGAAACACCGCGCAGGATGATCGGCATCACGGTGCCCGGCAGGTCTGCGCCCTGGGCCAGCCCGCAGGCGGTCACCGCGCCGCGATACTTGGTCTGGGCAATCGCGTTGACCAGCGTGTGGCTGCCAACCGAATCGACCACCCCGGCCCACAGTTCCTTCTGCAGCGGCTTGCCCGGCGAAGACAGTTCATCGCGGTGGATGAAATCGCTGGCGCCAAGCCTGGTCAGGTATTCCTTCTCGCTCTCGTCACCGAACGAGGCGGTGACGGTATAGCCCGCCTTCTTGAGCAGCGCCGTTGCCACCGAGCCGACCCCGCCGGGGGTGCCGGTAACCAGGATCGGGCCCTGGTCCGGCGTGATCCCGAAATTGATCAGCGCATCGACCGAAAGCGCCGCCGTATAACCGGCAGTGCCGATTGCCATCGCCTGGCTCCCGGTGAAGGCGGCGGGCAGCTTGATCAGCCAGTCACCCTTGAGCCGCGCCTTGGTGGCGAGCCCGCCCCAGTGCACTTCGCCCACGCCCCAGCCGTTGAGCAGCACGGCATCGCCCGGCTTGAACTCGGCGTAGGAACTTTCCGAAACGGTGCCGACCAGATCGATCCCCGGCACCATCGGCCAGCGCCGCACCACCGGGCCGGCGCCGGTCATGGCAAGGCCGTCCTTGTAGTTGATGCTGGAATAAGCGACGTCGATGGTGACATCGCCTTCAGGCAGCTGGCTCTCGTCGAGCTGCTTGACCGCGCAGGTCTGTCCGTCGTCGGTCTTTTCGATCAGGATGGCGTTGAACATCTAGGTTCCTCTCTGTCTGGATGCCCGGTCGGGCCGGGTGAATTGCTGCACTGAGCATTGGCGCAAGCGCGTGGCCCAAGGCAAGCGAAACTGCATGGGGTGGCACGCAAAAAGAAACGGCCGGAGGTTTCCCCCCGGCCGTCTTGTGTTTGGGTTGCGTGATAGGCTGAATCTAGAACTTCTTGGTGATGCCGATGTTGACCAACCGGCCCAGAGTGAAGCCATTGGCGAAGCCAAATTCATTGTTGAAGCTGCGGCGAAGCACTGGAGGATCAGTGTCAAAAACGTTGTCGATGTTGAGCGTGAGGCTCAGATCCTTGAACATCGTGCTGTCACCTTGGAAATCGTATTTGAAGAACAGGTTGAAAACTGCATAATCATCAACGTAGCTCTGCGGCTGAGCGTTGCCCGCTATCGGATTAATGCGATATCCACTGGTGCGGTTCATCGTCATCTGAGCACGGAAATTGCCGTAATTTGCGCCGAGTGCCAGGCGGAGAAGCATTTTCGAATTTTCGGTCGCCAACTCGTCGTTGATGGCAGAGACCGGGCTGATCTGGGCTTTGCGAATCAGCGGAAAATTAGCGCTTGCCGAGAAATCGACGCTACCGAAACCGGTTTCTCCGGTGTAGTCGATCGAAGCATCGATGCCCTTGACTTTGAGAACGCCGAAGTTGCCGGTGCGGAAATCGACCAGTTCATAGACAGTCTGCGTTCCGATTGCCGCGATAGTGGCTGCAGCACCCGGCGTATTGCCAAAAAAGGCTGCGACCTCAGCCGGGGTGAACCCGGTAAGCTTGGTCTGGTAGTTGGCGGGGTAATCCGTAAATGGCGTGTTCGAGAACGGCGTGCGCAGGATGTTCTTGAAGTTCACGCTGTAATAGTTGGCACTCAGTCTAAGCCCCGACATCGGTTCGATATCCGCGCCAATCGACCATGTGTTGGCGGTTTGCGGTTGTAGACCGGCCAACGCCCCTTGGATTGCTGCTGTGCCCGCGCCTGCGGGTGCCGTTTCACCGGGACGCGTGAAAGCGACAAATGTATTGTAAGATGTGAAGTTCGCCAGCGAACCCAGCTGATCGAGCGGGGTCGGCGCGGTGAACGATGTTCCCCAGTTACCGCGCAGCGTAAACCACTTGGTCGGCTTGAACGTCGCACCGACCTTGGGGTTTGTAGTACCGCCGAAGTCACTATACTTATCATAGCGCACAGCGCCCGAAACAGTCAGCATCGGATCACCATCGCCATTGGCAATCAGCGGCGCCTGAACTTCGGCGAACACCGATTTCACATTGCGCTTATATGCCGTGAATGGCAGCGCAGTCACACCTGCCGCGCGAACGTCGGTGCTGGCGCGCCGATTCAAGGTTTCGTGGCTGTATTCAGCACCAACAGCCACGCGCATATCACCGCCGGGTAGTTCAACCAGCTTGCCTTCGGCTATGAGCCGAGCGTTGAACATGGTGTTCTTGGCCTGCCCGTAGAGATAGCTGTCGATCAGGTCGGCAATGAGTGCGGCATTGTTGGCCGTGACATTGAATGGATTGAACGAAGTGGCGGTCGTGGCTCCCACAGGCGGTGCGCCAGCTGCAGTGAGCCGGGCCTGGCTGATCTGGCCGGATTGATAGGACGAATTGCTTTGCCCCCAGTTAAGCAGGCCCTTGACCTGCCAATCGTCGGTCAGATCGTGCCTGATTTCAGCGTTGGCGCCCCATTGTTTGATCGAGGTCGTCGACCTCTTGGCACTGTCACCCAGCAACGGACGCAAATTGAAGTTGACCTGCACCTGGTTGATTGCTGGCAGAAATCCGAAAAGTGTTACCTGTTCCCCAACGACAAAGGTTGGGGGAATGCCAGCAGGCAGCTGGCTAGCATAGGCATTGTTTCCGCCCACAGCAACGGCACTTGTCAGGTCGCTATTGGCGAGCGTATCCCGTTTACTGTAATATCCGCGCACTTCCACAGATGTCTTGTCACCCAAATCCTGGCTGAAGCCAATCATTGCGCCATGACGCTCAGTACGCGGCACAAACGTCGCATTTTCGCTATTGTCGCATGTCTGGGGAGGGTTGGGAATTGTCCCACCGTTGAATATTTGGTTGGCGAGGGGGGCAAACGCACCGTATGAAACGTTGGGCGTGGAGCACTGGATGTCGCGACCGACATAGGGCAGCTTCGTATAATCCAGGTTGCTGCGATAGCCGCGATCACGTCCGAACAGCGCATCGCTTTTTGCATAGCTGTAGGACGCCCAGAGCGAGCCGGTATCCCATTCCTTGCCGACCGTGGCCTTGGCATCCCATTGCTTGTAATTATCAGCAAACCCGAAATGCGCACCGACTTCCACACCGCTGAACCGGCGGCGCGTGATATAGTTGATCACCCCGGCCACGGCATCGGTACCGTAGGTGGCCGAGCCGCCCTCGGTAACGACGTCGACCCGCTGGACAGCACCGATCGGGATAAGATCGGGATCGACCGAGGCCTGGTTGACACCAGCGGTAGCAACGCGGTGGCCATCGACGAGCACCAACGTTCCCGAACTTGCAGCGTTGTTGGGAGATATATTGCGAATGTTGGGGCGGGCAATCTGGATTTGCGTAACTTCGATCGACAGATCGGAAATTGGCACCTTATTGAAATAGTTCGTTACCTGCGGAAGCGAGGCGAGCAGATTGTTGCCGCTTTGCGCGCCAGTTTCTTCGATCCGGTTCTCACCGAGCGTGATCGCGTTCGAACCGACCGGTGCCTTGCCGCGGATCAGGGTGCCGGTGACGACGATATCGCTGTCATCACCCTCTTCAGCCGGTGCATCCTGCGCCAGGGCAGGGGCGGAAAGTGCAAGCACGCTGGCACTGGCCAGGGCAAACTTGGTAGCGAATCGCATGAATAAACTCCCTCAACGGCGAGGAGTCGCGCGGCCATCGAGACCGGCAACCCCGTGAATGAAACTGAAAAAACCCTCCAGCAGGGCGCGAGCGAAGCACGTTCGATCAAAACACCCAAGAAGCGCTCATATCAACGCCCCGCTTGTGCAACACTCCCAACTGGGGGTATTGCCGCACAGGCGTGGAGATTTGTCGCAATGCGTAACCAAATAGTCACACTTGCTGTCGCCCTGATCGAGGGCATCCACGAAGATCCGCTGTGGCACTCGTTCCTCAACGGATTGGTCACGGCCACCGGTGCCGATGTCGTCACCCTGGCGTTTCACCCGCCAGGCTGGGAGCATGCCGAGGGCCTGCTGCTGGCCTCGACTGGGGTCTCGCCGGAAAGCATGCGGGAGAACCAGCGCCGCTATGGCTATCCCGACAACGCGGTGGCGCGCGAGCGGATGGTCGAAGGCCAGCCCTATTCCTTCGCCGAGATCATCGCCTGGGACATGGTCGAGCATCGCAATTTCTTTGAGGCCAATGCTGACTTCGGCATCACTGATGCGCGCCAGATGCGGGTCCAGGAAGTAGGCGGAGTCGATGCCTGGCTGACGGCGGTCAGCCTTGGTGGCAGTTTCGGACCGGATGTCGACGAACTGCTGGGCGCGCTCGCCCCGCTGCTGCGCGGGGTGCTGCACACCTATGTTGCCCGCGAACAGGAGCGGTTTGCCGCCGATCTTACCGGCGATACCGTGCGGCGGCTGCAATTCGGCTGGATCGCGCTCGATGTGGGCGGGCGGGTGGTCAGGGCCGATCCGTTCGGCGAAAACGTTCTGGCGACTTCTGGCGTGCTGTTGCGCGACCGGCAGGGGCGGCTCGAAGTCAGGCCGCCGGAATTGCAGCGCGAGATCGAAGCGGCGCTCGGCAAGCTGATCGACGGCGGATCGCCGCGCGCAATCCCGCTGCGCGCCGATCCCTGGCTCGACATGCTGCTGGTGCGTGCCAGCCACAAGCCCCTGGCAGCCAGCGGCGCGCCCGATGTGATCGCCTATGTCCACGGCGACAACTGGTCTGCCAGCGACCGCCAGAGCCAGCTTTCCGAACTGTTCGCGCTTTCCGCCAGCGAGGCCCGCCTGGCGCTCGCGCTGTGCCGGGGCAGGAGCATCGCCGAAGCTGCCGGAGATGCGGGCCTGACAGAGCAGACCGCACGGACCTATTCCAAAGCAATCTACGCCAAGACCGGCGCGCGCGGTCAGCCCGATCTGGTGCGGATCGTCATGGGAAGCATTCTGGCGCTGGCGCCGGAGGGATGATCCTTCGACAAGCTCAGGATGAGCGGGAGGGTTGAGTGAGTTCTGAAACGTGCCCCAGCACCATCGCGGCATGTTCCTTGCGGCAGATCAGCAGGTCGGGCATGTAGACATCGGCCTGGTTGTAGACCAGCGGCGAGCCATCGATGCGGCTGCAATGCAGGCCGTGCGCCAGCGCAACAGCGGCAGGGGCGCAGCTGTCCCATTCGTATTGGCCGCCGGAATGGAGGTAGATGTCCGCCTCGCCGCGCACGATCGCCATGGCCTTGGCCCCGGCGCTGCCCATCGGCACCAGCTCTGCACCGATCTTGTCGGCGACTTCCGTGGCCTCGCGCGCCGGGCGGGTGCGGCTGACGACCATGCGAAGTTTGCCGGGGGCGGCGGGCACGGTCTGCGGCCGGTCGGTGCGCAGCACCACGCCGAGACCCGGCAGGGCCACCGCGCCGATCGAGGCGACGCCGTCGATGGCGAGCGCGACATGCACCGCCCAATCCGTCCGCGCCTCGCCATACTCGCGGGTGCCATCGACCGGATCGACGATCCAGACCCGGCTTTTGCCCAGCCGCTCGGCATTGTCCTTTTCCTCTTCCGAGAGCAGACCATCGTCGGCACGCTGTTCGCGGATCGCATGGATCAGGAACTGGTTGGCCGTTGCATCCCCGGCCTTGCCCAGTGCCTTCAGCGACAACATGCCGGATTCGCGAACCTCGATCAGCAGGCGCCCTGCGACTTCGGCGAGGTGGGCAGCGAGTTCGGCGTCGTTCAGAGCATCCGGCATCACAGATCACCCAACAGCGTATCGACAATCAGCGTTGCCGCCTGTTCTGCTGTCATCGCGGTGGTATCCACCCTGATTTCCGGGTTGGCTGGCGACTTCATAGGGGCTGTCGATCCCGGTGAAATTCTTGAGCTCGCCCGAACGCGCCTTCTTGTAGAGGCCCTTCACATCGCGCGATTCCGCCACTTCCAGCGGGGTATCGATGAACACCTCGAAGAATTCACCCTCAGGCAGCATCGCGCGCACCAGCTCGCGATCCGCGCGGAACGGCGAGATGAAGGCGGTGATCACGATCAGCCCGGCGTCGGTCATCAGCTTGGAAACTTCGCCAACTCTGCGAATGTTTTCAATGCGATCCGTCTCGGTGAAGCCGAGATCCTTGTTGAGCCCGTGGCGCACATTGTCACCGTCGAGCAGGAAGGTGTGCCGGTTCATCCGGTGCAGCTTCTTCTCGACCAGATTGGCGATGGTCGATTTGCCCGAGCCCGAAAGCCCGGTGAACCACAGCACCGCCGGCTTCTGGTTTTTCAGACCTGCATGGGCTTCCCGAGAAATATCAAGCGCTTGCCAATGCACGTTTTGCGAGCGGCGCAGCGAGAAGTTGATCATGCCGGCCGCGACCGTCGAGTTGGTCATCTTGTCGATCAGGATGAACCCGCCCATTGTGCGGTTGTCGGCATAGGGATCGAACACGATCGGCTTGTCGGTGACAATCTCGGCCACGCCAATCGCATTCAGCTCAAGCGTTTTCGCAGCCATGTGCTCCATAGTATTGACATTGACTGTGTATTTCGGGGCATGGACTGTTACAGAAACGGTCTGGGTGCCAAGCTTCAGCCAATAGGCCCGGCCAACCTGCAACGGATCGTCGCTGAGCCAGACCAGAGTGCTCTCGAACTGGTCGGCAGCCTGCGGCGGATTGTCCGCAAGGGCAATCACATCGCCGCGCGAGCAATCAACCTCGTCGGCGAAGCAGATGGTAACGCTCTCGCCCGCAACCGCCTGATCCTGGCCGGTAATATGCTTGAGATACTGTTCGGTCGTCAGGTCCTTGTCGCCGGGCAGCGCAATCGTCGTGCCCATCGCGGCAATCTTGGAGACGGTCGAAGTCTTGCCCGAAGGCAGCACCCGCACCGCATCGCCCACTTTGACACTGCCCGAGGCGATCAGCCCGGAAAACCCGCGGAAATAGAGGTTTGGACGGTTAACCCATTGAACAGGCATGCGAAACGGCAACGAGGCATCGCGCGACGAATTGACTTCAACCTCTTCGAGATGTTCGACCAGGTTCGGCCCGGTGTACCAGGGCGTATTGGCCGAGGGACCGGTGATATTGTCGCCCTTGAAGCCGGAAATCGGCATCGCGGTAAAGCTTTCGATGCCGATCGACTTTGCGAACCTGGTGTAATCGGCGACGATCGTATCGTAGACTTCCTGGCTATAGTCGACCAGGTCCATCTTGTTGACCGCGAGCACCAGATTCCTGATGCCGATCAGGTGGCACAGATACGAATGCCGCCGCGTCTGCACCAGCACGCCCTTGCGCGCATCGATCAGGATCACGGCCAGATCGGCGGTCGAGGCGCCGGTGATCATGTTGCGGGTATATTGTTCGTGACCCGGGCAATCGGCGACAATGAACTTGCGCTTTTCGGTGTTGAAGAAGCGGTAGGCGACATCGATGGTGATGCCCTGCTCGCGCTCGGCAGCGAGGCCATCGACGAGGAGAGCGAAATCGATCTCCTGGCCTTGCGTTCCAACCTTCTTGGAATCGGCCGTCAACGCATCGAGCTGATCTTCAAAGATCATCTTCGGAATCGTAAAGCAAACGCCCGATAAGTGTAGATTTTCCATCATCGACAGAGCCACAGGTGATGAACCGCAGCATGGTCTTGTGCTGGTGCTGGTCGAGGTAAGCGTCAATGTCCTCGGCGATGAGCGCTTCGGTGACGTAGACTGGGTCAGAGGTTGTCTCGGTCATGTCGGCATCCTGCCCGTTTGTAGGCTTGTGAATGGGTTCACGCGAAGATCGCGTGAAACAAAATCTCCGGCAGCCATCAGAAATACCCCTGCTGCTTCTTGACTTCCATCCCGGCCCCGCCCGCATCCTTGTCGATGGCGCGGCCCTGGCGTTCGGAGGTGGTGGTGAGCAGGGTTTCCTGGATCACTTCCGGCAAGGTCTTGGCCTCGCTCTCCACCGCGCCGGTCAGCGGATAGCAACCCAGCGTGCGGAAGCGGATCGACTTCATTTCGGGCACTTCGCCCGGCCGCAGCGGGAAGCGATCATCGTCGACCATCACCAGCATGCCGTCGCGCTCCACCACCGGGCGCTTGTCGGCGAAATAGAGCGGGACGATCGGGATGTCGTTGAGGTGGATATATTGCCAAACGTCCAGCTCGGTCCAGTTGGAGATCGGGAAAACGCGGATGCTCTCCCCCTTGGCCTTCTTGGAATTGTAGAGGTTCCAAAGCTCCGGGCGCTGGTTCTTCGGGTCCCAGCCGTGGCTGGCGGTGCGGAACGAGAATATGCGCTCCTTGGCGCGGCTCTTTTCCTCATCGCGCCGGGCGCCGCCGAAGGCCGCATCGAAGCCCCATTTGTCGAGCGCCTGCTTGAGCCCCTCGGTCTTCCACATGTCGGTGTGAAGCGCGCCGTGGTCGAACGGGTTGATGCCTTTTTCCATGGCTTCGGGGTTGTGGTAGACCAGCAGCTCCATGCCGCTGTCCTTGGCCATCTTGTCACGCAGCTTGTACATCTCCTGGAACTTCCAGGTGGTATCGACATGCAGCAGCGGGAACGGCGGCGGCGAGGGATAGAACGCCTTGCGCGCCAGATGCAGCATGCAGGCGCTGTCCTTGCCGACCGAATACATCAGCACCGGTTTCTCGCTCTCGGCGACAACCTCGCGCATGATGTGGATCGCTTCGGCTTCAAGCCGTTCTAGATGGGTCAGCGTTCTGGACATGGATCTTCCGTCACAAATGTTGAATTAGCCCTGTCAGACCAGGGCAGACACGGCAAACAAGCGATTCTTGAGGCCGCTGACAGTACAGCTATCCGGCCATCTATCCGGCCAGCTTCGCATCGATCTCGGCGATCTCGGAGCGCAGCCACATGGTCTCGCTGAGATTGCTGCCGCCGCTGGCCTCAAGCAGGGCCTGGCTGGCCGCTTTCTTGGCCATAAGCGCCTCGCGGTTGCCCGGTTCGGCGCCCAGCGCAATGTCGAGCAGGTGCAGCGCCTCCAGCGGCCTGCCGCCATCGACATGCGCCTGTGCCCGCGCGGCCAGGACCCCTGCCCCGCCCGCCAGTTCGGCAATATCGGCATGGATCGATGAACGCGGCACGCCGTAGAGCGCGGTGGTGCCATCTTCGTAATGAAACCAGCCGGAATATTCCTGCCAGATCGAACGGACCGCCCAGCTGGCCTTGCCATGGAAATCGCCGATGGCGACGTTTCCGGGGAATTTGAACTCGTGCATCAGCTGGTGAACGGTCTTGCCCGCCTTCATGCCTTCCAGCGTATAGTCGCGCACATAGGTGACGGCGGCTTCGATGCGGTCGAGGTCTTCCCTGATCCGGTCCTTGCCGATAACGGGCGCGCCGTGGCCGGTGATGAGGATTTCCGCGCCCAGATCGCGGACCTTCGCCAGCGACTTGAGGAAATTGCGCACCAGCCGGGGCTTGTCGCCGCGCAGGGTGTTGAGGAACGGCATCGACAGCCAGACCGGGCCGAAAGTGTTGCCGGTGAAGACGATCTTCTCCTTGGGCATCCACACCAGGATGTTGTCGATAGTCTCGCCTTCGGGGGCGTGGATCAGCTCGAAGGTGCGGTTGCCGACCTCAAAGGTCATTCCGCTTTCCGGCGCGAAGATGTCTGGCGTGACATCCGGGATCGGCCGTGGCGGTGTGTCGCGTTTCAGCGCAGCGCCCCACAGCTTGAAGGTGCGCGGGCCAAAGAAGGCCTGCAGGCCAAGCATATCGTCTCGCGCCTCGAGATAGCCGGGGCCGCCGATCACCTTGGTGCCTGCTTCCAGAAAGTCGGGCACGCCGCCGAAATGGTCGGCATGGCTCTGCGTGAGCACGATGTATTTGAGCAGACCGGTGCGGTGCGGCGCGAACAAGGCGACGCTCCGTTCGGCCCCGTCGGGCATGCCGGTGTTGACGACAACGTCGCCGTCGCTGGTGGTCACCAGATAGGCGTTGGAAACATCGTGCGCCATGAACACGAACGGGGTGATCGCCTCAGCCTCGGTCTGCTTGTCGCCGGCGCGGACCAGATTGGCGAGCGGGGTCGGCTTGTCCTGGACGTCGCTCATGCGCCGGCCTCCTCCATGTGGACCATGACCTTGGCCGATTCCGGCGTGCCCGCAAGCTTGAGACCCTCAAGCACGTCGTCAAACGGCACGCGGTGGCTGATCAGGGTGCGAATCTTGTCCTTGAGCCGGGCCATGCTGGCAACCACGTCGTTCATTTCGGTGGGATAGCCAACGGCAGTGGTGATGGTCAGTTCGCTGGTCAGCATCGTGCCCAGCGATAGCGGCACCGGCTGGTAATAGACTGCCGTGATGACGAATTTGGAGCGGTACTTGCACACCCGGATGACATCTTCGGGAATCGAAGGCGCGCCTGCCGCGTCGATGAAGGCATCAGTGCCGACGGCAGGCTTGTGCATGCACATTTCCTTGCCGTGGAGCTCGCCCAGTGTCTCGTAGAGATCGATCTCGCGCGGATCGAAGGCGGCGCGTGCGCCCAGATCGAGCGCGCGCTGGCGCCGCTCGGCAGCCAGATCCAGGGCAATCACATCGGTGATCCCGCGATCGACCAGCCACAGGATCATGCCAAGGCCAATCGGACCGCAGCCGAACACAACCACCTTGTCGCCCGCCTTGACATCGGCCCGGTTGACCCCGTGCATGGCGACGGCCAGCGGTTCGCACATCGCGGCGACTTCATAGGGCACGCCTTCGGGGATCGGCAGGATCGAATCCTCGAGCCGCGCATCGCGCACCAGCAATTCGTGAACGAACGCGCCTTCCGGACCGCCGCTGCCGACATTGCTGGGAGTGTTCATCGGGTTGATGATCACCGGCTGACCCGGGCTGATACCGGTCACTTCGCTGCCGACCCGCAGCACCTCGCCGGCACCCTCATGGCCGATTGGCGTGACCCCGCCAGGCTTGCGCATGATACCGCCGTACTTGATGTAGCTGAGGTCGGAGCCGCAGATGCCGACGGCTTTCATCTTGACCACTACATCCCGCGGGCCCGCTTCCGGCAACACATAATCGTCGAGGCGGACATCGTTCACTTCGTGGATGTTGAGCACTTTCATTGTCATTCTCCCAATGCCGCGCCTTACGGGCGGATCTTGTAGCCGCCGTCGATGAAGACCGTTTCGCCAGACATGAACGAGGATGCATCGCTGCACAGATAGGCGCCGATGCCTTCAAAGTCCGTGCCATAGCCCAGCCGGCGCATCGGCGTTTGCGGGGCATAAATCGCGCTGAGCGCCTTGTCCGCCGCATCCGGGTTGGGTCCCATCATCGGCGTGATAATCAGCCCCGGGGCAACAACATTGGCCCGGATACCGTATTCGCCCAGTTCCACCGCCAGGCAGCGGATCACCGCCTCGGCGCCGCACTTTGATGCGGCATATTCCATCTTGCCTGCCAGGCCCTGATAGAGCGATCCCGAACCGCAAGCGACCAGGCTGCCGCCCGGCTCACCGGCCAGGGCCCGCTCCTTCATCAGCCGCGCGCCCTCGCGCAAGGTGAAGAAAGCGCCGTGCAGCGCCACGGCCTGAAAATCGTGCCAATGCTGGGTCGGCATGTCGAACACCGAATCATAGCGCGGCGGCGGGCCGGAATTGGCGAAGACGCAGTCGAGCCGGCCAAAATCCTGCATCAGCTGGGCATAGCCATCGATGATCGCCTGCTCATCCGAGACGTCGACGATATAGGTCTCGACCCGCCCGGCCCCGGCTGCCAGCAGCTCAGCCTTGGCGGTCGCGTTCTTCTCGGCATTGCGCGCCCAGATGGCGATGTCGCCGCCCATCTTGGCGCAGCCCATGGCGAAGCCGAGGCCGATGCCGCCATTCCCGCCGGTCACCAGGGTCACCTTGCCGGTGCAGTCGAACAGTTTCATGATTCAATCATCCTCCAAGTGAAGCTGCATAAGGCGGATAGATCACGCTGCCGCCATCGATCACTATCGTGTCGCCGCTGTGAAAGCGCGAGGCATCGCTGCACAGATAGGCGCCGATGCCTTCAAAATCCTCGGGATAGCCGGGGCGGCTGATCGGCGTGACCGACGAGAACAGCCCGTCGATCTGCCTGGCCATTTCATCCGGAATGTTCTCGGAAAATCCGGTCTTGATATAGCCCGGGGCAACCGTGTTGGCGCGGATGCCATATTTGCCCAGTTCGACCGCAATCCCCCGGATCACCGCGCCCATGCCACCTTTGGAAGCCGCATAGTTGAAGATGCCCGGAACGCCCTGAAACATCGAAAGACTGCCGCAAAACACCAGGCTTCCGCCCGGCTCGCCCGCCTCGGCCCGCTCGATCATCAGCCGCGCGCCCTCGCGCAGGGTATAGAAGGCGCCGTGCAGGCTGACGGCAAGCAAATCGTGCCATTCGCTCAATTCCATGTCGATGAAGGCGCTCGGCTTGGCGTTGCGGCCGGAATTGGCGAAAACGCAATCGAGCCGCCCGAGATCGGCCTTGAGCTGCCGGTAGCCTTCGCGCACCTGCTCCTCGGATGTAACGTCGACCTTGTAGGCAAAAACCCGACCGGCACCCGCCTCCAGCAGCTTTTCCCTGGCCAGCGCGTTCTTTTCCTCGTTGCGTGCCCAGATCGCGACATCGCCGCCCATCTTGGCGCAGCCCATGGCAAAACCCAGGCCAATGCCGCTGTTGCCGCCGGTGACCATCGTCACCTTGCCGGTGCAATCGAACAGGCTGCTTCCCATACCGCTGTCCTCTTCCCATGTGCGAAGCCGCGCCTGACTGGCGCGCTCCGTTTCGCATGCGATGTTTGGCGCATGAGGCTTGCGCCGCAAGTGTGGTGCCTATAGAAATCAGGCCACACCATGTAATCAGGGACACAAACCTGCCTTGACCGAAATTCCGACCATTACCGTCGACGCGGAAATGACCGGCACCGGGCTTTCGGCGCAATTGGTGCGGTTCGATATCCCCGAGCCAACCGATGCGCTGGTGGCCAGCGAACCGCATTACCAGCTCAACATGTGCCTGACCCCGCGCCCGATTGACGCCCGCGCCTGCTATCGCCAGCGCTGGGGCCCCAACCGGTTCGAGCGGCTTGGCGACATCTTCATGGTGCCGCCGGGCGAGCGCCTGCAATTCCGGGGCGGCAGCGGCAGGCAGCTGTCGATCGTCTGCCAGATCGGGGCGGAAGCGATCACCGCCATCGTCGGCGATGAACCGCGCTGGAGCGACGACCAGCTTGCCGCCATGCTCGATATCACCAACGCCCGGATCCGCGCCCTGCTGTTCCGCCTGACCGAGGAAGTGCGCTATCCCGGCTTTGCTGCAGCGGCGATGTTCGCGCATCTTGGCGGCGAGCTGGCCATCGAACTGGCGCGGCTCTATCTCGAAAACAGCGAACGCCCGACAACCGGCGGCCTGGCTGGCTGGCGCCTGCGCCTGATCGACGAACGCCTGAGCGAAGACCCTTCAGCACCGTCGCTGGCCGAGCTGGCAAGCCATTGCAACATTTCGGTCCGCCAGTTGACCCGGGGCTTCAAGGCAAGCCGGGGTTGTTCGATCGGGGACTATATCGAGCAGCGCCGCATGGAGCGGGCCAAGCGCTTTCTGGTCGCGGGGGAAAGCGTGAAAACCATCGCCTTCACCATGGGGTTCTCATCGCCCTCAAGCTTCACCTACGCCTTTCGCCGGGCCGTCGGCACCAGCCCCAGCCAGTTTCGCGACCGCCAATCGCGTGGATTGAAGTCCGCATGAAATCTGCCGGTCGGGTATTGGCCTGAATTCGATACTTTAGCCTGAATTCATCGATTATCTGCATTGCCAAGGCACTCTGCTTGGGGGTTAGCTCGGCGCCTGGAAAGCCGCGAACGGCTTCTTGCGAAAACACGGGATAGAGGAAAACGACCATGGCCCAGCCGCTCGTCGCCGATGCGATGATTGAAGCCGCCCACAAGGCAACCGGCGTCGATGCCTTCGATTGCGATAGCTATCGCGAAGGGCTTGATGTCTTTGTGGAAGATTTCAACGATGGAATCGCCAAGGGGCTCTATCTCGACACCGGGATCGAGCGGGTGCGCGGCGATTGCGTCAAGTATCTCAGCGACCGGCTGAAGGTGTGGGGCTATCTCCAGGCGAACCCCGAACTGCTCGACCGGCCAATCGAGCGCCCGGTTTTCGTGCTGGGCGTGCCGCGCACCGGCACCACCTTGATGTCGAATCTGCTGGCGGCCGATCCGGCGCGGCGCTCGCCGCTGGAATGGGAGATCGAGGATCCGATCCCGCCGGTTTCGACCGCGGAATTGACCAGCAACCCGCGCGTTCAGGCCAAGCTCGATGCCCATGCCGCCATGCTCAAGGCCTATCCCGAGGCCGGCGTGATCTACCGCTCCTCGCCGATCTATCCGCACGAATGCGTCTGGTTCCTCGCGCATGATTTCAAGACGCTGATGATCGAGAGCAAAGGCATCCTGCCGAAATACCGCGAATACATCTTTCAGGCCGACATGACCTCGGCCTATGCCTGGCACAGGAAGTTCCTGCAGGCGCTGCAACACAAGGCGCCCGGCGTGTGGAACCTCAAGATGCCCAGCCACGCGCTGCATCTCGAATATCTGATCAAGGAATACCCGGATGCGCGGCTGATCTGGACCCACCGCGATCCTTATGTCGCCACGGGTTCGCTGTGCAGCATCATCTCGATGAGCCACCGGATGCTGATGGGCCGGATCGACCATGACTGGCTGGGCAGCCAATACCCCTGGTATGCCGCGCAGCACGCCGAGCGGGCGATGGACTTCCGCGATACGCATGGCGAGGACCGCATCATCGACGTGCAATATGCCGACATGATGCGCGATCCGATGGGCACGATGCGCAATGTCTATGCCGCGCTGGGCGACGATTTTACCCCCGAGGCCGAAAAGGGCATTCAGGGCTGGGTCGACGACAATCCCCAGAACAAGTTCGGCAAGCATGGTTACAAGCTCGACGAATACGGGCTGAGCAAGGAAAAACTTGAAGCTTTGTATGCGCGTTATCTGGCGCGGTATGATGTCGAGCTGGAGGGACTTTGAGCTTCTCCCCTCCCGCATGCGGGAGGGGAACAAAGAGAGAGAAAAATAGAGGAAGCGAAATGATCGAAGGCAAATTCTACCAGCTCGGCTACGTCTGCGATTGCCCGATCGAGGAAGCAATCGAGCTGTTCCGCGGGCGCGGCATGACGCACGATCCGCATATCATCGAGGTCGACCAGCCGGTCGATTCGCCCACTGGCGAAGTGATCAACAAGCTGCGGCTGTGCTTCATCTGGATCGGCGATACCCAGTATGAACTGATCCAGCCGCTCACCGATCCCCTGGGCATCTATGCCAACGCGCCCGCAAACGGTGCGCCGATCCGCTTTCACCAGATCTGCATGCGGGTGGAAGGCAGCTGGGAGGATTTCCTCGCACGGACCAAGGCGCAGGACCTTCCGGTGGCAATGTGGAGGGACACCGGCGGCGGCGACAGCCTCAAGTTTCTCTACATCGATGCGCGCAAGACATTGGGGCACTACCTGGAATATGTCTGGTGCACCGACGAAGCGTGGGAACAGACCCGGGCGATGTGACGTGAGCGAAACGACACGTCCCTTGCCAACCAAAATCGTCACCCTGAACTGGTGACGAGTAGAGTTAGAATTGTAGGAGGCCATTACATGACTTTCCAGACCCCAAACCTCACCGCCCTTCCCCGCCACCCGATCATCATCGGCGGCGAACGTGAGGAGCAGGGCAGCGGCCTCATCATGCCGCATATCTATCCCGGCAACGGCACGGTCACCCGCGAGATCAGGATGGCCAATGCCGATGATGTCGACCGCGCCGTCGCCTCGGCCCGCAAGGCCGCCCCTGCCTGGCGGGCCATGCCGGGCGATCAACGGCGCAACCTGTTCTTCAAGCTCGCCGCGCTGTTCGAGGCCAAAAGCGCCGAATTTGCCCCCAGCCTGATTGCGGAGAACGGCTCGGTCTCAGCCTATGCGCCGTTCATGGGCTACGATGCGGCGCAGAAGTTCCGCTATTTCGGCGGCTGGTGCGACAAGATCCACGGCCGCACGATCCCGATGTGGGGCGGCCCGGCGCATGACTATGTGACCTATGAGCCTTACGGCGTGGTCGGCGTGATCATCCCGTGGAACGGCCCGCTGTTTGCCGCAACCATGGTGATGGCCCCTGCCCTTGCTGCCGGCAATTGCGTCGTGCTGAAATCTCCGGACCTGGCCCCCTACTCCGCGATGATGCTCGCCGAAGTGATCCAGGAGGCAGGCTTCCCGCCGGGCGTGGTCAATCTCGTTACCGGCGCAGCGGATGTCGGCGAGGCGATGGTCCAGCACCCCGGAATCGACAAGATCGAATTCATCGGCTCGGGCAATACCGCGAAGAAAGTGCTCGCCAGCGCCGCGCAGTCGCTCAAGCCGGTCGGTCTCGAACTCGGCGGCAAGTCGGCGGTGATCGTGTTCGACGATGCCGATCTGGCGAACGCAGCCAAATGCGGTGTTACCGGCGCAGTATCGGCCAATGGCCAGGGCTGCGTCAACGGCACGCGGCTGCTGGTGCAGCGCGGCGTCTATGAGCAATACCTCGCGATGCTGACTGCCACGGCGAACCACATCCAGCCCGGCGATCCGATGGACCAGGCGACCATGCTGGGCCCCGTCATCAGCGAAACTGCGCTGGGCCGCATCATCGGCATGGTGACGCGCGGGGTTGAGCAGGGCGGGCGGATCGTCGCAGGCGGCACGCGCATGGGCGGCGATCATGCCCCGGGCTATTACCTGCCGGTGACGGTGCTGGCAGACGTTCCCAATTCCAGCGAAATCGCCCAGAACGAGGTGTTCGGCCCGGTGCTTGCGGTCACGCCGTTCGATACCGAGGAAGAGGCCATAGCTCTCGCCAATGGCACCGAATACGGCCTTGGCGCTTACGTGCACACCCAGAACCTGCGCCGCGCGCATCATGTTACCGCCCAGCTGGAAGCCGGCATGATCCATGTCAACGGCTCGGGCGAGGCGATGCAGCCCAATTGCCCGTTCGGCGGCTGGAAGAAGAGCGGCCACGGACGGCTCGGCGGTATCGAGGGGCTCAATGAGTTCATGCAGCCCAAGAACATCTGGATGAGCCTGAAAGGACCTGACGCATGAGCCAGCTGCTTGACCCCAGGGAACGCAGTGCGCGCGGCGCGGAAAACCAGGAACGGATTACCGGACAGAGGGCCGCGCCGCCCGAAACACCCTATGAGGAGAGCATCCGCGATTTCGTCTATGCCGAAGTGTGGAACCGCCCCGGGCTGGACCTGCGGGCGCGCTATCTGATCGGCATTGCAGGGGCCGCGCTGTGCCGGTTTCCCGAGGGCACCATTCAAGGCGTGATCCAGGGCGCCCTCAGGAATGGCGAGCTTTCGCTTGCCGAAGTGCGCGAGGCGGCATTGCACATGTGCCTCTATGGCGGCTGGGGCACCGGCGACCTGATCGACAAGGGTGCCACCCGCGCTGCCCAGGCGCTGGGGCTGCCGCCCGCCGACTGTCCGCCGATCCGCGCCGAGCCGTGGGATCCGGAAGTGCGCACCGCCGAGGGCATGGCCGAATTCACCAAAGTGATGACCTTCCCCGGCGGTCCGTCGGCATCACCGTTTCTCGAGGCGATCAACAATTTCGTGTTCGGCGAAATGTGGTGCCGCCGCGGGCTGGACGAACGCTCGCGGCGCTGGCTGACCTTGGTCGGGGTTGCCCAGAGCGGGGCGGAAATACCGATCAAGTCGCACTTCCATTCCGCCATGGCATCCGGCAACTGCACGGCAGACGAGCTGCAGGAATTCGTGCTCGCCTATGGCCTTTGCGCGGGCTGGCCCAAGGCCTCGCATATACAGGGGATCGTCTGGGAAATGGCAGAAAAACACGCCAAGGGACTGCCCTGGAACGGCTAAGGTATTGGATTAAGAAATATGGCGATGGTTATTGAAATGAAGGGTAAAGTCGCTCTCGTAACGGGTGCGGGATCGGGTCTTGGCCGGGCCACGGCCCGCAAGCTGGCTGAGGCGGGCGCGGACCTGTGCATCGTCGACATCAACGCCGAGAGGTTGGCGGAAACCGCAGGATTGCTCGGCAATGCCGGGGTCGAGGTGCATGTGGCAAATCTCGCCGATCCCGATGCCTGCACCGGCGCAGTGGCCGCCACGGTTGCGCGCTTCGGCAGGCTCGATGCGCTGTGCAACATCGCCGGCATCATCCGCATGACCCGCACCCCGGACATGCCGCGCGAGCACTATCTCCAGACCATCGCAATCAATCTCAACGCGCCATGGTTCCTGTCGCAAGCGGCCATCCCTCACCTGCTTGAGACCGGCGGCGCGATCGTCAACTGCGCTTCTTCCGCCGCGCTGATCGGCGAGGCCTATGCCGCTGCCTATTGCGCCAGCAAGGCAGGGCTGATGAACATGACCAAGGCGATGGCGATGGAATATGCCCGCCAGCCGATCCGGATCAATGCCGTCGCACCGGGCGGGATGATGACCAATATTTCCGACGGGATGTCGTTCCCTGAAGATGCCGAAATGGATCTTGTGGCCCGCTATTCCGGTCTGCGCGGGCTGGTCGAGGTGGACGATGTCGCCGATCTGATCGTGATGCTCGCCTCGCCTGCGGGCCGCTCCTATCACGGGGCCTGCGTTTCGATTGATGCCGGGATTACCGCAGGATGAGCGACAGGATCGGTTTCATCGGCCTGGGCAGCCAGGGCGGCCCGATGGCGCACCGGATCGTCGATGCGGGAATGGACCTCACCGTCTGGGCGCGCCGTCCGGAAGCACTGGAGGCCTATGTCGCCAAGGGCGCGAAAGCTGCGGCGAGTGTCAGCGAACTGGGCGCGGCATGCGATCATGTCGGCATTTGCGTGGTCAACGATGCCGATGTCTTTTCGATAACCGACCAGCTGATCCCGGTGATGAAGAGCGGCAGCCGCATTGCCATACATTCGACCATCCTGCCCGAAAGCTGCGTCAAACTTGAAGCGCAATGCAAGGCGCGCGGCATTGGACTGATCGACGCGCCGGTCAGCGGAGGATCGCCCAGTGCGGCAGCAGGAACGCTGACCGTGATGTGCGGCGCCTCCGAGGAGAACTTTGCCGCAGCCCGGCCGGTGTTCGAGACTTTTGGCAAGCTGATCGTCCTGCTCGGCCCGCCAGGCTCGGGGCAGAAGGCCAAGATCGTCAACAACGCCCTGCTCTCTGCCCACCTCGGCATCGCCCATCATGCCATGGCCGCAGGCGAGGCGTTGGGAGTTGACCGCGCCGCGCTGGCTGAACTGGTAGGCCAGAGCAGCGGGCGCAGCTTCGGCTGGGAAATCTATGCCCGCATGCCGCAGCCGCTGGTGTCGTGGATGGGCGGACCGCTGCTGGTCAAGGATATGAAGCTGCTCCAGGCTATCCTGCCGGGAAGCAGCGACGCTGACAAATTGGCCGATGCGGCGGAGGATTTTTTTGCGGCGACGGCTGGCTAGAACCTGACTCTGAAAATGCGAACCAAACACCCAACCCCGCTCACCCTGAGCCTGTCGAAGGGTGCCGCGCAACGGTCGAGCATGGCGCGGCGTCCTTCGACAAGCTCAGGACGAGCGGGGTTGGTTCAGTTTTTTGGCATTCCGCTCTAACTCACGGAGAAATCGAAAATGACCTTCACCCTCGATCAATACCGCCTCGACGGCAAAGTCGCGATTGTCACCGGCGCAGGCGGGCGCGGGAACTCCATCGGGCGGGCCTATGCCTTTGGCCTGAGCAATGCCGGAGCTTCGGTCGTGGTGGCCGACCTCAACGGCGAGGGCGCGCAGAAAGTCGCCGACGAGATCGTTGCGGGCGGCGGCAAGGCTGTTGCCGTGCAGGTCGATGTGGCGGACGAAGACTCGACCAAGGCCATGGCCGCCGCTGCAATCGCGGCCTTTGGCGGCATCGACATCCTGATCAACAACGCCGCGCTGATGGTTGATATCAGCTATGATTGCATCGACACCGTTTCGGTCGAAGCGTGGAACAAGGCCTTCGCGGTCAACACCACCGGCGCGCTGCTCTGCGCCCGCGCCTGCGCGCCCTCGATGCGCACGCGCGGCGGCGGGCGGATCATCAACCAGACCTCGGGCGGCGCTTTCCCGGCGACCAGCCTTTACGGCATCACCAAGATCGCCCTCGTCGGCCTGACCACCAGCCTCGCCAAGCAATGGGGCAAGGACAATATCACCTGCAACGCCATCGCTCCCGGCAATGTGAAGAGCGACGCCGGCCAGATGCTCGTGCCCGACGATTCCCCGTTCATCCAGCACCTGCAAATGGCCTGCGCCATCCACCCGCGCGGCGAGCCGGACGAACTGGTCGGCACGGCGGTGATGCTGTGCTCGGAGGCCGGCAAATGGATTACCGGGCAGGTGATCCACATCGACGGCGGGTGGATCATGCGGCCTTGAGCAAATACTCGCCTTTGTTTTGACAAGCCCCCTCACTCGGCGCACATTTCTGCCGAGGAAGAGGTGACGACATGGCAACACAACCCAAGGAAGCCGTCCCCTGCGAGACCAAGCGCGGCACTTGTCCGATTTGCGGGGTTGGCTGCTATGTCGAGGCGAAGATTTCGAACAACCGGCCGATGTCGATCCGGCCAGACCGCACCGCCGGTTTCCCGGCCGATTGCCCGCGCGCCGGGCAGGCTATCGAGTATCACGATCACCCTGACCGGGTGAACTACCCGATGAAGCGCGCCGGCAAGCGCGGCGAGGGCAAGTGGCAGCGGATCAGCTGGGATCAGGCGCTGGACGAGATCGCGGAGAAGCTGGCTGCCATCCGCGACAAGCATGGGCCCGAGGCTTTGCAGACCATGGGCGGCTCCTACAAGGGCGCGGGCGACTCGTCATGCTGGCGCTGGTCGAACCTGTGGGGCACGCCCAACATCCTCTATCAGGGCAAGAATTGCGGCGAGGCCGAGCTGCTTTCGGAATGGGCGGTCTATGGCGAGCAGGCCTGCATCGGCAATGCGCCGATCCCCGGGGTGACCAAATGCCTGGTGCTGTGGGGCGTCGGCGGGTCGCTGGCGCTTGCCAGCCAGCGCAAGAATTTGAAGGCCTTCCAGGCGGCGGGCGGCAAGCTGATCGCGATCGATCCCTGCCGGACAGAGCTGACCGACATGGCCGATATCTGGCTGCAGATCCGCCCGGGAACCGACGGCGCGCTGGCTTACGGGATGATCAACACGATCATTTCCGAAGGGCTCTACGACAAGGCTTTCGTCGAAAAATGGTGCACCGGTTTTGATCAGCTGACCGAGGCGGTGCGCGGCTATACGCCCGAGAAAGTTGCCGAGATCACCTGGCTCAAGGCCGAGGACATCGAGGCCGCCGCGCGGATGTATGCGACCAACACCCCCGGCCACATCCCCTTCGGGCTCGGCACGGCGGAACTCGGCAAGGCAACAACCGCCGCCGTGTTCGGCAAGACCTATCTGCGCGCGATCTGCGGCAATCTCGATGTGGAAGGCGGCGCGCGGTTTGCCGATCCGCCGGAGAACACCCGCTTCCGCGAGGAAATGCACTGGGACACGCTGATCAACCACCCGCTGCGCACCCGCGACAGCATCAGCGCCGGATATGTATCCCATTGCCTCGGTGCGGGGCCTCAAGGCCTATCGTGCGGCGATGGAGAAGGTCCATCCGCTTGGCGTGGGTCCGGCGATCTACAACGTGGTGATCGCCCCCTCGGCGCTGCCCACCGCGATCCTCGAGAGCAAGCCCTATCCGGTCAAGGCTTTCATCCTGCAGGCCGGCAATCCGCTGGTGGCGCTGACCGATGCCCGGCGGCTGCATCAGGCGATGCTGTCCGACGAGCTCGAGCTCAGCGTCAACATGGATCACTGGATGACCCCTTGCGGCGAACTGGCCGACTATGTGCTGCCCGCGACCGACGGGCTAGAGCGGCCCCTGCTCAGCAACATGTGGGGCTTCGGCGATGCGCATTCGGCCTCGCGCCGCACGGTCGATCCGCTCTACGAACGACGCGATGATTATCAGTTGTGGCGAGAGCTGGGCAACCGGCTCGGCCAGCAGGGCATGTGGCCCGATACGATGGAGGAATGGTTCAGCAATATCCTTGTCCCCTCGGGCATCAGCCACGGCGAACTGGCTGACCGCGACATGCCCTGGGTCTTCGCCACGCCCAAGCACCGCCGCTTCGAGCAGCGCGGCTTTGCCACGGCATCGGGCAAGGTCGAGCTGGGCGGCGATCTGCTCAAGAGCCTCGGCTATCCAGGGGTGCCTGAGTATGAAGAGCCCGCCTGGAGCCCGATCTCCAGCCCCGAACTGTTCGAAAAATTCCCGCTGATCATGTCGACCGGCAATTCGCTCAAATGGTATTACCGCTCGCAGCACAAGCACCTGGCGACAATGCGCAAGCAGCATCCTTATGCGCTGGTGACGCTGCATCCGGATACGGCGGCCTCGCTGGGCATATCCGAGGGCGAAATGGTCTGGGTCGAAACGCCGATGGGGCGGGTGAAGCAAGCGGCCAAGTTCGACGCCAACATGCACCCGCGCGTGGTCCATGCCGACAGCCACATGTGGTACCCCGAACGCGAGGCCGATGGCGACGCGCATTACGGCCTGTGGGAATCGAACATCAATGCGATCTTGCCGGATGGCGAAGCGTTCAGCGATTACGCCGGCGACAATTACATGCGCGGGCTGATCTGCAAGCTTTCGCCGGCGGGGTAGCGGCGATGGCAGTGGTCAATCATGTCGGGCACGCAGTCGCTGATCCCGAGCGCGCGATGCGGTTTTATACAGAGGTGCTGGGCTTCGAATACTGGTATCAGTTGAGCCCGCCTGATGAGGGCACGACCAAGCTCTGCGGTTTGCCCGGTCCGCTGGCAGTCACGGCCTATTACCTGCGGCTTGGCGGGTTCGTACTGGAGCTGATGCATTACGCCGCGCCGGGCGCACAGGCCCCATACCGGCAGCGCGCAATGAACGAGCCAGGGCTGACGCACCTTTCGATCTCGGTCGCCGATATCCAGGCGACGGCAGAGAAGGCCGTTCAATTGGGCGGAACAATTATCAAGGAGAGCGATCTCGGCATGGCGCTGATGATCCGCGATCCGGATGGACAACTGATCGAGCTGCTTGGCGCAGACTATCCGGAGAGGCGGGTGGCGGGGCAGTAGCTACCCTCCCATCAGCGATGCAAGCCATAAGCCCCTCCCCTCAAGAGGAGGGGCATTTGGAGCTCAAGCGTCTTCGGTTTCTTCGTGCTTCTGGAACATCATCGCGATGTCGCCGGAAACGACCGCCCGGCGCTTTTCACCGGGTGCCAGCGGCGCGGCACCGCCGCCGCCGGAATGCGAAGAGACATCCACGCCCTTGGCCTTCGCCTTGGCCCGCAGCGCGCCCACGGTCAGCTCTTCGCGCGGCATGCGTTCGAACATCGGGAACTTGTAGTCGCGCATGGCGTTAAGGTGGGTGATCTTGTCGATCTGCACATCGGTCAGATGCTTGATCGAGGGCCACAGCACTTCGGGCGATTCGGGCCACGGCGTATCCGAATGCGGATAATCGACCTCGAAGCAGATGTTATCCTCGCCGATCAGATCGACATTCCTGAGGCCATAGGCATCATCGATGAAGCATGAGGTGAAATGCTGGCGGAACACATCGCTGGGCTTCTTCTTGCCCAGATAGGTCTCCGAATGGGTCCATGCCTTGTGCTGCTGGTTGGTATAGTCGGCGCGTTCGAGCAGATAGGGAATCCAGCCGATGCCGCTTTCCGACAGGCCGATGCGCAGGGTGGGATAACGGTTGAAGGCATCGAGGTGGAGCCAGTCCGAGGTGCCGAATCCGACTGCCATCGGCATGGTGGTGATCCAGGCCTCGATCGGCGATTTCATCGAGGCGTGCGGGGAAACGTGGCCGCAACCGATATGCAGGTTGATCGTCGTCTCGTTTTCGGCCGCAGCCTTCCACAGCGGCTCCCAATGATCGTCGTGGATCGAGGGCAGGCCGCGCGCGGGGGGATTGTCGTTGAACACCACCGAATGGCAGCCCTTGGCGGCCAGCCGGTAAATCTCGTCCGCCATCAACTGCGGATCCCACAGCGGGATCATGCCCATCGGAATGAAGCGCGCAGGATAGGCGCCGCACCATTCGTCGAGGTGCCAGTCGTTGTAGGCCTGCATGTGGATGAGCGAAAGCTTCTTGTCTTCCGCACGGAAGAACGGTCCGCCGTCCATCCCGCCAAGGCTGGAGAAATTCATCGAGGCGGCAATGCCGTTGACGTCCATATCGTCGACGCGCTTGTGGACATCGTAGCAGCCGGGGCGCAGCTGATCGAGCGAGGTCGGCTCCATGCCATATTCCTCGCGCGGGCGGCCAACCACGGCATTGAGCGCGACGGAGGCGAGCTGCATGCCCTGGTATTCCCAGTAATTTTTGCCGTTCGGCCCGGTGCGCAGCTTGGGCGCAGTGGCCAGGGCTTCGCCGGAAAGCTGATTGTCGAACACTTCAGCCGGTTCGGTGATGTGATCGTCAACGCTGACCAGGACCATATCTTCCATGCGCATGGCTCTACTCTCCAATTTGGTTGCGTGAGGGCTATTGACCCGCTTGCCGCGCATTGTAAGCCATTCTGCAAGCCATGCATACCCATTCGGCAATCGCACCGACGATTTGCCGCGACACGCGAGAGGACGAAAAATGAGCGAAGAACCCCACATGCTGGTGCGCGAGGAAGGCAATATCCTCATCGCCACCTTCAACCGCCCCGACAAGCTCAACGCAATGAGCGGCCAGTTGGTCGATATTCTCGAGCAGGCGGTCCTGCGCTTTCGCGATACGCCCGAACTCAAAGTGATGCTGATCAACTCCAAAGGCCGCTATTTTTCTGCCGGGGCCGATCTCAAGCAAGGCGATGCCGAGTCTCGCGAAGCGCCGACGCGCGGATCGCAAGTGCGCGAACAGCACCGGCGGCTGCCGATGCGCCGAATCTGGGACGAAATGGAAGGGATCGAGAAGCCCTTCGTCGTCGCGCACCATGCGCGCTGTGTCGGTGGAAGTCTGGAAATGTCACTGTCGTGCGATTTCCGGCTTGCCGCTGCCAGCGCCTCCTATGCCTTCCCCGAAGCAAAATTCGGGGTACTGCCGGCAACCAACGGCGTCAGCCGACTGGTGCGGATCATCGGCCCTCACTGGGCGCGCTACATGATCATGGCGAACATTCCGCTCGATGCGCAGGAAGCGCTCAACGCGGGCCTCGTCCACAAGGTGTTCCCCGACGAGACATTCGCGGACGACGTCATGGGCTTCTGCCGCCATCTCGCCCAGCAGGACGGCGAACTGGTTGGCGCGGCGAAAGTGGCGATCGAACTGGCCAAGGACTTGCCCGCAAATCAGGCGGCGCTGGTCGAAAGGCTGGTCAACAGCTCGATCATGATCAGCCCGCATCAGGGCGAATTGATGAAGTCGCATCTCGGCAACATCGGCAAGGGCAAGGGATACTGACCATGGCAGAGGCCGGACAGGACAACTCGAAGTTCCGCATCTTCCGTGCTGCGGACGCGCCGGGGCTGATGGAAGCGGGGTGCATGGAGGTGAAGCCGTTCACGCCTGTCCAGCGCGCCGGCATGAACAAGGCAGTGGCCGCCGGTTACATGGAGGGCGATGAGATCAGGGTACTTACCGACCTGCCGGGCTTCGGGCTGACCCATGTGTGGTTCAAGGCGGGCTATCAGCTGCCGCTGCACAGCCACGATGCCGATTGCATGTATTATGTGATCGCGGGTTCATTGCGCCTCGGCACCGAAGAGCTTGGCCCGCGCGACAGTTTCTTTGTCCCTGCTGGTGTGCCCTATACCTACAAGCCCGGCCCGGACGGTGTAGAGGTGCTCGAAATCCGCCACGCCAACCACTTCGATTTCGTCAACCACGCCAATGGCGAGGCCTGGTGGAACAAAGCCTCCGAAGAAATCGCCAGCCGGAGGGAAAGCTGGAAAACTGCCACCCCGCCCAAGCTCAACGCCTGAAAGCCCCTCCCATGTCTGAAAACCTCGTTCGCTACGAAACCCCCGCACCGGGCGTCGCCCGCGTCGTTATGGCGCGTGCCGACAAACACAATTCGCTCAATCCCGAGCTGATCTTTGCCATCGACGAGGCCTTCGACCGGGCGCTTAAGGACGATAGCGTCAAGGTGGTGATCCTTGCCGCCGATGGCCGCAATTTCTCCGCCGGGCACGATATTGCCGACACGGTCGAACAGTATCAGCAGAAAATGCAGGACATCTCCCCCCGCAAATCGGGCTGGAGCGGGTTCCAGGAACCCGGCGCGCATGGCTGGTATGCTTCGGAGAAGGAAGGCTACCTCGAAAGCGCACGGCGCATCCGCAATTTTTCCAAGCCGACCCTGTGCGCGGTTCAGGGCAAATGCATTGCCGGGGCGCTGATCTATGCCTGGGTCTGTGACATCATTGTCGCGGCGGACAACGCGCTGTTCTCGGATCCGGTGGTCGATTTCGGCGTCTCGGGCGTCGAGTGGCTGGCCCACCCGTGGGAGCTTGGCGCGCGCAAGGCCAAGGAATTCCTGTTCACCGCCGATAGCTGGAATGCCGAGGAAGCGCACCGGCTGGGCATGGTCAACCATGTCGTCGCGCTGGGCGACCTGGAAGCATTCACTCTCGCCATGGCCGAGAAGATCGCCCGCAAGCCGGCCTTTGCGCTCAAGCTGGCCAAGGAAGCAGTCAACAAGACGCTGGATATCCAGGGCCAGATGAACGCGATTGACCAGGCCTTCTCGCTGCACCACCTGTGTCACCAGCAGAATTTCCGCCTCTTCGGCTACGGGATGGACACCAGCAACCTGCCGGCAATGGCATCCGCGCCCAAGACCGACGCAAAATAGCACCTGTGCCGACAATGCCATAAGACCCGATAACCGGAAGGCGAGAGCAACATGGCCGAACGCGAACCCGATTTCTTCTCTGATCCGGCTGTGATCGATCACCCGATCGAATACTTCAACCGGATGCGGGCGAAATGCCCGGTGGCGAAGGAGCCCTATCAGGGTGCGCTGATGGTGACCGGCTATGAAGAGGCAATGGCCCTGCTCAACGTCAAGGACGGCACATGGTCGGCCAGCGTCAACGTGCTCGGGCCGCTTGCAGTCAACTTCACGCCAACGGGCGACGATATTGCCGATCAGCTGGATGCCGCCCGGCCCGGCATGCCCTGGTCAGATCACCTGGCCTGCTTTGATGGCGAGAAGCACACCAGCCACCGCGACATCATGACCCGCCTGCTCACCTACAAGCGCTTCAAGCAGAACGAGGAATATCTCTACGGCCTGGCTGACAAACTGGTCGACCGGTTCATCGAGGGCAGAACCTGTGAAGTGATGCGCGAATATGCGCATGCCACCACAACTTACGCAATTTCCGACCTGCTCGGCATTCCCGAGGAAGACCGGCCTGTCCTGCTTGAAGCGATCGGCGCGCCGCCCAGCCAGCTGGATGGCGACGCGGAAATGAAAGTCGGCACCGATCCGCTGATCGGCATGAAGCCGTTGTTCGATTCCTATTTCGAGAAGCGGCTGAAAGAGCCCGGCAACGATCTGATGACCGAGCTTAGCCAGGCGACCTTCCGCGACGGCACTGCGCTGACGTTTGAGACCATGTCACTGATGGCGCGCTTCCTGTTTGGTGCCGGGCAGGATACCACCTCGCGGCTGATCGCCATGGCCATCATGCTGCTTGCGGAGGACAAGCCGCTGCAGGATCGGCTGCGCGCTGAACCTGGCAGAATTCCCGACTTCCTGGAGGAAGTGCTGCGCTACGATCCTCCGGTCAAGGTCGGTTACCGACTGGCAGTCCGGAATACCGAACTCGCCGGGCAGCCGGTTCCCGCCGGTACCGTTGCGACCATCTGCCTGACCGGTGCCAACCACGATCCCAGACACTTCGATCAGCCCGAGAAATTCGATATCGACCGGCCAAACGCCCGCGATCACATGGCCTTCAGCCGGGGGCTGCATGCCTGCCCCGGCGCGCCGCTTGCCCGGATGGAAACGCGCATTGCCATTGAACGGATCCTGGCACGCACCAGCGAATTCAGCCTGCGCGATGAACATCACGGGCCGCCCGGCAAGCGCAAATTCCGGTTCGAGCCGACCTACAGCTTCCGCAGCCTGGCCGAGCTCCACATCGCCTTCACGCCGGCATAGAGCGCTTTCCGGGCGGGTTTGACGGAAATTGAGAGGAAACAGGATGGCGGCGCGCCTTTCGGCGGTTGCGACCATACGCCGCCATCCTGGTTCTTGCGACCCGCTTGTTCGGGCTCCGGCACCTTTCCGGTGTCTTGGTTAACCGGCCAATGAACAGTTGACTCCCGTTTCGACAGGTCCAAACTCGTCAGTTGTCCGGCAATTCCCGACAAGTCCCGGATTTGGACACATGCGCGCGTCAAACCGAGCAGAAAACGGGACAAACTGGAGGGTGTGGTGCCAAATTTGCCATTGCAGCACTTCCGCCGCGCAGTTGCCCAACTGGCCGCAACCCCAGAGGCACATGCTCTGGCTTTCGATGGCACCGGGGTCAGCCAGGAGATGCTCGCCTCGCCGGATTTTGCGCTGACCCCCGAAATCCTGTTCGCTGTCTGCGACAACGTGACCGCCATTTTCGGCAAGGGCTGGTATGGCAATCTGCCCGGCCTTTGGGCGCTTGACGTGCAGAGCGATTTCGAAGCCGCCATGCGCTTCGCCCCGACCTTGCGCGATGCCATGAACACGGTTGAACGCTTCGGTCCGGTGCGCTGGCCGATCGTGCGCTGGAAGAACATCATGGAAGGCGATGTCCTGCACTCCATGGCCTATCGCAATGCGGAAATTTCCGCCGACAACTGGCAAATGCTGGGAGTTATCTTTGCGCTAAATTTCGAATCCATCCTGAACGCAGCTTTTCCGCAGACCACCGGAAATATCGTACACGAGATCAGCGGTGATCCGCCACTGCCAGAGGGAGAACTGGCAAGCCTGTTCAAGAACCCGGTGCGCTGGAACGTGCCGGTTCATGCAGCGCTGATCCCGGCGGCGCTACTTGATCTGCCCTCGTCGCTGGCCGACGCGCGCGCTTTTTCCGCCATGATCGCAGTGCTTGAAACGCATTCCGGTGTCCCCCGCGCCGGCTGGCGCACCCGCGCAGCCAATGTGCTTGGTGATGCCAGCAACCGGCGCTTGAGCGGCGAGGAGGTGGCCAGCGAGCTAGGAGTTTCACTGCGGACGCTGGAACGCCATCTCGCCGATGAAGGCACCGGATTTCGCGAACTTCGCGATGAATTTCTGAAATCCAGGCTGGAAGTACTGATGCGGCGCCCGGGGCTCAGCCTTGCGGGCGTTGCCGAACAACTCGGCTACAGCGACGAATCCGCACTGTCGCGCGCAACCCGCCGGTGGCACGGATGCAGCGCCGCAGAAGCGCGTCGACGCATCCGTGGAGAAAGTCTGGCACAATAGGAAACCACCGATGAGCGATGCCAAAGTCACCATGACCGAAATCGAGCGGGCAACGCTCGCATTCGTGGAAGGCCACCGCACCAAATATCTCGAAAGTGGCGGACGGCTGGGCCATGTGCTGGACTACCGGCATCTGGGAGGTCACCGCTTCACCACTTGCCTGCTGCTCGAAAGTCTTGGCCGCAAGAGCGCTGAAAGACGGATCACGCCGTTGATCTACGGCGATATGAATGGTGAGGTTGTCATCGCTGCATCCAAGGGCGGTGCCGATATCCACCCCGGCTGGTACTGGAACATCAAGGCGATGGACCAGGTCTCGATCCAGATTGGCGGTCAGGCTTTCGCCTGCACCTGGCGCGAGCCTGAGGGGGCCGAGCGGGAGCGCATCTGGAACTTCATGGAAGGGATCTACCCTCCCTACCGCGACTATCAGGCTGGAACGCAGCGCAAGATTCCGCTCATCGTGTTCAGTATCTGCGACGAGGTGGAGCCGTTCAAGGTTTGAGAAGCTGATCCGGCACCCGCGTTATTTTGGCCACCAGCCCTTAAAACCCGCGTCAAGCCGACGTTAACCATCGGCATGACTGCACACGATCCCCAATTCGCTCGCGAGCAGCGCGGAATTCTGCGCTGGCTTGGCTTTGGTTCCAACCCGCAGGTCGAAGCGGCCCCGCCCGACCCCGAGGGCAAGTCCGAATTCGTCGAGGATCCGCGCGAGCGGCGGCGGCGGCAGTTGCTTGGCGATATCGGCCGGTTCCTGCTGACCCACCGGCTCGAAGTGAATCCCTATACCCTGGCAATTGCCCACGATGTGATCACCGGCGCCGACCAGCGGCTGGCCCGCCTGATCGAAACCCGCGTGGCCAATCGCGAACCGGTCACCCTGCACTGGCTCGAGGAAGCCGGTCGGAGCTCTGGACGCAGCGACGGATCCGAGGCGCTTAACGCGCTGATGGGCAAGCTGGAGACCAGCCTCGACGAATTCGCCCAGACCACGGTTGCAGCGCGTTCGGCAACCAGCGACTACAATTCAGCCCTTGAGGCACACGTCGGCGAGCTTGCCCAGGTCAGCAAGGCCGGCGTGGTGATCTCCGAACTTGCGACCATCGCCAAGGTGATGCTGGAGCGCACCCGCGAGATCGAACAGGAGATGAGCCGCAGCGAAATGCAGACGCGGTCCCTGCAATCGAGCCTTGAAGAAGCACGCCGCAATGCCGAAGTCGATCACCTGACCGGCCTGCCCAATCGCCGCGCCTTCGAAAGCACGCTGGAGAAGGAACTTGCCATGGCCAAGGCGAATGCCGAACCGCTGTGCGTTGCTTTTGTCGATGTCGATCACTTCAAGAAGGTCAACGATACCCACGGCCACGAAGCCGGTGACAGGGTGCTCAAGGCCGTCGCCCAGACCCTCGCCAAGATCTCAAACGACAAATGTCATGTCGCTCGCCACGGCGGCGAGGAATTCGTCGCCCTGCTGCGCGGCAAGACCATTGATGAAGCCTGGGCCGCGCTCGACGGCGCGCGCGCAACCATGGCGGACCGCCGCCTGGTAAACCGTGCAACCGACATGCCGTTCGGCAAGATCACCTTCTCAGGCGGCCTTGCCGATGTCTTCGCCCATGCGAGCCCGGGCGATGCGCTCAAGGCAGCCGACGATGCGCTTTATCTGGCCAAGGCAAGCGGCAGGGACCGGATCGTAAGGGACGGCGAAGTGGCAGCGCAGCAAGCCGCCTGAGCACTTGCGCCGCCGACCGCGCTCCCATAGCCTCTCACGGGACAACAGCCCCCCGGAGAGACCTGCATGCCCGTTTCGCTCTATTCGGCCACCGTGCCGCATTTCCTGCAGATTTTGCCGCAGGTTTCCTCGCTGATCGACAAGGCCGAGGCCCATTGCAAGGAGCATGGCCTCGCTCCCGAGGCGATACTCAGCGCGCGGCTGGCTGAGGACATGTGGCCGCTCTCCGGGCAATTGCGTGCCTGCTGGTCGCATTCGGCCGACGCGGTCGACAGCCTGCTCAGCGGCGAGCGTTTGCTCGATTTTGCCGAACAGCCCGCCGATTTTGCCTATTTCAAACAGCGGATCGAGGCGGCGATTGTCCGTCTAGGAACAGTACGTCCGGCCGATGTCGATCTTGCCGAGGACAACGAGGTGGCCTTCAAGGTAGGCGAGCGTACGTTCCGTTTCACCGGGCTGGACTACCTGCTCAAATTCGCCATGCAGAACTTCTTCTTCCACTCCACCATGGTCTACGCAATCCTGCGCAATCAGGGTTTCGCGATTGGCAAGATCGACTATCTCGGCAAGCTGCCGCTCAAGGGATGACACGATGAAACTGCGCAAATTTTCGGTGATTGTTGCGGCCGTGCTGGGCTATGCCGCCAGCACTCCAGCCATGGCGCAAGCCCAGGCTCCCGCAACACCAATGCCCGCGATGGACTTCAGCAAGATGTTCAAGGCCATTCCGGCAGACGATGTTCCCGGCGCCATCCCGCTGCGCCCGCCGGTCAAGGCTGCTCCCGAACAGTGGGAACAGATGACATTCGCCGGAAGCTCGAACCGCAACATCCGCAATGTCGTCAACCCGACGCTGACTCCGGTTCTGCCCGATCCCGCCAAGGCTACGGGCGTTGCCGTGATCGTCGCGCCGGGCGGCGGTTTTCGCGGCCTGTCGATTGACAGCGAAGGCTTTCAGGTGGCCCGTTGGCTGGCGGACAAGGGGATTGCCGCTTTCGTGCTCAAATACCGGCTGGTGCCCACTCCGCGCGAAGCCAGCACCTATATGCAAAGCATATCGAGCCTGATGTCCAAGGTGGCTCCGGAAGAAGTGTTTCGCGACCCCACCCCAGAAGCGCTGGAAGATGCGCTTGCGGCCATTCGCCTGGTCCGCCAGCGGTCAGCCGAATGGAAGATTGCGCCGGGCAAAGTAGGGTTTGTCGGGTTTTCTGCCGGTGCGATCACCACGCTGGGTGCCGGCCTTGCCGCCGATCCCGCCGCACGGCCGGATTTCATCGCACCGATCTATCCATCGATGGTCGCCCGGCAGGTGCCCACCGACGCGCCGCCGATGTTTCTGGCGATTTCGCTGGACGATCCGCTGTTTGCCCGAGGCAAGGCGCTGAGCCTGATCGAATCATGGCGCGCGGCCAAGCGCCCGGTCGAGGTGCATCTCTATGAAAAGGGCAACCACGGCTTCGGCATGACCGGACGCTTTGCCGCTGCCGCTCTGTGGATCGACCAGTTCCACGCCTGGATGAAGGATCGCCGGATTCTTCCCGTGACCAAAACCGCACCTTGAGCATGCACGAGAAACGCATCGTCCATTGCGCAGGCCCTGGCGACCGCCATGCCTTCGACAATATCCCCAGGCTCCCCCGCCAGGGCGAGCTCGACGAGCCTTGCCCCGAATGCCTGACCCACGGCCAGTGGAACAGCCAGATCGACCTCAGCTCATTCCGCTGTGTCCGCGTGATCTGTGATCGCTGCGACGGGCGCGGCTGGATCGAAACGGGCGAGGACATGGTGCCCTCGCCCGATACCGAACTGTCGCCCGAAGGCTATCCGAGGTGGGTGACCCGGCTCGATCCGCCCGAAGATTGAGCGCGAGCCGGGTGCAAGCCCGTTAGTCGTCCTTGAGGAAGGCCGGCATGTGATCCGGGTTTCCACCTTCGCTGCTTTCGCGCCGGGGTCCACGATCACCGCCGCCTTCGCGACGCGGACCACGATCACCGCCACCATCACGGCGGGGGCCGCGATCACGGCCACCACCGCCACCGGGGCGACGATCGCCACGATCACCGCGGTCGCTGCGGGGGCCACGATCATCGCGGGCTTCGCGCGGCGGGCGGGTATCTTCCAGCTCTTCGCCGGTTTCCTGATCGACCAGGCGCATCGACAGGCGCACCTTGCCGCGCTGATCGATCTCCATCACCTTGACCTTGACTTCCATGCCTTCGGAAACCACGTCGCCCGGCCGTTCGACCCGCTCGTTCTTCATTTCCGAAACGTGGACCAGGCCGTCCTTGCCGCCCATGAAGTTCACGAACGCGCCGAAATCGACGATGTTGACGACCTTGCCGTTGTAGACCTTGCCAACTTCGGCTTCCTCGACAATGCCGAGAATCCAGGCGCGTGCCGCTTCGATCTGCGCCGGATCAGAGCTCGACAGCTTGATCAGGCCTTCATCGTCGATATCGACCTTGGCGCCGGTTTCAGCGACGATCTCGCGGATCACCTTGCCGCCGGTTCCGATCACTTCGCGGATCTTCGACTTGTCGATCTGCATGGTCTCGATGCGCGGAGCATGGGCGGAAAGCTCGGTGCGGGCAGTGCCCAGCGCCTTGGTCATCTCGCCCAGGATGTGCGCGCGTCCGGCCTTGGCCTGATTGAGCGCGGCGGAGAAGATCTCCTTGGTGATGCCGGCCACCTTGATGTCCATCTGCATCGTGGTGATGCCTTCGGAAGTGCCGGCCACCTTGAAGTCCATGTCGCCAAGGTGATCTTCGTCACCCAGGATGTCGGACAGCACGGTGAACTCATTGCCTTCCAGGATCAGGCCCATGGCAATGCCCGAGACCGGCCGGGTCAGCGGAACGCCAGCGTCCATCATCGCAAGGCTGCCGCCGCAGACGGTCGCCATCGATGATGAGCCGTTGCTCTCGGTGATGTCGGAGACAACGCGGATCGTGTAAGGGAAGTCTTCCTTCGAAGGCAGCACTGCCTGCAACGCGCGCCAGGCAAGCTTGCCGTGGCCCGTATCGCGGCGGCTGGGAGCGCCAAACCGACCGACTTCGCCGACCGAATAGGGCGGGAAGTTATAGTGCAGCATGAAGTTCGAATAGGTCAGGCCTTCCAGCCCGTCGATCATCTGCTCGCTGTCGCGGGTGCCCAGTGTGGTCGTGCAGATCGACTGGGTTTCACCGCGGGTGAACAGCGCCGAACCGTGGGTGCGTGGCAGGAACCCGGCAATCGCCTCGATCGGTCGGACCTGATCGACCTTGCGCCCGTCGATACGCTGGCCATCCTTGAGGATCGCGCCGCGAACGATATCGGCTTCGACCTTCTTGACTGACTTGATCGCAACCATCTGGGTCTGCGCGTCTTCGCTCGCGAAGGCTTCCTTGGCCTTGTCGCGCGCTGCATTGAGCGCGTTCGAGCGGGCCGACTTGTCGGTCAGCTTGTAGGCAGCGGCGATATCCTTGCCGATCAGCTTCTTGAGCTTGTCCTTGATCGCAGAATTATCGCTGACGGCGACATCCCAGGGATCCTTGGCGGCCTTTTCGGCGAGGTCGATGATCGCATTGACGACCTTCTTGATCTCGTCGTGCGCAAAGATAACGCCGCCGAGCATGATTTCTTCCGAAAGCTCACGGGCCTGCAATTCGACCATCATCACGGCATTGCCGGTGGCGGCAACAACCAGGTCGAGATCGCCAGCAGCGGCCGTTTCCTGCTTGGGGTTCAGCGTATATGCGCCGTCCTCATAGCCGACCCGGCAAGCGCCGATCGGGCCCATGAACGGAACGCCCGAGATGGTCAGCGCGGCGGAAGCTGCGATCATCGCCACGATATCGGGCTCGGTCTCGCCATCATAGCTCAGCACATGGGCGATGACGTTGATCTCGTTGTAGAAGCCTTCGGGGAACAGCGGGCGCACCGGACGGTCGATCAGGCGGGAGACCAGGGTCTCCTTTTCGGTCGCGCCGCGCTCACGCTTGAAGAAGCCGCCCGGGATGCGCCCGGCAGCGAAGAACTTTTCCTGGTAGTGGACGGTGAGCGGGAAGAAATCCTGCCCTTCCTTGACGCTCTTGGCGGCAGTCACCGCGCAGAGAACGACAGTTTCGCCGAGAGTGGCGAGGACCGCGCCGTCAGCCTGACGGGCAATGCGGCCGGTTTCCAGAGTGAGGGTCTTTCCGCCCCAATCCAGTGATACGGTTTTTACGTCGAACATGTATTTTTCCTCAGTCCCGCGGGGCCAGATTGCCCGATGAATTCAACGCGGGGTTAGCTGCCGGGTGTTCCGTCCCGGTCCGGTCGGGGCTTTTTTGGCCCCCAATTGGCCTCCGCCGCCGGATTGCGTGCGGAACCCCTTGTTCTGTGGTCGCATCGCTGGTGCAAAAACCGGTTTCCACTTTTTTGCGCGATGCTCAGATGCAAAGAGCGGCCCGCAGTGGGGCCGCTCCCTTGAATTTACTTGCGAAGCCCAAGCTTGACGATCAGCGCATTGTAGCGCTCGACATCCTTCTTCTTGAGGTAGTCGAGCAGCGAGCGGCGCTTGTTGACCATGGTCAGCAGGCCACGGCGCGAATGGTTGTCCTTGGCGTGGGTCTTGAAGTGGCCTTGCAGCGTGTTGATACGGCTGGTCAGGATTGCAACCTGCACTTCGGGCGAACCGGTATCGCCCTTGCCGCGGCCGTTGTCCTGAATGATTTCCTGCTTCTTTTCGGCTGTCACCGACATGTGTTTACTCCGCGACATCGGGTAGGTTGAATCCCCGCACGACCCTGGCGTCTCCGCCTGAAAGCTCCACGAGTGCGAGGGGTGTGTCACCCTTCCGCGCCCAATACAGCCCGTCATTGTGGGGCAGTCCGGTCAGAACCCGGCCCTGTCGGACCGCACTTGCCTGTTCCGGACCGAGGTTAAGAGCCGGGATGTCGTCCAGCCCTGCCTCCAGCGGCAAGAGAATGTTCTCAAGCGCCGCGCCCTTACCCACATCGTTCAATTTGTCCAGTGAAATCGCCTGGGTCAACGAGAACGGCCCGGCCCGCAGGCGGCGCAGCATGGTGACATGGCCGACGGTGCCCAGTGCGCGGGCGATGTCCCGCGCAAGGCTGCGGATATAGGTGCCCTTAGAGACATGGGCGACGAGGGTGATCTCATCCAAAACCTCCCCGGTACGGGGAAGGGGACCAGCCGCAGGCTGGTGGAGGCGCACAGGCCGGTTTTGCTGACCTTCAGCTGTTGCGCCCTGCTGCGCGTGCCCCACCACCACTTCGTGGTCCATCGCCTCTTCAGGGAGGATTATCAGCGCAAAAACCGTTACAGCGCGCCCTTTCAGCTCGACCACTTCCCCTGCCCGAGCCCGGTCATAGGCGCGCGTGCCATCGACCATCAGCGCCGAATAGGCGGGCGGGATCTGCTCGATCGGCCCGGTAAAGCGCGGCAAGATCGCCTCGACCTCGGCCCTTGTGGGCCGCACGCGCGCTTTGCGCCACCACCTTGCCCTCAAGGTCAAGCGTGTCGGTCTCCGCCCCGAATTTCACCGTGAATGCATATTCCTTCGACGCATCGAGCATCCGCCCGGCCAGCTTGGTCGCCTCGCCCAGCGCAATCGGCAGCACCCCGGTGGCCAGCGGATCAAGCGTGCCGCCATGGCCGACCTTGACCTTGCCGTATCCCGCTTCCCTGAGATTGCGCTTCACCGCCCCGACCGCCTGGGTCGAGCCGAGGCCAAGCGGCTTGTCGAGGATGATCCAGCCCGAAACGCTCATTGCTGGCCCGCGCTGTCAGCCACCGGCAATCGCGGCGGCCAGTCCGATATATTGCCCGATCAGCCATTTGACCGGCGGCGCAATCAGGTTGCCAACCGGATCGAGCCCCGGGATCGCCCAGGGCAGCACCACGATCAGCAGCAGCATCAGCGGAAATCCGAGCGGCGCGAGCCGCTCATAGTGCGCCGGCCAGCGCTTGCGGCAGCAGACCATGAACGATGTGGGAGCCGTCGAACGGCGGGATCGGCAGCAGGTTGAACAGCGCCAGAAACACGTTGATCGTGATGAAGTTGATCAGATTGAGCGCAGCAAACCGGGCAAATTCGGACTGATCCTGCACGCCCGAAATTCCGCTGAACATCAGCCCCAGCAGCACTGCTCCGATCGCCGCCAGAACGAGATTGCTCCCCGGCCCGGCTATCGCGACCGCCATCATGCCAAAGCGCGGGTTGCGCAGGCGCTGCTTGACCACCGGTACCGGCTTGGCCCAGCCGAAAACTGGCCCGCCCATCAGCTTGAGCACGCCGGGCACAATGATGGTTCCCATCAGATCGACATGCCGCAGCGGATTGAGGCTCAGCCGCCCCAGTTGCGCCGCAGTGGGGTCGCCCAGCAGGCGCGCTGTCCAGCCGTGGGCGACTTCATGGAATACGATGGCCAGAATCAGCGGCACAATCAGTGCCGAGGCCTGGAGCAGGGTTTCGTTCATGCAATTGTCGCTTCCGCCAGCAAGATTTCCGCAAGCCCCTGCGGACGGGAGTTCATCACCTGATGCCCGGCATCGATCCGGAGCAGCGATGTGGCGCCCAGCCGCTCGGCAAAGCGCTCCTGCCATGGCAGCGTGAGCACCGCATCGCGCAGGCACAGCGCATAGCTGACCGGCACGGACTCCGGCTGCCCGATGGTTCCAGTCGCTCACTTCATAGGAACTGCGCGGCCAGTTGTCCTCGCCAAGCTTTGCAAGGAACTGTGCTGCCTGATCGGGAGCCATATCATTGCAGAATTTGAGGCCGAAGCGCTCGGCGGCCGGCATTGTCTCATCGAAGAACGAGCGGTTCACCGCTTCGGAACGTTCCGCAGTCATGCGCCGGGAGCTCATCTCGATTACATCCAACCCGGGATCTGGGGCAATGGTCGAAACATGCACCAGCCGGGCAAACAACTCCGGTGCGCTCGCGGCCATGCGCGGCAACACTGTGCCGGCCTGCGAATGGCCGACCAGCACGACATCGCCAAAGTCCGCGTCCCGGACATCGCCGACAAGTTCGCCAACTATGGCGTCGAAGCCGATCGCTGATGTGTCCCGCCCCCGCTTCGCTCCGCAGCCTGGCACGTCGAGCGCCAGATAGCGGTGCGCATCGCCCGACTGCGCCTTCATCGCGGCAATGGTTTCATCCCACACCCAGCTGCCTTGTCCGCCGCCGTGCAGAAATGCAAAGTCGGTCATTATCCCTCTCCCAGATCGCGCGCCACTTTCGGATTGGCAAGCAAGGCGTTGATCTTCTGGGCAACATCAAAGCTTTCGTCACCGGTGAATTTCAGCTTCGGCGCATATTTGAGCTTGAGCCGTCCAGCCACTTCGCGCTGGAAATAGGCGGTGTTGGTGCGCAGCGCCTTCAGCACCAGCTCCTCCGCCGCCCCCAGCAGCGGCTTCACGAAAACCATGGCATGGCGCAGATCGGGCGACATGCGCACTTCGGTGACCGAAACCGAATGGGCAGTCAGCACCTCATCGTGCACTTCCCCCCGCATCAGCAGTTCCGAGAGAATATGGCGCACCTGTTCGCCGACCTTGAGCAGGCGGACCGAGCGGGTTTCGGGAGTGGCAGCAGGTTTGGCCATGATCTCAACTCTCGTCCATCTTGGCCAGTATCCGCTTCATCGAGCGCAGATTGCGCGCCGTTCCCTTGGCGTGCAGGCGGCGTTCGATGAACTTTCCGACCAGCTTGCTTTCGGCCACTCCGGCGCAATAGTCGATATGCAGCGCGCGGTCACCCATGGCGAGACGTTCCGGGCCGGTGCGATCAGCGTCAAGCCGGGCGAAGTCCTCCGGATCGATGGGACCATCGAGAAAGAGGGTGTGAACGTAGGTCTCCTCCCCGTCCGCCGCGAAAGGATTTTCGGCAATCGCCCGTGCCAGCGCTTCGCGCGAACGGACCAGTGCGACGCTGGCGAAACCGAAGCGTTCGTGCATCATCAGCGAGAGCTTCTCCTCCAGCCCTTCCTCGGGGCGTTCGGGATGATCGAACAGCACATTGCCGCTGGCGACAACCGTCTCAACATTGGCAAACCCCTCCGCCTCAAACGCCGCGCGCAGCTCCGCCATGGGCAGCCGGTTTCGACCGACGTTGATCGAGCCTAACAGGGCAAGGTAGCGGGGCATCTTGATTTATTCACCCATCCATGCCAGATAATGGCTATCACCACGGTTGAAGTTTCCATACTTCGCCTGCCTGAGCCCGAGCGTTCCAGCGCTCGGGCTCAATGCATATTGGGGGCCAGTGTTCCAGCACCAGCCCCCTCACCGGTTACTTGCGACCCAGCTCGACGAGCTTGATCACCAGTGCCAGCAGCGCAAGCATGACGCTTGCAATGCCAACCACCAGAATCACCACAGTGTTAATTTCCATAACCATCACCTGCCTTTCCGCCGCAAGTTGCGGCCAGGGTGATTTGGCACAGTCCTTTGAAACTGGGGAGAGTTAAGTCAGTTATTACTCAGTAATGACCCATCTTATCAAAGCGTCCGCTCCCGCATCTCCACTTCGAAGGTCTCCAGCACATCGCCGGGCTTGATGTCGTTGGTATCCTGCAACACCACGCCGCATTCGAGGCCTGCGCGGACTTCGGCCACATCGTCCTTGAAGCGGCGCAGCGAAGCCACCGTGGTCTTGGTGATGATAACATCGTCGCGGGTGATGCGGGCGTGGATGCCGGGCTTGATGTAGCCATCGGTGACCAGCAGACCGGCCGCCTTGTCGCGCTTGCCGGCCGGGAAGATTTCCTTGATCTCGGCACGGCCGACCACGGTTTCGATGCGTTCCGGGCCCCACTGGCCGGCCATTTCGGCGCGGATATCGTCGGTCAGCTGATAGATCACGTCGAAATACTTCATCCGCACCTTGTGGCGCTCGACCATTTCGCGCGCCTTGGCGTTGGGACGCACGTTGAAGCCGACCACTGGCGCTCCGGTCGAGAAGGCAAGGTTGACGTCGCTTTCAGTGATCGCACCGACGCCGGAATTGAGCACCTTGACCTTGATCTCGTCGTTCGAAATCTTGTTGAGCGCATTGACGATCGCCTCGACCGAGCCTTGCACGTCGGCCTTGACCACCACCGGGTATTCGAGAACCGTCTGCTTGTCCTGCAGCGCCGAAAACATGTTTTCGAGGCTGACCGGGGCGGTCGTGGTGCGCTTGGCAGTTGCCTGTTCGTGGCGGAACGCAGCGACTTCGCGGGCGCGGGCTTCGCTCTCGACCACGGTCAGCACGTCGCCTGCCATCGGCACGCCGCCAAGGCCAAGCACTTCGACCGGCAGCGAGGGCGGTGCCTCCTTGATCTGGCGGCCCTTGTCGTCGAGCATAGCGCGAACCCGGCCCGACTGGGTGCCGACCACGAAAATGTCGCCGGTTTTCAGGGTGCCGCGGTTGATCAGCACGGTTGCCAGCGGGCCCTTGCCCTTGTCGAGCTTGGCCTCGATCACTGTTGCTTCGGCCGAACGGTCCGGGTTGGCGCGCAGCTCGAGCAGTTCGGCCTGAAGCAGGATCTTCTCGATCAGCGAATCCATTCCGGCACCAGACTTGGCCGATACCTCGACATCCTGGACATCGCCCGACATGGCCTCGACGATCACTTCGTGCTCGAGCAGGCGCTCGCGGATCTTCTGGGCGTTGTATTCGGGCTTGTCGCACTTGGTGATGGCAACAATCATCGGCACGCCTGCTGCCTTGGTGTGATGGATCGCTTCCACTGTCTGCGGCATCAGCCCGTCGTCGCCTGCCACCACCAGAATGACGATATCGGTGACATTGGCCCCGCGCATGCGCATTTCGGTGAAGGCTTCGTGGCCCGGGGTATCGAGGAAGGTAACCAGATCGCCGCCCTTGGTCTTGATCTGGTAGGCGCCGATATGCTGGGTGATGCCGCCGGCCTCGCCCTTGACCACATCGGTGCCGCGCAGGGCGTCGAGCAGGCTGGTCTTGCCGTGATCGACATGGCCCATGATCGCAACCACCGGCGGACGGGCGACCTGCGTTGCCTCATCATCGACGTCGCTCGAATGATCAATATCGACGTCGCTTTCCGACACGCGGACGATGTTGTGGCCGAAATCGGTGACCAGCAATTCGGCGGTATCCTGGTCGATCACTTCATTGATCGTCACCGGCACACCCATCTTGAAAAGCGCCTTGACCAGATCGGAGCCCTTCTCGGCCATGCGGTTGGCGAGCTCCTGCAAGGTGATGGCCTCAGGCACCACCACGTCGCGCACCTGCTTTTCGCGCGGCTGGCTCTGCCCGGCAAAATGCGCGCGCTTTTCCTTCTCGCGGGCGCGCTTGAGCGCCGCAAGGCTGCGAGCGCGTGCGCCCTCATCCTCGTTGAGCGCCTTGCTGACGGTGAGCTTGCCCGACTGGCGGCGATTTTCGCCGGTCTTGTCGCGCGGGTGGACAATCTTCTTGATCGGAGCTTCCGGGCGCTTGGGCGCAGCCAGCGGCGTGAACCGGCGCGGCGCCGTGGTGCCCGGCTTCTGCTCAGCTTCGGGTTCGGCCGCAGGCTGCTCTGCCTGAACCTCTTCAACCGCCGGTTCGCTGGCAATTTCCGGCAGCGGCACGGCAGGCGCTTCAGACACTGGCTTACCGGCATCTTCGGCGCGCTTGCGCTCTTCTTCCTGCGCACGCAGACGTGCGTCCTGCTCGCGCCGGTTCTGTTCTGCTGCCTGGTCGAGACGCGCTTCTTCAGCTTCGCGCTGCATCCGGGCGACGCGCTCCTGCGGCGTTTCGGCGGCCGAGCTGGGCCTGGGCGCCGGCTTGACCTCAGGTGCAGGCGGCGGCGGCGGCGGAGGCGCAGCAACAACAGGTTCGGGCGCAGGTGCGGTCTCGCCAGGCTTGCCGATCAGCTTGCGCCGCTTGACTTCGACCACGACCTTGTTGGTGCGGCCATGGCTGAAGGTCTGCTTGACCTCGCCTGCCTGGACCGAGGTCTTAAGCCCCAGCGGCTTGCGGCCCAAGGTCGGCTTGTCGGTGGTGTCGCTCATGGTTTCAATCTGCCCTTCGAATTCAAATGGTCGTCGCCGCGAGCGGCAAGGCATTGGCTGCCTGCTGCCCGCTCACATGGTCTTCAATCGCTTCGGTCTTCCCGAGAAAATGCAGGAGGCGCGCCAGCACCGCCGAAATCCGCTTGGCCGCCGCCGTATCGGTCAGCGCCAGATGGACGACATTGTCTCGGCCCAATGCCACAGACAGCGCCGCCCGGTCCAGAGGCAAGCGCACGCCGCGCAGGCCGCTGCCTTCCGCATCCTCGCCCACCCGCCAGGCCTGATCGAGCTTGCGCGAGCCATCTTCGCTGGCATCCGCCGCATGGGCCAGCCACGAAACCCGCCCGGCCCTTGCCTTTTCCGCGATCCGGTCGGTGCCCAGCAAAAGTTTGCCGCTGCGCATTTCCAGACCAAGCCGGTCACACAGAGCCCGGGTCAGCAGGGTTTCGATCCGCGCGCCCAGATCGTCAGGTATGTTCAGCGGCGCGCCCTGGAAGGCCCGCGCCAGCGCGCCTTTGAGCTTGCCCTTGGCGATCGCGGTTTCCAGCTCATTGCGCGAAACGCCGATCCATGCCCCCCGCCCCGGCGCTTTCGCCAGGACATCGGGAAGCACATCGCACATTCCGTCAGGATGGGCGGGAGAAATGGCAAGCCGGATGAGCTCATCCCGCGAGCCGTTGCTCGCGGTGAGGATGCAGCGTCGCTCCGGCGGCTCCTTGCCTGCCGGATGCGCTTCGGGGCTGCCGAAACCTAGCGGCTCATTGTGAGGAATCCGCATCGGCGGCCTCCTCTAGCTCTGGCTCGTCCTCGAACCAGTGGGCGCGCGCGGCCATGATGATTTCGTTGCCCTGCTCTTCCGACAGGCCATATTCGCCCAGCACGCCGCCCTTGTCTTCCTCGCGCTGCGGACGGCGCAGCGGCGCCGAAGTGTCGCGGCGGCGCTGTTCGGTGCGCTTCTTGGCGATCAGTTCATCGGTGGCAAGATCGGCCAGATCGTCAAGCGTCTTGATCCCGGCCTTGCCCAGCGTGACCAGCATCGCTTCGGTGAGATGCGGCATTTCGGCGAGCGCATCTTCGACCCCAAGTGCGCGGCGCGCCTCGCGGTTGGCCTCTTCGCGCCGATCAAGCGCTTCGGCGGCCCGGCTTTGCAGCTCTGCGCCGAGTTCCTCGTCAAAGCCTTCGATTGCGGCAATTTCGGCAAGGTCGATATAGGCCACTTCCTCAAGCTCGCTGAAGCCTTCGGCCACCAGCAGCTGCGACAGGGTCTCATCGACGTCGAGCTCTTCCTCGAACATCTTCGAGCGTTCGGCAAACTCCCTCTGGCGCTTTTCGCTCGATTCCGCTTCGGTCAGGATATCGATCTGGCTGCCGGTGAGCTGGCTGGCGAGCCGCACGTTCTGCCCGCGGCGCCCGATGGCGAGGCTGAGCTGGTCATCGGGAACGACAACCTCGATGCGGCCCTCTTCCTCGTCGATCACAACGCGGCTGACCGTGGCGGGCTGGAGCGCATTGACCACGAAAGTCGCGGTGTCCTCGCTCCAGGGAATGATGTCGATCTTTTCGCCCTGCAGTTCCTGCACCACGGCCTGGACCCGGCTGCCCTTCATGCCGACGCAGGCCCCGACCGGATCGATCGAGCTGTCGCGGCTGATAACGCCGATCTTGGCGCGGCTGCCCGGATCGCGGGCGGCGGCCTTGATCTCGATGATATTGTCGTAAATCTCGGGCACTTCCTGCGCGAACAGCAGCTTCATGAATTCCGGATGGGCACGGCTGAGGAAAATCTGCGGGCCACGGCTGTTGCGCTCAACCTTGGAAATATAGGCACGCACCCGCTCACCCACGCGGGCGGCCTCGCGCGGGATCTGCTGATCGCGGCGGATGACGCCCTCGGCCCGGCCGAGATTGACGATGACATGGCCGAATTCGACCGACTTGATCACCCCGGTGATGATCTCGCCGCCACGGTCCTTGTATTCTTCATACTGGCGCTCACGCTCGGCATCGCGCACCTTCTGGAAGATCACCTGCTTGGCGGCCTGGGCATCGATGCGCCCGAGATCAACCGGCGGCAGCGGATCGACGATGAAATCGCCGACCTTGGCATCGGCCTGCAGCTTCTGCGCCTGCTTGAGATCGACCTGCTTGAAGTAGTCTTCGACTTCCTCGACCACTTCGACCACGCGCCACAGGCGAAGGTCGCCGGTGCGCGGATCAAGCTTGGCACGGATATCGTTCTCCGCACCATAGCGGCTGCGCGCAGACTTCTGGATCGCCTCTTCCATCGCCTCGATGACAATCGACTTGTCGATCATCTTCTCGGTAGCGACCGAGGTAGCAATCGCCAGAAGCTCGGCGCGGTTGGCGGAAATCGGACTGGCCATGGGTCAGGTATCCTGTTCTTCGTGAATTTCGTCTGCGCCGTCTGAACACTTCTTCTTCGGCACCGGAAGTATCGAGCGGGCGGGTGGCGGCAATCAGCCGGTCGGTCAAGACCAGTTTGGCGGATTGTATGTCGGAAAAGGGAAACTGCACCGGGCCGCTCTTCCTGTCGGCCAGGGTGATGGTCTCACCCTCGATGCCAACGAGATCGCCCTGGATGGCCTTGCGGTTGCCTTCAACGGGATTGACCAGATCAGATTCTGGCCTCATGCCCGGCCCAGTTGGCGAAGTCCTTGAGGCGGGTCAGCGGGCGGTCAATTCCAGGGGACGAGACCTCAAGCCGGTAAGCATTTGAAATCAGAACCTCGCCCGATTCCTCAAGCGCATCCATCGCATCGGAAACCCGGCGCGAGAGCGCAGCGCAATCTTCGATGACCAGCTGGCCGGTGGCGGGCCGCTCCGCCATGATCTGCAAGGCAGGCTCATCGCCGTCCCCGGCTTCGCTCTTGCCGAACAATTTCACGCGCACGAGATCGAAACCGAGGGCTTTCGCCTCCGGTTCAACAACCTCGATAATCCGCGCCAGATTGGTCATGTGTGCTCCGCAGGCCCTGATTGCGACAACGGGGTTTCGCGCCGGAACCTTTCGGTGCCAGCCCGGACGTTGCTAACAATGTCGGGATTGAGCGCTTGATAAAGCAACGCGCTGCAGATTGCAACCGCGTTTGCAGATTGTCCGGCTTGCGATTGCGGAAACAGTCCTGGTGCCGGCCCCGAATGTGCTGCCGCGCAAATATCGGCATCAGCCGCTCAGGGCTCGCCCGCCCCCCACAGCCGGTCCTTGGCTACAAAACCCGCCCGGCCATCGATGTCGATCCGGCACCAGCCGGGCGGGCATTCACCCAGCTTGCCGCTGACCCCGGGAGAGAGCCGCCAGAGCAATTTCGAAGCGGCATCCGGCTTTTCGCGCATGTCGGCCGGGCCTTCTCCGCTGACAATCACTCCGCGCGTCAAGGTGAGGAACCGGGCCAGCACCCAGCCCTTGGCTCCGTCCGGGTCTTCGACCAGCCGCCAGCCGTCCTTGAGGCGCAGCACCTTGAGCGGCAACTGCTGCCGGCGGTAAACCCAGACGGTCTTGTAGTCCTCCCCGGGGCCGACATGCATGTTGACCGCCTCGGCGCGGATGGAAGCCCAATAGGGCACTTTCCGGTCCTCCGCATGCGCCGGGACGGCCACAACCAGTGCGCAGGCGGCCAGGGCAAGGCGGAGATTCGCAGACATCGGACAAACCCTTAGCGAGGTTGCTGCCATGCCTTCAAGGCCGCTTGTCTCCCGCGTCCGGCTTCTCTAGAGCAACCGGCGGATATTTCGCGCCGCAGCTGGCGCGTTTAACGGGGAGAGTTTCGAATGCGCACCTGGATCGCTGCCCTTGCCGCGTCTGTAATCGCGGCGGCGCCAAGCGCCGCATTTGCACAGGAACTGGTTCCGGCCACTGCCGACAGCGGCGATACGGCGTGGATCCTGATCAGCTCTGCCCTGGTGCTGCTGATGACAATGCCCGGCCTGACGCTGTTCTACGGCGGCCTGGTGCGCGCCAAGAATGTGCTTTCGATCTGCCTGCAATGCGGGGCCATCGCGGCAGTGGTCTCGCTGCTGTGGGTGCTGGTGGGCTACACCATGGCCTTCGGCGATGTCACCAACGGCTGGCTTGGCGCTGGCAATGCCTGGATGCTGATCACGCTTGGCGATGTGCGCGGCGATTATGCCGTGCCCGAAAGCGTCTATGCGCTGTTCCAGCTGACATTCGCGGCGATCACCCCGGCGCTGATGGTCGGTGCCTGGGTTGATCGGGCCCGGTTCGGCTGGGTGGTGGCGTTCTGCGCACTGTGGAGCCTGATCGTCTATGCCCCTGTCGCCCACTGGGTGTGGGGCGGCGGCTGGCTGTCGAGCGGCTTCGGCACACAGGATTTTGCCGGCGGCATTGTCGTCCATACCACCGCGGGCGTTTCCGCGCTGGTGGTGGCCATGCTGCTTGGCAAGCGCCAGGGCTTCCCCAAGACGCTGATGCTGCCGCACAGCCCGGCGCTGGTGATGGTCGGCGCGGCCTTGCTGTGGGTCGGCTGGTTCGGCTTCAACGGCGGCTCGGCCGTCGCCGCCAGCGACGATGCCGGCATGGCGATCATCAACACCCATGTTGCTGCCTGCGCTGCCGCGCTGGTCTGGCTGCTGATCGAACGCTTTACGGTCGGCAAATCGACCAGCATCGGCTTTGCCACGGGCGCGGTCGCAGGTCTGGCAACCGTCACCCCCGGCGCGGGTCTGATCTCGCCGGGCGGCGCGCTGATCACCGGCATTGTCGCGGCGGCGGTGTGTTATCCGATGATCCAGATCGTCAAGAAGAAGCTCGAAATCGACGATTCACTCGACGTGTTTGCGGTTCACGGCGTCGGCGGCATCACCGGCTCGCTGCTGCTTTCGGTGTTCATGTCGCCAATGCTGGGCGGCACCGGCGATCCGGCAGCCTATTCGATCGTCGGTCAGCTCGGCAGCCAGGCCGTCGGCGTTGGCGTCACCGCGATCTGGTCGGCGGTGGCCACCGTACTGATCGCGCTGGGCGTGGGCCTGGTGATCCCGATGCGGGTGAGCGAAGACGAAGAGCGCGAAGGGCTGGACCTTGCCAGCCACGGCGAGCGGGGCTGGGAGTTCGATTGAGTTCCATGACCGACGTGGAGCTAACTCTCGGCTCTTGCGCTCGTCACTGGAGCTTACATCCTGATTGCATCCGCTGGTCTGCTCCGCAACAGCACCGCAGACGCATTTTTCGACGATATTGCGGCCCATTCGGGAGCAGCTCATGCGACAGGTGCGGTTGCGCTCCTTGCCGGAACTGCGATCCTATCCTTTCATTGGCGCTGGACTACCCCAAGCGAAATAGCGGTTAGCGCAGTGGCCGCATTTTGGGTGCTCGAGGGGGCGGGAATGCTGTTTTCACCCGAAAGGGTGCAAGCGGTAATAGCCACAGGCAGGTTCCGGAAAGCGCGGCGGATCCTCGATTGGTTGTCGCTGCCGCTGGGAATCTACCTGATCACCGTCAGTCTCCAGTCAGGATCCGGTCCACCAGCTCCTTCACCGTCGGGGTGAAGTTGTTCGAATAGAACGGGTCCTGCTTGAAGCGGTAGGCGGCGTGGCCGGCGAACATCAGGTTGTCGTCGATCGGGCCGCCGTGGGCGATGTCCTGCAGGGTTTTCTGGATGCAGAAGCTGCGCGGATCGGCGAGGTTGCCGGTGGTGTAATCGTCGTGGTCCTTCCATGATGAAAAGCCGCAGTGCGACAGGCAGCCCATGCAGTCCGACTGGTCCTGCCTGATTGTCTCGCGCTCGGCCGGGGCAACGAACACGATGGTATCGTCGGGGGTGCGCAGGCCTTCGGAATAGCCGGCTGCAACCCAGCCGCGCGCGCGCACCAGATCGCGCGGCGTCACCCAGAAATTCTTGCCGCGCACGCCAACATCGAGCCGCAGGGTATGCTCGCCCGCCTCAACCTTTGAATAGGCAATCTGCCGCTCGGACCGGGCTTCCAGCGCCTGCAGGAAGGGATTGAGCACGGCGGAGGAATAGAAGCCCGTCGGCGAATGGCGGTGGAGCAGCACATCGCCCGGTTCAATGGTGCGCAGCCGTTCCTTCCAGCCTTGCGGGATGGGGCTTTCTTCGGTGAGCAGGGGGCGGGTGCCGAACTGGAAGGCGATCTTGCCCAGTTCCGGATTGTCGATCCAGTGATCCCATTCGCGCAGGAACCACACCCCGCCGGCCATGACGATCGGCACGTCGTCGGAAACGCCTTCGGCCCGCATAGTCTCGCGCAGCAGCTTGACGCGCGGATAGGGGTCTTCCGGCTTTCTGGGGTCTTCCGCGTTGGACAGGCCATTGTGGCCGCCAGCCAGCCAGGGATCTTCATAGACCACGGCGGCCATCAGCTCGGACACTTTGTGATAGGCCCGCTTCCACAGCGCCCGGAAGGCCCGCGCCGAACTGATGATCGGCAGATAACTGACATTGAAACGCTGGGCGATCTCCGAAAGGCGATAGGGCATGCCCGCGCCGCAGGTGACGCCGGTCACCAGGCCGCGGGTTTTCTCCAGCACGCCTTCCAGCACCTGCTGGGCACCGCCCATTTCCCACAGCACGTTGATGTTGATCGCGCCCTTGCCGCCGGAAATGTCATGCGCGCGTTTGACCTGCTCGACCGCACCGTCGATCGCATAGCGGATCAGCTCTTCGTGCCGCTCACGGCGGGTCATGGCGCGGTAAACCTGGGGCACGATCTTGCCTTCGGCGTCATAGCTGTCAGCGTTGACCGCACTGACCGTGCCGATGCCGCCCGCTGCAGCCCATGCGCCCGAACTGGCATGATTGGTCGCCGCAACGCCTTTGCCGCCTTCCACCAGCGGCCAGACTTCACGCCCGCCATAGCGTATCGGAGATAGACCCTTGAAACTCATGCCACCCAACTTCCGTCGTTCAACCCGCAGCCCCCTGCGCGGGTTTCGCCGCGGCAGGGCCGCCGCAAGGTTTGATTTCAGAGGGTGCGGGTCGATCCCCGGACGCCTCGAACTGCGCATAGTAACCTTGCAGCTCCGGTCTACGTTCAAACCGTGACAAACGGAAGCCCACGCGGGCAAATTCGCAAAATAACAGGCTGGGCGGAATACCGTGGCTGTCAGTCGGCCGGTCGACGTCAACCACGATCACCTGCCCGCCAGGGCGCAGCGCCGGGCGCAGGTTCCACAGGAAAGCGAACGGCTCCGTCACTTCGTGATACATGTGGATCAGGAAAATCCGGTCAAAACTGTCCGGGGGCAGCTTGGGATCGGCGGGTTCGCCGGGCTTGATCGAGACATTGTCGAACCGCTCGCGCTCGATCCGCCGCCCCAGCCGCTCCAGCGCGCCCTTGTCGATATCGCCCGCCAGCACCCGGCCCTTGGGGCCGACCCGCGCGGCAAGCCGCACCGTATAATAGCCCTCGCCCGCGCCGATATCCGCGACAGTGGTGCCCTCGCGGATGTCGGCTAGATCCATCACCTTCTGCGCCTCGTTGAGGCTGTCACGCTTGATTTCGCTCGAAAACTCGTTGCGCCGGGTGGTCGAGACCGGGCGATAGGCCTGCGGAAATTCGTTTGCACCGGGCGCTTGCGTATCAATGCGTTCGCATGCCGTCAGAGCGAGGCATGCGGCAACAAAGGCGGCACCCGGCCTCAATCGACGTCCTCCACTTCAACCTTCTCACCAGACACCCGCTGCGACAGCGCGGCAGCCATGAAAGGATCGAGATCGCCATCGAGCACATCGTCGGGCGCGGTCGAAACAACGCCGGTGCGCAAGTCCTTCACCTGCTGATAGGGCTGGAGCACATAGGAGCGGATCTGGTGTCCCCAGCCAATATCGCTTTTCGAGGAATGCTCGGCGCTGGCCACTTCCTCGCGTTTGCGCATTTCCTCTTCGAACAGACGCGCTTTCAGCATGTTCATGCAGATGTCGCGGTTGCGGTGCTGGGAACGTTCGATCTGGCTGGCGACGATGATGCCGGAGGGAACATGCGTCATCCGCACGGCCGAATCGGTGGTGTTGACGTGTTGCCCGCCCGCGCCGCTCGCCCGGTAGGTATCGACCTTGATATCGGCGGGATTGATCTCGATCTGGATGTTGTCGTCGATGACCGGATAGACCCAGACGCTCGAAAAACTCGTGTGCCGCCGTGCCGAAGAATCGTAAGGGCTGATCCGCACCAGCCGGTGCACCCCGCTTTCGGTCTTGGCGTAGCCATAGGCGTTTTCGCCCTTGATCAGCAGGGTCGCGCTCTTGATTCCGGCCTGCTCTCCCTCGTGATAATCAACCAGTTCGACCTTGTAGCCGTGCCGTTCTCCCCAGCGGGTGTACATCCGCTGGAGCATTTCGGCCCAATCCTGGCTCTCTGTGCCGCCTGCGCCTGCGTGAACTTCGAGATAGGCATCGTTGGCATCCGCCTCACCCGCCAGCAGCGCCTGGACCTTGTCGTGATCGGCCCGCACCGCCAGTGCGGCCAGCGCATCAAGACCTTCCTTTATGGTTGCCTCGTCGTCCTCGGCCTCGCCCAGTTCGACATATTCGGCGGCATTCGCCATCTCAGCCGATATCGTGTTGACCGCGCCCACAGCAGCTTCCAGCCGCCGCCGCTCGCGCATAACTTCCTCGGCAGCCTTGGGATTGTCCCACAGCTTCGGATCTTCGACGCGCGCATTGAGCTCGTCCAGACGCCGCAGCGCGCGGTCCCAATCAAGGAACTTGCGCACCAGCGCCAGGGCAGCTTCGATCCGATCGATATGGGCCTGCCCTTCGGCACGCATGACGCTGGAACTCCATAAAACCGAGGGGTCGCTTAGCGGATGGAGAGGGATTGTAAAGTTGGAGGACGCGCGCGGCCAGACTAACGCGCAGCTTTCATCGCCTTTACCGCCTGCAAGGTCAGCCGCACATGGTCGCGATAGTCGAGGTTCGAATGGACGAACCGGATCCGGCCATTCTGCGCGATCAAGAAACTGGTCCGGCTCGAGAGGCCCGAAGGCATTCCCTTGGCGCGGGCGGCCATTTCGGGCGGCATGACCAGCGCCACATCATAGGCAGCGATGATCGCAGGCGTGGCAACCGCCACGGCAAATTTGTCGCGGCATTCCGATGTGGAAAAACGCTGAAGTGTCGGCAGATCATCGTTCGACATGCCGACAACGCTTGCGCCCGCAGCGCGGAACTCATCGGTGGCCTCGGCAAAGGCATTGGCTTCCAGCGTGCAGCCCTGGGTAAATGCCTTGGGATAAAAATAGAGCACCACCGGCCCTTTGCGCAGCGCAGCTCGCAAATTGAACGTGAACGGCTTGCCGCCCAGTGCGCCCTGGGTAACGATCTGCGGCGCGCGGGCGCCAGTGCGCAGCGCGGCTTGCAGATTGGCAGGAACGACGAGGGCCAGCAGGGCGGCGGCGGCGATCAAGGTCTGTTTCATGGTCAGCACATTGCGCCCGCCCGTCCGCTCTGTCCAGCCGCTCAGAAACCCTCGACCAGCATCGCGCGGTAGGGCGCGGCCTGCATCCGGTATTTGGCCCGCGCCTGATAATCCTCGCCATAATACCAGTCGCGCGCGGCCTGCATGTCGGGGAATTCGAGGATCACCACGCCGTCGCAGGCCTCGCCCTCAAGCTGCTCCATCGCGCCGTAAACGGTGTGGACTTTCATATCGGGATTGGGCGGGCCCGAGCGGTTTCCCGACTGGTATTTGGCCATGGCTTCGGGATCGGTTATCGCCCCTTCACGAATGAAAATTGCATAGGCTGCCACGAGACTTCTCCTTCGGCTGGATCAATGGCGGGATAGTGACTTACCGGCGTTTGCCGTCAGGACAGCCCGCGAACATAGGCATCCACCGTCCCCGCACAACCGATTTTGTCGTCGCCTTCCAGGTCGGCGTATCGCACAATCTCGTCGGAAATCGAGGGCGATGTGCTGCCGCATTCGCATGGCTCGAAATCGATGTGGATGTGATCTCCGGAGATCACCCCGCCCCAGCGCCCGTCCATCGAAAGGTCGAAGAAAGCGGCGCGGCCCTCGTGCTGGCCCCGGCCCGTTCCCGGCAAAAGCTCGTCGCCGTCCTTGTTGAGCGGCAGTGGACCAGCCATGGCGGAATGTGATAACGCATGCCCTTCTGGCAGCGCGGCATCGAGGTGTTGAGCTCCTGCATGCCATACATTTGATATATATTTCGTGGATTTAGATTGAAGGTCTCATAAACGAACTCACGGTAATCGTCGGGCAGTTGCGCCCGCTTGAGACCGCCGCCGAGGTAGCAGCTGTTTTCCGGATGGAAATCCTTGGCACTGTATCCACGCTCGCGCACTGCGACGGCAAAGGGGTGAAGCGCGCCCCACATCCCGGTAATGTAAAGCCGCTCTGCGCGTTTGGCGATGATGTCATCGACCGCGCCGACCTGCGCATTCTTGAGCCCCTGTTCGCGCGAGGCCAACTCCGCCTCGAAATCCTGGATTTCACTCGGCGTTGCCGTGCCCTCGGTGATCCGTTTGCGCAACGCGATCATCTTGGTGAGCGAACCGATGGTAACCGGCGGCAAGCCCGATCTGAAATGCGGCGCTGCAGGATCGCAAAATGCGCCCATCAGTGCCTGACCCATCGCCGCGTTCTTGTGGGTATAGGCAACCGCGCCCGCCGCACCCGCTGGCGTGCGCATGTCGCCCGCGCGCACATCCGAGCCCCACTGGACTGCCGCCACACCATCCTGGCAGGCGAAATCGATATCGGCCTGGCTGGCAACCAGCATCGCCGACTTGCCGGTGGTGCCGCTGGAACAGGCAACGAAGTGCCCTGCCCTGGCGCAGGCTTCGACCCAGTCGTCGATTTCCGCAACCCCGGTAAGATCGATGGTATCGACGGGATGCGCGGCGATGGTGCCAAGCCATTTGGTCAGCCGGTCCCACTTCTTCTCGGTTAGGAAGCTCTCGGGATAGCTCTTGTAGGCCGTGTGCGGCAGCAGCAGCTGCACGACATCTTCCATGGCGCGAATTTCGCTGATCCCGGCCTCATCGGCGCGGTGCTTGACGAGTTTGATCTTGCCGATCTTCTGTTGCAGCCGCTCGTCCATCGCGGCGACCTGCATCTCGCGAACTTCGGCATAGGGCAGTTCATGGCCACTGGCCTTGCCCATGTGGCTGAGCAGCTTTTCCGCCATTCCGCTAGCAATCGTCGCCATTCTCGTCTCTCCAAAAAATCGGTCAGGTTTCAAGCCACGCCCCGCACATAGGCATCGATCGTGCCCGCGCAGCCGATCTTGTCGTCCCCTTCAAGGTCCGCATAGCGCGCAATGTTGTTGCGGATTGTCGGGCCCTTGTGGCTGCATCCGCCGGGATTGTAATCGATCGAAATCCGGTCGCCGGTGATCACCCCGCCCCATCGGCCATCGAGCGAAAGATCGAAGAACGCGGCGCGCCCCTCTATTTCGCCGCCGTTCAGATCGTGGGGCAGCAGGGTGTCGCCATCCTTGTCGAGGATCATCGGCACGATCCACGGCGGCACGTGATAGCGCCCGCATTCCCGGCACTTGGGCATGCCGGAATTGAGCTCCTGCATCGAATAGTTCTGGAAGTCGCGATTGTGCGGGATGTTGAAAGTCTGGTGGACGAATTCCTGATAGTCATCAGGCAACAAGGCCCGCTTGAGCCCGCCGCCGACATAGATGCAGTTGTCCGGGTGAAAATCCTTGGCGCTGTAGCCCAACTCGCGCACGGCTTTGGCGACTGCGTAGAGTCCTGACCACAGCCCCGAGACCATCAGCTTTTTCTCGCGGTGGGCGATGCATTCCTCGGCGGCGAGGATGATCGCCTTGTCGAGCACTTCCTGCCGGCTGGTCGAGGTGTTCTCAAAGTCTGCAATTTCCTGAGGGCTGGCGGTTCCATCGGAAATCTTCTTGCGCATCACCACCATCTTGGTGAGCGAACCGACAGTGATCGGCGGCACCGGATAGTTGAAACGCGGCCATTCCGGATTGGCAAAGGCCTCGCGCTGGGCCTCGCCGATGGTCAGGTTCTTGGGCACCGAGGCGACCGGGGCGGTGCCGATCATCTTGCGGTCCTGCGCCGGTTCCACCCCCGACCCCCAGGAGAACACGCCCACAGTGTCGATCTTCGACCAGTCCATGTCTTTCTGGCTGGCGATCAGCATTGCCGATTTGCCGGTGGTGCCGCTGGAGCAGGAAATGTAATAGCCCTTGGCCGAGAGCCGATCGATCCAGTCGTCGACATCGGCGACATTCTCCAGATCGACGCCCTTGATCGGATAGGGCGAGACCGTGCCCAGCCACTTGGTCAGCCTGTCCCACTTCTCGTCCATCAGGAAGCTTTCGGGATAGCTCTTGTAGGCGGTGTGCGGAAACAGCAGCGGGACGATATCCTCCACGCTGCGGATTTCCGTGGTGCCCGCCTCGGCAGCGCGGTGGCCCAGCAGCTTGAGGCAATCCTTGCGCTCCTGAAACCGCTCGTTCAGTGCCGCAACCTGCGCCTCGCGCACCTCTGCGGCGGAATAGTTGAAGCGGTCATCCGACCGCACCTGGCCGGTCAACTTGTCCGCAGCCGTTCCCATGACATTCTCCTTGCCCAAACCACCGCTACCGATTAATGGCAACTCTTGCGTTTCATTACGCCTGATAGGGAGCCACGGGCAAGCGTTAAATGACGAACCGGATCGCCACCCTCTCTCCCTCAACGACCAGGGCCCGTTCGGGCCGCCCGACCCGCGAGATGGCCGAAGCACGCCACGCGCAATTGCTCGATTGCGCACTCGACCATTTTCTCGAAAAGGGCTTCGAGCCGGCAACGATCGAGGCGATTGCAGGCGCGGTCGGCATGACCAAGCGCACGGTATACAACCTTTATCCCGACAAGTCCGCGCTGTTCCGCGCCGCCGTCCACCGCGCCATTGGGCGCTACTCGATCTCCGAGGATCGCATCGCGGCGACCGATTGCGGCGATCTTGAACAGACCCTGCGCAATATCGCGCGCCTGCGCATCGATCTTGTCGCCAGCCCGCAAGGACTGAAGCTGCAACGGATCATCAACACCGAAAGCTATCGCTTCCCCGAGATTTTCGCTGAAGTTTACGAAATTGGCGCATTGCCAACGATCAAGTTCCTCGCCCGCCTGCTCAAGAGGGAAACCGCCGCCGGACGTCTGGCCATCGCCGATCCAGCAAAGGCGGCAAATGTGTTCATGAGCATGGTAGTCAGCGGACCGGTGCGGGTCATCGTTTCGGGCAACAGCCTGCCCGAGGGGGAGATAGACGAACGTGTTGCCTTTGCTGTAAGCCTGTTCCTCAATGGGGCCCGGCCACGATAACACGGGCGAAGCAAGGGAGAGGGCAATTGAGCTATCTTGGCGAGTTCCGGCTCAACTGGACCAACCTGCTCGGAGCCGGACTTGGGCTGGGATTTGGCACGGCCTTCAACCACTATATCATGAACGTTTTCGGTCCGGCCCTTATCGCCGATCTGGGCTGGACCAAGTCGCAATTTGCCCTTGTTGGTTCGATCGGCCTGATCGGCATGGCCTTCACCCCGGTTGCCGGGCGCATTACTGACCGGATCGGGCCGCGCAACGCCGCCATCGTCGGCTTCACCGCGATCCCGCTGGCCTACCTCGCGCTCAGCTTCATGTCGGGTAACATTTATGAATTCTATGCCATTCTCGCTCTGAAATTCATGTTCGGCATCCTGACTGCGACCATGGTTTTCACGCGGGTCGTGGTGGAACGCTTCGACCGGGCTCGCGGCATTGCCATGGCCTGCCTGCTGAGCTGCCCCCCATGCCATCGGAGCGATTTCGGCACCGATCATGGGCGGCATCATCGAGGCCGAAGGCTGGCGCTTTGCCTACCGGGTGATGGCGGCTGTCACAGCGACCGGAGGGCTGCTGGCAATCGTGCTGATCGGCAAATACATGGATGCGGCAGGCACCTTGCGCCCGCCCGCCCCCAAGCTTGATTGGGCGCATTTTCGCGAACTCTGCCGAAACCGCGTGTTCCTGCTGCTCATGGCGGGGATGTTTCTCGTCAACTTCCCGCAGCCCCTCGTCTCCTCGCAGATGAATATCATGCTGATGGAAAACGGTGCCACCATGGGCTTTCGCCACGGCCCTGGTATCAGTCTATGCCATTTCGGTTGTGATCGGCCGCTTCATCGGCGGCTTCGCGCTCGACCGGGTCAAACCGCACTTTGTGGCCATTGTCTCGCTTGGCCTGCCGGCAATTGGATTTGTCGCGCTGGCGAGCAGCTTCGATGTGCGCTGGGTTCTGGCCGGTTCGATGGCACTGGTCGGACTGGCCCAGGGCGCTGAAACCGATGTTGCCGCAATTCTCACCTCACGCCGGTTTGACATGGGCCACTACAGCTTTGTCTTTTCCCTGCTGATGACCTCGATGGGGCTGGCCAGTTCGCTGGGCTCGATTCTGCTAAGCTATCACCCTCCAGAACAACGGAACCTTCAACCCTTTCCTCTACATTTGCGCAGGCGTAACGCTGCTGGGCGCACTCTGTTTCTTCATGACTGGCAGTGCCGGGGTACGGCATGACCGGTTGCTGGAGAAAGTGCATGACCCAAACAGTTGCCGTCGTCACCGGGGCAAGTTCCGGAATCGGCAAGGAAACCGCCAAGGCCATGGTCGGCATGGGCTGGCATGTGATCGGCACTGGCCGCAATCCGCAGCGCAGTACCTCTGCCGAAGCTGAAATTCGCCGCGAGATCGCCAATGGCGGCAAGTTCGATATGTTGCGCGGCGACATGGCACTAATGGCCGAAACCAGACGGATCGCCGGCGAAATCCTGGGCCTGACCGATCGCATCGACATTCTGGTCAACAACGCAGGCGGCGTGCGCGACCGGCGCTATGTCACCAGCGAAGGCACCGAAGAAACCTTCTCCGCCAACCACCTCGCCCCGTTCCTGCTGACCCGCGAACTGATGCCGCTGCTGGAGAAGGCGGCCAAAACAGCCTCGCCCGGATCGGTGAGAGTGCTGGCCGTCTCCTCCAAGGCCTATCTTGCAACCCAGGGCATGAACTGGGACGATCTGCAGAACCTGGAGGGCGAATTTGCCGCCGCCGGGGTCTATTGCCAGGCCAAGCTCGCCAACCAGCTGTTCAGTCTTGAGCTCGCCCGGCGGATTGCGCCCCTCGGCATGGTCTCGCAGGCGCTGACCCCAGGCCCTGTCGCCACGAATTTCGCCAGCCACGGCGACCAGACAATGCAGGAATACATGAAGACAGCGCAGGGCAATGACACCGCAAGATGTCGCAAAAACCCTGGTCTGGATGGCAACCGCGCCGGAAACCGGCCTGCCGGGCGGGCGCACCTTCTACGCCATGACCGAGGAGCCGCTTGCGCCGCAAGGCACCGACCGCGAAGCTGCCGCACGGCTGTGGGCTGAAAGCGAGAGGTTGCTTCCAGGCCTGGGTTACTGAACATCCTGCAAGGCGCAACCCTTTTTCATTGCTAGGGAATTTCGCGTGGACAAGCGCGCCGAATCCGATATGCCTAGCCCCCGGCCGGGACGTGTTCCTTATCGTGCCCGACTGACCTTTAGAAAAAGGAGGGTAGCATGGCTGAAGATTGGGCGGCTGACGTCAAGAAGTACGTTCCCGACGCCGACGATGGAGTAATCGCGGCTATCGTCAAATATTGCGGCATTGCCTTGCGCAATCGCGACTCATCGCTGGTCTCGATGACCGACCCGACCGAAACCGCTCGGGTGCGCGACAATTTCCTCAAGAAGAAACTGGGCCTCACGCATTCTGATGCGGATCTCGATGCGGGAATCCAGGCTGTCGGCAAGCGCATGAAAGGCGAAAATTTCAAGAACCGGGTGACAGTCTACTACCTGTTGCTCGAACATTTCGGCAAGTTTGACCTGTTCGGCGGCAAGGCCGTGGCGGCAGTCGCAGGAGCGGCAGCTGCAGGCGTGGCCGGTCTGGCCAGCCTCGGCGGCGATGCCAAGGACGCCGCGTCAGATGCGACAGCCAGCCTCGGCGCAGGTGCAGCGGCTGCCGGAGCAGCGGTTTCCGGTGCAGCTTCTGCCGCTGCCCAGCCGCTGACCGGTGCCCACGGCTCAAGCAGCGACGACGAAGGCCAAAGCGGCCTCGGCTGGCTGTGGTGGCTGTTGCTCGGCCTGCTGGCTCTGGCCCTGCTGTGGTGGCTGTTCTTCCGCGGCCCTGGCGATGCCGGTGCGCCCGAAGCTTCGGCAACTTCCGAAGCTGCAGCCCCGGCTGCAACGGAAGCCGCGGCACCCGATGCTGCTCCCCCTGCAGAAGGCACTGTCGTTATCCCCGAGGGGGCCGGTGTCACCACCGAAACCCGCGATGGCAAGCCGGTCGTCAAGGTCTACTTCGATACCGGCAAGACCGATGTCGTCCCGGCTTTCGTCCCGGCAGCAGCCGGCCTCAAGGCATGGCTGGAAAGCAATGCGGGCAGCAGCCTCGCCGTTTCGGGCTTCAACGACCCGACCGGCAACGCAGCCGCCAACGCCGAGCTTTCGAAGAACCGCGCAATCGCGGTGAAGGCTGAACTGGTCAAGGCAGGTATCGCCGATGCGTCGGTGGCACTCGTCAAGCCGGAAGCCACGACCGATACCACGACCGACCTCAACGGCGCACGCCGGGTGGAAGTCACGGTCAAGTAAGCGGCCTCGGCTGGCAAAACAATTGGCCCCTCCCCGCGCGGGAGGGGCCTTTTTTTCTGCCTGGAGAAAATGCGCTGAATTGACCCAGAAATTTCCCGCCCCTTAAGTCGATCTTAACCCTGTTGGCATAGTCACGATCCCGAAATCTCTCAGGGGACACGACTATGCGTATGATTTTGTTGCTGGCGGGAACAGCAATGCTCGGAGCTTGCGGCGGCGCTGGATCGCAAGTTGCCTCTGCACCGGCACCGGCACCTTCTGCCGGGAATCCGGCAGGCAATCCGCATACATTCGTCGCTCCGAGCGATGCCAAAACCTACATCGGACTCGGCGGCAGCCAGGTTTACGAATATACCATCGACGAACGCGAATGCTGCGGCCAGCAGTCCGAGTTGTTCGCGCCAAACGCCACAACCGTGCGCAATTCCTCGTCTTCGATTGCCTATGATCCGCGATCGGCGATCTACACGCTTTCGGTCAAGGATCCGCTTTCAGGCGCCACTGCCAGCACCCGCTTCCAGGATCCCGCATCGCGAACCGATTTCGGCGGGAACAAGGAACCGCTATGGGGCGTGCCCAACCTCAACAACCCCAACTTCCAGTATCTTCAGGCTGGCGATGGCGATCCGCGCTCTCCCTATTCACACGAGCGGAACCGGATTCGTCGATGCAGGCACCAATAGATCGCGCCCATCGGCGAAAAGGACAGCTCGTTCCAATCCACCAGCTGTCATCTGCTGAGCCAGGTCGAAACCAAATATGTCACCTATCTCGGCTATGTTCGCAATGCGATTTACGTTATGGAAGCGGACCTGTCACGGCCCGGCGGCGGTCGAAGTGCTCCAGGGCAAATTCCAGCTCGAACGCGGCGCATTCGCTTATGGTGAACTGACACCCAATTCTGCCGTGCCGACAACGGGCACCGCGACCTACACGGGTCGATGCTCGCCTCGATGATGTTCAACCCTACCCTTGACGGGCAGGATCAGTCGGGTTCGCAAGTGCTCGCCAACTACTACCAGTGGATCTGCGGCACTTCGAATGTCATCGTCGATTTCGGGACATCGCTGTTCAACCTTACCCTGGCCGGCACCGCAACAGGCGCAGTTTTCGATTACTGGACCGATCCGTTGACCCGCGACACGGTTATCAAGGCCGGTGCCACTTTCAGCGCAACGGGCAACGGTTCGATCAACATGGTCAACTTCGGCGGGTTCAAGGGCGCGTTCACCAGCGCATCGCTGCAAGAATCCCGGTGGCGGCTCAACCTACAACATCGCCATCGCCGGATCGAGCATCGACGGCGCATTCTATGGCCCGGCAGCCGATGAAGTCGGCGGCGGCTTCGGCATTGTCGGCGGCAACCCGGACGAACGGATCGAGCATCATCGGCGCATTCACCGGCAAGAAATAATCATGCGTCTCAGAGCTCTGACTGCCGCCGTCAGGTCGCTGGCGGTAGCGGCAGCCCTGTTCGCGCCGACGGCGCGCGCAGAGACGGCTGACTCAGCACCGTCGCTCACTTCGGCAACACCGCCCACATGACCTGCCAGTCAGGCAACTGCTCGATGCAGCTCACCCCTGCGCAGTTGCTTGCCATGACCGAGAAGATGATCAGCGACAAGCAATATGCCGAAGCCCGGCCGCTGATTGCGGCGTTGCGTATTGCGCCGGGCATGGCACTTCAGGCACGCTTTCTCGAGGGCATGATTGCGCTGGAAACCGGCGATGCCAAAACCGCGACCCATGAATTCCGCGAGATCCTGGTGCAGGAGCCCGGCCTCACCCGCGTCCGTCTGGAACTCGCCAGGGCGCTGATAGTCTCAGGCGATCTTTCGGCAGCAGACTATCACCTGAAGCTGGCCGAAAACGATGGCGAATTGCCGCCCGACATCGCCCGCCAGGTGCGCCTGGCCCGCAATGTCATCCGCAGCCAGCGCAAATGGCAATTCGGCTTTGATCTCGGCATCGCGCCCGACACAAATATCAACTCGGCAACCAGCGCAGAGACGGTTGAAGCCAACCTCGGGCCGACACGCCTTGCCTTGCCGCTCGATCCAAGCGCGCAGGCGAAATCGGGCACGGGCATCACCGCCAGCATGTTTGGCAGTCTTCGCCTGCCGGTCGCCAAGCGCGCCGCACTGGCCATCGACTTTGATGCCGGTATGGTTAATTACGATGGTAAACAATATGATGACTATACCGTGCAACTGGCGGCCGGGCCTGAATTGAGGACCGACAAGGAAACCTCACTGACATTGCAGGGCGTGGGCCTGATGCGCTGGTATGGCGGAATGGTCTCGGCGCGGCAGGCGGGCGTCAAGCTGGGCCTGCAGCACGAAATCGGCAAGAGCCAGCGCATCGGCCTGCAACTCGATGTGCGGCACAGCGATTCGGACTACGGACTCGGCTATACCGGCTGGCAAATCAGCGGCTCGGCGACCTATGAAAAGGTCATCGGAAAATCGGCGATTGCCTCGGTCTCGCTCTATCGGCGGCGCGACCTGATGGAGCTGGAATCCTATGCCAGCGCCACCACCGGCTTGAGTTTGGGCATTGGCGCGGAGCTGCCGCTGGGGATCAATGCAGGCCTGTCAGGCGGCGTCGCCCGCTCAACCTACGATGCGCCGCAGCTGTTCTTCTCGACCGAGGCCCGCAAGGACTGGCGCTACAATGCGCGCGCCTATGCCGGCTTCCGCAAAATCCGCGTGCTGGGCTTCTCGCCCTCTGTCGAATACCAGTTCCAGAAGACCGATACCAATTACACGCTTTACCAGTCGACCCGGCACCGGGTGCAATTCAAGCTGGCGCGGTATTTCTAGACGGACCTGGATCAGCGCAAGCTGACCACGTTATCCGAAACCCGCGGATCGCGGCGGGTGCCGCAATACTGGGTGGCCATCGGCTCGTCCGACACTTCGACAACCGCAGACTCGCCAAACCCGTTGAACGCAGTGCGCATCGCCGCGCCATAGGCGCCGAGCATCCCGATCTCGATATGGTCGCCCGGCGCGATATCACCAGGCAGATCGAACGGGCCTTCCATGTGGTCCATGTCGTCGCAGGTCGGGCCGAAGAAGCTGAACGGCTCCACCGCACCGTCGGCATCGTCACCAATGCGCCGCACCGGAAAACGCCAGCCGACATGGGCAGCATCGAACAGCGCGCCGTAGGCCCCGTCGTTGATGTAAAGCTCGCGGCCCCGGCGCTTCTCGACCTTGACGATCAGCGAATTGTATTCCGCGCACAGCGCCCGGCCCGGCTCGCACCACAGCTCGGACGAATAGGACACCGGCAGCGATTCCGCCGCGCGGTGGATCGCGCCGAAATAGTCCTCCAGCGGTGGCGGCTCCATGCCGGGATAGATCGAAGGAAAGCCCCCGCCGACATCGATGATATCGACCGTGACTGCCGCATCGACAATCGCCGCGCGCACCCGCTCGAGCGCCTGGACATAGGCAAACGGGGTCATCGCCTGACTGCCAACGTGGAAGCAGATTCCCAGCCAATCCGACACCTGGCGGGTCGCCTGGAGCAGCGGCGCGGCGTCAGCCAGATCGATCCCGAACTTGGAAGCGAGGCTGAGCTCGGCATATTCCGAGGAGACCCGCAGCCGCACGCAAAGGCGCAGGTCTGCCGCAGCCTTGCCGTCTCCCGCCGAGGTGGCAGCAACGATCTTGTCGAGCTCTTCCTGGGTGTCGAGGCTGAACGTGCGCACGCCGTGGACCTTGTAGGCCTCGGCAATCGCGCTCGCGGTCTTCACCGGGTGCATGAAGCACAGCTCGCCTCGGGCAGCGTCCGCGCGCACCAGCCGCACTTCGGCGATCGAGGCGACGTCGTAATGCGTGACCCCCGAATCCCACAGCACGCGCAGCAAATCCGGCGAGGGATTGGCCTTCACTGCATAGAGCGACTTGCCCGGAAACTTCTCGACGAAGAAGCGGGCAGCGCGCGCGGCAGCGTGCGGACGATTCAGTATAACGGGTTCGTCGGGCGCGAGCGCGCGAACTACAGCCGGTGCATCTTGATAATGGTGCAACTCAAGGGACCCCCAATAGGCCTTGCGGCCAGGTAACACAGATGACGAGGCTGCCTTGCGGTTATTGGAAGTCCCCTTGGGGCAGCGGGGGGTGCCTATATAGGGGCAGTTCTGAACTTCAAGTGAAAATTGAACCTCTTCGGCAAGAGGGCCGAAATCCGCCCTTTCCGAAATCAGCCGAGGCGGTCCCTGAACTCTTCCCAGCCGAATTGCCGCACGCATTCAAGCGAATCGGACTGCGAATCCCACAGCCAGATCGAGGGCAGCGGCACACCGTTGAAGGTGGTGGTCTTGACCATCGAATAGTGCGCCTGATCGAGAAAGGCGATGCGCTGGCCCGGTTCGCAGGGAACCGGCAGCCGGTAATCGCCGATCACGTCGCCCGCGAGGCATGAGGGACCGCCGAGGCGCACTGCCTCCCCTTCCCCTACACTCTCCGAAGCATCGCCGGCCGATAGGGCGCCTCGATCACATCGGGCATGTGGCAGGTTGCGGAAATGTCGGTGATGGCCACCGGCATGCCATTGTCGTGGGCATCGAGGATCGTCCCCACCAGTATCCCGGCATCGAGCGCCACCGCCTCACCCGGCTCGAGATAGACTTCGGCGCCGGTATCATCCTGAAGGTCGATCAGGAACTGCACCAGCTCGTCACGCTGATAATCCGCGCGGGTGATATGATGCCCGCCGCCCAGGTTGAGCCATTTGAACTGGCCGAACCACGGCTCGAGGTGGTCGAACGCGACATCCCAGGTTCGCGCCAGCGGGGCGAAATCCTGTTCGCACAGGGTGTGCATGTGCAGGCCGTCAATCAGCGCCATATGCTCGTCGGTCAGCTGGTCGATCGGGAAGCCGAGCCGCGAATGCGGCGCGCAAGGATCATAGCGCGGCACTTCGCCTTCGGGATGCAAGGGATTGATTCGAAGCCCGATATCGAAGCTCTCGCCCCGGCTGCGCGCCGCCTCGATAATCGCGCTGCATCGCACGATCTGCTGCGGCGAATTGAAGATCACATGATCCGACAGGCGCAGTATTTCATCGAGATCGTCGGGCTTGTAGGCAGCGGAATAGGTGGTGATCTCGCCGTCGTAGAACTCGCTCGCCAGCCGGGCCTCCCACAGGCCCGAGGTGCACACCCCGTCGAGATACTCCCCGATGATCGGTGCAGTCGCCCACATCGAGAACGCCTTGAGCGCGCAAAGCATCTTGATCCCCGCCCGGTCGCGGACATCGGCGAGGATGGCAAGATTGGCGCGCAACTTCGCCGCGTCCACCACGAAAGCGGGGCTGTCGACGCGGGCAAGGTCGAACTGGGCGAAACGCGCCCGGGTCTCCGGCTCTGGTTTCCATCAAAACCCCACCGGCCCGCTCAACTCCCTCACCGTCCACGGCAGCCCATGCTCGTTCAGCATCTCCATGAAGGGATCCGGGTCCATCTGCTCCATGTTGAACACGCCCTCACCCTTCCAGGCCCCGGTCAGCATCATTGCCGCGCCAATCATCGCAGGCACGCCGGTGGTGTAGCGAAATCGCCTGGTTGCCGGTCTCGGCATAGGCTTCTTCGTGGTCGCAGATGTTGGAGATGTAGAAGGTCTTTGTCGCCAGACCCGTCCAGCGCCTCGCCGGTGGCGATATCGCCGATGTTGGTCTTGCCCTTGGTGGTCGCGCCCAGCGTTTCGGGCTTGGGCAGCACGGCGGCGAGGAATTGCAGGGGCACGATCTGCTGGCCCTGAAACTCGACCGGCTCGATCCCGATCATGCCGACATTTTTCAGCACGGTCAGGTGGTTGATATAGGCATCGCCGAAGGTCATCCAGAAGCGGGCGCGCTCCAGTTCGGGGATGAACTTCGCGAGGCTTTCCAGCTCCTCATGATACATCATGTACATGTTCTTGGGGCCGACGGCCTCGAAATCAAACGCCACCTTCTTGGACAGGGCAGGCGTTTCGACGAACTGTCCCGTTCTCCCAATGCCGAGCGGGCGCAGTCACTTCGCGGATGTTGATCTCGGGGTTGAAATTGGTGGCGAAGGCCTGGCCGTGATCGCCGCCGTTGCAATCGAGGATGTCGAGCGTGCGGATGGTCTTCAATTTGTGCTTCTTGAGCCACATCGCGAAAACGCTGGTCACGCCGGGGTCAAAGCCGCTGCCCAGCAAGGCCATGATCCCGCGCTCGCGGAAGCGGTCATGCAGGTTCCACTGCCAGCTGTATTCGAACTTCGCGACGTCCTTCGGCTCGTAATTCGCGGTATCGAGATAATCGACGCCCGCGTTCAGGCAGGCCTCCATGATCGTCAGGTCCTGATAGGGCAGCGCGAGGTTGACCACGAGCCTGGGGCCGATCTTCCCGATCAGCGCAGTCAGCGCGGGCACATCCTCGGCATCGATGGCATAGGTTGCCACCGACCGCCCGCAGCGCTGCCTGACCGATGCGGCAATCGCATCGCATTTGCTCAATGTGCGGCTGGCGAGGTGAATTTCGCCGAAGATGTCCGGATTGAAGGCCATCTTGTGCACGCAAACCGAGCTGACCCCGCCCGCACCGATCACCAGAACCTTGCTCACCACTTCAACTCCTATACCGCACCTGAGCGGCGCATATAGTCGGCTGGTGTTGCAGCACAATGGCACGCGATGCGCAGGGTCCGTTGCAATTGACAATCCATTGCACGCCGCGCAGTCTCACCCCGGGTCGTTTGAGAAGGGGAACAGATATGCAAGGACAAATGCTCGCGCCGGCTGCGGCGCTGGTATGCTGGTCGCTGATCGTCATGCTGTGGATGGCTGCCACCCGCTTCGCCGCATTCGGCAAGGCAGGGGTCAATCTCGCAAAAGCGCCGCCCGGCGGTCGCGGCGTCAATCTCGAAGGCGTTCTACCCGACAAGACCAACTGGAAATCGCACAATTACACCCACCTGATGGAACAGCCGACGATCTTCTATCCGGCGGTGATCATCCTCGCGATCATGGGCGCGGCGGCAACCGACGTGCGGCTTGCCTGGGCCTATGTCGCGGTTCGGGTGGTTCATTCGATCTGGCAGGGAGCGATCAACACGATCCTTGTGCGCTCCAGCCTGTTCTTCATCTCCAGCTTCATCCTGATCGCGCTGGCGGTCCGCGCATTGCTGGCCACCTGCGCCGCAGCGCCCGCGATGGGAGCATGACCATGATCGACAATCCGATCTTCCAGCCGGTCGTCGTGCTGCTGGCCTGGACCATGGTGATGTGGCTGTGGATGTATGCGACGCGCCTCCCGGCCATGGGCAAGGCCCAGGTCAACCCGGATGATCTGGTGAAAGGGCCCAAAAAGTCGCTCGACGACGTCCTGCCGCCCCAAGTCCAGTGGAAGGCGCACAATTACAACCACCTGCACGAAGCGCCGACGCTGTTCTATGCGGTTTGCCTGTTGCTGGCGATGACCGGCAACGGCGGCGGACATGGCACCCAGATCGCCTGGGCCTATGTCGGGTCTGCGCGTGATCCACTCGCTGGTGCAGGTAACGATCAACAAGGTAATGCTGCGTTTCACCCTGTTCGCCCTGTCGAGCCTGTGCCTGATGGCGCTGATCTTCCGGGCGGTGCAGGTCGTTTTCTAGCGCACGAACAGGCTGGCCAGTTCCACGTGGGTCGACCAGCGGAACTGGCCAACCGGGCGCACTTCTTCGAGCCGGTATCCCGCTGCGCACAAAGTTGCCGCATCACGCGCCCAGCTTGATGGGTTGCAGCTGATATAGACCACGCGCGCCACCGTGCTTTCGGCAATCCGCGCCACCTGTTCGCGCGCGCCGGCGCGCGGCGGATCGAGCAGAACGGCGGCGAAACGGTTCAGCTCGTCGGGCATCAGCGGGTTGCGGAACAGGTCGCGGTGCATGGCATGGACGGCCAGCTGCGCCCGCCCCGCCGCCGACTTGCAGGCCAGATGCGCCTCACGCGCGGCTTCGGCGGCCAGCACTTTGGCCGGGCCAGCCAGCGCGAAGGCAAAGGTGCCAAGGCCTGAGAACAGGTCGGCAACTGTTGCCGCCCCGGCCAGCCACTCGCTCGCCGCCGCGATCAGCGCCGCCTCGCCGTCTGCCGTCGCCTGGAGGAAGCTGCCGGGCGGACAAGGCACGCTGACCCCCGCCAGCGACACGGTCACCGGCTCCGGCTCCCACAGCGCTTCGGGGCCATAGCCCTGATCGATCGTCATCCGGGCCAGCGCATGATCTCGCGCGAAATCGCCCACCGCCTCGGTCGCCGCCAGCCCTTCGACCGTCAGGCCCTTGATCGCGAGATCGATGCCTTGTTCGACCTGCGTCAGCTCGAGATCCACTGCAACCCGCTTGCCCATCCGCGCCAGCAGCTTGCGCAGCGGCGCGATCATCGCGGCCAGTTCCGGCACCAGCACCGGGCATTCGGCCAGATCGACCAGCTTGTGCGAACCCTGCTGGCGATAGCCCAGCACGATGCGCCCGCCGGTGCTTTCTGCCCGAAGGCCTGCCCGGCGGCGGCTGCCCGGAGGCGAGAGATGCGGCGGGGCGAAATGCCCCACATCGAGCCCCTGCCCTTCGGCGGCATTGCGCACCCGCTCGGCAACGAACTGCGCCAGCGAAGCCTCATCGACGTGCTGCAGCTGGCAGCCGCCGCACGTCCCGAAGTGGCGGCAAGGCGGCGTGGTCCGATGGGGACCGGGCAAGATGCTGCCGTCAGCGAGCAGCGTATCGCCCGGCGCGGTGCCGGAAGCATGGCGGCCGGAAGCCGTCACCCCATCGCCCTTGGCGGCGATGCGGACGATCGGTTCATCCCCGTTCACAGGCATGCCGCCACAGCGTCCGGCAAGGCCCTTGCAAGCGCTTCTGCGGCAAAGGCAGGCCCGGACAGTCGCGCCGCCTCTCCATGCAGCCAGACACCCTCGCAGGCTGCCTGAAATGGCTCCACACCCGTTGCCAGACGGCTGGCGATGGCTCCCGCCAGCACGTCGCCGGTACCGGCCACCGACAGCCAGCTGGAGGCGCGCGGCGCGCAGGCGAGGCGTCCATCGGGCGCGGCGACGACGGTATCGGGACCCTTGGCGACGACAATCATGCCACTGGCAGCGGCCAGCGCCCTGGCACGATCGGGCTTCGAACCGGTTCCCGCACAGCCGAATGCCCGTTCGAGCGCCGCCAGTTCGCCTTCATGCGGCGTGGCAATGATGGACGCCGAACGACCGGTGAGCACGTCCGGGCCAAGCAGCATCAGCGCATCGGCATCGAGCACTGCGGGCACATTGGCCTTGAGCGCCAAGGCCAGACGCTCGGCGCTTGCCGCATTGCGCCCCAGCCCCGGACCGACAAGCAGCGCCGCCATGCGCCGGTCGGCGATGGCATCGGCAAATGGCGAATGATCCACCACCAGATCCGGCGGCACCGAAAGCTGTGCATCGGCAATCAGCCGGACATACCCTGCACCGCTCCGCTGCGCCGCCATGCACGCCAGCAATGCCGCGCCCGGCATTGCCCCGCCCACCACACCAAGCAGCCCGCGCGTATATTTATGGGCTGAAGCAGCCGGTGCCTTCAGCCTGGGGCGACCAATCCGCCCCGCCGCCCCGGCCACTCGTCCGGCGCCAATATCGACCAGCCGCAAAGCCCCCATTGTGGCGCTGGCCGGCATCAGGAAGTGGGCGAATTTCCAGGCGCCAAGGCAGATCGTGAGATCGAAATGCGGCAGCTGCGGGTTGAGCAATTCCCCGCTGTCCGAATGCACCCCGCTCGGCACATCCACCGCCACACTGTGACGATGGCTGGCGACGAGGCGGCTCAGCAATGCGGAATGTTCCCCGATCAATGGCCGGGTCAGCCCGCTGCCGAACAGGCAATCGACAAAAACTTCACCATGAGGATCTGCATCAGCCGCCAGGACTTCGCCCTTGTAGAGCGCGCGTGCATTGCGTGCCGCGTCGGTTTTCGGCTCGCTGGCCGCCACCACGCAGACCGCCCCGCCCCGCTCGCGGATTGCCTCGGCAATCACATATCCGTCGCCGCCATTGTTGCCGGGGCCGCACAGCACCGTCACCCGGCCATGCGCCGCCATTCGCCAGACCCAGTCCGCCGCGCCGCGCCCGGCAAACTGCATCAGCGCATCCACGCTCGATCCCGCATCGATCAGTGCCATTTCCGCCGCCTGCATCTGGGCAACGTGCAGGATCTGGTCAGGGCTTTGCGGCATGCGATCCGGGTGCCGGGAAGAGATAGTGGTCATCCGCCACGGTCACTTCCAGTTCCTTGCCATTGGCGGTATGTTCTGCCGCCTGCGCACCATCGGCAACAACAAAGCGCTTGCCGCCATCAAGCTCGATCAGCCGCCGGAAACCGCCATCGGGATGGCGCACCACGACGAAGGTCTTGCCGCCTTCGATGCTGCGCTCCACCGGGCAATCGGCAGTGAATTCCTTGGCGCCGCCCAGCGCGCAAGGCACAGCAGACGGACTGGCGGCCGCCTCTTTCAATTCAGCAGTGGCGCCGTCTGCGGCAACCTGAACCACCTCCTGCGAATCCCCGCCTTGCGAACAGGATACGAGCGTGAGCAGGATCGCAGCGCTAGATATCCGCAAAAACATGGGTTTCCGCCTTTGCCCCGGGGTGGGTGACAGCGCCCTTGCTGGCCGGTCCGACATTCTGGGCATAGCGCCACAGCGCGCCGGAATTGTAATCGTTGCCGCGCGGTTTCCAGGCCTTCATCCGGTGTTCCATGGTCATCACATCGACCATCAGTTCGATGGTTCCCGCCTCGGCGTCGATCGCGATGATATCGCCATCCTCAACCAGCGCAATCGGCCCGCCATCCGCCGCTTCCGGCCCGACATGGCCGATGCAGAAGCCGCGCGTCGCGCCCGAAAAGCGCCCGTCGGTGATCAGCGCGACCTTTTCGCCCATGCCCTGGCCATAGAGCGCCGCCGTGGTCGCCAGCATCTCGCGCATGCCGGGGCCGCCCTTGGGGCCTTCGTTGCGGATGACGATGACGCTGCCTTCCTTGATCTGCCGCGCTTCGACCGCCGCGAAGCAATCTTCCTCGCACTCGAACACCTGCGCCGGGCCGCTGAACTGGAGCCGCGCCATGCCCGCAACCTTCACGATCGCCCCATCAGGCGCCATCGAGCCGCGCAGGCCGACGACGCCGCCGGTGGGCGTGATCGGCGTCTTGACGTCGTAAATCACCTTCTGGTCGGGATTCCAGGCAATCTCGTCGAGATTTTCGCCCAGCGTCTTGCCCGTCACCGTCATCGGATTGGGATCGAGGAAGCCGCCGTCGAGCAGCGTCTTCATCGTCATGTAAACCCCGCCCGCATCGTGCATGTCCTTGGCGACATATTTTCCGCCAGGCTTGAGATCGGCAATATAGGGCGTCGACTTGAATATCTCGGCGACGTCGAACAGGTCGAAATCAATGCCGCATTCGCTGGCCATGGCCGGCAGGTGCAGCGCGCCGTTGGTCGAGCCGCCGGTCGCCGCAACAACGCGGGCGGCGTTCTCGAAGGCGGCACGGGTGCAGATGTCGCGCGGGCGCAGATTGAGCTCGAGCAGCTTCATCACCTGCTTGCCCGCTGCCACCGCCACTTCCTCACGCGATTTATAAGGAGCCGGGGCCATATTACTGTTTGGCAAGGAAAGTCCGATTGCCTCGGCGACGCAGGCCATGGTGTTGGCGGTGAATTGCCCGCCGCAGGCACCGTGGCCCGGACAGGCGGCTTTCTCGATCGCGGTCAGCTCCGAAAGCGGGCAGGCCCCGGCCGAATAGCGCCCGACCACCTCGAACACATCCTGCACCGTCAGATCACGGTCCTGATAGCGGCCGGGCAGGATCGAGCCGCCATAGACGAAGATCGACGGCACATTGAGCCGCAGCATCGCCATCATCATCCCCGGCAGGCTCTTGTCGCACCCGGCAAAACCGACAATCGCATCATAGCAATGCCCGCGCATGGAAAGCTCGATGGAATCGGCAATCACCTCGCGGCTGACGAGGCTGCTTTTCATCCCCTGATGGCCCATGGCGATACCGTCGGTGACGGTGATCGTGTTGAACCGCCGCGGCGTGCCGCCGCCCTGCTCCACCCCATCACGGCAGATATTCGCCTGAAAATCCAGAGTAGTATTGCAGGGAGCTGAGTTGTTACCTGCAGAAACCACCGCGACAAACGGCCGCGCGATCTCCTCCTCGGTCATCCCCATCGCATAGTAGTAACTGCGCTGCGGCGCGCGCTCGGGACCGACCGAGACGTAGCGGGAAGGTAGCTTGGACTTGTCGAATGTATGCGGCACGGGGGGACTCCTTTGAGGCCCCGTGCTTTCGCGAGGTTGGAGGGGCGGGTCAAGGGGGCTTTGGGCGAAGGTTGCGCGAGTGCTTCGACAAGCTCAGCATGAGCGGGCTTTCGGTATGGCGCTAAGAAATAGAAACTCGCTTTTTCCCACCCGTTTCCCCCACCCCCGCTCAGCCTGAGCTTGTCGAAGGCAGCCCCCAACGCTAGCCCCACACAATGCCCATCTATGCCTACATGCTCCGCTGCCGCGATGGCAGCTACTACGTCGGCCACACCGAAGACCTCGAACTCCGCATCCTCCAGCACAACGAAGGCTCCCTCGGCGGTTTCACCGCCAGACGCAGGCCCGTCACACTGGTCTGGTCGGACATGTTCATGACCCGCGACGATGCCTTCTGGATCGAGCGAAAGCTCAAGGGCTGGAGTCGGGCGAAGAAAGAGGCGCTGATCGCAGGCGACTGGGAATTGATCTCGAAGCTGGCGCGTGGCCGCACGGGCAGAAGGGATGGGGGCGAGGGCAGCGCGCGGCCTTCGACAAGCTCAGGCTGAGCGGGGTTGGGAATCATGATGACTAGAATTTCAGCGATCATCCGATCCCTGCTTACGAAGCAATTTCCGTGCTGAGCCCAAAAAACTGCCCCTGTAATGACAAGTGCGATTGGGAACAGGAGACACCAGGCTCGAGATGACAGTCCCTTTCACCTGACCATTGAGGCTATCCGGCTTTTCGCGCACCAGAGCTCCACGAAAACCCATTGCGTCTGATATGAAACAATCAGCAGAATGCCATAGATAGTCTTTGAGGCAATTTCCTTAACAAGTGCGGCATCATGACCAGCGCCCATTTGTCGGGAGGAGCTTTTCGGTAATCCCATGATAGCCAAACTCGCTACGAATGCGTCCATTTGAAATATGCTCATGATCCGATGAAGCAGTAGCCGCCAAGTTTGCAACGGGCAATCCATCTGCCCCCCTCACCTCACACACACAACCTCAACCCCCACCTCCCCCGCAATCTCCGCCCACGTCCTGTCCGCCGTCAGCGCGGGCAGGCGCAGGTGCCTGGCCGTCGCCAGGCAGGCGCAATCGGCGAGGCTGAGGTTGGCGCGTCTGGCGTGGGGGAATATCGCCGTCATGGCTGGCAGCAATTCCGACGAGAAGGGTATTGCTTCCAAATCGACAGCTTCGGCTGACGCCAAGGCAGTCAGCGGATCGGCTCCATCGCGCATCAGGCGATTGATGACTTCGGCGCGGTTGATGTCCGACATTACACTGCCATCGGCAATCGCGGCCTTCAGCGCATCACCGCCGGGCTCGCGGAACATCTTGGCGATGACGACCGACGCATCAACAACCGCCTTCAAAGATCATCTTCCCACTCACGCTGAGCCTCGGCTTTGCGATCCGCCAGAAACTTATCGACGCTATCACCCTTCACATAAGGCGCGACCATGTCGCAGATCGCATCAAGGTGTTGCTCGATGGTCATGAGCCTGATGCCATCTTCGTCTTCCTGGGCGAACAACTTGCCGCCCTTTTCGACCGACAGCTTCTTGCGCAGCTCAGCTGGCAAATGCACTTTGCCGCTCGGAGAAACTGAAAGACGATACCTGTTTCCGGGCTTGAACGGAGCATTCATTTGCGGAACTCCTTCGCTATCTGGTACATAAATAGCATCTGGTTACCAATCAGGCAATGGCAACCAAATTGCAAATCCGCCCCAATCGCTCGGCCCACACCGCCTGACCCGCCGCGTCGGCAATCCCGTCCTGCCGGATCTCCACCCCCAGATAGGGCCGTCCCTCCGCCTCGGCGTGGCGGTTCATCGTCGCGTTGAGCAGCTTGCCTGAATAGGGCTGCTGATCGCCCACGTTCAGCCCCTCCGCCGCCAGCAGCGGGATCGCCAGCCGCGCGGCGCGGTCGTCTTCATTGTAGAGCACGCCGACTTGCCAGGGGCGCTGCTCGTCCGAACTGGTAAGGCTCGGCGTGAAGCTGTGCAGCGACAGGATCAGCGCGGGGGGCTTGTCGTCGAGCAGTGCGGCGAGCGCGGCGTGATAGGGGCGGTAGAAGCGCTCCAGCCGCGCCTCGTGCGCCCTCGTGGCTCAGGCTGTTGCCGGGGATCGCGTGGCCGTCGCTGGCAATCGGGATGATGGCGGGGGCATGCTCCTCGCGGTTGAAATCGCAGACCAGGCGGCTGACGTTGCCGAGGAAGGCGGCCACGCCGGGGCGCTGTGCCATGCGGGTTGCAATGCCCATGACGCCGATGTCCCAGGCGATGTGCTGCTCCAGCAAGGCAGGGTCGATGCCGAGTTCGATGCCATCGGGCACCCGGTTGGAGGCGTGATCGGCGATGATCAGAATGCCGCCGAAGCGCGGGGTGCCAACCATGCGGTAAGGCGCATCGATCATTCAGAACTTCCCGAAAAAAAGGATTTGATTCGCGCAGAGCCGCAGAGAGCCGCAGAGATGCCAAAACTCGATCCCGCCGAGGCCTTCAAACTTCCTGATTTCAATTATGCCTGCGGCGCAGGTTCTCTCTGCGCCCTCTGCGTCTCTGCGCGAAACAATCCCGCTTGCGTCGCTCACCTGAGCTTTCCCGCCAGGGTCCACCACTCCGGATGTCGCGAGCCGAACTCTTGCAGCGCTCCCTCCAGCGCGTCCTGGGCTTCATACAGCGCAAAGCAGGTCGCGCCCGAGCCGGACATCCGCGCCAGCAAGGGCTGCGTTCTTGCCAAAGCCGCAAGCACCTCGGCAATCGGCGGGCATAGCGCGATGGCCGGTGCCTCCAGATCGTTTCGCCCGGCCAGCGCAATCTCGCGCGCTGTTCCTTCAGGCAAGGCCCCGCGATCAAACCCGTCCCAGAGCTTGAACACCGGGCCGGTAGCAAGCGGAATGCGCGGATTGACCAGCAGCACCGGCATGCCCGCCAGGTCGTCCGCCAGCGGCGATAGCTCGGTTCCGGTGCCATGGCCGAGGCACATTTCGCTGCGGACACAGGCGGGAACGTCTGCCCCCAGCCGCACCGCGCGCTCCAGCCAGTCGTCGGGCAGTCCGCCCCAGCGCTCGGCCATGCGGAAAATCGCCCCCGCATCCGCCGATCCGCCGCCCAGCCCCGCCGCCACCGGCAGGTTCTTCTCGAGGATCACCGACCAGCCGGGCACATGTTTGAGCGCGCCCAGCGCCTTCACAACGATATTGCCGAACGGATCGTCAAGCCCGGCGGCAAATTCGCCCTTCACATGATCAGCACATCGCGCGCGGCGGGCGAGACGCTCAGCACGTCGCCCTGATCTACAAAGGCAAACACCGTCTCCAGCTCATGATAACCATCCTCCCGCCGCCGCCGGACGTGGAGCGCGAGGTTGATCTTGGCGTAGGCGGTTTCTTTCATAAATCCTCCCCGGCACGGGGAGGGGAACCATCCGCAGGATGGTGGAGGGGCACAGGCCGAGAACCGGACATTCGATCAGCGCGCTGCCTGCAAACCTCGACTATGCGCACGACCGCCACTTCCAGCTCCTCCAAGACAATCTTCGCCGGAACCCGCAAGGTTGCGATGTGCTGCGAACGCAGGAACTCGGTGCGTCTTGCATCGTACTTTGCTGCCCTCTCGTTGTCGTGGGCAAATCCGTCCACTTCAATTGCCAGGCGAACGGCTGCACAGTAAAAGTCGAGAACATAATTGCTTGCCGGATGCTGCCGCCGGAACTTGAAGCCGCCGGGGCGCTTGCGCAGTTCCCGCCACAGAACAACTTCCGGCAACGACATCTCGCTGCGCAGCTTGCGGGCGCGTTTGACTGTCTCTTGAGGTCCGGTGATCACGAAAGTCCCACACCCCCGTCAAGCGCGCCTCGTCTTCCCGTTATCACGAGGGTGCCCCTCCACCATCCTGCGGATGGTCCCCCTCCCCCAAGGGGGAGGATTTACATGTTCGGATAGTTCGGCCCACCGCCGCCTTCGGGCGACACCCAATCGATGTTCTGGGTCGGATCCTTGATGTCGCAGGTCTTGCAATGGACGCAGTTCTGCGCGTTGATCTGCAGGCGTTTATCACCCTCTTCTCCAACGAATTCATAAACGCCCGCCGGGCAATAGCGGTTTTCCGGCCCGGCATAGAGCGGCAGGTTGATCCGCGTCGGAACACTGTCGTCCTTGAGCACCAGATGGCACGGCTGGTCTTCCTCGTGGTTGGTGAACGAGAACGACACCGAGGTCAGCCGGTCGAACGAAATCTCGCCATCGGGCTTGGGGTAGGTAATTGGCTTGAACAGATCGGCGCGCTGCAAGGCCGAGGCATCGGTGTGATGCTTCATCGACCGCACCAGCGGCAGTTTCAGGTAACGCAGCCACATTTCGATGCCCGAAAGCGCCGTGGCGAACAGATCGCCGCCGAACTTGGCTAGGATCGGCTCGCTGTTCTGGACCAGCTCCAGTTCCTTGGCGATCCAGCTGCTGCGCACTGCCGCATCGTATTCGCCGAGCGCATCCTGCTCGCGCCCTGCGCCGATTGCCGCCGCAATCGCCTCTGCGGCCAGCATGCCGCTTTTCATCGCGGTGTGGCTGCCCTTGATCCTGGGCACGTTGACGAAACCTGCCGAGCAACCGGCCAGCACCCCGCCCGGGAACGCCAGATTTGGCACCGCCTGCCAGCCGCCTTCGTTGATCGCCCGCGCGCCATAAGACACGCGCTTGCCGCCTTCGAGCACCTTGCGGATTTCCGGATGCTGCTTCCAGCGCTGGAACTCCTCAAAGGGGTAAACGTAGGGGTTGGCGTAATCGAGCGTGACGACGAAGCCGAGCGCCACCTGGTTGTTGGCCTGGTGATAGAAAAAGCCGCCGCCGCCAGCGCCGCTTTCAGACAGCGGCCAGCCCTGGGTGTGCAGCACCCGGCCCGGAACATGGTTTTCCGGCTTGATGTCCCACAGCTCCTTGATGCCGAGGCCATATTTCTGCGGCTGACAATCGCGCTCCAGATCGTATTTCGCTTTCAGGCGCTTGGTCAGGTGGCCGCGCGCGCCTTCGCAGAACACGGTGTATTTCGCGAGCAGGTTCATGCCGGGCTGGTAATCGCCCTTCTGATTGCCCTCGCGGTCAACGCCCATGTCGCCGGTCTGCACGCCGATCACTGCGCCATTATCGTCGTAGAGCACTTCGGCGGCGGGGAAGCCCGGGAATATCTCAACCCCAAGCTCTTCCGCCTTGCCCGCCAGCCAGCGGCACAGATTGCCGAGACTGCCGGTATATTTGCCCTTGTTCGACATGTAGGGCGGCATGATGAAGTGCGGCAGCGGCAGCTTTCCGGTCTTGGTCAGCACCCAGTGCCAGTTATCCGTCACTGGCGTTTCGGCCATCGGGCAACCATCTTCGCGCCAATCAGGCAGTAGCTCATCAAGTGCCCTGGGATCGACCACCGCGCCCGAAAGGATATGCGCGCCGATTTCAGAGCCCTTTTCGAGGATGCATACTGCAAGCTCAGGGTTAACCTGTTTCAGCCGGATCGCAGCGCCAAGCCCAGCCGGGCCTCCACCGACGATTACCACATCATAGGGCATTGATTCGCGTTCGCTCATGGCTGTTTCCTTGACCCCTGTCCTGTCCTGCAGCACCACTTTGCCAGATAAACGCCTTGATTGCTGTGATGCAGGAGGTCAAGAGCTTCGCATGGACGCAGCGACAAAACCCGGGCTGGCGGAAGAAATTGCCGGAGCGCTTGCCTGGTGGCGCGATGCAGGTGTCGATGGTGACTGGCAGGATGCGCCAACGACCTGGCTGGCAGAGCTCGCTCCTGCTGCCGAAGCTGCGCCCGCTGCACCGGCCCAGACCCGCAGTCCGGAGCCGGTCAATGCCCCGCCCCCGGCAATCGGCCCGGATTCCATTCCGCGAGACCTCCCCGCATTCAATCAATGGTGGCTGACCGAACCCTTGCTCGACAATGGCCGAACGGCAGGCCGGGTCTTGCCGCGCGGACCGCGCGAAGCCGATATCATGGTGCTGGTGGGCGAGCCCGAGCGCGAGGACGAGGCTGCGCAGCGCCTGCTTTCAGGCCCGCAAGGCCGCTTGCTTGACGCCATCCTCGCAGCAATCGGGATCAGGCCCGAAAGCACCTATCTTGCCAGCGCCCTGCCCCGCCATACGCCATTGGCCGATTGGGCCGCAGCATCGCAGCTCGGGCTTGGCACCGCCGCATTGCGCCACATCGAACTTGCCGCGCCCAGACGGCTGCTGGTGTTCGGATCGCACATCCTGCCGCTTCTTGGCCACGACCCGGCGAAAAGTCCCACATCTTTACTTGAAATCAACCATGGCGGCATGACCTTGCCTGTCTTGACTGCAAAGGATCTGGCCGCGCTGGTTGAAAAACCGCGCTGGAAAGCGTCCTTCTGGCGAAACTGGCTTGATTGGGAAGCTTCCCTGGAGACGAATTCCGCGTGAAGATCGGGGCAAAACTCGGATTACTGGCAGCCGCATGTGCAGCATCGCTTGCTGCGCCGCTCGCCCATGCCAATTCCGCTGCGGTAGATTACTTCCGCAACCGCGCAGACCGCACCGCCGTTCCATCGCTGCTCAGCCAGGAAGAACGGCAGTATTATCGCGACCTGTTCTCGGCGATTGACCGCAAGGATTGGGCGCAGGTCCAGTCGATGTTGTCCAGCAAGACCGAAGGCCCGCTTCACCAGCAGGCCAGGGCCGAGTATTATCTCGCCGCCGGTTCACCCCGGATCGAGGCGGGCGAACTCGCCCGGTGGCTGGAGCGCAGCCCGGAACTGCCCCAGGCCGAACAGATTGCCCAACTGGCGCTCAAGCGCGGCGCGACCAACGTGCCGAGCCTGCCGGGCATGCAGCGGTTTTACACCCAGCCCTCGCTGCCCAAGCGCATCAGGCCGCGCGAAACCGATGACGGCACCATGCCGGGCAGCATCGCCAATGCCATCCAGTCACGGATCAAGAACGATGATCCGCTGGGCGCGCGCCAGCTGCTCGACGGGATCGACGCCTCGCTCAGCAACGAAGCCCGCGCCGAATGGCGCCAGCGCGTTGCCTGGAGCTTCTATATCGAAAACGACGACGCCAATGCCTATGCCACCGCCCAGCTGGCCGGTGCCGGCAGCGGCCCGTGGGTGGCCGAAGGCTGGTGGACCGCCGGGCTCGCCGCCTGGCGTCTGGGTGATTGCGCCGGTGCCGCCGAAGCATTTGCCAGGTCGGCAGAACGCGCGGGCAACCCCGAACTGGAAAGCGCCGCGCACTATTGGCAGAGCCGCGCTCTGGTGCGCTGCCGCCAGCCCGAGAAGGCCGCAAGCCTGCTGCGCATCGCCGCCGGACGCGATGAGACGCTTTACGGCATGCTCGCTGCCGAACAGCTTGGCCTGAAACTGCCCGAAACCCACGCCAGCGCCGATTTCTCGCAGGCCGACTGGCAGCAATTGCGCGAAACCGGCAATGTCCGCACCGCCGTCGGCCTCGCCCAGATCGGGCGTGACAGTCTGGCCGACGAAGTGCTGCGCTATCAGGCAAAGATCGGCAGCGCATCGCAATACCAGCCGCTTTCGCGCCTGGCCCGCGACATTGGCCTGCCTTCCACCCAGTTGTGGATGGCCTACAACACCCCGCCGGGCGGCAAGAGCGAACCGGCGACCAAGTTTCCGACGCCGAAATGGGTGCCCGTTGGCGGCTGGAAAGTCGATCCGGCGCTGGTCTATGCCCATGCCTTGCAGGAATTGGTGTTCAAGGCCTCGGTGGTCAGCCCGGCCGGTGCGCGCGGACTGATGCAGATCATGCCGGCGGCAGCGCGCGATCATTCCGGCACGCTCGGCTACACCGGCAACGCGAGCGACCTCAACAAGCCCGAGGTCAACCTCGCCTTTGGCCAGCAGCATTTGCAGATGCTGCGCGATTCAGGCGGCACCCAGGGTCTGCTGCCCAAAGTGATGGCCGCTTACAACGCAGGTCTCACGCCAATCGCCCGCTGGAACTCGGAGATCCGCGATCAGGGCGATCCGCTGCTGTGGATCGAATCGATCCCTTATTGGGAAACGCGCGGCTATGTGAACATCGTGATGCGCAACTACTGGATGTATGAGCGTCAGGCGGGCGGGCCTTCCGAAAGCCGTTCAGCGCTGGCGCGCGGGCTGTGGCCAACGTTCCCGGGCATTGCCGGATCGAAGGCCGTGCGCGCGGGCCAGGATGGAACCCTTGTCCGTGTCGATTGATCCTTCGCGCACCTTCAAACCCATCAATATCGCCCTGCTCACCGTCTCCGACAGCCGCAGCTCTGCCGATGATAGCTCGGGCGATCTGCTGGCCGAACGGGTCAAGGGCGCGGGACATGCCTTGGTCACCCGCGCGATCGAGCGTGACGATGCCGCCGTGATCGCCAGCCGCCTCAACAACTGGATTGATGACCCCGCCATTGATTGCATCATAACCACCGGAGGCACCGGCCTGACCGGCCGCGACGTTACCCCCGAAGCGCTGGACCGGGTGCTGGAATCGGGCGGCGGCAGGCATATTCCCGGCTTTGGCGAAATCTTCCGGCTGATCAGCTACCGGACCATCGGCACATCAACGATCCAGTCGCGCGCCTGCGCGATTGTCACGCGGGGAACCTACATCTTCGCCCTGCCTGGCTCGAACGGCGCAGTAAAGGACGGGTGGGACGGCATCCTCGCCGAACAGCTCGACAGCCGCAACCGGCCCTGCAATTTCGTCGAACTCATGCCGCGCTTGCGCGAAGTGTAATGGGGGCTTTTCTCCACTAACGTGGAGGCGGCACCGGCCTGCTCCCCCGCCCGGCCACCCATTCAGTGTATCCTATGGGTGGCCGGGCGGGGGAGCGGGCCGGTGCCGCATCTGTTCCGGTGAAACCGGAACAGATTGACCGCGTCGCAAAGCAGCCGCTAAGGGAGCGCCGGAGCTGCGGGTATAGCATAGTGGTAATGCACTAGCCTTCCAAGCTAGCTAGAGGGGTTCGATTCCCCTTACCCGCTCCACTTTCCCGAAAGACATCGTCCGAAATCACCCCTGCCCTTCGAACCGGGGGCGCTGGTAGTCCGGGCGGAGCCAGCGGATGGTGCCGGCCTTTTCCTCGGCGGCGCGCGCCGCGTTGAGCGCGACGAGGCGGGCGACGATCTCGGCGGGGGGCAAATTGCCATTCTTCCAGTCATCGGCCCAGCCATAGGCGGCGGCAACTTCGGCATCGATCTGTTCGTGCAGGCGATCGACGATCCTGGCGCGGGCCTGATCGGCGCGTTCGGCTTCCAGCAGGTCTTTCAGCTGCCCGGCGCGCTGGCGCGTCCGCAGGTTGTAGATTTCGGTCATGGTCAGGCCGGGCACTTCGGCGAGTGCCTCCTTGCGGGTCTGGTCGAGTTCCTCGGCAAGTTCGGCGATGGCCGCGCGCTGGGCGGGGGCGGCGTCGGGGAATGGGAAGGGGTCGAAGCATTTCGATTTGTTGTATCGATTGTCATTGCCCATGCCGAGCCAGCCGCCGGTCTGAAGTGTCCATTCGCAATGTATACTCGATGACAAAACACCAAGATGGAATGCGTCATCACTGCCTATGGCGACCAGCATATTGTCGGGTAGGATTGCAGCATCAAGGAACTGAAATATTCGGTGCTTGGAGGTTTCGACCGTTGCAATGTATTTGGAAAGGCCTTCTGCATAATCCCGGAATGCTGGTGCCAATTCGCCGAAAAGCCACCAATTGTCCCGCCTCGTGGGTCGACGGTTTGTATCGCGCTCTGGTTTGACGGTCCTCAACACATGCTGATATACTTCAGGAAACCTTGTCCTCACATCCTTTTCCGTAAGTCCGAACAAATCGATTGCCATGACTCCGCGAGACCTGCCTAGGAGGTCGCGACCATGGCGATAGTCTCGAATATGACGTTCCAAGCCCTCTCGTTTCCCAAGGCCTAGATTGGCTGCCTCGTGCGGCGAGACAATGAAGCCCGCGCCGTGCAGTGCAACGCCGCGCGACGAAATACCTTCATTGGCCCTGAGTGCCACCACCGACCCGGCGTCGGAACCCAGCGACAAATCCGGATTTATGCGCCCGGAACTCTCGCGTTCCGCCAGCACCGGATTGTCGCTGTCAAGCCCGCTCTCGCTGACAATCTCCACCAGTTGCCCGTCGCTTTGCCCGCGCGCCGCCACGGTCATGGCGATGCGCACGGCGGCGGCGTCCTTGGTCGCCTTGGTCCACGGGTGATCGGGAATGGCGAGGATGAGCGAGAGGCTGCGATCCTCCCCCGTGGGGGAGGGGGACCGCCCGCGAAGCGGGGGGTGGAGGGGCACAGGCGGCATTTCCTGACGCCTAGAGGGTGCGCTTTGCGGCGCGTGCCCCTCCACCAGCGAGGCTGGTCCCCCTCCCCGTTCCGGGGAGGATTTAAGATAGCCCTCGATCACCCGGCGGCTGAAAGTCTGGGTGATGCTGTTGGTGGTGACAAAGCCGAAGCGGATCAGTGGGCTGGCTTCCGCCGTCAGAACATGCGCCGCGCGATCCCACCATTGCATGACGAAATCGGCGCTCTTGGGCACGCGGCTGTTGGCCTTCCACAGCGCCTCGGCATAGTCCCCGCCCAGATTGCGCCGAATATCCTTGCCGCCAATAAACGGCGGATTGCCGACAATGAAGTCCGCCTCGGGCCAATCGGGCAGCATCGGATTTTCCGTATCCGCCTCGCCGGTCGGCTTGCGGCGCAGCACCGCATCATAGCCCGCGTGCCCGCCGAAATTGATATTGCCGAATTGCTTGAGCACCGGATCGGGCGCGGCATCGGGATCGTTTTTCATCCGCCAGCGCAGCCAGCCGATCCACAGCACCAGCTCGGCAATCACTGCGGCGCGCGGATTGAGTTCAAGTCCGAGGAATTGCTGCGGGCCGACTTGCGGGCTGGCCTCTCCCCCCAACTGGCGGATGGTTTCGATCACATCGCCTTCCAGCCGCATCAGGTTTTCCATCGCGACGTACAGGAAATTGCCGGTGCCGCATGCGGGATCGAGAATGCGCAGCGATGCGAGGCGGGCGTGGAAGGCGGCGGCTTGTGCGAGCAAATCCTCCCCGGAACGGGGAGGGGGACCATCCGCAGGATGGTGGAGGGGCACGGGCGGCATGTCCTGACCCTGAGAGGGTGCGCTTTGCGTCGCGTGCCCCTCCACCGCCTCGAGGCGGTCCCCCTCCCCGTTCCGGGGAGGATTCAGGATCGCCTCCCATTCCGCGTCCAGCACGTCCATGATGGTCGCCTGCACCAGCCGCTCGACATAGGGGCGCGGCGTGTAATGCGCGCCCAGCTTGGCGCGCTCGCTTGGCGTCAGCGCCTGTTCGAGCAAGGTGCCGAAGATCGCGGGTTCAACCTTGGTCCAGTCCGCCTTGGCCGCTTCCAGCAGTTCGCCCCGGTCGGCATTGGAAAGGCCGTAGGTCTTGGCCGAAGCAAACAGGCCGCCGTTGAAATAGCGCACCTCCCCGCCGATGGCCGAGGCATAGCGCTTGCCATCGCCGCGGCCCATCACGCTCCATAAATCGTGCAATTCGGGCTCGAAAGCGGCCTCGTTTTCAACAGCCTTTTTCAGAAAGCCAGAAAAGCTGTCCTTGGGCAAAAGCCCCACGTCCTCAGCGAACATGCAGAAAATGATCCGCATGAGGAACAGCGCGGTTTCTTCGATGGCAAGGCTTCGCTCGCCGTCAGTGGCTTGCGCTGTTCTTACCCGCTGAATGTTTTCCAGCCATTTCGACACTTCGGCCAGCCGCCCGGCAATGCTGCGCGAAACTTCCGCCGACCGGGCGCGGGGATCGATGCTGGCAGGATCGGTCCAGACGGCGCGGAACATGTCCCGCACGCCTTCTTCGGCAAAGCGGTGCAGTTCGAAGCGGTAGGAATGCTGATCCGGGAAATGGCCATAGCCGCGCCCGTTTCCGGACCAGTCGAAATAGAGTTCGAAGGCCCGCCCGACGTCGCAGACAATCAGGAACTTTGGCGAGGGATGATCGCCCGGCAGGTTGGCCGCATAGCGCTTGGCCTGACTGAGCGCATCGCGCATGAACCGGTCATAGCGCGCGCCCGAAGGTGAGGCGGGAGCAGTATCGGCGACGTCGAACAGCTGGGCCTGCTGCCGGTCAGCCTCACGCAGCTTCGATTGCTTGGCTTCGAGAATGAAGCAGCCGCGCTTGTAGAGGTCGATCGCCCCGGTGTTGCCGCCCGCGCCGCCGCCGGGCACCGGGCCCTCGAACTGATAGGTGCCCAGCACGCCGCCTGTCGCAACGCCGGGCACCGGCAAATCGAGCGCGCTGCACAGGTCGTTGATGAACTGGGCGTAATTCGCGCGTTCGGCACCCCCGGTGACCCCACGCCATTTGTTGATGAACGCGCCGATTTCCATTTGGCTGCAATCGCCCTCCTCGTTGCGACCGGGCATAGACTGCCACCCCGCCGCCGCCAAGATTTTCCGATGTCAGACTTATGGCGGCACCTTCGCATCAGCAACTTCCAACTGAAACCGGCTGGCATGGCCCATCGGCGCCAAAATTTGAATGTCCCCGGACGTGGGATAAACTGGGGGTGGCCCCATGATTTCCGATGTCAGTTAATTTGCAGGTTGTTATCAGATAAGGGACAGCATCATGTCCGAATCTTCGAAGCTGCCTGCTGTATGAACCTCGATCAGCTTCTCCGGCTGACCCTGCCAATCTTATCTGCATGCTGGCCGATCATGGCGATTGGCCAGGAGACCGGAGGGGATGAGACAACGCTTGCCGTTGCCTACACGCTCGATGCGATGGCCGGGGGCGAGCCTGGCAATGTTGTTGCGGTCGATAACCTCGATGTCGTGTTCGACCATACGCAGGGCGACACCATTCTCCACCTGTACGGGCTTGCCAACAACGGACAGACATTCAGCGCGGATCGTTTCAGGCGCGGCTATGTTGCGTCCAACATCGAGACCGGGGTGCGTGCCCTGCGGCTTTACGAAGCCTGGGTGCAGCGCAGCTTCGCCGATGGCAGGGTGTCGGTCCGCGCAGGGCTTTACGATCTCAATTCCGAGTTCGACGTGCTCGATGCGGCGGGGCTGTTCATCAATCCGGCGCACGGGATCGGCACAGATATCAGCCAGTCCGGCGCGAACGGCCCGTCGATCTTTCCTTCGACATCGCTGGCCTTGCGGCTGGAGGCAAAACCGCACCGTGATGTCACGCTGCGCGCCGCGATCCTTGATGGGGTGCCTGGCGATCCTGCCAATCCGGCGCGCACGACCATCCGGCTCGGCGGCGGGGACGGTGCCCTGATTGCCGCTGAGGCAGAGTTTTCTCTCGGAAGTTCGCGGCTTATTGCCGGTCATTGGCGCTATACGGCGTCGTTCGATGATCCGCTTGCCAGCTTCCAGTCGCCGGTTCGCTGTCAGCGGGCAAGGCAATCAGGGATTTTATCTGCGCGGCGAAACGCGGCTGGCGGGCACGGATGCGGGCCGCAACTTGCAGGGCTTTTTCCGGCTCGGAACGGCATCGGGCCGATTCAACGAAGTGCAGCACTTTGCCAGCGCCGGGCTGAATTGGCGCGGACCGTTTGCCGCGCGCAAGAGCGACCTGGCCGGTATTGCCTTCGCCTGGGGCGGGTCGTCTCCGCGGGCACGGCAGCTCGAGGGGCTGCAAGGCAGGCAACTGTCGAAAAACGAATGGAGTTTCGAGACAACCTATGCATTCCGGCTGCGTCCTTGGCTCACCCTTCAGCCGGACCTGCAATATATCGTCAACCCGGCCTTCGATCCCGGTCGCAGAAACTGGGTCGCCGCTTTGCGAACGGAATTTTCCTGGTCATTCGGGAAGTGAGCCGAGGCAATTCGCCCTGAATGCCAATGGTGCTTTGCGCAGAACCTGAGTTCGGTGACACCGAGCGCCGCGCGCAGCCGTCCCGCTTCAATTCCTGACGATCCGGCCGGCCTGGTATCGACCCGCTGCGGCTGGAGTGGACAGTGCATTGCTGAAAATCAACCTATACAATTGATTCTTTGAGCAATGTCAGGTGAATTGCAGGAAATTGTATTATCTTCCCCTCTTGAGAAGAATGTCAAGCCTGATTACTTCAGATACAGTGGTGTATTATTCAATGATATGACAATAAATGTATTTATTGTTAATAGCATGCGGAACAGTGGAGTGACGCATATTTGCATTGAGATATATTGCAGGAGATTAAGTTGTTTATAGATAATAACATTTCCAGCGATAGACGTTGCTCTCAGACGGCAACTCTCCAGATCACGCACGATTGGGGATTGGCTGCAGTCGATAAAACAAAGCTTCTTCTGCTGCTCGCTCGCGCCCAATTTGGCCAGATCGTCGACCGGTATGCCAATCCGCTCGAAGCGACGTTTGCCGAATTGAACGCTGACGATTTTGATTCGGTTGAACTTGTCATCGCAATTGAAGACGCATTTGCCGTGTCCATCTCCGATGCAGACATGGTTGCAATCGGTCCTGCCACGAAGTTGCGCGACATTATGGTTCTGATCGAATTCGCCCAGGCCAAGAAAGCGATGGCAGTTGCCAAACGGCGGCGAAGGGCCTGATCCGTTCTTGAATTGAACCGGCACGCCATGTTGCGGCAGTCAGGCGTGGTGCGCGTAGATTTTGATCCCGGCGACACCGAACGCGAAAACGTCGAACGCCTCGCGTTCCTCGCCCAATTCCATGCCGGGTGATCCGATTGGCATCCCTGGCACGGCCAGTCCGCCAATTCCCGATGGTCGTTCATCGAGCAGTTGACGCAAATCGTCGACAGGGACATGTCCCTCAAAGAGCAGTCCGTCGATCACAGCCGAATGGCAGGACGATAGTTGTTTGGGCAGCCCGTGCGCCAATGCAATGGCCGAGCGGTCGGCTGTCTCGAAAACTTCTACGGCGACATCGAGGACATTGTTCAGCCGTTTGACCCACTCAAGACAACATCCGCAGCCTGGATCCCGATAGATCTGTGCCGCTTGCCGGGCGCAGCCTGTTGGCAGGCAGAGCAGTCCTGCAGCGCCGATCAATGCCTGACGGCGCGAAAGCAAAACCTGCATCAGGCGGCTTTCCTGAGTTCCAGCCGGTCCCAGATTTCGACCAGCGCCTTGGTGAGTTCGGCCATCATCGCCTCGGTGTGGGCGGGGCCTGGGGTGAAGCGCAGGCGTTCGGTGCCGCGCGGCACGGTGGGGTAGTTGATCGGCTGGACGTAGACGCCGTATTCGGCGAGCAGGATATCGCTGATCTGCTTGGCGCGCACCGGATCGCCGACCATCAGCGGCACGATGTGGGTGGTCGATGGCATCACCGGCAGCCCGGCGGATGCGAAGCTGGCCTTGAGGAAGGCGGCGGAGGCTTGCTGGGCGTCGCGCTCTTCGCTTGAGGCCTTGAGGTGGCGCACCGAGGCGAGCACGCCCGCGACCAGCACCGGGCTGAGCGAAGTGGTGAAGATGAAGCCCGGCGCATAGGAGCGGATCACGTCGATGATCCGGGTGTCCGCCGCGATATAGCCGCCCATGACGCCAAAGGCCTTGCCCAGCGTGCCCTCGATGATGTCGATGCGGTGCGCCGCCTCGTCGCGGTCGGAGATGCCGCCGCCGCGCGGGCCATACATGCCCACGGCGTGCACCTCGTCGATGTAGGTCAGCGCGTTGTATTTCTCGGCAAGATCGCAGATCGCATGGATCGGCGCGACATCGCCGTCCATCGAATAGACGCTTTCGAAGGCGATCAGCTTGGGAGCCTCCGGATCGGCGGCCTCCAGCAGTTCTTCGAGGTGCGCCAGATCGTTGTGCCGCCACACCCGCTTTTCCGCACCCGAATTGCGGATGCCGGCGATCATGCTGGCGTGGTTGAGCGCGTCGGAAAAGACGATGCAGCCGGGCAGCACCTTGGCCAGCGTGGAGAGCGTGGCGTCGTTCGAGACATATCCGCTGGTGAACAGCAGCGCCCCGTCCTTGCCGTGAAGGTCAGCCAGTTCGGCTTCGAGATCGACGTGGTAATGCGTGTTGCCGCCAATGTTCCTCGTGCCGCCGGAGCCGGCGCCGACATCGTGCAGCGCCTCTTCCATCGCCGCGATCACCTTGGGATGCTGGCCCATCGCGAGGTAATCGTTCGAGCACCACACCGTGATCGGCTTGGGGCCATTGTGCCCGGCAAAGCACCGCGCATTGGGAAAAGCGCCCTTGTTGCGCAAAATGTCGATGAACACACGGTAGCGCCCCTCGGCATGCAACCGCGAAATCGCCTCGTCGAATATCTTGCCGTAGTGGAGCATGGGGTCAATCCCTAGAAATCAATGCGGAATCCGCCGCTGAAGAAAAATCCGGATTCGCGTGTCCGCATGTTGGATGGTGCACCTATCGCGCCCTGGCTGGTAAAATTGGTTCCAACCTCGAGCTCGACTTCGGCACGTTTGCTGGGGTAATAGTTCAGCCTCAGCGATGGCTGCAACTGCTTGAAGGTTGATGGCAAGAAGACAGCGCCGGGCTTGTCGCGCCGCAATGAATAGCGCACGCGGGGGCTGAGCCGGAAATTGCTGGTGATCGGAATGCGCGCGTTGAAATCTCCGGTCAGCGTCTTGGCGCGCTGGGTATCGGCCAGCCTCCCGCTCAATATATAGATATCACTTTGCCAGAACAGGCCCGTGCCGACGAGCTGCAGGCCATAGTAGTATTCCTTGCCGGTGGCAGGAATGGCTCCGATCAGGCCAGTGACAGGATTGCCGCTGGCCGGAGTGCCTCCGGTATCGGTCAGGGTGAAATCGAAGTTGGCCTGCAGCTTCTTGCTCATCGGTTTCGAATAGCTGACGGTTATCGACTTGGCGACGAGAGTGCGGTCCTTGGCGAGCTGGTAGATATCGTCATCGGTATAATAGGGCCGCAAGCCATCGAGATCATCGAAAGGCAGCAGCGTTACCGGGTCGATTTGCCCGGTCAGGGCATTGCCGGTGCGCAACAGTGGTGACTGGCGGTAGTCAGCCGTGATGTTGAGGTTCGAGGCATCGGGAAACATGTAGTTCAAGGTGATCAGGCCGAGATTGAGCTTTTTGAATTTGATGTCGTAATCGAGCAGCGCATAGGCATTGAAGCTCTTCTTGAGGAAGCGCGCCTCGACCCCAACCGACCGGCGATCGACAAAGCCGCCGCGGGCATTCTGGTTGAAGAAATAGACCGTCGTTTGCAGGGCATCGTGACGAGCACCGACATCGACACTGGCACCATAGAAAAAGCGCCTCGAATCGATGAACTTGTTACGCGAGGATTCCACCGGAAAGCCGGCGGCCAGATTGAGCCGTAATTTGGGCTGGGTCTGCCAGCCAACCAGTGCGCCGTCGAAACGGCCGAGGATGCCTTGTGAATTGCGGGTCTGGCGGCCAATACGCAGCGAGGTATTGAGATCGTTGTTGGAATAATCGAGGTAAAGCGCCGAAAGCGAGGTCTGGCTCCCGCCGGGCCGGGTGCGAAACACAATGGTGCTGGCACCGTTGTCAATCGTGGTGGTGCTGGTGCTGCCGCCGAAATTTTTGGTCCAGGAACCCGCCGCGCGCACCTGCATCTGGTGCCGGTCGTTGCCGCCAGTGAAGGTGACGTCAGCTGAAGTCTGAAGCTGGTTTACGTTGACCGAATTGTCGACCTCGGTGCCCAGCGTCGGCCCGCTAGGCGGGGTCTTGGTAGAACTCTCGTCGCGGTAATAGAACTCGGAGAAGCTGCCGCGCAGACCCCAGGTCCAGTCTTTTACCGTGCGCGCGCTTCCGGAAGCCTCTCGCAGCGGCGCGCTGGCTTGGCCGGAGCCAGGCGACTTGATCGCCGCGAGACGCTGGCTGACCCGTTCGGCCGCTTCGCCGCTCGGATAACGGCGCAGATATTCCTCGTATTCGGCCTGGGCATGCGCCGCCTGTCCCTTGCGCTCGCGGGTCAGGCCAAGCAACTCCAGCGTCCGCGGGGTATTGGTGCTTTCGGGCTTAGCGAGAGCATTGGTAAGCAACGCAATGGCGCGGTCGTTTTCGCCTGCCTTGATCGCTTCCTCGGCCTGGCCGATCAATTCGGCGGTAGCCATTGTGTCACCCTCGCCCGCCACCGCGCCGGTCTGCGCAGGAGCCGAGGTTCTTGGCGGCGCACCGGTCTCGATCCGGCTGGCGACGCCTTGCGCGCGTTCCTCAGTGGTGACCTTTATCACCCAGGCCCCGGGAAACTGGCCGGCGAGTTTGGCGAGTGCGGTATCGGCTTCCTTCCGGTTATCGAAGAAGCCCAGCCGCAGTCTGCGCCAGCGCTGGGAATCGCGCTCGAAATCGGTCTCGTAAGCGATCTTGCCCTCAAGCGCCGCGCGTTGGTTTGCGGTCAGATCGCCAAGCATCCCGGGTACCGACTTGAGATTGATGACGAACAGACCCGAAGGCATTGCAATGCCAGGACGGGCCGCAGCTGGCGGTGCTGATGCAGCAGTCGCACTGGGAGGCGCTGCAGGAGCAACCTCCCGGGTATCGCAAAGCTGGCCTGCCCCCGGCTCGGCCAGCCGCACGATCAGCGTGTTGGGCTGCTGCCCCGGCGCAACATCGAAGCGCATCGCGCGGGTGAACAGCAGCGAGAGCACCGGCCCGGACGGATTGTCGCCTTCGTATTCGATCGAACGCAGCGCGGGGAGGCTGGCAGGGGTGCGCAGCGATTCACGCAGCGAGGCGCGGTGGACCGGATCGAGCGGATTGAGCCGGATGTGCAGCTCACGCCCGCCGCCGATCGGGAACGAGCTCAGCAGCTGCATCCGCGAATTGAACCCGAAGGTCAGCGTGGAACAGCCGCCGAGCTTATCGACCTTGACGTCGGACAGGGTCCGGTCGGCGACATCCTGCGCGAAGGCCGGGGCCGGAAGGATCGCTCCCCCGGTTGCCGCAGCGACAGACGCAATCGATCCCCCAATGCAAAGACGCGATTTCGACAAAGTGCTGATCCCCAATTGGTGCTTAATCGAACCCGCCATCACTGACCCGGTGCTCGCTGTTGCGGCGCTCCTTGATCGTGGTGAGCGTGTTGTTGGTGTAAATGTGGCAGGCCCCGGTGCAGTCGCGCAGTTCGGACACAGTGTAGGTCACGGTGGTCGGCGTCTCGTATTTCTTGTGCGGCCCCGACTTGAAATCTCCCGCATGGCACGAGGCGCAGTTGGGAACATAGTTCGGGAACCGGTACGGAACGGTCTGCGAATTGCTGGTGTGGCAATCGGTGCAGACCAGCGGCTGGGCATGGGTTCCCGGATAGCCGGCACCGGTGTGAAGATAATTCTTCGCCGGCGTGAATGCGGTCACGGTGTGGCAGCTTGCGCAGTCGATCGTGGTGACGAAGTGATTGCCCGGCTTGCCGGTCGCGCTGGTGCCATTGTGGCAGCTCACACAGTTACCGGTGATCGTCGTGTGATCGACCCTGGCGGGCAACCATGCGGCGGTCTTGTGGCAGGATCCGCAATCGGCAGTGGTCAGGATGTGGTTGCCCGGCTTGCCGGTCGCCCTGGTGCCGTTGTGGCAGCTTGAGCAGGTGCCGAGCGCTTGGGTGTGATCCATCCGCACTGTGGTCCAGGCTGTGGTGACATGACAATTGTCGCACAGCGCGGTCGTGTTGATGTGGGTGCCGCTCTTGCCCTGGGCCGTGGTGCCATTGTGACAGCTTGAGCAAGTGCCGATGACATCGGCATGGTTCACAGTCTTGGGCGGGCTCCAGGCGGTCGTCGTGTGGCAGTCCTCGCAGACCGAGTTGGTCTGCATGTGCGTGCCGCTCTTGCCGGTGGCAGTGGTGCCGTTGTGGCAGGATGAGCAATTGCCGGTGACGGTGGCATGGCTGAAATTTGCCGGGGTCCATGCGCTCGTCCGATGGCAGGAGTCGCAATTCGCAGTGGTGGCGATATGCGTCGCGGGCTTGCCCACGGCAGGCGGGCGCGAGCCGGTGTGGCAGCTAGAGCAAGTGGCGGTCGTGTCGTTGTGGTTGAAGGTTGCTGGCGTCCAGCCGGTGGGCTTGTGGCAATCTTCGCAGACATTGTTGGTCGAGAAATGCGTGCCGCTCTTTCCGGTCGCCGTGGTGCCGTTGTGGCAGCTTGAGCAATTTGCGGTGATGCCGGTGTGGCTGAAAGTCGCGGGTGTCCACGCGGTGCTCTTGTGGCAGCTGCTGCAATCGGCGGTGGTGGCGATATGCGTCGCGGGCTTGCCCACGGCAGGCGGGCGCGAGCCGGTGTGGCAGCTAGAGCAAGTGGCGGTCGTGTCGTTGTGGTTGAAGGTTGCTGGCGTCCAGCCGGTGGGCCTGTGGCAATCTTCGCAGACATTGTTGGTCGAGAAATGCGTGCCGCTCTTGCCGGTGGCAGTGGTGCCGTTGTGGCAGCTTGAGCAGTTTGCGGTGATGCCGGTGTGGCTGAAAGTCGCAGGTGTCCATGCGGTGCTCTTGTGGCAGCTGCTGCAATCGGCGGTGGTGGCGATATGGGTTGCCGGTTTGCCGACAGCAGGCGGGCGCGAGCCGGTGTGGCAGCTTGAGCAGGTCGCCGTGGTATTGGCGTGATTGAACGTCGCGGGGGTCCAGCCAGAAGTTTTGTGGCAACTTTCGCAAGTGTTGTTCGTGCTGAAATGGGTGCCGCTCTTGCCGGTTGCGGTAGTGCCGTTGTGGCAGCTCGAGCAGTTTGCGGTGATGCCGGTGTGGCTGAACGTCGCAGGTGTCCATGCGGTGCTCTTGTGGCAGCTGCTGCAATCGGCGGTGGTGGCGATATGGGTCGCCGGTTTGCCGACGGCAGGCGGGCGCGAGCCGGTGTGGCAGCTTGAGCAGGTCGCCGTGGTATTGGCGTGATTGAACGTCGCGGGGGTCCAGCCAGAAGTTTTGTGGCAACTTTCGCAAGTGTTGTTCGTGCTGAAATGGGTGCCGCTCTTGCCGGTTGCGGTAGTGCCGTTGTGGCAGCTCGAGCAGTTTGCGGTGATACCGGAATGGTCGAACTTTGCGCCCATCCAGTTTGCCGTCGAATGGCAGGTGCCGCAGTCCTTTGTAGTCTGGACGTGGCTCGCAGTCTTTCCCGTGGCCTTGCGTCCGTCATGGCAGGATGCACAATTGCCGGTAACGCCGCTGTGATCGAAACGGACATTGTTCCAGGCATTCGAGGTGTGACAGCTCCCGCAATCCTGGCTTGTGACGAGATGGGTCTGGGTCTTGCCGGCAGCCTTGATGCCGTTGTGGCACGAAGAACAGCTTTCGCCGCCGAGATTGCGATGATCGAACTTGGCGATCGTCCAGTCTTTGGTGGTGTGGCAGGTGTCGCAGGACGCCTGGGTGCGAGGATGCGAGGCATTCATGCCGCTGGCGCGCGCCGAATTGTGACAGCTTGCACACTTGGCAGGAGTTCCCGCAAAAACCGCGCTTTTGTGGCAGGATTCGCACTTCACCGCCTTGTGGGCACCGGTCAGGGGGAAGCCGGTCTGTTCATGATCGAAGTTGTTCTTGGGAGTTGCCGCATAGACGTGAGAAGTCGCGCCCATGGCGACAAATGCCGCCAGCGCAATGAGCCACGTTACAAGGGACTTCCAGACTCGAATAACTTTCCTCACTTCGACTAGACAGCGGCCCGGCAATCGCCAAAACGATCCTGAACCCGGATTTCCGAGCCTGCATTTCTAGCCTCGCGAGAGTAAATTATGACTGGGAGAGCCCCTCAATTGGTCGCGCCTGAACGGCAGGCTGACCAAGAAAGCGCTGATTTGTAAGGTTCGTGTCAGGTTGCGTTAAATTCAGCGCCGTGTTGCACCGGGACTGACCGGTTTGCTTCCGATGGTGATCCGGTCGAAAGAATCGGTCACATGGCACTGTTCGCAGCTTTCGCCGAAACCGCCGTGATGGATATCATCCCGCCGGTGGCAGGCGACGCAACGGCTCTCGGTCTTAGCCGGATCGCCCGGGCGCGCATGGCAGGCGGCGCATACCAGTCCCTTGTGCCGGCCGGTCAGGGCAAAGTCGGTTTGCGCGTCGTGATCGAATCGCCAGACCTTCCAGTCCGTTGTGTTATGGCACTTGCCGCAAGCAGCGGGCACGCCGAGCGTGCCCTTGTGCTTGTCGTCGGCATGGCAAGCGGCACAGGTCAGGCCCTTCGAGGCGAAAGTCTTGTCGATATGGCACGTAGTGCAAAGCGCCGCCTGATGCTTGCCAAGCAGCGGGAAGCGGGTGAGCGCGTGATCGAACACCACTTTCCCTTTCCAGCTGTCATTGGTGTGGCACCTTGCGCAGTCCGGACCAAGCTTGCCGAGATGCAGGTCATCCTTTTTGTGGCATCCCAGGCAATCGAGCGGCAGCTTGAGTTCCTTGGGCGGCTTGGTGTGGCAGGCCTGGCACTTGGCTGCGGCGTGTTTGCCCTTGAGCGGAAATTTGGTCATCGTACCGTGGTTGAAGTTGGTCACTTTCCAATCGGCAGCACCGTGGCACTTGCCGCAATCCTGGCCATTGCCGCCCTTGTGGGCATCGTCGGCAGCATGGCAGCCATAGCACGTGACCGGCGGCTTCACGACGCGCGGCGGCTGCTTGTGGCACGACTCGCACTTTGCCGCGCGGTGCTTGCCGCGCAGCGGAAAATCGGTCATCCGGTCATGGTCGAAATCGGTATCCTTCCACGAGCGGCTGTTGTGGCATGAGGCGCAATTGGTGCCGTTCTGGCCCTTGTGGACATCGTCTTTCACATGGCAGCCGACGCAGGCGCGCGGAGGGTGCTTGTTGGCATTGCCCGGCCCGTGGCAACCGGCGCAGCTGGCCGCAGCATGGGCGCCTGACAAGGGAAAGCCGGTGGTGGCATGGTTGAACGTCGCGCCGCCCCAGCCGGAAGTATTGTGACAACTGGCGCAATTGGTGCCCCGGCTGCCGCGATGGGCATCGTCGGCTGAGTGGCATGAGACGCAGGTCGCGGGCAGGCCCTTCCAGCGCTGTCCGGCGTGGCATGCCATGCAGCCTTGCTGCCGGTGAGACCCGGTCAGCGCGAAGCCGGTGCGGCTGTGGTCGAATGCCTGCACCGGCTTCCATGCAGCGGTCGTGTGGCACGTCTGGCATTCACGTCCAAGCTGGCCGCGATGGGGTTCCTTTTTGGCGTGGCAGCTCGCGCAGGTTTTCGTAACGCCGCGAAAGTTGTTGCCGTTGCCATGGCACCCCGCGCAGGCGGCGCGCGCGTGGGCGCCGGTGAGAGGGTAGTCGGTGAGGGCGTGGTTGAATGTGCGTCGCTCAAGGCGGATAAGTCCGGCATTGCGCCCCTTGTGCTCGCTGTGACAGCTTTTGCAGGCTCCGCTGCGCGCCGGGGCGAAGCGACCGTGAAAATGCGATCCGCCCGAGATGTCGGCGCCGACCCCCTTGTGGCAGGCGGTGCACTTGCTGTTTTGCGCTTCCTTGCGAAACGAGCTGTGGCAGGCATTGCAATTGGCCTCGAGCTGCGCATGCGGGGCGCTCAGCGGCCCTGGCGTTACCAGTCGCTCCATGATCGATTGTGCGCCCAGCGGGGTCGCCAACAGTATCAACAGAAACCATATGGAGCGCAGCGCTGAACGCATCAGTACATGTGAACCGCGACGACATGGAGCACGGCAGCGCCGACCAGCATGAAGAACAACGGCAGGTGCAGAAGGTGCCACAGCCGCAGCAGCCGGTCGTAAAAGGCAAATTCGGCAGCGCGGCGCACCGCATCAAAATAGTCGGTGAGCAACTGGCGCACCTCGTCGGCCCTTCGATTGCCTGCAAGATGCAGAGATCGGTAGAGGGCAATGTGGGTGAAACGCGTTTTGACGCTGAGCCCGGCCACCGCTGCCGCGCTCGACCAGAAATTGGTGCCTGCCTTCATTGCATGCGCTTCGAAAGGCTGCAGGCGCTTGAGTATGGCTTCGCGCGGGAACCCGTGGTCTTGCAGGTCGTCCAGCAATTCGTCCATTTCGTTCCGGAGCGAGCGCAGTTCGAGCTTGCGGTCGGAATAGCCCCGGTGGACACGGCTGTAAAAGAACCGCCCGACCAGTCCGCTCGCCGCGACCACGATCATCGAACCCAGCGCCACCGCGCTGTTGAGCGCGCCCCAGCTGAAGCGCGAATGAAACAGGATCGCAAGCGGCCCGCACAGCCCCAGCAGCATGTGGAACCGAAACCAGAAACCCACCGATCCCGGAGTGCGGGTGCCCGGTCTGGCGCGCTTGCGCATCGGGTAGGCCAGCAGCAACAGCATCATCGAGCCGCCCACCACACCCAATGCATAGCCGAAGCCGTGCTCCGGGTTTATCCAGTCGTCGTGGCGGTGCTGCCAGCCAAAGACGATCGCGAAGACCACTCCGGCCAGCACCAGGGTCGACACGCCTTTTTCCAAACCGCTCGCGCTCAGGCGGATTTTCCGGCCCGGCGATGGTAGGTCAACTGCTCTGGTAGCCATTTTTGTTTCCGGACCCGTACTTGCGTCTTGCTGCATTACCTTTGCCATATTCCGATTAGCGGATGATTGATGTTTGCAGTCCGTCAGCGAGCATCGCTTTGTCTCGCATTCCGGGCGGTGCACCGCCGATTGCAGAAAAACGACAGTTTCATGCCAGATTCGGACTGTGGTGCTTAAGGGCAATTGGACTATCGGACGCGCAAGCGGGTGCCTTCTCGCACCATTGGAGACCGTTGGCAGATGATGCAGTATTTTCTGACCGCGCTTGCAGTCCTTGCCGTTTTGCTGGTGGGCTACCGGGTGTGGAGCTCCCGCGAGCCGGCCGGGGATGAGACTGCCGGCACGCCACCCGCAACGACCGCCAGGGCCGATGGCTTGCCGCCAGTTGTTGCGCGCAGGCTGCTGTTCGGAGCCGGCGCTCTGGTCGTGTTGGCCGCAGCGCTTTTCGCCTTTCGCTCCCCGCCAAATGCAGACGACGGTGCTTCTGCTGCCATGACCACCCCCCAGGCCAGCGGCAGCAAGGCCATCGACGATGTCGATACCATGATCGAGAGACTGGCGCAGCGGCTGGAAAAGGAGCCGGGTGACGGCGAAGGCTTCCGGATGTTGGGATGGTCCTATCTGATGACCGGCCATCCGGAAAAGGCGATCGAACCTTACAAGCGTGCGCTGGCGTTGTTGCCGGGCAAGGCCAATGTTCAGGCCGGGTATGGCGAGGCGCTTGTCGGCAGCAACGGCAACAAGGTTACACCAGAAGCCAAGGCGGCATTCGACAAGGCGCTTGCGCTCGACCCGGCAGAGCCGCGTGCAACCTATTTCCTGGCTTTGTGGCAGGCGCAGAATGGCAATGCGTCAGCCGCGCTCGACAGCTGGATCAAACTCGCCAACGGCGCGGCGCCGGATGCCCCGTGGCTTGCCGATGTACAGGCCCGGATCAGGGAAACCTCGGCCAAACTCGGCGTCGATGTTTCGGCGCGTCTCAAGAGCGCCCCATCGTCCGCAGCAGACGGGTACGGCGCCGACCATAGACGGCGCGGCAGTTCAGGCTGCCAACCAGATGCCGTCGGGCGACCGGCAGAAAATGATCGACGGGATGGTCGAAGGTCTCGCGGCGAAACTCAAAAACAATCCGGGCGATGCCGAAGGCTGGGTCCGGTTGCTGCGCTCGCGCATGGTACTGAATCAGGCCGATCAGGCCGGAAAAGAGCTTGAGCTTGCCCGCAAGGCACTCGTTGGCGATGTCGCGAAATTGCGCATGCTGGAAGCCGGGGCGAAGGAACACGGAGTTCCTGGCGCCAAATGAACTTGCCGCACCTGCTGCTGATCTATGCCCTGCCCTTGCTGGCGGTGTGGGGCTTGTGGATCATTTATGCGAAGCGCCGCACGAAGCGAAGTCGCGCGGTTCTGGAAGACAACCTGCAAGCCGGACTCAACGAGCCGCATTCGCTACACCCGATCATTGACCCGGTGCTCTGCCTTGGCTGCGGTGCTTGCGTTCGGGCATGCCCCGAAAAGAAGATCCTGGGCATCATTGACGGCAAGGCCGAGCTGATCGAACCGTCGCTCTGTGTCGGCCACGGTGCCTGCCAGACCGCATGCCCGACCAAGGCAATCACTCTGGTGTTCGGCACGGAGACGCGCGGGGTCGATATTCCGATGCTGACTCCCGAGTTCGAGACCAACATTCCCGGGCTGTTCATCGCGGGTGAACTGGGCGGGATGGGTCTGGTCAAGAATGCCATCGAGCAGGGACGGCAGGCCATCGGCCATGCCGCCAAACGGGCAAAGTCGGTGCCGGGCGGAGACGGTGTGCTCGATACGATCATCGTAGGATGCGGACCGGCCGGAATTTCGGCGAGCCTCGGTGCGCTGGAGCGCAAGCTTTCGTTCTGCACCATCGATCAGTCTTCGCTCGGCGGAACCGTGGCACATTTTCCGCGCGGCAAACTGGTGATGACCCGCCCGGCCACGCTGCCAATTGTGGGAGAGGTCCGCTTCGGGGAGATCAGCAAGGAGCGGCTGCTGGCATTCTGGGAAGATGTTCTTGCGCGAACCGGGCTGGAGCCGCAATTCGAGGAACAGGTGACCGGCATTGGACGCACCGGTCAGCATTTCGCGGTTGTCACAACCAAGGGACGCTACCAGACCAAGACCGTAATCCTGGCGATCGGGCGGCGAGGCACGCCGCGCCCGCTTGGCGTTCCCGGCGAAGAACTGCAAAAAGTGGTCTATCGCCTGATCGATCCCGAACAATATGCGGGCTTGCGGGTGCTGGTAGTGGGCGGCGGCGACTCCGCGCTCGAAGCCGCAGCGAGCCTGGCCGATCATCCCGGAACCGAAGTGACATTATCATACCGGGGCAGCGCCTATGGCCGCGCCCGCGCCAAGAACCGCGATGCGGTTGCCAGGCATGTCGCCAGCGGAGCAATTCTTGAATTGCTGGAAAGCACTGTTGCGCGGATCGATGCTGAAACCGTAACGATTTCCAGGCATGCCCGCGACATTGTCATCGCGAACGATATCGTAATCGTATGTGCCGGCGGCCTGCTGCCGACACAATTTCTCAAAGATACGGGCATCCTGGTTGAAACCAAATACGGGACCGTTTGAGGGGCTGATACTCCCGACATGAGTGAGTACCGCTCGCCCCATCTGGTCTTGGCTGGCTGTTGCAGGCAGGCAAAAAAATCCCCGGCGGACCGACCTGAGCCGCGCCGCCGGGGAGATTTGAGAACCAGCCTTCGCCCTAGAGAATGAAGTCGGTCGACGCCAGCGCCAGGTTGCCGACGAGGTCGATCTCGAAGGTGTTGGCAAGCAGCGAAGCCGAAGTATTCGCCACGACGTAGGTGTGCCCGCCGTCCTGGTAATAGCCAGCCTCGCCCTGGCTGAGCACGGTGCCAGATGCAACCGAACCGATCCAGTTGAAGCTCTGATTGCCAACCGCACTGGCATTGGCATCAATCAGGCCCAGGTCGATCAAGTCGGCACCTTGCGTGAAATCGAGAATGAGGTCACGCGCAGCCGCACCGATTCCGCTGTGGTTTGCCGTGGTAAAGCCAAAGCTGTCGCTTCCTGTGCCGCCGAACAGGACGTCCTGGCCACCGCCGCCGTTCAACCTGTCATCACCATCGAACCCGAACACGGCATCGCCGCCCCCGCCCCCGTTGAGGCTAGGGTTGTTACCGTTGGTGCCGCCGACCACGTTGTAGGTCACACCACCAGTCCCGCCGAACCGGATCCCCTCGATCGAGTTCAGCGTGTCAGTGCCTTCGGAACCGACCGTATCGGTGACCAGGATGCTGGTTCCGTTGGCGGCGAAGGTGAAGTTACCCACAGCACCGCTCCAACTGGCCCGGTCGAAGCCGGTATCGCCGTTCAGCGTATCGTCGCCGCCCCGACCCATCAGGCTGTCGCTGCCACCAGCCCCGTTCAGCGTATCGCTGCCGTCACCGCCAGCCATGTCATTGTTGATCGAATTGCCATTGCCGGTGAAGGCTCCGGTTCCGGAGTAGCGCATGCCCTCGACATTGGAAGACAGCGTGTAGGAATTGAGCGTGGTGTAAACCGTATCGATCCCGCCAAGCGCATCCTCGACCACCGTGTCTCCCGCATTATCTACAAAATAGATATCATTACCGGCGCCGCCGTGCATCGCATCGTCACCCGCACCGCCATTGAGGCTGTCGGATCCGCCGCCGCCGTAGAGCGTGTCATTGCCCGCGCCGGTGATGACATTGTCGTTGCCGCCCAGGGCATAGACAACGGTGTCGTTCGACGATGCCGAATGATTCATCGTCGAGGCCAGGTTCGAACCGGTGACCACCTTCATGGTCTCGGTTCGGCTGATGCCGGTGCTGGTGTTGGTGGTCTTGATCTGCAAGCTGTAGCTGGTCCCGGTCGCCAGGGCTCCCGGCAGGGTCACCGCACCGCCCGTGTCGATCGCAAAGTTTGCGCCCGGCGACTGACTGGTCAGCTCGTAGCTGAATGCGCCGGGATTGACGTCGGTCGAAGCAAGGTTGGCCAGCGGATCACCAGTGACCGGCAGGGCAATGCCTGAAACCGGGGCGATGCCGTTCCACTGGATGTCGCTCGGCGGGAAGTCGTCGTTGACGATGCTCCCGGTGGCGGTGGAGGTGCCCAGGGTGGCGTTGACCGGCGAGGACAGCGTGACCGAGAAGGTCTCGTCCGCTTCCACGATGTTCTCGCCATTGACCAGCACTGTAACGGTCTGGCTGGCCTCCCCGGGCGCGAACGTCAGGCTGCCCGAAGCCGCGCCATAGTCGCTGCCCAGCGTGGCCGAACCGTCTGCGGTTTCCCAGTTTACCGTCACCGGCACACCCGCAGGCGCCGAAAGGGCGACTGTGAAGGTGTAGGCTGTGGTGCCCGCGTTGCCTTCGCTGTGGCTGACATCTCCGATCGAGAGCGACGGCATGGCATCGTCGTTGACGATGGTGCCCAGGCCCAGGGAATCGACGATATTCGCGCCCTGATCGGCCGCAGTCAGGTTTAGCTGGAAGGTCTCGTTCAACTCGAACTGGGTATCGCCATTGACCGGCACGCTGATCGTGACCGAGGTTGAACCCGCAGGGATCGTCACCGTACCGTTGGTGGACGTGTAATCGCCCGGATTCGCGGCGGTAGTGTCCGACGTCGAATAGGAGACCTCGATGTCGCGCATGAAGGCAGAGCTCAGCTGTATCGTGAAGTCCGCGCTGGTCACGCCGCTATCGCCTTCGTTCACCGATACATCGCTCACCGAGACATCTGGCGGGGTGAGTTGCGTCAGCGTGTAGGTGCCGTCGGCGAAGCTGTAGTTGGCCACGTCGAGCACCGCGTCCGAACCGTCGCGACCGCTGACCGAGTCGGTGACGGCAAGCCCGCTATGGGTGTTGCCGGCATGATCGACAAAGCTGATCGCCTCAAAAACGTAGTCCACCACGTTCCCCGCAAAGACCACGGTGTCGGTGCCGGCCGTCGTCTGTCCGGCAACATCGCCCAGCGACATGTCCTTGAACATTTCGGTGCGCAGCATTTCGGTGAAGTGCTTGTCGAACGACGTGCCATCGCCCTGGGTCTGGCTATTGATCTCGTCAATCAGGCCCGAGTTGTCCAGCGTATCGTCCCAGGCCACGCGGTGTGAAGCACCCTGGTAGAGATAGTCCATCTGCTCCTGGGTGTAGGTTTGCGTGACGCCATTGGCATCGATATCGGCAAGGCCAGTGGCATTGGCGTTGTCGTTGTTGTTGTTGTGGGTGTAGCCCGAAGTCGAAACGCCCGATCATGTCGTCGAGCCGCATCGAGCCGCCGATGATGATGTCGTTGCCCATGCCGCTCGTCAGGGTGTCGTTGCCCGAACCACCGACCAACCACGAACCCTTGGCCGATTCGACATCATTGTCGCCGGTCAGCGTATCGTTGTTTTGCGAGCCGACTATGCCTTCGATCTGGGCCGCTGCCGGAACCGGCGTGTTGCCATCGATCTGCACCTGCGGATTGGCCTGGTTGGTGAGATCGAAAACGATCCCCACTGCGCTTGCACCATTGTCGGAGAAGTCGATGATGTCGAAGCCATTATCGGTTGTGCCGTCGCCGCCGAGAACTTCGTCGGGTCCGCCTGCAATCGCCTGCGACGGATCGCCAGGACGCAGGATGTCGTCGCCGTTGCCGCCGTAGAGGATATCCTGATCGGCCGCGCCGACGACCACATCATCGCCGTTGTCGCCGTAGAGGTTATCGCCGGAAATGCCGCCGTCGATGTAGTCATTGCCGTCGCCGCCATGGGTGAAGGGATCGGTGTCGCCCTCGCCGTAGATCACGTCGTCGCCGCCGCCGCCGGCCAGCTTGTCGATGCCGACGCCGCCGGAGATATAGTCGTTGCCCATGCCGCCCATCAGCTGATCGACGCCAGCCGCCGCAGTGGTGGAGCTGTCGCCGGTGATGAAGTCATCACCCGCACCGCCATCGGACAGTTCGGCGCCTTCGCCGCCAAAGAGCCAGTCCTTGCCGTCGCCGCCATAGAGCCGGTCGATGCCGTTATCGCCGAAGATGATATCGTCGCCGCCTTCGCCATATACGGTATCGTCGCCCGAGCGGGCGCGGATGACATCGCCATACTGAGTGCCGACGATGACTTCTGCCGATTCCGCACCCGAATTCGGTGCTCCGTCGATGCCTGCCCCGCCATTCGGCGCGTTGGGATCGGCAAGCCGGGTGTCGCGAATGTATTTGAGGGTGACGGTGGCACCGGTAATCGGGTTCACGGTCGAGCGGGTGGTCAGCTGTCCATCAAGGTTCGCACTGCCCTGGCCATCGGTGTAGATGCCAACGCCCTTGCCGAGGTTCTCATTGTTGTTGTTGGCGAGATTGGAACCGTTGTTGTTGCGGGTCAATGCACCCACGCCATCGACCGCGCCGAGCTTGTTGGCTTCGGCTCCGGTGGTAACCGGATTGCCGTCCTGATCGACAACATTGCCGTATTTGTGGTTGTTGTTGACCGTGTTAGTCTCGCCCGCGCCGACCAGCACCTCGCGGTTCGCGCTGAGGTCGTAATACTGGTCGTTGTAGGAGAAGGCGCTGCCGCCCAGGTGGGTGAGGCCGGTGTTGCGCTCGATGATGTCCTTGAACTGGCCGCCACCGATTTCGTCGGCGAACTGCTGACCAGCGAGGCGATAGAGATAATAGAAGCGGTCGCCGTCCTGGATCCGCTCCATCTGGTCGACGAAGACCAGGTTGAAGGTCTCGCCCAGCAGGCCGCCGGTGACGTGGATTTCGGCCAGGCCGCCGATCCAGGTATCGACTGCGTCGATCCCCCGATCACCACCGGTCATGAAGTTGAAGGCGAAATCGTTGGCATAGGCCTCGAACTCGCCATCATCGGTCATCATCGGATCCCGGGCGAGGCCAAGGGTGCCCGCCAGCAACAGCGCTGCGGCGTTGTCCGCATAGGCGCCGTTGAACAGCTCGAGCAGCGCGTTGGCCTTGTCGAGATTGCCGTCGAACGAATAGGCCGCGATGAAGTTTACCAGATTGTCCGGGTGGATCATGTTCGCGCCGAAATCGGCCCAGCCGGTGTAGGCCTGCAGGCCCACCGCCTTGCGGAACTCGTTGAGCGCCGGGATGCCTGCGTCGCGGCCACGGGCGATGTTGATCGCGGCAAGGTCGAGCGGCTGTCCGAGCAGGCCCTGATTGAGCGCGGGGGTGATGAGTTCGTCGATCTCGTTGCCCTGCTGGTGGGTCATGCCAAGCGCGATGGCCCCCGGGCCGATGTCGGCAAATTTGCCCGGCTCGAGGAAGGCGAGCTTGAGCGCATAGCCGGTGATCTTGCCGGTGAGGCCGTGATCGGGATCGATCGTGTCGATGGTTTCGCGCAGCTGCGAGTGGCCGAAGCGGAAGATCGACTGGGCGTATTCGAGGCTGACGGCCGGGTTTTCACCGGCGGTGTAACCGACGAATTCCTTGATGTCGGGCGTGACCGTGCGCGCATACTGATCAATCGCGACGTGCTGGTATTCCATTTCGACGACCAGCTTGGTCGCCAGGAACATCTTTTCGAAGTCCCAGGCGATCTTTCCACCGACTTCATAGTTTCCGGTGGCAGCATTCCATGCCACGCCCGGGCTATCCCAATTCTGGAAACCCTTCATGTATTCGGCATCGTAGGTATTGTCGCCGATCCGGCCGACGCGGGCATCGGCCTCTTTCATGATCGCACCGATCAGATTGTCGACCTGGAAGTTGTGCTCTTCGTGGAACACGTGATGGACGGTGGTGAGCCCGAAATTCTCGTTCACGCGGCCATCGCCCGCGATATAGTGATCGCCAACCGAAGCCATCAGGATCGCTGCGACAGCATCGTGAATGCCACTGACCAGCCCTGCGTCCAGGTCGGCAGGGGTCCCGGGGCGCGAGCCAATGCTCATGTTGCTGAAGTTCACCCAAAGCGCCAGGGCATTGGCACCCGTAAAGGTTTGTCCGGCATATGGGCCCCAGGGATTGCCGGGTTCATTGCTGAGATTGAGCGTCAGAACATAGGTGACGCCTTCAGCCGGGCCGGACAGTGTGAAACCGAATGAGGAAGCAGGATCGACACCCTTGACGTAGGCGTTGAGCGCCTGGACCTGGCTGTAAACATTCGTCGCAAGACTTTCGCCCGATTCGACCACGCCGTTCTTGTTCAGATCAAATTCGGTCTGGCTGCTCGGGCTAAGCAGATGCCAGTTATCGAAACGCGGGTTCATGTCGAGAATGAGCGATTGCCCGCTGCCGTGGTAGTTGAGCACGTCTTCCCAGGTCAGCGCAGCCCGATCGGTTTCGATCACGTGCTGACGCAACTCGTTCAGTGTCGGCAAGGTCTGGTTGGTCAAGGTGCCATCGGGCCGGGTCCACTGGGTCGCCAGGGTGTGGCCATCGAGCAGGTTCATGCCGGCAATGAAAGTGCCCGGATTAAGCGGATCTTCCACCCATTCGCGCAGCAGCAACGTCACCTCGTCATGCGAACCATAAGACTGGCTCTGGTCGATGAACGGCGAAGTGTGATTGAGGTATTGCGGATTGCCTGCCGCATCGAAGCTGTCGACAGTGGCGCGCGAAATCGTGATCGCGGTCGCCGGGCGTCCGTCGGGGCCGATTTCGCCGTAAAGCGGATCGTCGGCGGCAAAGCTGATCTTGATCGTCTTGCCTTGGCCGCCCTTGTCGATGAAATCGAGGCCGTGATCGAAGAACTGGCCGAAAATGGTGAACCAGCCGTTGGTGGGAGAGACCCCGGGATTCTGGGCTGCAACGAAATATTCGCCCTCGAAAACGCCGGGCGCAACTTCGATCGTGCCAGGGGTGCCTGCAAAGCGGGCCTGAGCGTCCTGGATCCCGAGACCGCCCGTGTCGGCACTTCCGAGCAAGCCCCAATCGGTGACCTGGGCCGTGCCGGTCGTGCCATAATCGATGTGTTGGCCGTCGGTGGTGGCAAACGTCACACCGCCGGTGGTGATCAGGCGGCTGATCATGCGCGGGGTGTAATCGACAATGCTGGAGAGCTCATTGTTCTGGATTGCACCATCGTTGTTCAGGTCGGTGATGGCGTAGTCGGTCGATTTTCCGGTCGGAACGGTGAAGCCCGGGGTGGTCACGATCGTGTTGCCGACCAGGCGTGCCAAAGCCCTTGTTGGCCCAGAATGCCGAGCCCAGCACACCGGCTCCGTTCTGATCGGTACCGGTCACATAGGTGGTCTCGCCCGCTACATAGGTATGCCCATGGCTGTTGAGGCCATAGTCCGCATCGACCGTGCGCAGAAACGGCTGGTCGACCCGGCCCCATTCCGAGCGGTTGAGATTGAGGTTGTTGTTCCAACCTTGCACGTCGCGCAGACCGGTGAGCGAAGTCAGTGTAGCATAGGAAGTGCCAAAATAGTGGGTTGCGGCAAACGCCAGGTCAGCTGCGTCGGTGTCACCGTCTTCGTCCGAATCACCGCCTGCATAGAACAGGAAGCCATCGGCGGCCTGATTGCTGACGCCGTCCCAGATAAGGTTGTGATGCCCGTCGTAGATCGCGCCGGAGCCATTCCAGTTCACTAGGGCATTCCCCAGAGCATCGAATAGCGGACGGAAATTGACCTGATCCAGGATGAAGGAGACGTCGTTCGGGTTGAGAACGAATGGCTTGAGCGCTGAACTGTACATAAGACCCCCTTGCGCGGAAGGCCTGCCGCCACCGCGATCTGAGTTGACGAAATGTCGATTGGGTCAATTGACGACTTGGTTTTGGTTATTCTGACTGAACCTGATCGATGATCCCTTTTACATTCCGCCGATCACGGTTTCAATGTTTGTTAACCATCTGCGCGAAGCAGGACAAATCGCGCTCCAGCCGTCCGGAATAATTAATTATCACGTTAAATTAGCTAATTAGATAACACACACGCGAAAAACGGACGGAAGCCTGTCCCGAAACGGAACGTGATAAAACGCACAGTGGGTGCGCCATCAAGGATTTGGTTATTAAATTAATGCCCGATTCGCATATAATAAAAATACAAATGCAAGGATACAAAGTCATCATATATCCTGCTATTAAACTGTCAACGTATTACAGGTTAAAAGCAGACTATTGACAGCTTTGAAATCCTTGCATTCGAAATTCGCAATCTGGGGGGCAATTCAGATTGCGCGACCCTGAGTGAGCATCACTCGGAGTTTGCGACCCGAAGGATGCCTGCCAGAACAGGGGGACTGCCAGGCCGGATGGCCCTTGTGACGTTCTCATTGGGTGTCACGGTTGTTCGCGGCTACAGGTCGAACCTGAAAGGCTGCTGTCAAAAGCGAGGAACCTGCGCCTGAATTGAAAAATTCCGTGGCTTCGTCAGGTTTGTGTCAGCTTTATTGCACACTGGGGGCAACAAAAGGGCAAATACATATGCGGCTGCTTGTTTTGGAAGATGAGGCAGAGCTTGCCCGCAGGCTGAGCGAACGCTTGGCAAGCGGCGGCTTTGTTGTTGAGTCGGTTGCGAGCGCCGAAGCGGCGTTCGAATTGCCGGACCCTGAGCACTGGGCAGCACTGGTGGTCGATCTCGGCCTGCCCGGAATCAATGGAATCGAATTCATCCGCCGCTGGAGGCAGCTGGGCTATGACACACCCATTCTGGTTCTTTCAGCGCGCGGGACCTGGCAGGAAAAGGTTGAGGGGCTGAACGTAGGTGCCGATGACTATGTTGTGAAACCCGTGCGGGGTGAAGAGCTTCTCGCGCGGATCAATGCGCTGGTTAGAAGGGCAGCCGGTCAAACCAATTCGAAGATCTCTGCCGGCAAGATCGAGATGGATCCCTCTGCACGGACAGTCTGGCGCGAAGGCGAACAGCTTGAACTAACCCAGATGGAATACCGGCTGCTCCATCTGTTCCTGCTCCGCGCGGGCCATATCCTTGCGCAGACCGAAATTCTCGATCATCTCTACCCCATGGCAGACGAGCGCGATCTCAACACGATTGAAGTGCACGTCGGACGCTTGCGGCGCAAGGTCGGCAAGGAGGCCATTACGACTATCAGAGGGCTGGGCTACAGGTTCGAACGATGAGACTGGAGCACGGCAGCCTCCGCACCCGGTTCATCCTGGCGACCATGTTTTCGACAATCGTCGGCCTGATCGTGATTGGCGCGCTGATGGCGACGATCATCCGCAATTATATCATCGAAGGCTTCCACGAGGAAATGGAGGTGCATATCGAGGAACTTTCGGCGCTGACCGCCACAGGCACATCTGGACAGCCCTACCTCCTGCGCCGACTTTCCGACCCGCGCTTCATTCCCAAGGATTCGGGCATGTATTGGGAGGTCGTCCGCGAAGGCTACACGACATTGCGCTCGCCATCGCTGGAAAACCGCGAATTGCCGACCGCAACAGCACAGGGAGCCAAGCCGCAATGGGCTTTCGTCAAGGGTGCGACCGGGGAAATGCTGGCCTATGGCATGCTGCGCCGAGACAAAGCGGATGCAGCCCCGCTCAAGCTGCTCATGGCAACTGACAAGCGCATGATTGATGAGGTGTTGTCCGATATCAACTGGCCTTTGATCTATGCGCTGACCTCTTTCGCTGCGATCATGATCGTTCTTGGCGCGTTCCAGATCAATTACAGCCTCCGCCCGCTGCAACGCATGAAGCGTGCCGTAGCCGAGATCCGGTCAGGCAATGCCGCGCGCATGCAAGGCGCGTATCCAACCGAAATCGAACCACTGGTGTCGGACCTGAACAGCTTGCTCGACGCCAACTCTGAAATGATCCAGTCGGCAAGAATTCAGGCAGGAAATCTGGCGCACGGGCTGCGCACCCCGCTGGCGGTGATGCTCGACGAGGCACAGACGATTGCCAAAAATGGCGACGTCGAAAGTGCTGACGTGTTCCTGCGCGGATGCCAGCAGATGCAGCGCTATATCGATTACTACACCAACCGGGCCAGAATGGCTGCACTGGCCCGCCTTCCCGGCCAGCGCGCGCCATTGCGGGCAACGGTGGAGCCGGTGATCACGGCGATGCGGCGGCTCTATCGCGACAAGAAGCTGACCATCTGCCTCGGAGATTTTCCCGATGCAGCTGCGGCGACCGATGAAGTCGATCTTGAGGAAATGATCTCGAACCTGATCGACAATGGCTGCAAATGGGCCAAATCGCGCGTGATGGTTTCATGGGAGACCGGCGGCGGACAGGTTTCGATCTTCGTCGATGACGATGGCCCCGGCATCGCGCCCGAGCTCTACGACAAGGTTTTCAAGGTTGGCGAACGGCTTGACCGATCGACTCTGGGGACCGGTTTGGGCCTCTCCATCGTCCGCGACCTGGCCATCCATTATCGCGGCGAGATCGCCCTGTCGAAGTCGCCGCTCGGCGGGCTGCGGACGGTGCTCAAGTTGCCGCTGCGGGAATAGCACTGCCGCGAACTGCGTGATCCAAAGTCGCGAACTGCCTCGGACACCTTTCGGATAGAGAGTAACTCAGCGTTGCTTCTTGGTCATGGTCGCGGTGAAATCGGGGTCCTTGTTCGCCACCCAATCGACAAATTTGCGCACGCTGGGCTCGGCAAGCAAGCTCTCCACGTCCATTCCATGGCGCTGCAGTTCGGAATTGGTGAAATTGGCGATCAATGTCTGCTGGCAGATCGGGTGCATCGGCACGACATCGCGCCCGCCCCGGCTCTTGGGCACCGGATGATGCCAGACAATGGTCTTGCCAGTAGGCCGGCCACAGAGCCAGCAGGGGACGACTTGCTCCGGAGCCTCCGCCTCGCGTTGCAAGTGTGCATAGGGATCATTTTTCGAGCTTTTGCGGGCCATGTGTCTGCCTAAGGTTGCGCTGCCTGCCTTTAGCCGCTGGGATCAGGAAAGGAAGCGTTCTGGCTGACGTTCCGTCCCCTTCCCGCTATGGGCCATGCATGGATAGGCTTCCTCGTGATTCCCGGCATCCCTTGCTCGTGGCGGCGCTTTACCGTTTTGCCCGGTTCGATGACTGTGCGGGTCTGAAAGCCCCGCTTGAACGTCTGTGCCAGGAGCTGGGAATTCGCGGCACGTTGCTGCTCGCCCACGAGGGCATCAACGGCACGATTGCCGGTGCGCCTGAAGGGATCGCCAAGGTTCTGGATGCCATCCGCGCCCTGCCCGACTGCGCTGATCTCGACGTCAAGCTGTCGGGTGCATCGGTGATGCCGTTTCACCGGATGAAAGTGCGGCTGAAACGCGAGATCGTAACGATGGGTCAGCCCGGAATTGATCCCCGGGCAAGCGCAGGAACCTATGTCGAGCCGCAGGAATGGAACGCCCTGATCGCGGACCCCGACACCATCGTTATCGACACGCGCAACGACTACGAAGTGGCAGTGGGAACGTTTGAAGGCGCGATCGATCCGAAAACAGCGAGCTTCCGCGATTTCCCGGAATGGTTTCGCCAGGAACGCGGCAGGCTGCTGGGCCCCGATCGCACCAAAGGCGGCAAGCCTGTGAGGGTCGCGATGTTCTGCACCGGCGGGATTCGCTGCGAGAAATCCACTGCCTTCCTCAAACAGGAGGGCGTGGGCGAGGTGTTCCACCTCAAGGGCGGCATCCTGAAATACCTGGAGACGGTTCCCGCGGAAGACAGCCTGTGGCGCGGCGAGTGCTTCGTGTTCGACCAGCGGGTCACCATCGGCCACGGGCTCGCCCAGAGCACCTACACACTGTGCCACGCCTGTCGGCGCCCGGTCAGCGCAGATGACTGTGCATCACCACTCTACGAAGCAGGGGTGAGTTGCCCGGCGTGCCATTCCGAACGGAGCGAACAGCAGCGTGCGTCCTGCCGCGAACGCCACCGCCAGGAACTGCTCGCGGCCGAGCAGGGTCGCGCGCACATCGGCGCGGTGCAAAGCAAGCTGGCCGATGACCAAACCCGCTGATCCCGTGCTCTACAGTTTTCGGCGCTGCCCCTACGCGATGCGGGCGCGGATGGCGCTGGCGGTGAGCGGAACACGCTTTGAACTGCGCGAGGTCAAGCTTTCAGCCAAGCCTCAGGCGATGCTTGCCGCCTCGCCCAAAGGGACCGTTCCCGTGCTCGTCCTGCCCGGCGGTGACGTGCTGGATGAAAGCCTCGACATCATGCGCTGGGCCCTCGCGAAACGGGATCCCGAAGGCTGGCTGGCGCGGGATGATGCGGATCTGATCGCGATCAACGATGGCCCGTTCAAACGGGACCTAGACTGCTACAAATATCCCGAACGGCACGGCGCGGATGCAAGCGCGCATCGCGAAGGCGGCCTCACGTTCCTGCGCGATCTTGATCTGCGCCTGGCCGGTGCGGGCCAGCTCTGCGGGGCAGCCCGCGGGCTGACGGACGCTGCGATCATGCCTTTCGTGCGGCAGTTCGCGTCCGTTGACCGGGAATGGTTCAGCGCGCTGCCGTTGCCGCATCTCCAGGGCTGGCTGGCCGGTCACCTGGCCTCCGCACTGTTTGATGCGATCATGGTGCGAGCGGCGCCCTGGTCGCCGGAAGACACCCCGGTTGCTATCGCAATGACCTGATCCAAAATGACGAAATTGCCAGCTTTTCGGTCAGATTCGCAATTCGGCTAAAAGCTAGAACCGTATCGACAGCGTTGCGCCGCCCAGTACGTCGGCGCTTGCCTGGTTGAGACCGGCTCCGCCATAGAGGGTGAGTCCCAGACTGCGGCTGAGGCGCACATGGGTCCATCCGGTCACTTCGCTGCTGCCCTGCCCACCGGCGAAGGACGATTGCTGCCAGTCGACATCAGCGCCAAAGGTCAGCCCGCGCGCAACTCTAAGGCTGGCGCCGCCGCCCGCGCCCCAGACCGAACGGATCGTCGAACCTGCGGGCACTCCAGCGAATTTGCGCCGCCCGGTGACGTAGATAGTGGCTGGTCCCACATCCTTGATCAGATCGACCGAAGCGGTGAAATCGACACGTCCGGTGCCGAGGCGTTTGGTGCGCGATGCGGTCGGAATCTTCACTTTGCCGGTTATGTCAGCATAGAAGCCTTCGCCCAGTTCGGCGCTGTAGGTCAACGAAGCGCTGACATCGCCCAGGCCGCTGCGGCGATTGTCGGCAAGAGGTGCGCCCGGTGTAACCACACCGCCGACCTCACCAGTCGTGGTTGACCCGGTGCTGCCGGAACCACTCGAACCGGACCCGCTGGAACCGGAACCGCTGCTACCGGAGCCGCTGCTGCCGGAGCCGCTGTTGCCGGACCCGTCGCCGCCCCCACCGCCGCCGCCATCAAGGCCACCAAGATCGCCGCCACCGCCGCCGCCGCCGCCAAAACCTTCAGGCGTCTGAAGCAGCGAGCCAGGGCCGGAAATATGCACAAACGGCATCGATAGTCGGAAGCGCCAGTTGCCATGCCGATAGCGGATGCTCACCGGTGCCGAAATCACCTCGGTATCGGCAATGTCGCCATAGTCGCCGCGCGAATAGGAAACGCCGGTCGACACGCTCCACGAACTTTTCGCCCGGACCGGGGGGCTTGGCAATTCTTCGGGTGGTTTCAGTTCTTCGGCAAAAGCGGCCACTGGCAAGCATGCCAGAGGTGCCGCAAACGCCAAGATAAAGTGCCGTGCGGCCATGCTATTGATCCCAACCATTTTTCCGCTTCCGCCCATCGGAAATGGTCTTGTATCACAAGCAAAGTTCTTGTGAACGGGCAATAATTCGTGCGTCCCGAATTGGATACAAACCCAAAGACCCTATACTATGGCTACCTGCTCCAGCCGCGCGCGATAAGCGAGCGTTCGGCCTCGGCTGAAAGCGGGTCCGAAGCGCCTAGCCGTTCGAATGCGGCATCGAGAGCGCTGCCGCCATCGCTGCCGGCCATGACGATCCGGTCTTGCCGGGCAGGTGCATTGCTCTCGGCAGAACGCGCTTCCACGTTCCAGCCCGATGCGCCCTTGCAGGCAATCCCGCTGCCCGGGCTCTTGCCTCCGGTTACGGAAAATTCGCGGCAGAAGCGGCCATCTGCGGCAGCAAAGCTGAGCACCGGGGTGACCTGACCGCCATCGGCCAATGCGCGCTGACCGCGCGATGGCAACTGTTCCATCGCTGCAGCAAACTGCGCTGCTGAATCCTGCTGCATCCCAGACCCAAGCGGATCGCCCGTCAGCACCAAGGCCAGTGCCAGCCCGGCCGCAATCGCGCCGCCCAGCGGCCAGCCCCAGCGACGGAGCGGCGGATTGTCATTGGCGGCCGGCGCCTGCAGCCCCATCCGCGCGATAAGCTGCGCGTCAACGCCTTGGGCGATCGGGCCATCAAACGCTGCTCGCAGAAGCGCATCGTTGCCCCGCCATGCGAAGGCCCGCTCTGCCAAAGCAGGATCGCCAGCCAGTTCGGCCTCGAAAGTGGCAGCCTGATCGGGCTGCAGCGCTCCATCCAGCCATGCGGCCAGACGTTCGTCACGGTCAATCATCATTTGCTCCCCTTACCGCCTTGTCGATCATGCGCCGCGCTCTGGATATGCGGCTCATCACGGTGCCAAGCGGAATGTCGAGAATGTCGGCGGCGTCCTTGTAACTCTGGCCGTCCAGCACGACGAGCGCGAGCAGGGCGCGCTGATCTTCTGACAGGCTGGCCATCGCCGCTTCAGCCCGCGCCAGATCGGAACGGCCCTCAAGCGTGGCAACGCCATCCTCGCCAACCACATCGAAGGCATCGTCGATCTCCATTTCGACGCCGCGCGTCCGCTGGCGGCGCACCGTGTCGATCTGGATATTTCGCGCAATCCTGTACATCCAGCTATCAAGCCTTGTTCCATGTTCGAACTGATCGCTGCGCGACAAGGCCCGCTCGATCGTCGCCTGGCACAGATCGTCACCTGCATCGCCATTTCGCGTCAGCGCCGCACAAAAGCGGCGCAATCGCGGCAGCAGGTCGACGATCTGTGTGCGAAGATCCTGGTCTCCCTGCCGCACTTCAGTTCATCTCCCAAGCCAAACGGGTCATGGCCGAAATTATTCCCTCAAACCGAAACTGGATTAAAGGTGCGCCCATTCCTGTCACATCGGACGTGCTCAAAATTGCCCAACGGGACGGAATAATGCTGCCTCTGTCGCGTTATCGGGTTATGCATGATTTGTTGTAAAGGCCGAACGAATTGAACAGTCAGACTAAAATACGGTTTTCAAGGTTTGCGCAAGCGGCACTGGCTGGGCTGCTTGCTTGCCTGACCTTGCCCGCGCAGGCGCTGGGTCCGGAAAGGGACCCGGAAGATGCGGCAGAACGCGCTGCCCGCACCCAGGAGCGCGCGACGCGCGATGCCGCCGATCTGGCCGAACGCAGCGACCGGGACAGCCAGGATACGGCAGACCGCACCGCGCGGATCGAACAGCGCTTTGCCGAAGATCGTGCCAAGGCGCTTGAAGAAGCGGTCCGCGATCCGGAAAAGGCCGCAGAAGAGCTCGCCAAAGCCGAGGAGGACCGCCAGCGCGAACTGACGAAGCTTGCTGAATCCGAAACGGATGACAATTCCGGCAGCGGTTCTGGCAGTTCCGGTGACGATGACGGCGATGACGACAGCAATTCGGGCAGCGGGTCCGGCCACGACGATGAAGGCGGCAGCAGCTCCGCCATGCGCGGAGTAGCGCGTGAGGAACAGCCCGATTTCGATCCGCGCGGATTTCCGGTCCGGCGCGGCGAAGTGGTCGCGCTTGATCTTGGCGAGAAGGGACTGGCGAAGGCCGCCGCCGCCGGCTTCCGGGTTATTGCCCGCGAACGACTGGAAACCCTGGACGGCACGGTAACCCGGCTCGACACTCCGGACGGAATTACGCCCGAAGCGGCGCTGCAAAAGCTGCGCGAGATCGATCGCAAGGCAACCTTCGATTACACGCATTATTACGGCATGCAGCTGACCCCCCAGGGCGCGAATGGCGTGCGCAGCAAGGACAAGCCGGTCCGCCTTCCCGGCAACTTCACCATCGGCATGATCGATACCGGGGTTTCAGCGCATCCGGCGCTGGCTGATACCGCGATTACCCAGCGCCGGTTTGGGACTGGACCTGGCGCGAAGCCGCAGTTCGGCCATGGCACTGCAGTCGCCTCGATCCTGGCCAACCAGGGATCGCGCCGCTTGCTGGTCGCCGATATTTTCCGGGGCACGCCTTCGGCGCCGTTCACCTCTGCCGATGCCATCGCCCAATCACTTGAATGGATGGCGGGAAACGGCATTTCCGTGGTCAACATCAGCCTCGCAGGGCCGCGCAACGCGATTCTCGACCGGCTGATCGAGCGCGCCACTTCGCGCGGCATGGTGGTGGTGGCAGCTGCGGGAAACGGTGGACCAACCGCACCGCCAGCCTATCCGGCAGCCCTGGGACCGGTGGTTGCAGTCACTGCAGTTGATAACCAGTCCCGAATCTATCGCTATGCCAACCGGGGCAATTACATAGCTGTCGCAGCACGCGGTGTCGGCGTTCCTGCTGCCAGCGCCGCTGGCGGAATGGCCCGCTTTTCGGGCACGTCCTTTGCCACTCCGCATATTGCCGCCTGGATCGCCCGCTGCCTCAAGGCCGACGGCAAGAATGCAAGCCAGTGCCGCGAGCGGCTGCGCCTTTCGGCACGCGACGTCGGCGCTCCCGGGCGCGATCCGGTTTATGGCTGGGGAATCGTCGAGACTTTTTAGAGCCGGCGTTTTTCAGGTTTGGAACGCGCTCTAGCTGCCATCATGCCCCCGGCGCCGGTCCATTCGCACCATAGAATGCCCCTTGCGTCCGCGCCCTTATTTCTTCGGGCTGGCTGTCGAGTCCCAGCGCCTTGCCGCGTTGCACTGCCGGGCGTTCGGACATGGCAAAGAACCAGCGCGCAACCGAGGGGAACTGATCGAGGTTCTGGCCGTGCATGCGGTGATACCAGACCCACCCCCACGATGCGATGTCGGCAATGCTGTAGTCGCCGCCCGCCAGCCATTCGTTCGCAGCCAGCTGCCTGTCCATCACGCCGTAAAGCCGCGCCGTTTCGGCAACGAAGCGGTCGGCCGAGTATTCATTCCCATCGGGTGCATAGCGCCGATAGTGGTGCGCCTGCCCTGCCATCGGCCCCAGCCCGCCCATCTGCCACATCAGCCAGCCCAGTTGGTCGGCCCGGACGCGGCCTGAAGGAGCCAGGAAGCGACCGGTCTTTTCCGCCAGATAGATCAGGATCGCGCCCGATTCGAACACCGGCAACGCGCCATCAGGTGCATCATGATCGACAATCGCCGGAATGCGGCCATTGGGATTGATCGCGAGGAATTCCTCGCGTTTCTGATCGCCCGCCATGATGTCGACGGGCACGTGGCGATAGGGCAGGCCGCACTCCTCGAGCATGATGCTCACCTTCCAGGTGTTGGGAGTTGGCGCGTAGTAGAGGTCGATCATCCGACTAAAAGTCCATCGGCAGCTTGATGTGGCGCTGATAGATGCGGTCGCGGTGCTCCAGCAGGATCGGGTCGAAGGCCGCGGCCAGTTCGGGCGTGAGATGCGAATAGTTGTCGCGCATGAAATCGGGCATCGGGTTAAGTTCGTGCGGCAGCGGCGCGACGAAGCCCGCGAAGGCGGCCCAATGGAGATCGCAGGCCGAGAGCTGCTGGCCGATCAGATAGTCGGAGCCTTTGTCGTGCTGCTGGTGCAACTGCCGGGCAAGCCCCTGCATGATCGATATCATCCGCCCCGGCGCGCGGGCCATGGTTTCAGGCGAAACGCCATAGGACTGCATCATCCTTGCCATGTCATACTTGCTGGTGTCGCCCGAGGGGTTGCGCGTGCTGGGCCGCGCCATCATCTCGAGGCGGCGGTTCCAGGCGAAGCCATCGGGGCTGCAAATCTCGGTGGAAAAGCCCATCATCAGCGCGCGGTCGATCGGATCCTCGGGCATCAGCGACGGGCCAGAGCCGATGCGTTCGGCCAGCAGCAGCAATTCCAGCCAGGTCGATTGCGGCGGTTCGTCCTCATACATCGCGATCGGCGCGTTGCGCATGCCGGTCCACTCGAAGAGATCGTCGTTCTTCTCCATCGCCAGCTGCTCAACCGGCACAAAATCGACATTGCGCGCGCCGAAGATGTACTTGGCCGCCTCGCCCCAGGGCCCCGGCATGTGCGCCGTCAGGACCAGGCGCAGGCCCGGCAGGCCCCTGGCTTCTTTCACTGAGAGATAGTCCATGGTCTGTGCCTTCGAATTTGAGGATTGAAAGCCATGCTTGCGGAAATTCCGGCCAGCGATCAAGTAATACCAGGACTCGCTGATGCTGGTATAAATGGAGCGATTGTCGAGAGGATATAGAGACCATGCTTCGTCTTGAAGGAAAATCCATTGTCGTTGCCGGTGCGGGAGGCATCGGTAGCGAACTCGCGCGGCGCTATGCCGCCGAAGGGGCGAGCGTGCTGCTTGGCGATCTCGATCCCGATGGTGCTGAGGCCGTGGCGGCGGAGATCGAGAGCGCAGGCGGGCGCGCCATCGGCGTGCGGATGGATGGCTCCGATGAGGAATCGGTCAGGGCAGCGATCACACTTGCCGCCAGCAGCTTTGGCGGGATCGACGGCCTGCACGCGAACTTCGCCAGCTTTGTCGATGGCCCGGCCGAAATCGGCATTGCCGAGCTGCCGCTGGAAGTGTTCGACGAAACCATGCGCGTGAATATGCGCGGCTTCGTGCTTTGCGCGCGCGCCGTCTTGCCTGCGCTGCTGGAGCGCGGTGGCGGATCGATTATCTTCACCAGTTCGATTGCCGCGATCGTCGGCGCGGCAACGCAGCCCGCTTATGCCATGAGCAAGGCGGCCGGCCATGCGCTGATGCGCCATATTGCCAGCCGCTATGGGCCGCAGGGCATTCGCGCCAACAGCATTGCGCCCGGCACGATCCTGCACGGCGATGTGCTCGATACGCTGCCCGAGGAATTCCGGCAGCACTTGCTCGACATCGCCAAGATCAAGTCGCGCTTCGGACGCCCGCAAGACATCGCGGCGCTTGGCACCTTGCTGATGTCGGATGATGGCTCCTACATCACCGGCCAGGTCATGACCGTGGATGGCGGCGCAACCATGCGCAGTTGACGCGCGCTGCCGAAATTTCACCCGATGACCGCAGTTTTCAGGTGCAAGCCCCAAACCGGACCTTCAGAACTCCATGCCCGCCCTCAAGCCGACCGTGCGCGGCGCGACCGGCACGATATAGGGCCGCTGGCCGCAGGATCCGCATGCCTGGAAACGCGAGGCCTGACCGCGCTCGTCAAAGACATTGGCGACGAAGGCTTCGATACTGAACTTGTCCCACTCGCCGCCGACGGCGAGATTGACCGTGGCGAATTCCTTGAGCACGCCCAGCTGGGCAGCCGGGTTGATGATATCGTTGCTGAATACCTCGTAGATTGCGGTGCGGATGTCGCTGGCTGCGCTGCTCTGGTAGGTCGCGTTGAATTGGCCATAGACCTTGGCGGACCCCATTTCCGTCGTATAGCGCGCCGTACCCGACATCTTGAACTTGGGCGTGATCGGCATGCGCGTGCCCTTGGGCGCCGAAATCAGGTTGGGCCGACCATCGACCGTCGGCAAAGCCGGATCACAGGTAAAGGTCGGATCGTCGAACATGCAGAGGTTCTTGCGGGTCTTGGCATCGGTATAGGACCCGGCAAGGCTCAGCGTGAGCGGGCCGCTGTTGTAGCTGATGTCCATTTCCACGCCATAACTGCGCGCGTCGGGGCCGTTGTGGATTTCGGTGAAGCTGTTGGCCCCAAGGAACGAGAACTGGAAGCTCTTCCAGTCCTGCATGTAGACGGCTCCGTTGAAGCGCAGACCCGGTGCCAGCGTAGTCTTCCAGCCGATCTCGTAGTTGGTCAGGAAGTCGGCGGCATAGGGCGGCACGTCGGCGCGGCGGTTGATGCCGCCCGGGCGGAAGCCCTTGGATGCTGTGGCATAGACCATAAGGTCGCTGCTGGGCTTCCAGGTCGCATTGAAGCGCCAGGTAAAGCCATTGTCCTTGGCCCGCACCGGGCTGAGCGAACCGTTGGCGAAGGTCGCCAGATTGGTGCAGGGACTGCCAACGACTGCCGCAGGCAACAGCGTCGTATTTGCCTGCCCGGCCTGCTGTGCATCGCGCAGCCGCACACCGCTGGTGGTGAAGCAACCGGCAACGCCCGTGCGGCTCGATCCTGCACCATTGGGCGGCGGATTGCCGTCTGCGTCCTGGATGTAGGCCGGATTGCGGCCAAAGCCGAAGAAGCCGATCAGCGAGTTGTCATACTTGAAGTACCGCCCGCCCGCCGTCAGCGTCAGGGTCGGAGCGACATCGAAGCTTACTTCGCCGAATGCCGCGTAATCCTTGTCAATTCGCTTTTGCTCGGTCAGCCACAGCGTGCCGGGCAAACCGTTCACCGACAACAGCGGGGCAAGATTGGCGACCTGGTAATCCTGATGGATATCGTTGGTCTGGCGCTGATAGAACAGCCCCGCCACCAGCCGCAGCGGCTGATCGCTGGGCGAAGAAATCCGCAGTTCCTGGCTGAGCTTCTTGAAGTGATCGGTGCTGATCACCTTCTGGCGCGGATCGATGGTCGTCCCGGCGGCGTTCTGCAGATAGAAGTAGTAGGCCAGCCCGCCGACCGACTGGTAGAGCGAATCGTATGCTTCCGAGTAGTCCGTGTAGTCGCTTGACTGGTTGGCCTTGCGGTCAAGATAGGCGCCCGCATAGGTCAGGTCCCAGTTGCCGATCTTGCCCTCGATGGTCAGCGCCGCCTGGACGAATTTGTCATTGCGGAATTCGGGGAAGAAGCGCTGCACCTGCAAGTCACCGACCTGGGAATCGAAACCGTAAGTGCCGTGGCTCTTGGTCTCCTGATACATGACTGCGGGCGTCACCGTCCAGTTGTCGTCCAGATCGACCTTCAGCGCGGCGCGGCCGCCATAAGTATCTGTGTGGTTGAAGTTTTCCTTGACGAAAGCGGCGTTGTTCACCGAGATTCCGTCCTTGATGCAATTGCCGTTTACATCAAAATTCTCCCCGCCGCAGAAAGTCCGGGTGCCGGCAACGTTGTCGATATAGCCCGCATCGCGCTGGTAGAAGCCGACGATCCGCACGGCCGCATTGTCAGACAGCGGCGCGTTGATCATGCCTTCGATCTTGCCGCCAACGCCGCCCTTGGCAACAGTGTTGATCTCGCCATCGACCCGGCCTTCAAAGCCGCGGGTGCTGGGCTTGTTGGTGATGATGCGGATGGTCCCGGCTTGCGACGATGCCCCGTAGAGCGTGCCTTGCGGCCCTGCCAGGCTCTCGATCCGGGCAATGTCATAGATGTGGACATCGAGGTTGCCACCGATCGTGGTCACCGGTTGTTCGTCGAGGTACACACCCACCGAAGGCAGCGAACCCGAATGGTTGCCATCTCCGCCCGAAGCCACCCCGCGCATATAGACGACATTGGTGCCGGGCGTTCCGCCCAGCGCCTGGAACGATACCGAAGGCAGCTGCTGGGCGTAGTTCTTGAAGTCCGAGATATTGAGGTCGTCCAGCTTCTGCGTGCCCAGCGCGGTGATGCTGATCGGCACGTTCTGGAGGTTTTCCGAGCGCTTCTGGGCCGTGACGATGATCTCGCCATAACCGCCATCGTCCGCCTCTACGGCCTGCGGCTGTTCCTGGGCGATGGCCTGAACGGATACCAACGCAGTGGAAGCGAGCAGCGCGGCGAAGGCGGTGCGGGTTACAGTGTGGCGCATGGCTAAACCCCATTTACTATCGATATGGAATCGAAACTGATTTTATCGCGGCGTCTCGTCAAGCCAAAGCGCAATGCATTCGTCGGATAAGCCAGTCAGCGTTGCAAATTTACCACGCAGCGGGAACGCCAGGCCAGGCCTCCAGGACCGGCCCCAGCGCCAGTTTGAGCGGATCGAGCCAGGGTTCGAACGGCTTCCAGGCCTCTTTCCCTTCGCTGTAGATCGGTTGGCGCACCTGTTCGGAGCTGGCAGTTCGCACCGCGCGTTCTGTCTCGTAGAAAGCAAGGCAAGCCGGCTCGAATGGCAGCCCGCAGTAGGTCAGCAGCGCATGCACCTCGGCCTCGGTATCTTCGACCATGCGCTCATAGATCACCCGGTGGACATGACCGGGCAAAACTTCGTCGACATGAGCCATCAGCCGGACATAATCGCGATAATAGCGGCCCATATCCTCCAGCGAATAGCTGAAGCCCTGACCACGCGCGTAGTGCTGCTTGAAGTTGGAAAAGCAGCAGCCCAGCGGATGCCGGCGCGCATCGATGATTTTTGCATTGGGCAGGATCAGCCGGATCAGCGCCACATGCACCCAGTTGTTGGGCAGCTTGTCGATGAAGAAGGGGCGCTCGGTCTTGCGCTGGATGCGGGTGCGCTGGAGATAGTCTTCGCCCAGCGCGCGCAATTCCCCGGCCGGAATGGCGGGCAGGTTGTTCGGATAATCCGGATAGCGCCGGACCAGCGCGGGAATATCTGGCAATTCGGTGGTGCCTTCGACCTGGCTGTGGCTGGACAGGATCTGCTCGATCAGGGTCGAACCGGCACGCGGCATGCCCAGGATAAAGATCGGATCGGGTGCGTCACACCCCTGCCCCGCGCGCTCGGCGAAGAATTCCGGTGTGGTCAGGGCAATCAGGCGGCTGACGAAGCGGGAAACATCGTCGGCATCGTGGACGATGCTCTCGCGCCGCAGCGCATTGCCGCTGGCATAGTGGGCAAAAGCGGCAGGCGCATCACCGCGATCTTCCAGCGCCTTGCCCAGTGCGAAATCGAGGTGGAACCGGTCTTCGGTGGCAAGGTCTGCCGTGGCCAGCGCCAGCTGCATAGCGGCAATATCGGCTTCGTCGATGCGCACGGTCTTGAGGTTGGCGAGGCTCCACCAGGCCTCGCCCAGCCCCGGCAGCAGCTCGATGGCCTTGCGGTAGGCGGCAATGCCATCGGCCTGCCGCCCGACGGTCTTGAGCATGTGGCCAAAGCTCATCCACACGCGCGGCTGATCGGGCGCTTCCTTCAGCACCTTTTCGTAAAGTGCGATCGCCTCGTCGAAATCACCCAGCCGACCATGTGCAGCGGCCTGGAGGTTGGCGTGGCCGGGGTTGTCAGGGTCTTCCTGGCTGACCCGGCCCAGTTCCTCGATCGCCTCGACGGGGCGGTTCTGGCGATAGAGCACCAGGGCCAGATTGGCGCGCGCGGCGGTGAAACCGGGAGACAGCTCAAGCGCACGGCGCAGCAGGTTTTCGCTGTCCTTGTAGCGCCCGATCCGCCCGGCCAGCTCGGCAAACATGCGGATTGCAGCAACATCGAAGGGATCTTCCTTGAGGTGCTGGCGCAGACGCGGTTCGGCGTCATGCAGCCGGTTCTCGTTCATCGCCATCGCGGCCTCGATCAGGCGCGGGTGATAGCGGCCAAACCGTGAGAGCCAGTCGGGAGTGGTGACATTCGCCATGGGCCCCCAAGAAACATGGTGACGCGCCGCGATCAAGCGATAGGTTCGCTCCAGTTCACAGAGGAATCGCGGATGGACGGCAAAAGCGCGCGCGGATTGGGCTTCTGGGCGGTCCTGGCGCTGTGTGTCGGCAACATGATCGGCTCGGGCATCTACCTGCTGCCTGCCACCCTGGCACCGTTGGGCTGGAACCAGATGCTCGGCTGGCTGGTGACGATCGCCGGTGCGCTGTGTCTCGGTCTGATCTTTGCCCGGCTCGGTGCGAAGCTGCCGCTCGCCGGAGGGCCCTACGCCTATGCCAATGCCGCTTTCGGGCCGCTCGCCGGGTTCGTCACTGCCTGGTCCTATTGGGTGATGACCTGGGTGGGCAACGGCGCAGTCGCGGTTGCAGTGGTGAGCAATCTCAGCCTGATCTTTCCCGTGATCGGCGTGACAGAAGGCCTGCCCGCGCTGCTGGCCCTGGCCTGCATCTGGCTGCTGACCGGGATCAACGTGCTCGGCGTGCGTGAAGCAGGGCAGGTGCAGAAGGTGACGACACTGCTCAAGCTGCTGCCACTGGTGGCGCTGATTGCCCTGGCGCTGTGGCTGTGGGCCAGCGGCGCACCGCGCGCGCCTGATCCGGGAGTGGCGATTTCGGGCGGGAGCATAGCGGCTGCCGTGGGGCTGACCTTCTGGGGCTTCCTCGGCCTTGAATCCGCGACCGTGCCGGCAGACAAGGTCAACGATGCCCGGCGCGTCGTGCCGCTCGCCACACTGATCGGTGTGGTGCTGACCGGGTTGATCTACCTTGGCATTTCGCTGGCTTTCGCAGCTTTCATGCCGGTGGAGGAAGCAGCGAAATCGCCGGCACCGGTCGCCGATTTTCTCGGCCGCCAATTTGGCAGCGGGGTGGCGGGCGTGGTTGCGCTGTTTGCCGCGATCAGCGCATTCGGCACGCTCAACGGTTTCATACTGGTGCAAGGCGAAATGCCCCGGGCCATGGCGATTGGCGGAGTTTTTCCGCGCTGGTTCGCCGCCGAAAATGCGCGCGGCAGCCCGATGCGCGGGCACCTGCTGTCAAGCCTGCTGCTGACCGTGATCGTTCTGCTCAACTACCAGAAGGGCATGGGCAAGCTGTTTGAATTTGTCGCCTCGGTAAGCCTTGCCGCCGGGTTGCTGGCCTATCTGGCAAGCGCGCTGGCCGCGCTGCGCCTGCTGCGCGGTGACTGGCTGGTGCTGGCAGCCGCGCTGGTTGCCGCAGGGTTCACCCTGTGGGCCGAATGGGGGCTGGGCCATGTCGCCATGGGCTATGGCGCGATGCTTATCGCTGCCGGCCTTCCGGTCTACTTCTGGGTCAGGCGCTCCGAAACTAGGCGCGAAGCAGCTTCCGGATAAGCGGCCGGTCGGCCAGGATCGCATGGGCCGCATTGTGCCCCGGTGCGCCGGTAACGCCGCCGCCGGGATGGGTGCCCGCACCGCACATGTAGAGTCCTTTCAAGGGCCCGCGATAGTCGCCATGCCCCAGCACCGGCCGCGCCGCCCACAGCTGGTCGATACCCATTGTGCCATGCATGATATCACCGCCGATCAGACCGAACTTGCGCTCGAGATCGAGCGGCGAATGGATCTGGCGGGCGATCACCGCGCCTTTGAAGTTGGGGGCATGGTCGTTGACGGTATCAATAATCAGATCGGCGACCGCCTCACGGTGCTCATCCCAGTCGACCGCCGGATCAAACTGCTGGCAGAACAGGCTGGCGACATGCCCGCCCGGCGGGGCAAGGCTGTCGTCCACCGTGCTGGGGATCTTGATCTCGACGATGGGCTTTTTCGACCAGCCGTGCTGCTGCGCATCGATGAAGGCCTGGTCCATATAATCCATGCCCGGCGCGATGATGATCCCCGCAGTGTGGTGCTCTGCCTTTTCCTTGCCGGGCAGGACGGCAAAATCGGGCAGTTCGGACAGCGCGACATTCATCCGGAAGGTGCCGCTGCAGGTCTTGAAGCCCTTGATCCGCTTCCGGAAATCCGCGTCCAGATCGCTCTGGTCAACCAGCTGGCGATAGAGCAGCGCCGGCCCGGCGTTGGAGGCGACAATCGGCGCGGCAATTTCCTCGCCGCTTTCCAGCCGCACGCCCGCAACCTTCCCGCCATCCACCAGAACTTGCGCCACCGGAGCTTCCAGACTGATCTCGACGCCTTGCAGCGCGCAGGCCTTGGCCATCGCCTGGGTGATTGCGCCCATGCCGCCCACCGCATGACCCCATGCACCCAGCTTGCCGTTGACCTCTCCGAACACGTGGTGGAGCAGCACATAAGCCGAGCCGGGCGTCGAAACCCCCGCATAGTTCCCCACCACCGCATCGAAGGCAAAGGCGCTCTGGACATGATCGTCCTCGAACCAGCCATCGAGGAACTGCCGCGCCGACTTGGTGAATATGTCGAGCAGATCGCGCTGCACCGAGATATCCAGTTTCGCCATCGGCCATCCCTGCTGCGCCGCCGCAATCAGCGACGACAGGCCGCCGCCGACATTGGGCGGTATCTGCAAGGAGAGATCGCGCAGCACATTCGCGACCTTTTCCAATGCCGCATCATAGGCAGGATAGGCCTTGGCATCTTTCTGCGAAAAGCGCGCAAACTCCGCCTCGGTTCGCCCCGGCGCGCCGCCAAGCTTGAGGTAGTTGTCGGGAAAGGGAAAGAAGTTGCTGATTGTCCGCTCGATCACCCGGTAGCCGTGATCGGCCAGTTTCATGTCTGCGATCACCTTGGGCCGCAGCAGGCTGACGGTGTAGCTCGCGGTCGAATTGCGGAAACCGGGATGAAACTCCTCGGTCACCGCCGCGCCGCCGACAATATGCCGCCTCTCAAGCACCCGCACCTTCATCCCTGCCCGGGCGAGATAGAAGGCGCAGGTCAGGCCATTATGGCCCCCGCCGATGATCAGTGCGTCGTAGTGTTTGGTCATGACTTGCTCCAGCCCGCAGGCGGCGCGCGGTGGAAGCGCGCTTCGGGGTATGAGGTGCCGCAGCTTGCCGGCAAAGCTTCTCAGGCACACCTCGCTCCGCCCGATCGGCCCGGCAGTGTAACTCGCCGACGCCATGCCCTGCTGCACCCGCCCGATCAGCCAGGTGTCCTCAGCATTGACCACGCGATTGATTTGCCAGTTGGCATAGCGCACCAGCTTCATTTCTCTGCGCTTATCCGGCAGGGCAAAGGCCATTTCGCGCAGCACGCAAGTGGTCGGGCTTGTCGGCAGCCATTGCATGAAGTCGATCTGGTCAGCGTAGATGTCGAAGGCGATATTGGGCCACAATTTGTAATAGAGCCAGCGTCGCTGGCTTTCGCGCGGCAGGTGCTCCGCTTCGGGCAGATGCGCCTGATAGAAGCGCTCCCAGAAATTGCCTGATGGCTGATCGGCCAGATCGCCCTTCATCCGGTCAACCCACGGCTGGGCTTCGATCTGGTAGCTCTTGCCGAACAGACGGGTCAGCCCGTCATGCGCGACCGGGATGTGGAGATTGTCCGAATAGTTGTCGCCAACCTGCTTCCAGTTGACCTCTCGCGGGCGCAGGCGGACATCGCTGATCCTGCGCATTTCGGCAAACCGGTAGGGTGCGATCTCGGCCTCATAGGGCGCCATCATTGCGGCCACCGAAGGAAAGCCCGCATCGGCCAGCCGCACGAAGACGAAGCCGCGCCAAAGCTCCAGATCGACCCGCGCAAGGCCATTGTCCTCAAGCCTCAGCGCCGGATAGTCTCCCTTCATCGGCACGCCCGTAAGCCGCCCGTCGCTGGCATAGGTCCAGGCGTGATAGGGGCAGACCAGCTTGGCGGCACAGCCCTTCGGCCCTTCCACCAGCCGCATCGCCCGGTGGCGGCAGACATTGGCGAAAGCGCGCACCGCTCCATCATCGCCGCGGATAGCGACAACGCTTTCCCCGATGTAATCGAGCGTGCGGTATTCCCCCGGATTGGCAATGTCGCTTTCGTGACAAACGATCTGCCATGACGGGCGGATCACCCGCTCCATCTCCAGCGCATGGAATTCCGCATCGCCATAGATCCAGCCCGGCAGGCTCCAGTCCGCATCGGGATCCGGCGCGGCGGCGGAACTTGCGAAGGCGATATGTTCGTTCATTTCGACAGGTCGCTGAACAGGCTGACATAATAGGCAACGGCGGGGCGGATGTTGGCGATGGGCATGCGTTCGTCGAGACCATGGCTGCGCGAATTGCTGCTCTTGAGGAACAGCGGGCTGGCGATGTAGCAGTCCACCCCTTTCGAGCGGTACCACATGCAATCGCTTGCGCCTGTCGCGATGTTCGGCACCACCGGCACCCCGGGATAGACCGAGCCGATCGCCTTTTTGGCGGCGGCGATGAAATCGGGGCGCAGCGGTGAAGCCGGGCTGTCGACCGACCCTTCGGTAACGTCGCGCAGCTGCACCGCCGGGTCCGCCACCACTTTTTGCAGCTCCGCCATGATTTCCTCGCGCCCATGCCCCGGAAAGATGCGGCAATTGACGTTTGCCGTGGCGCGCTGCGGCAGCGCATTGACGGCATGACCGCCAGAAATTGTAGTCACGACACAGGTCGTGCCGATCCTGCCGATCATGGCGCTCTCGGCAGAAAGCGCTGCGATTGCCTGCTCGTTCGACGGATCGGCAGCGAAGGCGCGCATCGCTGCTGCCAGCTGGCTGTCTTTCTCGAAGGCACTGGCTTTCTCGAAATAAGCCTTGGTCAGCGGGTTCAGTTCGGGCTTGAAGCGGTAGGCGCCTATCCGCCCCAGCGCCGCGGCAAGCTGGTTGATCGCGTTATCGCGGCGCGGCATCGAACTGTGGCCGCCGGGATTGGTCACGCCCAGCTCGAAGTCGGCATAGCCCTTTTCCGCGCCCTGCCAGCTCCAGTAAATCGGCTTGCCGGTCACCTCGTCGAGCTTGCCGTTGTTGTCGAAATCGACGTTGATGACCAGCTCGGCGTTGGGCAGTCGATCAAGAATGCGCTGTGAGGACAGCATCGTGGTTTCCTCGTCGCCCGAAAACGCCGCGACAATCGTCCGCTTCGGCCGGTAGCCCCGCCGCCGCATCTCGATCAGCGAGGCAATGACCAGGGCATTGTCGAGTTTCATGTCCGCCGCGCCGCGCCCATAAAGCATGCCGTTCTCGACCACGGCGGTGAAGGGATCGCGCCGCCAGTCGGCAGGCTTTGCCTCGACAACATCCATATGGCCGGAAATGACCAACGGCTTGAGCCTGGCATCGCTGCCTTGCCAGGTCGCGATGAGATAGGCGGCATCTTCGAACGGCACGATCTCGACTTCGCCGTCGCTCCAGCCACCCGCGACGAAGGCGGCCTTGTATGCGCGCGCAACATCAATGGTCCGGTTATCCGGCCCGCGCACCGAACGCATCGCGATGGTCTGCTTCGCCAGCTCCAGCGCCTGCGCCTCGGCCTTCGGCGCGGCCGCGGGCCTGGCGGCAAGCGGCTGGCTGAGGGCAACCACCGCGAGGCTGGCGGCGACGAAAAGGCGCATGGCAAAACTCCTGTCGGGCCGCAATTTACCCAATTGCCACCGCTGAGCAAATCTCCCGGTAATGGCAAGCTGCGGGCGAACTTCTTCCATTCGGCCATCGCTTCGGGGCGGATGGCGGTCCGGCACGAGTGGGCGGTCATTGCTACCCAGAGCCCCCAATTGGCCACCCGAAGCATCTCATGGCTGTTGGTGAGCAATGGTAACTGGCGGAGAGGGTGGGATTTAATTGTGATTGAAATTACAAGCTAAATCTGCATTTTCTGATAAAGCCATAATTTCAGCCATATTTTGGAAAGATACTCTACTCAATCGCTTCCCGTTCTTGCGAACACATTGAGAATTATAGTCTTTCCTTCCTCAATTGACAACCGTTCAGCATAGATCGGAGGTTCGTAACACGCTCTCATCGTAACGCTCCTGTTCATACAACAGAACCATCGCCTGTTGCACCTACTGTTGGAACGCTCACTTCTGCAAGGGATCGCAATTCCAGCAAATGGTCACGGGCGCTTCGCCAATCTCGGGATGGTTGATCGGTTCGGGAGGCATCACATCGTTGGAGGCGAAGGAGGAGCCGCGCATGCCTGCAATCGAATGTGCGATCGAAGATGCCCCGAAAACCAGGAAAAGGCCGATAACAATACGCAGACCCCGCTGCCAGTCAAAATAGCCCTGAAGCATGGCAAAGCCGAAAAACGCCACGCTTGCGATACCGATTCCGGTTGCGACCGGACCGAGGACAACCCCTGCGATCCACGAAATGGCCGTCAGAAGTACTGATCCTTCGTGCATCTGCCATTGGTAGCAAATCCGCACTGAAGGTAAACGCTGAAATATTCATCCGCTCTGAAACGATGACAATTGGCTAATACCAGGACTCGCTGATCCTGACCCATGAGGACGGCTTCTGGCGATTCTCGGCAAGGAGCGCGCGAAGGGTCGATGTGGTTCATCGTCTCGAGCGCGCGACGCCGTCCGAGGGCCGCCAGAAGCCGCCTTCGGTTGCCATTTCCTGTCCGCTGGACTGCGTCGCAGTCTCGCCACGATGAACCACATCGCGGCTTCGGCTGCTCCTTGCCAGCAAACAGGAAATGGCAATCCTCATGGGTCAGGATCAGCGAGTCCTGGTATAAGTTGTCCACAGGCGCAGTCGCCAGCGGATTGCTAAGCTTCGGGAACGCTCCAATTCTTGTGGCGGGAAGTGATTTTGTCGGGAGACGGGATGTGCTTGGCGTCGCTACCTGTGTTTCGATTGATGTTGATTTGCGCATTCGGGATGAAGGCCCGATGACAGGCGCGCCGCGCGGTCGATGGTCGCCATGGCGATCGCTCCGTGCGTTGATGATGATCCTGGCCCTGTTCGGCATGGCAAGCGCGTTCACGCCGCGTCCCGCCCAGGCGCAGCAGGCGACCGGGGTGCTG